>NZ_BDBL01000031.1 GCF_001612965.1 Nocardia kruczakiae NBRC 101016
ACCCTCGGCGCCGAACGCTGGACGCGCCGGGCCGAGACCGCCGACCCGGGCACCGCGCGCGAACCGTTCTACGGACCCCATCAGGGTGGGATCGCGACCGCGCCGCAGCAGCACGCGGCGTTCGTCGCCTTCGATCTGCGGCCCGGCACGGGGCGGGCCGACCTCGTGGGATTGCTGCGCATCTGGTCCGGGGACGCGGCGCGGCTCGCGGCCGGTGAACCGGCGCTGGCCGATACCGAACCGGAGCTGGCTCGCCGGCCCGCCCGGTTGACCGTGACCGTCGGATTCGGCCCGCGGCTGTTCACCGTGGCAGGGCTCGACTCCGCACGGCCCCAGTGGCTCGCGCAACTGCCCGGCTTCACCATCGATCGGCTCGACTCCGCATTCTGTGAGGGGGATCTGCTGCTGCAGGTCTGCGCGGACGAGGCGACGACGGTGGCGCATGCGGTACGGGCGCTGTCGCGCAGCGTGACCTCCCTGGTGACGGTGCGCTGGACCCAGCGCGGATTCCGCAACGCCGCTGCCGGGCAGACGATGCGCAATCTGATGGGCCAGGTCGACGGCACGGTCAACATCGCCCCCGGGGCCGATTTCGATCGGCTGGTGTGGGACGACGGCGCGACCGTGGCGTGGCTGCGCGGCGGAACCTCGATGGTGTTGCGCCGGATCGCGATGAATCTGGACACCTGGGACGAACTCGACCCCGAGGGTCGGGAACTGACCGTGGGCCGGCGCATCGCGACCGGTGCGCCGCTGACCGGTGCCCGCGAATCCGATGATCCGGATTTCGCGGCCGTGGACGCCCACGGCATCCCGGTCATACCGCCCTCGGCGCATATCGCCCGGGCGCATCACAGCAGCGACGGCGAGCGTTTCCTGCGGCGGGGCTACAACTACGACGATGCCCCCGCACCCGGGACCACCTCGAATTCGGGGTTGTTGTTCGCCGCCTACCAGCGCGATATCGCGGCGCAGTATCTGCCGGTGCAGCGCCGCCTGGCCGAATTCGACGCCCTGAACACCTGGACCACACCCGTCGGGTCCGCGGTGTTCGTGATTCCGCCGGGAATCACCGACGCACAGGGTTACCTCGGCCAGACCCTGCTGGAGGGCTGAACGGGCATCCGATGCGGTTCGGCAGTCGATGCCGAACCGCATCGGATGCCGCGGGTCAGCGCGACCGTCGAACTCCGCGACTCAGTGCCACAACACGGCGACGAACACATTGGCGATGGCCAGCAGTCCGGCGGCGTCGGCCATCCAGGCAATCGTCTTGCCACGCTTGGCATCCGCGTGCGCGACCTCGGCCAGACCGGCCACGGCGACCGCGATGACCAGTTTCACCACGATCTTGGCCATGTCGAGATTCTTGTCGAGGGAATCGATGCCGTCGGCCATGCCGACCAGGATCAGACCCGTGACGATCTGCGCTCGCGCACCCCAGAGCATCACCTGCGACACCGCCGGCCGGCCGGCGGCGTATCCGCCGATCACCGCGGCGAGACCGAGCAGGTGGGCGATGACCACCAGGTTGTAGACCACTGTCATGGCTCACAGCGTAGAGGATCGGCGCAGATTCAACGACACTGCGTAGTAGAAAGGCTCTCGCTCGCCTCCTCCGCATATCCGCACCGCCCCATGCGTTCTCGCGAGATCGCCCTGTCACAGCGCCGGTTTCCTGCGGGTTGTCCGGGCGCTCGGCAGGCCGCCGCGACCCCGGCGGGGTGCCGACCGGTTTGGATGCGGACGTGTGGGGAAATACGCGCGTTTCACGCCGGATCGGCTCGGGTAGTCATCTTCAGGTGGCTCTCTTCGTTCGTGCCGCGGCAACGGTGCGGAATCGAGTGGGTCGGGACTACTGGGTCGCTTGGTGATGGCTAGGAGAAGAGGGTGGCGGTTGTACTCGTGCTGCGCGCACGTGGACTGGGTGATCTGCTCACCGCGGTCCCCGCTCTTCGTGCGCTGCGCCGGGCGAGGCCACGCGATCACATCGTGCTGGCCGCACCGCACCGGCTCAAACCCATCGTCGACCTCATCACCTCGGTGGACGAAATGGTCGCCGCCGCCGACCCGCACACCATGCGCTGGGACGGCGCGCCGCCCGCGCTGGCGGTGAACCTGCAGGGTTCCGGCGCCGAGGGCATCGTCGAATTGGCCCGAACCGAACCCGCCCGGTTGCTCAGCTACCGCAATGCCGCCTTCCCCGATCTCGACGGCCCCGAATGGCAAGCGGATATGCACGACATCGACCGCTGGTGCCATCTCCTGGAATCGGCCGGAATCAGCGCCGATCGCCGCAATCTCGGCCTGGTGCCGCCGGTGGCCACCACCAGCCACCGCGACTGCGTGGTCGTGCACGTGGGCGCCGGGGCACCCGCCCGCCGCTGGCCCGGTGAACGATTCGCCGCGGTGATCCGGCACCTGTTGGTCCAGGGGCGCGAGGTCGTGGTGACCGGCGACGAATTCGAACGCGATCTCGCCCTCGGCATCGCCGCGCGCGCCGGCCTGTCGCACGACCATGTGCTGGCCGGGCAGCAGAATCTCATCGAACTGTCGGCCACCGTCGCCGAAGCCGCGCTGGTGGTGTGCGGCGATACCGGCGTCGCACATCTGGCGACGGCATTCGGCACCCGCACCGTGGCCCTGTTCGGTCCCACCGCGCCCGGCCGCAGCGGACCGCCGCCGCATCTGTCCGGCCGCCACATCGCGCTGTGGGCGGGCAGCACCGGTGACCGCGACGGCGACACCCCCGATCCGGGTCTGTTGCAGATCACCGTTCCGGATGTGGTGGAAGCCGTCGACACCCAGCTGGACCGGCGCCGGTGGGCCGAGGCCGACCGGCGCGGCACCGCATATCGCCGCGTCGGCTGAGTTCCGCCCCGCGGGCGCGGTCAGCGTGGTAATCGCCACGAACCACCGGACTGGACACATTCGGGCAGTATCGTGTGCCGATGATTACCGTCCGAACCAAAATCTGCGGTATCCGTAGCGAGTCCGATCTCCGGGCCGTCGTCGCAGCCGATGCGGACGCGGCCGGATTCATTTCGGGCACGACGCATTTCAGCGAAGACGAACTCGACCCGGAATCCGCCCACCGATTGTCCCGGCTGGTGCCCTCCTCGATGGAACGCGTACTGGTCACCCACCTCACCGACGCCGGCGAGGTCCTGCGCCTCGCCGATCGGATCGGCGTCGACTGCATCCAGTTGCACGGCCTGATCTCACACGACACCGCCCGCGCCGTCCGGCGCCGCGCGGGCGGACGGCGGGTGATCCGCGCGATCCACGTCACCGGACCGGAGGCGATCGACGCCGCCGAGCGGGCGGCGTCCGATTGCGATGGGCTCGTACTGGATTCGCGATCCACCGATCGGCTCGGCGGCACCGGGCGCACCCACGACTGGTCGATCAGCGCACGCATCGTCGAACTGTTCGACGGCCCGGCCTTTCCGGTCATGCTCGCCGGCGGACTCAACCCGCACAATGTCCCTGCGGCCATCCACGCGGTCCGGCCGTCCTGGGTCGATGTCAATTCCGGCGTCGATGACGGCCGGGGCGACAAGGATCCCGCGCACTGCACCGAATTCGTCAGGGCGGCACGCGATGTCGCGGCGCCGATCGCTGCTCTAGCCCGGCCGCGATCAGAATGAGCAGCCCCGCGGCGGCGGTCGCCGCCGTGGGCAGACTGTGGGTGGCCACCGCTCCCACCAGGGTGGCCACCACGGCCTCGTTCAGCCCGATGACGCTGGCCGTGGCCGCGCTCAACTGCTGCAGGGCCTGCCAGTAGAGCGCGAATCCGGGTCCGAGGAGGGTGGCGCCCACCGCGGCCAGCTCGATCGCCTCCCGCCCGGACGGTGGATTCAGCAGCAGCAGCGGACTGCTCGCGATACCGCCGAACAGCAACTGCAACGCCGCCGAGGTGATCGTGTGGTCCGGACCCGAGTGCCGGGCGATCACGCTGACCAGCAGCGCGACACAGGCCGCACTGCCCAGTGCCAGAACGCATCCGGCCACCGCGGCGATCTGCGGGTCGCCGCCCGGATGCCGCCAGGCGACCAGCCCGATCGCCGCCGCGACCAGGAGCAGTTCGAGCAGTACCGGAAGCGTCGGCGCGCGTCGGCCGCGGACCAGTGCGGCGGCGATGATCAGCATCGGCGCGGTCAGGTGCAGGGCGACCACCACCGGCAGCGGGCCGATCCGCAGCGCCGCCACGTACAGGGCCAGATTCGCCGCCTCCAGCCCGCCCAGCCGGAAGTACAGCGCCGGATGGGCGGTCAGCGTCGTCCACGGGTGCTGTCCGCGCAGCCGCGCC
The DNA here is from genome assembly GCF_001612965.1 of Nocardia kruczakiae NBRC 101016. GTDB lineage: Bacteria > Actinomycetota > Actinomycetes > Mycobacteriales > Mycobacteriaceae > Nocardia > Nocardia kruczakiae. The sequence continues at coordinate 4,313 of NZ_BDBL01000031.1, forward strand.
GACATCAGCAGCGGCACCGCTCCACCGAGAGCCACCAGGCCCGCGGTGGTGGGAGCGGCCAGCGTCGCCAGCAGGGCGCTGGAGGTACCCCACAGGCAGGTCACCGCGACCATGCGCAGGAGCGGGCCGCCCATCGGCTCAGGCGAGCAGATAGGTGACCACCGGCATGACCAGCGCGGTGAACGCGGCGAATACCGCGCTCGCCACCCGCCGCTTGGGTAGTCGCGGAAAGCGCGTCGCCAGACCGCAATACGTGCCCACCGCGATGAGTACCGTGCCCCACACCACCAGCGCGCGGCTGCCGACCGTGCCGAATACGGTGTCGAAACCGACCGCCAACGCGAACACCGTCGCACCGGCGGCCGCCGCCAGCACCAGCAACGCCTGTCCCGCAGTCGAATTCATCAGCAGGCGATGCCCGCCCAGTGTGGCGATCGCCTGCGGGTCGGTGCGATGGGCGCCGTCGACCCGGCAGATCTCGTCGTACACCTTCGCCGGATTCACCCGCTCGTTGATCGCCGGCCGCACCTGCAGCAGTGCCTCGAGCGCCTGCGTGGTGGCATACGAGGTGACCGGCCCCTCGTCCGAGATGCGGAAACCGCCCCGGTAGATGGCCAGTGCGTCCATCTCCTGCATATCCAGCAGCGCGACGATCGCCGCCCGCACGGCCGGGTCGAAGATGGTGCGGCTGTCGGCGGCGATCACGGCCCCGACCGCCAGGTGCAGGGTCAGATGGCGCCAGGTGTCGACGAGATCGTCGCGGCGGAAGATCTCGGTCTCGATATCCCACTCGCCCCGGCGCAGTCCGGTCAGCAGTCGCTTGACCGCCAGCTCGCACGCGCGTTCGGCGCGTTTGTCACCGATCCGGACGATCTCCGGCCGGGCGAGCACGGCGGCGATGTGGGCCGCCGCGTACATCGGCAACGTCCGCGGCTCCTGATACGTCGACGACACCAGATAGGCGATGCCCCGCGAGATGGCTTGGTGGCGTTCGCCGTCGAAGGCCCCGCCACCGATCAGCGCCTCCACTGCGGCAGCCGTCGCGGTGATCGACACCGGGCCGAGGAAGCCCGACATGCGCCAGCCACCCGTTTCGGAATCCTGCTGGTCCAGCAGATTTCGCACGGCGCCGGCCAGATCGGGGTCGGTTTCCGCGATTCCGAGACAACGCAGGGCGCGGATCCGCCACGCGACGTCGATCGGGGTGCGGAAGTACCATTCGTCGCCGATCGGCCGTTGCACGACCGTTGCCCGCACCAGCATGGCAACTTTTGCGGCACGCGGGATTTCGCACCCGGCCCGATGCAGGATGCAGACCACCTCGGCGGTGTTCTGCGGATTGGGCGGAACATCGGGGATCCAGCCCCATCCCGCACCCCCGTCGAGATGCGGTAACTGGCTGCCGCGCAGCCATTCCACTGCCATCCGGATACGCTCGTCGATGTTCGACACGGCCCTCCGCCCCCTTGATACGAAGCCCCGGAGATTTTCGATGGGGCTGATAACCGCCAAGTTACTCGGATGGTCCGACAAGCCGCGCCGCCGAACAATGCCCGAATTGCCTGGTAGCGAGCATATTTCGGTTCCGTCTCGAGGCGCGACGTCCCGATCGCCGCGGCCTGTGCCGCGAAACACCAAGGCCACGAAAGAGATTCGCGATGGAACAGGGTGGACGTCGGCAGCCGTGGATGCGCCTGTTATCTCCCGGCAGCCGTCTCGTGGCCGTACCGCGTCCGGGCCGACTCGGAATTGCAATCCACGACGCGCCGGTACATCGGCGACGGACCGCCGGCAGGCAAAACCCGTGACAGAGCTCGCCTTCCGCCGCCACCTACCGGTACCGGAGTATGAGAGCCGAACAGTACGCCCGGGGGACGCGCGACGGGCATCGCCGCTCCTACCTTCGCGTCATGACCACGATCACCTCCCCCGCCCGCCGATGGCACCGGCCGCTGTTGTGCACCTCGGCGGCGATGGCGGCGCTCGCACTGTGCTGCCTGTGCGCCATGCCGTTCGACGATCGCCGCATCCTCGGTGAGTCGGTGTGGCTCAAACCCGGCAAGTTCGGAATCGCCTTCTGCCTGTACACGCTGACCCTGGCGTGGCTGCTGTCGGTGCCGCATCGCGGTGCGCGCGTGACCTGGTGGGCGGGAACCGTTTTCGCCGTCACCGGCGTCGTGGACGTGGGTTTCATCGTGGTGCAGGCCGCTCGCGGCACCTTCAGCCACTTCGACACCGAAACCGATGCGGTCAATTCGATCGGCCAGATGGTGTTCGCCTCCGGCGTCCCGGGCCTGTTCCTGGCGAATCTCGTCGTCGCGGTGATCCTGTGCCGCCAGCGCGTCCTCGACCGCCCCACCACCCGGGCCGTGCACGCCGGGCTCGCCATCGCGGTCGCCGGGATGGCGCTCGGATATCTGATGGGCTTCACCGGCGAGCAGACCGTGCGGGACGCGCAGGGCCGTCCGGTGCGGCTGGCGGCCGGACATACGGTGACCGATACCGCCCTGCCCGTGCGCGACGGCGTCGGCGACATGCCGATCACGCATTGGAGCACGATCGGCGGTGATCTGCGGATTCCGCATTTCGCGGGGCTGCACGGCATCCAGTTCCTGCTCGCGGCGGTGGCGATCACGGCCTGGCTCGCGCGCCGGCGGCCCTGGCTCGACGAACGGGTGCGCGCCCGGTTGATCGGCGTGCTGAGCCTCGGCTACGCCGGGCTGGTGGCGCTGCTGTTGTGGCAGGCGCTGCGCGCGGTGCCGTTGATCCACCCCGATCGTGTCGGCGTGCTCGCCTTCCTCGCGCTCGGCGTGGTGACCGCGGGCGCGGCCGCGGCCGTCGTGCGGCACGGTCAGCACAGCCGCGTGCGGCACAATCAGCACAGCCGCGTGCGGCACGATCAGCGCAGCCGTTCGGCGTCCTTGGCCAGTGCGACCAGATTGGCGGTCAATTCGGCCAGCTCCGCGGGGTCGGCCCCCTCGGCGACGGCGGTGGCGACATCCTCGGCGGCGCACCGGGCGGCGAACCAGCGGTCGGCGAGGTCGGCGGCCTCCTGAGCGCTCAGCACCACCGAATCCTCCGGTATACCGGTCCCCTCCAGTCCCTTTCGATGTTCGTAGGCGCGCTGGCGGCAGGATTGCCGGCAATACCGGCGACGACGGCCGATCTCGGTATCGGCGATTTCCCGGCCGCACCACAGGCACGACGACAGCACACGGCGCGACATGACCCGACACCTTAGCCGCCCACCCGCCACCCTCGCCCGGGCCTCGCCGGAACCGGCGGATCACCGCTACCGGCCGGGCCGACAGCGGCGGGGCCCGGCCGAGACCGTAAAATACTGCGGTTGACCGTCGCGGGAACCGATCGGGCCGCCGGCGCGTTGATAGTCAAGTAGAACGTTGCCGACAGGCCAGAGAGGACCGCACACCATGGCAGATCGCGTACTCCGAGGTAGCCGGCTCGGAGCGGTGAGCTACGAGACGGACCGCGACCACGACCTGGCACCACGTCGAGTGGCGCGGTACCGGACCGACAACGGTGAGGAGTTCGACGTCCCGTTCGCCGACGACGCCGAAATCCCGCCGACCTGGCTGTGCCGTAACGGTCAGGAGGGCATCCTGATCGAGGGCACCACCCAGGAACCCAAGAAGGTCAAGCCCCCGCGTACCCATTGGGACATGCTGCTGGAACGCCGTTCCAAGGAGGAGCTCGAGGAACTGCTGCAGGAGCGCCTCGAATTGCTCAAGACCCGGCGCGGCCGGTAATTCGAGCCGACACGAACGTCCCCTCGCACCCAGTGCGAGGGGACGTTCCGTATTCAGGGGCGGACACCGCGGTCGTCGCGGTGATCAGTGGCTGGCGACCTTGCGGTATTGCAGCAGCGCCAGCGGCACCGCGACCACCAGGATGGCCACCGAACAGGCCACCGCGTATTCCACGCAGTGGTCCACCGGCCACCCGTGCGGTGCCGTGAAAGTAGGCGGAGAACTGTTCGCGAACAGTTTCCGGCCGGACGCCGAGACCGCGGTGATCGGATTCCACTCCGCGATCGAACGCAGCGGGCCCGGCAGGGTCTCGGCGGAGATGAAGGCCGAGGAGATGAACGTGACCGGGAACAGCCAGATCAATCCGGCGCTCTGGGCGACCTCGACATTCGGCGCGATCAGCCCGGTCAACGCACCCACCCACGACATCGCGAACGCGAACAGCAGAATGATCGCGAACCCCAGCGCCGCATCGGCCACCGACCCGTTGATCCGCCATCCGACCAGATAACCGCAGGCGACCATGACGGCCAGCGCCACCACGTTGACCATCGTGTCGGACAGGGTGCGCCCCATCAGCACCGCCATCCGCGACATCGGAAGCGTGCGCATCCGGTCGATGATGCCCTTCTGCAGGTCGTTGGCCAGGCCCACGGTGGTGAACGCGGCGTTGAAGGCGACCGTCTGGGTGAAGATGCCGGCCAGCAGGAATTCGCGGTACTGACCGCCGCCCAGCGACGCCCCGAAGATGTAGGCGAACAGGAACACGAACATCAACGGCTGGACCGTCGCGGTGACCAGCAGCGTCGGCACGCGCAGGATGGTGAGCAGATTGCGGTAGGCGATGATCGCGCTGTCGCGGAAGACCCGGACCGGCGCCGCGATCGTATGGACGTCCTTGTCGATGTCGGGCCGCGTCACCGCCGCGTCTGTCTGTGTGGGCTCTGCCGCCGTCTCCGATTCGGCGACCGCCGCTTCGACGGTACTCACGACATGATCTCCTCTGCTACGTCTTCGTTTTCGGATTCTTCGATCGGCTCCGCGGGCGTACCGGTCAGCGACAGGAACACATCGTCGAGACTCGGCCGGGTCACCTCCGCGTCCACCACGCACACCCCCGCATCATCGAGCCGGCGCAGCGCCTCGACCATGGTGCGGGTGCCGTCGCCGACCACGATCGAGACGTGATCGGCGCCCGGTTCGTGGATCGGCTCGCCGAGACCGACCTCGCTCAGCACGGACTTCGCCGGACCCGGGTCCTGCCCCTCGGCGAGGGTGACGGTGAGGCGGTCGCCGCCGATCGAGGTCTTCAGTTCGTCGGCGGAGCCGCGCGCGATCACCTTGCCCTTGTCGATCACGGTGATCCGGTCGGCCAGCTGATCGGCCTCCTCCAGATACTGGGTGGTCAGCAGCACGGTGGTGCCGTCGTCGACCAGATCGCCGATGACCTTCCACATGTCGAGCCGCCCGCGCGGGTCCAGACCGGTGGTCGGCTCGTCGAGCACCACCACCGTGGGCCGCGCCACCAGCGCACCAGCGAGGTCCAGGCGGCGGGCCATACCGCCGGAGTAGGTGCCTGCGCGCCGCCCGGCCGCATGTTCCAGTCCCAGCGCCGAGAGCAGTTCGGTCGCGCGCTCGGCGGACTTCTTGTGGTCCATCCCGTACAGCCGGGCCACCATCCGCAGGTTCTCGAAGCCGGACAGGTTCTCGTCGACCGCGGCGTATTGCCCCGACAGCCCGATCCGGGTGCGCACCCGCGCCGGATGATGCACCACGTCGACTCCGGCGACCCGGACGTTGCCGGAGGTCGGTTTCAACAGGGTGGTGACGATCCGGACCGTCGTCGTCTTCCCGGCGCCGTTGGGACCCAGCAGACCCATCACGGTCCCCGAGGGGATCTCCAGATCGATGCCGTCGAGTACCCGGGCCTTGCCGTAGGTCTTGACCAGATCGGTGACTTCCACTGCCAAACTCACAGCGTCTCCTCCGTGTCGCCGCCGGCGGCGGCCTCGAGTTGTTGCCGCAGCACCGGGCCGATGACGGCCAGCGCTTCCGGCGTCGTCATGCCGGAATGCCGGCAGCGCAGCTTGCGGTCATCGATCACACCCGTCACGAACGGTTCCCACGCCGCGGCGCAGCGCTGCGGGTCGGCGAGGTTGATCTCGTCGTCGGCGGCGGTGAAGAACAGCAGATCACCGTCGAAGACCCGCGGCCGGAATCCGTTCGCCTGCACCGTGCCGTTGGCGTATCCGGTGTAGAGCCGCTGCAGATGGTCCATGGTCAGCGCCGCGAACGGGCCGCGCCGGTTGCGCAGCAGTTCGGCCGCCTCGTCCAGGGTCAGGCCCGGATCCACGCCGTGGTCACCACCGAGCAGATCGCTGCCGAATTCGCCGATGATGTCGGCCACGCCCGGCATCGCCCGGTCGAGCCAGCGATCGCCGAGCTGGTAGCTGTCCATCATCGCCAGCAGCGCCACCTGCTGGCCCGCCTCCTGCAGCTGGACCGCGATCTCGTGCGCGATCAGACCACCCAGCGACCAGCCGAGCAGATGGTACGGGCCCTCCGGCTGCACCGAACGCATATGCGTGACATAGTCTTTCGCGGCCGCCCGGATGGATTCGTGCTCGGGCTCGCCGGTGATGTGCGGGGCCTGCAACCCGTAGACCGGGCGGTCGCCGGGCAGATGCGCCAGCAGGCCGGCGTAGCACCACGACAGTCCGATCGCCGGATGCACGCAGAACAGCGGCTCCAGTGTGGCCTCGCCTGTGGGCCGGATCGGCAGCAGCGGCTGCATCGCGACCGCCAGCACATCCTCACCGGAGGCCGCCAGCTGCCGCGCGATACCGGCCGGGGTGGATTCGGCGAACATCAGCTGCACCGGCATCTCGATCCCGGCCGAGCGCAGGTGCGCCACCACCTTCGTCGCCAGCAGCGAGTTGCCGCCGAGGTCGAAGAACCCATCGTCGGCGCCGACCTTCTCGACCCCCAGCACCTCGGCGAAGGCGGCGCAGACGGCCGTCTCCAGCGGCCCCGACGGCGCGCGGTAGCCGTGCTCGGCCGCGAAGACCGGTTCGGGCAGTGCCTTGCGATCCAGCTTGCCGACCGGGCTCAGCGGCACCGACTCCAGCAACATGATCGATTGCGGCACCATATAACTCGGCACCAGACCGGCCACGTGGGTGCGCAACTGCGCCGCCGTCGGATTCGTGCCGGGACGCGGCTTCACATACGACACCAGCGCGGTGGCGCCCGCGGCGGTCCGGTGACCGATCGTGGTGGCCCATTCGACCTGATCGTGGCGGTGCAGCGCGGCGTCGATCTCGCCCAGTTCGATCCGGAAACCGCGAATCTTGACCTGATGGTCGGTGCGGCCCACGTACTCGACCTCGGCGCGGCCACCGCGCTGCACCCAGCGCACCAGATCGCCGGTGCGGTACATGCGTTCACCGGGCTTGCCGAACGGGTTGGCCACGAACCGCTGAGCGCTGAGCCCGGTGCGGTCGTGGTAACCACGCGCCAGCGCCGGACCCGACAGATACAGCTCGCCGACCACGCCGGCCGGGGTCGGATGCAGCCGCGCATCCAGCACCACCGCGTGTACGCCGCGGATCGGTTCGCCGATGGTGATCGGCGCACCCGGTGCGATCGGCGGAGCCATCAGGGTGACGATGGTCGTCTCGGTCGGTCCGTACACGTTGTGCAGGTTCCGGCCCGGCGCCCATCGCGCCACCAGCTCCGGCGGCAGCGCTTCGCCGCCGACGAGCACGTGCCGGAACGAGTCGAGACCGGCCGGATCCACCGTGCCGAGCGCGGCGGTGGTGATGAACGCGTGGGTGATGTCCTCCTCGGCCAGCAACCGCGCCAGATCCGGGCCGCCGTACACCCCGGTCGGGGCGATGACCAGCGTCGCCGCCCCGCCCAGGGCGAACAGCAGATCCAGCATGGCCGCGTCGAAGCTCGGGGTGGCGAAGTGCAGCACCCGGCTGTCGGGTCGCACGTCGAACCGTTCGGCGGTTTCGGCGGCGAAGTTCGACAGACCGCCGTGGGTGACCACCACACCCTTCGGTGTGCCGGTCGAACCGGAGGTGTAGATGACGTAGGCCGGGTTCTCGACGCGCAGCCGGCCCCACCGTTCCTGCGGCGCGATCGGCGCATCGGAGGCACGCAACACACGCTCCTGCAGGGCCGGTGCGTCCAGGACGGCCCATTCGGCGCCCGCGGGCATCCGATCGCGGTGGGCGGCGAGCGTAATGCCCAGGGTGGCACCGGAATCGGTGAGCATGTGGGCGATGCGGTGTTCGGGGTAGTTCGGGTCGACCGGCACGAACGCCGCACCCGACTTGGCCACCGCCAGCGTCACCGCCACCGATTCCATCGACCGCGGAATACCCAGGGCCACCAACGTTTCCGGTCCGGCACCGAGCGAGATCAGCACCCGGGCCAGCCGGTTGGTCCAGCGGTCCAGCGCACCGTAGCTGATCTCGGCGTCTTCGGTGCGCAGGGCGATCGCCCGTGGATCGACGGCCACCGCGGCGGCGAAGACCTCGGGCAGCGTGCCCGGCCGGCCGGCGAGCGCACCCCGCACCGGTGCCAGCGTCGACCATTCGGTGGGGTCGAGCAGTTCCAGATCGCCTACCGGCAGTTCGGGATTCGCGGCCGCGGCCCGCAGCAGACGGGCGAAACGCGCGCCGAGGCGGGCGGCACTGGTGTCGTCGAACAGGTCGCGGGCGAAATTCACCGAGACCGTGATACCGGCCGGTTCCCGCTGCTCGGTCCACGATTCGGTGAGGGTGAACTGCAGATCGAATTTCGCGATCCCCGGATCGGCGTCGCACGCCTCGATCGTCAGCTCCGGCAGTTCCAGGCTGCGTATCGGCTGGTTACGCACCGAGAGCATGACCTGGAACATCGGGTGATGCGCCTGCGAGCGCGCCGGATTGAGCACCTCGACCAGCCGCTCGAACGGCACGTCCGCATGTGCGAAGGCCTCGAGGTCGGTGTCGCGGACGGCGCGCAGCAGGTCGGCGAAGGTCTGCCCGCCGCTCACCGGCGTGCGCAGGACCAGGGTGCCGACGAACATGCCGACCATCGGGTCGAGTGCCTGCTGTCCGCGTCCGGCGATCGGCGTGCCGACGGTGATGTCGTGCTCGGTGCTGATCCGGTGCAGCAGCGAAGCCAGCGCGGCGTGCAGGACCATGAACATGGTGACGCCGTGGCGGGCGGCGACGACCTGCAGTTCGCGGTGGGTGTCGGCGTCGAGGACGCAGTCCACCGTGCCGCCGCGGTAGCTCGGCGTCGCCGGACGGCGCCGGTCGGTGGGCAGCGGCAGCAGTTCGGGGATACCGTCCAGCGCCTCACGCCAGTAGTCGAGCTGGCGGCTGATCGGCGATTCCGGATCGTCCTCCGCGCCCAGCGTGTCCTGCAGCCACAGCGTGTAATCGGCGTACTGGACGGGAAGTTCGGTCCATTGCGGCGCCGACCCGGCCGCATACGACCGGTAGGCCTCCGCGATATCGGCGGCCAGCGGTTCCAGCGACCAGCCGTCCATGGCGATGTGGTGGACGACCAGCACCAGGACGTGATCGTCGGCGGCGATGCGCAGCAGCTGCGCGCGCAGCGGTGCGGTCGACGCGAGATCGAATCCGGCAGCCGCGAAAGTGCGTACGGTGCCGGTGATTTCGCCCTCGTCGACGTCGACGACCGGCAGCGCCACCGCAGCCTCGCCGGGTGCGACCACCCGCTGGTACGGCTCGCCCTCGACTTCCGGGAACACCGTGCGCAGTGTTTCGTGCCGCCGCTGCACCGCGTGCAGCGCCGCGCGCAGCGCCGCCACGTCCAGCGCACCACGCATCCGCAGGGCGACCGGCACGTTGTAGACGCCGGACAGATCCTCGGCCGAGGAGGCGTTGAAGCGGTTGAGGAACCACAGTCGCCGCTGCGCCGCCGAGAGCGGTACCCGGGCCGGGCGCTCACGCCGGGTCAGGGCGGGGCCGTCGTCGCCCTCGCCCGTGCCGCCGTCGAGGAGGGCGGCGAGTTCGGCCACGGTCGGGGCGCCGAAGACCGAACGCACCTGCACTCGCACCCCGGTGGCGTCGCTCAGCCGGGCCACCAATTGCGTTGCCAGCAGCGAGTTTCCGCCGATTTCGAAGAAATTGTCGTCCGCGCCGACGGATTCGGCGCCGATCAGATCGGCCATCACCCGCGCGACCAGGCGTTCGGTGTCGGTGCCCGGTTCCCGCGCCGCGGTGGTGATCTGCTGCGGTTCCGGCAGCGCGTCACGGTCGAGTTTGCCGGTCGGGGTCAGCGGAATCCGGTGCAGCACGGTCACACTGCCTGGCACCATATGCGCCGGTAGGTGCGCGGCCACATGGGTTCGCAGCGCCTCCACGTCGATGTCGGCGCCGGGCTCGGCGGGCTGGACGTAGGACACGATCCGCGGGGTGCCGGCGATCTCGCGCACCTCGGTGTGGGCGAAACGCAGCGCCGGATGCGCGGCCAGCACCTCGGTGATCTCGCCGAGTTCGATGCGGAAACCGCGCAGTTTCACCTGATGGTCGCTGCGGCCGAGGTAGACGATCTCGCCGTCGGCGCGCCAGCGCACCACATCGCCGGTGCGATACATCCGCGCGCCGTCGGGCCCGTACGGGTCGGCGACGAATCGCGCCGCGCTGAGACCCGGCCGGTCGAAGTAGCCGCGCGCGACGGACTGGCCGCCGAGATACAACTCGCCGGGCACGCCGACCGGGACGGGCCGCAGCCGCTCGTCGAGCACCACCGCATGCACTCCGCGGACCAGCGAGCCGATGGTCACCTGGTCACCGACCGCGATCGGTCCGGCGATCGTGACCACGATGGTCGTCTCGGTCGGGCCGTAGCCGTTGAACAGCATCCGGCCCGGCGCCCACCGCCCGATCAGATCGGCACCGAGCGCCTCGCCGCCGACCATGATCGCGCGCAGGTGCGGCAGCGGCCAGCGCCGATGGTCGATGGTGGCCAGCGCGGCCGGGGTCATGAAGGTGTGGCTGATGCATTCGCGATCCATCAGCGCGGCCAGCTCGTCGCCGCCGTAGATATCGGGCGGGCAGATCACCATGGTGGCGCCCGCGCCGATCGCCAGCAGCAGATCCAGCACGGCCGCATCGAAACTCGGGCTCGCGAAGTGCAGGGTGCGGGCGTCGCGGTCGACGCGCATCCGGTCGCGGATCTCGTCGGCGAAATTGGACAGCCCCGCGTGCGTGACGGCCACGCCCTTGGGCTTTCCGGTCGAACCGGAGGTGTAGATCAGGTAGGCCAGGTCGGTCGTCCGCACCGTGCGCCGCCGTTCGGCGTCGGTGATCGTGCGCTCGTCCTGCGCGTCCAGCTCGGCGCGCAGTGCCGCGTCGTCGAGCAGCAGCCACTCGGTGCCCGGCGCCGAGCCGTTGCCCTCGGTGGCGCCGCGCAGCCGGTCCCTGTGGGCGGTAACGGAAATGCCCAGTGCACAACCGGAGTCGGTGAGCATATGCCGGACGCGGTCGGCCGGATAGTTCGGATCGACGGGCACGAACGCCGCACCGGCTTTGGTGACGGCCAGGGCGGCGGCCACCGATTCGATCGAGCGGGTCAGCCCGACGGCCACCCGGTCGCCACTGCCGACGCCGCGGGCGATCAGGGCGCGGGCGATCCGATTCGAGCAGCGTTCCAGCTCGGCGTAGCTGAGTTCGTCGTCGCCGCTGCGGATCGCGGTCCGGTGTGGATGCAGGTGCGCGGTGGCGGTGAAGTAGTTCGCCAGGCTGCACTGCGGGGTGGCGGCCGGGCCGCGGCGCGGGGTGAAGTGCGTGCGTTCGATTTCGGTGCGCGCATCGATATCCCGAACCCTGACGTGGGCGTCGGCGCTCACCGCCTCCAGCACCAGCAGCAGCCGCTCGGCCAGCGTGCACACCGTGTCCTCGTCGAAAAGCTCTGCTGCGTAGATCATTTCGAGGTCACCGGTACCGGCGGGCGCCCGCAGTTCGAGATCGAACTTGGCCACCGCGATGTCGAGTTCCTCGGCCCGCAACCGCAGCCCCGGCAGTTCGAGGGCCGGCGGTGTGGTGTCCTGCACGGTGAGCGCGACCTGCAGCAACGGCCGCAGTCCGCCGTTGCCGCGGCCGAGTTCCTCGACGATGCGCTCGAACGGCAGTTCCGCATGCGACATGGCGGAGAGTTCACCGTCGCGGTCGGCGCGCAGCTGATCGGCGAAGGCCTGGTCGGGATCGACGTCCGAGCGCAGCATCAGGGTGTTGACGAACATGCCGACCAGATTGTCGAGGCGGGTGTCGGCGCGCCCTGCCACCGGCGTGCCGATGACGATGTCGCGGCCGCCGGTGACGCTGCGCAGCACCACCGCCAGCGCCGAGCGCAGCACCATGAACATGCTCACCCCCTGCGCGCGGGCCAGCTCGTCGAGCCGCTCGCGCAGGTTTTCCGGCATCCGGATCCGGACGGTGCCCGCACGGTTGGTCGGCTCCTCCGGACGCGGCCGGTCGTAGGGCAGCGGCAGCTCCTCCGGCAGACCGGCGAGGGTTTCGCGCCAGAATCCCAGCTGCACGGCCGCGGCGCTGGCCGGATCGGATTCGTCGCCGAGGCATTCGCGTTGCCACAGACTGAAATCGGCGTACTGCACCGGCAACGGCGCCCACGCCGGCGCCGTACCGTCGCGACGCGCGGTGTAGGCGACCATCAGATCGGTGGTCAGCGGTCCCAGCGACCAGCCGTCCGCGGCGATGTGGTGCACCACGATGCCCAGCTGGTAGGTACGGATTCCGGTGCGCAGCACCGTCATTCGCAACGGGATCTCCCGGGTGAGGTCGAATCCGCGCCGGGCCAGGTCGCGCAGCGCCAGCTGAGCACCGCGCTCGTCGGTCACCACGGGTTCCAGCACCGGCAGGCAACGGTCGGAGTCGAGAACCAGCTGATACGGACCGGCCTGATCCTCGGGGAAGATCGTGCGCAGCACCTCGTGCCGGTCGATCAGATCGGCCAATGCGGCGCGCAGCGCGGGCAGATCCGGGTCGCCGTCGATACGCAATGCGAAAGCGATGTTGTAGGCGCTGGATTCGGGTGCGTAGCGGTTCAGGAACCACATGCGCTGCTGCGGCAGCGACAGCGGAATCCGGGCGGGACGCGGATCGTACTGCGTCAGCGCCACCCGGTTCGTTCGCGGCGCGTGTTCCAGATGGGCCGCGACCCCGGCCACCGTGGGCGTTTCGAAGACCGCCCGGACCGGCAGTTCGACACCGAATTCCGCGTGCAGCGCGGCGGTGAGCCGCGTCGCGAGCAGCGAGTTGCCGCCGGCGTCGAAGAAGCTGTCCTCGGCGCCCGGTACGGCGTGTCCGAGCACCGTCGCGAAGACCTGCGCGACCCGCTTCTCGAGCTCCGATTCCGGCGCCCGGGTCGGCCCGGCGGAGGTGAAGACCGGCGCGGGCAGCGCCTTGCGGTCGACCTTGCCGGCCGGCGTCACCGGTACCCGGTCCAGCACTGTGATCGCGGCGGGCACCATATAGGCCGGCAGGTGGCGGCGCGCGGTCTCGCGCACCTCGGCCGGGTCGATATCGGCGCCGGTGTCGGCGGCCAGGTAGGAGGCCAGCCGGGCGGCACCGTGCTCACCGGTGTGCACGACGGTCATCGCGAATCGCACACCCGGATGCGCGCGCAGCACATGGTCGATCTCGCGCAGCTCGATGCGGAAACCGCGAATCTTCACCTGGTCGTCGGCGCGCCCGAGGAAACGCAGCACACCGTTCCCGTCGGTCATCACGAGATCGCCGGTGCGGTACATGCGCTCGCCGCGGCGACCGTGCGGATTCGCCGGGAACCGGGTCGAGGTCAGGCCGTGGCGGCCCAGGTAGCCGCGGGCCAGGCCGGGGCCGGAGATGTACAACTCCCCCGCGACGCCCGGCGGCACCGGATGCAGCCGGTGATCCAGGATGAACAGCCGCATCCCGCGCACCGGCTTGCCGATCGGGACGGGGCGGCCCGCGACCATCGGATCGCTGGCGGTCGCGGCGACGGTCGCCTCGGACGGCCCGTACATGTTGTGCATGCGACGTCCGGCGGTCCAGGTGCGGACCAGATCCTCGGGGCACGCGTCACCGCCGACGATGACGGCCTCGAGATCATCGAGGCCGTCCGGCGATACGGTCGCCAGCGCGGCCGGGGTGATGAACGCGTGGGTGATCCGCTCGTCGCGCAGCAGCCGCGCGAGTTCGGCGCCGCCGTAGAGTCCCGCCGGTGCGACCACGATGGTGGCGCCCGCGGCGAAGCCCAGCAGCAGTTCGAGCACCGAGGCGTCGAACGAAGGCGAGGAGAAGTGCAGCGTGCGCGCCATATCGTTGACTTTGAACAGATGCATCTGCTCGTGCGCCAGCGAGGCGATACCGCCGTGGGTGACCACCACCGCCTTGGGTTTGCCCGTCGAACCGGAGGTGTAGATCAGGTACGCCGGATGCGAAATGCGCAGCGGCAGAAGACGATCCCGGTCGGTGACCGGCGCGGACGAGACCCGCGCCAGGGCATGGGTGAGGACGGGGGAATCCAGCAGCAGCCAGTCGGCGCCCTGTTTGCGGTGCCGGCCGCGGTGCATCGGCCGTTCCGGCATGGCGGCGTGACTGCGGGCGTCGGTCAGGCCGAGCATCGCACCGGAATCGCTGAGCATGTGCTCGATGCGTTCGGCGGGATAGCCGGGGTCGACCGGCACATAGGCCGCGCCGGTCTTGGCGACCGCCCAGATCGCGGTGATCGAGGCCAGACTGCGCGGCAGCGCGATCGCGACCACCACCTCGGGTCCGGCGCCGTGTTCGATCAGCACCCGGGCCAGCCGGTTGGAGGCTTCGTCGATCTCCTTATAGGTGGTGTCGCGGCCCAGGTATCGGACCGCGACCAGATCCGGGACGCGCTCGGCGGTCTCGTGCAGCAGCCGCGCCAGGCTCAGCGGCGGGACGCCCGGAGCGCCGGCGATCGGCACCAGATTGCCGATTTCGCGGGCGTCGAGAATCGGCAGATCACCGACCGCGGTCTCCGGCGCGACGACCGCGGCGTCGAGCAGCCGGACGAAACGCCGGGCCACGGCCTGCACCGTGGCGTGGTCGAAAACGTCGGCGGCGTAACCGAATTCGGCGCTCAGCGGGCCGTCCTCGGCGTCGGCGGCGTCGCTGTCGTGGACGATCAGTTGCAGATCGAATTTCGCGACGCCGACGTCCATCGGCAGCACCCGGGCACTGAGACCGGGCAGGTCGACCCGCAGTTCGGGCGAGTTCTCGTAGGACAGCATCACCTGGAACAGCGGGTGCCGACCGGCGTCACGGGACGGGTTGACGACCTCGACCAGCCGCTCGAACGGCACATCGGCATTGGCGAAGGCATCGAGGTCGGTTTCGCGGACGCGATCGAGCATGCGGTCGAATCCGGTGGCGGGGTCGACCTCGGTGCGCAGCACCAGGGTGTTGACGAACATGCCGACCAGATCGTCGAGCGCCGGATCGGAGCGCCCGGCGATCGGGGTACCGATGGCGATATCGGTGGTGTTGCACAGACGCGAGAGCAGGCTCGCCAGGGCCGCGTGCATGATCATGAACGTGCTGACGCCGCGTTCGGCGGCCACCTCGGCCACCGCGCGCCGGGTTTCGGCCGGAATCGTGAATTCGACTCGGCCACCGGCGGTGTCGCGCTGGCGCGGGCGCGGGCGATCCAGCGGCAGGTCCAGCTGATCGGGCAGTTCGGCCAGGGCGGTGCGCCAGTAGGCCAGCTGCCGCGCCAGCGCACTGGTGGGGTCGGTTTCGTCGCCCAGCAGTTCGCGCTGCCACAACGCGAAGTCGGCGTACTGCACCGGCAGCGGCGCCCAGTGCGGGGCCTGTCCGGTGGTGCGAGCGGCGACCGCACCCATCAGATCGCGAGCCAGCGGTGCCACCGACCAGCCGTCACCGCAGATGTGATGCAGGACGACGAGGAAGACGTGTTCGTCGGGCCCGGTGGCGTACAGCGCCACCCGGATCGGCGCCTGGCTGCGCAGATCGAAGCCGTATCCGGCGTATTCGGTGGCCAGCGCCAGCGCGTCGGCACCGGTGGCGTCGATCGGCTCGAGGTTCAGCGGGATCTCTTCGGCCGGGTGGATCACCTGCACCGGGCCGGTCGGCGAATCGGGGAAGGTGGTACGCAGGCTCTCGTGGCGTTCGAGCACGTCGAACAGTGCGGCGCGCAGTACCTCGACCTCGAGCGATCCGGTCAGCTCGACCGCGAGCGGCATGTTGTAGGCGCCGGCGTGTTCGGCGAAACGATTGAGAATCCACAGCCGCTGCTGGGCGAGCGAGAGCGGAATGCGTTGCGGCCGTGGGCCTGCCACCAGTTTCGGGGAGGACCGGTCGACGCCGTGCGCGCCGATCTGCTCGGCGAGCTTGGCCACCGTCGGTGATTCGAACAGATCCCGGATGGTCAGCCCGGAGCCGAAGGCGGCGTTGATCCGCGCCACGGCGCGTGCGGCCGACAGGGAGTTGCCGCCGAGGTCGAAGAAGTTGTCCTCGACGCCGAGGCTCTCGCAGCCGAGTACCTCGGTGACGAGGGCGGCCAGCTGACGTTCGGTGGCCGTGCGCGGCTCGACGATGCTGTCGCCGCCGCGACGCGCGGGCGCCTCCGGTGCGGGCAGCGCCTTACGATCGATTTTTCCGTTGGCGCTCAACGGCAATTCGTCGAGCACGACGACCACGGTGGGCACCATGTATCCGGGCAGCACGCCGCGCAGGTCGGCGATCAGCGCGGCGGTGTCGACGGTGCGACCCGTCGCGGCGACCACATAGCCCACCAGTTCGTCACCGGCCGCGGTGGTGTGGGCGACGCAGACCGCGCGGGCGATCCGCTCGTCGGCCAGCAGCGCCGCCTCGACCTCACCGAGTTCGATGCGCTGGCCGCGGATCTTGACCTGAAAGTCGCTGCGTCCCAAGTATTCCAGGACCGCGGGCAGCCGGTCGGCGCCCGTCGCCGGCGGAATCGGATCCATCCGCCAGCGCACCAGGTCGCCGGTGCGGTACATGCGCTCGCCGGGTGTGAACGGATTGGCGACGAAGCGGTCCGCGGTCAGACCCGGGCGGCCCAGATAGCCGCGGGCCAGCTGCACGCCGGCCAGATACAGTTCGCCGATCACGCCGGGTGCGACCGGCCGTAACGTCTCGTCGAGGACGTAAACCTGGGTGTTCCAGACCGGCGCGCCGATCGGGATGACGTCGTTTTCCGGCGCGCACGCCCAGTAGGTGACGTCGACGGCCGCCTCGGTGGGGCCGTACAGGTTGTGCAGCTGCGCCCCACCGTCCGATGACGGGGATCCGGCCCGCCGCGCGCCGGGAACGACGGCGTGGAAATCGCGCACGGTCGCCGCGGGCAGCG
This sequence comes from Nocardia kruczakiae NBRC 101016, assembly GCF_001612965.1. Classification (GTDB taxonomy): domain Bacteria; phylum Actinomycetota; class Actinomycetes; order Mycobacteriales; family Mycobacteriaceae; genus Nocardia; species Nocardia kruczakiae. The sequence continues at coordinate 21,469 of NZ_BDBL01000031.1, forward strand.
CCTCACCGCTGCAGAACACCCGGCGCAGTCCGTCGCAGCCGCGCACATCGGTGTCGGTGACGAACACCGACAGCATCGACGGCACGAAATGAGCTGTGGTCACGCCCTTTTCGGCGATGATGCGCGCGAGATAGGCCGGATCGCGGTGGCCGTCCGGTGCGGCGATCACCAGCCGCGCGCCGATCTGCAACGGCCAGAAGAACTCCCACACCGACACGTCGAAGGTCGCGGGAGTCTTCTGCAGGACGGTGTCGCTGTCGTCGAGCGGATAGCGGTGCTGCATCCACGCCAGGCGGTTCACGATGGCGGCGTGGGTGATGCCGACGCCCTTGGGTTTACCGGTCGAGCCGGAGGTGAAGATCACGTACGCCAGGTGGTCGCGGCGCAGCGGTGCGCGCCGGTCGGCGTCGGTGATCGGTGGCTCGGCGCCGGAATCGGCCGGGTCGAGCTGTTGGACGTCGATCACCGCGACATCGCCGGGGAGGTCGACCTCGTCCCGGGCCACGGTCAGCACGCACAGCGGCGCGGCCTGTTCGAGGATGTGCGCGGTGCGCTCGCCCGGATGATCGGGATCGATCGGCAGATAGGCCGCCCCCGCGCGCACGATCGCGTACATGCCGACCACCAGGTCGAGACTGCGCCGCATGGCCAGACCCACGACCGTGTCGGGTCCGGCGCCGCGCGCGATCAGCATGCGCGCCAGCCGATCCGCGCGCTGTCGTAGCTGTTCGTAAGTCAGTGTGTCGCCGTCGAATTCGAGTGCGATCGCATCCGGTGTGGCTCGCGCCTGCGCTCCGAACCGATCGGCGAGGGTGCCCGGCTGCTCCGGCACGGCGGTCGCGTTCCACTGCCGCAGCACCTCGTCGCGTTCGGCGTCGGTGATCACCGGCACCGCCGCGATCGGCTCGGCCGGATCGGCGGTGAGGAAACGGTTCAGGTAGGCGAGGAACCGCTCGTGGTGACGTGCCAGCTCCGCCTCGCCGTAGAGCTGCGGATTGGCCTCGAAATCGACGTGGATGCGCCCGCCCTCGCCGTTGTAGAGGTTGATCGACAGATCCTCGACCGGGCCGGTGGACAGCACGTTGAGCGAGCCGACGAAGCTGCCGAAGTTCAGTTCGCTGTGGAACAGCATGATGTTGACCATCGGCCCGAAGAAGCCGCGGGCATCGCGCGAGTAACCGCAGTCGCGTCTGATGTCGTCGTGGCGGTAGCGCTGGTGCCGCAGGGCGCCGGTGATCTGCAGTTCGGTCGCCTTGACGACCTCGGCGACCGTGGTGTCGGCGTCGAATCGCACCCGGATCGGCACCACGTTGGACACCACGCCCGCGGAACGGCGCAGCGCGACCGTGGTCCGCGCCGACATCGGCAGGCTCAGCACCACATCGGAGGTGCCGGTCGCCGCGCGCACGTACCCCGCCAGCGCCGCGACCACCAGCGCCGAATTCTGCGAATCGAATGTGGCGGCGGCAGTGGTGAGTTCGGTCTCGGTATCGGCGTCGAGCACGGCCGCCGCGATGCGCCGGCCCGGATCCGGCATGGACGAGGCGATCCCCGACGACGACAGCGTCTGCGGCTCACCGACCCCCACGAGCTGCTCACGCCAATACTCCTGATCGGCGCGATAGCGGCTCGACTCCCGATACCGCGACTCCCCCGCGTAGATCTCCGCCAGCGGGGTGGCCCGCGAGACCGAGGGCTCGGTGTGGTTCTCCAGCGCGGTATAGATCTCGGCGGTGCGGGTGAGCGCGTTCATGGCGCCGTAGCCGTCGATGACGATGTGGTGGGCGCGGCAGTACCAGATGTAGTCCTGGTCACCGACGCGCAGAACGACATTGATGGTCAGTGGCTCGTGTTCGATATCGATCGGGCTGCTGGCGTGCTCGTTCATCCACCGCAGCGCCGCCGCGCGCGGGTCTGGCTCCTTGCGCAGATCGATCCGAGCCCAGCCGGGCCGATGCGCCGCATCCACCACCTGCTGCGGCACACCGTCGATCTCCACGACGCGCAACTGACCCACCTGGGATTCCGCGCCGAACCGCTCGATCGAGTAGAGCAGCCGGCCCACGTCGAGATCACCGTGAATTTCCACGTACTGCGCGATGGTCAGTGGCACATCGGGTCGAATCCGCTGCGCGTACCACAGGGCGGTTTGCGCCGGTGACAGAGCGAAGGGTTGTGCTGAAAATTCGCCGGAAGCACATTGGTCGACACGATCGGTGGCCAATGAACTCATCAATCACTCCGTTCTGCCGCTGTATACGCAACTCCCCGATCCCCATCCGTGGGCGGAAAAGCGCGCGCCAGCGGGAGGACGTGATCCACGCCCTATGATTCGGAGCGCCGTTGCGGCCGGACTGGTAACGATGTCGTGATCTTCGGCCTCGGACGCCACAGGCAGATACAGCAATTGATTGGCTATTTCACCGCAAATGACTGCCGTTCAGCGGCGATCGCCCGTCAGGGACAAGATCGGCAGCACGCGGTGTCCGGATGTGCAACCAACCGGCGAATGCAGATGAGCGGCCCGGAATCGACGGAGTGTGAGAAAGATCGATTCGCGGGTACCCGCGATGTGTGATTGTCCGGAAGACTGCGGTGGTCGTCAGTCGAATACCGGGTCGCCGGTGACGTCCTCATCGGTCCGACGCGCCGAGCGCATCGTTCGCCGCCGGATAGCCGCGACCAGGGCGACGGCCGCAGCAAGAATACACAACATGCGTTCCGGAAGGGGACCCATCGCGGTCGCGGGTGTCGTGTCGCTGCGCAACGGCAGCGTCGCCTCGAGTGCGGCGGGCACGAATTTGGTGGTCTGCTGCCGCACCACACCGTCGGCGGTGACCACGGCACTGACACCGGTGGTCGCGGCGACCACCAGTGCCCGGCCGTGTTCGACGGCCCGCACTCGCGACATGGCCAGCTGCTGATAGGTCATATCGCTGTCGCCGAAGGTGGCGTTGTTGGTGGGGACGGTCAGCAGCTGCGCACCGGCGCGCAGCGAATCCTCGAAGGCCCGGTCGAAGGCGACCTCGTAGCAGGTCGCCACGCCGATCGCGACCATCGGGCCGCCGGTCGCCGGGCGGGCGTGCACGACCCCGTCTCCGTGGCCGGGTACGAAGTAGCCGGCGCGGTCGGCGTAGCTCGAGAAGTGACGGAAGAAGCCGCGGTAGGGCAGATATTCGCCGAAGGGCTGGATGATCTTCTTGTCGTGGCGCTCCCCCGGCCCGTCGGCGTCCCACACGATCACCGAATTGGTGGTGGTGCGGTCGTCGTTGACGAGGACGGCGCCCACCAGGATCGGGGCGTGGATGTCACGGGAGGCCGCGGTGATCTCGTCGTAGGCGTCGGAATTGCGCAGCGGGTCGATATCGGAGGAATTCTCCGGCCAGATCACCACATCCGGCGCGGCGGCGGTGCCGGCGGCGACCGCGCGGGCCAGGTCCTCGGTACGGCGAATGTGATTGTCCAGCACGGCCCGGCGCTGGGCGTTGAAGTCCAAGCCCAGCCGCGGCACGCTGCCCTGGATAGCGGCGACCGTGATCGACCGGTCTCCGTCGTCCGGGGCGGGCAGCGCGGTCCGGAGGATCACTCCGGTAATCGGGATAATAGCCACAACCGTTGCGAGAGTGATAATTACGACCGCACGACGTGCGGTTACCGGGGGACGCAACCGGAGCAGCAGGACCGCCAGGACGGTTCCGGTCAGGGCGACCGCGAAGCTCACGACCGGCGCACCGCCGAGCCAGGCCAGCGGCAGATACCAGCCGTCGGCCTGCCCGAAAGCGAGCCGGCCCCATGGGAATCCGCCGAACGGAAAACTGGATCGTCCCCATTCGGTGAGCGTCCACATCAAGGCCACCCACACCGGCCAGCCCGGCAGGGCGCACACCAGCCGCGACAGCAGGCCGAACAGGCCGACATAGATCGCGCACGCGGCCGAGAGCGCCAGCCACGGCACCGGGCCGACGTAGATGCCGGTCCACGGCAGCAGCGGCAGGAAGAACGCGAGCCCCGCCAGCAGTCCGTAGCCGAATCCGCCGCGCAACCTCGTCGTATCGCGCACGACCAGGGTCAGGATCGCGATGCCGATCGGCGCGAGGTACCAGCAGGTACGGGGCGGAAAGCTCGCGAACAACAGAAGCCCGGCGACGACAGCGGCCGCGATCCTCCCCCACACCCGCCACGTCACGCCCAGCACCGCGCCAGCCTACTGGGACGGCGCGCAGTTCCCGCCGGCCGGGGCTCCGCGGCCGCGACACCTCCGCCGCATGGTGACGACGAAGGCCGCTGGTGTGACGGACGCCACCGGGGAGCCCGCCAGCCGGTGTCGGAGAACGCAGCGGCCGCGCGGCCCGGTCGGCCGCCCTGCCGTCCGACGGCGAAACCGTGGCGGGCCGGCCCGCTCCCGAGTTCGGTCAGCCCTCGTAGATGGTCACGCCGTCGCGGACGGTGCGCAGGCAGCGCGGGAGTTCGGCGCCCGCGTCCAAGGACGGCAGGCCGGGGACGCGTGAGCGCGGATCGGTGGACCAGCGTTGCACCGTGTCCGAGGCGGCGGCGACCACCAATTCCGTTGTGTCCCAGATCGCATAGTTGGCGGGGGCGCCGGGCACCAGCGTGCCGGCGATGCCGTCGCGTACGCCGCCTGCTCGCCAGGCCCCGCGGGTGGCTGCGGCGAAGGCCGCGCGCGGGGAGATGTGGTGTCCCGGGGTCCGGTGGTTCGCGGCCGCGCGCACGGCCTCCCACGGGTTCAGCGCCGTCACCGGGGCGTCGGAGCTGATCGCCAGGGAGACGCCGGCGGCGGCCATCGCCGCGAACGGGTTGGTGGCCGCGGCGCGTTCGGCGCCCAGCCGGGTGGCATACATTCCCTCGGCGCCACCCCAGGCCGCGTCGAATCCCGGTTGCACGCTGGCGATCACACCGAATTCGGCCAGTTTCGCGATCTGGGCGGCATCGAGCAGTTCGGCATGTTCGAGGCGGTGGCCGCGGGTGGCCACCGCCGGTGCGCCGAGTTCGCCGGCGACGCGGGCGAAGCCCTCGACCACCGCATCGACGGCGGCGTCGCCGATGGCGTGGAATCCGGCCTGGATCCCGGCCTCGGTGCAAGCCCGGACGTGGGCGGCGATCGCCGCGGCGTCGAGGTAGGAGACGCCGGTGGTGTCGCGGTCGGCATACGGTTCGCGCAGCCACGCGGTGTGGGAGCCGAAGGAGCCGTCGACGAACAAGTCACCGGCCAGCCCATGGACCCCGAGTTCGCCGATCAGCGCCCGCGCCTCGTCGGCCGAGGTGACGGCCTCACCCCAGTACGCCCGCACCTGCACACCGTGCTCGAATTCCAGCAATTCGCGCACATCGGCGCGTCCGGAGATCTGCGGGCCCGCACATTCGTGAACGGCGACCACACCGTGCGCGGCCGCGTAATCCAGTGCGATGGCCCGTGCCCGGTCGCGCTGAGCGCGGTCGAGACCGTCGAGCGCGGCCTCACGGGCGAGATGATGCGCGTCGGCGCGCAGCGGTGCGCCGGCGGTGTATCCGGCGGCCCCGCGAACGCCGTGCACAGCGTCGAGCAGCGCGGTCGAGACGACGGCGGAATGGGCGTCCACGCGGGACAGATAGACGGTGCGGCCGGGCCCGGCCGCGGCGTCGATCTCCTCGACCGTGGGCGGGCGTCCCTCGGGCCAGCGGGTCTCGTCCCAGCCGTCGCCGATGATCGTGCCGGAATGCGCAGCGGCGTACTCGCGCACCAGATCCAGGCACTGGGCCAGCGAATTCGCCTGGGACAGATCCAGACCCGTCAGTTGCAGACCCAGCGCGGTGACGTGCACGTGCGGATCGACGAAGGCCGGGGCGACGAAAGCGCCGTCCAGATCGATGATTTCGGCGTCGGGATGCAGGGCGCGGCCGGGGCGTTCGGCGCCCAGCCAGACCACGGTGCCGTCGGTGACCGCCATCGCGGTCGCATCGGGAGAACTGGAGCTGTAGATTCGGCCGCCGACCAGCAACTGGGTACTCACGGGTGACCAGTGTGCCGCACGGCCGGCGGCATGGGATCAGTGCGGGTCGGTCAGCGGGGATCGATCATGCGCCGCGTGGGGCCCTGACCGTCGTCGTAGTACTGCTCGACGACCACGCCGTCGACGACCTCACCGGAGGGTTCCACCACCACGCCGCGATATCCGCCGGCCATGGTCAGCCGATCGATGCGCCGCAGCGCCGCGGCCGAGACCAGCGGTCGCAGCAGTGCGCGGGTCGGCAGGAGCAGCAGCAGTCCGAACACCGAGGTGACCAGACCGGGAACGAACATCAGCAGCGCGCCCACCCCGACCAGCGCGCCGTCGGCGACGGCGGTACCCGGGGCGATCTCGCCGCGCCGGGCCCGGCGGAACTGCTGGAAGACCCGGCGGCCCTGGGAACGCACCAGGATCAGCCCGAGCGCGGATCCGGCGATGAGCAGCAGAATGGTAGGCACGGCACCGATGAGGTGGCCGACCACGACCAGCGCCGCGATCTCGACGACGAGATAGAGGGCGAACAACAGGGCGGGCATCGGCGATCCTTTCCACGATCTACCCTGCCCAACGCGCGGCGCCCCCGATTTTCTCCCGATCCGGGCATATCACCGCACACTCGGGTCAGGTACCCGGTGTGACCAGCCCGGTTTCGTAGGCCAGCACGACCGCCTGCACCCGGTCGCGCAGTCCCAGTTTGGTCAGCACCCGGCCGACGTGCGTCTTCACCGTGGCCTCCGACAGATACAGCTCGGCGGCGATCTCGGCGTTGGAGCGCCCGGCGGCGATCTGTTCGAGCACCTCGCGTTCGCGCGCGGTGAGCACGTCGAGCACCGACGGGTCGCGCACACGGGCGGGGTCGGCGGCGATCAGCCGGTTCAGCAGACGTTTGGTCACCTTCGGCGAGACCACGGCGTCACCGGCCGCGACGCTGCGGATCGCGGAGACCAGATCCTCGGGCGGGGTGTCCTTGAGCAGGAAGCCACTGGCTCCGGCGCGCAGCGCGCCGAGGGCGTGTTCGTCGAGGTCGAAGGTGGTCATCACCAGAACCCGGCTGCCGCATCCGGATTCGAGGATCTGGGCGGTCGCGGCGACGCCGTCGACCACGGGCATCCGCACATCCATCAGCACCACGTCGGGGGCCAGCTCACCGGCCAGGCGCACGGCGGTCGCGCCGTTGTCGGCCTCGGCGACGACATCGACGTCCGGGTGCGCGCCCAGCACCATCTTGAGTCCGGCACGCATGAGTTCCTGGTCGTCGACGACGAGTACGGTGATCGGCACCGCACCAATCTAACCGGGACTTCTCCCCCGGTCAGTCGGGTAGTTCGCGCTGCAGGGGAATGGTGGCGCAGACGCGCCAGCCGCCCTCGGGGCGTCGTCCCACCTCGAGGGTGCCGCCGAGGACCGCGATCCGCTCCCGCATCCCGACCAGCCCGAGACCGCTGCCGGCGATGCCGTTGCGCAGCGCGGTGTCGTCCACGACGGGCGCCTTCGCCGCCATGGTGGACCCGGTCGCGGACGGTCCGGCATCGCCGCGGTCGAGGACCTCGACCAGCACGTCCGTGTCGCGCCGGCGCACCCGCACCCAGGCCTGCGGGTCGGGGCCGGCGTGGCGGAAGGTGTTGGTCAGCGATTCCTGCACGATGCGGTGCATGCCGAGGCTCACCTCGGGCGCGACGTCGTCGAGTTCGCCGGTGAGTTCCAATTCCACGGCGAGCCCGGCGCTGCGCATCATCTCCACCACCTTCGCCAGCCCGGCGGTGCCGTGCTGCGGCAGCTGTTCCGGAGCGTGTTCGGTGCGCAGCAGTTCCACGGTCCGGCGCAGTTCGCGCAGCGCCTCCCGGCCGGTGGCGGCGATGGTGGCCAATGCCTGTTCGGCGATCTCGGGGTCGCGGCGCAGCGCGTATTTCGCCCCGTCGGCCTGCACGATGATGACACTGACCGCGTGCGCGACCACATCGTGGAGTTCGCGGGCGATGCGGGTGCGTTCGGTCGAGACCGCGTCGTGGGCACTGCGTTCACGGTCGTAGTCGGCGACCGCGAGCCGGGCCGCGACCTCGGCGTCGTAGGCGTGGCGGGCGCCGAGGAATTCCGCGAGGGTCCAGCACAGCGCGTAGAACATGACCAGGAAGCCGATGACGATCGGCACCGACTGGTCGACCACGGCCAGCGAGAACGCCCCGTCCACGGTGAGGCCGATCAGATACAGCAGACCTTCGCGCCGGCCCACATACGCGACGAGGGTGTAGAGCGCGACGCCGACCGCCAGCAGCGCGGGCGGCTGCAGATCCTCGTGCAGCACGACGCTCACCGCGCTGGTCGTGATCGACAACACCAGCAGCGCGACCGCACTGGCCCGCGGATAGCTGCGCCGCCAGATCACCGGCACCGGAACGAGCAGCCCGAGGATCAGATAGACGATCGCGTGATCCTTGCCGCCGAGCGTGAGCAGATCGAACAGCACCAGTGCGGCCGCGAGGATGGAATCGGCGACCATGGGTTTGCCACGAAGCCACAGACTGAATCGGCGCACCCGCTCAGCCTAGGTGGCCGCCACCGCGGTATCGGGCGCCACGATTTGCCGCACGTCGCGAACTCTGATTGTGTCGCCGACGTGGATGTGGCTGATTGGGCGGTGCTGCTGCCCGCGGCCACGGTCGCGGGCTGGGTGGATGCAGTGGTGGGCGGCGGCGGGCTGATCATTCTGCCGACCCTGCTGCTGGTGGCGCCGACGCTCGCCCCGCAGACCGCCCTGGGCACGAACAAGATCGCCGCATTCGCCGGAACCAGCGCCGCCGCACTGACTTTCGCGCGCCGGGTGCCGATGAACCGGCCGCTGATGGTGTCCGGTGCGGTGATTGCGGCGTGCGCGGCGGCCGCCGGTTCGGCCGCGGTGGCGCTGATCGACCGGCGCTATTTCATCCCGATCGTGATGGCGGTGCTGATCGGTGTCGCGATCGTGGTGGCGACGCGTCCCTCGATCGGGGTGACGATGGCCACCCACCCGCCGACCCGGCGCCGCACGATCCTGGTGGTGTGCCTGTCGGCCGGACTGATCGGCGGTTACGACGGGCTGGTCGGGCCCGGCACCGGCACCTTCCTGATCATCTCCTTCGCCACCCTGCTGGGCACCGAGTTCGTGCGCGCCGCGGCCATGGCGAAGGTGATCAACTGCGGGTCCAATCTCGGCGCGCTGATTCTGCTCGCCGCCACCGGGCACATCATCTGGTCGGTGGGCCTGGGCATGGCGGTGGCGAATATCGCGGGGTCCGTCGTGGGTTCGCGGATGGCGCTCGCCCGCGGTGCCGGGTTCGTGCGCGCGGTACTGCTGATCGTGGTGACCGCGATGGTCATCCGCCTGGGCTGGCAGCAGTTCGGCTGAGCCGCGCTCAGCAGTGCGCCTCCGCGGTCAGATGCCGCCCGGCCGAGAGCCAGGGCGCCAGGACCCGCGACGTGGTCTCGCGAATGGTGCGATGCAGTCGCTCCCCGTCCTCGATCGCGTGGCGGCCGGAGAACAGCACGGTGAGCGCGCCCGACACCGCGCCGACGACGGCGCCGACCAGCGCGGCCGCGCCGACCTCGTCCAATTCGTCGGGGAAGGCGTCGCGCAGCCGCCGCGCGATCTCCTGCTGCGCGGCCAGCTGGGCGTGTGCGGCCCGGCCGCTCACGGCGGGAACGGTGCGTGAGACCTGGGCCCGCAACACCGCGATCCGGGCCGCGAGATCGTCGCCGAGGTGGTCACCGGGATTGTCACCGGCGGCGCGCAGCGCGCGCAGTAGCACCTCGACGGGCCGTTCGTCACTGCGGCGGCTCGCGATCGCGGCCACCGCCGCGGTCACCCGTTCGTCGGGTTCGGGGAAGAGCAGTTCCTCTTTGCTCTCGAAGTAGTTGAAGAATGTTCTGGTACCCACCTCGGCGGTCGCGGCGATATCGGCGACGGTGGTCGCCTCGTAGCCGCGCGATTCGAACAGGTCGGCGGCAGCCTCGAGGAGGGAGCGGCGGGTGCGTTCCCGCTTGCGGTCACGGAGTGCGGATGGCGGCACGCGGGCAGACAGTACGCCATCGGTGCCGCAACCTGCGGCAGGCTGCGCGTTTCGCGCGCGTTTCAGTGCGTGCCACACCGCATTTCGTGCATGTTTGCATCGTCTGCAAACATGCACGGCGTGTCGCGTTGGGGCCCGGAGTGTTTCGCCGCACCCATCGGCGAATCTGTTGGCCCGCTCGGCGGTCAGCAATTAGCGTAGGCCGGGTGAGCATCGCATCCGCGACCGTGGACGAACAGTTCCGCGCGCTACCGCTGGCCGCCCTGACCGATGCGGCGCTGACGGCGGCACGCGCGGCCGGCGCCGAACACGCCGATCTGCGGGTGCACCGGCTGGTGACCCAATCGATCCGGTTGCGCGACGGCCGGGTCGAGTCCGTCGACAACGCCGTCGACCTGGGCTTCGCGGTCCGGGTGATCGTCGACGGCACCTGGGGTTTCGCCTCACACTGCGAGCTGACGTCCGCGACCGCCGTCGCGGTGGCCCAGCGCGCGGTCACGGTCGCGGCCACCGTTCGGGCGCTCAACCGCGAGCGGGTCGAACTCGCCGACGAACCGGTCTACCGCGACGCAACCTGGGTCTCGCCCTACGACGTCGACCCGTTCATCGTGCCGACGCCGGAGAAAGTCGCACTGCTGCAGGACTATTCGCAGCGCCTGTCCTCGGCCGCGGGCATCGATCACGTGACGGCCTCGGTACTGCAGGTCAAGGAGCAGACCTACTACGCCGACACCGCGGGTTCCACGATCACTCAGCAGCGGGTGCGGCTGCATCCGCAGCTCGAGGCGATCACCGTCGACGCGGCGACGGGCGGTTTCGAGACCATGCGCACGCTCGCCGCCCCGGCCGGGCGCGGCTGGGAGTACGTCACCGGCGCCGACGGAGTCTGGGACTGGGGCGACGAATTGGCGCGGATACCGCAGTGGCTGGCCGAGAAGGTCGCCGCGCCCTCGGTGACGCCGGGTCCCACCGACCTGGTGATCGATCCGACCAATCTGTGGCTGACGATTCACGAATCGATCGGTCACGCCACCGAATACGATCGCGCGATCGGCTACGAATCGGCCTACGCCGGAACCTCCTTCGCCACCCCCGACAAGCTCGGGACGCTGCGCTACGGCACCCCGATCATGCACGTCACCGGTGACCGGACCCAGGAGCACGGCCTGGCGACGGTCGGCTACGACGACGAGGGTGTGGCCGGGCAGCGCTGGGATCTGGTGCGCGAGGGCACCCTGGTCGGTTATCAGCTCGACCGGGTCTTCGCGCCACGTCTCGGGGTGCCCCGCTCCAACGGCTGCTCCTACGCCGATTCCGCCCACCACGTGCCCATTCAGCGCATGGCCAACGTGTCGCTGCAGCCCGATCCGCAGACCGATACCAGCACCGCCGAGCTGATCTCGCGCGTCGAGGACGGCATCTACATCGTGGGCGACCGGTCCTGGTCGATCGACATGCAGCGCTACAACTTCCAGTTCACCGGGCAGCGCTTCTTCCGGATCCGCGACGGGGAGCTGGCCGGACAGCTGCGCGATGTCGCCTACCAGGCCACCACCACCGACTTCTGGGGCGCGATGGAAGCCGTCGGCGGCCCGTCGACCTGGGTCCTGGGTGGGGCGTTCAACTGCGGTAAGGCCCAGCCCGGCCAGGTCGCGGCGGTATCGCACGGGTGCCCGTCGGTGCTGGTGCGCGGGGTGAACATCCTCAACACCCGCCAGGAGGCGGGGTGAGTCACACTCGCGCAGCCACTCACCGCGCCGACCGGGTGCGGGTGTCCCGCAAGACACAGGAGGCGGGATGAGCGGCCACGGTTCGGAATTCGCAGACAACACGGGAGGCCGGTCGGTGACGATGATGCACGGCGCGGAGGTCGTGGAGCGGGCGCTGGCCGTCGCCCGCGCGGACGAGACGATCGTCATCGTCACCGACGCGTCGGAGGCCTCGCTGCGCTGGGCCGGTAATTCCATGACCACCAACGGGTCGTCGGTATCCCGGTCCTGGGCGGTGGTGTCGATCCTGCGCGAGGGCCCGCGCTCGGCGCGGGTGGGCAGTGTCGGTTCCACGAGCGTGGATCCCGCCGAGATCGAGGCGGTGGTGCGCAGTGCCGAAGAGGCGGCGCGCACCGCCGAGCCCGCCGCCGACGCGATGCCACTACTGGACCCGGAAACCGCGGGCGCGCAACCGGATTCGCAGTGGTCGGGTCCGGTGCGCGAAACCGGCATCGAGGTGTTCACCGGCCTCGCCGGTGAGCTCGCCGTCGGATTCGCCGGCGCCGACCGGCTCTACGGTTTCGCCCATCATCAGCTGCACACGACCTGGCTGGGCACGTCGACCGGTATCCGCCGCCGGTGGACCGAGCCCACCGGATCCATCGAGATCAACGGCAAACGCGGCGACAACGATCCGGCCAGCGCCTGGGTGGGCGCGCCGACCGCCGACTTCACCGATATCGGCGTCACCGCATTGCTGGCCGAGCTGAGCCGGCGCCTGGACTGGTGCGCCCGCCGGGTCGAACTGCCGGCCGGCCGCTACCCCACCCTGCTGCCGCCCTCGGCCGTCGCGGATCTGCTCATCCCGATGCTGTGGTCGATGGACGGGCGCGGCGCCCACGAGGGGCACACCGCATTCGCCCGGGCCGGCGGCACCCGTGTCGGTGAGCGCCTCACCGACCTGCCGCTGACGTTGTACTCGGACCCGGCTGCCGCCGGATTGGAGTACCGGCCGTTCGTCGCGACCGCGGCCTCGTCGGAGACCTCCTCGATCTTCGACAACGGCCTGTCGGCCGGTCGCGTCGACTGGCTGCGCGAGGGGGTGATCGAGTCGCTGATCTATCCGCGCGCCGTGGCCGCGCAGTACGACGCTCCCGTCACGGTGGCCGGCGAGAATCTGCTACTGAGCGGCGGAACGGATCGCACGCTCGAGCAGATGATCGCCACCACCGAGCGCGGTCTGCTGCTGACCTGCCTGTGGTACATCCGTGAAGTCGATCCGGCCACCCTGTTGCAGACGGGCCTGACCCGCGACGGTGTGTATCTGGTGGAGGACGGGGCGGTCACTGCCGCGGTCAACAACTTCCGCTTCAACGAGAGCCCGCTGGATCTGTTGCGCCGCGCCACCGAGGTCGGCGCCACCGAGATCACGCTGCCGCGCGAATGGAAGGACTGGTTCACCCGTACGGCCATGCCGCCGATGCGGATTCCCGACTTCCACATGTCCTCGGTCAGCCAGGCCACCTGACCGCTCAGCGCATCGAGCGCGGCCGCAGCCGCACGACCACCGTGCCGCGGCCGATCGCGGCGCGCAGTTGTTCCCGGTCGACCTTGCCGTCGGCATCGAGACCGATGCCGGCGAAGCGGCCGTGCGTCGGATTCTGGGTGAGGATGATGCGGTAGGGCTCGGCGATCTCGTCTTCGCCGGAGATCACCTCCCAGTCCGCGAGCCGCTCCCGGCCGCGCCAGGTGATCCGCACCGGTTCACCCGGCCGCAGATTGCGCCGCCAGCCCGCCGCCGTGCCGATCAGCAGCGCGCCGTCGGATTCGGCGTAGCCGACCGGATTCGCGTAGACGCGGCCGGTTCTGCGACCGACCACGGTGACGATCATCAATTTCGCGCTGAGCAGGCGATGCAGGGGCGACCGCAACAGTGCCCGCATGGCGGCGTCGACCGCCGCCTGCATGCGCAAGCGGCCGCGGCCCGCCGACTCGCCCGCCGGGGTGCCGGTGGATGGAGATGTGCTGGGAGTGGACATGTCGACAGCTCCGATCGGTATTTTCGAGTGCCTACTCAGAAAATACGACGGAATGCGGCATACTGCAAGGGCACGACCGACCGAAAGGGAAGACGCGGTGCCCCGCCAGCACACCGACAACACCGACCCGCCCGCACGCACCCGAGGCCGGCCACGCAGCGGGGTCCGGGAAGCCGTGATCGCGGCCGCACAGGAGGTTCTCACGAGTTCGGGGGTCGCGCGGCTCACCACCAGGGAGGTCGCCACCCGCGCCGGAGTCGCCGAGTCGAGCATCTTCTACCACTTCGGCGACCGCACCGGCCTGCTCCAGGCGGTGATCCAGCATCATCTGCGGCCGCTGAAGGATATGCTCGCCGATCCGTCCCCTTCCGCGGACGCGGCCGAATCCGCCGATCTGCGAAGCGATCTCGTACACCTGGTGACCGTGCTGGAGGACTTCTTCCTCGCCGCACTACCCGTCATGGCGGCGATCGACTCCGACGCCGAATTGCGCGCGGTGTACTCCGAACGCAGCCGCGACCTCGATCTGGGCCCGCATCGCGCCTTGGACGTGGTCATCGGGCACCTGTCGGCCCGCCACCATATCGTCACCCAACCACGCACCGCCGCACTACTGCTCGTGGGCGCGGCCCACCAGCGAGCACTCCAGTCACGAATGAGCCCTCCGGAGGCACGGGCCGCACTCCCCTCCCCGGAGGCGATCGCAGACGCGACCCTTCCCCTGTTCCGCGGAGAGTTTCCCGGGTGATTCTCGATTCGGCGTAGCGGTCACCGTGGCGCGCCGACCCGGCCGGCGGCAGGTGAGGGGCGGCCCGAGCCGTTGCCACCTTCTGAGCAGGAAGGTCGCCGCCAACAGTTTCGGACCGATCACCGCCCTTACCTGGCGGCGGTGGAGACGATGTCGAGGAATGCGGCGGCGGCCGGTGTGCCGGTAGTGCGGCTCCAGACGACGTACTCGACTCGTGCCGGTGCGTCGGAGACGTCGACCGTGGCGACTCCGGTGAGCTGGGGCGCGTAGGCTGCGGGCAGCATGGCGACGGCAAGCCCGGGCCTGACGAGACGGCCGATGTAATCAGCGGTGGTCACCTCGAAGGCGACCTCGCGATCGAGTCCGGCGGCCGCGAACGCCTGGTCGGATTGGATCCGCCCGGCGGTTCCGGCGGGAAGATCGACGAATACCTCGGCGGAGAGCCTACGCAGGTCGACCGCGGGTTCTGCGGCGAGCGGATGGTCCGGCGCGACCACGGCGACCAGCCGGTCGCGAGCCAACTCCCGGACCGCGACCCCCTGCGGTGTCGCGGTGGTCGGCAAACCGAGGAAGGCGATGTCGAGCGCGCCGTCGCGTACCTGTTCGGCCAGGTCGTCACTGGCGCCGACGCGCAAACTGATCCGCACGTGCGGGTAGCGCCCCCGGAACTCACGCAACGCATCCGGAACGTCGACCGCGGCGACGGTCGGAATCAAGCCCACGGCCAGGCGGCCACGAATCTCGCCGACGGCCGCGGCGACCTCAGCGGCCGCACGTTCTGCCGCATCCAGGCATTGCCGTGCCGCGGGCAGGAATGCCACGCCCGCCGGTGTCAGACGCACGCGGCGGCTGGTGCGCTCGAAGAGTTTCGCGCCGAGTTCCCTTTCCAGGCGCGCGATTTGGTGACTGAGTGCGGACTGAACGACCAGACATCGTTCGGCCGCGCGGGTGAAGCTGTTCGTCTCCGCGACCGCGACGACATAGCGCATCTGCTGGAGTTCCATGCATCAATCATGATTTGCGATCGATCCGGTGACAAACATGTGTTGGACTCATAGATCTCACGCGGGTGAGATATCCGATATGAAAAGCGCAGGAGCACTGAGGATTTCCGACGGAGTCGGCGGTGCGGCACGGGCCGATCTGTCCCGGACCGTACTCACAGCGTTCGCCCCGGCGGTCTGGGGCACGACCTACATCACCACCACCGAACTGCTGCCGCCCGGGCACCCTCTGTTCGCGGCGATGCTGCGGGCATTGCCGGCCGGGCTGATCGTGCTGGTTGTCACCCGGAAAATGCCGCATGGGCGATGGTGGTGGAAGGCCGCGGCGCTCGGTGTGCTGAATATCGGTTTGCTCAACGCGCTGCTGTTCATCTCGGCCGAGCGGTTGCCGGGCGGTGTGGCGGCGACGCTGGTCGCGGCACAACCGTTGATCGTCGCTCTCCTGGCGGTGGCCGTTCTGCGTGAGCGAGCGTCGATCTGGCGTCTGATCTGGGGGGTGATCGGCGTGACGGGCGTCGGCCTCGTGGTGATCGGACCGTCCGCGTCGCTGGACGCGGTCGGGGTGGCGGCGGGTCTGGCGAGCGCGGGCTCGATGGCGCTGGGACTCACGCTCACCAAGCGCTGGGGACGTCCCCTCGGCGTCGGTCCGGTCACCTTCGCCGGCTGGCAATTGACCGCGGGCGGCGCATTCCTGCTGCCATTCACCGTTCTCGTCGAGGGACGTCCACCTGCGATCGATGCGGCGGCGGCATTCGGCTATCTGTGGCTCGGCCTGGCCGGCGGTCTGATCGCCTATGTGCTGTGGTTCCGCGGCATCACCACCCTGCCCGTCGCCTCCACCGCGGTACTCGTGCTGCTCTCGCCGCTGGTCGCTGCCGTCCTCGGCGCTGTTCTCCTGGCCCAGACGCTGGGGCCGATTCAACTGATCGGGTTCGCACTCTCGCTCGCCGCCATCGTCGCGGGCCAGCTTCCGGCACCGGCCCGCCCCGTGCACGTCTCGGCAGGAGCACGGCGATGACGAATGAACAGGCGGTCCTGGTCACGGGCGCGACCGGTGGCCAAGGCGGCGCGGTCGCCCGCACTCTCCTCGCCCGCGGTTTCGCGGTGCGCGCCCTGGTGCGTGATCCGAGGAAGCCGCAAGCGGCGGCGCTCGCAGCGCTCGGGGCGGAAATCGTCGTGGGCGATCTCGGCGATCCCGACGTGTTGCGAGCGGCGGCGCGCGGCGTATCCGGCATCTTCAGTGTGCAGCCGGCCGATATGACCGACCCGCGGCCGGAAACCGAAGTGCGACAGGGCAAGAACGTTGCCGCCGCGGCCGAAGCCGAGGGCGTCGACCATCTGGTCTACAGTTCCGTCGCCGCGCATCGCGGTTCCGGGGTGGCGCATTTCGAGGCCAAGGCGGACATCGAGGCGTACATCGATGCCCTCGGTGTGCCCGCGACGGTTTTGCGGCCGGTGTTCTTCATGGAGAACTGGCGGTATCTGATTCCGGCGGCCGTCAGCGGCGAGCGAATCGGCGCACTGCCGCTGGACCCGGATACCACCCTCCAGATGATCGCGCTGATCGATATCGGCCGGATCGCCGCAGACGTGTTCGATCAACGGCCCGAGTATCTCGGTCGGCAGCTCGACATCGCCGGTGACGAGTTGACCGTGCGCCGGATCGCCGAGGTGTTCACCGATGTCGACGGCATCCCCACCCGATTCGAACGACCACCGATCGACGCAGCGCATGCGGAGGCCGGGGAGGTAGCGGCCATGTTCGACTGGCTCGACACGTATGGCTATCGCGTCGACATCCCCGCACTGCGCGGGCGATTCCCTCATCTTTTGCGCCTCGAGGACTGGTTGCGGGAGGAACGCGGAAAATGAAGCGGCTCTTCGGAATCCCGCTGGCAATCCTGTGGTTGGGTGTCGCCGCACCCGCACCTGTGCAGGCCCAGCCGGCGCTGTTTCCCACCATGATCGACCTGCCCGCCGGCTTCCGGCCCGAAGGTATCGAGATCGGGTCGCTCCCGGTCGCGTATATCGGCTCGGCCTCGGACGGCTCCATCTATCGAGCCGACCTGATATCCGGGCGGGGGACGATACTGACTCCCGGCCGAGGCACACCGTCGCTCGGTCTCCGGCTCGACTCGCACGACCGGTTGTTCGTCGCCGGCGGCACCGGCGGCGATATTCGCGTGATCGATGTGCGCACCGGTGCGGTGCTCGCGAGCTACCGGGTCGGCACCGCGCCGGGCACTTTCGTCAACGATGCGGTGTTCACGCCGACGGGCGCCTGGTTCACCGACTCCCGCACGCCTGTGCTGTATCACCTGCCCCTCGGCCCCGACGGCGCGCTGCCCCCATCCGAGGCGGTGGTCCGGCTGCCGCTGATCGGCGATATCACCTATGTGCCCGACGCGATCAACGCGAACGGAATCGTGCCCACACCCGACGGCTCGGGGTTGGTCATCGTGCAGTCGGCGACCGGACAGCTGTTCCGCGTCGACCCGGCGACCGGTGTCACGCGACGGGTCGATCTCGGGGGCGATGCCGTGCCGGCCGGGGACGGTCTCCTTCTGCGCGACACCACCCTGCTCGTGGTCCAGAACCGGCTCGATGCCATCGCCGTGATCACCCTCGATCGCACGGGCACGACCGGCAGGGTCGAGCGGCGGATCACCGACCCACGCTTCGACGTCCCGACAACGGTCGCACGCTTCGGTAGTCGCCTGTATCTGCCCAACGCGCGGTACGACACGCCCCCGAATCCCACCACGCCCTACTCGGCGGTCGCGGTGGATTGGCGGCGGTAAACCGGAAAGCGTGCCGGGCAGCCGAGTGGAGCTGACCGGACGCCCGCTAGGCCGAGGCGCTGAGGCGCGCGGACTGCCAGACCTCGGCCAACTCCTGCAACGGAATGCCCAGCGCCCCGGAGAGTCCGACGACGGTGCCGAAGGCCGGGCTGGGCAGCCGGCCGGATTCGATCTTGCGCAGTGTCTCCGGTGAGATGCCGGCCGCCCGGGCGATCTCCGCGGGGTCCCGATCGCCCCGGACCGCACGCAGATGCGCACCCAGGCGGCGACCGGCCTCCACCTGGGCCGGGGTCAGCGGAAGTCGAACCATGCCCTCAGCATAGAGCTGGTATTCAAATACCGCTACGGTTAGAGTCGGTATATAAATACCGATTCCAGGGAGGTTTCATGGTCGAACTGAAGACAGCCGCCGAGATCGAGCGGATGGGGGTGGCCGGGCGCTTCGTCGCCCAGGTGCTCGCGGAGCTGCGGGAGAAAGCCGAGGTCGGGGTGAACCTGCTCGATCTGGAAAAGCATGTGCGCCAGCGCATCCGGGAACGAGGAGCGGTGTCGTGCTACTGGGACTACGCGCCCTCGTTCGGGCGCGGGCCGTTCCGCAACACCGTCTGTCTGTCGGTCAACGATGCGGTCCTGCACGGCCTGCCCTACGACTACCGGTTGCGCGACGGGGACGTGCTGACCATGGATCTGGCGGTCTCGGTCGACGGCTGGGTCGCCGACGCCGCGGTCAGCACCATCGTCGGCACCGCCGATCCCGAGGACGCCCGGCTGGTCGCCGCGACCGAGGAGGCCCTGGCCGCCGCCGTCGAGGTCGCGCGGCCGGGTGGGCGGCTCGGCGACATCTCCGCGGCCATCGCGGCGGTCGCGCGGCGGCACGGCTACCCCGTCAACACCGAATTCGGCGGTCACGGGCTCGGCCGCACCATGCACGAGGATCCGCACATCCCCAACGCCGGGCGCGCCGGGCGCGGCATGCGACTCGTCCCCGGCCTGACCATCGCGATCGAACCCTGGTTCGCCCGCACCACCGACCGCATCATCACCGATCCGGACGGGTGGACGATCCGCTCCGCCGACGGCTCGCGCACCGCACATTCCGAACATACGGTCGCCATCACCGACGAGGGCCCTCGAATCCTCACGCACACCGCATGATTCACGTCGCCCTTCCGACCGATCAGGCTGTGTCGTTCGGAGCCTGATCGGGGAGCCCTCCGTGGTGACGCTCCGCTGCCGCCTCCGGGCTCGACCGATTAGGCTCGACAGTCGTGGACAATCCTTTCGGGCCCGCGGGTACCGCGAACTACGTTCTGCTCACCACCTACAAGAAGGACGGCACACCGGTCGCGACCCCGGTGTGGGCGGCGCTCGACGATGCCAAGTTGTACGTCTGGACCGAGACCGCCGCCTGGAAGGTCAAGCGGGTGCGGCGCAATCCGGAGGTCACCGTGCAGCCGTGCAACGTATCCGGTAAGCCGCACGGCGAGATCGTGCGCGGCACCGCTCGCGTGCTCGACGAGCAGGACAGCGACCGGACCCGGCAGCTGATCAAGCGCAAGTACTCGATCATGGGCTGGCTGATCGTCACCGGCAGCCTGCTGCGACGCGGACGCAAGGGCACGATCGGCATCGAAATCACCGCTGCCCCGGCCTGATTCGTGCACCGCCTGATCCGGCGGCGGTTACTCCCCCGCCGGTTCGGCGGTGATCGCCAGCCCGACCGAGCGGTCCTTACCGAAGATCAGCTTGTGGCCGCGGATCAACACCGTGCCGATCACGCCGTATTTGCGGGCCACGAGATCGCGGACCCGTTCGGTCCCCTCCGCGTCGAGGATGCGCGCCGTGCCGGCGCTCACCGGCGATCCCGACGTGCGGCCGCGGGCGTCGCAGGCCTGAACCGTCACCGCGGCATTGCGGCGCAGCCGTTTCACCTTCCAGGTCTTCGGATTGGTCCAGACCACCAGCCGGTCGCCGTCGGGAGCCACCCACACGGGTGCCCCGACCGGCGTGCCGTCCTTCTTGTAGGTGGTGAGCAGGACGTACTTCTCCTGTGCGAGTTCGTTCCACGTCATATCCCCACGGTAGGGCCGGACTCGCAACTCGCACATCCGCCGCGCGGCGCGGGTTCCGGTGCGCCCGCCGACGTAGCGGCCACGTGCTATTCCAGTTCGCCCTCGGTTTCGAGGTAGATCTGCCGCAACCGGTCGAGCGTTTCCGGCTGCGGGGCCTCCCACAGTTTGCGTTCGGCAGCCTCGAGCAGGCGTTCGGCGATACCGTGCAGTGCCCACGGATTCGACTCGGTCATGAACTTGCGGTTCACATCGTCGAATACGTAGCTCTCCGAGAGCTTTTCATACATCCAGTCGGCGACGACATTGGTGGTGGCGTCGTAGCCGAACAGGTAGTCGACCGTCGCGGCCATCTCGAACGCACCCTTGTAACCGTGGCGGCGCATCGCCTCCAGCCAGCGCGGATTGACCACGCGGGAACGGAACACCCGCGTGGTCTCCTCGGAGAGGGTGCGGGTGCGCACCGCGTCGGGGCGCGTCGAGTCGCCGATGTAGGCCTCGGGATTCTTCCCGGTCAGCGCCCGGACGGCGGCGACCATACCGCCGTGGTACTGGAAGTAGTCGTCGGAATCGGCGATGTCGTGTTCGCGGGTGTCGGTGTTCTTGGCCGCGACCGCGATGCGCCGGTAGGCGGCGCGCATATCGTCGGCAGCCGGCGCGCCGTCCAGACCGCGGCCGTAGGCGTAGCCGCCCCAGGTGGTGTACACCTGGGCCAGGTCGTCGTCGGTGCGCCAGCTCTTGGAGTCGATCAGCTGCAGCAGGCCGGCGCCGTAGGTGCCGGGTTTGGAGCCGAAGATCCGGGTGGTGGCGCGACGCCGGTCGCCGTGCTCGGCCAGATCCGAATCGGTATGCGCGCGAACGTAATTCGACTCCGCCGGTTCGTCCAGATCGGCCACGAGCCGGACCGCGTCGTCGAGCAGCGCCAGCACGTGCGGGAACGCGTCGCGGAAGAAGCCGGAGATCCGGACGGTGACGTCGATGCGCGGGCGGCCCAGCTCGGCCAGGTCGATCACCTCCAGGCGGCTGACGCGGCGGCTCGCCTCGTCCCACACCGGCCGCACACCCAGCAGCGCGAACACCTCGGCGATATCGTCACCGGCGGTCCGCATGGCCGAGGTGCCCCACACCGAGAGCCCGACCGAGCGCGGGTAGTCGCCGTGATCGGCGCGGTAGCGCTCCAGCAGCGAGTCCGCCATCGCCTGCCCGGTCTCCCACGCCAGCCGCGAAGGCACCGCCTTCGGATCCACGGAATAGAAGTTCCGCCCGGTCGGCAGCACGTTGATCAGACCGCGCAGCGGCGAGCCGCTCGGGCCGGCCGGGATGAAACCACCGTTCAGGGCGTGCAGAATCCGCTCGATCTCGACTCCGGTCTGCCGCAGCCGGGGCACGACCTCGGTTGCGGCGAACCGCAGGACGGCGGCGAGAGTGTCCGGAGCATCGGGTTCGTAGCGGGCCACCAGCTCCCCGACCGCCTCCGGCGACCACTCCGCCGCCTGCAGTGCGGCCAGCAGCTGCCGGGCGCGCTGCTCGACGACGTCGACGCGCTCGCGCGATTCCTCCCCGGATTCGTCGAGCCCCAATGCCTCGCGCAGCCCCGGCACCGCGACTTCGCCACCCCACAGCTGGCGGGCGCGCAACATGGCCAGCACCAGATCCAGTTCGCCCTCCCCGGCGGGGGCCTGGCCCAGGATGTGCAGACCGTCGCGGATCTGCACATCCTTGATCTCGCACAGCCAGCCGTCGACGTGCAGCAGCATGTCGTCGAAGGTGTCCTCGTCCGGCCGCTCGTCCAGCCCCAGGTCGTGGTCCATCTTCGCGGCCCGCATCAGGGTCCAGATCTGCTGGCGGATCGCGGGCAGTTTGGCCGGATCCAGCGCCGAGATGTTGGCGTGCTCGTCGAGCAGTTGTTCCAGGCGCGCGATATCGCCGTAGGTCTCGGCGCGCGCCATCGGCGGAATGAGATGGTCGACCAGTGTGGCGTGGGCGCGACGCTTGGCCTGGGTGCCCTCACCGGGATCGTTGACCAGGAACGGATAGATCAGCGGCAGATCGCCGAGGGCGGCATCGGTACCGCAGGCCGCCGACATGCCCAGCGTTTTGCCCGGCAGCCATTCCAGATTGCCGTGTTTGCCCAGGTGCACCATCGCGTCGGCACCGAATCCACCTTCGTCGGTCGCTGCGGACAACCACCGGTACACCGCCAGATAGTGGTGGCTGGGCGGCAGATCCGGATCGTGGTAGATCGCGACCGGATTCTCGCCGAAGCCGCGCGGCGGCTGCACCAGCAGCACGATGTTGCCGAAACGCAGTGCGGCGATGACGATTTCGCCGTCCGGGTCGGCGGAGCGGTCGACGAACAACTCGCCCGGCGGCGGCCCCCACGCCTCCACGACCGCGGTGCGCAGTTCCTCGGGCAGGGTGTCGAACCAGGCCGAGTACTGCCGGGCGCCGATGCGAATCGGATTGCCCTCCAACTGTTCCGCGCTGAGCCAATCCTGATCCTGGCCACCGGCGGCGATCAACGCGTGGATGAGCGCGTCGCCGTCGCGCTCCTCGAGCCCCGGCACCTCACCCGCCGCGCCGAGATCGTAACCGGCCGTGCGCATTTCGGTCAGCAGCCGGATCGCACTGGCGGGGGTGTCCAGCCCGACGGCATTGCCGATGCGGGCATGCTTGGTGGGATACGCCGACAGCATCAGGGCGATCCGCCGCTGCGCCACGGGCAGATGCCGCAGCCGCGCGTGGCGCACCGCGATGCCCGCGACCCGGGCCGCCCGCTCCGGGTCGGGCACATAGGTGGACAGACCGTCGGCGTCGAACTCCTTGAACGAGAACGGCACCGTGATGATCCGCCCGTCGAATTCCGGCACCGCGACCTGGGTGGCGACGTCCAGCGGCGAGAGCCCGTCGTCGTTGTCCGCCCACTGGTCCCGGCCGCTGGTCAGGCACAGGCCCTGCAGGATCGGCACATCCAGGTCGGCGAGCGCGCCGATATCCCAGGCCTCGTCGTCACCTCCGGCGGCGGCGGTGGCGGGTTTGGTGCCGCCCGCGGCCAGCACGGTCACCACCAGCGCGTCGGCGCGGCGCAGCGTGTCGAGCAGGTCCGGTTCGGCATTGCGCAGCGATGCGCAGTACAGCGGCAGCGGGCGGGCGCCGGCCTGTTCCAGCGCGCGGCACAGCGACTCGACGTAGGCCGTATTCCCGGCCAGGTGCTGGGCGCGGTAGTACAGCACGGCCACCGTCGGCGCGGCGGCGAGGCGGGAATCGTTGCCGGACAACGCCTCCGGGGTCCGGTCGAGTTCACCCCAGGAGGGCAGCTGGACCGGCGGCTCGAAACCGTGACCGGTCAGCAGCACCGTGTCGGACAGGAAGTTGTGCAGCTGCCGCAGATTGCCGGGCCCGCCCGCGGCGAGATAGTTGTGCGCGTCCGCGGCGACTCCACCCGGGACCGTCGAGCACTCCATCAGCTCGGCATCGGGCGCCATCTCGCCCCCCAGGGCGACCAGCGGAATCCCGCTGGCACGCAGCGCGTCCAAGCCGTCTTCCCAGGCACGGCGGCCGCCCAGGATGCGGACCACGATCAGATCGGCGCCCTCGAGCAGTCCGGGCAGATCCTCCACCAGCAACCGGGCCGGGTTGGCGAGCCGGTACTCGGCGCCGCTCGCGCGCGCGGACAGCAGATCGGTGTCGGACGTGGACAGCAGCAGGATCACGGTTCTCCTCGGGTGACGCGCCCATGGCGGATACGGCCGCCCGCCCGGAGGGTCTGACTGTCACAGTGGCGCGACCGCACCGGAATTGCACCGGCTTTCCTCGTATCGGCGAGCCCCCGGATGCTATCGCACTGCTGTGACCGGTATTTCCCGATCCGACTCCGCGGCGTACGCTGTGAATATGCCGAACACACCGGGATGGAGCAGGCGGAACCGCTTTGCCGCCTGGTCGGGAATAACATGCATGATGATTGCTGTCGCATTGCTGGCAATGGCTTTGGCCGCTGCAGCGGGCGGCCACGGCGGGCTGTTGCTCGTCGCCGCCGGCGCCTGCGCGGCGGTCGCGATCTTCGGGCTGCTGGTCTTCGAGTCCACGGTCCGCCGCGACCACCTCGAGCGGCACGACAACCCACACCTGTTGTCGGACAGTTACGTCGACGATCAGCTGTGGAAGGCCGTGATCAGCGCGCGGGACAAGAGTGCCCCGAAGGACCGGTGATCCGCCGCCGCGAGTGGCCATCTCGGCTGGGCCCGGTTCCGGACGCGAGGTGCGGCGCGGTCAAAAGCCCGTGGTTGGGACGCACCGGCCACAATCCGGGCACGCCCAGCTCGTAGGCTGGGGACATCATGACGCGTTCCGCTCCCGACTCCTGCCCCGGTGTCCTGCGCCTGCATCAGGCCGCCGACGGTCCGCTGGCCCGGATCCGGCTGCCCGGCGGCGCGATCACCCCCGATCAACTGCGCGCGCTGGCCGGGGCGGCCGGCGATCTCGGTAACGGCAGCATCGAACTGACCTCGCGCGGCAATGTGCAGTTGCGGCAGATCCACGACGCCGCGGCACTGGCCGAGCGGCTCGAGCGCGCCGATCTGCTGCCGGCGCCCACCCATGAGCGGGTGCGCAATATCGTGGCCTCGCCGCTGTCGGGCCGGTCGGGCGGCTGGAGCGATGTGCATCCGCTGGCCGCGCAACTCGACGCGGGGCTGCGGGCGGCCCCGGAATTGGCCGCGCTGCCCGGGCGAGTGCTGTTCACCCTCGACGACGGCCGCGGCGACATCAGTGGGCTCGGCGGCGATATCGGCGTCCACGCCACCGATGAGGCCGAGTTCGCGCTGGTTTTGGCCGGCCGCGATTCGGGCGCGCGCATCGGCGCGGACCGGGCGGTGGACACGATGCTGGCGGCGGCACACAGCTTCCAGCGGGTGCGCGGCGAACAGTGGCGGCTGCGCGAGATCGCCGACGGCCCGGCTCGGATCCTGGCGGAACTGGCTCTGGAACCGACCGCCGAACCAATGGATCTCGTTGCCCGCCATGATATTCCGATCGGCTGGCTCACCCAGGCCGACGACCGCGTCGCGCTCGGGGCGGCGGTGCCCCTCGGCGCGCTCCCGGCGCGGACCGCGGAATTCGTCGCGGCGGTCGAACATCCGATTCTGATCACCCCCTGGCGCAGTCTCGTCGTGGCCGATATGGACGAGTGGACGGCCGAGCAGGTGGTACGGGTGCTGGCACCGATGGGCCTGATCTTCGACGCGAACTCGCCGTGGCTGGCGGTGACCGCGTGCGCCGGGCGGCCGGGCTGCGCGAAATCGCTCACCGACGTGCGGGCCGATGCGGCCGGCGCCGTCACCTCCGGGCGGGTGCTGCCGGTCGGCGCCCCGGCGCCCGACCTGTCCGGCGTCGCGGCCGATCAGGTGGTCGTCGCCGGGCGACAGCACTGGTCCGGGTGCGATCGGCAATGCGGGCGTCCGGCCGGGCCGGTGACCGAAGTGGTCGCCGAAGCCGGCGGTTATCGCATCACCGGCCCCCACGCGGATCGCTGAGACTCGCACCGCCGCGGCTGCGGCGACTCACTATGCCTCGTCCCTGCGATTCGCGCACACTGAATCGATGGACCCGTCCGCCCCGCAGCCGTCCACCGCCGCCCTGCTCTCCGACGCGCAGATCGAGGAGCTTTCGCTCGCCCAGCGGCTCGAACTGGTCGCGCGCCTGCGGCCGGACCGGGTACGGCCGAATCCCCGCCGGGTGCGCGTGGCGCGCGGGCTGCGGTTGTCGCTGATGGTCGGCGGCTCGGTCGCGATGATTCCGTGGCTGGTCTATCTCGGACTCACGCTGCCGCAGGAGTACAACGCGAACAACTGGTCCCTCGTGTGGATCGGATTCGACATTCTGCTGGTGGTGATGATGGCGACCACCGCCTATCTCGGCTGGCGGCGCCGGGCACTGCTCATCCTGCCCGCCTTCGGCACCGGCGTCCTGCTGCTGGCGGACGCCTGGTTCGACACGACGACCGCCGGCCCCGACGACATCCGGGTGTCGATCGCGACGGCCGTACTGGCCGAAGTCCCGCTCGCGGTGCTGCTGCTCACCGGGGCGCTGGCCCTGTTCCGCTACCTCGTCCTCGCCAATCCCCTGCACGATCCGGCCGAATCACCCTGGCGGGCCCGGCTGCCGTTCTGAGGTCGCGGGCCGGGCGCCCGAGGTTGCGGACCGGGCGGTGACTCGCCCACGCTGCCGCTCGGGGCCCGGATTCCCACCGCTAGGGTGATGCCCATGTCCGATGTGCGTACCAGCTACCTCACCGACGGGGCCGAGATCTATCGGCGCTCGTTCGCGACGATCCGGGCCGAAGCCGATCTGGCGCGGTTCCCGGCCGATGTCGCGCAGGTGGTGGTGCGCATGATCCACGCGTGCGGACAGGTCGATCTGACCACCGATATCTCCCACACCCCGCGGGTCGTGGCGGCGGCCCGCACCGCCCTGCGCGCCGGCGCGCCGATCCTGTGCGACGCCACCATGGCCGCCTCCGGCGTCACACGCAAACGTCTGCCCGCCGACAACGACGTGCTGTGCCTGCTCGCCGATCCGCGCGTACCGCAGCTCGCACAGGAAATCGGCAATACGAGATCGGCTGCGGCACTGGAACTGTGGCGCGATCGGCTCGACGGCGCCGTGGTCGCGATCGGCAATGCCCCGACCGCGCTGTTCCATCTGCTGGACATGCTCGACGCGGGCGCACCCCGTCCCGCAGCGGTGCTGGGAATCCCGGTGGGCTTCGTCGGCGCCGCCGAATCCAAACAGGCCCTGGCCGAATACGGTGGCGTCGAGTACCTCACCGTGCACGGCCGGCGCGGCGGCAGCGCCATCACCGCCGCCGCCCTCAACGCGATCGCGAGTGAGCAGGAATGAGCGCTCAGGGTGCGGAGGAGGCAGCGCGCGTAACCACGGAGCGCCCGAGCTCATTCCTCGACGGGCACAGAATGAGCGCGCCCGGAAAACTGTGGGGTGTGGGTCTCGGCCCCGGCGACCCGGAACTGGTGACGGTGAAGGCGGCCCGCATCATCGAATCGGCCGATGTCATCGCCTTCCACAGCGCCCGCCACGGTCGCAGCATCTCGCGCTCGATCGCGGCGCCGTATATGCGACCCGGCCAGCTGGAGGAACATCTCGTCTATCCGGTGACCACCGAGACCACCGACCATCCGGGCGGCTATCAGGGCGCGATCGACGAATTCTACGAACGCGCCGCCGACCTGCTGGCCGCCCATCTGGCCGCGGGCCGCACCGTCGCGCTGCTCGCGGCCGGCGATCCGCTGTTCTACAGCTCGTATATGCATATGCACCGGCGCCTGGCCGACCGGTTCCCCGCGGAGATCATCCCGGGCATCACCTCGGTCAGCGCCGCCTCGGCCGCGCTCGGCACACCGCTGGTGGAGGGTGAGCAGGTGCTGACGGTGCTGCCCGGGACCATGCCGCCGGATCAGCTCGCCGAACGCCTCGCCGATGCCGACGCCGCGGCGATCATGAAACTCGGCCGCACCTATCCCGGTGTGCGGCAAGCGTTGTCGAAGGCCGGCCGGCTCGACGACGCCTACTATGTGGAGCGCGCCAGCACCGGGCGGCAGCGGATCCTGCGCGCCGCCGACGTCTCCGACGCCGACGTGCCGTATTTCGCCATCACCGTGGTGCCCGGACCTGCCCCGACCACCGAGATACCGTTCACCACCGCCGAACCCGCTGCGGCCCAGGATGTTTCGCCCGCCTCCCCCGTTCCCGAGGTCGGTGAGGTCGTGGTCGTGGGACTGGGACCCGGCTCCGCGCAGTGGACCACGCCCGAGGTCACCCGCGCCCTTGCGGCGGCGACCGACATCGTCGGCTACACCACCTACGTGAATCGGGTGCCGGTCCGCCCCGGGCAGCGCCGCCATCTCAGCGACAACCGGGTCGAATCCGAACGCGCCGCCATGGCCTTGGATCTGGCGAAATCCGGCGCCCGCGTGGTGGTCGTGTCCTCCGGCGACCCCGGGGTGTTCGCGATGGCCGCCGCGGTCGTCGAGGAATCCGCGGATCCGCAATGGCGTGACGTGCCCGTGCGGGTACTGCCCGGCGTCACCGCGGCCAGTGCCGTCGCCGCCCGCATCGGCGCGCCCCTCGGTCACGACTTCGCGATGATCTCGCTCTCGGACCGCCTCAAGCCGTGGGAGACCGTGGCGCAACGCATTTCGGCGATCGCCGCCGCCGATATGGCGATCGCGATCTACAACCCGGCCTCCACCCAGCGGCGGTGGCAGGTGGGCGCCCTGCGCGAGCTCGTTCTCGAGCACCGCGGCCCGGACACACCGGTGGTCCTCGGCCGCGACGTCGGTGGGCCGACCGAATCGGTGCGCGTGACGACCCTGGCCGAGCTGAACCCGGACGAGGTCGACATGCGCACACTCCTCATCATCGGCGCCTCCACCACCGCCACCGTGGAGACCCCCTACGGGACAAGGGTTTTCACGTCGCGGCGGTACGGCCAGGCCGTACGGGACAACTCGGCGTCGGTCGCGGCCGACCGGTAGGACGGCCGCCGCGAGCGCCGAGCATGTCTGCCGGACGATGGTGCAGTGCGGGCTCGGCGTCTGATCGAAGGCGCCGACACCAAGACCAAGCTGACCCCGTCTTCACCGACAGCGGTCACTCAGCCGGGCCCGTGTAGCAGTCGTCAGTCATTTCGGTTCGGGGTATGGATTGCCGAACCTGAGCCGAATTGCGTTCCAGGGCTGAGCGAACGGTGCGCGCATGTCACGGTAGGGCGACATGCGCGGCAACCAGGAGCGCGCGAGGGGCGCTGCGGGGCGGAGCAGGTGGCGGTACCACCCCACTTTCGCGCGAATTTCGTCGAGCATGCCGGGCCAGGAATGGCGCTGGAATGCGAGGACTTGCTGGGACCGGTCGGTGTCGACCCAGTCGGTGGTGAACCAGTCCTCGTCGTTGTCCGGGTTGCCTGTTGCACCAGCGGGGAACACATCACCCAAACCCAGTGCACCGGTGACGGATCCGACCACGTCGTGTTGACGTTGCCGATGTGAGGGGTCGCCGGCGATGAGGAAGATCTCCCGCGTCGCAGTCACCGTCGAAGCGGACACGAACGCAGCGGCGACGTCTCGGACATCCACGGTGTGGATCCGGCCGTCCGCCGGCAGCGCGGCCGCGAAATGAAGCATGTCGGTGTTGATGGCCAGTCCCCCGCCGACGGACAGCACTCCCCCGAGCCTGAGAACGACCCATTCCAGTGATGACGTGCGCACCAACTCCTCCGCTGCCGCCTTATGCGTTCCGTAGACGTCGATCGGCCGGATCGGCGTATCGGGTGCGAGTACGGCGTCGGTGCGATGCGGGTTTCGGGGACCATAGACGGCGATACTGGAGGCTTGCACGAATCGCGGTGCGGTGGACAACTTCTCGGCCGCGCGCAGCAGCGCGGCGGTCGCGTCGACATTCACCGCGCGGGCCAGATCGGGATGGCGATAGCACAGCGGTGGGATGATCGCGGCGAGGTGCACGATTCCACGAGGAACGACGGTGGCAACCAAATTGTCCACCTGTTCCGGGTCAGTCAGGTCGGCCCAGTGGACTCCCAGCCGAGGTGCGGTGAGCGTGCGCGCCACACGCCGGTTCCCGGGCAGGTCCAGGTCGGTGGCCACCACCTCCTCGCCCGCCTCGAGCAATCGCCGGACGGTCGCCCTGCCAACCAGGCCGCATGCGCCGGTCACCAGCACGGGTCCGGTTCGGGGTTCGTTCGGATCGGTCCCTGCCCCGGAGTATGAAGTCATGAATGTGTCCTAATCGGTCCGCGGTGTGTGGCGGTCGAAGTGGTAGCGGGGGCGATCGGTGTATGCACGTTCGGCCGTCATGATGTCTTTCCTGGGCGGTGTCTGGGCTGTATCACTCGCCAGTGATCAGGGATCGGCCGTGCACAGCTGTCGTGGGCCGTGTTTCGGCCACCGCACGGAACGACTCGATACGCGGGTCCGGATTGCCGGTGGCCGTACCCGCTCTGCGCGTGGCGAGGGCATGGGCGCGGGCTTTGAATGCCAGCGCGGCGAGGCTCGGCTGATGGTGCAGCGGCTTGGTGCATCGCAGCAGGGCGGGATCGTGGACATCGCCCCACAGCGTCGTTCCGGGGTGGCTGGTGTCGAGGCACCTCATGATCCAGCGGCGTACCGGTTCGTCGAACGTTCTCTCGTCACCGACGATCGCCAACTGCTGTGGAACGATGTCGTGCGAGAACGGTGTCACATTCGCGAGGTCGATGAGGCTGGCGCCGAGCACACGCAGCGGCGCTGGATCGACCGGTCGAGCGATCAGGACCGAAACATCGCAGCCGGCGATGGCGTGGTCGAACAGCCATCCTCCGGCCAGATCGACCACCTGTTCCACCTGGTGGGCCACGACGACCACCGATGCGCGCAGGTTGCGCCGGAACGCATGGGTGAGAGCGTCGACCGTGAGTGCGTCGCGAGCGCGCTGGAGTGGCACTACATCCATCGAAACGTCCATTTCTTCCCGTTTTCCGAGCGGCACGTCATGTCCGCGCCGGTGTCGGTGCGCCGTGTTCGCGCAGCGAGGCCAGGAACAGGTCGTCCATTCGCGGGCTCAGCTCGGCGAGAGTAGCGGCGCTCGCATGGCCCGCGGAGCCGAATACGCGTTCGAGCGCTTCGGTGTCGGTGGCCGTGCCGAGCGACAAGCACAAGCATCCGACGCCGTCGGCGCGGAGTTCTTCGAGTGCCTTGTGGGCGTCGGCTTCGGCGTAGCGGCCTTCGTAGCCGTCGTCGTAGGGGAAACCGTCCGACAACACGAGCAACAGCCGATTGCGTGTCCCCGCTTGGGTTTTGAGGATTTCTCCCGCGCCCCGGATACCAGCGCCCAGACGCGTGTAGCTGGACGGCTGGAGCTGGTTGAGCCTGGCTCGCCCGACCGCGCTGAACCGCTGCCCGAACGTTTTGATCGCCGGGAGATGCACCGCGTGGCGGCCCTGGGATCGGAACGCGTACACCGCGACGCGGTCGCCGAGCTCTTCGAGGGTGACCGCAAGCGTGGCGGCCGCGCGGCGCTGATGGTCGTGGACGGCAAGGCCGTCGGGGTCGGTATCGGTGGCCGAGCCCGAGGCGTCCAGCAGGATCAGGACACCGAGATCGCGTTCGAGTTTGCGGTGCTCGCGGTAGACGTGCTCGGGCGGCGAGTGGCCCGAGCGCAGATCGACGAACAGGTCGATCAGCGCCTCCAGGTCGAGTTCGTCTCCGTCTGGGCGGCCCCGAAGAGCCTTGGGGCCCAAGCCGACTCGGGCCAGGCGACGCCGCAGCACGTCGTCGGCCGGGATACCGGCGGCCGCGATGTCGGCGTCGCCGGTGAAGGGGAAGTCGATGACCCGGCACCACTCGGGACGGTAGCGCCGATGGTGGACATCCCATTCCGGATACAGGGCCCCGCCCACGCCGACCGCGGCGCCGGGCTTGCCGTCGTCGGTGAAATGGATCCGCGCGGGCAGCGGCCGCGCCTGCACCCCGACCATGCGAGCGCGACGCACCGCCCGCACGGGCGCCTCGGCACCGGCCGGCCCGTCCCCGGCCGATCTCGAGCTGCCGGATTGTTTGCGGAAGAAGTCCATCAGGGTGCGTGAGCTGAACAGCGGATTCTCGAACAGTTTCGCGATCTTGCTGTCCCCGGACTGCTCGGTGTCACCGTCGTCGTCGGCCTCGGGCACGTC
The DNA here is from genome assembly GCF_001612965.1 of Nocardia kruczakiae NBRC 101016. Taxonomy (GTDB): domain Bacteria; phylum Actinomycetota; class Actinomycetes; order Mycobacteriales; family Mycobacteriaceae; genus Nocardia; species Nocardia kruczakiae. The sequence continues at coordinate 53,627 of NZ_BDBL01000031.1, forward strand.
GAGGGGATCGAATTCCAGTCGGAGCTCGCGGTCGGTGGGCCGCCCGCCCACGCCGGCGACAGGAGCCAGCAGGCGAGACGGTTTGATGACGCCGAACCATTCCGGCGGGTCGGCGACCGCACTGCGGCCCTTGGCCACCACCAGCGACTCCTCCGCCGTGGATGTGCGTGGCGGGCCACCGAGATCCGACTCCGCGACGAGCGGAACACGGGCGGCGAGCTCGGCGAGAACCCGGTTGCCTTCCAGGGCCAGATAACGGCGAGCGACCGCCGGCCGCGCCCGCAACGATTTCACCACCCGCAGATCCAGGCTTCCCGCACCGAGCAACGCGGCCTGCACCACGACCTCTCGGCGCTGATCGACCGGCGTGACGAAGATGGTCCGGCCGTTCGTGTGGGCCGCCGCCCCGGCGGGTGCCCGCGCGACCTCGACCGCCCGGCCGGCGAGGTGGGTCGCCAGCAAACGGAAGCGGTCGAGATCGCCGGTGTCGGCTGTCATGAGCGGGGCAGTACGGCGTCGACGAGTTCGCCCAGGGCGCGGACGATCTCGTGGTCGTCGGAGAGCGCTTGCACGACGGCCGCTTGGACGGCGCTGCGCAGGCTGAGCCCCTCGGCCACCAAACCGCCTGCCAGCACCAGCATTCGAGTGGACGACACCTCCCGCAGCGGCGAACCGTCCAGGTTGCGGATGGCGTTGCCCAAGGTGACCAGCGCACCCGCCGTCCTCGCGTCGATCCCGGCCTCGTGGGCGACCACCTCGGTCTCGATTTCGGCGGGCGGGAACCCGAGTTCGATCGCGACGAACCGCTGGCGCGTCGATTCCTTGAGGTTTTTCAACACGCTCTGATAGCCGGGGTTGTAGGAGATCACCAGCTGGAAGCCCGGCGCCGCCGGCAAGGTGGTGCCGAGCCGGTCGATGGGCAGTTCACGACGATGATCGGCGAGCGGGTGGATCACCACCGTGGTGTCCTGGCGTGCCTCCACCACCTCGTCCAGATAGAAGATGGCCCCGGCGCGCACGGCCCGCGTCAACGGTCCGTCCACCCACACCGTCTCGCCGCCCTTCAGCAGGAACCGGCCGACCAGATCCGCCGACGTCATATCCTCGTGCCCGGCAACGGTGATCAGCTCGCGGTTCAGGCCGGTGGCCATCGCCTCCACGAAGCGCGTTTTCCCGCATCCGGTGGGGCCCTTCAGCAATACGGGCAGGCCGCGTCGCGCCGCGGCGCCGAAGACCTCCACCTCGTCACCGACAGCCATGTAGAAGGGCGGGGTCTCGGTGAGTGTGGCCGCGCGATGATTGTTGGTCGACATCTCAATTTCCCCGATCGAACGGAACGGTTTTCGGAAGCTCGGTACCGGGCGGCAGTATCAACCGGCCCTCCGGGTCGATGTAGCCGCTGTCTTTTCCGGGAATCGGCAGAACCGGATCGGGACACAGCCGTCCCGTCCCCTCGCCACAGATCCCCATGTCGAAATACGAGCGCTTCTGGATATCCTCGGGCCACGACTCCGCGTGCATGCCGAACCACTGGGCGGGAATGTTGTAGAACACGAAGAAGAAGACGCTGCATGCCGCGAAGATCGCGAGGAAACGCGTGAACTGCTGCTTCACGAATCCGCCCTGGATACGTTCCAGCCCACGTTCCACGAATGTGCGGCCGCGGTCGTCGGTGAAATAGCGCAGCGCGCACAGTCCCGCCTGCACACCACCCCACATCAACCCTTCATACAGCGGCCACTGGTAGTAGGTGCCGGCATTGATCGACAGCGACTTGATCGCGCCCGGGTAGGTGAAAAGCCCCATCGGCATCAGGAACAAACCCTCGATGACGAAATCGAAGATGAACGTCCAAACGATCAGTACGCCGATCAACCCGTAGTTGTTGATCCGCGGCCACTGTTTCTTGGCACGGCGCATGATCCAGCAGCCCAATATCGTGCACAGCAGCACCCCGTAGGAATAGCCCGGCGCGTTCATCAAGATGGGCTCGGCCATCATGCGACCGGGTTCCCCGTAGGAGTGCCAGCCCGGGACATACTGGACCCACGAGCCCATATTCCACATCCAGGTGTTATAGGTGCTCCAGGTGTTGAAGTAGTTCAGGAGCGGATCCTGAAACCACAACAACCCGCAGGCCACCAACAACATCCCGTCGAGCGTGATACGACGTTCACGCCGCCAGGGCCGGATGATGAAGTAATAGATGCCGACCGGAAGGCCGATGATGATCACAGCGGTCCACGTGATGAGGATCGCCTTCATGAAGGTCGGCGGGTCGCTGGGCCCCTTGGGCACGCGCTCGAAATACGGACCTGTCACCCACCGGATCCACACGTACAACTGAAAGGCCAGGATCAAGCCGCCGAGCACGGCCCAGATCCGGACGGGCTTGCTGGGAGACCGGACCTGTGAAGCCAATGCGGCCACATCACCGGCGGATTCGGTGACCACTGGCGAGGTCTTGCTGTCGGACGGTCCACTCATGACACCGTCTCCTTCTCGATCGGAGTGCCGGGGGGCCGCGTCGGCGTGAAATCGCCTCTGGCGGCGGTCGACTCAGTCAATATACCAACGAGTATCTCAGAATCCAATGGGTAGCCAGGAGACTCGGTAGAGTGATCAGCATGGTGGAACGGTGGACAGTCGAGCGACGCCTGGAGCACACCCGATCTCTGCTGCTGGATGCCGCTGAGGAGGTTTTCGCGGAGAAAGGCTTCATGTCGGCGACACTCGACGACATCGCCGGCACGGCCGGCTATACGAAGGGCGCCATCTACAAGCACTTCACCGCCAAGGAGGACCTCTTCCTGGCAGTGAACGAGCGCTATTGGCGCCGCTACTTCGACACGTTCGCCGACATGATCTCCGCCGTAACCGAAGTCGGCGCCCAAGAACTCGACGATATCGCCGAGCGGTGGCGTCAGCTGAGCAACGAGCGCGGCGCCGCGCAAGCAGCGCTCGGTTACGAATTCACCCTGTACCTGCTCCGCAACCCGGAGGTGCGAGAACGGGTCGCCGACAGAAGGCACCAGGTGGCCGAGGCACTGGCGAGTTTCGTCACTCGAGGACTCGAACGAATCGGCGCCACTTTGTCGATCTCGCCCTTGACATTCGCGAACATACTCATCGCCACTACCGATGCGGTCGAACTCGGCAGTCAACTCGACGACCTCGACCTCTACCGGCCGATCCTCGAAATGTACGTCTCGGCAATCAAACTGCCGGCCGAGCAATCTGCGACGGCGGACTGATTCCGCCCTCCATCGCCCGCGCTCATTTCGCGTGTTCGAAAGGCACGGTCTCCGGAACCCGGGCCCGGTCGGGCAGTATCAATTTCCCGTCGGTGTCGATGAATCCGGATCGCTTGGTGGGCACCGGCAATACCGGGTCGGGGCACGGCACGTCGGTGCCGTCACCACAGATGCCGCCGTTGAAGTACGAGCGCTTCAGGTGATCGGCCGGCCAGGGATCGGCGTGCATGCCGATCCACTGCGCGGGCACGTTGTAGAGGAAGAAAAAGCAGGCGCTGACCGCGGCGAACACCGCCAGGAACCGAGCGAGTTGCTGCCGTGCGAATCCCCCACGGATGTGATCCAATCCGCGCTCGACCACGGTGCGACCACGATCGTCGGTGAAATAGCGCAGACAACACAGACCGGCCTGGACCGCACCCCACATGAGCCCCTCGTATATCGGCCATTGGTGATAGGTGCCCGCGGCGAACGACACCGACCGTATGGCTCCGGGATAGGTGTAGAGCCCGAACGGCAGCAGGAAGCCCGCCTCCATGACGAAGTCGAACACGAACGTAAAAGCATAGGTGGCCAGAATGAGCCGGAGATTGGTGATATTCGGCCAGCGCGATTTGATCCTGCGCATCACCCAGCAACCGAATATCGTGATCATCAAGACCCCGGCCGCGTAGCCGGGAGCATTGACCAACAGCGGCTCGGAAACCTGGTGGCCCGGCTGCTCGGGCGATACCCAACCCGGAATATCGGATGACCACGACCCGCGATTGAACAGCCATGTGTTGTAGGTGCACCACGTGTTGAGGTAATTCAGCAGCGGGTCCTGAAAGAACATCAAACCCATCGACACCAGCAATATGCCGTCCAGGGTGATTCTGCGTTCCCGCAGCCAGGGCCGGACGATGAACCACCAGATCGCCACGGGCAGACCGACACACACCACGACGGCGTTCATCGTGAGGAAGGCCTTCATGTACATCGGCGGGGTGTTCGGCCCGCTGGGCACTCGCTGGAAATAGGGCCCGGTGACCCATCGCACCCAGACGTACACCTGCAGTGCCAGCAGCAGCGCGCCGGCCGTTGCCCACACCTGAACTCGCTTGACGCGGAGACGATCCTGCGCAGCTGGTTCGACCGCCTCGCCTACCCCGGCAGTCCGGCCGAGTCCGTCTGTCACCGTGGGCTTTTCACTCGACAGCTCGCTCATGAGCGCCTCCCATATCCATGCACTCGCATGTTCTACCGATGCAATATACCAATGGGAATCTAAGTATTCAGTCGGTATCTCAGATTCCAATAGAAAGTTGGTCCCCTTAATGGCGCAGCAGGCGCAGCATCCTGCCATGCGCGCGACACCTGTTGTGTACGTGCAAGATTCGAGCGCAGCGTCGACTGATCGGTTCAGCGTGCTGTGGAGATCGATTTGGTGTCGAGGAAGCTGTCGAGGCCTTCCGGCCCGAACTCCCGGCCGATGCCGCTGGCCTTGACTCCGCCGAAGGGTGCGCCCGGGTCCATGCTGTAGGGCTGGTTGATTCCCAGTGTGCCGCTGCGGATTCGGCGCGTCATGGCGGTGGCGCGGTCGATGTCGGGTGTCCAGATCGAGCCGGAGAGCCCGTAGTCGGTGGCGTTGGCGAGGGCGATGACTTCCTCGTCGTCACGATAGGGAACAGCGCAGAGGACGGGACCGAAGATCTCCTCCTGCGCGATACACATCGCGTTGTCGACATCGGCGAACAGGGTGGGCCGGATGTACCAGCCGCGGTCGATACCGGGGGGCGGCTCGGAGCCGCCGACCACCAGCCGGGCGCCTTCGTGCCGGCCCTTGTCGATGTAGTCGCGAACGCGTCGTTGCTGGCGCTGGGCGACCATCGGGCCGACCTGGGTTGCGGGATCCCCCGGGTCGCCGACCGCGAGCGAATCGACCATGCCGGCCAGCGCATCGACGAACTCCTGATACCGCCTGCGCGGTAACAGAATTCGAGTCTGGGCGACGCACGCCTGTCCGCTGTTCATCAATCCGGCTACCATCATCCCGGCGGCGACCGCCGCGGGATCGGCGTCGTCGAGTACCACGGCCGCGGATTTGCCGCCCAGTTCCAGGCTGACCTTGCGCAGTGCCGCTCCGCAGACCGCGGCTACCTGTCGGCCCGCGGCTGTCGACCCGGTGAACGACACCTTGTCGACCCCCGGATGCGCGACCAGATAGCCGCCGGTCTCGCGATCCCCGGGCAGGATGCTGACCACGCCCGGCGGCAGGTCGAGTTCGGTCAGCAGTTCGGCCAGGATGTAGGCGTCCAGCGGCGTCTCGGGGGCGGGTTTGAGCACGACGGTGCACCCGGCCAGCAACGCCGGGATCAGTTTCACCACCGTCGTGAACATCGGCATATTCCATGGCACGATGGCGGCCACCACCCCGACGGGCTCTCGGCGCACGGTGATGTCGGCGCCGAGCAGCCCGGATCTGGTTTCTTCCCAAGGATGTCCGGTGGCGAGGTCGGCGAACGCGCCGATCAAGGCCCCGGGTAGTCGCGCCTGCGCCGATCGGGAGAAGGTGATCGGCGCCCCCATTTCGGCGGTGATGACCTGGGCGATCTCCTCGCGCCGGGGCTCGTATCGCGCGGCCAGCTTCCGGACGACCGCGATGCGCTCGGCCGGGTCCAGCCGCGGCCACGGACCGTGATCGAATGCGGCCCGTGCCGCCGCGACCGCCCGGTCGACATCCGCGGGCGACGCGGCCGGCACGGTGGCGATCGGCTGCTCGGTGTGCGGGCCGATTACCTCGATCACGTCGGCGCCGGCGGCTGCGACCCAGTCACCACCGATGAACAGCTGTTGTCGTGCGGACATGGTCACCTCGGGGCATCGTTCTCGGCAGCCACGAATCAGGCTGTGTGTGTACGGATTTCGCGATAGAGCCGGACAGCCGGCGGCGGATCGGTCTGCACCCCGACCGGGGTGGAGAAGGTACCGGATCTGCTCGCCGCGGCCAATTGCGCCTGTACGGAGGTGATGTCGTCGGCCTCGATCTCGTAGACGGCCACATAGACGTTCTCACCGTCCACGGGTGCGAACCGGCGCGCGGCGACCACACCGTCGAGACTGAGCATCTCTCGCATATGAGTGCCCTCGTACCACTGGTGGTAGGCGGCGGCCTGCTCGTCGGAGGCGGGACGAGTTTCGACGTAGAGGATTCCCTTGGGCATTGTTGTCTCCTTGATCACCATGCGTAAGAGGTTGGGGTCAGGCGTGTTTGACGATGTGGCCGTCCTTCATGACGAAGCGCACGTCCTGCAACACGGCGATATCGGCCGTCGGGTCCCCGGGAACGGCGATGATGTCGGCGAGCAGTCCGGGTGCGAGCCGGCCGCGGTCGTCGGCGTCGATGAGTTCGGCGCTGGTGACAGTGGCCGCGCGCAGTGCTTGCGCGGGTGTCATGCCGCGATCGACCAGGGCCCACAGTTCCTTGGCATTGTCGCCGTGCGGTACCGCCGGTGCGTCGGTGCCGCAGGCGATCTTCACCCCGGCCGCGATCGCCTTGCGCAGCGTTTCCCGAGCCTTCGGGAACACCTCGGCCGCCTTCTTCTGCAGTGCGGGAGCGGCTTTGGAAACATCGAGTCCTTCGGACAGATAACTGGTGGGCACCAGGAAGGTGCCGTGTTCGACCATCATCGCGATGGTGTCGTCACTGGCGAGCGACCCGTGTTCGATGCAGTCCACGCCGGCCCGGATGCAGGCGCGGATACCGGCGTCGCCGTGCGCGTGCGCCGCGACCCTGATCCCGGCACGATGGGCCTCGTCCACGATCGCGGCCAGTTCCTCATCGGAGTACTGCTGTGCGCCGGCGACGGTGCCGTGCGACATCACGCCGCCCGACGCGGAGATCTTGATGACTCCGGCACCGTATTTGATTTGATAGCGCACGGATTCGCGCACCTGCGGCACACCGTTGGCGCGGCCCTCCTCGACGCTGACCGGCATGATGTGCGGGGCCAGCCGCTGGAACATCGTCGGATCGAGGTGTCCTCCGGTCGGGGTGATGGCATGCCCGGCGGAGACGATTCGCGGTCCCTCGACCCAGCCCTGGTCGATGGCGCGGCCCAGATCGACGTCGAGCAGGTAGCCACCGGTTTTGACCATCAGCCCGAGGTTGCGGACGGTAGTGAAACCGGCATGCAGCGTGGTGCGGGCGTTGATCGTGGCACGCAGCGTCCGGTAGACCGGGTCGTCCTGCACCCCGTGCATCGGATTCGGCAGTCCGGACGGGTTGTCGGGGCCGCCGATGAGCAGGTTGATCTCCATATCCATCAGCCCGGGCAGCAGGGTGAGATCACCGAGATCGACGACCCGGGCGCCCGGCGGGCGTTGCGGCGGATCGACGGCGGTGATCGCATTGCCCTGCACCGCGATCGCGGCTGGGCCGTGCACCTCGCCGGTGTCCACGTCGACCCAGCGGGCAGCCCGCAGCAGCAGGCTCTGCTCGGCGCTCACGGGACCGGCTCGATCACGCAATCCAGTGCTGCCACACCGGTATCGGGCACTTTCGGCTGACTCCAGACCTCGACCGGGAACGACACGGTGATCATCGAGTAGAGCAGATAGAGCAGGTTCTGCACCTCCTCGGGGAGCTCGTCGAGCGGAAACTTGTCGCAGTAGGTGAACACGTCCTCGGCGCGCGCGGTGATCGCGTCGTAGAACCGCTGCATATCGGCCATCGTGCTCGCCAGCCGCTGGGCGTAACGTTCGCGTTCGCTGGGCAGGCACCAGATCGGCGCATAGGGCTCGAGATCGGCGAATTCGCTCGGCAACATCGTCATCGCGGTGCCACCTGCTCCCGGCAGTAATCGGCGACCCAATCGCCGGCGACCTTGTGCAGGTGCCGCAGCAGGATTTCCTGGTCGTTGAGCGGGAAGGTCGTCACCGCACGGGATTCCAGCATGATCTGGGTCGCCTCCAACGTGCTGCTGTCCTGCAACCCGTATTCCTTGAACGTCACAGCCGCCATCTCGTGGGCGACGCGTTCGCGGGCGGTGCGGGCCGGCGGGAAATACAGATTGCCTTCGAAAATGTGAGTGTTGTGCGAGGTGGGCCAATACTGATAGGTCAAATACCAACCGCCCGACCAGATCAGGATCGTGAAATTCGGCCACAGCTGGAACGAATCGAGCCCCCACGGATCACAACCGGCAGGATTCAACCCGGGCGGCATCGACCCGAGATCCGGTGTGTCCCAAGGGCCGAACAGGCCACTGCGGGTGATGTCCTCCATCGGCTTGCGCATCTCGGGATCCAGTTCCCAGGTGACCACACCGGAGGTGCTGACCAGCCGATGCGGCCCCTCGAGCCGGTAGTGCGGGGCCTCGAATCCTGCCTGCTGGGCGGCGACGGAGAAGTTGCCCGGCGTCTGCTTACCGTGCAGCACGGGAGCGTGGTAGAACTCCTGGAACGCGTCCATATAGAGCTTCCAGTTGGCACCCACCTCGGAGCGGTAGCAGAACCGCTCGGTGAGCTTGTCGAACGGATAGCCCTCCAACCCGGTGATCATCGGCCCGAGGAAGTCCCGCAGCGTCTGGCGCGGTCGCGGGGCGAGATTGACGAAGATGAACCCGGACCAGACCTCGCAATGCACGCGGGCGAGTCCGAGCGCGCTCTTGTCCAGGTCGAAGAATTCCTCTTCCTGCTGCACGAAATTCAGCGCACCGTCCAAGCCGTAGCGCCACGCGTGATATTTGCAGGTGAACTGCCGGCAGGTGCCCGACACCTCTTCGCGCGGGATCTCGTTCCACACCAGCTTGTTTCCGCGGTGGCGGCAGATGTTGTGGAAGGCGTTGATCTGCCCGTCGCGGTCGCGCACCACGATGACCGAGGTGTAGGCCGCCGCGATCTCCTTGGTGAAGTAGCTCCCGGTGCGCGGAAGTTGTTCCACGCGACCGACATTGAGCCAGGCACGTTTGAAGATCGCTTCCCGCTCGAGTTCGAAGAACTCCGGCGAGATCGAGTCCTCGTAGGACATGGGCGCGGTGCCGAGTTCGGGATAGTGCTGGGTCCAGCTGCCCTCGGCGGGCTTGGGCCATCGCGGCATGATGTGCTCCTGGAAACGGTGGGTCAGCGGATGGGCTCGTCGCCGAGGACGGTGGTACGCAACATTTCTCGCGGCGATCCGGAGTCGTAGGGTGTCGCCCGGTGGATGACGCCGCGGTTGTCCCAGATCACGGTGTCCCCCACCGACCATTCGTGGCGGTAGACGCGGTCGGGTGCGGTGCAGCGAGCCAGCAGGTCATCGAGCAACTGCCTGCTCTGCACCGGATCCATGCCGACGATATGGTCGGTCGAGGCGCCCAGCACCAGGGATTTGCGACCCGTCTTGTGCGTCCAGATCAGTGGATGCTCCTTCGACGGGCGGCGGTGCCAGGCGGCCAGCTGCTCCGGCGTGGGATCCGGCGTGACCAGGCGCTGGGAGGCCTCGAGCGAGTGGACCACCCGCAGGGCCGCCAGCTGCTCCCGTTCGGTCTCGCTCAAATTGTCGAAAGCCTTGTAGGTGGAGGCGAATTCGGTGTCCCCACCGGAGGCGGCGACCGCCTTGGCCGACAGCATGGTGGCCATCTGCGGGTAGGCGTCGTCCTGCGGTGTGCAGCCGTCGATATGCCAGTCGAACGTCGCGCGCAGATAACTCGCGGAGGAGTTCTTGCCGGTGTCGAGGCTGACCCGGTAGATCCCCTCGACCGGATGATGTCCGGGTTCGATGTCTATCGGACCCAGTTTGCGGCAGAACGCCACCTGTGTCTCCGGATCCAGGTGCAGATCTCGAAAGACCAGGACGCCATGGGTTTCCAGGGCATCGAGTATGGTGGCGGCCACGGTGTCGTCGGTGAGCAACTGGTCGCGATCCACCCCGGAGATCTGCGCGCCGACATCGGTGCCGAGTGTGTCGATGGTGATCGTCATATCGGATTTCCTTCCGCTTCGCGCCGAATACGGCTGCGGGAATGGGCCTTACGGCAAGGGCTCGGCGACACGGGTGAGCACGGCATCGGCGCAGTCAGTGGGTGTCGGCTGCTGGAAGATCTCCACCGCCATGGCGACCATCACCATCGAATAGATCAGCCGCAGCAGGTTCAGCGCGTCATCGGGCAGGTCGTCGAGCGGAAATTTGTCGCAATAGGCGATGGCCTCGTCGAGGCGAGGGAGGAAGGCATCGTGAAAGCCGACCAGTTCCGGCATGGGTGTCGCCACCCGGCGGGCCCAGCGTTCGGATTCGGTTGCCAGACACCAGGTCTGCGCGAACCGCTCGAATTCGCCGAATGCGGAGGGCAGCAGGTTCTCGGCCATCTCGATCACACCTTCACCGGACCGCGCCGGTACGCCTCGACCCAGTCGGCGACCGCCTTGTGGAAGTGACGCACCAGGATCTCTTGGTCGTTCACCGGGAACTCGGTCAAACCCGCGGTGCGGTAGGCGGATTCGAGTGCTGTCTGCGTGCCGGTGAGCATTCCGGCGTCCTGCAGAGCGAACTCCTTGAAGACAACCGAGGCGACTTCGTGTTCGATGCGTTCGCGGACCGTGCCGGCCGGCTGGAAGCAGAGCATGCCCTCGAACCGATGCGTGTTGTAGGAGGTCGGCCAATAGCGGTAGAGCAGATACCAGCCGCGATAGATGAGGATTTCGATATTGGGGAAGATCTGGAAGTTGTCGATACCCCACGGATCGACACGTCCCGGATTCAGCCCCGGCGGCATCTCCCCTAATTCCGGCGATTCCCACGGACCGACCAGGCCACTGCGCGTGATGCGTTCGATCGGATACATGTATTCGGGCGGGAGCGTCCAGCGGCGCGGGCCGCCGGTGGACACCACCCGGTGCGGCCCGTCGATCTGGAAATGGGCGCATTCGAAACCCTTCCCGGTGCGGACCGCGCCCGGGATCTGCTGTGGGTGCAGGCCGGGGACGTGGTAGTACTCCTGGAAGGCGTCGGCGAACAACTTCCAGTTGCTGTTGTTGTCGGCGCTGAATTCGTACCACTCGGTCATCGCGTCGAACGGGTAGCCGTCGAGTGCGGTGATCATGGGGCCGAGGAATTCACGCAGGGTCTGGCGTGGTTCGGGATCGAGGTTGACGAAGACGAATCCGTTCCAGACATCACAGTGCACCCGGGCCAACCCGCGGTTCTCGCGGTCGAGATCGAAGAATTCCCCTTCCTGCTGCACGAAATTCAATGAGCCGTCGAGTCCGTAGCGCCAGCCGTGATATTTGCAGGTGAACTGCCGGCACGTGCCCGAGACCTCGGCGCGCGGAAGTTCGTTCCACACCAGCTTGTTTCCGCGATGCCGGCAGACATTGTGGAAGGCATTGATCGAACCGTCGCGATCGCGCACCACGATGATCGACGTGCGGGCGATATCGATTTCCTTGGTGAAGAAGCTGCCCGTGCGCGGAAGTTGTTCCACCCGGCCGACATTGAGCCAGGCTCGTTTGAAGATCGCCTCGCGTTCGAGTTCGAAGAACTCCGGGGACACCGAATCCTCGAACGAGACGGCCCCGGTGCCGAGTTCGGGATAGTGCTCGGTCCAGCTGCCCTCGGGCGGTTTGTGCCATCGGCGGGGTGTGGACTGTTCACGCTCGCTCACGGCTGTTCCTCCTTCTGCGGCGGGGTGGGTGCGGCCCGGTCCATGCCCGGGTCCAGTGGCAGGTCGACGCTGTTGAACACCAGCGCCAGACACAGATACGACCCGGCCACGAACAGGATTTCGAGCAGTTGCCGGGCGTCGAAGTGGGCCGCCAGCCCGGACCAGGTGGCGTCGGTGACTCGGTGCCGGTCGAGCAGTTCGTCGGCGGCGGTGAGCAGCAGTCGGTCCACGGGCGACCAGAGCGGGTGCGCCGGACCGTGGGCGACGGCGTCGACGTGGGCCGCACCGATCCCGTACTCGGCTCCGATCCGCACGTGCTGGGCCCATTCGTAGGCCGAATCGGTGCGCCGCGCGATCCGGAGTATCAGCATTTCGCGACAGCGCGGGTCGAGTGCGGGCTGTTCGAGCAGCACGCCGTTGTAGGCGAGCCAGGCGGCGGCCAATTCGGTGTGGTGGCCCAGGATTCCGAGCACATTGGGCATCGGCGGTGCGTCGGGACGGCCGGACAGATACCGGTCGGCCAGCCGCACGTGACCGCGCAGCATGCTCCGGGCCCGCTCGTCCCACTGATCGGCCGGCAGCGGTGCCAGCCGCCGTGGCGAGGTGGTGGTCATATGACGGACCCGCCGTTCACGCCCAGCACCTGACCGGTGATGTATCCGGCCTGATCCGAACACAGGAACAGGCACGCCGCGGCGATATCGGCACCACTGCCGAGATGTCCCACCGGGATGGCCTTGGCCATGGTCGCGTTGTCGGGCAGATGTCCGGCTGCCTGCGACTGCCGGGACATCGGGGTGTCGATGCCCGACGGAGGAATGGTGTTGACGGTGATGCCGCGGGCCGCGTACTCGCGTGCGAGGGCCTTCGTCATCGCGACGACGGCGCCCTTGGATGCGGTGTAGTGGACCATCCCCGGCGAGCCGCGTTGCGCGCTGGACGACGAAATCGTCACGATCCGTCCCCAGCCGCCGGTGACCATATCCGTGATCGCGGCCTGCACACAGTGGAAGGTGCCGGTGAGGTTCACTCCCAGCACCCGGTGCCACTCCTGCTCCGAGATCTCGGTGAACGGCGCGAAGCCCACCGCTCCCGCGCTGGTGACCAGGATTTCGACCGGGCCGAATTCCGTGCGCACCGCGCTGAGCGCCTTCTCGACCGCACCGCGGTCGGTCACGTCGACCTCGCAGGCGATCACATCGCCGCCGGTGCGGCGCAGCTCCGCAGCCGTGCTCGCGGCCGCCTCGCCGTCGATGTCGAGGACCGCCGTGCGGTAACCGTGGCCGGCGAAGGCGCGGCAAATATCCAGCCCCATACCGGAAGCCCCGCCGGTCACCACCGCCACGCGCCCGGAGCCGGGCAAAGGATCGTTCGTCATTCGATTCGCTCCTCGATTCATAGGTCTGGTCCCGCCGGAGAGGCGCCGAAGCGGTTAATCGAACGATTAATTAATCGAGTGATTAAGATATACGGCAGCGCCCGGCCCGATGTCAATAGCCATACGCCGCAGGCACATTCGCCGACGCCGTGTCAAGGGAGCTGGTCGAGCGTCGTACACTGACAAAGCAGGTGGTCGCAGGTGGTCACCCAGTTGTGCCGCGACGACGCGGCGTGGATCGCGTCCACAGGAGGCCATCAGATGAAGCCGGGCCGCACCGCGGACCCAGAGAACTCCCCGACGCGCGCGGCGCTTCTCGACGCCGCCGAGCAGATCATGCTCGAGGACGGATACGCCGGAGTCAGCACCCGCCGGCTGGCGACCCGCGCGGGCGCGAACTCCGCGTTGGTGTACTACTACTTCGGCAACATGGACAATCTGTTCGTCGAACTATTCCGGCGCGGCGCCGACCGCAGCTACCAACGCCAACTCGAGGCCCTGAAGACACCACAGCCACTGTGGGCACTGTGGGAGGCGATCCACGACCAGTCCCAGACTGCTCTGACCATGGAGTTCATCGCACTGGCCAATCACCGCAAAGCAATTCGCGCCGAAATCTCGGAGTCCTCCAAGCGATTTCGAAAACTACAGCTCGACGCGGTATCGAAGATATTGGCCGAGTATCGCTTCGAGTCCGGCAGCTACACCCCCGGCGCAATCGTCCTGCTGATGTCCAGCATCTCGCGATTCCTGCGCATGGAGGAAGCGTTCGACGTGCATCTCGGCCACCGTGACGTAACAGAACTCATCGAAAATCTGCTGCGCGACCTCGAGGGGGAACGCAACCCCACCTCACCGGCGCGAGGCGCATAGGTGAACCCCGTTGAAAAGACCCAATGTTCGGGTCGGAGCTCGAGTTCACTCCCGGGACACGTCGATCTCGACCGCGCCGATCTCGGTGACCACCGTTGTCGACCTGGTTCCGAGCACAAAGCCGTCGACAACTCCCAGTGGCTGGAGTACCTAAATCCCCACAGTGGCACTAAAGTTACACTTCTGACCCGATTCCCACAGGCGGCAACCGGCTGACCTGCGGAAATGTTTCGGGTCAGCGTAATCCGATCGTTATGTCGGGTGATCGATCCGATGGGAAATAGATGAGATTCACCAACATTGTCGGCACCTCGCTGATCGCCATCGCGGCGACGGGCATCGCCTACGGTACCGCTTACGCCGAGCCTGCCGCGCCCGCGCCGGCGCCGAGCCAGGTTCAGACCCAGCAGAGCCCGGCCGTGCACGGCACGGACCAGGGTGTCGGCTACACCACCGAACTCGCCGATATGGGCAACAAGATCGTCACCACGGTGACGGGCGGCAAGTTCGCCCTCACCTCGGACAAGTCCGCGGTCACCCTGACCAACGACGAGGGCGCCGTGGTGATGAGCTACCCGCTCTCGGCCAAGGGGCCCAACGGCACCACCGTCGCCGCCGCGGTGAACGAGGACGGCACCAGCCTGACACTGACCCCGCAGGGGCAGCCGATCTCGTCGGTGAAGAACATCTCCGGTCAGGACTGGTTCTTCTCCGAGCTGCAGCACGCCTCGCTGGGCGCCGCGGTCGGCGCGGTGATCGGCTTCCTGGTCGGCCTGATCTTCATCGGTGTCGGCTCGATCCCGGGTGCGGTCCTGGGCGGTGTGATCGGCCTGCTGGTCGCGGGCGGCCAGCCGCTGATCGACTCGGCCTTCGCCTACTTCAGCGGCAACTGACACCGAAAGTGTTGCGACACTGAAGGTTCTGATTCTCGGCGGCACCCGGGAAGCCCGGCAGCTCGCCGATATCGCCTCCGGCGAGCGAGGTTTCGACATCGTCTCCTCGCTCGCCGGCCGCGTGCGCGAACCCGTCCTGCCCGCCGGCACGGTGCGCATCGGCGGGTTCGGCGGCACCGAGGGACTACGGAAATGGCTGGCGGACAACGCGATCGACGCGGTCGTCGACGCCACCCACCCCTTCGCCGGCACCATCTCCTCGCATGCGGCCGATGCGGCACGAGTGGGCGGAGTGCCGATCGTGCACCTGCGCCGGCCGGGCTGGTCCGAACAACCCGGTGACCGGTGGTCGCGGGTGCCGGATCTGGCTGCCGCCGCCCAGGCCGTGACCGCATTCGACCGCGTCTTCCTCACCATCGGCCGGCAGGGCGTGGCCGCCTTCGCCGAGCTCGGTGAGCCGTGGTTCCTCATCCGGGCCATCGATCCGCCCACCGGACCCGTTCCGCCGCAGCATCTTCTGCTTCTCGCCCGTGGCCCGTTCACCGTCGCGCAGGAGATCGATCTACTGCGCGAGCACCGCATCTCCGCGATGGTGACCAAAGACAGCGGTGGCGACCTCACCGCGGCCAAGCTGACCGCTGCCCGTCGGTGCGGCATTCCGGTCGTGGTCGTCGACCGCCCACCCGTGCCCGAAGGCGTCGAGTGCGCGGAATCGGTTGCGGCAGCGTGGGAATGGCTGAACGCGCGCTGACGCCGTCGTCCGTGAAGGCTTGTTCTCGTCCGTCGCCGCCCGGAGCAACGCGAGCGCGCCCGCCGGTGCGGCCTTACCGGTCGGCAACGACCGTCGCTACGGTGTCACGCAGGTGACTCCAGCAGATCCCCCTCCCGGCGAAGCCGAGGCCAACGATCACTCCGATCACAACCGGGCCCGCGAACAACATCGGAAGATCCCCACCGCTACCAACCCGCACAACATGCCCACCACAGCGAACACCCTGACCGTCACCGACCGAACCTCCCCTCTCAGCGACCCACTTCGCACACCCAACGGCCAGGGTGAAGTCGCAACGCGGACACTGGATCACGCCGAACGGCACAGCCCGATGCGCGTCGCGTAGACGGCCGCGGCGGTCCGGTTGGACGATCCCGTGCGGCGCAGGATCGCCTCCACGTGGGTGGCGACCGTCGATGCGCCGATCCGCAGGGTGCGGGCGATCTCGGTGTTGGCCGCACCATGCGAGAGCAATTCCAGGACCTCGAGTTCTCGCAGCGTCAGTCCCGCCGGCGGCGGCGCGGGGCGGTGCCGGACGAGGGTGCCGCCGCGCACCTCGTCCACGCGGACCTCGTACACCTGCGCGCCGTGGATCATCGTCACCGACGACGTCACAGGTCGAACACGACCGATCAAGGCGGCCAGGTCCGTGCGAGCGCCCGCGGTCAACGGGCACGGTGTGCCGTCGAGATCGATGAGCAGGGCCTGCTCCCCCGCGGCGATCGCGATGGCGCCGCCGTCGGTCGGGCGCAGCGGGTCGACCGCGGCGGCGAGCGCGTCGGAGACGAGGGTGGTCAGCGGCAAGGTGTGCTCGTCGAGCGGGGTGTAGGTGCTCAGGTTCAGCATGCCGAGGTAGCGGCCGTGCGGCGAGTAGAGGCAGTGGCTGAGCCCGTCGCGGAAACCGTTGCGCCGGATGATGTCGAAAACGACGCCGCGCCGTCGCCGCCGGTCCACGTCGTGCAGCAGCACCGGGAGCCTGGTCTCGCGGAGTTCGCCGTACAACTCCGTATCCGGCATGGCGTCGTTGATCAGATCCAGCGTCAGCGTGCTGTAGCCGAAGTTGGTATAGGTGGTGTGCTCGCCGGTCACCGGATCCGGGATCGACAGCGCGGCGTGGTCGTAGGCCACCACTCGGCGCAGCGCGAACAGCAGACGGGCGGTCTGCTGTTTGAGCGGTTCGCCGCCGATCGATCCGGCCGCCGCGTCGCGAAGTTCGAGCGCGGCGGCGAGACGGGTACGTACCGCCGACTCGCTCATGCGCTCATGGTAGGTGCGCGGCTAGCGACTTACCCGCGATTGCGCCTCCGCAATTCTGCCGATACGCGCCGTGATGTTCGCTCCTACCCTTCGCCCATCTGCCCGCGAAGCACGAGGAGAAAACCACATGGATGTCACCGAATACGCCGCCCACGACGCCACCGGACTGGCGGAACTGATCCGCGACGGTCACGTCAGCGCGGCCGAGGTCTGGACGGCAGCCGCGACCGCCCTGGACGCGGTCGAGCCCGAACTGGCCGCCGTGGCGAGCGAGCGCTTCGACAAGCCGCTCGACTACGACGAGTCCGGTCCGTTCGCTGGTGTGCCGTTCGCGCTCAAGGACCTGATCGCGCACGCGGACGGGGTGCCGAGCCGCAGCGGCAGCAGGTTGTTCGGTGCGGGCGTCGCCTACCCGCAGGACACCCATCTGGTGGCGCGGTTCCGCCGCGCGGGCCTGGCGATCGGCGCGATCACCCGCAGCCCGGAGTTCGGGTTCAACGCCACCACCGAAGCCCTCGCCTACGGCGGACCGAGCCGCAACCCCTGGGCCACCGACCGCAGCCCCGGCGGTTCCAGCGGCGCCTCGGCGGCGCTGGTCGCCAGCGGCGCGCTACCGATGGCGCACGCCAACGACGGCGGCGGCTCGATCCGCATCCCCGCCGCCGCGTGCGGTGCGGTCGGCCTCAAGCCGAGCCGTGGGCGGACCACCCCCGGCCCGGACTTCGCCGACCCGCTGCTGGGACTCGGTATCGAATTCGCCGTCACCCGCACCGTGCGCGACTGCGCGCGACTGCTCGACGCGGTGCACGGCGCCGAGCCCGGCGACCGCTACCTGCTGCCCGGTCCGGTGCGCAGCTACGCCGAGCACGCCGCCGCCGGTTCCCGGCCGCTGCGGATCGCTGTCACCGCCACCCCGATGGACACGGAGCGTGCCGTCGACCCGGAGTGCGTGGCCGCGGTGAACCACGTGGCCGAGCGGTTGGCGGAGATGGGGCACATCGTCGAGGAGGCCGCGCCCGAACTCGATGTGGTGGCCTTCGACAAGGCCAACCTCGACGCGTGGTGCAGTTTCCTCGCCGACGCCGTCCTGGGTGCCTCGGCGCAGCTGGGCGTGGAGCCCGGCCGGGAACACCTGGAGGCGACCACGCTGGCGTGCGTCGAATACGGAAAGACGCTGTCCGCCTTCGACATCTACGCCGCCGACCGGGTGTTCAACCGGACCACCCGCGCGGTCGCGGGCTTCCTCACCCGCTACGACGTGCTGCTGACGCCCACGACCAGCACGCCCCCGATCCCGCTGGGCCACCTCGACGCCGACGACGCCTCGCTGAGCGCCCGCGAATGGTACGACCGGATCTTCGACTACGGCAGCTTCACCGCGCTGTTCAACGTCACCGGCATGCCCGCCATCTCCCTGCCGCTGGCCGAATCCGCGGCGGGACTGCCGATCGGCATCCAGTTCGCCGGACGCCACGGCGACGAGGCCACGCTGCTGGCACTGGCCGGGGATCTCGAGCGCGCCATGCCGTGGGCGGACCGCCGGCCGGCCGTGCACGCGGGGCGGTAGGAATCCAGCGTCAGTAAACACTTGTCCTCCTGGGTTGTTCAGTGGAAGCCGCTGACCGGCAGAACAACTCGCGCCGAACCGATACCACCCGGCCCCCACCTCATGCTTGTCGGCAGTACGCAGGCAAGCATGACAGCACCCACCGACAAGCTCGCTGAGCCGGTCTTGATCATTCCTCGTCCAAGCCAACTACCTTGAGCTGGTGAGCATTCGCGAATACGAGCCGGGTGATGTCGTCTACTTCCCAGCGGGACCGTTCAACGGCATCTGCGCGGTCGTACAGGAGGTAGACGACCACCGGGCGCAACTTCGCCTCAGCTTCAGTGAAGGCGTCGCACATCGCGAAGGGAACGTACTACGAGAACGCCGCCACAGCTTGACCGTCGGATTCGATGAGATCGAGTTGCTCTAGGCGCGCGAGCTCAGTCGCCTTGAATGCGGGCGTGTAGGTGCATGTCGTGTCGTCCGTCGTCATGCACTGCGGCGCTTCGCTTGGTGCCTTCCAGGAGATAACCGGATTTCGTGGCGACCCGGCACGAAGCATGATTGCGCGTCGAATGGTCCAACTCCAGACGGTGGAAGCCGATTTCGTTCAGCGCCCAGCCAGTGAGCGCCAACAGAGCGCGTGAGGCGGCACCTGCGCCGCGAGCGGCCGGGAGCACCCAGTAGCTGACCCCGGCGATGCCGTCGTCGAAGTCCAGGCCCCGCAATGCGATCCGGCCGAGCACATCGTCGTCGCCGCGGGCAATAGCCCAGTGACAGCCCTTCTCTTGTTGCCAGTCCTGGCGGTATGCGTCGAACCATTCCCGAACCTGGGTCTCGGTGGAGGGGCGGCGCGTGTGCCAGCGGCGGATCTCGTTGTCTCGGTAAGCGGACAGGAATGCTGGGCCATCAGCTGGCTTCCAGGGGCGAAGCAGCAGGCTACCGCCCGCAGCAAGCACCGGCTGAGGGGAACACGCCAGGGCCCCGGCAGGGATGGCCGGCGGCGTCGACAGAGCTCGAGTCATACACCATGGTCGCCCCCTAACTGTTCATAGATGGCGGAATACGAACGGGTTTCCGAACACCCGCACCTGGTGTTCGATCGACGTTTCGGTCTGCACGAACAGTTCCACCGGCCACTGCCGATGACGCAGCGACTCGCGATATGGTGCCGGCGGACCCGCGACCAGCACGGTGATATCCAGATCCGAAGTTGCCGTGGCGGTTCCGTGCGCGACGCTGCCGCCGAGCCAGGCCGCCCGCGCATGTGGAAACCGTTGCCGTACCAGCTGGCGGGCGGCGTCGAGTCCGTCGATCTTCATCCGATCATCTGACCTCGAACCATCAACTAGGGCAACGAGTATTTCCCTGGATCACGATCGAACATTCCGGGGCTCACACCGGCGGCTACAGATGTCTTCGAACCTGTCAACGAGGTTCGGAAAACGAACGTTCACGAGACATTTTGGGGTTGTCGAAGGTTCCCGCAGGTCGGATGTCGCCGAATCTGTAACGGTTGCCGTGTACGCGTCAATGTCGACCTGTCGGGGTTCGCAATACACTGCGCCGCATGCGAATCGGCTATGGGCGGGTCTCTACCCGCGATCAGCATCCCGAGTCCCAGCACGACGCACGCACCGCTGCCAGGCTGTGAGCAGATCTTCATCGACAAGGCCTCCGGGAAGCTCGCCTCCCGCCCCGAGCTGAGCAAGGCACTGTTTGTGGCCAACCGGCCCGACGATCAACTGGTGGTGACCAAGCTCGACCGGCTCGGGCGTTCCCTCGAGCATCTGATCGAGCTGTCGAAGACGTTGCAGGACCGTGGCGTGGATCTGGTGGTGCTGGATCAGGGCATCGACACCTCCACTGCTGTCGGGCGGATGTTCTTCCAGATCCTCGGCGCGATAGCCGAATTCGAGCACGCGTTGATGAGCGAGCGCACGCGCGACGGGCGGGCCGCGGCGCGTGCCCGTGGGCGCACCGGTGGGCAGAAACCGAAACTCGGTCCCCGGCAGGTGGATCTGGCGCGGCAGATGTACGACGAGCTCGACGAGCGTGGCAAGCGTCGCTACACCGTCGCCCAGATCGCGGCCGAGTTCGGTGTCAGCCGCCCCACCATTTACCGTCATCTCACCGCTGCCACAGCGAAAACGGAGGCGTGACCGCAGTCGGGTTGACCGAACTGACGGACGCGGCTCGTCGGCAGGCGATGAGCCGTTTCGAGGTACTACGGCCTCATATAGAGGACGGGGTCCCACTCATCCGCGCGGCGGGACAGGCGGGCGTGGCTGCCCGGACCGCGCAGCGGTGGCTGCAGCGCTACCGAACTGCCGGCCTGGCCGGACTTGCCCCGGCCCGACGTCGTGCGGGCGGCCGACGCACCGACCCGGAGGTGACATATGGGATAAGCCGTTTCCTCGCCGGCGGACGTCGAAGGATCCGGCGCACACCTTCAGCCGTGAGCGAACCGCTTACGGCCACCGATCTCGGGCGCGGGCCAGTGTCGCGTTTTTGCAATCGTATGCGGCGTCGGTGTTGCAGGCTGACTGACAGTATTCGTTGCGAGAGGAAAAACCATGGCGGTTGCCACGTTGAAAATGCTCACCCTGGACAGTGCCGACGCACGGCGAGACGCGGAGTTCTGGGCCGCGGCGCTCGGTTGGAAAATCGCGCACGTGCAGGACGAGTACGCCATGCTCACCGGTCCGGATCACGCGCTCGGATTCGGCACGATCCCGGACTATCAGCCGCCGGCCTGGCCGAACGAGAACGGCACCAAACAGTTCCATCTGGATTTGGCGGTCGAAGACCTCGAGATCGCCAGTAAACAACTGGTCGAACTGGGCGCCACGGTGCCGGAGTTTCAGCCCGGTGAGACCTGGCGGGTGCTGCTCGATCCCAGCGGCCACCCGTTCTGCCTCACCCTCGCCGCCAACTGGGGCTAGTGTGCTGATTCGCCTTCGACCGGTGAACCGATCGGCCAACCATTGGGCGGCTTCGTCGAAGTCGCCCAATGTCGCTGTGTGACCGAGGAATCCGATCTGCGGGAGCACCGGATAGGCGGTTCAGCGGGGATGGACGTGGAGCAGAACACGCCAGGTGGTGCCGTGGGGCGTGGAGTGGATGCGGACCAAGTCGGCGAGCTCGTTGACAAGGAACAGACCGCGGCCCCCGAAGCGATCCCGGACCGGCGGATGCCGCCCGATCAAGGGATCGGTCACCTGCCCGAAATCACGCAGGTCGAAGACGATGTCGTCGCCTTCGCGCCACAGCCGCCACCGGCACGGTCCCCCGGTATGCACGAGACTGTTGGTGACCAGTTCCGTCACGATCAATTCGAAGTCGGCAATCCGTTCTTCGGCCAGTCCGAGCCGGCGGGCTTCGGCTGTGGCGGATCGGCGCGCGTCCGACACCTCGGCGGACGTGTCGACGGGGTGCTCCGCCGCGTCGACCGGCACGACCAACTCCTCGTTGTATCGACTGACCACGCTGTCCGGGTCGTATCGATCGCTGCGGTACCGACGATCGGTCTCCCAGACCAGCGGGTGGGTCAGATACGCGTCGGCGAGTGCATCGGGCGCGAGTCGCGTCGCGTCGTAGGGGCAGGCGATCGTCACGTCGCGACCGGCGAAGGCCGCGTTGATCAACGCCTCGTGCTGAGCGCAGGCGGGGTATTCGGTGGCGGTGCGCCCCTGCCAGATCGGCTCGCCGATGATGCGCACGTGCCGGTCGGGGTGTGCGTCGGCGAATCGCCGCAACACCCCGGGAATGATCCGGCCCGGATTCCTGCCGGCCTGCGCCATATCGATCCACGTCACGCTGTCCCCAGCGGATCCGACGGCATCACGGAGCACTCGAAGCCGCGGGCCGGGAACTGCGACCGCTATCGGATGCTGCTGTTCCAGGCCCTCGGTGATGAACGGCGCGAGCGTAGCCAGATAGTCCTCATCGGATCGATAGAACACGGCGGGGTGGACGAACTCACCTGCTCGCGGGCCCGTGCGGGTTGTCGACGTCATAGGAGCTGCTCCGCTCGCACGTTGGAAATATCGAGTAGCCGAATCACGCGATCGATACCGGACCACTGGGTGCGGATCACCAGATCCGCATCGCGCACCGCCGCCCAGTCCGCCAGCCGAGTCAGGCCGACATGGTCGATGAACTCCAGCCCGGTGGCATCGAGTACCACGTCGCCGCCCTCGGGCTTCACCTCGAATCGCTCCAATGTCGGCGCGAGGATCTCATGGGTGGACAGATCGAGTTCACCGGCCAGAGCGACGGTGTGGCTCGCCGACAGCGGCGCGTACAACCGGAACCCCGCTGCGCCGGCGTCGGTACACGGGTGCAGGCAGGCCAGCTGGGCCAGCACCCCGGCTTCGACCGCGGACCGATCGTAACCACACAGGGCCGAGAACGGATGGCCGGCCATATAGCGGTCGATCAGGTGTTCGTAGCGCGCGTAGACCGCCAGCCGAGTCGCATCGCCGACCAGCGACGTGCAATCGGCCGCTACTCGCAGTCCGCGGAACCCGTCCGCCACGGCACGCTCGGTCGCCTCCGCGTAGGCCCGGACCTGGCCGGCCGGGTCCAGGACCGCGTCGGCGCCGTAGAGGTCCTCGAGCGATACGGCCTCGGCACTGCCGTCCCGCAACGCCTCACTCCAGCCCGCGAGTTCACGCAAGTCGTCGGCGATGTCGCCGACCGCGCCGGACCGGATATAGCGGACACGACAACCGGCGTCCAGACCGTCGGCGAGGAACTCTGCGGCACGGGCCCTGAACTCCGCCGCGCCCGTATAAGCCCAGCACACATGGTCGCGCAGCCCCAAGCCACGCACATGCCGCAACCGAGCAGACCGTCTCACCGCGCCGAGTCTAACCGCGGCGCGTGCGGCCGGTTCCCCGGGGCGACCGGGTCGATCCCGCGGCCGGCCGGCACACCGAGCGTGCCGGTCATCGAATCGACCTGCACGACAAACTGACTGACGTCAAGGTCTCGGCTATTTCACCTGGCCGCCCGAGCGGAGGTTTGACCGCCGCCGTCCGGGTAGTGCGTCGGTAGGACCCGCATCCACCCGGGAGTATGCGGAGACCGAGATCGTGCCGGTCCACATGAGCGGCCGGCGCGGTCGCCCTATCGTCCCGACAGGCCGCAGGAGGGTCAGCCGGGACGGTCTTCGTGGCTGAGTTTGGCGTTGAGCTCACGAGCCTCGGCCAGCTGGTCTTCGAGGATGATGATCCGGCATGCCGCCTCGAGCGGGGTGCCCTGATCGACGAGTTCGCGGGCGCGGGCGGCGATACGCAGCTGGTAGCGCGAGTAGCGCCGGTGCCCGCCGGCGGAGCGTTGCGGGGTGATCAGTTTCGCCTCGTCCAGGCTGCGCAGAAACGCTTGGGTAGTGCCGAGCATGTCCGCGGCCCGGCCCATCGTGTAGGCGGGGTAGTCGTCATCGTCGAACTTCTCGTTCGCGGTGGGTGATTCAGAAATCCTGCGGCCTCCATACGCCGGAGCGCCCCGATGCCATCGGGCACCGGGGCGCTGAAAGGGGGAATGTACTTGCGTCTTCCGACATGTAACCGAAACGTCGGCGATCACACGGACCAGAGTTGCTCCCGAGTGACCCGACGGGCAACTCCTCCCTTCTCCTCACGGGTTACTTCAACTTTCCGTTCCACTTCATTTCTTGCCCGGCGGGCGGCGAGACCGTCGTACTTGCTGGTCCCGCAGCCGCGCCCGCCGTCTCTAATCACGGGCAGTTCATCATCTCCCGTGCCATCTGGACACTTTCTTCACTTCCGACAAGACAGAAGTTACCGCATTGCCCGGCGAATGTCTACTGTCGTCACTGAAGCTTTTTTCCGTGGCTCGGCAAGCAAGGCCCGTCACCGGAGCTGAGCAATCGAGCCCGGCTACCGAAGGCCTGACGTCATGGTTTCGTCATCGCGTCGCGGGGCATGTCCCGCTCCGAGTGCGCGATGATCATCAGAGACTCCCGCCCAAGATGCTGTAGCGGCGGGGCACCTCCGTACCGGGCGAATCACATCGACGAGGGCGACCTACCGAGGAGATTTGAGGTGACAACTGTCGCCGAACGCGTGCAGCAACACATCGAACGCGGCCACGCGGCGGATCTGCGGGAGGCGAGGCTGTTCTTGCGCGGGCCCGCGGCCGCCACCACCGACATCGCACTGTCGACCAGCGACTACCTGGCGCTGTCCGGCGACCGGCGCATCACAACCGCCATGACCGAGTCTTTCCTCGCTCCGGACGAGGCCGATTCCGGCCCACTGGCGCGGCGGCTGGCGCACTACACGCACAGTGCGGCGGCGGTGGTGTGCCAATCCGGCTGGGCGGCGAACATCGGATTGTTGCAAGCGATTGCTGCGCCGGGCATTCCGATACACGTCGGCGAGAACACGCACATGTCCTGGCGACAGGCCGCCCTCGCCGCGGCCGCGCCGCTGCATATTTTCGAGGCCGACGACCCCACGCGGCTGGCCGCGCAGATCCGCGCCCATGGTCCCGGCATCATCGCCGTGGACGCGATCGACAACACCACCGGCACGCGCAGTCCCCTGGCCGCGCTGTGCGACGTCGCCGAGGAGACCGGCTCCGTACTCGTCGTCGACGAATCGCACTCTCTGGGCGTCGACGGCCCGCACGGTGCCGGTGCGGTCGTCGGGCTCGGCCTCGCATCCCGTGTGCCGTTCCGCACCGCGAGCCTCGCCAAGGCCTTCGTCGGCCGGGCCGGGCTGGTCACCGCACTCGACCGCGACTTCGCCCCCTATTTCGAGTCGGTGGCCCATCCCGCGATCTTCTCCTCGGCGTTGCGGTCCCACGACATCGCCGGGCTGACCGCCACGCTGGAGGTGATCCGCGCCGAGGACGGTCGCCGTACCCGGCTGCGCGCCATCGCTTGCACCGTCCGAAATGCCCTCGCCCACATAGGGTTCGACCTGGCGGGAACCGACAGTCACATCGTTTCACTACCTACCGGCACCGAAGCCGGCGGTCGTGCCGTGCGCGCCATTCTGGAAGCACACGGCATCCTCGGCGCTCCCTTCTGTCCACCCGCGACCCCTCGGGGCACATCGCTGATTCGGCTGTCGCTGCATTCCGCGCTCACCGCCGAGCAGATCGAACGCATCATCGCCGCATGCGCACAGGTCCACGCCGAATATCACCGCTGACAGCGCACCGTACCGCCGTCACGCGTGCGAGCGCCGGATGCGCAACAGCATCGCGACACCGACACCGGTGCAGACCGACACCAGTGCCACAGCCAGGCCGAGACCGTAATTACGGTCCAGCACAGTCGAATTCGTCATCGCACTCGCGCGTGCGATGACCGGAACGCTGAGAATCGCCAGCACCACGGTGGCACTGCGAGAGCGATTCGGCCGCCGCCGCGAAAAGTCCGCGGCACCCCGCGGCCACCTCGGCGATATCGGTGAACAGATCGACATCGATGAGTTCGCGCAGCATCGCGACGCGGCAACCATTGCGGGCCAACGCCTCTCGGGTGAGATCACCGGTTCGATCGGTGGACATCGGCACCTCCGCGAGTACTCGCGCCGCCCGCACATCACACAGTCCCAGTGCCCACCAGCCGCCGTCGGCCGCCGGTCCCAGCACCGCATCCGGGCCCGCCAGCAGCCGCGCCCCGCACTCGGCCAGCAGCGCCGGCCCGGCCTGCGGCGTGTCCATCCCGATCTGCAGGACGGGCAGCCCGAGGCGAGCCGCGTCCGCGTGTGCATTGGCCAACCGCACACCGAAACCGTCACCACGCTGCGGGAACACATCGAAATCGGTTAACGCCGAACCGATTTCGCGGGCACGACAAGCCCGCGCCAAGTCGCCGGTCCACGCGACCACACCCCGCGCCGCCCCGCTGTCGCGGACCGCGGCCAGCGTGTCCAGAAGCGCGGCGGCGGCCAGATCCGCGGCCTCGGCCGGGGACAACGGCGGAGTCAGCCGGGTCTTGGCGAATCCGGCGACCGGCGCCTTCGCCACCACCAGCAGTGTCAACGGCAGAACTGTCATCGCACACTCCAGAAGTCGCGGGCGGCGCGCACCGTCCCGAGTACCGAACCGGACACCTTCGACACACCGTGCGTGCGCGGGCGGTAGGTGACGTCACGCTCGACGATCCGCCATCCGGCTCGCGCCGCCCCCGCCAGCAATGCCAGCGGATATCCCGACCGCGGATGCAACGGGCCCAGCGCCACCAACTCCGTGCGGCGAACCACCCGCATCGCGGCCAGATCGTGGACCGGCAACGCGTAGCGACGGCGCAGCCACTGCGCCAGGAGCCAATTACCGAGGCGCGCATGCCACGGCCAGGCACCGCGGACCGGGCGGCGGCGCCCGGCCACCATGGTGACGCCGGGGCCCAGTTCGGCCACCAGCGATGGCAATTCGTCGGGCGCCATCGAACCGTCACCGTCGAGGACGGCCACCAGTTCGGTGGTCGCGGCCGCGATTCCCGCTTGTACGGCACTGCCGTAGCCGGGTACGGATTCGACGACCACCGTCGCGCCCGCGGCACGCGCCACCGCGGCGGTGTCGTCGGTCGAGCCGTTGTCCACTACGACCACTCGATATTCCGGGGGAACCGCCGACAGGACGCCGGGTAACGCGCCCGCTTCGTTCCGGCAGGGGATCACCACGGTCAGCTCTCTACTGGTTTCGACTGGGGTCACAGGGTCGACCGTAAGGCCGATCGACGCGAAAAGGCTGGTGACACAGGTGACGAAAGTATGACGACGCGATCGCGGCGGTGCCCGCTGGTGGCGTCGAGACCTACGGTGAACGGGTGAGCGATACCCGCAGCAGCACCGCATCGCAGACACGGCGAGTATCGGGAGTGCGCGCCGACATCCTCTGCGCGGCGGCAGCGGCGATCCTCGTCGCCGCCGCCTTCGTCGTCCCGAGGATCAGTACGCCGCACTATCGTGATTCCCTCTACGCCGCCGCGGCGCCCCTCTTCGGATCCTGGCTTCCGCATATCGGATGGGGTACCGGGCCCGCGATCGTGCTCGCCGCCGCCGTGACGCTCTACGGCCCAGGGCTCGCCGCCGCGCTCCCCTGGCGTCGTCTGCTGCTGGGCACCTGGGTGACCGCGCTCGCGTGGGCGTTCTCCCTCGCCATGATCGACGGGTGGCAGCGCGGTTTCGCCGGCCGGCTCACCACGATGCACGAATATCTGCACGAGGTCGGCGGAGTGCACGACATTCCGGCGATGCTGCGCGGGTTCTCCGGCCGGATCCTGGACTATCAGCCCGACTCGTGGACCACCCACGTGTCCGGCCATCCGCCGGGCGCACTGCTGGTGTTCGTCTGGCTCGACCGGATCGGATTGGGCGGCGGCGCATGGGCTTCCACGCTGTGCGTTCTGGTCGGGTGCAGCGCGTCGGTGGCCGTGCTGCTGGCGATGCGGGCATTGGGCGCCGAAGACAGGGCTCGCACGGCCGCACCGTATCTCGCACTCGCGCCCGCGGCGATCTGGCTGGCCGTCTCGGCGGACGCGTTCTTCGCCGGAGTGGTCGCCTGGGCGGTGGCCGCACTCGCGATCGGAGTGGGTGGTCCACGGCCACGCCCGCTGATCCTGTTCAGCTCGGGGTTGCTGTTCGGGTTCGGCATCTATCTCAACTACGGACTGGTCCTGATGGCCGTCCCGGCCGCCGCGGTGGCGCTGCTGCGCGGTGTGCGAGCGGTGTGGCCCGCGGTGCTCGGGGTGCTGGCGGTGATCGCGGCCTTCACCCTGTCCGGCTTCTGGTGGTTGGAGGGATATCACCTGGTGGTGCAGCGCTACTACCAGGGCATAGCGACGACGCGACCGGTGTCCTACTGGATCTGGGGCAATCTGGCGGCTACCGTGTGCGCGGTCGGATTGGCATCCGCGGCGGCGTTGCATCGACTGCCGGGTGCCCTGCAGGTGCCCGCACCGGCGGAGATTCGCGCCGCTCCGGCAGCGGCGTTCGCGCACTGGCGCACCCGTGCCGATCCGGCGGCGCTGGTGGCCCTGGCGGCGCTGACCGGTTTGCTGCTCGCCGATCTCAGTGGCCTGAGCAAGGCCGAAACCGAGCGGATCTGGCTGCCGTTCGACATCTGGGTGATCGGCGGCACCGCCCTGTTGCCGGCGCGCACTGCCCGCGCCTGGCTGGCCGTTCAGGCCATCGGCACGCTGGTGCTGGCCCACTTTGTCCTCACGAATTGGTGACCGCCATGCGCATTCTCGTCGCCGACGACGACCTGTCGTGCGTGAGGTGGTCCGCCGCGACCTCGAACGCGACTGCATGACGGTCACCGAGTCCGCCGACGGCGTACAAGCCGAACGCGCATGCTGCCGACGCTGCCACACGGTAACGGCCTCACAACGGCAGGCTTTCGGCTTCCCGATGATCCGACCGGTCAGCGGTGCCGCCACTGCGGCGCTCCGACCCCTGCCGCTGCCCGTAAGGGCGCGGTGGCGAACTCGGTGAGACCCCGCGCGGGGTCGATCGCCGCGGTGAAGCCGAGCAGTTCGCGTGCCCGATCCGGTCCGGCGACGATATGGCGCACATCGCCCGCACGGAATTCGCCGGTCACCACCGGCTCGGGACCACCGTGGGCGCGAGCGAGGATCGCGGCCACCGCGCCGATGCTGATCGGCCGTCCCGAGGCGATGTTCAGCGCCGTGAACCCGTCCAACGGCTGTTCGACGGCTCGCAGGTTGGCGACGGCGATATCCCCGACATGCACGAAATCGCGCATCTGGGCACCGTCCTCGAAGACACGCGGCGCCGAACCGGCCTCCAGCGCCGACCGGAAGATCGCGGCCACGCCGGAATACGGTGTGTCCTTGGGCATTTCGGGGCCGTAGACATTGTGATAGCGCAGCGCGGTCACCGTCGAACCGGTGGCGGTGGCCCACGCCGCGGCATAGTTCTCCTGAGCGAGTTTGCTGGCGGCGTACAGGCTGCGCGGGTCCAGTGGTGCATCCTCGGGCACCGGCGCCCACCGCAGTGGTGCGCCGGTATCGGGATGGCGATGATCGAATACACCACGCTCGAGGTCCGCACGCCGCCGCGGCAACGGCGTGACCGCCACGGAATCGGCTGTGCGATAACACCCTTCGCCGTACACCACCATCGACGACGCCAGCACCAGCCGTCGGCAACCGGCCCGGGCCATCGCGGCCAGCAGTACCGCGGTCCCCAGATCGTTGTGACTGGCGTAGGCGGGCGCATCCTGCACAGTCACCCCCGCCCCCACCACCGCGGCTTGATGGCACACCACATCGATACCCGGTAGCAAGCGGTCCAGCGCGTCCTGATCGCGCACGTCGACGCAATGCAGGCCGTCCGGCGGCTGGGCCCGGTCGCCGTGCGCCGCGGTGAGCATCGCGTCGACCGCCACCACCTCGTGCCCCGCATCGCTGAGCGCCCGCCACACATGAGATCCGATAAACCCGGCCGCGCCGGTCAGCAGAATCCGCATACCGAGATTGTGGCCACCCTTTCGGCATAACGCGGGTCCGCAGCGCCACCGGTAAGCAAACCGTCACATTCGCACCGGCCCCGTCCGGCGTCAGATAGTTCTCTTCGTTGTCGAGCGATGACAACGACCGCCTGAGCGGCACGGTTATGGCGACGACGGTGGTTGGGACGGCCACCAGGGTAGCGGCCTGTCCGGTGAGACAGGCGACGCCCGAACGGTGCTTTCCGACGGTACCGATCCCGGCGGATGTTGCATCGAGTTTGCATCGTTCGACGTATGATCGGGTCGGGTCGGGCGAGAAAGTCCGATTCGGATGTCTCGGTCTCGGAAGTCCCCGGCCGATTTGATCGACGCGGCGCTCATTGCGTGATCCGTCCGTTGCCATGCTGGTCTGCTTGCGGGCGGTGAATGGTGGTCCAGCACTTCCGGACATGTTCGAACCGATGGCGGCGGCAGATCGTGGAAGGGAAATCCCGCGTGGCCCGGTACCTTGTTGCGGCTACCCCGATTCCGGGGCATGTGGCGCCGATGCTGGCCGTCGCCGCCGATCTGCGGCGCCGCGGCCATCAGGTGCGCGTGCTCAGCGGCGCGGCCTTCGCCACCGCGGCACAGTCATCGGATGTGCCCTTTGTGCCGTTACCCGCAGATGCGCAGGTCGTACGCGTCCCGGAGTCGTCTGCTGGAATGCCGGGGCTGGCGCGGCGTTGGCGAACCGGCCGGGCGGAGATGCGTTCCGGCTTTCTGGCGCCGCTCGCTGGTCAATATCGCGCACTCACCGCCGAACTGGCGCGGTCGCACGCCGATGTGGTCTTGGTCGATGTCATGTTCACCGGGGCCATCCCGCTGCTGCTCGCCGAGCGGCGGCGGCCGCCGGTTGTAGTGTGCGGGGTGGTCCCGGTGATGCTGAGCAGCGCCGACAGCGCACCGTTCGGTATCGGATGGCACCCGAAGGCAGGCCGCGACTACACGATGATGAACCGGGTCGTCCACACAGTCCTGTTTCGTCGCGATCAGTCGGCATTCAACGCAATTTTGCGGGAGCTGGGAGTGGGGCCGTCGCCGATATATCCGCTGGACTGGCCGGTACTGGCCGAGCGAATGCTCCAATTCACCGTGCCGGAGTTCGAATATCCCCGCCGCGACCTGCCGTCCTCGGTGGTATTCACCGGCCCCGTTCCGGCGTCACCATCGGAAGTGACGTTGCCCGAGTGGTGGGATGAAGCACTGCGCGGCGGGCGCAAGGTCGTGCTCGTGACGCAGGGGACGTGGAACAACAGCGATCTCGGGCAGCTGATCCAGCCGACCTTGTCCGCATTGGCGGGGCGCACCGACGTCGTGGTTGTCGCCTGCACGGGAGGCGCGCCGACGCGGATTCGGCCCGCCGCTCCGCATACGTACGTGGCCGACTTCCTGCCGTATGCGCAGCTGCTGCCGCGTGTCGCGGTCATGATCACCAACGGCGGGTACGGCGGCGTCCAGCAGGCGCTGAGCCACGGCGTGCCGCTGATCGTCGCGGGCGACGCGGCCGACAAACCCGAGGTCGCGGCGCGGGTGGCATATACCGGTGCGGGCATCGATCTCGGCACCGGCCATCCGAGGCCCGCTGCTCTGGCCGAGGCCGTGAACCGGGTCCTTTCGACGCCCCGATTTCGTCGTGCGGCGGGCCGATTGGCGCGTGCGATGGCGCGCACGACTCCCTTCGACACGATCGACGAGCAACTCGCTGCGGTAGCCGGCAACCGGACTGCCTCGCGTCCACCCCTTCCGCCGGCGAATTTCTCGACCGATCGGCGCACGTCATGACACGCGCGGAACTCGACGCGGCCGGCATCTTCGACCCAGGGCTGCGGCAATCGTATGGACTGTGCCGGAAAATCAACGCTCGCCACGGGAAGACGTTCTTCCTCGCCACCCGGCTGCTGGCCCCCGACCAACGCCCTGCCGTCCATGCGCTCTACGGTTTCGCCCGCCGCGCCGACGACATCGTCGACGAGATCGACCCACGGCGCACTGCCGACCAGCGTAGAATCGAATTGAACACGCTGGCAACGCAATTCGCCGAGATCGCGATGTCCGGTGACCCAGTCCTCGCCGCGGTGCGACACACCGCCGAAAGCTATCGGATACCGGCCGACCTGTTCCATGCCTTTCTGGCTTCCATGCGCATGGATCTGTTCGTCACCGACTACCCGGACCGGGCCGCTCTCGACCGTTACGTGTACGGGTCGGCCGAGGTCATCGGATTACAGCTACTGCCGGTGCTGGGCACTGTCGAATCGGAAACGGCCGCAGCCCCCTACGCCGCGGCGCTCGGAAAAGCCTTTCAGCTCACCAATTTCCTGCGCGATATCGACGAAGATCTCGCGCGTAACCGCGTCTATCTACCGGCCGACGAATTGGCCGCTCACGGCGTCGACCGCGAATTACTGGACTGGTGTCGCCGTCGGAGGCGAATCGAGCCACGAGTACGACAGGCCCTGATCGCCCAGCACGAGATCACCCGTGAGATATATGAATACGCGCGCGGCGGAATCGAGCTCCTGGCCCCGCGATCGCGCCCGTGTGTTGCCACGGCGCTGACGCTGTATTCGGAAATCCTCGATCGGATCGCCGCGGCCGATTTCGAGGTTTTCGGTCGTCGGGCCGCCGTCACGACCGCCCGGAAGGCGCGCGTCGGCGGTGCGGGCATGGTGCGGGCTTGGCTGGCCCGCCGATCGTCACCTCCCGGA
The DNA here is from genome assembly GCF_001612965.1 of Nocardia kruczakiae NBRC 101016. Taxonomy (GTDB): domain Bacteria; phylum Actinomycetota; class Actinomycetes; order Mycobacteriales; family Mycobacteriaceae; genus Nocardia; species Nocardia kruczakiae. Next base: position 86,431 of record NZ_BDBL01000031.1, read on the forward strand.
CCGCGGTGGGCGGAAGCCTCGCGCCGAGCCTCCACCACCCTCGAATCACCCGGCCGGGAGTGAGGAACCGGCATGGATCGATGGCAATATTTTCTGGTGCTCGCCGCCTGCCTGATCACCACGGCGCCACTGGAATTCGTCGGCTCCGGCGTATATCGCAGACCCCGCCGGCTTGCCCTGGCTCTGACACCGGCTCTGGCATTCGTCGTCTGGGATCTCATTGCGATCGCCGCCGGAGTCTGGGACTTCTCCGCCCGCTACCTCGTCGGGGTTCGGCTGCCCGGCGCGATCCCGCTCGAGGAACTGCTGTTTTTCATCGTCATCCCCCTGTGCGGTCTGCTGACCTTCTCCGCGGTCGAAAGGCTGCTGGCCATTCGGCCGCGCGGCCGTGCCGGAAAGGAAGTGAAGAAATGAGCCTGCACGGAATCGGATACACCCTGCCAGCCGTGGGCGCGCTGGTGGCGGTGTGCGCGGCGGAATATGTGTGGCTGCGAACCGGACTGTTTCGCCGGCCGGCGTATTGGTTGACCATGATCATCGTGCTCGTTGTCCAGATCCCGGTGGACGGCTGGCTGACCAAGCTGGACGCGCCGATCGTTCGTTACGACACCGATCAGATCCTCGGTCTGCGATTTCCCTGGGATATCCCGGTCGAGGATTTCCTGTTCGGTTTCGCGTTGGTGACATCGGTTCTGCTGGCCTGGGAACGAGCTCGGCGACAGGAGCCCGCACGATGAAACGCCATGTGACGCCGCCGGTCGACCAGGCCCGCGACCATCGCCGGGTGCACTACCCGGCCGCTGTGGGACGACGGGATCTCGGGCGGGAAGGGCGGGCGCCACACGCGGTGGTCGTGGGCGCCGGCATCGCGGGTTTGGCGGCCGCCACCGGGTTGGCCGAGCGTGGATTCCGAGTCGAGGTGGTCGAACGCGAACGATACCTCGGTGGTCGGGTGGGCGGCTGGACCCAGCAGCTCGACGACGGCACACCGGTCGGCATGAATCGCGGGTTCCACGCCTTCTTCGCCCAGTACTACAACCTGCGTAAACTATTGGCACGCAGTAACACTCGCCTGCTTCGCCTGTCCGACTATCCACTCGTCGACGACCAGGGCCGCCGCGACACCTTCCGCGGGCTACCCCGGACACCACCGTGGAACGCGCTCGCCTTCGCGCTGCGCAGTCCGACATTTCGCCTGCGTGACCTCCTGCGCATGGACCCTCGTGCCGCCGCCCCGTTGGCCACGGTCTCGGTGCCGGGAATCTTCGACCGACTCGACCACCTGGATGCGGAAACCTTTCTGCGCGCGATCAACTTTCCCGACGCCGCCCGCCACCTCGCCTTCGAAGTATTTTCCCGCAGCTTCTTCATCGAGCCCGGCCGGATGTCGGCGGCGGAGCTGGCCATGATGTTCCATATCTACTTCCTCGGCTCCAGCGAAGGCCTGTTCTTCGATGTCGCGCGGGACAATTTCGACGTCGGCTTGTGGTCTCCCCTGGCGGAATACCTTTGCGGGACAGGCGTTTCAAGCAGGCCGGGCCGCGCCGAATTCCATACCGGCGTGACGATCGAGCGGATAGAACCCCGCGGCGCGGGTTTCCGGGTGATCGACGACAACGACGCCGCAGTGGACACCGACGCCGTGATACTGGCGACCGATGTGGGCGGGCTGAAACGGCTCGTTTCCGCGTCACCGGAACTGGGCAATACCGAATGGCGGTCACGGGTATCCGAATTGGCCACCGCACCGTCGTTCGCGGTGCAGCGGCTGTGGCTCGATCGCCCGGTGCGTGCGGATCGACCGAGTTTCCTCGGCACCGGCAATCTCGATCCGCTCGACAACATCAGCGTCGTGCACCGCTACGAGAAGCAGGCCGCGGCGTGGGCGGCGAGGACCGGCGGTAGCGTCGTCGAATTGCACGCCTACGCGGTGCACGACGGCACAGCCGTTCGCGCCGACACCGAGAAGCGCCTGCTGGAGCGGTTGCACGAGATCTACTCCGAAACAGCGCCCGCTCGGATCGTGGGACAAACCACGCTGTGGCGGCAGGACTGCCCGCGCTTCGCACCCGGAGACTTCGCCCGCAGACCCGGGGTAATGACACCGCATCCGCAGCTCGTGCTGGCGGGAGACGGTATCCGGGTCGATCTTCCGGTGGCCTTGATGGAACGCGCCGCGACGACCGGATGGATCGCCGCCAACACCCTGCTGGCGCGGTGGGGCGCGGCCGGGCACGATTTGCACACAGTGCCCGCCCAGGGGCGGTCATGGGCATTGCGCACCCTCGCTACGCGCGGGAGGACACTCTGATGAGCACCGAGCCCGAGCCGTCCCAGCGATCCGGACGCTCTCCCCTGCAACGGTTCTCCGCCGGACAATGGGCACAGCAGAAGCCCACCTACCGCGACGCGGACCCCGCGTTGATCGGTGCCGTGCTGCGGTGGTCGCAGCTGCAACCTTCGGGAAATTGGTACGTCTTCGCCGCCAGCCGCAGCATTCGCCGCGACCGGCCCTATGGCACCACCGTCGGCGGGGTCGAGATCGTGGCGTGGCGCGACGGGGACAACACACTGCACGTGGGCCCCGGAGCCTGCCCTCATCTGGGCGCCGATCTGGCGACCGCGCGGGTCGACGACGCCACGCTGATCTGCCGGTGGCACGGTATGCGGGTCGGTGCCAACGGATCCACGCGCTGGTGTCCGTTCCCCAGTCACGACGACGGTGTGCTGGCCTGGGTGCGGTTGGACGCGCTCGGTGAGCAAACCCCGACCGACGCACCGATACTCGGCGCCCGGCCCGCCGACTGCACCGTGCACGCGGTCACCCGCCTGATCGGGGTGTGCGAACCGGCCGACATCATCGCCAACCGGCTCGACCCCTGGCACGGCGCCTGGTTCCATCCCTATTCGTTCGCCCGCCTGCATGTGACCCGGACACCGCCGCGCACCGGAATCACCGCGGACAACCACCGGTTCGTTCTGGCGGTCACGTTCCGAGTAGCCCGCGGCATCGGCGTACCCGTCGAGGCCGAGTTCACCAGCCCGGACCCACGCACGATCGTGATGCGGATCGTGTCCGGAGAAGGGGTGGGCAGTGTCGTCGAAACCCACGCCACGCCACTGGGTCCGGGCCACGACGGCCTGCCCCGCACCGCCGTCGTCGAAGCCGTCGTGGCCGACTCCGAACGTCCGGGTTTCCGGTATGCGCGCCGGGCGGCGCCATTGCTGCGACCGCTCATGAACTACGCGATGCGGCGGCTGTGGCGCGATGACCTCGCCTACGCCGAGCGCCGCTACCATCTGCGCCGATCGAAGTCCTCGACCCGGCCGCCGCAATCGCACTCGTGACGATCACGAACTGCGGCACCTTCGCCCCGACTCACCGCGATGTCACAGTCCGCGGGTCTGCTCCGTCGACTCTGTAGCAGGCACCACCGGGTGCCGCACCCGCCGAAAACGTACGGAGTTCCGATGACCGCTTCCGCGCAGACCGCCCCCGTCCTGGTTCGTGCCGATCAGGCCGAGAACCTCCAGGACGGCGCGCTGAGCCTGATCACCCTCCTCGCCGACGCCCGACAGACCGGCGGGGCACTGACCGCCAACAAAGCGACCCTGCGCAAGGGCTCCCCGGGCGCGCCGGCCCATTTCCACACCGCGGCGACCGAAATGTTCCTGGTGCTGAACGGATCCGTGCGGATTCTGCTGGGCGAGAACATCGTTCGTCTCGAACAAGGTGATTTCCTGACGGTGCCGCCCACAGTCCCCCACGCGTTCGCCCCGGCCGCAGGGGCCGATGCCGAACTGCTCGTGGTCTTCACTCCGGGGTTGCACCGGTTCGACTACTACCGGCTACTCGAACGGGTTCATCGCGGCGAGGCGAGCGTCGAGGAGATCCGGGCGAGCTCGCAACGCTACGACAACCACTACGTCGACAGCCCTGTCTGGCGAAATGAGCTCGCCGACGCCTGAGCATCCGCGAAGCCGCCGCGTTTCGGCAAAGAGGAGCCCGGCGGCTCGGATCCGCCGGGTCCCGCACTGTCATGGAGCGTCACGACATCGCACGCATGTTGGCCGGGCGGATCTCCGCCGCCGAAGGCGGTCGCGATGCCTCTATCGGTTACCACGCCCGAAAGGGTGTTACGGCGAAACCTCTTGTCGCTGACCGAATCCGACACGGCCAGAGTCTGCGTCGCCGACAACGACGGTCGTCTGCTCGGCTTCGCGGTCACCACGACCAGCTTCGGCTTGGAACACGGGCTCATCGCCGAGCTGGAGGACCTCTATGTGATTCCCGCAGCACGACGCCACGGTGTCGGCGCCGCCCTGATCGACGACAGTGCCACGTGGGCGCGAATCCGCGGGTGCCACCACCTCGAACTCGTCATCGCACCCACCAGCCGCGATGCCGCCCGCCTGGACGGTTACTACCGATCGCGAGGCTTCCGCGACCAGGGACGCCGACTCCTGACCCGAGAACTCTGACGGCGGCGGCCGTTCGCCCGCTCTCGGATACCTCGCACTCCGGTGCGCCGTCGAACCGGGCGTCCGGCCGGGCCGCCGACTGCGAAGGTGCTGATGCCGGCGAATTACCGCACCGTTGCGATTCCCACCGGCGGCCAGGGCGATTCAGCGGAGGCAGGTGAACCGTTGCGGCACAACAACATACGAGGTACTCCGTCGAGCCGGAGCAGCGGCGCCGATGCCTGGTTGCACCGTCGCGTCCGACAGGCGATTCTGGAGGAGTGCGAGCCCGTGACGTGGAGATCGGGCACACCTACGTGGTCCTGGTCCCCCACCGACTACCGATCGCCCGCTACCCCGAACGCGAGCTACCGGGCACACCGATTTGGGTCGCCGGGCTTCTGGCCGGCGCCCGCTTCCGGCTCACGGTGTCCAGTATCGACCGCGACACCCACCCGGCGACCGCCGAAGGGCTCCGGCTCATCGAACGCGCCCACACCGACATCGCGCTCACCTCCGCCCAGGCGGCCGACCTCGGCCTGCCCGCCGGCCAGGGATACCGGGTGGTGGGAATGCTGGTCGACCGGACCGGCCGCCCGGCCCGCGTGCCGTCCCTCGAGACCATCCGGGTGCCGGTCCGGTGGCTGTACCCGGCCGAAGATCCACGCCTACTGGCCAAACCCCACCGCGACGCCGACCTATGGCCCTTCATCTGAACCGCACAGTGCATGGACCTGATCGAGCAGGTCGGTGCCGGTACGCGACTGAGCGAGAAGGGCTTTCGTATCGCGCGTCGGCAAACAGGCGATAGCAGCTGCCATGTTGCCCGATCGGGCACCGATGAATTTCGTGGCGCGCTCGCCTCTGCATAGGTAGGAGGTGAGCCCGGCGAACCGGGCACGGTCTTCACGCTCCGGCGTGAACAACGGAAAGAGGAAGTCATGTCGCTGCAAGGCAAGAACGTCGTTGTCTACGGCGCAGGCGGCGCGGTCGGCAGCGCGGTGGCCCGCGCATTCGCCGACGAAGGCGCCAGGGTGTTTCTGACCGCGCGCACTCTCGACGGCGTCGATACCGTCGCGAAGGAGATCACAGCCGCGGGCGGCGCGGCCGAGACCGCAGTGGTGGACGCGGGAGACGAGAAGGCGGTCACCGACCACCTGGCTGCCGTCGTCGCCGACGCGGGCAGCATCGACGTGTCGTTCAACGCGATCGGAATCTCACCGCGAGAACTGCAGGGAATCCCGCTCACCGAATTGCCGGTCGAGAATTTCCTGCGCCCGATCACGACGTACACCCGGGCTCATTTCGTGACCGCGAAGTCCGCCGCGCGGCACATGATCGCCCAGCGGTCGGGGGTGATCATGATGAACACACCCGAACCGGCCCGCCTGCCGCTGCCGCTCGTCGGGGGCATGAGCGTCGGCTGGGCCGCGATGGAAGGTCTCAACCGGGCGCTGTCGGCCGAATGGGCTCAGCACGGCGTGCGCACGATCTGCCTGCGCACCACCGGCATGCCGGAAACACCGGTCATCCACACCGTGTACGGGCTGCACGCCGACGCCATCGGTATCACGAAGGACCAGATGATCGCGGCCGCAGGTGCGATGACCCATCGCAAGCGTCTGACCGCGTTGTCCGAACTCACGGCTGCGGCAGTATTCCTCGCCTCCGACCGGGCCTCGGCGATGACCGGCACCGTCGCCAACCTGACCGGCGGAATCATCGTCGACTGACCTCGACCGCCCCGACCACCCAGCCGATGCCGGGGCGCGTCGTACAAGGAGACATGCAATGAACGAACTACTGGCGCACGCCGTCGCCGCGCACGGCGGCATGGATCGATGGAACCGGCTCGACACGATCGTCGTCGACGCGGCTATCACGGGGGCATTCTGGCAGATCAAGGGGCAAGGAGAAGCTCTGCGGAACGTCCGCGTCGAGGTGGACACCACGCGGGAGCGGTTGACGATGGACTTCGTCGGCCGAGACCGCAGATCGGTCTTCGAACCCGGCCGTGTCGTCGTGCAGCAGCCGATCGGCACAGTTGTCGAAACGCGCGACGACCCGGAGCGGTCGTTCGATGGCCACCGGTTCGAAACACCATGGGACGACCTGCATCTCGCCTATTTCACCGGTGAAGCACTCTGGACGTATCTGAATACGCCATTCCTGTTCACCTGGCCGGGGTTCGTGTGCGAGGAGATCGCCCCCATCGAAGCCGACGGCGAAACATGGCGGCGACTTCGCGTGACATTTCCCGATCACATCAAGAGCCACACTCGCACGCAGGTGTTCTGCTTCGGCCCGGACGGGTTGCTGCGCCGCCACGACTTCACCATCGACATCGTCGGCCGGACCGTCGAGTCACAGCTGTACGCCGACGACTACCGCGACATCGACGGCGTCGTCATCCCCACCACCCGGCGTGCCTACGCCCCGATGGGCGACGACCGGATCGTCTTCGTCGCCATCGACATGGCCGACATCACCGTCCACTGATTCGAATTCCTTCCCACCGAGGATGTCACGATGAGCAACACCGACCGAGTGAGCGGATCATGCAGACCATGACCGAAGCCGAAGCCGGCGACAAGGATTTCGGAAGGCTGAGCGAGCCGTTCCGGCGTGAGCTGCTCGCCTACTGCTACCGCATGCTCGGCTCGGTCGAGGATGCCGAAGAGGTGGTGCAGGACGTCTACCTCGCGGCGTGGCGTGCCTACGACCGCTTCGAAGAACGATCGTCGCTGCGTACCTGGCTGTACCGCATCACGACCCGGGCATGTTTCAAGGCGCTGGACCACAGCAGACGCCGGCCTCTGCCCGCGGATCTGGCTGCCCCACAGACAAACTCGGATGCCGCCCTCGACGCACCGACTCGGGAGGTGCCGTGGCTTCAGCCGATACCCGATTTCCTGTTCACCACCGCGCCGGCCGATCCGGCGACCGTCGTGGTGGAACGACAGACGATGCGGCTCGCGCTCATCGGTGCACTACAACAGCTTCCGCCACGACAACGGGCCGTGCTGATTCTCCGCGACGTACTGCAATGGCGCGCCGCCGAGGTCGCGGAACTGCTGGAGATGACGCCTGCGGCGGTCAACAGCGCGCTCCAACGTGCCCGAACCCAAGTCCCGGTCCGCGGAGACGAGCTGACCGAACCCGCCGAGCCACAGTTGCGGGCCCTGCTCGACAGATACGTCGCCGCGTTCGAAACCGCGGACGTCGATCAACTCGTCGCGGTACTGACCGAGGACGCCAGGTGGGAGATGCCGCCGATCACGACCTGGTTCGAAGGCCGCGATACCATCGTCGCCTTTCTCACCAAGCAGGTGCGCGTGATCGGGCCTGCCACATTGGTCCCCACTTCTGCCAACGGCCAGCCTGCCTTCGCGGTCTACGCTCGCGGTCGCGACGGCGCATATCACCCCCACGCGCTGCACGTCCTGACTCTCACGACCGAGGGCGTGGCCCGGATCGTCGCGTTCCACGGCGCCTCGTTGTTTCCACTGTTCGGACTCTGAGACAGCGACAGCATGTCCGAACCGGAAAATACCGCCGCATGTGGGGCGCCCCTCGACACGCAACTGCGGCTGTTCTGCTATCTCATGCTCGGCTCGGTCGACGCCGCCGACCGCATGATGCGGCAGATCTACCGTCACGCACCCGGCCATCGAGACGATCGACAGATCGAGCAATCAGAGCGCGCCCGACTGTTCGGTATCGCCGCCGACCTCTGTGGCGTCCGCAATTGTTCATCGCACTGATCGGAGTGCTGCCGGCATGAAGCTGTCGGCCGCGGGAGCCGATATGCCCTAGAGGTTGCACAGCTTTCAGTGCACGGTCGTACACTGAATTGATGAGCGATCGGCAACAGTCGGAGATCGAGGCGCTCGCCCGGCTGGCGGGCGACGAACTCGGCGGTGCCGTCGACGGGGTCGCCACGGTGCACCGCGCCATCTCCGATCACGTCTTCGCGGCCCTGCGGCTGGGGGTCGGCCCGGCCGCTCTGCCGGTGCAGGTGGTACACGACACCATCGCCGACAGCGTGTACCGGATCGTCAGCGGTTCCGCGGTCTCGGCGGGTGTGCTGGCCGAACATGCCGCGACGCTCTCCGGCGTATCCGCCCCGTCGCGTACGGTTTTCGGCTCCGGCTTCCTCGCCGCCCTGCAGGGGTTGATCGGGGACACTCTCGCCCAGCAGCGGCCGATTCTCGCCCCTCCCATGACGTTTCGGTCCGACGGCGAACCGGTGGCGCCGGAACGGCTCGCGGAGTGCATCCCGAACCCGAGCGGTCGGGTCGTGATCTTCCTGCACGGTTTGGTGGAAACCGAACACGCGTGGCGTCTCGGCGGCAGACCGACCTATGCCGAACGACTGGAGGCCGATCTCGGCTGCACATCCCTTCAGGTGCGGTACAACAGCGGTCTGCACATTTCCGAGAACGCCCGGCAACTGAACGATCTGTTGCAGCGCCTCGTCGAGCACTGGCCGGTCGAGGTCGAACAGTTGTCGCTGGTCGGCCATTCGATGGGTGGGCTCATCGCCCGTGGCGCGTGTTTCGACGCCACCGAGGAGGGACGTTCCTGGGTACGCCAGGTGCGCCAGGTGGTCTGCCTCGGGTCACCTCATCTGGGTGCGCCGCTGGAGCAATTCGTGCACTACCTCTCCGCGGCGCTGGTCCGCGTCCCGGAGACCCGCCCGTTCGGACGACTGCTACGCCGCCGCAGTGCGGGCATCCGGGATCTGCGTCAAGGCTCACTGGTCGATCAGGACTGGGACGGTGTGGACGCGGATGCCTTGCGCCGCCGCGCGATCCGCGAGGTCCCGCTCCTCGAGGGCGCCGATCATTACTTCGTCACCGCGACCATCACTCGCAGCCCGCACCATCCCCTGGGCCGCGTCATCGGGGACGGTTTGGTGCTCACCACGAGCGGTTCGGGCCGAAATCGCGCCCGGCGCATCGGTTTCGACGACGACAACGGCATGCATCTGCCCGGGGCGAATCATTTCACGCTGCTCAACCACGAGGCAGTCTATGAAGCGTTGTCCCACTGGTTGCGCGGCGAGCGTGAACAGAAGTCGCTACGTTCAGGCTGACTCCGACGAAATCGAAACCACAAGGGCCACTCGATGGTTGTCTCGACGTGGCGTCGACAAGAAAGGAGCGCCGTGAGCGTCAGCACCAGCATCCTGACGACCGCGATACAGACAGTGGGCGCTCGCGTACTGTCGATGCCCTCGGCGTGGTGGTCGCTGCTGGCCCCCGAACGCCCCGTCCTCGACGGTCAGCAACTCTCCCCCCGCCTGCACGTGCTGGCCACCCTCGGAAAACGCGAACTACTCGCCCGACGGCCCCCGTCACCGGCAACTCGAGCCCGCTTCGATGTCCTGACACGCATCGCCGGCGGCATCGACCACACGGATGTCGCTGTCACCACCATCCGGCTGAGCGGTCCGGCCGGCCCGCTCAGCGCGCGACTGTATGAACCCACAGAACTGCGGCGACCATGCGGCCTGCTGGTGTACGTGCACGGCGGCGGCTGGCATCTGGGCAGCGCTGCCGGTTTCGACGCACCCGCCCGGCTCCTGGCCTCGCGCGCCCGCGTGAAAGTGCTGTCGGTCGACTACCGGCTCGCGCCCGAACACCCGTTCCCCGCGGCATTCGACGATGTACTCGCCGCGTACCGCTTCGCTGTCGATCACGCACCGGACTGGGGTGTCGACAGCACCCGGATCGCGATCGGCGGCGACAGCGCCGGCGGCAACCTGGCGGCGGCGATCGCCCTGCATCTCGGTGCGGACTCTCGATACCGACCGGCTCTGGCTGTGCTGCTGTATCCAGTGGTCGACACCAGCATGGACGGCTACCGATCCAGCGATCTGTTCACCGTCCCCTTGGATCGCGGCTGCGTCGAACGAGCCCTGGCTTGGTACGCCCCCGGCCCGCACACCGCCCTCGACCCACGAGTGTGTGTGCTGCGCGCGCCGAATGTGAGCCTCATGCCCGCCACTCACATCGCCACCGCCGGAATGGATGTCCTGCGAGACCAAGGCGAAGCCCTGGCCCGTCGACTCGACGACCTCGCCGTACCGGTATCGCTCGAACGCTACGACAACCTGCCGCACGGATTCGCCACCATGCTCGCAGATCCCGACGCACGCGCCGCCACCGAAGACATCGCCGATGCCGTCCGCGCACGAATAGGCGAGCCCTAGCACCAGGCGGATCGACGTCAGGCGGGGAGGTGGACCCGCAGGACGTCGCCACTGCCGGTGTCGCCACTGCCGGTCGCGACGACGAGATCGCGGTCTCCGTCAGGCGCCACCGCGACCGCCGCGAGGGGGCCGCCGGTCAACACGGTGCAGATGCACCGGCGTTACTCCGCATTCTCGGAGTCTCCTTTGCCGCAGCCGCTTTCGGTATAACGTTCGGGCGAATTCCTCACCGGGCCGCGTCAATTCCGCGATGCAAAAACCGCAGAATTCGGCCATAAGTAGCACATCCGGCACGGCAAATTGGTCAGCCGCGGAACCGGCACGTCGTCGCGTTACGACCGGGCCGATCAATCACAATGCTGCACATGACGGACACGGCCGTAAGCGGGTTGGCAAATCGGCGGGCAGACCGGGTTCACCATCCATCGCAGCCCCGGGAGGGATTTCGGCCCGATATCGAGGGCCTGCGAGCGGTCGCGGTCGTGGCGGTCGTGCTGTTCCATGCGGGAATTCCGGGTATGAGCGGTGGATTTGTCGGTGTGGACGTCTTTTTCGTGATTTCCGGATTTCTGATCACCGGCATACTGTGGCGGGAGACAAGGACCGGCGGCACCATCGGGCTGGCCCGATTCTACGGCGCACGCGCTCGCCGGCTGCTGCCCGCGGCGGGCATCGTGGTGGTCGCCACCGCGATCGGCGCGGCGGCGCTGCTGCCGCCGCTGCAGGCGCGCCAGGTCCTCGGTGACGGGATCGCCAGCGCGTTGTATGTCGGGAACAATCGGCTCGCCCTGCGCGGCACCGACTACCTCGCGGCGAGCGAGCCACCGTCGCCGTTCGAGCACTTCTGGTCACTCGGCGTGGAGGAACAGTTCTATCTGGTGTGGCCGGTGCTCATCGTCGCGTCGGCGTGGCTCGTGCGGCGTCGCCGCACCGGATCGGCCGGGCCACTTCCCTACCTGATCGTTCTTGCGGTGGTCGCCGCGCTCTCGTTCACAGTCTCACTGATCTGGACCGGCACGCTGCCGCCGTGGGCGTTCTTTTCGCTGCCCGCCCGGGCATGGGAGTTGGCCGCCGGCGGTCTGGTGGCGCTCTCGGTTGGCGTGTGGTCCCGGTTGCCGGACTCGGTGGCCGCGCCTGCCGGATGGATCGGTCTGGTTCTGGTCCTCGTTGCGTGCACCCACTTCGACGGCAGGACACCCTATCCCGGTAGCGCGGCCCTGGTGCCCGTCGCGGGTACTGCTCTGATGATCGTATCCGGCTGTGCCGGAACACGTTTCGGCGTCGGACAGGTGCTGACCCGCGGTCCGGTACGCGCGATCGGAGCCGTGTCCTACCCCTGGTATCTGTGGCATTGGCCGGTGTTGCTGCTGGCACCGCATATGCTGGGCCATCCGCTGGGGCGAGTCGGCGCGATCGGTGCGATCGTGATGGCCGGCGGGCTCGCTCTGCTCACCCAACGGACGATCGAGAATCCGGTCCGCTTCGCGGCACCGTTGCGAAACTCGGCCGCGCGCAGCCTCGCATGCGGCTTCGCCTGCACCGCACTCGCCACGAGTGCGGCACTCGTCCTGCTCACGCTCGTCCCTGCCCCGGTCGGGCACGGCGTGGCGGCACCGTCCCTGGTCCTCACCGCGCCCCGCGACTCGGCCGCGCCCGCCACCGACCCTCGTGACGAGGCGGTCCGGCAGCTGATGGCACAGGCGCAATCCGCGGTCGCCGCGTCGGCCGAAATCCGCGCTGTTCCATCGAATCTCACCCCTTCGCTGGACATCGCGCCCGGCGACAAGGCCGACGCCTTCACCAACGGCTGCGTCCGGTCGTGGCGCGAGGTCGGCCAGGCCGAGTGCGCCTCGGGTGATCCGGACTCGCCCACCACGGTGGCCCTGGTGGGCGATTCACATGCGGCGATGTGGAATCCGGCGCTCGAGCCGATCGCCGAGGCGCGGCACTGGCGGCTGGAGACGATGGCCAAGGTCACCTGCCCCCTGCTGGACCTGCCCATCACCAGCCCGTACTTGGACCGGGAGTACACCGAATGCGAGCAGTGGCGCGGCCAGGTGCTGAACCGGCTGCGCAACGAGCACCCTCGGTTGATCGTGGTGGGCATGTCCCGACGCTACGGCGGCGATTTCGGCTTCGTCTCCTACGATCGAGCCTGGGTCGACAGCCTGGCCCGCCTTGTGTCCGAGCTGCGCGCGATCGGTTCGGCGGTGCTCGTCCTCGGCCCGATCCCCGATCCCCACACCACGGTGCCGACGTGCCTGTCCGAACACCTGGACGATGCCACCGCATGCGCACCCGCACGCCCGGTCGGAGTGAACGACGCCGGCGTCGCGGCCGAGCAGGCGGCGACCACGGCCGGTGGCGGCGAGTACGCCGATCTCACCTCGATGTTCTGCACTGCCGGCCGCTGCCCCGTCATCGTCGGCAATACTCTGGTGTTCCGCGACGACAATCACCTCACCGTCAGCTACGCCGAGACCCTCGGACCGGCGATCGGTGCCCTCACCGACAGCGCCCTCGCTCACGGATGAATCCCATTGCGGCACCGGGGGTCGGCTCGGTTCGCGCAGTGCCGCTCGGCGCTTACGGGAGGGTGGTGGCGAACATGAAGTTCCACAGTCGATCTCGCAGGTCCTCGCCCGCCGCGCCGGACGGCCACTGGTGCAACTGGCCGTTTTCCACCCGGTACTGCACGGAGGTTCCGCCGCGGCACGGTCCGTAGCCGGCCGTCGTGCCGAAGGTGTCGCTGGACCGGGCCGGCCGGACGGGGCAGCCGTCGCGATCTACCCATGCGCCGACGTTGGCCACACCGGCCGCCGGGTCGGAGATCGGGTCGAACTGTCCCTGGGCGATGTCGACGGAGATCGGTCGAGCTGGTTTGCAGGGCGACCCCGGACTGGGAATCAGCAGGGTGGGGTTGGGGAGGGTGGGATCGCCGCCCTCCCAGGAGGTTACGTCCGCGAAGACGTCGGGGGCGTCGCACGCCAGCCGCTGCGACATGATGCCGCCGTCGGACCAGCCGCTGCTGTATACCCGTCCGGGGTCGATGCACCAATTGGCCTCGATGTCGGCGACGACCGAGCGCAGGAACCGGACGTCGATCGAGCCCTGCTGGAATTCCCAATCGTTGCCCACCAGACCGTTACCGGGATCCAGCGGCAGATTGTTGGCGTTGCCCTGCGGGTAGGCGACGATGAAGTGATGCGCGGCCGCGTAGGGAGTCCAGCCCGAGACCTGCTCGAAATCTGCTGCATTACTGGCATTTCCATGCTCGGCGAGCAGCAGCGGCACCGAGTGTCCGGTCAGGCCGGCGGGAACGTTGAGCCGATAGATTCTGCTACCGATCGTCCGTACGACGGTGCCGGCGGTCGGTGCCAGGCTGCACTGCGCCGCGGCGGGGCGAACCGGGCTTCGATCGACGGGTGTCACATGCGCAATCTGCAATGACGCGACGACTGCGGCGATGGCGGCCACGGCCGCGCCGAGGTGAATTGCGATAGCGCGCATACTTTCCCATCATCGAGACGGCGATGGGCAGCAGCCTACTGGGGCCATGGTTTTCGATAGTGGGAAACGGTTGAATCGGTTCACCTCGGCCTGCGCGCGGGCGAATCTCGTGGACACAGTGCTGGGCTCGGAGGCTACGACAGCCTCCGAGCCCAGCACATTACGCCTCTGCCGATCACATCCAGCTCACGCGCGGCCAGGCGCGCGGACGGGAGATCCCGGGCCAGGCGCGCTTATCGGACTGCGCGTCCGCGGCCGGTGACCATACCGACCAGGAACAACAAGACCACCGCCCCGCCGAGGCAGGTGAAGAAGCTGAACCACAACCCTCCACCCTCGACATCGACGCCGAACAGTTTCAGCAGGAACCCGCCGATGATGCCGCCGACCACGCCGACCACAATATTGAGCAGAATGCCCTGCTGAGCATCGGTTTTCATGATCTTGCTGGCCAGCCAGCCCGCCAATCCACCGATGATGATCCAACCGATAATTCCCAGACCCAACATCGTGTCTCCTCTTTCGAACGTCGAAACGCTCCCATCCGAGCGTGCTCGACGGCGATATACCCCACATCCGCACGACCAACCAACCGACATCGACAACACCAAACACTCTGTGTGACAGCCCACTTCGCGTGCGGCAGCGCCGGATGCGCATCGGCCGGGTGGTAGCGGCGGATGGATCGAGATCTGTCCCGTGTCGGAGGTTTCGACAGCCTGTCCGCGCGGACTGCGGCCACGCCCACATCCTGATCACCACCCTCCTCGCGCATATCCGGGAAACCCGCATCGCTATCAGCAACGGCGGTAGCGTAGAGAGGGCGGGCGGCAGGAGCGAACAGCCTCGAAACAGGGGCCGGGTTCGAACAGGGTCTTATCGCGGTATCTGTCGGCCGCCGGAAACTAACTCGAAGATATGAACCTGGCGCACCTGTTGTTCGTGCTTGCTGGATAAGACGAAGATTGACGGGCAAGCTTCTCACCGACGAGCACAACGGCGAGTTGCGGCAGGGAGTGCCATGAGCAAGCTCGGAGAGCAAGCCATCGTCTGCGGTGCGAGTATGAGCGGGCTGCTGGCCGCCCGGGTGCTGTCGGACTTCTACGAGGAGGTCACACTCGTCGAGCGGGACCCGCTGCCCGACGGTCCCGAGCAGCGTCGAGGTGTGCCCCAGGCGCGCCATTTTCACGCTCTGCTGAGTACGGGATCGAATATCCTGGGCCAGCTGTTTCCCGGCCTGCTCGATGAACTCGTCAGCGCAGGCGCGAATGTTCTGGCAAATGAGCCGTCGCGTGTCTATGTCCGGTTGGGCCGGCATGAGCTCGGCGGTTCGGACAAATATGCCGACCCGGCAGCGCTGGTCGTCTATCAACCCAGCCGGCCGTTCTTGGACTCCCATGTCAGGCGGCGAGTCCGCGCCATCGAGAATGTGAGAATCCTGGACAGCCATGGTGTCGTCGAGCCGATGACCGACCGGGCCCGTCGAGTCACGGGCGCCCGGGTGGTCAACCGCTACACGGGTGAGGAAACCGCGCTGAATGCCGAGCTGGTGGTCGACGCGATGGGTCGCTCCGCGCACACCCCGGCGTTTCTCGACAACCTCGGCTGCGAGCGACCGATCGAGCAGCGCTACCCGGTGCATCTGAGCTACGCCAGCCAATTTCTGCGGGTTCCAGCTGACATCGTCGGCGACAAATTGGGCTTCTCGGTCAGCCCGGTGCCCGAACGACCGGTCGGAGTGGTGGCCGTGGCCTATGAGCACGACACCTGGATCCTGACCTTGTTCGGCGTAGACGGGCACAAACTTCCCCATGACCTGTCCGGAGTGATCGAATGCGCCGCGCAATTCGCGCCGCCTTCCCTGATCGCTGTGCTGCGGTCTGCCGAGCCGCTCGGCGCGATGTCGGCGCAGCATTACCCGGCCAGCACCTGGAGACGCTACGACAAGATGCGGCAATTCCCACCGGGGCTGCTGGTGATGGGCGATGCGATCTGCAGCTTCAACCCGGTTTATATGCAGGGCATGACCATGGCCGCGCTGCAGGCCGTGGCGCTGCGAAACTGCTTGACCGATCACGACGCAGACGTGAGCCGGCGATTCTTCAAGGCGACTGCCAAGCAGATCGGCCCGGTGTGGCGGGGGAATCGGTTCACCGATTTCACCGTGTCCCAGGGAGATGGTTGGCGCCGGATGCCGAGACGCCTGGTGAACTGGCCCATCGACAAGGCACAGGAAGCCGCCGCGAACGATCCGGCGGTCGCCGAAGCGGTCCTTCGGGTGATGCATTTCGTCGACCCACCTGCCCGCCTCGCGCGGCCCTCGTTCCTGATGCGGCTGGTCGCGGCCAACCGCCGAGCCGGAATGGCGACGACCGAAATCTCCGACATCGACCGCATGCCGCGCGGTGGACCGGATGCGTCGTGGCTGGACCGGCGGTTGCAGACCGATCGTCTGGAGTACCTCGACCGCGACGACGTCGATGATCGCAAGCGCAGCATCATCCGTTCTCTGGACCGCGGCGAAAGGGTTTTCGGGATACACCGGAGGCTCGCGCGCATCGTGCTCGACGAGGTCACCGACGTGCGCGATCCCAGGATCCTCGAACTCGGCGCCGGCCACGGCGGACTGTCGCGGGCGTTGTTGTCGATGCATCCCACCGCCCAGGTCACGGTCACCGACATCGAGCCCGCATCCGTAGCCGCCATCGCCGCCGGTGACCTGGGCAGTCATCCGCGGGCCACCGTGCGGGAGATGGATGCCACCGCCATCGACGCGCCCGACGGGTTCTACGACCTCGCCGTGTTCGCGCTGTCCCTGCACCATCTGCCACCACGGTCGGCCGCCCGAGTGTTCGCGGAAGGTACCCGCGCCGCCGATAAACTGCTGATCATCGACTTGTCGCGCGCGCCTTCGTTGCTGCACCTCGTCATGGTGGCGTTGGCACTGCCGTTGACGATCGTTCCGTACTGGCACGACGCGTTGATCAGCTCGTTGCGCGCCTACAGCCCGTCGGCGCTGCGTGCGTTGGCCCGCCACGCCGACCCGGCGATCACCCTCGAGCTGCGCAGACAGGCGCCCGTTCTCCCTGGCAGCCCGCAGATCGCGGTGGCCAGTTCCCCCCGGTAGCCCAGATCCTTTCCTGACTTCTGATGTGTTGCAATCCCGTTCGGCGTAGTGTGCGCTGGAGGCCACATCGTCAGTGGCTCCCTGCGAGCGTCCACGGCAGCTCCCCAGACGATAGGGGGCCGGACGCGTGGACATTCGATTGAACCGATCGGCATCGAGGCCCGTGACCACGAGCATGGGCGCAGTGTGTGTTATCGCCATCACCACTACAGCCGGCACGAGATCACCTGATCGGTCGTCGGGTTGCCGGGATTTGAAGCCTCGAGGACATACGAGGAATTCGTCATCATGCTCAACTACGGTGCTCAATTGGGGGTTCTGGGGTCGTTGACCGCCGCTCAACGGTCGATATGGGCTGCCCAGCAACTCCGGCCCGAAGTCCCCTACAACGTGGCCGCTTTCCTGACGATCGATCACGATGTCGACGCCGAAAGGCTCATGCTCGCGTGCGAATCGGCGGCAACCCGGTTCGGCACACCATGCGCGCGGCTTTCCCTCCATGACGGCGAACCGGTTTTCACAGTCGACCGCTCGTTTCCGCACACCCTCCGTTGTCTCGATCTGCGCGCCGAGCGCGACCCGGAATCCGCTGCTCGCGACTGGATGGACAACGACTACCGCCGGCCGATCGATGTGGCCCGTGACCGGCTCACCGACTTCGCACTGCTGCGCATTGCCGACGAACTGTCGTACTTCTACCTGCGTACACATCACGTTCTCCTCGACGGGTACGGCGCCGACAATCTGATGCGGCACATCGCGGCCGTCTACTCGGGCGCAGCGCCCGATACCGGAGAAGTCGACTTCTCCGAGTTCGACCTGATTCGCAGCGCCGATGAAAAGTATCAGCAATCTTCGCGCAGTCGGGCCGATGCCGAGTACTGGAAAACCGTTGTGCGTGAACCTCTCGACATCACCGATCTGGGCGGGACACGGAGGCCGGTGGCACCACGCCACCCGCTGATACGGGAACTGAAGTGCCCGCATCGAGTCGAGGAGAACCGGCATGTCCGCTTCGATGTCGCAAGGATTGTCGCGACCGTAGCGGTGTTCATCGCGAAAACCACAGGCCAGCAACATATCTCGTTGTCACTGCCGGTTTCGGCCCGGACGACCGCGGCGCTGAAACGATGTACGGGCATGGTGTCGAACATGGTGCCGCTGCTCATCGATGTCCATGACGACGACACCATCGGTGCACTGAGCGATCGGGTAGCCGAGGCCATGATCGGTGCGTTGCGGCATCAACAATTCCGGCGCTGGCCGGACCTGATCACCCAGGCGAGCCGGCCCGATATGAACATCGAATTCGGCCCGGCGATCAACATTCTCGACTTCGCCGCCCCGCTTCGTTTCGGGCCCTCCGAAGTGACGTACAACGTATTGACCACCTATCCGATACAAGACTGCGCAATCAACATCTATCCGCAGCTGGGTGACGGCGCGCCGCGAATTCAGTTCACGTGGAATCCGGACCGGTACGCCTCCGACGACATCGCCAGGCACATAACCCGACTGGAAATGCTTGTCGACCGCCTTCTGGTGGCGGATCCGTCGGTGACGGTGGCAGAAGTGTCGCTGCTGGCTGCCGGTGAACGCGATCTGGTGTTGTCGGTGTGGTCCGGTGCGGGAGTGGCGGCGCCGGTCGGGGTGGCGCCGCAGTTGCTGGCTGCGGCGGTGGCGGCCTGCCCGGACGCGCCGGCGGTCGTCGACGGTGCCCGCGAGGTGTCGTATCGCGAGCTCGACCAATGGTCGACGAGGTTGGCACGGGTACTGATCGAGGCGGGTGTGGGTCCGGAGCGCGCGGTGGGTGTGGCGATGGATCGCTGCGTGGAGTTGGTCGTGGCATGGTGGGCGGTGGCCAAGGCAGGCGGGGTGTATGTGCCGCTGGACCGGGCCCATCCGGTCGAGCGGATCACCGCGGTGCTGGACGCTGTGGGGGCTGTCTGTGTCGTGGCGCGCGGGTCCGGCACGGTCGCCGGGGCCGCGACGCGTCCGGTCGTGCGCGTCGACGCCCCGGATGTGTCCGAGCGGTCCGCAGCGGCGATCACCGACGCCGATCGGCCGGCCGACCTGCGGGTGGACAACACCGCGTATGTGATGTTCACGTCGGGATCCACCGGTGCCCCCAAGGGGGTGGCGGTCAGCCACGCCGGTCTGTCGGGATTGGCCGCGGCGCAACGGGCGGTGTTGGGGTTGGGCACGGATGCGCGGATTTCGATGGTGGCCGCGCCGACCTTCGATGCGTCGATCTTCGACATGTTGTGGGCAGTCGGGTCGGCCGCGGCGCTGGTGGTGGCGCCGCCGCAGGTGTATGCCGGGGAGTCGTTGACCGCGTTCCTGGAGGATCAGCGGGTCAGCGCGGCGGTGGTGACCCCCACCGTGCTGTCGTCGCTGGATCGGACCCGGCTCGACCGGGTGGGCACGGTGATCACCACCGGTGAGGCCTGCCCGGGAGAATTGGTGGCCGCCTGGGCGCCGGGACGGCGGATGTTCAACGGCTACGGGCCCAGCGAGACCACCATCGGTGCCACCCTCGCGCCATTGTCGGCGGGGCAGCCGGTCAGCATCGGCAGCCCGATCCCGGGGATATACGCGCTGGTGCTCGACGCGCGGCTGAACCCGACCCCGGTCGGGGTGGTGGGCGAGCTGTATCTGGGCGGGCCCGCGCTGGCGCGGGGCTATGTGGGGCGGAGGGAGTTGACCGCGGAGCGCTTCGTGGCCAACCCCTATGGGGAGCCCGGGGCGCGGGCGTATCGCACCGGTGACCTGGTGCGCTGGACCTCCACCGGCACATTGGATTACGTGGGCCGCGCCGACACCCAGATCAAGCTGCGCGGGCAGCGCGTCGAGCTGGGTGAAATCGAGAACACGCTGCTGGCCTGCCCACAGGTCACCCGGGCCGCCGCCACCATGCACCGGAGCAGCACCGGCGACCACCTCATCGCCTACGTCATCCTCGACCACACCGCCACTACCGATCGCGACGCCGAAATCGTCGAACAGTGGCGACACATGAACGACGAGCTGTACGACGCCGAGGTGGCGGCGTCGGGGTTCGGCATGGATTTCCGGGGCTGGAACAGCAGCTACAGCGATGATCCGATTCCGCTCGAAGAGATGATGGAGTGGCGTTCGGCCACCGTGGATCGGATCCTCGCCCTGCAGCCGCGGCGAGTGTTGGAGATCGGTGTCGGCTCCGGGCTGGTGCTGTCACAGATCGCCCCACGGTGTGAGCACTATGTCGCCACCGACGTGTCGGCGGTGGCGATCGACAATATCGCGCGCTCGCTCGAGCAGATGCGGATCCCGTGGCGTGACCGAGTCCAGTTGCTGACCCGGCCGGCTCACGTCACCGAGGCACTGCCGCAGGGGTACTTCGACACGATCATTCTCAACTCCGTCATCCAATACTTCCCCGACAGGGATTACCTGACCGAGGTAATCGACGCCGCCCTGGATCTGCTAGCCCCCGGTGGGGCGATGTTCATCGGCGACGTCCGTAACCACACCCTGCAGGGCGCGTTCCACACCGCGGTCACGCTGGCGCGCACCGCCACCACCGACGCCGCCGAGATCCGCCGGCGAGTCCAGCGCGCCGTGCTCGCCGAACCCGAATTGCTGCTGGCCCCAGAGTTCTTCACCAGTTGGGCCGCCGGCCATCCGTCGGTGGCCGGACTCGACATCCAGGTCAAACGCGGATCGGCCGACAACGAACTCAACCGGTATCGGTACGACGTCATCGTCCACACGACGCCGACGCCGGTCCGCTCACTGGCCGCGGCACCCACCCTGACGTGGACCGGAGTCGCGGGGCTGCGCGGGCTGCACACGCAGCTGATCTCCGAACATCCCGCCACCGTGCGCATTACCGGCATCCCCCGTACCGGACTGATCACCGATGTCCGCATCGAACGCGCTCTCGCCGACGGCCTATCGCCGGCCGACGCACTCGCGCGAGCCGACGCCACCTCCGACACCGCTACCCCCGAACAACTGCACCGCTTGGGCGAAACGACCGGATATCAGGTCGCGGTCACCTGGGGCGCCCACCCCGGCACCCTCGATGCCGTCTTCATCACCCCCACCGACCCCCACCACCGGCAGGCTCCGCCGCTGACCGACCTCTACCTGCCTCCGACCGGAGAACATCGAATCACCACCCACGCCAACGACCCGCATACCGACACCGAAATCGCCGCCATCCGTCAGCGGTTGAGCTCGTGGTTGCCCGAGTACATGGTGCCGGCGCAGATTGTGGTGCTCGACGAGTTCCCGCTGACCTCCTCGGGGAAAATCGACCGTCAGGCCTTGCCGGCACCGATGTTCGCCGCCGCGCCCTTCCGGGAGCCACGGACTCGGGCCGAGAAGATCATCGCCGAGGCGTTCGCGGAGATATTGGGTCGAGACCGAGCGGGGCTCGATGACGATTTCTTCGCCCTCGGTGGAAACTCGTTGACTGCTACCCGGGTGAGCGCGCGGCTGCAGCTCGCGCTGGGCAGGGAAGTGCCGGTGCGGTATCTGTTCGACGCGTCGACCGTCGAGGGTCTCGCCGACTACCTGAACCGGCATCGTGGCGGCCCCGCTCAGTCGACACTGCAGGTTATGCCACGTCCGGCGCGGGTTCCGTTGTCGTATGCCCAGCAACGACTCTGGTTCATCGACCAATTCCAAGGTCCGTCTCCGGTCTACAACATGCCGATCGCATTCCGGATCAACGGACCACTGGACGTCGAGGCACTCGACTCCGCCCTCGATGACGTCCTCGCCCGCCACGAATCACTCCGCACCATCTTCCCCTCCACCGACGGCGTGCCCTCCCAACAGGTACTGCCCGCCCGGCCAGGGATGTGGCGACGCGACGGCGCGGCAGTCGCGTCGCTGCCCGAACAAGACCTGACCGGCGCCCTGGCAGAACTGGCCCGGTACCGGTTCGACCTGTCGACCGAGATCCCCATCCGCGCCCAGATCTATTCGGTGGAATCCGAACAGTATGTCGTGGGGATTGTGTTGCACCACATCGCTTTCGATGGATGGTCTCCCGCTCCGATGGCCCGCGACGTGAGCGAAGCGTACCGAGCGCGCCGACACGGCCACGCCCCGGACTGGACGCCGTTGGCGGTGCAGTACGTCGACTACGCACTCTGGCAACGCACCCAACTCGGCGAACTACACGACCCCGACAGCCGCATCAGCACCGAACTGGAGTACTGGGAACAGACCCTGGCCGGGATGCCCGAACACCTCGACCTCCCCACCGACCGGCCCTACCCACCAACCACCGACCAACACGGCGACAGCGTCACCATCGACTGGCCCGCGGGACTCCAGCAGCAGATCGCCGAGGTCGCGCGCGAACACAACGCAACGAGTTTCATGGTCGTCCAGGCCGCCCTCGCGGTACTCCTGTCTACGATCAGCACCAGCACCGACGTCCCCATAGGGTTCGCCGTCGCCGGCCGCGGCGACCCTGCTCTCGACGAGTTGGTCGGCTTCTTCGTCAATACCTTGGTACTGCGGGTCGATCTGGGCGGCGACCCCACCTTCACCGACCTACTCACTCAGGTCCGCACGCGCAGTCTGGAGGCGTTCGAACACCAACACGTGCCGTTCGAGGTGCTGGTGGAACGTCTCAACCCGGCCCGGTCATTGATGCATCACCCGCTGATCCAGGTGTTGCTGGCGTGGCAGAACTTCGCCGGAAACAATGACCCCGCAGGCGGTTTGGTGCTGGAAGACCTCCAGGTCTCCTCCCTGCCGCTGGACACCCACAGCGCCCGCATGGACATCGCGTTCTCCCTCGGCGAACGCTTCACCGACACCGGCGAACCCGCCGGACTCACCGGCGCAGTGGAATTCCGCACCGACATCTTCGACACCACCACCATCGACACACTCATCCAACGACTCGAACGAATACTGAACGCCATAACCAGCAACCCGAGGCGGTCGTTGTCGTCGGTGGACCTGCTCGACGAATCCGAACACATCCGATTGGACGAGATCGGCAACCGGGCCGTATTGGATGCGCGCACATCCCCGGCGATGTCGGTGCCGGCGTTGTTCGCCGCACAAGTCGCCCGCACGCCGGATGCAGTGGCACTCAGCTGCGGTGATCGTTCATACAGTTACCGGCAGCTGGAGCAAGCAGCGAACCGGTTGGCACACCTGCTGACCGACCGCGGTGCGGGACCCGGATGCGTGGTCGGGCTGCTGATGCACCGCTCGGCGGAGGCGATCACCGCGATAGCGGCAGTACTGCAAACCGGGGCAGCCTATCTACCCATCGATCCCGAACACCCCAGGGCACGAATCGAATTCATGCTCACCGACGCCACACCCGTCGCCGTGATCACCACCGCCGACCTCGCCGGACGACTCGACGGGATCGACATACCGATCATCGATGTCGACGACTCCACCCTGGACACTCAACCCAGCACCGCACCATCGGCATCGGCATCGGCATCGGCATCGGCATCGGCATCGGCATCGGCATCGGACACCTTTGCCTATTTCATCTACACCTCCGGTACCACCGGCGTCCCCAAAGGCGTGGCCGCCACCCACCACAACATCACGCAACTATTGGCGCCCAGCACCGACGCTCGGCGGCTGCTCGGCGATGACACATCTGCATCGGAACAGGTGTGGGCGCAGTGTCATTCGCTCGCCTTCGACGTCTCGGTGTGGGAAATCTGGGGCGCGCTGCTGCACGGCGGACGACTGGTGGTGATCCCCGACTCGATCACCCGCTCCCCCACCGACTTTCATGACGTGCTTGCTGCCCAACAGGTCACCGTGCTCACTCAAACCCCGACCGCCGCAGCGATGCTGACACCTCGAGGTCTGGAGTCGGTCACCTTGATACTCGGCGGCGAATTCTGCCCCGCCCAAGTAATAGACCAGTGGGCGCCCGCACACGCAGTCATCAACGGCTACGGCCCCACCGAGACCACCATGTGCGTTTCCTTGACTGCGCCATTGGCGCCGGGTTCGGGAACACCACCGATCGGCTCACCAGTATCAGGCGCAGCGTTGTTCGTGCTCGACCGCCGGCTACGGCGAGTGCCGATCGGCGTCACCGGCGAGTTGTATGTGGCCGGCGCTGGTGTCAGCCCCGGATATTGGCGTCGCACCG
>NZ_BDBL01000032.1 GCF_001612965.1 Nocardia kruczakiae NBRC 101016
ACCCGGGGTCGCGCCGGCGGCCGGCTTGGCGGCCGGACGCGCCTGGGCGGGACCGGGTTTCGCGGAGGATTTCGCGGAGCCGTTGGACGGGGCGGACTTCGCCGCGAACGACTCCCGGAGCCGACGCGCGACGGGTGCCTCCACCGTCGACGACGCCGACTTCACGAACTCGCCCTGCTCCTTGAGCGTTGCGAGTAGTTCTTTGCTCGTGACACCGAGTTCTTTAGCCAACTCGTGCACGCGGGCCTTGCCTGCCACTGCTCTCCTCACTGAGAGGTCGAGCGCGACAGTCTCTTGCTCCCCGTTCAGGGGTCAGGACGCCCGCACGACCTCGGGTTATCTTCGATGGCCGTTCATCGTTGGTACTTCACGGTGTGCTCATGAGTGCTCGTGCCTGTTCTCGACGTAGTGCTCCAGGGCTGAGATATCCAGTTTTCCGGACACTCGTAGCGCTCTGCCGAACGCTCGGCGCCGCTCTGCCATGCTCAGACAAGCCGAAACGGGGTGCAACCAGGCACCCCTCCCGGGAAGTCTGCGCCGCGGATCGGGAACGATCGCGACGACGGCGTCCCTGTCGGGAGCGCTGCCGGGCGATTGCGCCACGACCCGCAACAGATCGGCGGCCAGCTCGCGTTTCCGGCATCCGACACAGGTCCGGACCGGGCCGGGAGTTCGGGTTCTCACCCGAGCACCGACCTGGGCGGAAAGTGCGGATACCGAAGACTCGCGCTGAGCCTGTGTCCACTGTACCGCTGCCATGTCCCGATCTCCGCATCCAGCCCCTGGTTGACTTCCGCACTCGCGCCGCCGTCCCGGCGCGGCCTACCCGTGCTGGGCGTGCGGTCGCGGCGATCCGGCCACGTCGGGGGCGGCGTCGGAGCGGATATCGATGCGCCAACCGGTCAATCGCGCGGCCAACCGGGCGTTCTGACCTTCCTTGCCGATCGCCAGCGACAGCTGGAAATCGGGGACCACGACCCGGGCGGCACGGGCCTCCGGATCGACGATCGTGACCGAGACAACCTTCGACGGGCTCAGCGCATTCCCGACGAAGGCGGCCGGATCCTCGGCCCAGTCGATGATGTCGATCTTCTCGCCCGCCAGCTCGCTCATCACATTGCGCACGCGCTGCCCCATAGGGCCGATACACGCGCCCTTGGCGTTCACACCGGGCACCGTGGAGCGCACCGCGATCTTGGAGCGGTGGCCGGCCTCGCGGGCCACGGCGACGATCTCCACCGACCCGTCGGCGATCTCGGGCACCTCGAGCGCGAACAGCCGGCGCACCAGATTCGGGTGCGTGCGCGACAGCGTGATCTGCGGGCCGCGCGCGCCGCGGGAGACGCCGTAGACGTAGCACTTGATGCGGTCGCCGTGCTCGTAGGTCTCGCCCGGGACCTGCTCGGCCGGCGGGATCACTCCCTCGGCGCCGTTGGCCTCGCTGCCGATGCGCACCACCACCGTGCCGCGGGCGTTCATCCGGGCGTCACGCTGGACGACGCCGCCGACGATATCGCCCTCGTGCGTCGAGAACTCACCGAAGGATTTCTCGTTCTCGGCGTCGCGCAGCCGCTGCAGCACCACTTGGCGCGCGGTGGTGGCGGCGATGCGGCCGAAGCCCTCCGGAGTGTCGTCCCATTCGGAGACGACGTTGCCGTCGGCGTCGGTCTCGGTGGCCATCACGCGCACCACGCCGGTCTTCTGATTGATATCGATGCGTGCGTTGGGCTCGTGGCCCTCGGTGTGCCGATAGGCGGTCAGCAGAGCCGACTCGATCGCGGAGAGCACTGTCTCCATCGAGATTCCCTTATCGGCGACGATCGCACGCAGGGCTTCGATTTCGATGTTCATTCCACGATCCCTTCGGTCGGCGCAACTACTGAGTGTTCTTTCCGGGCGGCGGGTGCGGCCGGATCGACGGCCTGATCGGCGGCGCCCGGTTCCGGGCGGCCCGTGGCCACGCCCCCGGCGAGTTCCATCTCCGCCGCACCGGGCGGTGAGAACTCCACCTGGACGACCGCGGATTCGATATCGGCCAGCGGCACGCTCACCCGGTGGGGCGCGCGTTTACCGCCGAGCACCAGGGCCACCTCGGTGTCGGTGCTCGCGCCGACCCGGGCGTCGAAGTTCGACGGGCCGTCGGGGGTCTGCGCACCCGGCCGCATCCGCACCCGCACCTTGCGACCGCGGGCCCGTCGCCAGTGACGCGGGGCCGTCAGCGGGCGTTCGACACCCGGGGTGGTGACTTCCAGCAGATAGGGGGTTTCGCCGACATCGACGGCCTCGTCGAGCGCTTCGGAGATCTCGGAACTCACTTCCGCGATCGTGTCCAGATCGACGGTCTCGTCACCGTCGATGGTCACCGTCACCCGCGCCTGCGGCCCGCCCGCGGCCGTGATGTGCACGCCCTCGAGGTCGAGCCCTCGGCGTTCGACGAGCCCAGCAACGAGCTGGCTCACCCTTTCCTCGGTCGGCATCGGCATATGGGGCGGCTCCTGGTTCAGTTGTGACGCGGTATTGGTCCTGGTCCGGCATGGTCGGCGCGCATGTCCCGCGGATTGTTCCGCCGGAGGTCTAGCGTAACGCGCTGCAAGAGTGTAAAGGACCAGCCAACCCGGTCGAGTCGGCCCGGGTCGGGTTCTGCTGCGCGCCCGCGGTCCGCCGGACCGCCCCGGGCTCGCCGAACCACCACGTCCCTTTCCGGACGGGAGCATTCCTTCGCGGGCCGGTGGCCGGGGCCGGGCCGCGCACCGGCCGCGGCACCCGGGCTCAGCTGGGCGGACGGAAAGCGGCCCCGGCGCGAACGGACGCGAGCGAGGCATGCCGGCGGGCTGGGCGCAGGGGCCGCTGATGATCACTGGCACGATGTAGGCGTGCCCAGCCGTCTCGATGTGATTCCGGTGCCGCCGGATCGGACCGTTCCCCCGCGCCTCGACCGCCGCTCGCTGTTGCGCTCGGCCGGCGGCGGCGTGGTCGCGCTCGTCGCCGTGAGCGCGGTCGCGGCCTGTTCGGACGACAAGCCGTCCGCACCGGATGTGCTTGTGTCGCAGGAGGAATCGGCGCGCATCGACGCCGTGTGGGCGAAGGCCGCCATCGCGACCGCACCGGAGCACACGGCCGCGCTGACCGTCGTCGCCGCACAGCGCACCCAGCACGCCGATGCGCTGCGCACCGAAATCGAGCGCGCGGTAGGCGTGTACGGCGACGGCACGAAACCGAAATCCGCGACCCCACCCGTCGCCGAGCCGCCCGCTCCCACCCCGCCGCCGACCGTCGCCGCGCTGCGGGCCCGGCTCACCGACTCCCAGCACTCCGCGGCCGAGCTGGCCGCGACCCAGACCGGATACCGCGCCGGCCTGCTCGCCTCGATCAGCGCCTGCTGCGGCGCCCACGTGGCGGTGGTGCTCTCGTGAGTACCGATCAGCAGGCGCTGCTCGACGCGCTGAACGCCGAATACACCGCGGTCTACGCCTACGGCCTCATCGCGGCCTACGCGTCCCCGGAGCGGGCGAAGATCGTCGCCGAATTCACCGCGACCCACCGCGCCCGCCGCGATGCCACCGCCGACGCGCTGAAGGCGGCCGGTGCGAGCGTCCCGGCGCCCGCCGCGGCCTACACCCCGCCCTTCCCGGTCGACGATCCCATCCCCGCAGCCAAACTCGCGGTCACCGTGGAAACCGACACCGCGGTCGCCTGGCGTGCGGTCGTGGAACACTCCACCACCGCGGATCGCCGCTGCACCGGCACCGAGGCCCTCACCGAATGCGCCATCCGCCTGGCCACCTGGCAGTCGATCCTCGGCGTGAATCCCGCGACCACGCCGTTCCCGGGCCAGCCCTGAGCCCGGGGCGGCCTCGCGGCGGCTGGCCGGCCACACATTCGCGCACCACTCGTGGACCCGAAACACCGGTAGCGTGCTCCGGTATGCGGCGGATGCCGCCCGGATACGTCGAAGGGAGAACGGGAATGGCCGTGGGGATGCGACGCATCGGTGCGGCGGCGGCCGCGGGGGCGCTCGGATCGCTGCTCGCCGTGAGCGTGGCCGGCGCCGACGTCACGGGCGTGCGTGTCGACGCCGGGGCGGACGGGCTGCGCACCGGATGTTCCGCCACGCTGACCGCGACGGTCGACACCCCGGTGCCGGACGGCGGCACGGTGACGTTCGTCAACAGTGGCGGGTCGGTTCCGGGTAACGGCGAACCCATCGCGGGCACGCCGGTCTACCACCCCGAGAACGGCACGGTGACCATGGCGTGGACGCCGAAATACGCCGGGCGGCAGAACATCACGGCACAGCAGTTCAAGCCCGGAAGTTACACGTCGAGCAGCTATATCACCGTCGATGTCGTGGGCAGCGGCCTGAACACCGGCAGCTCCTGCCTTCCGCTGCCGTAGCGCGCGTCACCGGCATCGGGACGGCGCGGGGTGCACCCGGTCCGGACGACCGGGTGCACGCGAGCGATCAGCCGCGAATCTTCGCGAGCACGGTGTCGACGGCCGCGGCCGCCGCAATGTCCTCGGACTCACCGGTGAAGCGGTTGCGCAGTTCCACCTTGCCGTCGGCCCAGCCCCGGCCGATGACGAGAACCCAGGGCATGCCGAGCAATTCGGCATCCTTGAACTTGACGCCGGGTGAGGCGGTGCGGTCGTCGAACAGCACCTCCAAGCCCTGGGCGTCCAGACCGGCGACGACCTCCTCGGCTCCGGCGCGCGCCGCCTCGTCCTTGTTGGCGATGACGACGTGCACATCGAAGGGCGCGACCTCGGCCGGCCAGCGCAGGCCCTTGTCATCGTGCATCTGCTCCGCGATCACCGCGACCATCCGGGAGACGCCGACCCCGTAGGAACCCTGGACGAGCCGGACCGGTTTGCCGTTCTCACCGAGCACGTCCACCTCGAACGCATCGGTGTACTTGTAGCCGAGCTGGAAGATGTGGGCGATCTCGATACCGCGCGCCGAGTGCAGCACACCGCGGCCGTCGGGCGAGGGGTCGCCGTCGCGGACCTCGGCGGCCTCGATCGTGCCGTCGGGGGTGAAATCGCGGCCCGCGACGAGTCCCACGACATGCTTGCCGGAGGCGTCGGCGCCGGTGATCCACGACGTGCCGGTCACCACGCGCGGGTCGACCAGATAGCGAACGCCGTTGTCCAGCAGCGCCTTCGGACCGATGTACCCCTTCACCAGGAACGGGTTGGCGGCGAAGTCCTCGTCGGTGAGCAACTCCACCTCCGCGGGCTCGAGGCTCGCGCCGAGCCGCTTGGCGTCGACCTCGCGATCACCGGGCACGCCGATGCCGACGATCTCGGACTTGCCGTCGGGGTGGCGCAACTTCACCATGACGTTCTTCAACGTGTCGGCGGCGGTCACCGGGCGGCCGAACTGTTCGGCGATTCCGGCGTCGTTGGCCCAGTCGACGAGCGACGCGATGGTCGGTGTGCCCGGGGTGTCGTGCACGACGGCGGCCGGCTGCCCCTCGATCGGGATCTCCGGCGGCGCGGGCGTGACCACGGCCTCCACATTGGCCGCGTACCCCGATTCGCGGCAGGTCACGTAGGTGTCCTCGCCGATCGGGCTGCTGGCCAGGAATTCCTCGGAGGCGCTGCCGCCCATCGCGCCGGAGGTGGCGGCGACGATCACGTATTCGACCCCGAGCCGGGCGAAGATGCGCTGATATGCCTGTCGGTGGGCGGCATAGCTGGCCTTCAGGCCGTCCTCGTCGAGATCGAAGGAATAGGAGTCCTTCATGACGAATTCGCGCCCGCGCAGAATTCCGGCGCGCGGGCGTTCCTCGTCGCGGTACTTGGTCTGAATCTGGTAGAGCGTGACCGGCAGATCCTTGTAGGAGTTGTATTCACCCTTGACCGTCAGGGCGAACAATTCCTCGTGGGTGGGTCCGAGCAGCATGTCGGCGCCCTTGCGGTCCTGCAGGCGGAAAAGGCTGTCGCCGTATTCGGTCCAGCGATTGGTGGTTTCGTACGGCTCGCGCGGCAGCAGTGCCGGCAGCGAAATCTCCTGGCCGCCGATCGCGTCCATCTCCTGGCGCACCACGTCCTCGACCTTGCGCAGCACCTTCAAACCCAGCGGCAACCACGAATAGACGCCCGGCGCGATCCGGCGCACATATCCGGCGCGGACCAGAAGTTTGTGGCTGGGCACCTCGGCGTCGGCGGGATCGTCGCGCAGGGTGCGCAGGAACAGGTGCGAGAGACGGGTGATCACGGATGCACAGACTAGCCGCTGCTGCGTGGATGCCTGCAGGGCATTACCGTATCGGCTCGTGCTGGTGATTCTGCCTCCTTCCGAAACCAAGTCCGACGGCGGAACTCTCGGTCCGCTCGATCTGGATTCCCTGTGGTTACCGCAGCTCACCGCCGTGCGGGACAAGCTGATCACCGAGCTGATCGAATTGTCCGCGGATCCGGAGGCGGCGCGGGTGGCATTGGGGCTGGGGAAGGCGACCGGCGCGGGCGCGGAAGGTTTGCAGACCGCGCTCACCCGCAACGCCTCGCTGCGGACCGCCGCGACCGCACCCGCGCTGCGGCGCTACACCGGTGTGCTCTACGACGCACTCGACGCCGGTTCGCTGACCAAGACGCAGCGCGCTCGCGCCGAGGAGCGGCTGGCGATCGGCTCGGCCCTGTTCGGGGTGGTCCGCGCGGGGGACGCGATTCCGGGATATCGGCTCTCGGGCGGTTCGAAATTGCCAGGCCTGCCGACGCTGGCTTCGCTGTGGAAACCGGTGCTGGCCCCGGCATTGCGGGAAGCGACGGCCGGGCAGCTGGTCGTCGACCTGCGTTCGGGGACCTATCAGCAATTGGGGCGGTTGCCCGGCGCGGTGACCGCGACCGTACTGACCGAACGCCCGGACGGCAGCCGCACGGTGGTGAGCCATTTCAACAAACATCACAAGGGTCTGCTGGCGCGGGCCCTGGTGTCGACCCGCGCCGAACCCGGCGATATCCGGGCGCTGGCACGGATAGCCGAAAAGGCCGGGCTGCGTGTGGAAATCGCCTCGTCGAGCGAACTGCTGGTCCTCACGTGAGTGAATTCTCGGTGACCGCCGACGTAATTCGAGCCGAATGCGACCTGCCCAACCACGGGAACATTCGCCGAAAAACGCCCCGCCACCAGCGTATTTCAAGGTATCCAGGCCGAAATGTGGCCGCACGGAACGGGTATTGCGGCTCGCTATCGTAACTTCGGCGCGGCCGGCCGACCGCTGCCGTTGGGATGCGATTGGGCGAGGAGTTCGGCGTGGGTGACGCCACCGACCGTGAAGAAAAGGCACTGCGTCAGTTGACCGATCGACTGGTCGGCCATTACGGCAGCAGCCATTCCCCGGAATTGGTACAGGAATTGGTCGGCCAGGTGCGCCGGCGCTTCGACGGCCACACGGTGCGCGATTTCGTGCCGATTCTGGTGGAACGCATCGTGCGCCGCGAATTGCAGCACACCCCACCGCAGCCCAAGGCCGAGGACCCCTCGCTCGAGCTCGACTACGCTGCCGCGCCGGTTGTTCCGGAACGGGTCTCGGCGCCCTCGATCGAGGTGGACACCGCCGACGCCGCGCCCGAATCCGCCGATCAAGCGCCGGGAGCCGCCGCGGAACCCGCGACCGATGCCGACGCCACCGAAAGCACTACACCACAACGCAATTCGATTTCCCACGCCGCGGCTGAGGCTCCGGTCGACACCACGGCGGACGAGCGCAAACACCTCGAATCGCCGGTGGTTTCCGCGACACCCGCCGTCGCGGTCACATCCGGCCACTCCCCCGTCGAACCGACGAACCCGGAGACCGTGGCGGCCACATCTCCCGCGAGTGACGCTGCGCCGGAACCGGATCGCGAGACCGCGACAAGCCCGGCCTCCGCGACTACGTCCACATCGAGCCTCGTGAGCGCGCTGCGACGGCCGCGGATCCTGGCCGTAGCGGCCGCGGTGGTCGTCGTGGTCGTCGCTCTTGTGGTGGCCTTCGGCTTCCGCGGTGGCGACAGCACCGCCCCCGCTCCGGCTCCCGCGCTGACCGTCGCGCACGGCGTGGTGGGGTCGGAGAAGATGGGCTTCTTCACCGACCAGCGGGTGGTTGACGCCTTGGCGCGCAAGGGAATTCGGCTGGAAGTCGATCCTGCCGGATCGCGGCAGATCGCGACGTCGGTGAAGCTGGACGGTGACGACTTCGCCTTTCCATCGAGCAGCCTCGCCGCCGAACGGATTCAGCGCGAACGCGGGATCACCGCGAAATACACGCCGTTCTCCTCACCGATGGTGGTCGCGAGTTTCCGGCCGATCGTGGATCTGCTCACCCGCGCGGGCATCGTCCGGCAGGGGCCGGTGCCGGCGTTCGATATGCGGCGGTATCTCGATCTCACGCAGCAGGGCACGCAATGGGATCAGCTGGCGGGCAACACCGCATATCCGGTGCGCAAGAACGTGTTGATCTCGACCACCGACCCGCGGACCTCCAATTCGGCGGCGATGTATCTGGCGGTGGCCGCCTACGTCGCCAACGACGATGCGATCGTGCAGGGCCCGGCCGCCGAGAATTTCGTCCTCTCGAAGGTGTCGCGACTGTTCACCAAACAGGGATACACCGAGAACTCCAGCGCGGGACCGTTCGGCGAATACCTCGCCGCCGGAATGGGTCCCACGCCCATGGTGTGGGGATACGAATCGCAGTTCGTGGAGGCCGCCGTCGCCGGCAAGCTGCCCGCCGACGCGGTGATGCTGTACCCGTCCCCGACGGTGCTGTCCCGGCACACGCTGGTCCCGCTGACCGCCACCGGCGACCGGGTAGGACAGTTGCTGAGCACCGATCCCGAATTGCAGCGCCTGGCCGCCGAACACGGCTTCCGCACCGCCGATCCGGCCCAGTTCACCGCGGTGACCGCCGAACACCACATTCCGGTCGCTCCGGATGTGGTCGACATCGTCGACCCGCCGGCCTACGACACCCTGGAACACCTTCTCGACGGAGTCGCGCGTTCCTACAACTGATCGAGCGCCGCTCGACGGACAGTCGCCGGTTCCCCGGCCCGTCGCCGCGCCGTGGTAGTAATGGCCCGTGGCTACCGACGGCGTGGATCCGGACCTGGTCGAACTGGCGACCAAGGTCTTCGAGCTGGCCCGCACGGGCGAGGCCGCGACGCTCGCGGCGTATATCGACGCGGGCGTCCCGGTGAATCTGACCAACGACAACGGCGACACCCTGCTGATGCTGGCCGCCTACCACGGCCATCGGGCGGCCGTGACCGCACTGCTCGAGCGTGGCGCCGATCCCGATCGCGCCAACGACCGCGGCCAGACACCGGCCGCGGGAGCGGTATTCAAGGGTGAGGACGACATTCTGAAGGCCCTGCTGGCGGCCGGGGCCGACCCGGACGCCGGCACCCCGTCGGCTCGCGAATCGGCGACCGTCTTCGGCAGAACCGAACTGCTGGAACTGTTCGATCGCCGCTGAGTCGATCGGTCGCCCGGAGGCGTTACACCTGCTGCGCTTCCTCCTGCGCGTGCTGGGCCTGGGCGAGCTGCTGCGGCGTGTAGCGCAGCATGAGCACCAGCAGTCCGATGATCACGGCGCCGATCGCGCAGATGAGCAGGACGAAGGTGTACCCGCTGGACAGCGCCGCGATCTCGGTGGGCGTCAGATTCGACGTCCGGTCGGTCCGGCCGCCGAGCGAGAGCGTGCGCGAGGCCGCCAGCGGGGTCAGCAAGCCGACCGCGAAGGGGGTACCGAGAGTGAGGATCATCTGGCCGATCGCCGACAGCGGGCCGACCTCGTTCACCGGTACGCCCACCAGCAGGCACAGCGGCCCGACCACGATCACGAAACCGATCGCCATACCGACCACCGCCAGCAGCACCAGCAGGGTCGGCAGGTATTCGACGTAGCGGTCCAGGGTGGAGCCGAAGAACAGCGCCCCCGCCAGGACGGCCGCGGCACCCGCGAGGAGCCAGCGCGGCCGGATCATCAGCGCGGCCTTGGACGCCACACCGGTACCGATGCCGGCGCCGATCGTGAACGGGATCGAGGCCAGACCGGCGACGAGCGGGCTGTAGCCGACGACGTTCTGCAGGAACTGCGCGACGAAGTAGGTCATCGCACCGAGGACGCCGGAGCCCAGCAGCAGCGCGATGAACGTGATCGAGCGGTCGCGATCACGGAAGAGCGTGAGCGGCAGCAGCGGATTGACGGCGGACCGTTCGGCCAGCACGAACGCCACCAGCAGCAGCAGACCGGCGATCAGCGCGCCGATGACGTACGGGCTGGTCCAGCCGAGATCGGGGCCTTCGGTCGCACCGAACACCACCCCGACACAGCCGAAGGTGCCGAGGAAGGCGCCGCGCACGTCCAGTGGTAGCCGGTGGTGGGTGGAATCGTGCAGCTGGAAGGCCGCGCCGAGGAGGATCAGGAGCCCGATCGGGACGTTGATCAGGAAGATCAGCCGCCAGTTCCATTCGGCCAGGGCGCCGCCGACGACGAGACCGCCGACGGAGCCCACACCCATCATCGAACCGAAGATGGCGATCGCCTGGTTGCGCGGCGGTCCGGGGGCGAAGGTACTGACCACCAGCGCCATCGCCACGGGTGCGGCGATCGCGGCGCCGGTGCCCTGCAGGGCCCGCGCGCCGATCAACATGGCCTCGTTCTGCGCCAGCCCACACAGCAGTGAGGCCAGGGTGAAGAACGAAACACCCAGCAGCAGCATCTTCTTGCGCCCGAACGAGTCGCCGAGGCGGCCACCCAGCAGCATCAGCCCGCCGTAGGTGAGGCCGTAGGCGGTCACCGTCCACGCGCTGCCCGAACTGGTCAGGCCCAGATGACGTTGCAGGGCGGGCAGCGCCAGGATCACGACCGTGCCGTCCAGCACGACCATCAACTGCAGGCCGGACAGGACCAGGATCGGCAACCCGAAGGCCCGCTTCGTCACCGGATATTGCATCGTCGCAGCGGGGTTATCGAGCACAGTGACTCACTGTAACGGATATCGGCACCCGCCAGCCGAATGCGTACTCGCGCTGTCCACGCGACACTCGACACGGCTGTGCCCCTGTCCCGGGCACGCACCGCGGACCTAACCGGCCTGCTCGTCGGCATCCGGCGCGCCCGCGGTGAAACCGGCGGTCGGGCCGATGACGATGATCGCCGGTGGCCGGATGCCCTCGGTGCGCACACGTTCGGCGACCGTGGACAGATCCGCGCGCACGATCCGCTGGGTGCGCAGACTGCCTTCCTGCACGACGGTGACGGGCGTGTCCGTGGCGCGGCCACCGTCGACGAGCGCGGCGGCGAACTTCTCGATGCGTTCCACCCCCATCAGCAGCACGAGGGTGCCGCGCAGCCGGGCCAGTGCGGGCCAGTCCACCAGCGAATCCGGGTGATCGGGCGGGATGTGCCCACTCACCACCACGAATTCGTGGGTGACGCCGCGGTGGGTCACCGGAATACCGGCCAGGGCGGGCACCGAGATCGCGGAGGTGACGCCCGGAACCACGGTCACCGGTACGCCGGCGTCCACGCACGCCTCGAGTTCCTCGTAGCCGCGGCCGAAGACGTACGGGTCGCCGCCCTTGAGCCGGACCACGAATTTACCGGCCTTGGCACCCTCGACCAGGGCGGTGTTGATCGCTTCCTGCGCCATCGCGCGGCCGTACGGAATCTTCGCCGCGTCGACGACCTCCACATGCGGTCCGAGTTCGGCGAGCAGTTCCGGCGGCGCCAGCCGGTCGGCGACGACCAGATCGGCGCGGGCGAGCAGGCGGCGGCCCCGCACGGTGATCAGATCGGGGTCGCCCGGCCCGCCGCCGACCAGCGCGACACCGGGTGCCACTGGTTCGGAGTCGTCGGTGATCACACCCGATTGCAGCGCCTCCAGCAGCGCGGTGCGCACCGCGGCCGATCGGCGGTGCCGTCCACTGGCCAGCACCGCGAGCGTCAGTCCGTCGTAGCGGGCGCTGGCGGGGGTGACGGCGGTGCCGAGGCGGGCGTTGTCGGCGCGCACGCAGAAGATGCGGCGGCGGGTGGCCTCCTCGACCACGGCGGCATTGGTCTCGGGCTCATCGGTGCAAGCGATCGCGTACCAGGCACCCTCGAGATCACCGTCGGCGTAGGCCCGCTGGGAGATGCGCAGTTGACCGGAGGCGGCCATACCCTCCACCGCGGGGGTGACGGTCCGGCTGATCACTTCGATATCGGCTCCGCTCGCGATGAGCAGTCCGAGTCGGCGCTGGGCTACCGAGCCGCCACCCACGACGACGACGCGGCGGCCGGCCAGATCGAGCCCGACGACATAGTTCGGGTCACCGGATTGCTGGTCGTCTGTCGTATTCGGCACAAGGTTTCAGCCTACGGCGTGGGCGGGCGAACTCTGCAATCACCCGTCGCGGCGCCGCAGGCAGGGGTCATCAGGGCTTCCAGGTGATCCGGCCGCCCTGGAAATCCTGGGCCTTGCCGCCGTTGTAGTCGTATTCGTCGCTGGTGGGCAGACCGTAGCGGCCGCCGTCGGCGTTGCTGCCTTCCCACATGCCGAGAATCGATCCCCACACCGGGTGCGCGCCGGTGTTCGCCGACCACACGATGACGCCCCCGGGGAAGCGGGTGAAGCGGCCCTTGCCGTCCTTGCCGGCCTTGGCCTCGTCGGTGAGCGGGAAGCCCAGCGGGCTGTTCTCCCAGCCCATCGAGCCCCACTTGTCGCGGATCAGGCCGCAGATCGCGTGGGCGTCGGTGCCCACGGACCAGTAGATCGAGCAGCCACGGTCGAAG
The DNA here is from genome assembly GCF_001612965.1 of Nocardia kruczakiae NBRC 101016. Taxonomy (GTDB): domain Bacteria; phylum Actinomycetota; class Actinomycetes; order Mycobacteriales; family Mycobacteriaceae; genus Nocardia; species Nocardia kruczakiae. The sequence continues at coordinate 12,765 of NZ_BDBL01000032.1, forward strand.
ACCTGGAATTTGCCGCCGTTCGCGTCGGACTCCGGGCCGGTGGGGTTGCCGAGGACCGCGGCACCACCGGCGCGGTCGTATTCCTTCTCGATCGCCCCGCCCACGTCGAACGCGCCGACCGGCCGGGCGGCGGCGAGACCGGCGCCCGTGCCGGTGAGGGCCGCCAGTGCGGCGGCGGCCACGGCTGCCGTGCGCAGCCCGGCCCGGCGCGTGCTGCGTCTACTCTGTCTGCGACCTGACGAAGCCAAGTGAAACTCCCTCTACCTGCGAAGTTGGTGCGACGGAAGCTGCCGCTCCCGTCATCCTGCAGGGGTTGGACCGGCTCTGCAACGCTCGCCGTATCACAGTCGAGACTCATCTCACAGAATTACACGGGGTGAATTCGGTCGCATCGGACGGCGCCTCAGAGGCGGCCGTTGACCCGTTCCGGGGTCACCCGCACGATCACTCGCTCGGCGTCGTCGACGGAGGCGGGATTGAATTCCACATACGGCAGGCCGGTGTATTTCGCCGACAGCCGGTCGGGCAGGGCCTTGTCGGGGTCGGGCGTGACGGTGGCGGTGCCGCGGATCTCCGCGTAGACGTACGGATTGTCCGGCGGGTTGATCATGATCGTCACCCGCGGGTCGCGCACCACATTCTTGTATTGCTGACGCGAGACGGTGGTGGAGTACACCAACTCCTCGCCGTCGCGCAGGAGCCAGGTGACGGTCAGATGCGGCTGCCCGTCGCGGCCGATCGTCGCCAGCGTGGCGAAAACCTTTGTGTTATCGAGGATCTTCTTCAGGTCGTCGGAGAGTTCAGCACCCATGCCACGACACAACCGGGTGCCGCGCACACTCATTCCCGCTCGCCGCCGGTCCGTCACGGTGCGTTCGGCGCGTTCTATGCTGCGAACATGCGACGAGCGGTGTTGCAGGTTCTGACCGTGCTGGTGACGGTGGCGGTGGCCGCCGCGGTGGCCGCCACCGCGTATGCGCAGGACCCTTATCGCGCGAGCGGCCCGACCGAGGCCCGCTACTCGGAGCCGGGGCCGTGGCAGGTCACCGAGCACTACGGATTCGGCTGCTGCGACAGCACCGGCGCCGCCTACGACATCTGGTATCCGTCCGATGTGGCCGCGCGCGGTCCTCGTCATCCGATCATCACCTGGGGCGACGGCACGAACGCGCAACCCCGGCAATACGCCTATCTGCTGCGGCATCTGGCGTCCTGGGGCTTCGTGGTGATCGCGACCGAGAATCGCAGTACCGGCTCCGGTGTCGACATCGCCGGGGCGGCACGGTATCTCATCGATCGGGCGGCCGATCCGGCGAGCGTCTTCCACGATCGGCTCGACACCTCGGCGATCGGCGCCATCGGACATTCCCAGGGCGCCACCGGGGCGCTCAACGCCATGATCGAGTCCGGCGGACTGATCCGCACCGCCGTGCCGATCGAATTGCCCGCCCAGTCGTTCTGCTCGAACCGGTTGAGCTGCACCGACACTCGGCGCCTAGCGGGTGGTTCGGTGTTCTTCGTCAACGGCTCCGACGACGCGCTCATCTCCCCCTCGCAGAAGTTGTGGGCACTTCCGGGCCTGCAGTCCAACCAGGACTACTACGAGGCCACACCGGGTTCGGTGACAAAGGCGTGGGGCACACTGGTCGGCCCCAACCACAACGACGTCCAAGGTCAACCAGGCTGCGCCCGAGCCTCGTCCCCGTGCACCGACGGCGTGTACGGCTACCTCGGCTATCCGACCGCGTGGCTGGCGGCCCGGCTGTGGAGATGCGCCGCGGCGGCGGCCGCCTTCGCCCCCGGCACCGGGGAGTTCTATGCTCCGAACCCGCACTGGGGCAACCAGATCGGTGCGACGGCCGGCTGATCTCACCCCTCGGGTGCGTCCTGGATCCAGTGGAAGCCGCGGCTGCGTTGCGGGAAGGCGTCCGGGTCCTGGCGCCGGAAGGTCACCGTCACCGGATGCCCGTCCAGGTCGCCGGTGAACCGCAGCCGGTCCGGTCCCTGCTGTTCGTAGGCGAAGCCGCCGGCGGTCACGGAGTGCCGCTCGGCACCGGGTACGGCGTGCAGGTCCAGACGATGGGCGCCGGTGTCGACCCGCACCTGCAGCGGCACGAACGTCCCGTCCATCCGCTGATACTGCATGACCCCGTCGAAGTCGAATACCGCACGCTGCCACCGGTCCCGGTCGGTGAGCAGCGGCGCAACCGGCTGCCCGTCGCGGCTGAAGTCCTCGACCTGCCAGATCCCGTACAGCGGCGGTTTCGTCCGGCCCGGGCCCTCGTCCCACAACTGCAGGCTCACGTGGGTCAGAGCCACCGCCACCCAGATCCCGATTCCGATCTGCACGAGCGCCGCGAACCAGCGAGCCCGGCGGGTGCGGAACGGGTACGGCGCCGTCGAGCGTCCGACCGGGCGATCGAGCACCAGCACGTCCAGCAGCCGCCGCGCCTGCGGAGCGAGCAGCACCATCGACATCAGCATCAGATGTCCGGACAGGATCTTGACCGGCACGTCGAAGGTCATGTTCAGCACGAAGACCTGCGCCATGCTCACCAGCGTCAGCATTGCGCCCACCGTCGCCGTACGCGGTATGAACAGCAGAATCCCGGCCAGCAGTTCCGCGGCGCCGAGCAGGATCTCGTAGGTCGGGCTCATCCCGACCTGATTCCACAGCACCCCCATCGGCGTCAGGTTGCCGTACGGCTCCAACAGCGTCGACAGCATCGGTTCGGGCATCTGGGTGGGGATGACCTTGGCGAAACCGTAGTTGAGCATCTGACCGGCCACACACAACCGGAGCACCAGCAGAAACCACCCGGCCGCCCGCCGGTAATCGGCGCGACGGCGGTCCAGCAGTGTCCAGATCAGCGTGCCGGCGATGGCGACGACCAGGATGCAGAACACCAGCACCCACAGGATCGTCTGATCGCCGCTGCCGTTGGGACTCAGCACCGGATGTACGCCGAAGACCGTGCGCCCGACCCACTCCAGTACCGGGCGCAGCAACCGCGGTTGCCACAGCACCGCGTCGGCGTCGAGCCAGCGGCCGAACCAGCCGGTGAAGGCGAAGACGATCTGCGGATAGATCAGACAGAACAACCCGAAATACAGGACCGTGAACCGGAAGGCCACGCGGGTGAGGGGCTTCCAGCCCACCGCCGTCTCGGATTCGGGTTCCGGCTGCGGCGTTTCGGCCTGCACCACCATGACACTCACTACCCACTCCTCTCCCCGGCGGACCCGGCGCACGGCTGCGTCGCTGAACGCCGAGGCGAACGGGGTGCGCGGATCGGTGCACGACGTTACGAGGGCCCGCGGCGAAAGTCCTCAGGGCCGGACCCCGATTCCGCGCTACTCCGCGCGGCGTACGTGGCAGCACGAATCTCAGGGGTGGCCCCTGCCCCCGATCGCGTGCACCGCGGGCAAACCGGGTCCCGGTGAGCGGAACGGCGGAAAATTCGCCGCCGATTCCGTGCCACCGCGCACTAGAACGCGTTACATTTCATCCACACGCCACCCGCGCCGGGCCGGATACCGCCGTGCCCGAACGTAATCAGTTGGCGCACAAACGTTTTCATCCCGTCAGGAGGTCCGACATGTCGGGCGAATCCGATACCGACCCCGGGCAGCGGCGGCAACTGACCACCAGCGCTCGCGATCTCGACGAACTCGCCGAGCGACTCACCGGATGGCTGGCCGGCAAGCTCACCGGCACCACCGCGCCGGTGATCACGGGGCTGTCGCGGCCACAGGCAGGTGGTATGTCCAGTTCCTCGGTGATGTTCGAGGCGAGCTGGGAGCGCGACGGCCGCACGGAGGGCGGCTCGTATGTGGCACGTATGCCTCCCGAGGAGGGCTCGTTCCCCGTCTTCGAGAACTACGACCTCGACACCCAGTACGCGGTGATGGCCGGCGTCGGCGCGCACAGCGATGTGCCGGTGCCGCGGCTGTGCTGGTTCGAGCCGGACGAAACCGTGCTCGGCACACCGTTTTTCGTGATGGAACGGATCCACGGCCGGATCCCGGAGGACAATCCGCCCTACGTCTTCGTCGGCTGGGTCTTCGACGCCACACCGCAGCAGCGCATGCGGATCACCCGCGCCACGGTCGACATCATCGCGAGAGTCCACGCCATCGCCGACCCGGCGGCGAAATTCCCCGCTCTGGCCGGCGAAGGATCGTCGCTGCGCCGCCACTTCGACGCCCAGCGCCACTGGTACCGGTGGGCGCTCGCCGACGACGGTTACCGAATCCCGTTGCTGGAGCGCGGTTTCGACTGGCTCGAACAGCACTGGCCCGCCGATCCGGGACCCGACGTACTGAACTGGGGCGACGCCCGGCCCGGCAACATCATCTTCGACGAATTCGACCCGGTCGCGGTCCTGGACTGGGAGATGGCCACCCTCGGCCCGCGTGAACTCGACGTGGCCTGGCTGATCTTCATCCACCGCTTCTTCCAGGACATCGCCACCCGCTTCGACCAGCCCGGCCTGCCGGACTATCTGCGCCGCGACGACGTGGTCGCGCACTACGAAGAGCTCACCGGCTACCGGCCGCGCGATCTGGAGTGGTATCTCGTCTACGCCGCGCTGCGCCACGGCATCGTGATGGCGCGCATCAAACGGCGGATGATCCACTTCGGCGAGGACACCGACACCGACGACCGCGACGACTACGTGATGCACCGGGCGGCCCTCGAGGCCCTGCTCGACGGCACCTACCAGTGGGATTGAGGAGATTGATGGCAGGCATCGACGGACATCCGGCCCACCAGGCGCCGGTTCCGCTGGACGAATATCCGGTGCACCAGACGCCGCTGTCGCTGGCGCGCGCGGCCACCACCGACCGAAACTTCTACGACCGCAGCTACTTCAACGCGCACGATCGCAGCGGCGGCACGATGCTGGTCACCGGCTTCGGCGTCTATCCGAATCTCGGCGTGATCGACGCCTACGCCGCGGTCCGCCGCGGCGATATCCAGCGCACGGTCCGATTCTCGGACGCACTGCCACCGCGCGATCTGAACATGAGCGTCGGCGGCTATCGCATCGAGGTGATCGAACCGCTGCGGCGCGTCCGGGTGATCTGCGAGCACGACGATCTGTCGTTCGACCTCACCTATGACGGGTCGTTCCCCGCCGTCCAGGAACAGCCGCATCTCATCCACACCGGCAGCCGGCCGATCATCGACGCCTCCCGGTTCGCCCAGGTCGGCTCCTGGTCGGGGACCCTGCACGTCGACGGTGACGACATCGCCGTCGATCCGGAGATCTGGATGGGGACGCGAGACCGGTCCTGGGGTATCCGCCCGGTCGGCGAGACCGAACCACCCGGCCGCGACGCGAGCGAACCGGCGGCCGGATTCTGGTGGCTCTACGTGCCGCTGCGGTTCGACGACTTCGCGATCGTGGTCATCGTGCAGGAGAACCCGGACGGCTTCCGCACCCTCAACGACGCCGTGCGGGTGTGGCCGGACGGGCGCGTCGAACAGTTGGGCTGGCCGCGCATTCACCTCGACTATCGTTCCGGCACGCGGATTCCCGTCTCCGCGCGGCTGGACATGACCGCCGGTGACGGCTCGCCGCTGACCGTCGAGGTACGGGCGCACACCTGCATTCCGCTGCATATCGGCTGCGGTTACGGCGGCGATCCGGATTGGCTGCACGGGCAGTGGAAGGGACGCGACTGGTCGTCGAGCAGCAGCTACGACCTGACCGATCCGGCGGTGGCCGGGCGCATTCCGTGGGGTGTGATCGACCACGTCGGACAGGCGCGGTGCGGCGACGCCGAAGGCTGGGGACTGTTCGAACACGGCAGCCTCGGTCGTCACGACCCGACCGGCTTCGCCGATTGGACCTCGGTCGCACCGTAACCCGAGCCCGCTCCGCGAGCGGCATTGCCGGGCCGCTCCGCGAGCCGTGTTGTCGAGGCCGCTCCGCGAGCCGTGTTGTCGGGGCCGCTCCGCGAGCCGTGCCCGATGTGAGCTGGATCTCAGGTACCCTGCGACGGATCGACGCCGGGCCGCCGGCCCGGGACGGCACAGCGAGAGGCAGGCACGATGAGCGGTTTCCGTGTTTCGCGTGGTACCTCCCAGGTTCTCCCCGGCCCGGCACTGTCGTCCGGGCGGGCTCGGCGCGCCCGCACCCGGGCCGGGTTCGTCCTGGCGGCCGGGACGCTGGCGGGCGCACTACTCCCGATCGTGGGGGCGGCCCCGGCCGAAGCGACGGTGGCGCCCACGATCGCGGTCTCGATGTCCGGTTCGGCACTGAGCCCGGTCAGCGGGGCGCTGGTCGGCTGCGCCCAGAACGCGGTGGCGACGGTGCGCAACCCGGACGGCAGCCCCGTCACCCACGGCACGGTCGACTTCTTCAGTCACCTCTCGGGGATCAGCGGCAATATCGTCGGCACCGCGCCTGTGGTGAACGGGGTCGCCAGCATCGGCTGGATGCCCGACCGGGCAGGCGAACACGTCGTCAGCGCGGTGTACTACGACGGACTCCCGGAACTCTCACCGGTCGCCGGATACACCATCGTGACGACCGCCAGCATCGGCGGCGCCTGCGTATAAGGCGTTGCGGTACAGCAACTTTCGCATCCACCCGGCCGGATCCGCACAGTCGCGGATTCGGCCGGTTGTCGCTCGAGCCGTCTATCCGGCGGGTTCGTCGAGCCCGGACCACGATCCGATCAGAGCCGGGCACTCGTGGTACCGCCTGCGAAGCAGAGCCGGCGAGTACGGCGGGCGTCCTGCGTTCATTCCTCCTCCGCGACGGCGACCGTGATCGTGCCGAACGCCGTCTTCGGCACGATCAGCCGCCCGCGCCGTCCCCAGCGCACCCAGGCGAGCAGCGCGGCCGCTTCGGCGACACTCGGCGTGCCGACCGCGACGGCCGCACGGTCGCCCGGATGAGGAACGTCGACGTGAGCCAGTTCGTCCGCACCGAATCCGATCACCGGTACATCGAACGCGGCGGCGGCCGCCACCACTCCCGGCTCCTGCGCCCGTCGATCGATCGTGGCAAGACACCGGATCGCGGTGTTCCCCACCACTGTCCGCACGGCAGCAACGATGGCTTCGGCCGCCGGATCGGGCCGTGACCCGATACCCACGATCACCGCCCCGCTCATCGGTCCCGCCGTCACACGCCGGCGTGCGCCGCGGCGAACTGTCCACACGCCGCGACGAAACGTACTGTGGCCGTGGGATTTCCGGCGGGATGGGTATGCAGATAGGACGCATGCACCCGGTGGGCCACCGCGCCTTCCCGGACCGCGGCCTCGTCGGTGCGCCATCCCCAGGCGGGCGGGTTCGATCCCGTGGCGACCAGGCGGGTGCGGTGGAATTCGTGGCCGCGCACGCGTTCTCCGGTCCGCCACAGCACCGAGTCGGTCAGCGCTACGGCATCGCGGTAGCCGAGAGTCAGGCGCGGTCCGAATTCGGCGGTGGCATCGAGGACTCCGGCCATGCGGTGCCCGTCCAGCGAGCGGGTCAGATAGAGCAGGCCCGCGCATTCGGCATGTATCGGCATCCCCCGGGCCGCGGACTCGGCGACCGCGGTCAGCAGTGTCGCATTCGCGGCCAGATCGGCGGCATGTTCCTCCGGGAAGCCGCCGGGCAGCACCAGACCGGCTGTGCCCGAGGGCAATTGCTCGTGCAGCGGATCGAACACCGCCACCTGCGCCCCGGCCGCCAGCAGCAGTTCACGATGTTCGGCGTAACCGAAGGTGAACGCCGGCCCGCCCGCCATCGCGACGACGGGCGCCGGCTCTCGCACCACACTTTCCAGCGCCGACGCCGGCACGGGTATCTCCGGCCCACCGCTGGTGTGCCGCGGACTCGCCGTCTCCGCCGAGAGCTGCGGCGTTCCGGTCGCGGGTGCCGGGTCATCGGACGGCAACGCCGTCGCCGTTGCGGTGCCCTCCCCCAGCTCCGAGGCGTCGAGGGCGGTCCCGCTCTCGCCGGGATCCCGCCACCGGAGGTGTGGGGCCGATGCCGCGACCTCTCCGATCGGATCCCACGCGGGCCCGTCCACGTCGGCGGCGGCCAGTCGCGCGACCGCACCCACATCGATGTGCGCGCCGACGAGTTCGGTCATGGCCTCGACCGCCGCATGCGCCGCGGATCCGTGCTCGACGGCCGGAACGAGGCCGAGATGCCGTGCGGGAACCGATAATTCGTCCATGCGTGGCAGCGCGCCGAGCACCGGCAGGCCGACCCGGGCGCAGGCGGCGCGCAGTACCTGTTCGTGGCGCGGGCTGCCGACGCGGTTGAGGATCACGCCGCCGAGCCGGATCCCGCTGTCGAAGGTCGCGAAGCCGTGCAGCAGGGCGGCCAGGCTCTGACTGTGGCCGCGCGCGTCGACGACCAGCAGCACCGGGGCGCCGAGCAGCGCGGCGACCTGGGCGGTCGACCCCTCGGCGATCGGGGCGGGATTCGAGGCGTCGATCCGGCCGTCGAACAGGCCCATCACGCCCTCGACCACGGCCACATCGCAGCCCGCGCTGCCGTGCCGGTACAGCGGCACCACCCGCTCGGCACCGACCAGCACCGGATCCAGATTGCGTCCCGGCCGCCCGGCGGCCAGACCGTGATACCCGGGATCGATGTAGTCGGGTCCCACCTTGAACGGCGCGACCCGATGTCCGGCACGGCGCAGCGCTCCGATCAAACCGGTTGCCAGCGTGGTCTTTCCGCTGCCCGAGGCGGGCGCGGCGATCACCACGGCCGGAGTGGTCATCGGCCGGCCGCCGTCACCACTCGATACCCCGCTGGCCCTTGCGCCCGGCGTCCATCGGATGTTTCACCTTGCTCATCTCGGTGACCAGATCCGCCGCGTCGACCAGCGCCTGCGGGGCGTCGCGTCCGGTGATCACCACATGCTGGTTGCCGGGCCGGTTCCGCAGCGTCTCGACCACCTCGTCGGAGTCCACCCAGCCCCATTTCAACGGGTAGGTGAACTCGTCGAGGACGTAGAAGCGGTGCTGTTCGGCGGTCAGCCGGCGCGCGATCTCCCGCCATCCGGCCAGGGCCGCGGCGGCGTGGTCGTCCTCGCTGCCCTGTTTGCGGGTCCACGACCAGCCCTCACCCATCTTGTGCCACTCCACCGGGCCGCCGGTGCCGGTCTCCTCGTGCAGCCGGCCCAGGGTGCGGAAGGCGGCTTCCTCACCGACCTTCCATTTCGCGCTCTTCACGAACTGGAAGACCGCGATATCGAAGCCCTGATTCCAGGCCCGCAACGCCATCCCGAACGCCGCGGTCGACTTACCCTTGCCGGGACCGGTGTGCACCGCCAGCACCGGCTGATTACGCCGCTGACGAGTGGTCAGCCCGTCGTCGGGAATCGTCTCCGGAACGCCCTTCGGCATCGCTGCATCCTCCTGGTCGAGCACCTACGCATCACATTCCCACATCCGTACCCCGTGCCCGCCGCGTGGGTCCGGCGGTCCTGCGGTCCGACCGGTATCGAGCGAACGCTCACGCCGCCAGGTGATGCGGCAGCCCGGACTTGACGGCGGCGGCGACCGAATCGCCGGTGAGCTCGCCGAGGCGCAGGTAGGTCGCGCGCAGCTCCCGGGCGAATTCGGCGGCCAGCCCCAGGCGGACCATACCGCGCTCGCAGTCGACGACCACACCGGCCACACCGTCACGGGCGAGCAGGCGGGCGGCGGCGCGGGCACGCGGGATCGGGTCGACACCGCCGGTGGCGCGGCCGTCGGTGAGCAGTACGACCATCGCGCGACGCTGCGGATCGCGGACATGTTCGCGAGCCACCACCTCGCGTGCCTTCAGCAAACCTTGTGCCAGGGGGGTTTTGCCGCCGGTGCGCAGATCGGCGAGGCGGCGCACGGCGATATCCACCGAGGAGGTCGGCGGCAGCACCAGTTCGGCCTCGCTGCCGCGCACGGTGATCACGGCGACCTTGTCGCGGCGCTGATAGGCGTCGCGCAGCAGGGCCACCACCGCCCCGGTGACCGCCGACAGACGATCGCGGGCGGCCATCGACCCGGAGGCGTCGACCACGAACACCACCAGATTGCCTTCGCGCCCTTCGCGATACGCGCCCCGCAGATCAGCCGCCTCCAGTGCCAGCGGGCCGTCGACGCGGCCGCGCGAATGCTGATGGGGCGCGGCGGCGAAGAGGGTGCCCAGCAGATGCAGGCCAGTGGAGGTATCGGTGACCGACCGCACCACCCGGCCGTGCCGGGTGTGGGCGCGGGATCGGCGTCCGGGAGCGCCCTCCCCGACTCCCGGGATCTCCCAGTGGGGCGGGCGGGCAACGGAATTCGCCGGTGCCGCCGCACTGCCCTCGCGGGTGCCGCCGCGCGGACCGCCTCCCGGTGAGCCGGGGCCGTCGTCGTCGGGGCCCTCGTCGCCGGGCCCGTTGTCGTCGGGGCCGTTGTTCTCGGGAGCGCCGGCGTCCGTATCCGGCTCCCGCTGGTCATGCTCGAAGTCGCGCTGCGAATCGGGCTCCGATTCCGGTGCGTCGTCGCTTGGTGTTTCGTCTTCTGCGGCTCGGCTCTGCTCGGTACGGGCCCGCTCGGCCTCCTGTTCGGCATCGCGCATCGCATCGTCGAGTTGTTCGTCGGTGATACCCGGTTCGTCGAACGGATCGCGCCGACGGCGGTGCGGCAGTGCCAGTTCCGCGGCGATACGCACGTCGTCGGCAGTGACGCAGTCACTTCCGCGCCACGCCGCGTGGGCCGTCGCGGTCCGCGCCACCACCAGATCCGCGCGCATGCCGTCGACGTCGAAGGATGCGCACAGCGCCGCGATCCGGCGCAGTTCGATATCGTCGAGCGCCACCTCGGCGAGGCGTTCGCGCGCGGTGAGAATGCGCTCGGCGACGTCGCGATCGGCCGCGGCGTAGGCGGCGGCGAAGCCGGCCGGATCGGCCTCGTAGTCGAGGCGGCGGCGCACCACGGCCATCCGCACGTCCACATCGCGGGAGGCCGCGACGTCGACGGTGAGGCCGAAGCGGTCCAGCAGCTGCGGGCGGAGTTCACCCTCCTCCGGGTTCATGGTGCCGACCAGGACGAACCGAGCCGGATGCGAATGCGACACCCCGTCGCGTTCGATATGCACCCGCCCCATGGCCGCCGCGTCGAGCAGGACATCGACCAGATGGTCGTGCAGCAGATTCACTTCGTCGACGTACAGCACGCCGTGATGGGCGGCCGCCAGCAGCCCGGGCCGGAACGCCTGTTCTCCGTCGCGCAGCACCCGCTCCAGATCCAGCGATCCCACGACCCGGTCCTCGGTGGCACCGACCGGCAGCTCCACCAGCCGGGCGGGCCGCTGCCCACTCTCGTCGGCCACCGGCGGCAACAACTGCGCAAGCGCCCGCACCACGGTCGATTTCGCGGTCCCCTTCTCCCCGCGCACCAGCACCCCGCCGATCCCCGGATGCACCGCACACAGAATCAGTGCCAGCTGCAGCTGCTCCTGCCCCACCACCGCCGAGAACGGAAACCCCGCCTCACCGTCGTGATGCGCGGACACAGCCGATGCGGATTCACCTCGGAAATCGGACACGCCCCCACTGTATGCGCGCCCCGTTCCGCCCCCGCACCGGGCTGCCCTGTCCGCTAGATCCGCTCCCCCGCAGCGATCCGCCGCACCACCAGTGGCAACACCACATGTTCGACCTCGAGCACGCGCGCGGCCAGGGTTTCCACGGTGTCGTCCGCGAGCACCGGAACCTCGCGATGGGCGAGCACCCGTCCGGTGTCGTAGTCGGCGTCGACCAGATGCACCGTGGGCCCGGTGACCGCGACGCCGGACGCCAGCACCGCGTCGTGCACGCGCTGGCCGAACATGCCGGCGCCGCCGAATCGCGGCAGGGGCGCCGGGTGGATGTTCAGGATCCGGGAATCGAAATGCCGGCGCGTTCGTGGTCCGAGTTTCTTCATATAGCCCGCCGTCACCACCCAGTCGGTCGTGTGCTCGGCCAGAGCGGCGCGGATCGCCTCGTCCAAGGCGTCGGGGTCCGGATGTGTCGCGCCCGAGAGATGACGTGTGGGAATGCGATTCTCGCGGGCGTAGGCCAGACCCGCGGCATCGCTGTTGTTGCCGATGACAACCGCGATCTCGAAGCGTGCACCGGGTTCGAGCGAGGACCGGTGGAGGGCGCGAAGATTCGAGCCGTGGTGTGAGACGAGCACGCCGACTCGGAGATTGCGCACACCTCGCAGTTTCCCACAGCCGTACGAGGGATTCGGCGCGCTTCTCATCCGCCGAATACGCTGGGCCGGTGCGGGATGTGGTGCGGGGCTTCGGGTATCTGATGCGGGGGCAGCGGTGGGCCGCGGCGCACCGCCGGGAGCTGGGGCTGGGGTTGCTGCCGGGCCTGGTCTCGATGGTGCTGTATCTGGGGCTGCTGGTGGCGCTGGTGTGGTTCGCGGGGGATCTGGTGGCGTGGGCGACGCCGTTCGCGGCGGACTGGTCGTCGCCGTGGCCGGGGCTGCTGCGCGGCGGCCTGGCCGTGCTGCTGGTCCTGCTGGGGCTGTTCCTGGCGGTCATCACGTTCACCACGGTGACGCTGGTGATCGGCCAGCCGTTCTACGAGGCCCTGTCGGAACGGGTGGATCGGTCGCTGTCGGCTGACGGGCGTGCGCCGGAATCGGGCCTGCCGCTGTGGCGGGAGGTGTGGATCGGCGTTCGCGACGGGGTGCGCATCCTGATCCGGGCGGCGGTGTGGGGTGTGGCGCTGTTCTGCGCCGGATTCCTGCCGCTGGTCGGGCAGACCGTCATCCCGGTGCTCGGGGTCTGCGTGGCCGGGTTCTTCCTGGCGCAGGAATTGACCGCGGTCGCGATGCTGCGCCGTGGAATCGAGGTGCGCGAACATCTGACGATGCTGCGTTCGCATCGAATGCTGGTGTGGGGCTTCGGCATCCCGCTGGCCGCCGCATTCCTCGTGCCGTTCGTGGCGATCGTCCTGATGCCGGGTGCGGTCGCAGGCGCCACGATGCTCGCCCGCGAACTGTGCGGTGCGGACAGCGATCCGGCACCGAATCCGTTGCGGGACTGAGTTTCCCGCGACACGAGAGGGCCCCGCACCCGACGAAGGGGTACGGGGCCGAAATCTCCGTGGTGGATCCGCCACTCAGCCCCTGCGCATGGGGATGTGCGCGATCCCGTCTTCCTCGTACTCCTCACCGTCGGGTTTGAACCCGTGCTTGGTGTAGAGGTCGACCAGATAGGTCTGGGCGTTCAAACGCACTGTCGCCGAACCGGCTTCGGCGATGGCCGCCTGCAGCACGCGGGTGGTGTAGCCGTGACCGCGCGCCTCGGGTGTGGTGCACAACCGCCCGATGCGGAACGACTTCACCCCGTTGTCGTGCTCCTCGAGCAGCCGCAGGGTGCAGATGATCTCACCCTCGTCGTCGAGCCAGAAGTGGCGTGTCTCGGGGAGCAGATCGAGCCCGTCCAGTTCCGGATAAGCGCATTTCTGCTCCACGACGAACACTTCGACGCGCAGTTTCAACAGCTTGTACAGCGTCGCGGTATCGAGATCCGCGGCCCACGACCGTTTGAGCGCAACCGTTGACATCATCGCGTCTTGCTATCACATGATTCAGCTGTGCGCGACCCCTGCGGCGATCGGCGTGTTGTCCGCACGGCCGCTGCCGTTGAGATTGAGGGCCTTGGTCGACCAGTCCCACACCTCGTGGAACAGCGCCTGGTTCTCCGAGAGCTTCACACCCAGCGACGGCACCATTTCCTTGAGTTTCGGCGTCCAGTCGGCGTATTCGTTCGGGAAGCAACGCTGCAGCACGTCGATCATCGCGCTGACGCAGGTGGAGGCGCCGGGCGAGGCGCCGAGCAGTCCCGCGATGGAACCGTCGCCGGCGGCGATCACCGCGGTGCCGAGTTCCAGGACGCCGCCCGCACCCTTGCGCCGGATGATCTGCACGCGCTGACCGGCGGTGATCAGCTCCCAGTCGTGACCGTCGGCGCGCGGGATGAACTCCTCCATGGTGTTCACCTTGCCCGCCGGCGACTTCAGCAGCTCGCTGACGAGGTACTTGACCAGGCCGAGTTCGGTGACGCCGACACCCAGCATCGGGGTGACGTTGCCGGCCCGCACCGACTTGAGCAGGTCGCTGAACTTACCGTCCTTCAGGAACTTCGGGGTCCAGCCGGCGTAGGGGCCGAACAGCAGGCCCGGCTTGCCGTTGATGACACGAGTGTCCAAGTGCGGCACCGACATCGGCGGCGCGCCGACCGCGGCCTTGCCGTAGACCTTGGCGTCGTGCTTGGCGATCAGCTCGGGGTTGGTGCAGCGCAGGAACTGGCCGCTGACCGGGAATCCGGCGAAGCCCTGGATCTCCTTGATGCCGGCCTTCTGCAGCAGCGGCAGCGCGTAGCCGCCCGCGCCGACGAAGACGAATTTGGCGTCGATCGTGCGCGAGGTGCGGGTGCGGGTGTTGCGGACCTTGACCGTCCAGCTGCCGTCGGACTTCTTGGACAGGTTGCGCACCTCGTTGCCGAACGCGATCTCCACGCCCGAGGAACCGAGGTAGGCCAGCAGCTGCTTGGTCAGCGCTCCGAAGTCGATATCGGTGCCGGTCTGGGTCCAGTTCAGCGCGACCGGCTCGGAGAAGTCGCGGCCCCGGGCCATCAGCGGCAGGCGGCGGGTGAACTCGTCCGGGCTGTCGATGAACTCCATGCCCTCGAACAGCGGGTGCCGCGACAGCGCCGCGTGGCGCTTGCGCAGATAGTCCACACCGTCGGCGCCGTGGCAGAAGCTCACGTGCGGAATGGGATTGATGAAGCCCGACGGGTCGGCGAGCACGCCGTTCTCGGCACCGTAGGCCCAGAACTGGCGCGACACCTGGAAGCGCTCGTTGATATCGATCGCCTTGGTGATGTCGACCGAACCGTCGGCGGCCTGCGGCGTGTAGTTCAGCTCGCACAGCGCCGAGTGGCCGGTGCCCGCGTTGTTCCACGGGTCGCTGCTCTCGGGCGCAGCCGCGTCCAGCCGCTCGAACATGGTGATCGACCAGTCGGGCTGCAACTGGCGAAGCAGTGCGCCCAGGGTGGCACTCATGATGCCGGCACCGATGAGGACTACATCGGTCTTTTCAGTCATCGCAGCGTTCGGCACGGGGTGATCGACTTCCTTGTCCAGCGCGGGCACTTGGTGAGCGGGTAATGAGGTTACCCGCCGTTCACTTCAACTTGATTCTGCCCCTCACCATGCCCGTTTCCGAAACCGTCACACATGCAGGTTCGGCACGGCTCGCCGTGCACGCCCCTGAGCGGGTCGAATATCGTGAAGCTGTGACGAACGAGACGCCCCTGGCCCCGTCGACCACCCACGCCTGGCAGCCCGACGTCCTCGGGGAGGAATATCGGCAGCTGACCATTCCGCTCGGGCCCGATCCCGACGGTGAGGGCATCGTCGACGCCACCCTGGTCCGCCACGAGCCCGATATCACCGAGCCGGCCACCGGTGCGGTGCTGTACGTGCACGGCTTCACCGACTACTTCTTCCAGAAGCATCTCGCCGAGCACATGAGTGCGCGCGGCTACCGCTTCTACGCCCTGGACCTGCGCAAGTGCGGACGCTCCCGGCGCCCCGGCCAGACCGCGCACTATGTCAGCGACCTGCGGCTCTACGACGCGGAACTGGATCGCGCGCTGCAGATCGTGCGCGAGGAGACCGGATTGCCGGTGCTGCTGATGGCGCACTCCACCGGCGGCCTGGTGTTGCCGCTGTGGCTCAACCGCCGCGACGCCGCCGCCGAGGGCATCACCGGACTCGTTCTGAACAGCCCCTGGTTCGATCTGCAGGGTCCGGCCTACTACCGCCACATCGGCACCGCCGTGATCGACGGAGTGGGCCGGTTGCGCGCGATGACGCGCCTGCCCGGCGGCGAGCTGAGCACCTACGGCGACAGCCTGCACACCAGCGTCTCCGGCGAATGGGACTACGACCTGGACTGGAAGCCGCTGGGCGGGTTCCCGGTCCACCTGGGCTGGTTGCGCGCCATCCGCCGCGGCCATGCGGAACTGCATCGCGGCCTCGACGTCGGCGTTCCGGCGCTGATCCTGCGCTCCAAGGTGACCAAGTTCATGCGCAAGTACGGCCCGGCCGCCGATGTGTCGGATGTGGTGCTCGACGTGCGCCAGATTCAGCGCTGGTCGGGATGTCTGGGCGGGCGCACCAACATCGTGCCGATCGAGGGCGCTCGCCACGACGTGTTCCTGTCGGCGCCGGAGGTGCGCTCCCACGCGTTCACCGAACTCGACGCGTGGCTGAGCTGGTTGCGCGACTTCCGCGCCTGAATCACGTTGCCGCGCAGGGTGTTCGCCGGGGACCTATCGGGAGCCCGGGCTCACCACAGACCCGAGCGCAGCACGATCTCGGTGGCGAATTCGTGATCGGCCTTGATCGGCACCTCGGCGGTGTCGACCTGGGTGACGCGGAATTCGCCGAAGACGTGGCGACCGCAGGAATCGGCGACCGCGCGCGGCAGGTCCTCGGTGGCGATGACTGTGGTGGGTAACTCCACCGCCGGGCAGGTGGCATCGGCGGCGGTTCCGTCCACGGCCACGGCCGGATGCGGACGCCCGGCCACCACCAGTCCGACGAACCGGCCGAAGCCGCGCGCGCCCAGCTGCCAGGCCAGTTCCGCGCCCGCGCCGTAACCGGCCAGGTTGGCCCAGGCCACGCCGAGATCGTCGAGGATGGCGTAGACCGCGGCCTTGTCCAGGCCGTCGATCGACTCCACCGTGATGGTGCGCAGATCGGAATTGTGCAGTCGCTCGCACACCTGGTCGTAGATGTCGGCCGGAGCTCCGGCGTCGGGTAGCAGCAGCACCGTATGCCTGGACTCCGGCCCGCCGACTCGTACGGTCCAGGCGCGGTCACCGACCGCGATTCGCCGGGTCTCCATGCCGATCAACGCTACACGGGAGCGGACGGGCGCACCCCATGTCCTCGGCCACGTTCATCGCCCGGTGATGACGCGGATCGCACCGCTGTGAGGTGGGCGGCCTCGGCACCTGCCCCGCCGGACCCGGGCACTCAGCGGCCGACGGTGAGAGTGGGCAGCCCCGCGGGTGCGCCGTCGCTGATCAGGCGCTCGAGCGCCGCGATGTCGAGGTGTTTCTCGATCAGGTCGGCGAGCAGATCCAGTTGAGCGGTGCGCACCGCCTCCACACAGGTATCGGCGGCGACCGCGAAGCCGGTGCGACCCGCCTGCCGCGCGGCCTCCCGCAGCCAGGCGCGGCGGAACTCGTCGGATTCCAGCAGCCCGTGCAGATGTGTGCCGCGAACGGCCCCACGCACGCTGCCTTCGCCCCTGTCCGGATCCGTCTCGGCACCGCTGGTCTCGACCCAGGCGGGATCCCCGCTGCGCCGCACCCGGCCGTGGTGAATCTCATAGCCGGACAACGGGATTCCGGCGACCGCTCCCCCGCTCGCCGCGCCGTGGCCGGCACTGCGCCGCAGTACCTTCGGATCGGCGAATTCGATCTCGAGGTCCAGCAGGCCGAGACCGGCGACCTCGCCCGCCCCGGATTCGACGTCGTCGTGGATGCGGCGACCGAGCATCTGATAGCCACCGCAGATACCCAGCACCGGCTTCCCGGCGCCGGCGTGCGCCACGATCGCGTCCGCGATTCCGTTGCGGCGCAACCAGTTCAGGTCCGAGACGGTGGATTTGCTACCCGGAACGACGACCACATCGGCGCCTGCCAGCCGCGACGGGTCGCTCACCCAGCGCACCGAGACTCCCGGTTCGCACGCCAGCGCCTCGATATCGGTGGAGTTGGAGATGCGCGGCAGCCGGATCGCGGCGACGCTCAGCCATTCGGTGCCCACCGGCGGGCGCGGCCTGCCGACCGGGGCGTCGGCGACGGTGCCCAGGGAATCCTCCGCGTCGATCCACAGCTCGTCGCTGTAGGGCAGGACCCCGAGCGTCGGGCGGCCGGTGAGCTCGGTCAGCTGGTCCAGCCCCGGTCGCAGCAATTCCACGTCGCCGCGGAACTTGTTGACGATGTAACCCGAGATCAGCCGCTGATCCTCGGGATCGAGAATCGCCACGGTGCCGAACAGGTGCGCCAGCACCCCGCCGCGATCGATATCGCCGACCAGCAGGACCGGCAACCGCGCCGCCTGCGCGAGGCCCATATTCGCCAGATCGGTCGCGCGCAGGTTGATCTCGGCGGGTGAGCCGGCGCCCTCGCAGATCACCACGTCGAATTCGGCACGCAGGGCGGCGAGTTCACCGGCCACCACCTCGCGCAACCGCCGCCGGTGCCGGAAATAGTCACGGGCGCCCACGGTGTCGACGGCGATACCGCGCACCACCAGCTGGGAGCGGCGATCGCTGCCGGGTTTGAGCAGTACCGGATTGAACCGCACGCTGGGTTCGAGCCCGCAGGCGCGCGCCTGCAACGCCTGTGCCCGGCCGATCTCACCCCCGTCCAGGGTGACGACCGAATTGTTGGACATGTTCTGCGCCTTGAACGGCGCCACCCGCACGCCGCGCCGTGCCAGCATCCGGCAAAGGCCGGCCACCACCACGCTCTTACCGGCATCGGAGGTGGTGCCGGCGATCAACAGCGCGCCGTTCACCGCGTCACCGCGCCCGACCGCAGCGGCGAACCTCATGGGAGCGTGAGGATTTCGGCGCCTTCCTCGGTCACGACCAGCGTGTGCTCGAATTGCGCGGTCCACTTGCGGTCCTTGGTGACCACGGTCCAGCCGTCGTCCCAGATGTCGTAATCGATGCCGCCGAGGTTGATCATCGGCTCGATGGTGAAGGTCATGCCCGGCTCGATGACCGATTCGATGGCGGGCTGGTCGTAGTGCAGGATCACCAGGCCGCTGTGGAAGGTCGGGCCGACACCGTGACCGGTGAAGTCGCGGACCACGCCGTAGCCGAAACGGTTCGCATACGACTCGATGACGCGCCCGATCACGTTCAGCGCGCGCCCGGGTCGCACCGCCTTGATGGCCCGCATGGTGGCCTCGTGGGTGCGCTCCACCAGCAGCCGGGCCTCCTCGTCGACGTCTCCGGCGAGGAAGGTGGCGTTGGTATCGCCGTGCACGCCGTTGATGTAGGCCGTGACGTCGATATTGACGATGTCACCGTCCTCGATCACCGTGGAGTCCGGAATGCCGTGGCAGATCACCTCGTTCAGCGAGGTGCAGCAGGATTTGGGGAAACCCTTGTAACCCAGGGTCGACGGGTAGGCCCCGTGATCGCACAGATAGTCGTGCACGACCGCGTCGAGGTGGTCGGTGGTGACGCCCGGGGCGACGGCTTTACCGGCCTCCTGCAGCGCCTGGGCGGCCAGTTTGCTCGCCAGCCGCATCTTCTCGATGGTCTCCGGCGTCTGCACCCACGGTTCGCGGCCCTCGTTCACGGTCTTCTTCCACGCGTACTCCGGCCGCTCGATCGAGCGCGGCACCTCGCGCACGGGAGAGAGTGTTCCGGGGGCGAGCGGCTTGCGGGTGCGCACAGACATGTATTCAGACTATCCGGCCCGGGGCGCGGCCACGGCGGCGACGCCGCTGTGCGCTGGGGTTACCGGGCGGGCGGCGCGGTGACGCCGCTGACGAGGTCGGTATAGCCGTCGACCAGTTCGGCGAGGTGATACCAGTGCTTGTGGGTGGTGTCGCTGCGGGCGCCGTCGCGGTCGATGGCGCGGTTGGCGGCGACCCAGCTGCCGGCCATGCGGTCCACCATCGGCCCGAGGACATCGGTGCGCAGCGCGACGCCGGTGCGATAACCCGGCAATTCGCGTTCGACCCATTCGTTGATGTCGTCGATGAGTTCCCCACGGCGGCAGTCGATTTCCGCGATGAGAATCGGATCGGCGATCTGCGCGCGCCGGGTGTGCAGTTCGGCCAGCGCCCGGGCGGACCGCAACAGTTCACGGTCCTGGAATCGCCGACCTTGGAAGGCGCACAACAATTGCGGGGCTGCGGGTAACGCACTGGCAATCGAAGTCGTCATCGTCGCACCGTCATCACTGATCTCCGGATTTCGCTCGTCCGTCGTTCGGATCGAATGTGGCGAATTCAAGGGTAGATCGGATTCTGCTCTTGCATATGCAAGAACGCAAGATTGCGTCCGCATTGCTGGAATCACGGTGTGGTCACAGTGTTCCCGGTGCCGGGATAGGCCTGCGACGTGCGCTGATGCCTCGAGAACGACTGCGCTGGTAATCATTTCACGGGCCGTCCATTCATGGCCGGAACCCGCGACGGCGCGTCGGCGGTGATCACGCGACGCGCTCAGCGTGGCGACAAGCCACGCAAAACGATCTCCATACCGCCGCGGAACTCGTCCTCGGCGGAGATGTCGCGGGCCTGCGCGGCGGTTTCGATGAGGTACGGATAGTCGTCCGGCGGCAGCGTAGTGATCGCCACGGTGCCCGCACCGCCGATCGCGGCATGGTGTTCGTTCTCCAGACAGCCGAGCAGGAAGGCCACCAGCGTCCGCTGAGCTATCACTCGCTCCCGCCCCGTGAAACCGCCCGCGGTGAGTGCGGCGAGGGTGGCATCCATCCATCGCAGTGCGGCCGGACTCGCATGCCGATGCCGCGGCACCAGCGGAGCCGCCGCCGGATGGGCCGCGACCGCCGCCCGCATGCGCTCGAGCAGTACCGCGATCCTCGCCCGCCACTCGGCGTCGACGGGGGTGGACACGTCGACGTCGCCGAGCAGCCGGTCGACGATCAGCACTTCGAGAGCCTCCCGGTCGGCCACGTAGCGATACAGCGCCATGGTGGCCATGCCCAGTTCGGTGGCCACCGCGCGCATGGTGAGACCGGGCAGGCCCGCGCGGTCGATCACGGCGAGGGCCGCCGTCGACAGATCCGCGGTGGTCAGCGAGCGAGGGCGGGGCACGGATTGACAGCGTACAAGATACGCGCATACTGGTCCGTAGGCGTACGTGGTACACCTACCTAACCGAGGAGCATGCATGTCGGCACCCACCACCGTCGCGAGCCGGACCCTGACCGCGGTCACCGGCGAACCCATTCCCGTCCCGGATCCCGATCGCCTCATTCATCTGCAATTCCGCCGGTTCGCCGGATGTCCGATCTGTCATCGCCATCTGCGCACCTTCGTCACCCGGCATGCCGAGATCGAGGCCGCCGGAATCCGCGAGGTCGCCGTCTTCCATTCCGCGGCAGCCGAATTGACCGACTATGCCGCCGATATTCCGTTCGACCTGATCGCCGATCCGGACAAGACGCTGTATCGCGAATTCGGCGTGGAATCCGCACCTCACGCACTGCTGCATCCGCGGGCGTGGCCCGGTATCGCACTGGCGATCGGCAGCGCCGTCGGCCCGATGGCACGCGGCGAACAACCCACCCCTCGCGGCACCCCACAGGGCGGCCGCCTCGGCCTGCCCGCCGATTTCCTCATCGCCTCCGACGGTTCCCTTGCCGCCTCCCACTACGGCACACACGCCGACGACCAGTGGACGGTCGACGAAGTGCTCTCCCACGCAAGGGAAAACAGCTGAGGACGGTCCGGCCGGATCAGCTCGTGCTCGCGCGCATCTCCCAGATCAGCACCTCGCCGGTGGCCGTGATGCGGACCGCGTCACCGGCGGACAAGGTCGCCTGCCCGTCGGGCGCGCCCTCGAAGACGGCGGATCCGCGGGCGAGGAAGATGTGGCCGAACGGCGCCTCCGGTACCAGGACCGAACGGCCCGGATCCAGCCGTGCGACAGGGAAGGCCGCGTAGCGGTTGCCGAGGGTTCCCGGGCGGGCACATCGCGCCGGGACCTGCGCGGCGGGCGGTATGCTCGCCCGACCGTTCCCATATCCGTGGAACGTGCTCGAGCGTCCCGAATCTCACAAGGAGTACGCGCGCGATGGCAGGTAAACGCACGGTGCTGACGGTTCAGCTGCGGCGGCTCGCCGCACTGCTGTCGGAGATGCGTGAGCAGGCGGGGATCAGCAAGGAGGTGGTCAGCGCCCGCACCGGTATCAACGTCACCACGCTCTACCGGATCGAAACCGCGCAGGCGCGCCCGCAGCGACGCACCCTCACCGCGATGCTCGACCTGTACGGCATCGGCGAACCACAACGCTCCGACGCGGTGCAGTTGCTGATGGAGGCGCAGAAGCCGGGCATGTCGCGCCCGTTCGAGGCGGCCGTCTCGGAGGTCTACGCCGCCTACATCAACTTCGAGACCGAGGCGCTGTCGGCGCGCCTGTTCCAGACCTCGTTCATCCCCGGCCTGCTGCAGACCGAGCGCTACGCGTGGGCCGTGCTGGACACCGCGATGCCGAAGGTCGAGACCTCGGTGATCGAACAGCGCCTGCGGGCCCGGGTCGAGCGCTCCAAGGTGCTGACCCGCGACGGGAATCCGCTGGAGTTGTGGGTGGTCCTCGACGAGGCCGCGATCCGCCGGGTGGTCGGCGGGCCCGAGGTGATGCGCGAACAGTTGCTGCGCCTCACCGAGGACACCGACAAGCGCAATGTCATCCTGCAGGTGCTGCCGTTCGGCGCGGGTGCGCATCCGGCGATGGTCGGCTCCTTCGTCGTCCTCGACTTCCCGGATCCGGCCGACCCCGAGCTGGTTTACGTCGAAGGGATCGCCGGCGACGATATCGTCGAGGGCCACAACGAGATTCGGCGCTTCGGGGTGATGTTCGACCAACTGCGCGCGATGGCGTTGAGCCCGCGCGATTCCGCGGAGATGATCAACGAGATCGCCGACGGCCTGCGCTGAGCGACGGCACCGCTCACTCCCGGCTGGCACGCCGGAAGCCGACCGCCGCCGGCACCGCGAACACGACCATCGCACCCACCGACCATCCCACCGTCGCCCACAGCGGCCCGCGCGCCGGCTCGCCGAGCGCCAGCGCGCTCATCGAGTCGATCGCCGTGGACAGCGGCTGATGGGCCACGATCGGCTGCGCCCAGCCGGGATAGGCGGGCAGCGGGACGAATCCGGTGCTGAAGAACATCAGCAGCGAGGACCCGAGCGAAATGGCCTCCACCACGAACGTTTTGGCCGAATACACCGCCACCGCCGTCACCATGGTGGCGAATCCGATTCCGTAGAGCAGCGGCACGCCGAGGACCGCGAGCGCGGCGGCGGGACGGTGGAACCGGAAACCGAGCGCCATGCCCACCGCGAACAGCACCACCGTGCAGAGCACGATCCGGGCGACCTCGGCGAGCAGCCGCGACAGCAACCCCGAGGCGCGGTGTACCGGCAGCGCCCAGAAGCGGCCCAGCAGACCCGCGTCGCGTTCGCGGCCCAGCGTCACCGCCCCGGCCAGCGATCCCGACATCACCGACACCACGGTCACCATCGGGACCGAACCGTAGAGCGCGTCGACCCCGGAGAACGACGAGATCTGCCGGCCGAGCACCGTATTCAGCATCACCAGCAGCAGCGCCGGGAACACCAGGATCTGCGCCGTCGTGAGCGGATCGCGGCGCCAGCGCCGCAACAAGCGGCCGGTCTGCACCAGGGTCTGCGGCAGCAGATATCGCCAGCGCTCGGTATCCACGTGCACGGTCGCCATTTCGCGCACGGCGGTGTCGGCCCCCGTCATCGCTGCCGCCGCACGGCCAGTACCACCGAACCGCCGCCGAAGACCAGCAGCCCGGCCACCGTCCACACCACCCCCGGCCCGATCGTCGACCGATCCACCGCCGTCGCGAAACCCGGCTTGTCACCGGCGAGCGCCCGCATCGCGTCGACGAACTGCGACACCGGCTGATTCCGCGCGAAACCCTGAATCCACGGCGGGAATTGGGAGGCCGGCGCGAATCCGGTGGACACCATGCCGAGGATCAACTGCGGCAGCATCAGCACCTGGGTGGTGGCCTCCGGCGATTTCGACAGCGCACCCAGCAGATCACCGAACAGTCCCAGCATCACCCCGACCGACACCGAGAACAAGACGAAACCCACTGTCTCCCAGGGACTTCCGCCGAATCGGAAACCGATCACGTGTGCGGCCAGCAGCGCCGCCGCCAAGGCGATCACGATGCGGTATCCGGTGGCGGCGGTGCGGGCCATGAGCGGCGCGATCGGCGGAATCGGCATGGTCGCCAGCCGGGCATCGAGACCGTCGCGGGCATCGACCGCCGCGCGGAGCGCGGCCGCGGTCGCGCAGAACGACACCGCCTGCATGACGATCATCGGCATCAGGAACTGGGCGTAGCTGCTCGCCCCGTGCCCGGCGAAACTCATCACCCGATTCAGCGGGACGTAGAACCCCAGGGTGAACACCGTCGGCGCCAGCACCGCCGTGAGCACCTCGCCGTTGCGCAGCGACGGCCGGATCTGGCGCCGGGTGAGCACCCAGCACGGTAGCCACCAGCCGCGCAGCACGGCGTGCGCGCCCCGCCGCGGCATCGCCTGGATTCGCACAGTCATCGCCTGCTCCGTTCGCACCCGGTCGGCATCCGTCCATCACACCAGACCCGGGGCCGCCGCGGCGCTATCTCCGCGCAAGCGGGGTCCGATTCGCGATGTATGTCGCGACCTACCGGCTCTCGTCCCGGACGAACCGGACCAGGCCGCGTGGTCCTCCCACCGTCTGCGGCGCGGGCAACTAAGCTGTGCGCCGTGCTCGAACCCCAGCCTGCCGTCGCCCCCCATCCGGATATCGCCCATCTGGCTCCGCTGCTGGGCACCTGGCGGGGCTCCGGTCACGGGGAGTACCCGACCATCGAACCGTTCGACTATCACGAGGAAATCCGGTTCGGCCACGTCGGCCGGCCGTTCCTCACCTACCGGCAGCGCACCCGCCACGCCGGCGACGGCCGCTCGCTGCACGCCGAGACCGGCTATCTGCGCTCGATCGGCGCGGACCGGGTCGAGCTGATCCTCGCTCACCCCACCGGGATCACCGAGATCTGCGAGGGACGGATCGCCGTCGCCGAGGACGGGCTGCGGCTCGAACTCGATTCCACTCATATCGGCAACTCCAGTACGGCGAAATCGGTCACCGCGCTGGGCCGCTCGATCCATCTGTCCGGGGACACGATCGACTACAAGCTGCGGATGGCGGCCGTCGGGCAACCGAAGCAACACCATCTGTCGGCCAGCTTGCACCGCGCTGAACAGAATTGAAAATTAACGGGGTAACCAGGCTTTTCATGGCCTTTTCCGCTGCGCGTTCCGGTGCAGGGGGTTGTCGGCGCGCGGTTCGCCGGTTTACGGTTTTCCAGGTCGGCTAATAGTCGGCGAACCCGATGGTTCGATGCCAGTGGCTCTCACTCACCGACAAGGGAGAAGACCATGAAGCGTTCGACGCTCACGCTGATCACCGCGGGGATGATCCTCGCCGGGACCGGGGCCGTGGAGATTCTGGGAGACGGTTCGGCCGGGGCGTCACCCCCGACCGAGCACGCGACCTCGGCACCCGTCGGTGGAACGGAGGTGCAGGGACAATAAACGGCACCCGAACTACCCAGCCTTCACCCCCGTGACCGGACGCACCGAGCGTCCGGTCACGATTGTTTCAGGCACTCCCCGGCGGCAGAGCCGCCAGCATATCCCTGGTCACCGCGACCGCATTATCGGAACTCCCGCCGCGCACCAGCAGCGTGGCCCAGGCGAGATCGCCGCGATAGCCGATGAACCACGAATGCGATCCGCCGTCGACCTCCGCCTCACCGGTCTTGCCGAACACTTCGCCCTGGTCGGCGATCCGCTCCGCCGTACCGCCGGTGACCACCTTGCGCATCATCGCCTGCAGCCCCTCCACCACCTGCGGCGACAGGCCCGGCCGATCGCCGTGCACGGCCGTCTCGTGCCCGGAGATCAGATACGGCGTCGGCGCCGCCCCGTGCGCGACCGTCGCCGCCACCAGCGCCATGCCGAACGGGCTGACCACCACCTTTCCCTGGCCGATGCCGTCCTCGGTGCGGACCACCTCGTCGTCGGCGCGCGGCACCGAACCCGATACGGTCGGCAACCCGGCCACGGTGTAGTCCGGGCCCACGCCCATCCGCGCCGCCGCGTCGGTCAGTGCCGTCCCCGGCAGTTCGCTGGCCAATTTCGCGAAGGCGGTATTGCAGGAACGCTCGTACGCCGTCGACATCGGCACGTCGCCGAGGGAGAACTCGTCGTAGTTCGGAATCGTGCGCTCCCCCACCACGATTCGGCTCGGGCACGGGACGACGGTATCCGGGTTCGCGATGTCGGCGGTCATCACGGCGGCGGCGGTGACGGTTTTGAAGGTGGAGCCGGGCGGATACAGCCCGGTCGTCGCGACCGGGCCGTCGGTGTCGGCGGCCTCGTTCTGCGCCACCGCGAGGATCGCTCCGGTGGAGGGCTGGATCACCACCATCATGGTCTGCTCGCGACGCGGGTCGACGGCTCGCTGCGCGGCGTTCTGCACGGTGCGGTCGATACTCAGCGAGAACGACGGCGCCGGTTGCGGCGCAACCTCTTTCAGCACATCGGTGTCGACACCGTCGGCATTCACGGTGACCACACTCCAGCCGGCCTTGCCGTCGACCTCGTCGATGACGGTCTTGCGGATCTGGGTCATCAGATCGGGCGCGAAATGCCGGTCGGTCGGGATGAGGTCCCACTGCCGGTCCGTGGTCACCCCGGGCAGGCCCAGCAGCTGTCCGCTGACCTGATCGAATTCCCAGTCGCTCAGGCCCAAGACGAGTGCGGGGCCGTGCTGTTTGCGGGCGGCGGCCAGGATCGCGTCGGTGGTCAGGGTGTCGTCGAACTGCTTCAGTGCGGCCGACAGCGCACCGGCGACATAGCCCGGGTCCGGGGCGTCGGACACCGTGAACGAGATCCGGTGCACTACACCCGGAACCAGGACGTCGCTGCCGGATCGTTCGTTGACCCGGGCGCGCGGCGCCGGGGTGGTGCGCAGGTGCAGACTCTGGGTGTCACCCAATTTCGGGTGGATGTCGGACGCGCTCCAGCGCACCTTCCACTGCCCGCCGCTGCGGCCCATCTGCAACTGCCCGGAGTAGGTCCAGACGCGGTCCTTCGGCAGTGTCCACTCGTAGGTGTAGTCGACGGTGGCGGTATCGCCGGTGACGCGCGCGGATCCGGTGTGCGCGGTCAGGTGCTGGGCCTGCAGGTTCTGCCATGCCGAAGCCAGTGCCGCCGAGGCCTTCTCGGGCTGCGTGGTCAGATCGGCGGCGTCCGCCGGATCCTGCCGGGCGAAGGCCGCCAGGAAGGAGTCGGCGGCGGCGACCGGCCCCTGCGGTCCGGACGAACACGCGCCCGCCGTCATCACCACGGCGGCGGCCGCACTCAGCACCAGCGCGCGGGGCGCCCACGCGCGCGGCGCACATCTCGACTTCGACATCGCCACCGATGGTAGCCAGCCGGTCGCTGGTAAACGTTGCGACACACTGGTTTTGCCCGGTGCGCGACGGAACCGGGCGTTCAGTCCACGAGGATCGTCGCGAATGTCGCGACCTGATGGAAGCCGACCTTGGCGTAGGCGCGGCGAGCGGCCTCGTTGTAGGAGTTCACGTACAGGCTCGCGGTCCGCCCCGCCGCGACCACCGCATCGGCGACCGCGGCCGTCCCGGCGGTGCCCAGGCCGCGCCCGCGCCACTGCGGATGCACCCAGACACCCTGGATCTGGCCGGTCCGCCGCGACATGGCCCCCACCTCGGCCTTGTAGACGACCTCACCGTCCTCGAAGCGCGCCCACGCGCGGCCGGCTTCGATGAGGCTCGCGACGCGGCGCCGGTATCCGCGACCGCCGTCACCGGCCCGCGGATCGACGCCGATCTCCTCGGTGAACATGGCGACCGCGGCGACCAGGTACCGTTCCAGCTCGTCACCGCGCACGCGGCGCACCTTCGGATCGGGGACGGCCTGGGCGCGGCCGTCGAGGGCCAGCAGCGGCTGATCGGCGCGGATCTCGCGCGGCGGACCCCATCGCTGCTCCAGCGTCTCCCACAGCGGCAACGCCAATTCCTGGCGGCCCACCACCGAGGAGCACACGCGCGGCCAGCGGGCCGCGCGGTCGGCGAAGGCCCGCATATCGTCGGTCGTCCCGCGCAGCGGCACCAGATTGGCGCCGGAGAAACACAGCGAATCCGCCGGGGTGCCCCGCGTCCACAGTTCTCCGCCGCCGCGATTGTCCAGACCGTATTCCTGCAGGCGCGCGGCCACCATGCACCCGGCCACCGGATCGGTGTCCAGCACTTCCAGCACCTGCGCCAGATCGCGATCCGCGAGCTGACGAGCACCGGAAATCCGTGACCGGCGCGACGGTTCCAGCACACTCCGCACGCTCCCAGCCTGCCATGAACGTCGCCTGCGTGCGGGGGCTTTGCTCGGCTCCAGGGACAGAATGCGGCCGGCGCGCGACACGCCCACTCCCCTATCCGTGTCCGGCGATCATCCGACGGTGACGACGGGCTCGCCGGTTTCGGCGTCGGTACCCATCTCGTCGGCGATGCGCATGGCCTCTTCGATCAGCGTCTCCACGATCTGATGTTCGGGCACGGTCTTGACGACCTCGCCCTTCACGAAGATCTGGCCCTTGCCGTTGCCGGAGGCGACACCCAGATCGGCCTCGCGCGCCTCACCCGGACCGTTGACCACACAACCCATCACCGCCACCCGCAGCGGCACCGCGAGACCTTCCAGACCCGCGGTCACCTCGTTGGCGAGGGTGTAGACATCGACCTGCGCACGTCCGCAGGAGGGGCAGGACACGATCTCGAGTTTGCGCGGCCGCAGATTCAGCGACTGCAGGATCTGCCCACCGACCTTGACCTCCTCGGCAGGCGGCGCGGACAGCGACACCCGGATGGTGTCGCCGATGCCCTCGCTGAGCAGGGCGCCGAAAGCCACCGCCGATTTGATCGTGCCCTGGAAGGCCGGTCCGGCCTCGGTGACGCCCAGGTGCAGCGGGTAGTCGCACTGCGCGGCCAGCTGCCGGTAGGCCTCGACCATCACCACCGGATCGTTGTGCTTGACCGAGATCTTGATATCGCCGAAGCCGTGCTCCTCGAACAGGCTCGCCTCCCACAGCGCCGACTCCACCAGCGCCTCGGGGGTGGCCTTGCCGTACTTCTCGAGCATGCGCTTGTCCAGGGAGCCGGCGTTCACCCCGATCCGGATCGGGATCCCGGCCGCACCGGCGGCCTTGGCGACCTCCTTGACCCGGCCGTCGAACTCCTTGATGTTGCCCGGATTGACGCGCACGGCGGCACAGCCGGCATCGATCGCGGCGAAGATGTAGCGCGGCTGGAAGTGGATGTCCGCGATCACCGGGATCTGCGACTTCTTCGCGATCATCGGCAGCGCGTCGGCATCCTCCTGCCGCGGGCAGGCCACTCGCACGATGTCACAGCCCGATGCGGTCAACTCCGCGATCTGCTGCAGCGTGGCGTTCACGTCGTGGGTCTTGGTCGTGGTCATCGACTGGACGGAGATGGGGTGATCACTGCCCACTCCCACCGTGCCCACCATCAGCTGTCGCGTCTTACGCCGCGGTGCCAGGACCGCCGCCGGTGCGGCCGGCATCCCCAGGGTGATGGCTGTGCTCACGTTCGGCTGCCTACTTTCGTCTGCGTCTGGTGCACCCGTTCGCTGCCGAGTCTAGTGCGGGCGGTATGGGAGCGACCTGTGAGAGCACCGACACCCCGGCCGATGGCCGGCGCGCTCACGGTCTTCGGCCGCCGGAAACGACTGTGACCAGGACCGCACCGCTGCCCGGCCGGGGTGCCCCCAGCTCCCTGATATTGCCCGTCAGCCGGGGCTTTTCGCTCGGATGACGATGTAGTTACCGTGGACCGGCCGAAGGCCGGCACCCACCGTCGCGTTCAGGAGGATTCACCGGATGTACATCCCACGACCACGTGTCGGGCGGCGCTGACCGTGCGCCTGGCGATGACTCCGGAACTGCCCGCCGACCCGGAAGCGGCTGCGGCACTGCAGCAACGATTGCGCGATTCGGTGCTCACCCAAGACCCGCGGCCGCCGCGATTTCGCACCGTCGCGGGCCTGGATTCGGCCTACGACGAGTCCGGCGCGGTCGTCGCCGCCGTCGTGGTCCTCGATATCGACACGATGGAGACCGTCGACACCGCCGTCGCCCACGGCACGACGCGGTTTCCGTACGTGCCGGGCCTGCTCGCGTTCCGGGAACTGCCGACCACCCTGGCCGCGCTGGAACGCCTCGAGACCACGCCCGACCTGCTGGTCTGCGACGGCCAGGGCATCGCCCACCCGCGGCGCTTCGGGCTGGCGTGTCACCTGGGGGTGCTGACCGGCCTGCCGTCGATCGGCGTCGCCAAGACGGTGTGGGGTGAATGCGACGTTCCCGATGCCGCGCGGGGTTCGGTCACCGACATCACCGCGGACGGCGAGGTGGTCGGGCGGGCGCTGCGCACCCAGCCCGGGATCAAACCGGTGTACGTGTCGGTGGGCCATCGCATCTCCCTCGACACCGCATGCGCACAGGTCCTCGCGCTCGCGCCGAAGTACCGGCAGCCGGAGACCACCCGCCGCGCCGACCATCTGTGCCGAACCGTGTTGCGCGACACCCTCGCTCGCGGCTAGGGAACCGTCCGCGCACCGCCCGGCGGCGGCATCGAACCAGCCTGCCGATGCAGCCATCGGCAACTCGATCGCTAATTGACGATTCGCGCCGCGCGCACCGGCGAGATTCGCCGAACACCACCGCCACCCGACGCGCCGTACCATCACCTCCGGGGGCGCCAGAGGAGAATGTCACCTCCTTTTCGAATATTCGCTCTCGGATTACCATCGCACCCGATGCGGGCGATTGAATTTCCGTTTCTTCGCCCACAATCGAAGGAGCCGGAATCCGATCACGATTCGCCGATCGCGGCAGGATGCGAGCCCTTTACTCCGATCCACTTCGGCGGCAGCCGATCGCGACGAACTCCGTTCCGGCGCCGAATACCGCAGCTCAGAAGGCATACTGCGGGATGGGCACGGGCCACGGATATGACGAACCACGAAAACGCAAGCCGCGGCCGAATTTCGCGCCCGATTCGTGCCTTGACGACCATCTCCGTCGGGCAGACGATAGACCGATGACCGGCGATGAGGAATTGATTCAGGTCGAACAAGTCATCGAGCGGCTGATCGCCAGCCACCCGTCCGTCCCGCCCGGGGACATAGAACTCATCGTGCGCGGCATCCACAAGCGCTTCTCCGAAGCGCGAGTACACGACTTCGTCCCTCTGCTCGTCGAGAAGGCGGCGCGGCAAGCGATCAGCATCCGGCCGGCGGGAACAGCGGCGCCCTCGTCTCGCACCCGTGCGCGCGGCGCCCGCTCAGTGACGGTCATCTGAGGAGACGAGCGTTATGGCGGCCACACGCGCGGTGCCACAGAGCCCGGGTCCGCCGGCTTCCGAACCGGCCGATTGGCACGCCCGCGACGCCGACACCGTGGTGGCCGCGCTGTCCTCGGACCGGCACGCCGGACTCACCACCGGCTCGGCCGAGGAACGACGTAAACGCTACGGCCCCAACGAAATAGCCGCCGAGCCCGCACCGGCCCCGTGGACCGTCGCGCTGCGACAGCTCCGGGATCCGATGAACCTGATGTTGATCGCGGTGGTGGCGGTCAGCGTCGTCATCGGCGAGATCCCGACCGCCGTCGTGGTGGCGGCGCTGGTCGTGCTCAACGTCGTGCTCGGCACACGGCAGGAACTCGTGGCGCGCGCGAGCGTGGACGCACTGGCCAAGATGCAGTCGCCGCAGGCGCGGGTGCTGCGCGACGGCGCGCTGATCCAGCTCGACGCGCTCGAGCTGGTCCCCGGCGATATCGTCCAGCTCGAAGCCGGCGATATCGTCCCCGCCGACGGCCGGCTCGTCGCCTCCGCGACCCTGGAAACCCAGGAGGCGGCGCTCACCGGTGAAAGCGCCCCCGTCGCCAAGGATCCCGGCACCCTCGCCGCCGCGGACGTGCCGCTCGGCGACCGCATCGACATGGTCTATCAGAACACGTCGATCACCCGGGGAACCGCCACTATGGTGGTCACCGAAACCGGAATGAACACCGAGATGGGCCGGATCGCGTCCATGCTGTCCGCGGTCGCCCCGTCGAGGTCACCGCTGCAGCGGGAGCTGGATTCGCTGACGAAACTGCTCGGCGTGATCGCGTGGACGGCGGTGGCGATCATCGTGCTGATCGGCGCGTTGCGCGGCCAGGATGTGACAGCGGTACTGCTGCTGGGCATTTCGATGGGCGTCTCCGCGATTCCCACCGGGCTGCCGACGTTCGTCCAGGCGATGCTGGCCTACGGCGCCCGCCGCCTCGCCGACGCCAAAGCGGTGGTCAAGAACCTCACCGATGTCGAGACACTGGGCGCGACCAGCGCGATCAACTCCGACAAGACCGGCACCCTGACCATGAACCAGATGACGGTGCGCTCGTTGTTCTTCCACTGCCGGTGGTACGGCGTGACCGGAGAGGGCTACAGCAAGAACGGAACCGTCACCGAGGCCGCCGGTGCGGGCACCCCGGATTTCAGCCTGCTCGCCTACGGGCTGTGCCTGGACAGCGACGCCACCGTGTCCGACACCGGTGAGGTGGTCGGCGATCCGACCGAGGCGGCGCTGGTGGTACTGGCAGCCAAACTGGGCATCGACGCTCCGCTCACTCGCCGCGACTACCCGCGCGTCGCCGCGGTGCCCTTCGACTCGGCCTACAAATTCATGGCGACCTTTCACCACCTGCGCGTCGACGATCGAACTCGCTTCGTCGAATTGGTCAAGGGCGCACCCGACATGGTTCTGGCCCGCTGCGCCGAGGCCTACCGCCCGGGCCGCACCGAGGTGCCGGTCGACGAGGCGCGCGCCGAGATCACCGACGCGATGCGCACCATGTCGGAGAAGGGACTTCGCGTACTGGCCTTCGCTGCCCGGATCCTCGACGGCCAGGAGGACGCCGCACAGGCCGACCCGATGTCGATGGTCGAGAATCTCACCTTCGTCGGCATGGCGGGCATCATCGACCCGTTGCGCCCCGAAGCGGTCGAATCGGTGCGCATCGCGCACGAGGCAGGGATCGACGTCCGCATGATCACCGGCGACCACGCGATCACCGCCGCCGCGATCGGAGCCGAACTCGGGCTGGGGCCGGGGGCGGTCGGCGGCGCGGAACTGCAAGCCATGACCGACGAGCAACTGGCCGAAGCGCTGCCCAGGCTGCATGTGTTCGGCCGGGTGACCCCGCAGGACAAACTGCGACTGGCCGACGTGATGCAACGTGGCGGCGCGGTGGTGGCGATGACCGGTGACGCGGTCAACGATGCCGCCGCCCTGAAGAAGGCCGATATCGGCGTCGCGATGGGTTCGGGCAGCGAGGTCACCAAGCAGGCGGGCAAGATGGTGCTCACCGACGACAACTTCGGGACCCTGATCACCGCGATTCGCCTGGGCCGCAGCATCTACGACAAGATCGTGTCCTATATCCGGTACCAGATGTCGAAACTGTTCTCGCTGGTACTGCTGTTCCTGGTGGCCAGTATCTTCGACATCAACCACGGCGTCGCGCTGACCCCGCTGATGGTGCTGTTCCAGCACTTCTTCATCACGCTGTTCCCGGTCGCGGTCATCATGACCGACCCCCCGCCACCGAATCTGATGAACAAACCGCCCCGCGACCCGGCGATGCCGGTCGCCAACCGGACCGCGTTCACACAGTGGCTGATCTACGGAGTACTGCAGTTCGCGGTCGCCCTCGCCGCCATGCTGGTGGCTCCCGGCCGAATGAGCACCGACACCGCCTCGGTGCCGATGACGACGACCTTCGTGGTGTTGTCGCTGGGGTCGGTCCTGGCCGGGCTGGCTATGCGCCGCGATCCAGAATCCGGTTTCACCGCACCGATTCTCGGTGCCCTGAAGATTCTGTCGATACCGGTCGTGGTCACCGTCCTGGCCGTGCAGCTGGGATTTCTGCAGGACCTGCTGATGACGACGTCACTGACGGGTGGGCAGTGGCTGGCCTGTCTGGGCTGGTCGCTGCTGATCCCGATCGCCGTCGAGGCGGAGAAGGCGTTGCGGCGCAGGCACATTCGCCGCAGCACACCGCCGGAGCCGTTGAACGCCGCGGTCGCGGTGGCGCCGCTGCGGGCCCGGGCCCACTGAGGCCCGGGCGTGCGCTACCACCTACGCCGCACTCTGCGCCACGATCGTCGTGCTGCTCGCCTACGCCCTCGTCGGTCCCTCGCGAATTCTGGTGCTCGGCCCGGACTCCTCGCCGGCGCCGTTGATCGCGGCGGCGCCGCCGTCGGCGATCGCGCTACGGGAACAGCTTGATCGGGTTCACGATATCGGCGACCAGCGTGAGGATCATGTACGCACCGCCGATCACCACCACGATGTAGGTGGCGGGCAGCAGTTTCATGTAGTCGACCGGAGCGCCGTTGGGCAGGCCCTTGCGGTTGCGCCACAGGTTGCGCAGCTTCTCGAAGATCACCACCGCGATATGGCCGCCGTCCAGCGGGAGCAGCGGCAGCAGGTTGAAGGCGCCGAGGAAGAAGTTCAGGCTGGCCAGCACCAGCACGAACGCACCCCACAGCCCGTGTTCGGCGGTTTCGCCGCCGATCTTGCTGGCACCGTACACGCTGACCGGAGTGTCGGCATCGCGCTGACCGCCGGTGACCGCGTGCCACAGGCTGACCACCTTGCTCGGCATCTGCGCCAGCGAGGCGAAGGTGCGGCCGAACATGTCCCCGGTGAAGGCCACCGAGGCTGGCACCGCGGAGACGACGTTGTGTTTGACGGGCAGG
This sequence comes from Nocardia kruczakiae NBRC 101016, assembly GCF_001612965.1. Lineage (GTDB taxonomy): Bacteria > Actinomycetota > Actinomycetes > Mycobacteriales > Mycobacteriaceae > Nocardia > Nocardia kruczakiae. Next base: position 47,489 of record NZ_BDBL01000032.1, read on the forward strand.
TAGAAGTCCTGTGCCACACCGACTTTGCTGACGTACACCGGCGTGGTGACCCGCTCGGAACTGTCCGTGGACTTCAGCGGATAGGTCGCCACGCGCTCGGGGGTCACCGGAATCTGCAGCGTCTGATCGCCGCGCTTCACCGTGTAGACGACCGGGCCGTTCGCCTTCTCGGTGATCGAGCGGAAGTCGTCCCAGGTCTTGACGGGCTTGCCGTCGATCGCGGTCACGAGGTCGCCGCGCCGCAGTCCGGCGCGTTCGGCCGGGCCGGGACCGGTGCACTTCTGCGTCGACCCGTCGGGGTTCTGCGCGGGCACACAACCGGCCGGGTAGATCTGGGTGGCCGGCGGCGAATCCAGCCGCGGCAGCCCCCAGGCCACCGCGAGCAGCATGATCAGCAGGAAGCCCAGAATGAAGTTCATCGCGATGCCGCCGAACATCACCACCAGCCGCTTCCACGTCGCCTGCCGGTACATCGCGCGATGCAGGTCCTCGGGTGGTACCTCGTCCAGCGCGGTCATGCCCGCGATATCGCAGAAACCGCCCAGCGGCAGCGCCTTGAGACCGTATTCGGTCTCACCGCGGCGGAACGAGAACACCTTCGGCCCGAAGCCGACGAAATAGCGGCGCACCTGCATGCCGGTGGCCTGCGCCGCCCACATGTGGCCACATTCGTGTAGCGCCACCGATACCGTGATGCCGAGGGCGAACAGCACGAATCCGATCGCGAAGCCCATGCGGTATGGAACCCTCCTGAATCAGTTGCTCACGAGCGTGCGCGCACGCTGTCGCGCCCACGCATCCGCCGCGAGCACCTCGTCCAAGGTACTGGGTTCCGCGGCCCAGCGGTCGGCCGACTCGACCACCCGCGCGACCGTGCGCACGATATCCGGGAATCGGAGCGCACCGTCGAGGAACGCCTGCACCGCGATCTCGTTGGCGGCGTTGTAGACCGCGGTCACGCTGCCGCCGGCCTTACCCGCCGCGCGAGCCAGTTCGACCGCGGGAAAGACCTCGGTGTCGACCGGTTCGAATTCCCAGGTGAACGCCGTGCCGAAGTCGATCGGGGCGAGGGTGCCGGGGACCCGGTCCGGCCAGCCCAGCGCCAGGGCGATCGGCAGTTTCATATCCGGCGGGCTGGCCTGGGCGAGGGTGGAGCCGTCGGTGAAGGTCGCCATCGAGTGCACGATCGACTGCGGATGCACCGTGACGTCGATCTTGTCGTAGTCGATGCCGAACAGCATGTGCGCCTCGATCAGTTCGAGGCCCTTGTTCACCAGCGTGGCCGAATTGAGGGTGTTCATCAGACCCATCGACCAGGTGGGATGAGCTTTGGCCTCCTCGGGGCGTACCGATTCCAGCATTTCCGCGGTCCAGCCCCGGAACGGGCCGCCGGAGGCGGTGAGCACCAGCCGTGCGACCTCGTCGGCGCGGCCGCCGCGCAGGCATTGCGCCATCGCCGAGTGTTCGGAGTCGACCGGGACGATCTGGCCGGGAGTGGCGGCCCGCGTGACCAGACTGCCACCCGCGACCAGCGATTCCTTGTTGGCCAGTGCCAGGCGCCGCCCCGATTCCAGGGTCGCGAGCGTCGGCCGCAGCCCCAGCGCGCCGACCAGGGCGTTGAGCACCACGTCGGCGTCGGTGCGGCGCACGAGTTCGGTCACCGCGTCCGGACCGGCCAGGGCCACACCGAGTTTCGCGGCCGCGGCCGGATCGGCGACGGCCACGTTGTCGGTGCCGGTGGCGCGGATCTGCTCGGCCAGCAGCTCGGTATTGCCGCCGCGCGCGGCCAGTCCGACCACCTGGAATCGGTCCGGATTGGCGGCGACGACCTCCAATGCCTGGGTGCCGATGGAGCCGGTGCTGCCCAGCAGCAGAACTTTCACGATGTCGGACACGCACTCATTGTCCACGGTGAATCGCCGCGGACGTCACCCCGCTGGCTACGACGGCCGGTCGTATGCAAACATATTCTCGACAGACACCTTCACGACCTGCGGACCTCACGGCGTACCCTGCGCACGCGAGCCGCAGCGCACACGGAAATGATGGGAGCGAACGTGGCCGCCACGGAACTGGAACCCGCCAAGAGCGCCGGCGTCGTCACCAAGGTCGATCCCGCCGAGGTTCCCTCCGCCGCCTGGGGCTGGAGTGGTGAATCGCGGCGCACCTTCCGTATCGCCGGATGGGTCGTCGTCGTGATCCTGCTGGCCATGCTGTTCGAGAACCAGCAGGGCCACACCTCCGGCACCGGTTACACCGGATACATCTTCCTGATCGGCTTCGCCGTCGCGCTGGCGGCCGTGCTGATCCGCGACTCGATCATCCAGCGCAAGCCGCGCTGAATCCGCTTCGCGCACAGCCTGATTCGACCGGCCGCTGAGGTTCTGCCTCAGCGGCCGCGTCGTTTCCGGGGGCCGCCGGGCTTACCCGCCCGCCCCGGTTTCGCCGCGCCGCCCCGGCGCGCGGCCGGCTTCGCACCACCCTCACTTCGGCCCCTACCACGCTGTGCCGCACCGCCTTCGGCGCGCGTGCCGGACTCCTGCCGACCGCGCCGATCCCGTTCACCGGTGGTCCGGGAACTGCGTGCCGTGCGGCCCCGCACGACACCGATGAATTCCTCGGCGAGTTCGACCGCGTCCTCGATCGGCCAGGACAGCGCGATCTGCGTCGGATCGACATCGGTGAGCGGACGATAGATCAGGTCACGACGATGATGCAGCCGCGCCAGCGACTGCGGCACCACCGCCGCCCCGCCGACCGCGGCCACCAACTCGACGGTATCGCCCACGGCGTCGAGATCACTCGCGTCCTGCATCCGCTCGCCGTCCAGATCGGCCAGGCTCACCTCGTCGAACAGCCCGATCGGATGATCCTTGGGCACCACCGCCACGGCGACCTCGTGGTAGAGCGGAATCGCGTGCAGCCCTTCGCGTTCGATCGGCAACCGGACGAAGCACATGTCGACCCGTCCGCGCGCCAGGGCCTCGCGCTGCTGGGCCTGCGGCACCGCGATCACGTCGAGCGGGACGTCGGGGAAGCGTTCGGCCCACACCCGCGCCCACTTGGCGACGGTGACGCCCGGGACGTAGCCGATGCGCAGCGCGGTGGGAGCAGACTCGGTCATGCGGCCAGCGTATGGCACCGGGCGGGGCGGTCCGGCATCCGCCGCGAACCACAGCGACCGGATACCTGATCGAGGTGACGCTGAGGTCGACGGCAGTGGTCGAAACCGTGCCCACCGGGCGAACACGGTAGAAATGATCGCGGTACGTTTCCCATCCTCCCCCGGCGTCCCGGGCAGACCAGATCGGATATGCGTTGACGACCCCCTCCCCGGCCCCGATGGCATCCGGCGGCCCCGGATTCGATCGGCCGCTGTTCACCACCATCACCGATTTCGCCGACCACACCCGGTGGCTCAACGACACGATGCTGTGGTTGACCGATGCCGGCCTGGCGGTGTTCGCGGTGCTGATGGTGATCGGCTGGTGGCAGGCCCGCCGCCGCGACGACCGGTCGATGGCGCTGGCGCTGCTGGCTCCGGTGAGCGTGGTGATCGCCTATCTGGTCGCCGAGGTGGTGAAGGTGATCGTCGCCGAACCGCGCCCGTGCCGGGGCGTGCCCACCGCCTACATCATCGAGGCGTGCCCGGTGCCGAGCGACTATTCGTTCCCCAGCGGCCACACCACCACCGCCGCGGCGACCGTCGCGGCGCTGTATCTGCTGAATCGGCGGCTGGGCTGGATCACGGCGGTCTTCGCGGTCGTCCTGGCCTTCAGCCGGGTATACGTCGGCGGCCATTACCCGCACGACGTCGTGGCCTCGGCGATCCTGGCCATTCCGGTCGCCACGGCCGTCAGTCTGCTGCTGGCCCGCCCAGCCACCGCGGTGGTGACGCGTATGCGGTCCTCCGTGCTGGCGCCGCTGGTCGCCGATGCCGGAAGTACGCCGGTATCGCGGGTGTGAGCGAGGCCGGCCGGATTCGCTATCCTGTCCGACGTGGCGGTGGGGCTCGCCACTTCGGCGCAGCGGCCGGAGCAACCGTGATCGGACGATCGCCAACAGTCCCTACTCGAGGTACCACCATGTTCGTGTTCGAGTAGGAGTCCGTCGTTGACCGAACTACGCCGCGAGGAGCCCCGGCCCGGCGCATCCGCCGGCCGGCCGGTCGATCCCGATATCGATCTGCACGTCCCGTCCCGGCGCCGCGAACTGCTGCGCGAACACGGCACCGTGCTGGCGGTGATCGGGCTGGGTGGCGGATTGGGCGGTCTGGCCCGCTACGGCCTGACCCAGCTGCTGCCCACCCGCCCCGGGCAGTTCCCGTGGGGCACCTTCACCGAGAATGTGCTCGGCTGCCTGGCCATCGGCGTGCTCATGGTGCTGATCACCGAGGTGTGGTCGGCGCATCGACTGGTGCGGCCGTTCCTCGGGGTCGGATTTCTGGGCGGGTTCACCACCTTCTCCACCTACGCCGTCGAGATCCGCAATCTCCTGCAACCCGGTTCGGCCGTGACGGCCTTCGTCTATCTGGCCGCGACCCTGCTCAGCGCGTTGCTCGCGGTGCTCGCCGGGGTGACGGTGACGCGAATGACGGTGCTCCGCAAGGTGATCCGAGGGGAGGCACGATGACCGTCGTCCTGGTCTTCGCCGGCGCGGTGCTCGGCGCTCCGGCCCGCTATCTCACCGATCGGTTCGTGCAGGCACGCCACGACAGCCTGTTTCCGTGGGGCACGCTGACGGTCAACATCGTCGGCTGCCTCATTCTGGGCGCGCTCACCGGTGGCGCGGCCGGCAGTGCGGTGCTGGCGTTCGCCGGCACCGGATTCTGCGGGGCGCTCACCACCTACAGCACCTTCGGCTACGAGACGGTCCGGCTGCTCGAACAGCGCGCCGTGTTCTACGCCGCGATGAACGTGGTGATCAGCGTGATCGCCGGACTGGGCGCCGCACTGCTCGGCTATGCCGTCGCGCACGCGCTCGTCGGCTGACAACTCGCGTACTCAACCGGCTCGTCCGTGCGGCTGGTCCCAGACCAGCGCCAGATACATGCGGGCCCGCTCGCGCGGCGAATCCAGGCGCTCGCCGAGCAGATCGTGCAGCCGGTCCATGCGGTAGCGCACGGTCTGCGGGTGGATGTGCAGATCGTCGGCGACCGCGTGCCGGTCGCCCATGTGCCACAGCCAGCTGCGCAGCGTTTCGACCAGCCGGTCGCGCTTACCGTCGGGCAACTCCCGAAGTGGTTGCAGCACTTGGGCTCGCAGCGTTTCCAGCAGCCATTCGTCGCGATTGGCGATGATGGTGTCGAGTTCGTCGGCGACCACCACCGGCGATCCGGACAGCACCCCGGCCTTGCGCAACCGCAGCGCGGTGCGGGCGATCCGCATACCGGTCGGCAGCAGGTCCAGCGTGAGCGGATGACCGATCACCGCGTCGCAGCCCCGCAGCGCGGCGACGAGCCGGGTGATCCGCCCGCCGAGCATCGGACTGGGCACGATCGCCCCGACCGCGTCGTCGCGCCGGATCGGCAGGCAGTGACCGCCGAGATGTTCCACCACCCCGCAGGAGCGGGCATCGGCCGGATCGGCGAGCACCACGGCGACCTCGGGAGGCAGTTGCCAGCCCGCGCGCTCGGCGGCCAGCCGGATTCCGATGGTGTCGGAGCGCCCGGAAAGCAACATTTCCGCCAATTCCTCGCGATGGCGTTCCCGGGCCGCGCTGGATGCGGATTGTTCGAGCACATAACCGTGCGCGGAGGCCGCGGAGAATTCGTCGACGAAGGCGAAAACGGCCTCCGCCAGCACCGCGAGCACCTCCGGCCCCAGGTCGAGTTTCAGCGCCGTTTCCGCGACGTGATGCCAGGCCGCGCGGGCGCCGACCTGGTACGCGCCGAGCAGATCCGACAGGTCCGCGCCGTCCTGAAGCTGCTGGCGGCCGACCTGTTCGAAAACCAGCTGCGTCGGTGGCGGAACGCCCTCACCAGCGGAATCGCCTGTGCGCGGACCGTGTTCGGCCAGGTCCAGCAGCCGATGAACGAACAGGACGCCGACCTCGGCCACCTCGGGGCGATGGTCGTCGAGATAGCGCGCGTAGTCGGGCCACTCGGCGGCGAGCAGATCGCGGACCTCGTCCAGGAGATCGGGCATCCTAGCGTCGAGTTCCTCCGAAAGCTGCTCCAATGCCTCCGGTGTTATCGGAATTTCATTATGGGAATCGCTCATTCGAGTCCTCTCCGACTCGATTATCTTCCGGATACAAAAAACACCAACCGGAATCACTTCAACGGTTGAAGATTTGAGCCCTGTGTTGCGTTCACCATCGAATCATGGACGCAGCGACAGCCCCGGCCCGCTGGCTGCGGGCCCGTGAAAAGGAAGAGAACTTTCCCGTCGCGCTGCGGTGGTTGCCGCGCGAACCACGCCGGCACCTGCACGCGGTCTACGCAGCCACCAGGTTAATCGACCAGGTCGGCGACGCGGCCCCCGGCGATCGTGTGTCGCACCTGCTGACGCTGCGCGCCGACCTCGCCGGCCTCTACCAGGGTCGCACACCCGAGAATCCGGTGCTGCAGATGCTGGCTCCCACCGTGGCGGCGTGCGAGCTGCCGCAGGAGGCGTTCCAGGAACTGATCGAGGCGAATCTGCTCGATCAGCGCGTCGGCCGCTACGCCACCTTCGAGGATCTGCTCGGCTACTGCCGGCTGTCGGCGAATCCCGTGGGCCGCTTGGTGCTGGCGGTCTTCGACCAGTCCAGCCCGGACACGGTGGCGCTGTCGGACCGGGTGTGTTCGGCCCTGCAGGTGCTCGAGCACTGCCAGGACGTGGTCGAGGACTACGCGGCCGGGCGCATCTATCTGCCGCAGGACGATCTGGCCGCGGCCGGGGTGGCGGAAGCGGCGCTCGCCACCGGCGGTCCGGGTGATCCGGCATGCCGGGCGGTGGTGCTCACCCAGGTCGAACGCTGCGAATCGATGCTCGCCGAAGGCGCTCCGCTGGTCGCCCGGCTCACCGGATGGGCCCGGCTCGCGGTCTCGGGATATCTCGCGGGCGGCTGCGCCACGGCGCGCGCGCTGCGCGTGGCCGAGGGCGACGTGTGGAGCCAACCGGTGCGGCCCCGGCACGTCGACACCGTGGCCTCGATGGTCACACTGCTCGGCAAGGCCACGGTGGTGCCGCAGTGACCAGTATCGCGACCGGGCCGACCACGGCGGCTGCCTACGACACCTGCGAACGGATCACCCGCACGGAGGCCAAGAACTTCTACTACGGCATTCGGCTGCTGCCCCCGGAGAAGCGCTCGGCGCTGTGCGCGCTCTACGCGCTGGCACGGCGCATCGACGATATCGGCGACGAGCAGGGCGAACCGGCCGCCAAAACCGAGGCGCTGACCCTGTTGCGCAAGGAATTGGACAAGGTCACCGGCGGCGCCGGAACCGACGATCCGGTGCTGTTCGCCGTCGCCGACACCGCTCGGCGCTATCCGGTGCCACTGGGCGCGTTCGGCGAGCTGATCGACGGCGTGCAGGCCGATGTCGACGGCGTCACCTACACCGATTTCGACGAGCTGACCCACTACTGCCGCTGCGTGGCCGGGGCGGTGGGGCGCTTGTGCCTGTCGATCTTCGGCTCGGGCGGCGATCCGTGCGCGCCGCTGTACGCCGATCAGCTCGGAATCGCGTTGCAGCAGACCAACATTCTGCGCGATATCCGCGAGGATCTCGGCAACGGCCGCGTCTATCTGCCCCGGGACGAACTGCGGCGCTTCGGCGTCCAACTGGAACTCGACGCCGGTGGAGCGCTCGCCGATCCCAACGGCGGACTGGCCGCGCTGATCCGCACCGGCGCCGAGCGCGCCGAGAACTGGTACTGCCTGGGGTTGCGCCTGATTCCGCATCTGGACGGCCGCAGTGCCGCCTGCTGTGCGGCGATGGCGGGTATCTACCGGCGGCTCAACGAGCGCATCCGCGCCAATCCGGTGGCCGTCTACGACCGGCGGCTGTCGTTGAGCGGACGAGAGAAGACGCGCGTCGCTTCCGGCGCGCTGCTGCAGTATTCGATGACGGCATTCGGGTGGGGCCCGCGATGACGGCGCGGGTGGCCGTGGTGGGCGGCGGGCTCGCGGGGATCACCGCGGCCCTGCGCTGCGCGGACGCCGGATACGCGGTGCGGCTGTTCGAATCCCGGCCCTGGCTGGGCGGGCTGACGCATTCGTTTCCCCGTGGTGAGCTGTGGATCGACAACGGCCAGCACGTCTTCCTGCGCTGCTGCGACCGCTATCTCGCGCTGCTGGATCGGCTCGGCATGCGCGATGCGGTCCGGCTGCAACCACGACTCGACATCCCGGTATCCGGCGCCGGCCGGGTGGGCAGGTTGCGGCGGTTACCGCTGCCGGCGCCGCTGCATCTGAGTTGGGCGCTGCTGCGTTACCCCTGGTTGTCGCCGGGCGCGCGGCTGCGGTTCGTCCGGGCCGCGCTGGCGCTGCGAGCCGTCGACACCACCGATCCCCGCACGGACGCAACGAGTTTCGGCGACTGGTTGCGGGCGCACGGTCAGGATCGCGACGCCGTCGACAGTCTGTGGGATCTGGTCGGCATCGCCACCCTCAATGCCCGTGCCGACGACGTATCGCTGGCATTGGCCGCCACCGTATTCCAGGTCGGGCTGCTCACCGACTCGGACGCGGCGGATATCGGCTGGTCACGTATTCCGTTGCGCCGGTTGCACGGCGACGCCGGACAGGCGGCACTCACCGCGGCGGGCGCGACGGTGATCCACGAGAAGGTCACGGCCGTCCGGCGGGCCGAGGCGGGGTGGTCGGTGCGCACCGGCGAGAGCGACTACGCCGCCGACGCGGTCGTCTCGGCGGTGCCCCCGACGGCGGCGCAGGCGCTGTTGCCCGCCGAGGCGGTGGATCTGCCCGCGAATTGGGCTGCGGCCCTGGGCAGTTCGCCGATCGTCAACATTCACGTCGTCTACGACCGGCCGGTGATGGACGAACCGCTGCGAGCGGGGGTCGGCTCGCCCGTCCAGTGGGTTTTCGACCGCACCGACGCCTCGGGCTTACGCGCGGCGGCGGGTCGCCGGAGCGCGGACGTCGCGGATGGGCCGCACGACGGTTCGACGCCGGTCGAGACCGCGGCAGCCGCACCGAGCACATCGGTGACACCTGCCCGGTTCCCCACCGGCGCACAGTATCTGGCGGTCTCCGTCTCCGCCGCCGACGCCTTCGTCGATCGCCCGGTCGCCGAGCTGCGCCGGGAATTCCTGCCCGCCCTCGAACGGCTGCTGCCCGCCGCCCGTACGGCACAGGTGGCCGACTTCTTCGTCACTCGCGAACGCCATGCGACGTTCCGGCCCGCGCCGGGCAGCGCGCGGCTGCGACCGCCCGCGGCCACCGCGTTGCCCGGCCTGTCGCTGGCCGGCGCGTGGACCGACACCGGCTGGCCCGCGACCATGGAGGGCGCCGTGCGCAGCGGGGAAGCCGCTGCGGCCGAAGTCATTTCGCATCTGGCGGGGCTCCTCCCCCGCGCCGGTGCCGCCGAGCGCACCGGTACGCCCGAACCCCGCACGCGGATATCGGAGGTGATCAGATGACAGTGACAACCCTGTCCACGGTCGATGCCGACGGTCATGCCGTCCGGTCGGCGCTGTCCGACGCCGTCGGACGGCTCGACGACGCGATCCGGCCGGTGGTCGCGTATCACCTCGGCTTCTGCGACGAACGCGGACGCCCGGTCGTCGCCGACAGCGGCAAATCGGTGCGGTCGCGGCTGACCATGCTCGCTGCCCACGCCGCCGGCGGCGACGGACTCTGCGGAATCCCCGGTGCGGTCGCGGTCGAACTCGTGCACAACTTCTCGCTCGTGCACGACGACCTGATGGATCGCGACGCCACCCGCCGGCATCGCCCCACGGTGTGGGCGGTGTGGGGAGATCCGGTGGCGGTGCTGGCCGGTGACGCGATGCTCTCGCTGTCGCACGAGGTGCTGCTCGATTCCGGCTCCCCGCATGCGATGGCGGCGGCCCGGCTGGTCGGGAAGGCGACCCAGGATCTGATCATCGGCCAGGCCGCCGACGTCGACTTCGAACATCGCAACGACGTGGGCCTGGCCGAATGTATCCGCATGGCCATGGGCAAGACCGCGGCGCTGCTCTCGGCGAGTGCCGCGGTCGGCGGCGTCCTGGCCGGGGCGCCACCGGCGACGGTCGCGGCGCTGCAGGCCTACGGCGACAACATCGGCCTGGCCTTCCAGCTCGTCGACGATCTGCTCGGCATCTGGGGCGATCCGGCGGTGACCGGCAAACCGGTGTTCTCGGATCTGCGCTCGCGCAAGAAGTCGCTGCCGGTCACCTGGTGCCTCGAATCCGGCCGTCCGGCCGGGCAAGCGCTGGCGCAGTGGCTGGCGCAATCGGGCGAACCGAGCGAACACGATCTGCGGGCCGCCGCCGGCATGGTCGAAACCGCCGGTGGCCGGCGCTGGGCACGGGCCGAGGCCCGGCGGCGGGTGCGCACCGCCCAGCAGGCCCTCACCACGGTCACCCTCACCCCCGAATACCGCCGGGAGCTCTGCGACCTGGCGGATTTCATCGTGGAACGGAGTGCATAGGAATGACAGTCACCCACACCGGCAATGCGGCAGCGAACCGGCGGGCAGCGGTCGATCCGGCGCCTGACGCCGACGACCTGAGCGCGGTCCGCGCCGCCACCGACGCGGCGGTGCGGCTGCTGCGCTCGACCCAGCACGAACAGGGCTGGTGGAAGGGCGAATTGGCGACCAATGTGACGATGGACGCCGAAGACCTGCTACTGCGGGAGTTCCTCGGCATCTCCACCCCGGACGTGACCGAGCCGGCGGCGCGCTGGATCCGATCGCAGCAGCGCGCCGACGGAACCTGGGCGACCTTCCACGGCGGACCCGGCGACCTGTCGACCACCGCCGAGGCGTGGGTGGCCCTGCGGCTGGCCGGTGACGACCCCGCCGCACCGCATATGCGCGCCGCCGCCGACTTCGTGCGCGCCGAAGGCGGGATCGAGGCCGCGCGGGTCTTCACCCGAATCTGGTTGGCCCTGTTCGGGTTGTGGTCCTGGGACGATCTGCCGAATCTGCCGCCGGAGCTGGTGCTGTTCCCGTCCTGGTTTCCGCTCAACATCTACGACTGGGGATGCTGGGCCCGCCAGACCGTGGTGCCGTTGACCGTGGTGGCCACGCTGCGGCCGTGCCGCCCGCTGCCGTTCGGCATCGACGAATTGCGGACCGGCGCGCCCCGGGCCCGCCGCGCGCCCCTCACCTCCCTGGCCGGAGTGTTCCAGCGTGTCGACACGGTGCTGCACACCTACGCGCGACTGCCGCTGAACCCGCTGCGCGATGTGGCGATGCGGCACGCCGCGGAGTGGATTCTGGCCCGCCAGGAGGCCGACGGCGGCTGGGGTGGAATCCAGCCGCCGTGGGTGTATTCGCTACTGGCCCTGCACCTTCTGGGTTATCCGCTCGATCATCCGGCGATGCGGGCGGGCATCGCGGGGCTGGACGGATTCGTCGTCCGCGAGCAGACGCCGGAGGGCGAGGTACGGCGGCTCGAAGCCTGCCAATCCCCGGTGTGGGATACCGCATTGGCGACGGCCGCACTGCTGGACGGCGGAGTGGCGCCGGACGATCCGGCGGTGCTGCGGGCCACCGACTGGCTGCTGGGTGAGCAGATCACCGCCGGCGGCGACTGGCAGGTGCGCAGGCCGCATCTGGAACCCGGCGGCTGGGCCTTCGAATTCGCCAACGACGTCTACCCCGACACCGACGACACCGCCGAGATCGTCATCGCGCTGCATCAGGTTGCGCATCCGGACCGCCGTGCACTGGATACCGCGATCGAACGCGCGGTGCGCTGGACGGTCGGCATGCAGTCCGCCGACGGCGGGTGGGGTGCCTTCGACGCCGACAACACCTCGATCCTGCCGACGAAACTGCCGTTCTGCGATTTCGGCGCCGTCACCGATCCGCCCTCGGCCGATGTGACCGCGCACGTGGTGGAGATGCTGGCGGCGCTCGGCCGCAGCGGTGATCGCGCATGCCGGCGCGGCGTGCGCTGGCTGCTCGATCATCAGGAGTCCGACGGTTCCTGGTTCGGGCGCTGGGGCGCCAACCACGTCTACGGCACGGGCGCGGCGGTGCCGGCACTGGTGGCGGCGGGCACGAGCCCGCGGTCGACGGCGATCCGCGCGGCGGTGCGCTGGCTGGAAGCCCATCAGAACACCGACGGCGGATGGGGTGAGGATCTGCGCTCCTATCGGGAGCCGGAATGGGTCGGCCGCGGCGAATCCACCGCCTCGCAGACCGCGTGGGCGCTGCTGGCCCTGCTGGCCGCCGAGGAACACGACTCTCCCGCCGTGCGCCGCGGCATCGACTGGCTGGTGCGCACACAGCGACCCGACGGCGGCTGGGACGAGGACCTGTTCACCGGCACCGGATTCCCCGGCGATTTCTACATCAACTACCACCTGTACCGGCTGGTGTTCCCGATCTGGGCGCTGGGCCGGTATCTGCGGCGGCAGACCGCGTCGGCCATATCCCCGGCCGCCGACGGAACGGCCGGTCGGCGGCACCGGCAGGCAGGCGCATTCGGCGAGGACGGCGCCGACTCGTTCGGCGGCAACACCTCGACCGGCTCGCCCGACACGAGTAATCACCACGGCTCGGACGGCGAGGCCCGCAGCGTCGACCGCCCGCGCTCGAACGGGGCCGGCACTGCCGGCCGGGACGGGAGCTGATCGTATGACCCGGCCCGGAACCGTCTGCACCCCTCTGCTTTCGGAGTGGGCAGCACTGCGTGGCGCCGCCGCTGCGCCCGTGGTGCACACCGGCCGCGGTCCGCGGCGGCGCTACGACGCCGCCGCGGCGGGCCCGGTCGCGGTGGCGGGAGTCGCGGGCGCGCTGACCACGCAGCTGCGCCCCGGGGATCTCGTGGTGGCCAGCGAGATTCGGCGCAACGGTACCGAATTGCCCAGTCCCGCAGCGATTCTGCTGCACCGAGAATTGCTGCGACTCGGGCTGCCCGCGCGCCTCGGGCCGGTGTATTCGGCCGAACGGGTCGTCACCGGCCGGGCGCGCGCCGCGCTGGCGGAGACCGGCGCGCTCGCGGTCGATACCGAAACGGCGTTCCTCGCCGCCGACGCCCCCGACGGGCAGGCCGTCGCGATCCGGGCGATCGTCGACACCCCGGACGCGCCCCTGCTCCGCCCGGGCACCATATGGCGTGGGATACGGGCACTGCGTTCGCTGCGCGCCGCGGCACCGGCGCTGGACCGGTGGTCGGCGGCGACCGGCGATCGCGAGATCCTGCTCGCCGGTCCGCGCTCGTTCTGCGCCGGGGTCGAGCGAGCGATCGAGACCGTCGAGCAGGCCCTGGACCGCTTCGGCGCCCCGGTGTACGTGCGGCGTCAGATCGTGCACAACAGCCATGTGGTGCGCGAATTGGCCGGGCGGGGAGCGGTTTTCGTCGAGGAGCTCGATCATGTGCCCGAAGGCGCGGTGGTCGTGCTCGCCGCGCACGGGGTGGCCCCGGAGGTCCGCCGCCAGGCCGAACGCCGCCGCCTGCGCGTGGCCGACGGCACCTGCCCGCTGGTGTCGAAGGTGCATGCGGAGGTGCGCGCCTTCGCCGCCGCGGACAAGACGGTCTTCCTGATAGGTCACGCCGAGCACGAGGAGGTGGTGGGCACCCGCGGCGAGGCGCCCGAGAACGTCGTCGTGGTCGCCGATCCGGAGGCGGCCGCCCGGGTGTCGCCACCGGATCCGGATCGGGTCGCCTATGTCACGCAGACCACCTTGGCCGTCGCGGAAGCCGAGGCCACGGCCGCCGTCCTGCGGCAACGGTTTCCGGCGTTGAGCGGGCCACGCAAGGACGACATCTGTTACGCCACCACCAATCGCCAGCAGGCGGTGCGGGCGGTGGCACGTGAATCGGACCTGGTGCTGGTGCTGGGTTCGCGCAATTCCTCCAATTCGCTGCGGCTGGCCGAGGTCGCCGCGGCCGAGGGTGTGGCGGCGCATCTGGTGGAGGACGCCGGTGAGGTCGAGTTGACCTGGCTGGCCGGCACTCGCCGCATCGGCGTCACCGCCGGCGCGTCGGCACCACCGCATCTGGTGGACGACCTGGTCGAGGCCCTGTCCGGGCTCGGCGCCCTCCGGGTCCGCCACACCACCGTGACCGAAGAGAGTGTTCGATTCAACCTGCCTCGGGAGGTGAGCTGAATGGCCATGCCATTCCGTCAATCCGTACGTCTGGGAGCGTATCTCGCCAAGCAGAAGCTGTTGCGGCGCGAGAAATTCCCCATCCTGGTCGAATTGGAGCCGCTGTTCGCCTGCAATCTGAAATGCGCGGGCTGCGGCAAGATTCAGCATCCGCACACGCTGCTCAAACAGCGTATGCCGGTCGAACAGGCCGTCGGCGCGATCGAGGAATGCGGCGCCCCGATGGTGTCGATCGCCGGTGGCGAACCGCTGATGCATCCGCAGATCGACGAGATCGTGCGGCAACTGCTCGACCGCAACAAGATCGTCTTTTTGTGCACGAACGCGGTGCTGCTGCCCAAACATCTGCACAAGTTCGCCCCGCACCGCAATTTCGCGTGGATGGTGCACCTGGACGGACTGCGCGAACGCCACGACGCCTCGGTGTGCAAGGACGGTGTCTTCGATCAGGCCGTGGCCGCGATCCGCGAGGCCAAGGCCGCGGGATTCCGGGTGATGACGAATACCACGTTCTTCGACGTGGATTCGCCGCAGGACGTGATCGACGTCCTGGATTATCTCAACGACGAGCTCGAGATCGACCATATGCAGATCGCGCCCGGCTACGCCTATGAGAAGGCGCCCGATCAGGAGCATTGGCTCGGCGTGAAGGAGACCCATCAGCTGTTCGCCAAGGCCTTCGCCGACGGGCGCCGCAAGAAGTGGCGGCTCAACCACTCCCCGCTGTATCTGGATTTCCTGGAGGGCAAGGTCGACTTCGACTGCACCGCCTGGGCGATTCCGTCGTATTCGCTCAAGGGATGGCAGCGGCCGTGTTATCTGCTCGACGACGGGTATGTGGCCACCTATCGGGAATTGATCGACGACACCGACTGGAACGCCTTCGGCCGCGGCAACGATCCGCGCTGCTCGAATTGCATGGCGCACTGCGGATACGAGCCCACCGCAGTGGTCGCGACCCTGGGTTCGTTGAAGGAGACGATCCGCGCCGCCGTCAGCTGAGTCGAATCGACACCGGGTCGAATTCCCCACCGGAAGGTGAGCCACCCATGAAATCCTCGCCGCGCGGGCCGGACCCGCTCGCCGCCCTCACCGGACCCGACGCGCTGGCCGCGTTGTCCGACGACGAACTGCCCGCACTGGCGCAGCGGTTACGTGATCGCCTCGTCGAGACCGTCACCGGAACCGGCGGCCATCTCGGCGCCAGCCTGGGGACGGTGGAACTGACCATCGCGCTGCATCGCGTATTCCGTTCGCCCACCGATGTTCTCCTCTTCGACACCGGACATCAGAGTTACGCGCACAAGTTGCTCACCGGGCGGGCATCCACCTTCGACACACTGCGGCAGGCCGGCGGGGTCGCGGGATATCCCAATCGCACCGAATCCGCGCACGACTGGGTGGAGAACTCCCACGCCTCGGTCAGGCTCGCCTGGGCCGACGGTATCGCCAAGGCCTTCCACCTGCGCGGCGAACACGATCGCCGGGTGGTGGCGGTGATCGGCGACGGGGCGCTGACCGGCGGTGTGGCATGGGAAGGATTGAACAATCTGGGTGCGGGCGGGCAGCCGGTCGTGGTGGTGCTCAACGACAACGGGCGCTCCTACGATCCGACCGCCGGTGCGCTGGCCGGCCATCTCACCGGGCTGCGCGAGGGCGATATCGTCTCCGGAAATCTGTTCGACGCCTTGGGTTTCAGCTATCTGGGCCCGGTGGACGGCCACGATATCGGCGCGCTGTGCACGGCCCTGCACAAGGCGGTCGCACTGGCCAAACCCGTTGTGGTGCACGCGGTGACGGTCAAAGGCCGCGGCTTCGGCCCGGCCGAGGCGGACGAGGCCGACCGCATGCACGCGTGCGGGGTGATCGATCCGGTCACCGGTGCGCCGCGGAAACAACCCGCCCCCACCTGGACCGATATCGTCGAATCCGAACTGGCCGATATCGCCCGTGACCATCCGGAGGTGGTGGCCCTGACCGCGGCGATGCGCCTGCCCACCGGACTCGGCGAATTCTCCCGGAGCGCACCGGAGCGGGTGTTCGATTCCGGGATCGCCGAACAGCACCTGCTGGCGTCCGCGGCGGGATTGGCCGCAGCCGGTATGCATCCCGTGGTGGCGGTGTACTCGACCTTCCTCAACCGCGCCATCGACCAGGTGCTGCTCGATATCGCCCTCCACGATCTGCCCGTCACCCTGGCACTGGACCGCGCCGGCGTCACCGGCCCGGACGGACCGAGCCATCACGGCATGTGGGATCTGGCGCTGCTCACCTGCGTGCCGGGGATGCGGATCGCCTGTCCGCGCGATCCCGGCCGGGTCCGCGAACTCCTGCGCGAAGCCGTCGCCACCGCCGGTCCCACCACCGTGCGTTATCCGAAAGCTACTGCCGGAGAGGATATTTCGCCGCTGGCACGAATGGACGGGATGGATATCCTGCACCGCGGTCCGCGCAGTCCGCTCGACATCCTGCTGGTGGCGGTCGGACCGATGGCCGGGCCGTGTCTGCGCGCGGCGGAACTGCTGGCCGACAGCGGTTTCGGCGCCACCGTCGTCGATCCGCGCTGGGTGTGGCCGATCAATCCGGGTCTGCCGGCGATCGCGGCACGGCATCGGCTCACCGTCTGCGTGGAGGACGGTATCGCCGCCGGCGGAATCGGCACCCACCTGACGCACGCGGTCGCCCGCGACACCGGCGCCGCCCCGGTCCGCGCGCTCGGCCTGCCGACCGCATTCATCGCCCACGCCTCCCGCGACAGCATCCTGGCCGAATACGGCCTCACCGGCGAGGGCATCGCCGCGGCCTGCACGCAGTGGTTACCCGCGACCGAGAGGATCCGATGACCGCCGTATTCCTGTCCGAGCCCTCGGCTCCGCCCCTGCGACCACGCCGGGAGAGCCGGCGCATCGACGTCGGTTCGGTGCCTGTCGGCGGCGGCGCACCCATCTCGGTGCAGTCGATGACCACCACGGTCACCGCCGACGTCGAGGCCACGCTGCGTCAGATCGCCGAATTGACCGCTGCCGGTTGCGATATCGTCCGCGTCGCGGTGCCCACCCAGGACGACTGCGCCGCACTGCCGACGATCGCCCGCCGCTCGGCCATCCCCGTGATCGCCGACATCCACTTCAATCCGCGCTACGTCTTCGCCGCCATCGACGCCGGCTGCGCCGGGGTGCGGGTGAATCCGGGCAACATCCGCACCTTCGACGACAAGGTTCGTGAGATCGCCGCGGCGGCCGGTGCGGCGGGGGTGCCGATCCGCATCGGGGTCAACGCCGGTTCCCTCGATCGGCGCATCCTGGACCGGCACGGCGGTCGCGCCACGGCCTCCGCACTGGTCGAATCGGCGCTGTGGGAGGCCGGGCTGTTCGAGGAGCACGGATTCACCGCTCTGAAGATCTCGGTGAAACACAACGATCCGCTGACGATGATCCAGGCCTACCGGCTGCTCGCCCAGCGCTGCGACTATCCGCTGCACCTCGGCGTCACCGAGGCGGGTCCGCCGCTGCAGGGCACCGCGAAATCGGCCACCGCGTTCGGGATCCTGCTGTCCGAGGGGATCGGCGACACGATCCGGGTCTCGCTGTCGGCGCCGCCGGTCGAGGAGGTCGAGGTCGGGCACCATATTCTGGCCGGGCTCGGGCTGCGGCCCCGCACCCTCGACATCGTGTCCTGCCCGACCTGCGGCCGCTGTCAGGTCGACGTCTTCGAGCTCACGAAGAAGGTCGAGGCGGCCTTCCGGGATTTCCCGGCGCCGTTGCGCGTCGCGGTGATGGGCTGCATCGTCAACGGTCCGGGTGAGTCACGGGAAGCCGATATCGGGGTCTCGGCGGGCAATCACAAGGGTCAGATCTTCGTCCGCGGCGAGGTGGTGCGGACGGTGCCGGAATCGATGATCGTGGAGGCGTTGCTGGAGGAAGCGCTGACACTGATCGAGGACGCGCCGGAGAGCCAGTCGAGCTAATACCGGACATACCTCGCATACCTCCCCACCTGCGGCAATGAGTACTCGCTACACGCATGCAGGATTGGACCTGTGGTATAGGTATGCCTTACCTTTGGACGGTGAGCTGGGCCGAGGCTGTACCGAATCTACTGATCTGCCTGCGGGAGGGCCTCGAGGCGGGACTCGTGGTGACGATCCTGCTGGCTGCCGTGCGCAAGACGTCGACCCCGCAGCGCCCGGTCTCCGCGACACCCGTCTGGCTCGGCCTGCTCGGAGCGGTATCGGTGGCGGCCAGCTTCGCGGCCGTGCTCACCTACTCCACGAGCGTGCTCTCGAACTCCGGCCAGGAAATCGTCGGCGGCACCCTGAGCGTGATCGCGGTCGGGCTGGTGACGGCGATGGTGTTCTGGATGCGGCGCACCGCCGCGTCGCTGTCCGGTCAGCTTCGCGGTGAGGTCGCCCGCGCCACCGCGATCGGGGCGGGCGCACTGGCCATCACGGCCTTCATGGCCGTCGGGCGCGAGGGCCTGGAATCGACGCTGTTCGTCTGGACCGCGGTCAAGGCATCCGGCACCACGGTCGCACCGCTGGTCGGCGCCGCGCTCGGTTTCGCCGCCGCGGTGGTGCTGTGCTGGTTGCTGTACCGGCAGTCGGTGAAACTCAACCTCGGCGTGTTCTTCAACCGCACCGCGCTCGCGCTGATCGTGATCGCCGCCGGTGTGCTGTCCTACGGTCTCGGTGATCTGCAGGACGCGAACATCCTGCCCGGACGACACTGGGTCGCCTTCGACCTCTCGGCGCATATCGACCCGAACTCGTGGTGGGTGTCGATCATCACCGGCATCACCGAACTCACCCCGCGCATGACCGTGCTGCAGGTGGTGGCGTGGGTCGTCTATCTGGCCGTGGTGATCCCGCTGTTCATCCGCGCCGGACGCCAGGCGCCCGCGAAGGCCCCCGCGGCCGAGTCGGACCGCACAGCCGCCGAGGCCGCCACGACTTCGCCGCAGGCAGCCGGGGCGACCGGCCAGGATCCGAGAACCACGGCGTCGGCGCCTCCCCCGGCTGCGGCGGCAACATCCGCATCGGCTCCAGCCGGCTCCGAGAACACGCCCGACTGGTGGGAGCGAATCGCCGGGCCGCGGCCGTTGCTGGTCGGGGCGGTACTGGTGGTCGTTCCCGCCCTGGCCGCCGGGGTGGCGATCGCATTGCTGCCGTCGAGCGGCTCCGACAAGGCGCAGGCGGTGTCGGTCACCGACAGTTCGTGCGCCTCGGAATGGAAGTCCGGGCGGGCCGGGACGCAGACGTTCGAGGTGCAGAACAAGACGTCCAAGGCCGGGGAGATCAATTTGGTGAACTCCGGCGGTGCGGTCGTCGGCGAGATCGAGACGATCGGCCCCGCCACCACCGCCAACCTGACCGCGACCTTGAGCAGCGGCACCTACACCATGCAATGCCTGATGTCCGGTAAGCCGGTGACCTCGTCGGCGGCGGTGCAGGTCAGTGGCGAGGCGGGCGACACCCCACCGGCCGTCAAACGCGTCACCGAGGACGATCTGCGCGGCCCCAACGACGCCTATCAGGCCTACGCCGCCGGCGTGCTGACCCGGCTCTCCGGCGCCGTCACCGTGATCGGCAACGATCTGCGTGGCGGCAATATCGCTGCCGCACAAGCGGATTGGCTCAGCGCCCAGCTGGAATGGGAACGGGTCGGCGCCTCCTACAACAGTTTCGGCGACGCCGGCACCGCGGTCTCGGGTCTGCCCGACGGCCTGCCCGGTGGCGCCAACGATCCCGGATTCACCGGTCTGCACCGGCTGGAATACGGCCTGTGGCACGGACAGCGGCCCGATCAGCTGCTGCCGGTGGTCGATCGGCTCGGCGGCGATATCGCCGACATCCGCAAGAATCTCGGCAGCGACGACCTCGCCGGCGATCCGAAGAATCTGCCGCTGCGCGCCCATGAAATCCTGGAAGACGCCCTGCGCGACCATATCTCGGGCATCGACGACCAAGGCGCGGGCGCGGCGTATCCGATGACGCTCGCCGACATCGACGTGACTCGCGCGGTCCTCGATCAGCTCGGGCCGCTGATCGATCCGCGGGCGCCGCAACTGCGCGCCACCCTGCGCACCCGCCTCGACGAATTGCAGGCGGCCCTGCTCGCCACCCGGAACCACGGACAGTGGCAGTCACCGGATCGGACCCCGCCGGCCGCGCGGCAAGCCGTCAACGCGCGCCTCGGCGCCGCTCTCGAGGAACTCGCCAAGGTGCCGCGGTTGCTCGAAGTGCCGATCTCCCACTGACCATGCCGAACCACCGACCGACCAGTAAGGCTTCACGATGAACGTCAGCCGCCGCCGCTTCCTCTCCGGCGCCGCCGCCGGTGCCGCCGGAACCGCGCTGACCGCGGGCATTCTCGCCGAGGGTGCCCGCCAGGACGCCGAGGCCGCCACCGTGGGCACCCCGAAGGCCGAGGCGAGCTATCCCTTCCACGGCGAACATCAGGCCGGCATCCTCACGCCGGGACCGTCGGCCAAACAGAACGCCGCCTGCTTCGCCGCCTTCGATGTCACCACCACCCACCGCGCGGAACTGGTCGAGGCGATGAAGACCCTCACCGCACGTGCCCGCTTCCTCACCGCCGGCGGCGCCCCGACCGACCTCGGCCTCGGTCAGCCGCCGTCCGACAGTGCGGTGCTCGGGCCGGAGGTGATCGCCGACGGGCTCACCGTCACCACCGGAGTGGGCGCGAGCCTGTTCGACGGCCGCTTCGGGCTGGCCGCGGCCAAACCCGCCAAACTCACGCCGATGCGAACCTTCCCCAACGACACCCCGGACCCGGCCTGGATGCACGGCGATCTGCTGATCCAGCTGTGCGCCCACCACCCCGACACGGTCCATCACGCGCTGCGCGACATCACCCGCCAGACCCGCGGCGCACTGCAACTGCGCTGGAAGATCGACGGCTACAACTCTCCGCCGCGTCCCTCCGGCACCGGCCGGAACCTGTTGGGCTTCAAGGACGGAACGGCCAACCCGACCGGCGCCGACGCCGAATCGCTCATCTGGACCGACGGCGGCGGCGAACCCGAATGGACCCGCGGCGGCACCTACCAGGTGGTCCGGCTGATCCGCATGCTCGTCGAATTCTGGGACCGGGTCTCGATCAACGAGCAGGAGAACATGTTCGGGCGCCGCCGCGACTCCGGCGCCCCGCTCGACGGCAACCAGGAATTCGACACCCCCGACTACGCCGCCGACCCGGAGGGCTCGGTCATCCCGCTGGATTCCCATATCCGGCTGGCCAATCCGCGCACCCCCGAAACCGCGCGCCAGCAACTGGTCCGCCGCTCCTACAACTACGACCTCGGCGTCGAGCGCAACGGCAACATGGCCTCGGGCCACATCTTCACCTGCTTCCAGCAGGACGTCGCCCGCCAGTTCGAGGCCATCCAGACCCGGCTGATCAACGAACCCCTCACCGACTACGTCCAGCCCTTCGGCGGCGGCTACTTCTTCGCTCTGCCGGGGGTGCGTGACGAGAAGGATTGGTACGCACGGGCTTTGCTGAGCTGAGCGGACCTCGGGCCGCGAGCGCCGCGCGGCACTCCCGGCCCGAGGAGCCCTAGGAACCCGCGGGCGTCGGCTGCACTCCGGAAGACTCCGGCGTCGCCACCGCGGTCCTGCGGCCCAGCAGTAGCGTGACCACCGGGAACACCAGCAGACTGCACACCCCGCACAGCAACCCGACCGACCAGAACGCGGAACCGCCGTCGAGCAGTGCGGCGGCCGCCGCGGTACCCGCCATCATCCCGCCATACTGCACCGAATAGTTCAGTGCCAGAACGGTTCCGCGCGCATCCGGGCTGAGTTCACTGGCGAGGGTGGTCAGCGCGGACTGGCCGAAGCCGACCGCTCCGCCCCAGACGATCTGCACCACGATCGCCAGCGCCAGCGAGCCGGTCGAGAGCGAGAAGGCCAGCACCGACGCCGCGGCCACCAGCGCCGCCACCGCGATGACCCGGCGCCGGCCGACGGCATCGGCAAGGCGGCCACCGTAGATGTTGCCCACGACGCTCATCGCCCCGCCGCCGGCCAGCGCCAGCCCGACCCATCCGGTCGTGAGCCCGAAGTTGCTCGCGTAGAACAGTCCACCGTTGGCGAACATGCCCTGCAGTCCGGCGGTCCACAGGAAGGTGCACAGCAATGTGAACAGCACCGCCGGATTGCCGAGTGCGGCGCGGAACTGCTGCGCGAAGATCGCCAGCGGCCCGGCGGGTGCGGCGGCGGCCGGCGCACTGGACGGGACGAACCTGGTCAGCGGCACGAGCAGCAGCGCCGCGGCGATGCCGATGCCCCAGAATGTCCACTCCCAGGACACGATTCCGGCCAGGAAGGCGCCCGCGGGCACCCCGAGCACCGAGGCACCCATCATCGCGCCCACGATCACCCCGATCGCGGCGCCCCGGCGTTCGGCCGCCACCGCACCGGAGACGAAGGCGAGGATGGCCGGCACCAGGATCGCGGCGCCGAGTCCGGAGATCGCGCGGAATACGATGATCGCCGCGAAGCCGGAGGCGAATCCGGTCAGTACCGTGCCGACCGCGAAGACGGTGAGTCCCGCGGTCATCAGTCGCTTGCGCCCCCAGCGGTCCGAGAGCGGACCGAAGATCGGCGCGGCGATCATGTATGCCAACGCGTAGGCGGTGACGAGCAGACCGCCGAGCCGGGGCGAGACGTGGACGGAATGGGTGATCTGCGGTGCCAGCGGCGAGACGACCAGCGCGTCCAGGCCGACGAAACATCCGCAGATCGCCAGCACGGTGAGCCAGCGCCGCTCGGATCCCACGGCGGAACGATGTTCGGTCACGCTCACCACTCCACCGGAAAAGTGTTGGGCCGCAGCGTGAGCAGGCCACTGGACCAGTCGATGTTCTCCGGTGCGATCGCCAGGCGCAGATTCGGCAGCCGCCGCGCGAGTGTCGCCAGCCCGATCTCAAGTTCCAGCCGGGCGAGCCCGGCGCCGGGGCAGAAGTGACTGCCGTGGCCGAAGGCGACGTGTTCGACGTCCTCGCGGGTGAGGTCGAGGCGGTCGGGATCGGTGACGTGGCGGGTGTCGCGACCGGCGGCGTGCATGATCGGGATGACGCCCTCACCCTGGCGCACGACCACGTCACCGATTTCGAGTTCCTCGGTGGCGACCCGGATGAAACCGATTTCCGACGGCGGGGCGTAGCGCAGCAGTTCCTCCACCGCGTGCCGCACGACCTGGCGGTCGTCGACCTGGTCGACCAGCAGTCGCCACTGGTCCGGGTGCCGCAACACCATGAACGCGGCGCGGCTGAGCGCGCTGACCGTGGTGTCGTGCCCGGCGACGAGCAGATTGATCGTCAGCCAGACCAGTTCCTGTTCGGAGAGGCGGTCGCCGTCGTCGCGGGCGGTGATCAGATCCGAGAGCAGGTCCTCACCGAGCGCCTCTCGCCGCTGCGCGAGCAGGGAGACGACGTAGGCGGCGGATTCCTCACGGGCGGTGAGTCTTTCGTCGGCGGTGTGCGCGGTGATGCTGACCAGATGGTCGGTCCAGCGCTGGATGTCGGCGCGCCGTTCCCGCGAGGCGCCCAGCAGATCGGTGATCACCCAGATGGGCAGCAGGGCGGCGAAGTCGTGGTGCAGGTCGGCCGGGCGCGGTCCCGCCTCGAGCGCGTCGACCAGTTCGTCGGCGATCTCCTGGATGCGCGGGCGGATCCGCTCGGCGCGTTTGGGCGTGAACGCGGGCGAGATCAGCCGCCGCAGGCGCCGGTGGTCGGGTCCGTCCTGACTGAGCAGATTGAAGGGGTTGTCGGCGAAGTCGGGACCGTTGATCACCCGCGGCGCGCCAGGTTCCCGCAGGGCGGCGCGCGACAGCCGAGAATCGGACATCGCGGCGACCACCTCGTCGTAACCGGTGACCGCCCACGCGGTGTCGCCGCTGGGTAACCGCACTTTGGTGACCGGGCACTGGGCGCGCAGTTCCGAGAATCGCTCCGGCGGTTCGCCGAGCGGTCCCAGCGGAAACGGATAGTAGTCGAGCGTCTCGTCGATGGAATTCGACATGGGGATTCCCCCTCCTGGATCGGAAAATGCGAAGACGAATGGGAAACTACCTCGAACGGTGAGTGAAGAAATTAAAGTTCGATACTTGGCGAACTTTCGAATACCAAGATAACAGCCGATCTTCGACGAGCACAAGAGATCGGTCCCGCCGGGAGACTCAGCCGGCGCGCGAGGCGATGGTCACCGTCGGCCGCAGGTACACGATCGCCTGCGCCCGGGTGCGTACGGACAGTTTGCGCAGGATGTTGGAGACGTGGAACTTCACCGTCTTGTAGCTGACGTGCAGCACCTGCGCGATCTCGCTGTTGGACAGCCCGTCGGCGACCAGGATCAGGATCTCGTGCTCGCGCTGGGTCAGGCTGTCGAGGGCGGTGACCGGTTTGTGCGCCACCGCGGGGAGATACGGAGCGGTGGCGTCGAGGACCAGCCGGGTGATCGACGGTGACAGCATGGCCTGGCCGCGCACCACCGCATCCACCGCGCTCACCAGGTCGACCGCACTCGAGCGTCGCGACACCAGCCCACGCGCACCCGCCTGCAGATACCGCAGCAGCAGTTCGCTGTCGGTGCCCTCGGACACCACGACGACGCCGACCTCGCCGCCGGGGCGCACCGCGGTCAGCCGCTGCGTGAGGCCGGGGCCGTCCCAGCGCGGCGAGGGGCAGTGATCGAGCACCACCACATCCGCCTTGTCGGCCGCCACCATCTTCAGCGCCGCTTCGCTGTTGACCGCCGGTCCGACCCAGCCGACATCCGGCATTCCGCGCAGTACGGAGATCAGTCCGCTGCGCATGATCTGCTCGCCGCACACCACGAGAACCCTGGCACGACCCGAATCGCGCCCATGGGCGTCGCCGAATTCTCTGGCCGTATTCGGTAGTTCGGTCACGGTCATCGAGGCCCCCAAAGTTTCATGGGCCATGAATGCAGTTGCAGGCCCGGCAGGTGACGAGAGGTATCGGGATGCTCCTATCACAACTCGGGAACAAACCCGACAAATAACGCTAACACCTGGGAACCATCGCGGCAATGCGAGCTGGATTCACGTGGAGTGAAATTCGGGCGCAAACAATTCGCGAACCGGAAAAACCGGATTCGAACAGTAACCGGCGAAATACTTGACAAATCCGCAGCAGCGGGAAACCGCACGTAGTATCGATTGTTCGTCACTTGTGGAAGTACCCGACAGCGCGCCACTCACCGCTGCGGTGCCAGGTCCCGCACGACCTTCAGAACCGCCTCCGGGCCGCCGGCGAACAACTCCGGCGTCGACTGGATCATCAGCACCGGAGTGTCTACCCCCGCCTCGACGTAGCGGTGAATCTGCTCCCGGCAGCGTTCCGGGCTGCCGTGCACCAGGACGCCGTCCACCACGTCGTCGGAGATCGCCTCCCCCGCGCGCCGCAGATCTCCTGCCGCAACATGTTTGCGGACCTGCTCGACCTGATCGCCTCGCCCCAGCCACTCGTGGAAGGCGCCGTAGGTCGGTCGGGTGAACAGATGGGTCAGCATGCGCCGGCCCGACTCGCGCGCGTAGTCGAGATCCTCGGTCGGACAGACGAAGACGCGGGCGACCAGCTCCCCGCGGTCGCGATCGGCCCCGAGGCCGCGAATCACCGTCGAAATGTCCTCGGCGGTGAGGAAATTGGTGATGGCGCCGGCGCCCTCCCGGAATCCGAGCCGCAACATGCCGGTCCGCAGCGCGCCGACCATGAGCTGCGGCGGAATCTGCGCCGGTCGCCCGAGCTCGAAATCCTCGATGGTGAAGGTATCGAATCGCCCTGCCACACGGCCGTGTTCGTAGGCGTGGCGCAGGAACCGCAACGTATCGCGCACCCGCCGATACGGCTCGTCCATCGCGATCCCGTTCATCCCGGTGACCAGCTGCGCCCCGGAGGATCCGATACCCAGCACAACCCTGCCGGGGGCGAGTTCGGCCAGCGCGGCGCCGGTCTGGGCGATCACCGCGGGCCCGCGCGTGTACACCGGCACGACGGCGGTGCCCAGCCGCAGCGACGGCGAACCCCATGCCGCGGCGAGCACCAGCGGCGTGAAGGCATCCACCCCCGCATACTCTCCGGTCCACGCGTCGGTGTAACCGAGATCGGCCAGCTCGCCCAGTATGTCGCGATGGCGCGGGAGTGGGACGAACGGCAAGGGCAGGGTGATCCCGTAGCGGGACATGACAACCAACTCCACTTCATCTGCGTCGACGACGGCTCGGGCGGGGGGAATTCACCGGCGCGAATTCACCACCGGCACAACATAGTTCGATAGTTGTACATCTATCGAACTAAAGCTACTATTCACGGTGTCGGCTGGCAAGAATCTCGCCGAAAATTCTCTTCTCCGCACTCCGGAAACAGGCAGGGGCCACATCATGAGTGAGATAAAGATCGAAATCGACGCGGCCGAGGCCGGATTGGACCCGGACCGGCTGCGGCGGTTCGACGACTACCTCGACGGTCTGGTGGAAGCGGGCCGGATGCCCGGCTGGGTCGGCATCATCGCGCGCGACGGCAAGATCGCCCACATCGGCACCGGCGGCCACCGCGACCGCGAGGCCGGCCTCGCGATGGAGGCCGACTCCTTGTTCCGCTCCTGGTCGCTGACCAAACCGTTCACCTCCGTCGCGGCGCTGGCACTGTACGAGGACGGGGCCTTCGGGCTCAATGATCCGGTGGCCGACTACATTCCGTCGCTGCGCGATGTGCGCGTGTACACCCGCGGCGGCGGCTCGAACCTGGAGTCGCGGCCCGCGCGCGAACCCATCCGGATCTGGCATCTGCTCACCCACACCGCCGGATTCACCTACGGCTTCCATCATTCCCATCCTGTGGACGAGCTGTACGTCCAACGCGGCTTCGAGTGGAGTGCGCCGCCCGGAATCGATCTGGCGACCGCCGTGGACACCTGGGCATCGCTGCCGCTGCTGTTCGAACCGGGTACCGCGTGGAACTACGGCGTGAGCACCGACGTGCTCGGCCGGCTGATCGAGGTGGTCTCCGGCAAGTCGCTGGATACCGTTATCGCCGAACGCATTACGCAGCCGCTCGGACTGCACGACACCAGATTCTGGATCGAGCCGGAGGAGACCCAGCGGCTCGCCGCGATCTACATGGCCGATCCGGCGACCGGTCTGGCGGTCCGCAACGACGCGATGGGCGGCGACCCGACCCAGCGCCCGACCTGGCTGTCCGGCAGCGCCGGCCTGCTCACCACCGCCGCGGACTTCCACACCTTCCTGCAGATGCTGCTGGCGGGCGGCAGCTGGAACGGCGCACGGGTGCTCTCGCCGGCCACGGTGCGGTACATGACGACCAATCAGCTGCCCGGCGGCGCCGACCTCGGAAGCTTCGGCCGGCCGGTGCTGCCCGCGCTGACCACAATGGCCGGCCTCGGATTCGGATTCGGCTTCATGACCGTGCTCGACCCGGCCGCGAGCAAGGTGATCGCGAATCCCGGTGAGTTCTCGTGGTATTCGGCGACCAGCACCTACTTCTTCGTCGACCCGGTCACCCGGATCACGGCACTGGCGTTTCCACAGTTGTTCCCCTCCAAGGCGCTGCCGCTGTTCTCCCGGCTGCGCCAGCTGGTACACGCCGCCGTCATCGAGTGATCGGCGTGGTGACGCGAAGGGCGCCGGCCGTGGCCGGCGCCCTTCGCGCGTCAGCGATCCAGCCATTCGCGCACCGCGCGCGCGGTCGAGGCGGCGTGCTCCTCGAGGATGGTGAAATGGTCGCCCGGTACATCCACAACCGTATGCGGCAGCGTCCACGCCGACCGCCAGTCCAGATCCTCGAGCGCCGCGCCGGTGTGGTCGCGCAGCGGCTCGGACGCCCGCACCAGGAGCGTCGGCGCCGTGATCGGCTCCGGCCGCCAGTGCGCGAAAAGCGGTATGTACCAACCCATCGCCGACAGCCGGACACCGTCGGCGAGCCCGAATCCGGCCTGCCGATCCAGTACGCCACCGATCACCCGATGCTGGGCACGCCGCAGCAGATCCGCATCCGGCAGGTAGGTGTCCAGCAGCACCACCCCGGCGACGCGAAGCCCGTCGCGTTCGAGCCGCGCGGCCACCGCGTGCGCCAGCCAGCCGCCGGACGACGTTCCGGTCAGCACCACCTGCGCCCGGGCGGCGATCGGCCGGACGATCTCGGTCTGCAGATCGATGACCGCCTCGATCGTCGCGGGCAGGCTGTCACCGCTCACGAAGCCGGGAGCGGGTAAGGCCGAAACCCTGCGCTGCCCACGGAATTCGTCGGCGAAACGGGTGTACACCTGCGCACCGGTCATCGCCACCAGCGCGGAGAAGCAGATCATCTGAGGGCCGCCGTCGCCGTCGGCGAGGGTGACCGGATCCGGATGCGGCACCGTCGCCGCGCTGTCGAACATCGGCCGCAGCCGCGCCGCCTCGCGCAGCAGCGCCATACCCTCCGCGAATTTGCCCGATTCGAACGCCTGGTGGAACAGCATGCTGACCGGGTCGGCCGGGGCGACCGGCGGCTCGGCGGTGAGGGCGAGTTCGGATCCGAGCGCCTTGGCCAGCTCGCTGGCGGTGGCGTGGTCGAACAGGAACGTCACCGCGATCGACAGCCCGGTCGCGGCATTGAGCCGATTGCGCAATTCGACCGTGGTCAGGGAGTCGAAACCCAGCTCGAGCAGATTGCGATCGTCGTCGTCGGCACGCGGTGCGTCGTAGCCGAGCACCCCGGCGATCTCGGAGCGAACCAGTTCGAGCAGGGCGCGGTCGGCCTCGTCCTCGGGCAGGGCGGCCAGGCGTTCGGCGAAGCTACGGCCCGTCGTGGTCTCCGCGGGCTCGGCGGCCGGCTGCGCCTCGGGCAGCTCCGCCAGCAGCGGGAGCGGTCGCGCGGCGGTGAGTACCGGCGCCAAACGCGCCCAGTCGATATCGGCCACGAGCAGCCCGCTCTCCCCCGCGCGCAGCGCGCGTTCGAGATGGTTGAGTGCCGCGTCCGGGTCCATCGGCAGGACTCCCTGCCGGCGCCACCGCTGCGCCGCGCCGGGTTCGGCGGCCATGCCGCCACCGTCCCACGCACCCCAGGCGATCGAGGTGGCGGGCAGGCCGAGTCCGCGCCGGTGTGCCGCGAGCGCGTCGAGATAGGCATTGGCCGCACCGTAGACGCCCTGGTCCGCACTCCCCCAGACGGCCGCGCCCGAGGAGAACAGGACGAAGGCGTCCAGCTCCCCGGTCAGTTCGTGGAGATACTGTGCGGCAACGGCTTTCGGCCCGATGACACGTGCGATGTCAGCGGCCGTCACCTCGGTCACGGCCGTGCCGTCCACGACGCCCGCGGCATGGACGACCGTGCGGAGATCGGCGATGTCGCCGATCACCCGGCCCAGTGCCGCGCGGTCGGTGATGTCACAGGCCACGATGGTGACCGCCGATCCGAATTCCGCGCGCAGTGCGGCCGCGTCCGGCGCGGCGGGTCCGCTGCGGCTGAGCAGGACCACGTGGTCGGTGCCGGTTCGCAGCAGCCACCGGGCCACCCGCGCGCCGATCGCGCCGGTGCCTCCGGTGACCAGTGCCGACCCCCGGGAACGCCACGCAGCGTGGTCGATCCGCGCGTGGGCGCGCACCAGCCGGCGCGCGAACAGACCCGACGGGCGCACCGCCAGCTGGTTCTCGGTCGCGGTGCTCAGGGCACTCTCGAGCGTGGCGAGGAGATCCGCGTCCAGCGGTGTCGCGGGCAGGTCGATCAGGCCGCCCCAGCGGTCCGGGCGTGCCAGCGCGAGGCTGTAGCCGAGACCCCACAGCACGCTCCGCGCCGGGTCGACGAGCGGTTCCCCCGCGACGCCGACCGCCCCGCGCGTGATCACATACAGCGGAACGGATTCGGGAAGCGCACGCAGCAGTTCCAGTGTTTCGCCGATATCACTGAGGAACGACAGCGCACCGCGCAACGGCCCGGAGTCGCGGTCGTCGGTGACCTCGAGTCTCGATCGCGACAGTGCGGCCCGCACCTCGGCCGGCGCGCCGACGAGCAGCCAGCGGCCGGACGGGCGCGCCGTACCCGGCGGCAGCGCACGCCAGTCGACGCGGTAGCGCCAGTCGTCGGCCGTGCGCGCGCGAGGCGGTTCGGCGGACAGCCAATAGCGTTGGCGCCGGAAGGTGTACGTCGGCACCTCGGCGTCCGGTGCGGCACCGACGACGCGCGGCCAGTCGACCGGTAGCCCGCGCACCCAGCCGTCGCCCGCCGCGGCAAGTAGCCGGTCCAGCCCGCCCTCTCCGCGCCGCAGCGATCCGACGACGATGCCGCCGGCGCCCACCGTCTCCTCCACCGCACCGACCAGGCCGGGGTGCGGGGAGGATTCGACGAAGAAGCGGAATCCGTCGGCGGCCAGCGCCGCCACCGCCCCGGTGAAGTCGACGGGTTCACGTAGATTCCGGAACCAGTAGGCCGCATCCAGTTCGGCGGTGTCGAGCAGGCCCCCGTGCACCGAGGAGTAGAACGCGACCGCCGAACTGCGCGGCCGCAACGACACGAGTCGCTCCACCAGTTCGTCGTGGACCGCCTCCACCGCGGGCGAATGGGAGGCGTAGTCGACATCCACCCAGCGCACCCGAACACCCTCGGCCTCGAAACCGTCGGCGACCGTGCGTAAGGGCTGTGAATCTCCGGACAGCACAACGACTTCGGGCCCGTTGACAGCGGCGACGACCACGCCGTCCCCGAGCCGCGGCCGGATCCGCTCGGGCGCGGCCCACACCACCGCCATGCCGCCGGAGCCGCTCAGTTTCCCTGCGATCAGCCGCGACCGCGTCACGACGACATGCACGGCGTCCGCGAGCGTCAGACCGCCCGCGACGAACGCCGCCGCGACCTCACCCTGGGAATGACCGGCCACCGCCTCCGCGCCGATCCCCCACGACGCCCACACCAGCGCCACCCCGACACTCATCGCGAACAGCGCGACCTGCACCACGTCCACGCGGTCGAGCGGTTCGGCCCCGGCCCGGTCGAGCAGCACGTCCCGGACGGACCAGCCGGCCGCCTCCCGCACCACCACGTCCAGGGTCGACACCCAGGCGCGGAAGACCGGCGACGATTCCCACAGCTGCGCTCCCATCCCCGCCCACTGGCCGCCCTGGCCGGGGAACAGCACGGCGACGCCCTCGACCGGCTCGAAGCGAAACCCGAACGCCGCCAGCAATTCCGGGAAGGTGAGCGCGGCATTGCCGAGCGGCACCGGATCGTGCTCGTGCGAGTCCGGTGTCGACGCAGCCGCGACCACCCGCGGCGGCGCCTCGGCGATCCGGTGCAGTGCTTCGGCGAAGTCCTCCGGGGCACGCCCGATCACCACGGCGCGCTCGGCCAGGGTGGCGCGGGTGGCGAGCGCGGCGGCGACCCCGCGCGGATCCGGTGCGTCCGGCCGCCGGGCGAACTCCGCCAGCGCGGCGGCGTGGTCGCGCAAGGCGTCGGCCGAGGCCGCAGACAGAATCCACGGCACCGGCCCGCTACGCGGCGCGGGTGCGGAGTCCGCGACGGCCGGGGCCTGTTCCAGCACCACGTGCGCATTGGTTCCGCCGATGCCGAACGAGGACACCGCCGCGCGCCGCGGCCGGCCCGTCACCGGCCAGGGCTCGTTGCGAGTAAGCAGTTCCACCTGCCCCGCGGCCCAATCGATCAGCGGTGACGGGCGGTCGGCGTGCAGCGTGCGCGGCAGCACGCCGTGCCGCAGCGCCTGCACCATCTTGATCACGCCGCCGACGCCCGCGGCCGCCTGACTGTGCCCGATATTGGATTTCAGCGAGCCCAGCCGCAGCGGATGCCCGCCCGCCCGATCGCGGCCGTAGGTCGCCAGCAGCGCATGGGCCTCGATCGGATCACCGAGCGTGGTTCCGGTGCCGTGTCCCTCCACCACATCGATATCCGCGGTGGTCAGCCCGGCATCGGCCAGTGCCCGGCGGATCACTCGCTCCTGAGAGGGCCCGTTCGGCGCGGTCAAGCCGTTGGACGCCCCGTCGGAGTTGACCGCGCTGCCGCGCAGCACGGCCAGCACATGGTGGCCGTGGCGCCGCGCATCCGACACACGTTCCAGCAACAGGACTCCGACGCCTTCGGCCCAGCCGGTGCCGTCGGCGCCCGCACCGAAGGCGCGGCAGCGGCCGTCCGGTGAGAGTCCGCGCTGCTGGGAGAATTCGACGAAGATGCCCGGTGTGGACATGACCGTCGCACCGCCGGCCACCGCGAGCGAGCATTCGCCGCGACGCAGGGCGGCCGCCGCGAGATGCAGGGCGACCAGCGAACTCGAGCACGCGGTGTCCACCGTCAGCGTCGGCCCGGTGAAGCCGTGGACATAGGAGATCCGGCCCGAGGCCACGCCTCCGGTGGTGCCGGTCAGGACGTATCCGGCCGCCCGTTCGCCGGCCTCGCTCATGCGCGGCCCGTAGTCGGGCGCCATCGCACCGATGAAGACGCCGGTATCGCTGCCGCGCAGCGCGTGCACGTTCAGCCCGGCGCGTTCGAACAGCTCCCACGTGGTCTCGAGCAGCAGGCGCTGCTGCGGGTCCATCGCAGCCGCCTCGCGCGGTGAGATTCCGAACAGTTCGGCATCGAATTGCGGTGCGTCGTATAGGAATCCGCCCGCACGCACCGACGATTTGCCGGCCCGGCCGGGCTCGTCGTCGAACAGCCCGGCCAGATCCCAGCCCCGGTCGGCCGGGAACGGGCCGATCGCATCCCGTCCGGAGACCACCAGGTCCCAGAGCTTCTCGGGGGCGTCGGCGCCGCCGGGATAGCGGCAGGCCATCGAGACGATCGCGATCGCCTCCGGATCGTCACCGCCGGTGTCCTGGACGCCGTCGCCGGCGAGAGGGGCCGAAAGTTCCTGGGCGGGCGAGCTGTTCAGAAGACTCGCAAGGTGGTCGGCGAGCCGGTCGGGACTGGGGTGGTCGAACAGGACCGACGCGGGTAGCGACAATCCGGTCGCGAGCGACAGCCGGTTTCGTAGCTCGATCGCCATCACCGAATCGAATCCACTGCCGGTGAAACTCACCGCGGTGTCGGAGATGTCCGCGGCACCGACCGCCGCCGCATCGGCCCGGATGAGGTCGAGCAGTTCCCGGCGGCGACGGGCCGGGGGCAGCGCATTCCACCGCGTGGCGAGGGTCGGACGGTCCGGCTCCGCGGCGGTCGCCACACCGGGCCAGAAGGTGGTGCGGCGGAACGAGTATCGCGGCGCGGGCCGGCGCGGGCCCGGTCCGATGACCGAGGTCCAGTCGACACCGACGCCGGCCACCCACGCCTGGGCCAACGACTCCAGCAGGCGGTTCGCCCCACCGTCGTCGCGGCGCAGCGAACTCAGCACCACCGCCTGCGGGCCCGCCGCACCCTCCACGGCCCCGGCCAGACTCGGATGCGGCGAGCATTCGACGAAGGTCGGGAATCCACCGGCGACCAGCGCGTCGACAGCGCCGGCGAAATTCACCGGCTCCCGCAGATTGCGGAACCAGTACTCGGCGTCCAATTCGGCCGCGTCCAGCTGCGCACCGGTGACCGAGGAATAGAACGGCACCTGCGCGCGGCGGGGCCGCACCGCGGCCAGCTCGGCCACCAGCTCCGCGTGCACGGGCTCGACCTGCGGCGAGTGCGACGCATAGTCGACGTCCACCCAGCGCACCCGCACGCCGTCGTCGTCGTAACGAGACACCAACGCCGCCAACGCCTCCGGCGCACCGGTCAGCACCGTCGTGGCCGGTCCGTTGATCGCGGCCACCGACACCGCGTCGACCAGACGGGCTCGCACCGAATCCGCGGGGGCCCACACCACGGCCATGCGTCCGGCCCCGCTGAGCCGCCGCGCGACCAGCGCCGAGCGGCCGGCGACCACGCGCACGGCGTCGCCGAGGGTCAGCGCGCCCGCCACGAAGGCCGCCGCCACCTCGCCCTGGGAATGACCCACCACCGCGTCCGGCGCGATCCCCCAGGACGCCCACACCAGCGCGATCCCGACCATCGTCACGAACAGGGCGGGCTGCACCACGTCGACCCGGTCCAGCGACGGTGCGCCGTCCAGGTCGAGCAGCACCTCCCGCACCGACCATCCGGCCTCGGCCGCGATCACCTCGTCCGCCACGCTCACCCAGGCGCGGAACACCGCGGAGGTCTCCCACAGGCGCGCTCCCATACCGGCCCATTGACCGCCCTGCCCCGGAAAGACGAACGCGACCGATTCGGCCGCGGCGGCGGGAAAGGCCCACAGCTCCGTCAGTTCCTGGAAGGTCGCCGACGGGCCTGCCGGGACAGGCAGCTCATGGGCATCGGACCATGCGTCCCGCGCGGTGACCACCCGGGTTTCGCTCTGCGAAATCTGTTGCAGCCCAGACGAAAGTTCGTCTGGGGTCTGCGCGAAGACGACCGCGCGTTCGGCCAGGCCGGAGCGGGCGGCGAGCGTGCGCGCGATATCCGGCAGCGCGGCAGCCGAATCGGGTATGCCCGCCCTCAGATCCGCGGCCAGCGCCCGCACGCCCGCGTCCGAGACGGCCGAGAAGACCCAGGGCACCGGCCGGGCGGCGACAGCCGGACCGGAGGACGTGCCGCTGTCTGCCGGTCGATCCGCCTCGGCCGGCTCCGGGGCTGCGACGACCACGTGGCAATTCGTGCCGCCCATACCGAAGGCCGAAACCCCCGCCGCACGTTCGCCGTCCGGCCACGCGCGTCGAGCAGTCACCACCTCGAGTCGCCAATCCTTCCATCGCACAGCGGGATTCGGGGTCCGGAAGTTCAAGCTCGGCGGTAGTTCACCGTGGTGCACGGCCAGCACCACCTTCAGCAGGCCGGCGATTCCGGCCGCACCTTCGAGATGCCCGATATTGGTCTTCGCCGATCCGACCAGCAGCGGGGTGCGGCGCCGCGCACCCAGTTCGGCGCCGAGCGCCTCGGCCTCCACCGGATCACCCACCCGTGTGCCGGTTCCGTGCAGTTCCACGTAGGCCACGGCGGCCGGGTCGACGCCGGCCGCACGGTACGCCTCGCGCAGGACGGCTCGCTGCCCGGCGACCGTCGGCGTGGTGAGATCCTTTCCCGCGCCGTCGTTTCCGAGCGCACTGCCACGCAGCACCGCGTAGATCCGATCCCCGTCGGCGAGCGCCTGCGGCACCGTCTTGAGGACCACGAAACCGCCGCCCTCGCCGCGGACGAAACCGTTGGCCCGCGCGTCGAAGGTGTAGCAGCGACCGTCCGGGGACAGCCCGCCGAACCGCGACATCCGCAACGCACTGTCCTCGACCAGATTCAGCTGCACCCCGCCCGCCAGCGCGGTGGTCGATTCGCCACGCCGCAGGCTCTCCATCGCCAGATGAACCGCGACCAGCGACGAGGACTGTCCGGTGTCGACGGTCAGGCTGGGACCGCGCAGGCCGAGCAGGTAGGAGATCCGATTCGCGATCACGCCGCGACTGGCGCCCGCACCGGTGTGTTGTGCGATCGCCGCGTCACCGCGACGCTGCTGCACGAGGCGATAGTCGTCGGCCATCGCGCCCACGAACACTCCGGTGCGGCCGGGCCGGCGGCCGAGAACGTCCTCGAATGCCTGCCAGGCCAATTCCAGCATCAACCGCTGCTGCGGGTCCGTCTCGATCGCCTCGCGCGCGGAGATGCCGAAGAACGCGGCATCGAAATCCGTGACGGTGTCGAGGAATCCACCTCGCCGCAGCGATTCGTCGGCCGAGCGCCACCGCTGCGGCGGGGTGTCGGTGATCGCGTCGGTGCCGCCGCGCAGCAACTGCCAGAATGCCTGCGGGTCGGGCGCCTGCGGTAGGCGGCACGACAGTCCGACCACGGCGATGGCGGTCCGGGACGGGGGTAGGGGAACCATGCTCATTCGGCCACTTCCGTTGCTGTGCGAACGACCGCGAGGTCTGTGCGAGCGTCGGCCGGCATCGTCGCCAGGGCCGCGGGTGAGGCCCGGAGGTCCGGCGACTGGACAGCGCCGGTCTGTGCACCCTCGGGCGGCTCGGCTCAGTCTGTCCGAGCAGGCATGTCCGCGTCTTCGGCCGCAGGCACGGATCACCGGCCGCGGAACCGGTCCGGGGCCCGGCCCGGCCTCCGGGGCCGCGGACCGGGTCGCCACCTCGTTCGACTATCATCGAAATAGCAGAGGTGAGCGGAAGGCGGTCGTGGTGGCTCGAGTCGTTAATCAGCCGGCGCGCGAGGACATCGAATTGACCGCGGTCTTCCATGCGCTCAGCGATCCGGCACGGTTGCGCATCGTCTGCGATCTGGCCGACCGCACCGACGAGATGTCGTGCAGCGAGTTGACGGTCGAGATGTCGAAATCGACCCTGTCCCACCACTTGAAGGTGCTGCGTGAGGCGGGACTCACGGTGACCCGCGTCGACGGTACGCGGCGGATGGTCTCGCTGCGCGCGGACGATCTGGACGCCCGGTTCCCGGGTCTGCTGCGGACCGTCGTCGCGGTCGCCCCTCGCCCCGTTCGCGCCTAGAGGGCGAAAGCCGTTCCGCGGCAGCGGAAGACAACCCCGCCGGAGGCGCCGGATCTGGCGTCGTCGCCCCGGCGCGCGTTCCCGTAACCGTTGACGCCCCAACGGGCCTGTGTCACCATGTGAACCACATTTCGATTGTTTTCGAAGTCTCTTACAAGCCCCCGAAGTAGGTGTACACGCATGGTTTCACCGACCCCACTTATCACCGAGAATCCGGATCGCGCCACGCGCCGGCTGCTGATCGTCGGTTCCGTCTGCGCGGCGCTCGTCGGACTCGACGCGCTGGTCGTCGCGCCCCTCGCCCCCACCATCACCCGCTCCACCGGTGCCTCGATCGACTCCGCCGGCCTGCTGGTGACCACCTACGCACTGGTCTACGCGGTGACCGGCCCGCTGTTCGGCCCGGTCTCCGACCGCTGGGGCCGGCGCAACGTGATCCTCACCGGCCTGGTCGCCTTCAGCGTGGGCACGGCCCTGACCGGTGTGTTCTCGAATTTCGCTGTGCTGCTGGTGTTTCGCGGATTCGCCGGGCTCGGCGCCGCGATGATGGTGCCGAGCATCTTCGCCGCCGTCGCCGACGTCGTCGCGCCGGAACGCCGCGGCCGCGCGATCGGCATCATCATGGGCGCGCTCACCGGCTCCTCGCTGATCGGCGTCCCGCTGGGCTCCTTCGCCGCCGACGCCCTGAGCTGGCGGGTGACGTTCTGGGTGATCGCCGCCCTGGCGGTGGTCGCACTGGTGGCCGTCCCGTTGTCGCTGCCGCAGCTGCCCCCGGCGGCCGCCGACTCCGACGTGAGCCCGCTGCGCGCCTATGTGGGCAAGTTCCGGGCCGCGTTCAGCAATCCGACGGTGATCTTCGTGCTGCTGTCGACGTTCTTCTGGACGGCGGGCAACCAGGGCATGTGGGCCAATATCGGGGTCTACTTCCATACCGAGTTCGATCTGTCCACGACCGCGATCGGCCTGGTCCTGTTGGTCATCAGCGCGGTCGGGGTGCTGGGCAACTTCCTCGGCGGGCGGCTCACCGACCGATACGGCAAGCGTGCGGTGATCGCCGCGGCCGGTGTGTCGGTCGCGGTCGCGCTGGTCGCGTTCTCGAGTCTCAGCGGCGCTCTCGTTCCGCCGGTCGTCATCGCCGCGCTGTGGGTGCTGGCGTTCAATATCGGAGCGTCCTCGATCACCACGCTGGTGAGCGAACTCAGTCCCAGCGCCCGCGGAACCGCGCTGGGCTTGAATTCCTCCGCGCTGTACGCGGGTTCGACGATCGGCACCTCGGCATCGGTCGCGGTGTTGTCGGGCACGCACAGCTTCGTGTGGCTCGGCGTCGTCTGCGCGATCTCGTGCCTGCTGGTCTTCCCGATCGTGGTGTTGCTCGTGCGTGAGCGCGCGGTGGCCGAGGCGGTGGCGGCGTAATGGTGACGAGGCTGAACCTCACGACCGACGAACTGCTCACCACCACCCGGGCGGTGCGCAAACGACTCGACCTGACCCGGCCGGTCGAACGCGAGGTGCTCGAGGAGTGCCTGCACCTGGCCACCCAGGCGCCCACCGGGCGTAATCGGCAACGGTGGGCGTTCGTGGTGGTCACCGATCCGGAAAAGCGTGCGGCACTGGCGAATCTGTACCGCAAGGGGCTGATGGCGCCGACCGAGGTGGTCCCCGAGGACGGCATCGACTGGCGCGACGACCCGGCCCAGATCCAGCGCGGTCACGACAGCGGGCATCATCTGTTCCGGTATCTGCACCAGGTGCCGGTTCTGCTGGTGCCGTGCGTGCACATCGTGCGGCGCACCCGTCCCGGAGCCGTCGACCTGGCCAACAGTTTCGGCTCGATCCTGCCGGCCACCTGGAGTTTCATGCTGGCCGCCCGGGAACGCGGCCTCGGCACCGTGTGGACCACGCCGCATCTGCAGTACGAGCGCGAGGCGGCCGAATTGCTGGGCATTCCGTACGAATCGGTGCTCCAGACCGCGCTGATTCCGGTGGCGTACACCATCGGCACCTCGTTCCGCCCGGCAGCGCGCACCGATCTGGACAACGTCGCGCACTGGGACACCTGGTGAGGGCGGCTGTGCCGTCCGCGACGCCGGTAGACTCGCACAGTGCGCGCGCTCGAACACCCCTCCGTCGACTCGGTCGCCCTGCCCACTCTGCTGCAGGCCCTCGCCGATCCGGTGCGCCTGGACATCGTCTGCAAACTGATGCAGCGCGAGGCGATCACCTGCGGCGGATTCGATGTCCCGGTGAGCATGTCCACGCTGTCGCATCATCTGAAGGTGCTGCGGATGGCGGGTCTGCTGCGCGTGATCCAGGAGGGCAGCTACCGCCGCAACGAACTGCGCTACGACGAGGTCGAGACCCGCTTCCCCGGAGTGCTGAGCTCTATTCTGCGCAATGTGCACGAGGGCATCACGGCTTCCTGAACGTCCGCACCAGCGGCCCGGTCGTGCTGGTGACACCGGTCGCGGTGGCACATCCGGCCAGATCGGGCGTCAGGTAGACCCCGGCGCCGTCCACCTGATCGCCGAGGAATTCGCCGTCGACGACCGTGCCGGACACGACGATCACCGTCTGCCCGGCCGGTCGGTCGGCGAAGACCGTGCGGAAACGAAACGTGCTGTGGCGTCCGTTGTTCCAATCGATGCGGGAGGTGCCGACTCCCGCCGCCGGACCGCAGCCGATCTCCGCCCGGCCGCCGGCGTGGGTGGTGCCGCCGGTGATCGACGGATCGCTCGAGGCGCACGACAGGGTCGCGTCGGTGACGATGGTGGTCGGCCGCGCGGTGGCGGTGAGGCCGGGCGTGTAGGTGACGGTACTGGTTCCGGCGCAGCGTATTTCGACGTCATCGGCGCGCGCGGACGGTGCGGTGCACAGGGTCACCGCCACCGTCCACGCCAGGACCACCGCCGAGACGATCAGCGCCCTCATCGCTCCACCCCGTCTGCCGCGGGCGAGTCCAGCACCACCGCGGACAAATCGAGCACCGCCACGGGAGATTCGACTACCGCCGGAGGCGAATCGATCTCAGTGACAGGCGAATCCGACACCGCCGCAGGCGAATCGACCACCGCGATCGACGGTGCGGCGGCACCACCGCGGGCACCCGCTGCTCCCGCCGACCTTCCGGTGTCCGCCGCCACCCCGGCGAGCGAGGTCAGCGTCGCGGTCGCCGCGGCCGGTAGCGACGACTCCCGCCGGCGCGGACGACTCCACCGGCGCACGATCGGCGATTCCACCGCCGAGTACAGGCCCCAGGCGAGCACGACATCGACCAGCAGCAGCCCCAGCACGACCGCGAGCGCGAACGGGGTGGACCAGGCCGCCTGGATACCGAACAGCCGGACCCGATAGTGCAGTACCAATTCGTGAATCATGTAGAACGCGAACGAGATATCGCCCAGCCACACCACGAAACGCGCCCGCCACAGCGACGGGGTACCTCGCACATCGGCCCGCGCGCCCGCCAGGATCAGCAGCGCGATCGGCACGATGGTCACCGCGTCGAGCGCGAACAGGTACGGCGCGTACAGCAGACCCACATATCCCAGCACCGCCAGCCCGGTCGCCGGGGCGAGGGACAGCGGCGCGCGCCGGCCCGACAGCAGCAGCTTCGCCAGCAGGATGCCGAGCAGGAAGTCCAGGGTGCGCACCGGCGGGAACAGGTAGACGAACCAGAACTGGTAGACCGGCACATCCGGTGCGAACGGCACCCGTGGCCGGTCGGGGAGCAATTGCGCGATCAGCGGGAGTACGACGATGACGGCGATCACCGCGATCGTCGCCGCCCAGAGCCGTTCGGCCCGGATCCGGTTCACCGCGGCCAGCAGCCAGGGAAACAGCAGATAGAAGAACGCCTCACAGCACAGCGACCAGGCGACGGTGTTCATACTGGCGAAGTTCTGCACGATCGGCAGCCAGGTGTGCACGAGCAGCAGATTGGGAATCGCCACCCCCGCGGTGACCGTCTTTCCCGTCCACAGCAGCAGCGCGAACGCCATCGCCCAGGTGAGCACGTGATTGGGGTAGACCTTCACCGCCCGGCGGCGCCAGAAGCCCACCGTGGTGTCGCCGGGACGCGCCGACCACGCCAGCACGAAACCGCTGAGCACGAAGAAGAATCCGACGCCGGTCCACCCGGCCCGCTTCACCAGGAACGAGGCGGTGTCGGCGGCGCCGGCATCGGCGAAGAACCCCTCCAGCGATACGTGCGTGCAGAACACGAGAAGTGCTGCGGCGAAACGCATTCCGGTGAGTGTCGGCAGGCGGGGAATCTTGGTCGGTTGCGATGTGTCGGTCACGGAGCACCCTCCTGACGGGCGAAGGAAACGACGGCCCATCAAGTGTCGAAAAGGGTGATCCGGTCGTCTTCGGGCAACGGACCGGTTCGCCGGCCCGCCCTCGGGCCGGTCCGCGTCAGGACCGGACCGGTGCCGCGGTCGCCAGCGCCGCGGCGAGCCGCGGTCCGAAGCGCTCGGCGATCAGCGCGTCGCCCGCGGCATCCGGATGCAGTCCGTCGACGGTGAGCGCGCCATCACCGGCCCCGAACAGTTCCGCGCCGGAGACGAGATGCAGTTTGTCGTCCCCCAGCCGCTGCAGAACCGCGACCACGTCCTCGACCAGCTCCCGGACGTCGCGCAGCGTGAGGCCGTGCGGATTCGGCTCGTTCTCGCGCTGCACCCACACCGGCGGCGAGAACACGACCACCGGAACATCCGGATGCGCCGTGCGGATCGTCTCCAGGAATCCGGCCGCGAGCCCGCCCAGGGACCGGGCGGCGAACGGTCCGCGGATGTAGAGGTTCGGCCCCAGTTCCACCGAGATCAGGTCGGCGGGCCGGGCCGCGATGGCGCGGGCGACGAACGGGTCCAGATAGGCCTGGGCGGCGAACCCCAGATTCAGCATGCGCCAGCCGTGGGTTCGCGCGATCCGGGCCGGCCAGGTGTCGCTGGGCGCCTCGGTGATCAGGCACTGGGTGAGGGAGCTGCCGTAGGTGATCCACCGCGGACCGTCGGATTCCCACGGTTCCACGGTCGCGCCCGCCGGTACCGACAGGGCGCCGACCCGCGTCACGGCCCCGCGATGCGGCAACCACAGCTCTACCCGGGAACGCGTGCCGGGCAACGTCGCAACCACAACCTCGGCACCCGAACCCACCGGCACGCGCTGGGTGCGCCGCCCGTCGACGAAGACGTCGACGAACCGGGGCCGCGGCTGCCAGATCGGGGTGGAGTGCACGGGCAGCGTCAACTCGGCCGCATCGGTCACCAGTCCCAGCCGCACTCCCGTCGCCACGGCCGCGTGTTCGGCCAGTTCCGGAGAGAACGCGGCCGCCAGGCGGTCCGGCGGCAACCGCCACGGCTGCCGCCACTGCCCCGCGTCGCTCACCGCGACCACTCCGTCCCAGTTCACCAGATCATCGATCACATTTCGATTGTCGTCGAAATCATGAAGAAATGTCCAGTAGCGGGGCAGGCTCGATCAGAACAGCGCGAAAACCCTTGCGGGCCCACCGGTTCCGCCGCCGTGCTTGGGCGCACCCACGATCAGCGTCGCGCCGGCGTCGGGCACCTGATCCAGGTCGGCGAGCGATTCGACGCCGTAGCGCCCCGCCGGCAACCAGCTGCGATGTACCGGAACCGCATGGTCGCTACCCCGGTCCAGGCCGGTGGAGTCGACACCGATACCGACCACGCGACGTTGCCGGAGCAGGAAATCCGCGGCCTCGGCACTGAACCCCGGCCAGCGATACACGTTGCGCCGCTCGTCGTAGTTGAGATAGGCGCCCGGCACCGAAATGCGGTGCGACCACCCCGAATCCATCGCCACGAAGACGCCGTCGGGCAGCGGGCCGTGCGCGGCCTCCCAGGCCCGGATGTCGGCCACGGTCACCGCCGCGGACGGATCCCGCGCCGCCCGATCGGCGATCCGCAGCACCGCCAGCGGCGCCACCAGTTGATCGGCGGGAATCCGGTCCACCGACACACCCCCGTCGCTGAAATGCAGGGGTGCGTCGACATGGGTGCCGACATGTTCGTAGGTGACGATCTCGTCGCCGTTGTACCGGTTCTCCGCCATCCGGGACACCGGAATCAACTGCGGCGGTTTGCTCACCTGTGTCCACACCGGAAAGTCCGGGGTCACGGTGTGGGTCAGATCGGCGACCCGGCCGAAGCCGCGACCGCGCCCGGACGCCGCCTGCACCGGAGACGCACCCGTCGTGACGGCCCCCGCCGCACCGACGGCCAGGCCCGTGGCCAGCGTCTTCAAGAATCCCCGGCGAGCCGGGCGGGGCGGGGCGGCGACCAGGCCGCACGGCGACGCCACACTGTCGATCAGTTCCGGAGCACACACAGACGATCTCCTTTCGCGACGGTGCCCCCAGTGTGCTGGCGCGCCGGGGCCGCGTCTTCGGCCCGTAGCCCGGATCCACGCCCCGGTCCGTGGCCCGGGAACGCCCGGCCCGCAACGGCTTTCGAGCCGCCCGGCTCAGTCTCGCGCCACCGGGAGCGTCGGCACCGCGGCGAGCAGTTCGCGCGTGTACGTGTCACGCGGGTCGGCGAACAGTTCGTCGGCCGGGCCGGATTCGACCACCCGCCCCGCCCGCATGACCAGGATCTCGTCGCTGACGTGGTGGACGACACCGAGGTCGTGGGAGATGAACACCAGTGCCACACCGAGTTCGGTGCGCACCCGCAGCAGCAGATCCAGGATCTGGGCCTGCACCGACACATCCAGCGCCGACACCGGCTCGTCGCAGACGATCACATCCGGACCGGGGGCCAGCGCCCGTGCGATCGCGACCCGCTGCTGCTGACCACCGGACAGTTCCAGCGGACGACGAGCAAGCACCGTCTCGGACAATCCCACCGCGGCCAGGAGCCGGCGGGCGTGGTCGTCGCGGGCGGCGCGCGGTACCCGGCCCGCCTCCAGGGCCTCGGCCAGGACCCGGCGCACCGTGAACCGGGGATCGAACGAGCCGAGCGCATCCTGGAAGACCGCCTGGACACTGGCGCCGGGAGCGACCGTCACGGAACCGGAGTCGAGCCGCTCGAGCCCCAGCAGCACCCGCGCGAAAGTGCTCTTGCCCGAACCCGATTCGCCCACCACACCGACCACCCGGCCGGGCGCGACCACCGAATCGACCCCGTCGAGCGCGACGGTGACCCCGCCGTCGGGCTTACCGAAACGGCGGTGCGCGCCCGCCAGCCGCACGAGTGGTTCCGTCGTCGTCACCGCCGCCCGGGCGGGCAACTGCGCGGCGAGATCGAATTCGACCGGCGAGAGCCGCGCGCCCCGGGTATGCGCCGAGGGCACCGCGGCCAGCAGCAGTTTCGTGTACTCGTGTTCGGGACGGCCGAGTATATCGGCCGTCGCGCCCTCCTCGACGATCCGGCCGTCACGCATCAACACGATCCGATCCGCCACCTCGGCGACCACGGCCAGGTCGTGGCTGATCAGCAGCACACCGGTACCGGCATCGCGGATGTCACGCAGCAGCGTGAGGATCTGGCGCTGGACGGTGGCGTCCAAGGCGGTGGTCGGTTCGTCGGCGATGAGGAACTGTGGTTGCGCCGCGAGGGCACTCGCGATCAGGACCC
Organism: Nocardia kruczakiae NBRC 101016; assembly: GCF_001612965.1. Lineage (GTDB taxonomy): Bacteria > Actinomycetota > Actinomycetes > Mycobacteriales > Mycobacteriaceae > Nocardia > Nocardia kruczakiae. Next base: position 91,843 of record NZ_BDBL01000032.1, read on the forward strand.
GCTGGCGCAGGCCCCCCGAAAGCTCGTGCGGGTACTGCCGCAACCGGTTGACCGGATCGGGTACTCCCACCCGTCGCAGCAGCTCCAGCGCACGGTCGGGAATCGAGGCCGCGGGGACGCTGCGGTGCACCCGCAATGCCTCGCCCAGCTCCTGCCCGACCCGCCGCAACGGATCCAAAGACGCCAGCGCGTTCTGGGTGACATAGCCGACGGTGCTGCCCCGCACGGTCCGCCAGCGCCGCTGCGACCACCCGCGCGCGTCGTGGTCGCCGATGCGCAACCGCGCCGCCCGCACGCGGCCGTCGCGCTGTGTGAGCCCGATCAGAGCACGCGCGGAAACGCTTTTGCCGGAACCGGATTCGCCCACGACGGCCACGCATTCACCGGCCCGCACGCGCAGCGAGATGCCGTGGACGACTTCGGTCTCGCCGAAAGAGACGGTGAGATCCTCGAATTCGAGTGCTGTCATCGCGCGGTCCTTCCTTCCGCCAGGCGCTGCCAGTACCGGCTCAGCACCGTGATCGAGACAACCGAGGCGACCACGAACAATCCGGGGAACACCCCGATCCACCAGGCCCGGCCGACGAGATTGCGTCCCTCCGACAGCATCGAGCCCCATTCGGGCGTCGGCGGGATCACGCCCAGGCCGAGAAAACTCAGGCCCGCACCCGCCACGATCGCGGTGCCCACGCCGAGCGTCGCCAGCACCACCAGCGTCGTCAGCGCATTCGGCAGGACGTGGCGCAGCGCGATCCGCGATCGACTCTGTCCCAGAGTGCGCGCGGCCTCCACATATCCGCTGTGGCGCACCTCGAGCGCCTGCGACCGGACCAGCCGGGCGTAGTACGGGATGGTGGCCAGCCCGATGGCGATGGCCGAATTGCGCGCTCCCGGCCCGGATACCGCGATCACCACGAGTGCCAGCAGCATCCCGGGAAAGGCCAGCATAGTGTCGGTCAGCCGCATCAGCACCGCATCCAGCAAGCGCGAGGGGCCCGAGGCGAGCAGTCCGATCACCGCGCCCAGGCCGAATCCGATCGCCGTCGCCACCATCCCGATGCCCAGCGAGATCCGCGTGGCGTGCACGGTTCTGGCGAAGACGTCGCGGCCGAGCTGGTCGGTGCCGAACAGGTGTTCGCCGCTCGGCGGCCGCAGGGTCTGGCGGCGGGCCATCGCGGTGGGGTCCACTCCGGTCACCAGATCCGGCGCCAGCGCGGCGACGACCAGAAAGACGAAGACGGCCGCGGCGATCCATACCGGCCACGGCACCGATCGCAGTCGCGCCCCGGGATTTCTCCCCAGGGCTTCGGACCATCTGCTCACGGCGTCCCCTTTCCGACGGGTTCGGCATCGGCCACGACCGCAACGACGATGCTCGCCGGCGCGGCGGCCGGCACGCGCGGCGGCCGCGCGCGGGGCGCACGCAGCCGCGGATCGAGGACCAGGTACAGCAGATCCACCACCAGATTGATCACCACGAACAGCACCGCGGCCAGCAGCACCACCGCGCTCACCACCGGAAAGTCCTTGGTGGTCACCGCGTTCACGGTGATCCGGCCGATGCCGGGCCGCGCGAACAACGTCTCCACCAGCACGGTCCCGCTGAACAGCGTGCCGAGCATCCAGCTGGTCATGGTGACCGTGGCCAGCGATCCGTGGCGCAGCGCGTGGCGCACGCGCAGGCCGGGCTCGGACAGCCCGCGCGCCCGTAGTGTCGCGACGAACGGCTGTTCCAGGGTCCGGTCCAGATTTCCGCGCAGCACCTGCCCCAATTCGCCCGCCATCGGTACCGCCAGGCTCAGCGCCGGCAGCACCAGACTCGCCGCGCCGTGGTCACCGGCGACCGGGAAGATGTGCAGCCGGAAGGCGAATGCGGTGATCAGCAGCAGTCCGAGCCAGAACGGCGGCAGTGATACCGCGAGCAGTTCCGCGCCGGACACCGCCGCGCGCACGAACCGCCCCCGCCCGGCCGTCGAGGTCGCCGCCAGCACGGCCACCAGGACGGCAGGCACCAGGGCACACAGCGCCAGCTCCGCGGTGGGCCGAAGTTGGCTCAGCAGCAGGCTTTTCACATCCTCCTGCAGCTGATAGGAACGGCCGAGATCACCGGTGAGCGGACGCACCACGGTGTGCAGATACTGCCGCCACACCGGCTGATCCAGTCCCAGATCGGCGGCGATCTGCGCCCGCACGCGCGGCGACGCGCTGGTCTGGGCGCCCAGCAGGGTGTCGACCGGATTTCCCGGCGCCAGCCGCAGGGCGAAGAAGGTCAGTGTGACCGCACCCAGCAATACCAGCGCACCGGTCCAGATCCGGTGGACGAGGATGCGAACCACCTGCCCGGTCACGAGTGGTCCACCCAGGTGTCGTAGAAGTTGCTCCAGCCGTTGGCATCCAGCCCGAAGCCGTGCACACGCGCGGCCGCCGTGTACACACCGGTGAAAACGTAGATCGGCAGGGCGTAGGCCTTGTCGAGGATCAACTGCTGCGCCTGCTTGTAGGCGGCGGCCCGCTGCGCGGGATCGGCGGTCGCACGGCCCTGCTGCAGCAGCGCGTCCAGTTGCGTGTCGGCCACCTTTCCGTTGTTGGCGCCACCCTTGGCGACCGAGCGGTCCGACTGGTACAGCGTGGCGAGCACGTCCGCATCGGATCGGCCCCAGCTGGCGCCGACCAGGTCGTAGCCGTTGGCGGCGATGATCGTGGTGTAGGTCCCGTAATCGACCGGGGTGAGCCGCAATTCGATGCCGACCTTCTTCAGATCCTGCTGCACCGCCTGGGTGACCAGATCCCGGGACTCCCGCACCAGATTCGAGGCGTAGGGCAACACCAGGCCGAACCGGTGACCGTCCTTGGTTCGATAGCCCTGCGCGTCACGCCCGGTGTAGCCCAGTTCGTCGAGCAGGCGGTTGGCCTTCGCCACGTCGTACCCCGGCCGCTTCTCCACCGAGGCGTCGTAGCCGGGAGTCGAGGCGGACAGCGGTCCGTACGCACGCGGGTAGACCCCCAGATAGATGCTGTCGACGATGCCGTCGATATCGATCGCCGCGCTCACCGCCTGCCGCGCCCGGATATCGGAGAACGGCTCCTTCGACTGATTCAAGAAGAACGTGTACGGCGCCCCCGGCGCATCACCGCGAACGATCCGGTACGCCGGATCCTGCTGCAGCGCTTGATAATCCGCCGGCGGCGTACCCGCGATCACATCGACCTGCCCACCCCGCAGCGCGCCCGTGCGCACCGCGTCCTCGGTGAGATACCGGACCGACAATTTGTCCAGATACGCCGGACCGGTGTGCCGCGCGGTCGCCGGCGGCCAGCCGTAGTCCGGATTCCGCTCGAATTCGATGCCCTGGCCGTGGGTCACGGTCAGCTCCCGGAACGGCCCGGTCCCCACCGCGTAGCGGCCACCTCCGCACAGCTCGTCCGGGTGCTCGGCCAGCACCTTCGGTGAGTAGAACCCCAGGTAGGCGGTGCTGACCGCCTGCAGGAACGGCGAGTACGGCTGGGTGAAGCGGACTCGCACGGTGTGGTCGTCGACGGTGTCCGTGCCGGCATAGGGCCCGAGCAGACTCGCCGCGTACTGCGATTTCGTGGTCGGCGCGAGAATGTGTTCGAAGTTGGCCTTCACCGCTGCGGCATCGAATGGGGTGCCGTCGAAGAATTTCACATCCGGGCGCAGTGTGAACACATATTCTTTACCGTCGGCGGAAATCTTCCACGCGCTCGCCAGCCACGGAGCGAAGGTGCCGTCGGATTTCTGCGCGACGAGCGAGTCGAATACGTTGCGCTGTAGTTCTCCGACGATGTCACCCGGACTGACATGCGGATCCATGCACGTCGCGTCGCGATAGGAGGCGTAGGTCAGCGTACCGCCGGAAACCGGCGTGGCGGATTCCTCATCCGCGCCGGAACCACCGGACGAACAGGCCGTGACCAGCGCGACTATCGCCATTACTCCCGCGATCGATCCGGAAATCGACCGGCTCTTTTTTCGCATCACACATTCTTTCGTCGGCGCGCCGGGCGCGCATCGGACGGGCTACGGGGAATTTCAGTGAAGTCGACGACAGGCCGGCACACAGCTTTTCGCCGACGACGGATTCCAAACATTGACAAAAGCTAACCGCTGGGAGCGCGGTAATTCGACCGGCAAAAGTCCAGTACAGAAATGCGGGGACGGCCCACAGCCGGGGACCGAACCCGGTCTCCGGTACGGGTCGATGTCCGGAAAACACGCCACTGGACCCGAACGCAATAGGGCCGTGGCCGGAAGACCGATATTCCCGGCCGAAACAGAATGATGTGCGATCGCAATTCGATCGTTTTCTTCCCGCCTGGCTCGCACCAATGCTGCTGCCCCAGGGTTCGGCGACCCGAGGAGGCCGACACGATGACCGTCTATGTAGCGCACACCCGCGGCGATATCGACGAAAACCGGTTGCAGGACCTGTTGTCCCGGATCCGGCAACTGCCCGCCGCCGCGACCACCCGGCGCACCCGCGACGGCTTCCTGATCGTGGCGTGGGGCGCCTCCGGTCCCGTCCTGGAGGCCGAACTCACCCGCAGCGAGTACGTGACCCGCGTACTGCCGGAAGGGACGTCGTTTCCGCTCGCGGCGCGGGCACATCGGCCGGAGGGGTCGGTGGTGCACGTCGGCTCGGTGCCGGTCGGCGACGGCAGGCCGGTGATCATCGCCGGGCCGTGCTCGGCCGAAACCCCGGAAGTACTGCTGGAAACGGCCCATCGGGTCAAGGCCGCCGGCGCGGCCATGCTGCGCGTCGGCATCTTCAAACCGCGCACCTCCCCCTACAGCTTTCACGGCCTCGGCCACATCGGGCTGCCACTGCTGCGCGAGGCGCGGGCGCAGACCGGACTTCCGATCGTCACCGAAATCCTCGACGCCCGCGATATCGAGCTGGTCGGCGACGCCGCCGACGTGTTGCAGGTCGGCGCGCGCAATATGCAGAACTTCAGCCTGCTCACCGAATTGGCGCTGACGGGGCGGCCGGTACTGCTCAAGCGCGGCATGTCGGCGAGCGTGCACGAGTGGCTCAACGCGGCGGAATATCTGCTCGCGCACGGCAACGACAACGTCATCCTCTGTGAGCGCGGGATCCGCACATTCGAGCGCTCGACCCGGTTCACGTTGGACCTCAACGCCGTTCCGGTGGTCAAGGAACTGTCCCACCTGCCGATTCTGGTCGATCCGAGCCACGGCACCGGCGCGACGCGATATGTGCCGCCGATGTCGGCCGCCGCCCTCGCCGCCGGCGCCGACGGACTGATCGTCGAGGTGCATCCGCGCCCGCACGAGGCGCTCTCCGACGGCGCTCAGTCGCTCGATCTGGCGCAGTTCGACCGGTTCAGCGCGGATCTGCGCCCGCTCGCGAGCGCCCTCGGCCGTGAATTCGTCTCCACCCCCGAGTTGCTGGCCGAACTGTCATGACCACCACGAGCACCGAACTGGTTCTGGACGGCAACGGTTTACAACTCGCCGATGTGGCGGCGGTGGCGCGACGCGACGCGCCGATCTCGGTCAGCATCGCACCGGTGGCCCAGGCCGGGATGTCGGAGTCGGTGCTGCTGAAGAACGAACTGCTGGAAACCGGGATACCGATCTACGGCGTCACCACCGGATTCGGCGACAGCGTCAACCGGCAGATCGCACCGTCGAAAGCGGCTGCGCTGCAGCGCAATCTGATCCTGTACCACCTCAACGGCGTGGGGCCGATCGCGACCCAGGAGGTCGCCCGCGCCACCATGCTGATCCGGGCGAACTGCCTCACCCGCGGGCCGTCCGCGATCCGCCCCGAGGTGGTGGCGACGTTGCTGCGGCACCTCGACGAAGACATCCTGCCGCTGATCCCCGAACGCGGATCTCTCGGCGCCAGTGGCGATCTGGTGCCGCTGTGCTACCTCGCGGCGGCGCTGATCGGCGAGGGCGAGGTGCGCTACCGCGGCGAGACCCGGCCGGCGCTCGACGCGTTGCGCGAGGCGGGCATCGCACCGGTCGCGCTGGGCCCGAAGGAGGGCCTGGCGCTGATCAACGGCACCTCGTTCACGGCGGCCTTCGCGGCGCTGGCGCTCACCGACGCGGCCGAGCTGGCCTACGCCGCCGACGTCGCCACGGCGATGACCTGTCAAGCGCTGCTGGGCAACGCTTCTCATTTCCATCCGTTCGTGCACGCCAACAAGCCCCATCCGGGTCAGGGCGCCAGCGCCGCGCTGATCCGGGAACTGCTCGCCGGTTCGCAGCTCACCACCAGCTACGAGGAGATCCTGGTCCGCCGCGACACCTTGGACGGCCGCGGGTTCCTGCTGCTGGACCACCGCATCCAGGACAAGTACTCGGTGCGCTGCGCACCGCACGTCAACGGCGTGCTGCGCGACAGTCTCGAGTGGACCCGCAGGTGGGTGGAGACCGAGATCAACTCCTCCACCGACAATCCGCTCTTCGCCTGGGAGACAGGCGAATTGCATCACGGCGGCAACTTCTACGCCGGCCACGTCGGACAGGCGATGGACAGCCTGAAGGTCGCCGTGGCCAGTCTCGCCGATCTGCTGGACCGCCAGCTCGCCCTGGTGGTGGACGAGAAGTTCAACGCGGGCCTGACCGCCAATCTCGTCGCGCCGCTGCCCGAGTCCGACCGGCAGTCCGGTCTGCACCACGGGTTCAAAGGCATGCAGATCGCCGCGTCCGCGGTCACCGCCGAGGCACTCGGGCTCAGCGGTCCGGCGACCGTGCTGTCGCGCTCGACCGAATCGCACAACCAGGACAAGGTCAGCATGGGCACGATCGCCGCCCGCGACGCGCGGACCATCATCGAGTTGACGCGGCAGGTCACCGCCATCCACCTCATCGCGCTCGCGCAGGCGATCGATATCCGCGGCGCCGCACAGGCAGCGCCCGCGGTGCGCCGGGTCCACGAACTGATTCGCGCGCACGTCCCCTTCACCGACCGCGACCGCCGCATGGACCGCGATATCGAGCGGGTCGCCCGGCTGATCGCCGACGGATCGGTGCGTGCCGCCGCCGGCGTCGCCGATCCCCTTCTCACCCCCCACGGTTAGGAGCCGTACCGATGTTGCTGTTACGCGATGCGCGCACGCGCGCGAAGAACGAGGCCCTGCTCGATGAACACACCCGCCTGGTTCGCTCGGTGCTCGACGGCACCGCCGACCTCGACGGGGTTCACGCGGCGAAACTGCTGCGAACCGTCCGGGCCGCCGCCGGCTCCCCTATGTACGAGGGGCGGCTGCCGGCCGATCTGCTCGCCGAGATCGACGCGGGCACAATGATTTCCGACGAGCGGGCGCTCACCGAGATCCTGCCGTCGCTCCCGCTGCTCGGCAAGCGCGAACTGGGCCGGTTCGGGGCCGAGGCGTTCACCCGGCCGCTGAACGAATTCCTGCACTACTACGAATCCTCCGGCACCACCGGCGATCCCGCCGCCGCGCCGAAGGCGCTGGACGATCTGCTGGTCAACACCGTCAACATCGGCGAGATGTGGGCCCGGCTGCTGCAGCCGGAGGATATCGCGCTGATTCTGATCAACGCCCCGTTCGCCCCGGCCGCCTACCAGTTCGAGAAGGCGCTGGAATACCTCGAGGTCATGTCGCTGCGGCCCTGGGTGGACAACATCACCGGCGACTACACCCGGGTGCTACGGCTGGTCGACCAACTCGGCGCGAACGTCTTCGTCGGACCGCCGTCGCGGCTGCTGGAAATGGTGCAGTTCGCCCACCGCAACGATCTGCCGGCGCCACGCTTCGATCGGCTACTGCTGATGGCCGAACAGACCGGCCCCAGTTTCCGCCGTCACCTCGAACGCCTGACCGGCGCGCAATCGTACGTCTCCTCCTACGGCTCCTCGGAGACCGGAACACCCGCGGTCACCTGTGAGCGGGGACAGCTCCACCTGCAACCGCAGAGCTTCCTGCTGGAGTTGGCCGACGACAACGGAATTCGCCGCATCGGGAACACTTCCGATCGCGGTGAACTGGTGCTGACCACGCTCGATCTGCCCGCCCGGCCGCTGCTGCGCTACCGCACCGGCGATCTCGTCGAGATCGATGCGACCCCGTGCCCGTGCGGGGTCGCCACCCCGGTCCTGCTCACCCAGGGACGTTCCCAGGACCTTCTGGTCCTGGACCGCAACGGAATTCGGCAGAACGACCTCGAGGCGGCGGTGTGGGAACAGCCGCTGCCCGCGGCGACGGTCTTCAACTACATGGTCGTCGTGCGCGGCCGCCAGGTCGTCTTCCTGGTCACCTACGACGGCGACCCCGCCGGCCCGTGGACCGACGTGCTGGCCGGCCGGTTGCGGGCGCTGTTCGGCCGCGAGGAAGTGACCGTCCGTCCGGTGCCGGTGCTGCCGCCGCTGGCCTCTCTCGGCCAGTACCTCGGCTGGAAGCTCTCGCGGGTCCTCGACCTCGACGACGAGAAGAACTGGGACCGGCTGCCCGCCCCGATCGACGCCGTGGTGCGGCAGACGATCGCCGAACTCGCACCCGGTGCCTGAGGAGGCCACGACTCATGTCCGCAATCACCGGCTGGCTCGACCGCGACCGCGATCTGCGCGAGCACACCGCGACGGTCCGGGCCATGTCCGACGCACTCGCCCACCGCGGTCCCGACGGCGGCGGCATCTGGCTGGAACAGCGAATCGCGCTGGGCCGCAACGTCCTCGCGGTCGCCGATCTGCTCGACAACGGGCAGCCCGTCGTCACCGGCGAGGCCGGACGGCCGATCGCGGTGCTCACGCTGTCCGGCGAGATCTACAACACCGCCGAACTCCGCCACGAACTGACCGCCCGCGGCCACGCCTTCACCGGTGCGACGGACCCCGACGCCGAGGTGGTGCTACACGCCTACCTGGAGTGGGGCGCCGACGCGGTGCGCCGCCTCGACGGCATGTTCGCCTTCGCCGTGTGGGACGTGCGTCGCGGCGAACTGCTGCTGGCCCGCGACCGGCTGGGCATCGAACCGCTCTACTACGCCGAGCACCCCGGCGGGCTGCTGTTCGGCTCGGAACCGAAAGCGTTGCTGGCCAACGAGTTGTTCCGGCCGCAGGTCGATGTCGAGGGGCTGATCGACATCTTCACGGTGGCGATGCGGCGTCCGGGTGACGCGGTCTATCGCGGACTGCGCGAGGTGCGGCCGGGCTGGATCGTGCGCGCCGATCACAACGGCCTGCACCACCACCGGTACTGGCAGCCGGTCAGCGCACCGCACACCGACGATGTCGACACCACGATCGCCACGCTGCGTGATTTGCTCACCGATATCGTCGAGCGGCAGACCCGCACCGGCACGGCCGCCGGGCTGCTGTCCGGCGGTCTGGATTCCAGCGTCATCACCGCCTTGGCGGCGCGGGCGCGTGGCGACGCGAAACTGGCCACCTATTCGGTCGACTTCGCCGGTAGCGACACCGATTTCACGCCCGACGCCCTGCACGTCAGCCGGGACGCGCCGTACGTGCGTGCGGTGGTGGACCATGTCGGCACCGACCATACCGAGGTCCTCCTCGACGCCCCCGCCCTGCTGGACGAGATGGGCGAAACGCTGCGGGCGCGCGACATCCCCGGCGTCGGCGATCTGGATGTCTCGCTCTACCTGCTGTTCCGGGAGGTCCGCCGATACGCGGACGTGGTGCTGTCGGGAGAAGGCGCCGACGACATCTTCGGCGGATATCCGTGGTTCGCGGCCGAGGCCGCCGCGTCCAGCGGCAGTTTCCCGTGGGCCGCGGGCAACACCGATCGCAACGCGATGCTGTCGCCCGAATTGCGCGCCCATCTCGACCTGGACGCGGCGGTGGTGCACCGGCATCGCGAGGCCGTCGCCGAACTGTCCCCGCTCGACGGTGAAGAGGGTCCGGACCGGCGCATCCGGGAGGTCTTCCATCTCGAACTCACCCGTTTCCTGCCGTTCCTGCTCGACCGCAAGGACCGGATGAGCATGCGCACCGGCCTGCTGGTCCGGTTGCCGTTCTGCGATCACCGGCTCGTCGAATACCTGTGGAACGTGCCGTGGGATCTCAAGCGCCACGGCGGCCAGGAGAAGGGGATCCTGCGCGCCGCGGCCGAGCCTTGGCTGCCACCACAGGTCGCCAAGCGACCCAAGAGCGGTTTCCCGTTCGGCCAGAGCCCGCAATATCTCGCCGCGGTGCGCGAGGCCACCCGAGCCATGCTGGCCGATCCGAGCGCCCCCGCGCTGGCTCTGCTGAACACCGGCGCGCTCGCCGAACTCGCCGAGGGCGATCGCTGGCACAGCGGCACCTTCACCCCGCCGCCCTGGCTGCCCCGCGCCCTGCAGCTCAACACCTGGCTGCGCGACTACCGCGTCGAGGTGCGGCTGTAGCCGCATCCGGCACGTACCCACCACCGGCCCTCGTCGACAACCGATGGCGCGGACCGGGTTTCGGGAGAGGAAAGGAAAAGATGAGGAAAATGATCGCGGCGAGCGCACTGCTGGCCACCACACTGAGTGTGGCGCCCGCGCTCGCCCACGCCGATCCGGCCGAGGCCGGAGCGGTGAACTACACCGCCACCACGACCCCGACGTCGACGATCATCCGCACCGACAGCGGTTCGCTGACCGACGAGGCCGGCGTCTTCAGGATCGAGGCGGCCGACGGCACCGTGCTCGCGGGCACCGAATTGTCCTTCCGGGTGGACGATTTCGTCTTCCCGATCGCCGCGGACATCTCGGGCCACACCGCGACCCTGACACCGCAACTGGATCTCGCGCACGCGACATACCGCCCCGTCGCGCTGCCGTACGAGGATCAGGCGCCGTGGAAGACCCCCTATGACCGCGAACAGGCCGCATGGTCCCGCCTGACCAGCACGATCGGCGCGGGCGCCACGATCGGCACGCTGATCGGCGGACTCAGCGGCGGCGCGATCGGCTGCCTGCTCGGCGGCATCGCCGGAGCCACCGTCGCCTCCGCGACGATCGTCGGCCTGTTCGGCCCGTTCGTTCCTGCGGCGGCGGTGGGCTGCGTGGGTGGCATCGTGGCGATCGGCGCCCTCGGCACCCTGATCGGTCAGCTGCTGGTGACGGCGCCGGTGGCGATTCTGGCCGCGGCGCAATACTTCACAACCATCAACCAGCCGTTCACCAAACCGGCGGGATAGGCGGTGCGGGCGGGCTTCCGGATCGCCGGAGGCCTGCCCGACGGCCATTCCGCCGAGCGGTGTCTAACCCTCGGCCGCCAGCTGTCCGCAGGCCGCGGCGATCTCCTGCCCGCGGGTATCGCGTACGGTGCACGGCACACCCTGTGCCTCCACCCGCCGAACGAATTCCCGCTCAACAGGTTTCGGTGAGGCGTCCCACTTCGAGCCCGGGGTCGGATTCAACGGGATCAGGTTCACGTGGACGCGGGCGCCCAGCGCCTTGTGCAGCTTCTGGCCCAGCATGTCGGCACGCCACGGCTGGTCGTTGATATCGCGGATCAGGGCATATTCGACCGAGACCCGGCGGCCGGTCTTGTCGGCGTAATACCGTGCGGCGTCGAGGACTTCGGCAACCGACCAGCGATTGTTGACCGGCACCAACGTATCCCGCAATTCGTCGTCCGGCGTGTGCAGGGAAACGGCCAGCGTCACCGACAGGCCCTCGTCGGCCAGTTTGCGGATCGCGGGGGCAAGACCGACCGTCGACACGACCACATTGCGCTGCGAGATACCCAGGCCGTCCGGCGCGGGAGAGGTGATTCGCCGGACCGCGGCCACCACACGCTTGTAGTTGGCGAGCGGCTCGCCCATTCCCATGAACACGATGTTCGACAGGCGACCGGCACCGCCGGCCACCTCACCGTCGCGCAGCGCCGCGGCGGCCGCGCGCACCTGGTCGACGATCTCGGCGGTGGAGAGGTTGCGGTTCAGTCCGCCCTGCCCGGTCGCGCAGAACGGGCAGGCCATCCCGCAGCCGGCCTGGCTGGAGATGCACAGCGTGTTGCGGTCGGGGTAGCGCATCAGCACGCTCTCGAGCAGGGTGCCGTCACCGGCGCGCCACAGCGTCTTGCGCGTGGTGCCCGCATCACACACCACCTGCCGCACCTCGCTGAGCAGCGGCGGGAACAACGCTTCGGCGATCTTCTCCCGCATCGGCTCGGGCAGATCGGTCATCTGCCGCGGATCGGCCTGCAACCGCCCGTAGTACTGCCGGGCGATCTGATCGGCCCGGAACTTCGGCAGTCCGAGTTCCTCCACCGCCTGCCGCCGCTGGGCCGAATCGAGGTCGGCGAGATGCCGCGGCGGCATTCCACGGCGCGGGGCATCGAAAACGAGCGGCAGGGAGGTAGTCATAACCCTTCCAGTGTCGCATTGCCGGTGCCGGCCCGGCGCCTGCGGGCAGGGATAACCCGATCACAGTTACGGCGCGGACGAACGGGTATTCCGGAGATACACATATCCGCCATAGCGATCGGGAATGATCGAAATATGACCAGCGACGCAGTACCGAGCCCCGGACCGGATCCGGTCCCGCACACCGATCCCCCGCGCGTCGACAATCCGCCCTCGACCGCACCCGTCCGCCGCAACCGAGCCCTCAAAACCCGCGCGGGCTACACCTGGGTGGCGCTGGTGGCCGCGGCGGTCATCGGGGTGCTGCTGTTGATCTTCATCCTGCAGAACCTCGATCAGGTCCGGATCCACCTGTTCTTCTGGCAGTTCAACATGCCGCTCGGTGTCACGCTGCTGCTGTCGGTGATCGCCGGAGCGCTGGTGATGGCGCTGGCCGGCGGCTGGCGGATCATGCAGTTGCGGCGCGCGGCCAAGCGGCGCTGAGCCCGAGCAAGGGGGTCAGAGCAGGGCGGTCAGCACCAGCCAGGAGACGAACGCCGAGGGCAGCATCGAGTCGAGGCGGTCCATGATGCCGCCGTGCCCGGGCAGCAACGTGCCCATATCCTTGATGCCCAGCTCGCGCTTGATCTGCGATTCGATCAGATCACCGCAGGTCGCCACGAGCACGATGGCGACACCCAGCAGCACGCCGATCATCGAATTGGCCTGCAGCAGCAACGTCACCGTGAGCAGTCCGCCGATGATGCAGAACACCAGCGATCCGGCGAAACCCTCCCACGATTTCTTCGGGCTGATGGCCGGCACCATCGGATGGCGGCCGAACAGCACGCCGGCCACATATCCGCCGACATCGGAGCAGACCACCAGGATCATGAAGGTCAGCACGCGAAGATTGCCGTCGTCCTGCTGCAGCATCAGCACCGCGAACGAGGCCAGCAGCGGGATCCAGGACACCACGAACACCGTGATCGCGGTGTCGCGCAGGAAGTTTCGCGGCGTGGCCGCCAGGCCGTGGTCGAACAGGCGCCACACCATGCACACCAGCGCGGTCGCCGCGAAGGCGCCCGCCACTCCCTCGGTGCCGTAGGGCCAGGCCAGCCAGATCATCGCCTGTCCGCCGACGATGAGCGGCACCCGCGGCACCAGGACGTCGGCCTCGCGCAGCCGCTTGGCGACCTCCCAGGTGGCGATCGCCATCGCGACCGCGATGACTCCGATCAGAACCTTCGGAACGAACAGCAGGATCGCGATCAGCGATGCGCCGAGGCCGACACCGACCGCCAGCGCGGCCGGTAAATTGCGACCGGCGCGGGAGGGCTTACCGCTCGGCTGCGCCGAGGGCGTGTCGGGAGCCGGTGTTGCACCGGCCGGGTCGCTCGCCGGCATCGTCTCGCCGGCTGCGGCTTCTTCGGCCACGATTGTCCCGTCGCTCACTTATTCGTCCACTCCGTCCCCGGGCCCGTGCCGCATCGTCGCGCCGGGCCGAGTCTCACACCTCGAGCAGTTCCGATTCCTTGTGCTTGACCAGCTCGTCGATCTGGGCAACGTACTTCTGGGTGGTCTTGTCCAGTTCCTTCTCGGCGCGACCGACCTCGTCCTCGCCGGCCTCGCCGTCCTTCTGAATGCGGTTCAGCTCGTCCATCGACTTGCGCCGCACGTTACGAATGGCGATCTTGGCGTCCTCCCCCTTGGATTTCGCCTGTTTCACCAGTTCCCGGCGGCGTTCCTCGGTCAGCTGTGGAATCACCACGCGGATGATGGTGCCGTCGTTGGTCGGATTCACACCCAGATCCGAATTGCGGATCGCGGTCTCGATCGTCTGCAACTGCCCCTGCTCGTAGGGCTTGATGACGACCATGCGCGGTTCGGGCACGGTGATGCTGGCCATCTGGGTGATCGGCGTCGGCGAGCCGTAGTACTCGACCACGACCCGGTTGAACATGCCCGGGTTGGCGCGGCCGGTCCGAATACCTCCGAGGTCGTCCTTCGCCACCGAGACAGCCTTTTCCATCTTCTCCTCGGCGTCGAAGAGCGCTTCATCAATCACGACCGTTTCCTCCACAGCATCGTTTCGGGGCCCGGAATTCGCGAGGACCGATCCCCACAGGGTTCAGGACCGAACCAGTGTGCCGATTTTCTCACCGGCCACCGCGCGGGCGATATTGCCCTTGATCAACAAATTGAACACCAGCATCGGCATCTGGTTGTCCATACACAAACTGAACGCGGTGGCATCGGCCACCTTGAGTCCACGCTCGAGGACTTCCTTGTGAGTGATCTCGGAGAACATGCTCGCCTCCGCCTCGACCTTGGGGTCGGCGGTGAAGACGCCGTCGACGGCCTTGGCCATCAGCACCACCTCGGCACCGATCTCGAGCGCGCGCTGCGCCGCGGTGGTGTCGGTGGAGAAGTACGGCATGCCCATACCGGCGCCGAAGATCACCACCCGGCCCTTCTCCAGATGCCGCTTCGCGCGCAGGGGCAGATACGGCTCCGCGACCTGTCCCATGGTGATGGCCGTCTGCACGCGGGTGTCGACCCCCTGCTTCTGCAGAAAGTCTTGCAGCGCAAGGCTGTTCATCACGGTGCCGAGCATACCCATGTAATCGGACCGGGCCCGTTCCATGCCGCGCTCCTCGAGTTCGGCGCCGCGGAAGAAGTTGCCGCCACCGATGACCACCGCCACCTGCACGCCGGTCGAGACGACCTCGGCGATCTGCTCGGCTACGGTCTGGACCACATCCGGGTCGAGCCCGACCTCGCCGCCGCCGAACATCTCCCCACCCAATTTGAGGAGTACTCGGCGATAGCCCTTGCGGTCGGGCGCCGTATCCGGGTCCGTCATCGGTCTCCTAATCCTCGGCAGTCGAGCGAGCGCACGCACGGGAAATCACCCTCCCGGGCGCGATTGTTCGCGCGGGACGGTAACACGCTGCGTCCATCCTGCACCACGAGCGGTCGCGCCGGTGAGCCGACCCTCGAATACGCGACAATTCCCTATCCCACTGCGAAACGTTGTTGTTTCAAATAAGGTGCGGGCGCATGACGATCACTCGCCGGACGGTTCACATTCTCTGCACCGCGGCACTGCTCGGCGCCGCACCCCTCGCCATCGCCTCTCCCGCCACCGCGGCGGTCGTTCCCCTGACACCGGAAACCGCCCCCGCGCCGGACGGCGTGGATTCGGCGACACCGGCCAGTTTCACCGGACCGATCCAGACCGGCAGTACCGAGGCCGCGTTCGGCAGCGTCGACAGCAGCACGCCGATCATCAGCCTGCTGCCGGCGATCCCGTATCTGGCGAACTGGGCCGTCACGGGCAGCAGCGGATGCATCAATCCCGGCGGCTGCTACGGCTGATCGATACCGAAAGGCCCCCGGCGCAACGGAATTCGTCGCACCGGGGGCCTTTCCGGCAGATCAGGCCTGACCGACCTCGAAGCGGGCGAAGCGGGTGATGGTGACACCGGCGTCGTCCAGCAGCTGCTTGACGGTCTTCTTGCTGTCGGTGACCGAGGACTGCTCCAGCAGGACGACGTCCTTGTAGAAGCCGTTCACGCGGCCCTCGACGATCTTCGGCAGCGCGGCCTCCGGCTTGCCCTCTTCCTTGGCGGTCGCCTCGGCGATCTCGCGCTCCTTGGCGACGACATCGGCCGGGACATCCTCGCGGGTCAGGTACTTGGCCTTCAGCGCGGCGATCTGCATCGCGGCAGCGCGAGCGACCTCGGCCGCGGCGTCGCCCTCACCCTGGTACTCGACCAGCACGCCGACGGCCGGCGGCAGGTCCGAGGAACGCTTGTGCAGGTAGGTCGCGACCGGGCCGTCGAAGGACACGACGCGGCGCAGCTCGAGCTTCTCGCCGATCTTGGCGGCCAGCTCCTGCACCACCTGGTCGGCGGTCTTGCCGTTGACGTCGACGGCCTTGAGCGCCTCCAGGTCGGCCGGGCGCACCTTGGCGGCGGCGTCGACGATGTCGCCGGCGGTGTTCTGGAACTCGTCGTTCTTGGCGACGAAGTCGGTCTCGGAGTTGAGCTCGATCATCACGCCGTTCTGCGCGGCGACCAGGCCCTCGGCGGTGGCGCGCTCGGCACGCTTGCCGACATCCTTGGCACCCTTGATCCGCAGCACCTCGACGGCCTTGTCGAAGTCGCCGTCGGTCTCCTCCAGGGCCTTCTTGCAGTCCATCATTCCGGAGCCGGTGAGCTCGCGGAGCCGCTTCACATCCTGGGCGGTGTAGTTCGCCATCGTGGCGAGCCTCCTCGAAGATTTACGAAAGTTGTCAGGTCTCTTAGCACCACCATGCCGACCACTTCCGAACAGGAAGGGCCGGCAGGGTGAACAGACAATCGCGGTGGGAACCGCGCCGGATCAGAAGTCGGCCGGGGTCTTGGTGGCCGGCTCTTCCTTCAGCTCCGCCTCGGCGGCGGTCTCGACCGGAGCTTCGGCAGCAGCCTCGCCGCCCTCGGCGGCCGGGGTCGCCTGCGCCAGCAGCTCCTGCTCCCACTCGGCGAGCGGCTCGCCGGCGCCGGCTTCGGGCTTCACATCGCCCGAGGCGCGGGAGGCGCGGGCCTGCACGCCCTCGGCGACCGCGGAAGCGACAACCTTGGTGAGCAGCGCGGCCGAGCGGATCGCGTCGTCGTTACCCGGAATCGGGTAGTCGACCAGGTCGGGGTCGCAGTTGGTGTCCAGGATCGCGATGACCGGGATGTTCAGCTTGCGAGCCTCACCGACGGCGATGTGCTCCTTGTTGGTGTCGACGACCCAGATGGCCGAGGGAACCTTGGCCATATCGCGGATACCGCCGAGGGTGCGCTCCAGCTTGTTCTTCTCGCGGGTCAGCATCAAGATTTCCTTCTTGGTGCGGCCCTCGAAACCACCGGTCTGCTCCATCGCCTCGAGTTCCTTCAGGCGCTGCAGCCGCTTGTGCACGGTGGAGAAGTTGGTGAGCATGCCACCCAGCCAGCGCTGGTTGACGTAGGGCATCCCGACGCGAGTCGCCTCGGCCGCGATCGACTCCTGAGCCTGCTTCTTGGTGCCGACGAAGAGAACGGTGCCACCGTGGGCGACGGTCTCCTTGACGAACTCGTAGGCCTTGTCGATGTAGGTCAGCGTCTGCTGCAGGTCGATGATGTAGATGCCGTTGCGGTCGGTGAAGATGAACCGCTTCATCTTCGGGTTCCACCGCCGGGTCTGGTGACCGAAGTGTGCGCCGCTGTCGAGCAGCTGCTTCATGGTTACGACAGCCATAGCTGCGTACCCGCCTTTCTGAGCCGGTTGACGCAGAAATCGAGGGTCGATCTCTGCCCTGGCGTCCGTGGCCGCCGGACCTTCCGGAAAAATTCGGGAGGACCAGCCGACGGCACCGAGATCGGACGCGCGGAGTCGATCCGCGTACAGCGAACCGCGTTGTCAGTCTACGACCAGCGCAGGTGAGAACATAAACGGGGTGGTCACGCCCGGATTCCCACCCCCCGCCCAGCGGACGCCGGGCAACCTGCCGATGCGCAGATCAGCTCAGAGATGCCAGCCGGGCGTCGACTCCAGCAACGCCACCACGAGCGCCACCGACGCCACGACACAGATCGCCGCGCTCGTCGTCGACATCGCGATCCGCCCGTCGCTCCACCTCCCCCACGCATGGGTGTGCAGGGTCCGGCTGCGCACCACACAGACGGTGGAGATCACCGCCAGCGCGCCGATCGCCACGAGCGCGAGCACGGTGGCGGCGAGGTCACCGCTGGTCAAGGCGACGTGCAGGAACAGCAGCGCATTGGCCATGGCGCCCACGGCGGTCCGCCACCAGGACAATGCCGTCCGCTCGGCCTGCAAACCGCGGTCGGCCGGGACCGCGGGCGGACGATTCGGCGGGATCGCGGTCATGACAGCAGCAATCCGATTCCGGCCAGCATGGCGATGACGGCGATCCCGATCGCCAGAATCGGCACCATCACCGTGTTCGGGAGCGGACGGCCCTCCCGCATCGCCGCGCCCACCAGCCGCCAGCGGCCGAACGCGCCGAGCGCGATGACGGCCGACAGCACGATGCAACTGATCGCCAGCACCGATCGGATGTCGTGATGGCCGAACGGCTGCACCAACTCGTGCACCGCGACCCCGCCCGCGAGCAGGCCGAGGGCGGTACGGATCCAGGCGAGGAAGGTGCGTTCACCGGCGAGGGTGAATCGGTAGTCGAGGTCGGGCCCCTCGGCGGGGGCGGGCGACGGCTGGGCCGCGGGAGCGGGCGACGACTCAGCCACGGGAGGGGGCGACGACTCAGCCACGGGAGGGGGCGACGACTCAGCCGCAGGCGCGGGCGACGACTCGGCCGCGGGTGCAGGCGACGGCTCGACATCACGCGCGGCGGAC
>NZ_BDBL01000033.1 GCF_001612965.1 Nocardia kruczakiae NBRC 101016
AACCCGCGGTGGGCACACGCCCGTCGGCCGCTCCGGTTCCGCCGGGTACGGCCGCGGACCCGCGCCGCGCAGCGGGCGCATCCGATCCCCGCGCAGCGTCGAAGCCGCAGGCTCAGCGACCGGATTCCGCCGCAACGCGCAGTGCCGCACCGGTTTCCGCCGATGCCCAGCAGACCGCCGTCTACCGTGCCCCCGCTGCCGAGAGTCCGGCCGATCGACCTGCCACCGCCAAGGCGCCCGTCGCCGACGAGGTGACCGACCAGTTGCCCGTACCCGACGACGAATCCGGCACGGAGGCAACGGCTTCGGCGGGCCCCGAGACGGTCGGCAAGCCGCCGTTGTCGCGGCTGGCGGCGAGCCGGCAGCGCAGGCGCCGGCGTACCCGGCTCGCGGCCCGGGTGACCACGTCGATGTGCGCGGTTCTGGCGCTGTTGCTGACCGGTGTCGGCTGGAACTACCTGCGCGCCACCGACAACGGGTTCACCCAGGTGTCGGCGCTGGACGAGAATTCCGCCGACATCATCGATCCCGGCGGCCAGACCGGTGACGAGAACTTCCTCATCGTCGGCACCGACACCCGCGCCGGCGTGGACAGCTCGCTCGGCGCCGGCACCACCGACGACGCCGAGGGCGCCCGGTCCGACACCGTGATGCTGGTGCACATTCCGGCGAACCGCTCGCGCGTCGTGGCCGTCTCCTACCCCCGCGACCTCGACGTCAGCCGCCCCGAATGCGAGGGCTGGGACAACGACAAGGCCAAATACACCGACGCGAAATTCCCCTCCGCGATCGGCGACAAGCTCAACGCCACCTACGCCCTGGGCGGGCCGAAATGCCTGACCAAGGTGATTCAGCGGCTGTCCGGCCTGAAGATCAGCCACTTCGTCGGCATCGACTTCAGCGGTTTCCAGTCGATGGTCGACACCATCGGCGGTGTCGAGGTGTGCACCAACCGCCCGCTGGTCGACGAGGAGCTCGGCACGGTGCTGCCGAATCCGGGCCGCCAGATCCTCAACGGCCCGACCGCGCTGGACTACGTCCGCGCCCGCCACGTCCAGGGCGAGGAGCGCAGCGACTACGACCGCATCCACCGCCAGCAGCTGTTCCTGTCCTCACTGCTGCGCAGTGCGCTGTCCTCGAAGGTGCTCTTCGACATCGGCAAACTCAACGGCTTCATCAGCGCGTTCAGCAGCCATGCCTTCATGGACAACGTCAACACCAAGGATCTGCTGATGCTGGGCCGCTCATTGCAGAAGGTGAGTGCGGGCGCGATCACGTTCCTGACGGTGCCGACCGCGGGCACCACCTCCTACGGCAACGAGATTCCCCGCGAATCGGATATCAAGGCGATCTTCCAGGCGATCATCGACGACCAGCCGCTGCCGGGCGAGAAGAAGGCACCGGAGCCCTCCAAGGCCGCTCCGGTTCCGGCCCCGCCGCAGCTGACCGCAGTGGACCCGAACACGGTGTCGGTGCAGGTCTCCAACGGTTCCGGAGTGACCGGCGTGGCGAGTACCGCGGCGACCAGGTTCGCGGCCGACGGCTTCCAGATCTACAACGTCGGCAACTACTCCGGCGGGACGATCGACAACACCACGGTCCGCTATTCGGCTGGTCACGAGGCCGAGGCCGCGACGGTGGCCTCGGCGTTGCCGGGCGCGAAACTGGCCGTGGCATCGAATCTGGGCAGCATCGTGGAGGTGGCCCTCGGCGCGGACTTCTCCGGCACCGTCGGCACACCGACCGCGTTCGGGTCGCCGGTGCCCGCCCCGGCCGGAGCCACCGATGCCGCCGCGACGCCGGTCACACTCCCCTCCGACCTCGAGCACGTCAACGCGGGCGACGACCTCTGCAAGTGAGCCGCGCTCACCTGCGACGACAGCGCACGTCTGCCTGGCACCGACGATTCACCCACCGTTCGTGACTTGGTCAGAGCCGGGAACTAGTCTTTGGTTTCATGCGTGTCATCTACAACGAACAAATGGCCGAACTCGCCGATCTTCTGGGTGAGATGGCCGGACTGGCCGGTTCGGCCATGGAGCGGGCGACCCAGTCGCTGCTGCAGGCCGACATCTCGCTGGCCGAACAGGTGATCACCGAGTACGACCGGATCGCCGAGATGATCGCGCAGGCCGAGGAGAAGGCGTTCGCGCTGCTGGCGCTGCAGGCGCCCGTGGCCGGCGACCTGCGGCAGGTGGTGAGCGCCATCCAGATCGTCTCCGATGTGAATCGGATGGGTGTGCTGGCGCTGCATGTGGCCAAGGTGGCCCGCCGCCGGCACCCGAACCACGCGCTCCCGGAATCGGTGAACGGCTACTTCGCCGAGATGGGCCGCATCGCGGTGAATATGGGCGCCGCCGCCAAGGAGGTCCTGGAGACGCGCGATCCGGAGCGCGCCGCGCAACTCAACGAGGACGACGAGGCGATGGACGATCTGCATCGCCACCTGTTCTCGCTGCTGATGGACCGGGAATGGAAGTACGGCGTGGCCGCCGCCGTCGATGTCACGCTGCTGGGCCGCTACTACGAACGCTTCGCCGACCATGCGGTCGAGATCGGCCGCCGGGTCGTCTTCCTCGTGACCGGTGTGCTGCCGCCGGACCCGGACGCCGCGAGCGAGAAGATCTGAGCAAGTGCCGTTCGCCCGCCCGGGCGGAGGCCGCTGCCCGTCCGGCACGCGGACGGGCAGCGAGGTGTCATGTGCTGCTGACGGTTTCGGCGTCAGCCCGGGTGTCCTCCGTGGTTCGGCCCAGCAGTAGCGACGCGCCGCGCTGAGGTTTCCAGGGCAACAGCGCCGCGACGAGCGCCGCGCAGACCAGCAGGGCGCCGACCGCCGCCCAGGATGCGGCCGTCGAGCCGGCGAGGGCGGCCACCTTCATGGCATGTACCAGATCGGCTTTCGCGCCGGCGAAGAACGGGCTGATCGGTGTCTTGACGATCTCCAGCACGCTGATCGGAGTGTCTCGGGCCAGGCTCTTCTGGGTCGGATTCATGATCGCGTCCGGGATCGCGTCGATGCGGGCGCCGACCCGACCGGTGTAGACGGAGGTCATGATCGAGCCGAGGACGGCGACGCCGAGGGTGCCGCCCACCTCGCGGGTGGTGTCGTTGACCGCCGACCCGGCGCCCGCCTCCTCGATCGGCACCGCACCCATGATGGATTCCGTGGCCGGCCCCTGCACGACGCCGAAGCCGATGCCCATCAGCACCATCGAGACCAGAACCGTTCCCAGATAGGGAGTTTCGACGGTCACCCGGCCCGCGAAGAACATCCCGGCGGCCAGCAGGAGCAGACCGCACACCACGGTGGCGGTGGTGCCGATGCGCTGCGCGGCCAGGGTCGCCAGGGGCGCGCCCAAACCCACCGCTGCCGCGAAAGGCAAGGAGTGGATACCGAATTCGAGGGCGCTGAACTCCTTCACCCCCTGGAAGTACTGGGTGATCAGGAACAGGAATCCGAAGGCGCAGAAATACGAGACGGTGATCGCCAGGGCCGGAATCGAGAAGCGCCGGATCCGGAACAGCCGCATGTTCAGCACCGGTGATTCGACCCGCAACTCCCAGATCACATACAGCGCAAGCAGAATCAGCGAGAGCGCACAACCGCCGACGCTGCGCCCGGACAGC
Source organism: Nocardia kruczakiae NBRC 101016 (assembly GCF_001612965.1). Taxonomy (GTDB): domain Bacteria; phylum Actinomycetota; class Actinomycetes; order Mycobacteriales; family Mycobacteriaceae; genus Nocardia; species Nocardia kruczakiae. The sequence continues at coordinate 3,628 of NZ_BDBL01000033.1, forward strand.
CAGCCGTGCTTCGGCGCCTCGATGATCGTCCACACCAGCGTCGTGACCGCCACCAGCGAGAGGCCGATGCCGAGCACATCGAGCCGGCCGCTGTGCCCGGCCCGCGATTCCGGGACGACGACGAGCACCGCCGCGATCGTGATCGCCGCGATCGGCACATTGATCCAGAACACGGCGTGCCAGCTGAAGTATTCGAGCAACCACCCGCCGGTCACCGGTCCGATCGCCACCGCGACACCGGCCATGGCGGTCCACAACGCGATGGCCGCGGCCCGGGCACGCGCCTCCGGGAACAGGTTGATGATCAACGCCAGCGTCGCCGGGAAGACCGCGGCGGCGAAGACGCCCATGCCGGCGCGCGCGGCGATCACCTGGCCGAGGCCGGAGGACATCGCACCGGCGGCCGACATGACGGCCACGCCCGCCAGGCCGATGATCATCAGTCGGCGGCGGCCGTAGCGGTCGCCCAGGTGGCCGAGCGGCAGCAGCAGTCCGGCGAACGCCAGGGTGAACGCGTCCACGATCCACTGCAGTCCGCTCATCCGGGCCTGCAACTGCACCGCCATCGAGGGCAGAGCCACATTGACCAGCGTGTTGTCCAGTACGACCAGCAGTTCGGCCAGACAGATCGCGATCAATGCGAAGATCCGCATCCGCGTCGCGATCGGAATCCCCTGCTGGGCTACTGGTCTCGCCGTTGACACCGTCATCCCGCCTCCTGACTATAACGATCGGTTTAGTTCAGGAGGAAGATAACTGTTACCGAGAGTGTCAGACAACCGACTACGGTAGGAGATGAGCGAGCACACAACTCGGGGATCACTGTGATGCACGCCATAGCTAGGTTCGTGCGTGCGACAAGAGAAACCCCGTCCCACCGGGGACGGGGTTGGCTCGGAGCGGCGGGCGAGGCCCTACATCACCCGAAGCGGCCGGAGATGTAGTCCTCGGTCGCCTTCTGCGTGGGGTTGGAGAAGATCCGCTCGGTCTCGTCGATTTCGATGAGCTTGCCGGGCTTGCCCTGGGCCTCCAGGTTGAAGAACGCGGTCTGGTCACTCACCCGCGCGGCCTGCTGCATGTTGTGGGTGACGATGACGATCGTGTACTCCTTCTTCAGCTCGGAGATCAGATCCTCGATCGCGAGCGTGGAGATGGGGTCCAGCGCCGAACACGGCTCGTCCATCAGCAGCACGTCGGGCGAGACCGCGATCGCGCGGGCGATGCACAGACGCTGCTGCTGACCGCCGGACAGGCCACCGCCCGGCTTGTCGAGGCGATCCTTCACCTCGTTCCAGAGGTTGGCGCCGCGCAGCGAGCGCTCGGCGACCTCGTCGAGTTCCTTGCGGTTGCGCACCCCCTGCAGCTTCAACCCGGCCACCACGTTGTCGCGAATCGACATGGTGGGGAACGGGTTCGGCCGCTGGAACACCATGCCGATGGTGCGCCGCACGCCGACCGGGTCGACCGCGGAGCCGTAGATGTCCTCACCGTCGAGCAGCACCGCGCCCTCGACGCGAGCATTCGGCGTCACCTCGTGCATGCGGTTGAGCGAACGCAGCACCGTCGACTTACCGCAACCGGACGGACCGATGAAAGCGGTGACGCTGCGCGGCAATACGGTCAGCGACACATCGGATACGGCGTGGAATTTGCCGTAGTAGATGTTGAGATCTTTGACGTCGATCCGCTTGGCCATTGTCGTATTCCGTTCGCTTCTATCGATTCCGCGTGAGCAGTTTGTTGACCACGGCCGCGCCGATGTACAGCAGGGCGATGATCAGGATCAGCGTCAGCGACGCGCCCCACACTCGCATCCGGCCGGCCGCTTCCGGGTTGGCCAGTTCCTGGTAGATCATCAGTGGCAGCGACGCCATATTTCCGTTGAAGATGTTGGTGTTGATCGACTTCGAATAGCCGACGAGGACCAGCACCGGCGCGGTTTCGCCCATGACGCGGGCGACCGCGAGCAACATACCGCTGATCATGCCGGGCAGCGCGGTCGGCACGACGATCCGCAGGATCGTCTTCCATTTCGGAATGCCCAGCGCGTACGAGGCCTCGCGCAATTCGTCCGGCACGAGTTTGAGCATTTCCTCGGTACTGCGCACCACCACGGGCAACATCAGCAGCACCAGAGCCAGCGACACCGCGAAGGCCGACTGCGGGAAACCGAAGGTGGCGATCCACAGCGCGAAGACGAACAGCGCCGCCACGATCGAGGGCACACCGGCGAGGATGTCGACCATGAAGGTGGTCGTCTTCGCCAGCCAGCCGCGACCGTATTCGACCAGGTAGACCGCGGCCATGATGCCCAGCGGCACCGCGATCACCGCGGCGACCGCCGATTGCACGATCGTTCCGTAGATCGCGTGGTACACACCGCCCGCGAACTGGTCGGGCAGCACGCCCTTCTGCGATTTGGACCACCAGCCGCTGCTGACGACCGCGTGGAAACCCTTGTTGAGCACCAGGATCAGCACCCAGCCCAGCGGCACCAGCGCGATGCCGAAGCACAGCCACATGACCGAGGTGGCGATATTGTTGCGGACCTTGCGGCCCAGGCTCACGTGGCGGAACGTGGGCGCCTTGATCGGCTTGTCCAAGGTGGTGGTCATCACCCGTTCACCTTCCCGCCGGCGGCGATCCGAGCCAGGGCATTGACGATGAAGGTCAGCGCGAACAGGACGAAGCCCGCCGCGATGTAGGCGCCGGTAGGCAGCGCCTGGCTGAATTCCGAAGCGGCCGAGGCGATCTTGGAGGCGAAGGTGTAACCGCCGTCGAACAGCGACCAGTGGCCGGGTGTCGCGGCGGTACGCAGCACGATCAGCACCGCGATGGTTTCACCGAGCGCGCGGCCGAGGCCCAGCATGGAACCGGCGATCACACCGCTGCGGCCGTACGGCAGCACGGTCATCCGCACCACCTCCCATTTGGTGGCACCCAGGGCCTGCGCGGCCTCGATGTGCGCACGGGGAGTCAGGTGGAAGACCTCGCGGCTGACCGAGGTGATGATCGGCAGGATCATCACCGCGAGCACGACACCGGCGGTGAAGATCGTGCCACCACCGCTGATGGAGACGTTGCCTTCCTTGAACAGGAAGAACCAGCCCAATTTGTCGTTCAGGAATTGCTCGAAGGGCGCCAGCTTCTGGGCCAGCACCAGGAAACCCCACAGACCGAACACGATCGAAGGCACCGCCGCGAGCAGATCGACCAGCATCGCGAACGGACGCGACAACACCTTCGGCGCGTACTGCGTCAGGAACAACGCGATACCGACACCGAGCGGCACGGCGATCAGCAGTGCCAGCAGCGAACTCAGCACCGTGACCATGAACAGGTCGCGAATGCCGAAGTGCATGTTGTCGGCATTGGTGACGTTGAACTCGGCGCTGGTGAAGAAGTTCGCCTTGTTCGCCGCCACCGACGGCACCGCGCGAATCAGCAGAAACAGCGCGATGAGCGCGATCGCCGCGACGATCGTCGCCCCGGCGGCCGTGGCCAGGGAACGGAAAACGGTCTCCCCCCGGCGGCTGTGGCCGCCGGCGTTGCGACCGGCCGGCTTATTGCTCGACTCACTCGGCATGGAGGAAGTATCTCCCGGCGGGACTTCATTGCCCGTCCGCGGGCCGGTCGAATCCGACTGGCCCGCGGCGGTGACTTCGTCGTGGACGGTCATGGGTTTCGCAATCAGGAGATGGCGTTGATCGCGGTGGTCAGCTTGGTCTTGAACGCATCCGGGATCGGCACGTAGCCGGAGTCCTCGAGGCCGTTCTGACCGTTGGTGATCGCCGAGGTCAGGAACGCCTTGACGGCCTTGCCGGTGTCGGCGTCGGCGTACTTCGAGCACACGATCTCGTAGGTGGCCAGCATGATCGGGTAGGCGCCCGGATCGGTCGGCTTGTAGAACGACTTGGTGTCGATGATCAGGTCGTTGCCCTCGCCGACGATCTTCGCGGAGGCGATGGCCTTACCGGCCGACTCCGTGTTGAGCGCCACCGGCTTCACGGCCGCATCGGTGATGATCTGCGCGGTGGACAGGTTCTGCGACCGCGCGAAGGACCACTCGTTGTACGTGATGGAGCCCTTGGTGCTCTTGATGGCGGCGGAGGTGCCCTCGTTGCCCTTCGCGCCCTCACCGATACCGCCGGCGAACGCCTTGCCCGCACCCTTGCCCCACGCGCCGTCGGAGGCGGCGTCCAGGTAGCGCTGGAAGTTGTCGGTGGTGCCCGACTCGTCACTGCGGAAGATCACATGGATCTGGTCCGACGGCAGGTTCACGCCCTGGTTCAGGCCCTTGATCGCCGGGTCGTCCCACTTGGTGATGGTGCCGTTGAAGATCTTCGCCGCGGTCGGGCCGTCGAGGGTCAGGTTGGTGACACCGTCGAGGTTGTAGGTGACGGCGATCGGACCGAAGACCGTCGGCAGGTTCCAGGCCGGTGCGCCACAGCGGTCGGCGGCCTTCTTGGGCTCGTCCTTCTTCGGGTCCAGAGCCGAGTCCGAACCACCGAAATCGGTCTGGCCACCGACGAACTCGTTCACGCCGGCGCCGGAGCCACTGGAGGTGTAGTCCAGCTTCGCGCCGTCGCAGTTCTGCTCGTAGGCGGCGATGAAGCGGTCCATCGCGTTCTTCTGAGCGGAGGATCCGCTGGCCTTCAGAGCCTTCTTGCCACCACAGGCCACATCGACCTTGGTGGTGTTACCGGTCGCGGCCGAGTTGTCGTCGCTACCACAGGCAGTCAGTGTCAGAGTGCCGGCTGCTGCCAGCACGCCGAGGAGAGCGCCGCTGCGCTTGAAATTCACCTGTTCCTCCGGGAAACGCTTCGTACGCGTCCGATCCCTCAACGACCGGACGAGTCCAGTGGGTGGCCGTTCGCAGAGAACTTGCGCACCGAGCAGCGAATGCCGCCCACGATCAAAGTAGATTCGTCCGGTTGACAGCGGGACCTGGGCAAGTGAACGCAGAGTGAACAACCCGGCGCCATTGCGGTTCGAACCTGTGAGATTTGCCGCAGCGTTACTGTGGGCGAATCACCGGGCGGTGTAGGCGGCGTCGATGTGGGCCGTCTCGAACCCGAGACGAGTGTAGGTGTGCACGGCCGCGGTGTTGTCGGCCTCGGTGTAGAGGATCACCGCGCCGAGACCCCGATCACGCAGATAGTGCAGACCCGCGAGGGTGAGCACGCGCCCCAGACCGCGGCCCTGAGCGGCCGGGTCGATGGCCACTACATACACCTCACCGACCGTGTCCGAGGTTTCGTCCGGGTCGTGCACCTTGGTCCAGTGAAAGCCCAGGATATGCGAGGGATCCGCGGGATCGGCGGCGATGAACAGCCCCTTCGGGTCGAACCAGGGCGCCGCCCGCCGGACCGCGATCTCGGCCTCGGCCCAGCCACCCTGTTCGGGATGCCAGTCGAAGGCGGCGTTGTTGACCCGCAGAATCTCCGCATCGTCGGCGGGCCCGGCATAGGTGCGCAACAGGATGTCGGCGGACACCTCCAATTCCGGTAGCTCGACGGTTGCCCGATCGCCGTCCGGAGCCTGGGTCAGGGCCCGTCGCATCTGCCACAGCTCCCGCGCGACGGTCAGTCCGAGCCGCCCCGCGACCGCCCGCGCCGGCGCCAGATTGCCGTGTGCCCAGATCCGCGCACCCGGGCCACCCGCGTCGAGGGCCGCGGCGACGAGCGTCGCGCCGATCCCGCGTCCGCGCACCCGCGGATCCACGACGGCCTCGGCCATCGCCGGGTGATCACCGTGCGCGGGAACGAGATTCGCGTACGCGACGAGTTCCCCGTCGCGCTCGACGGCGAGGTGCCGCGTCCGCCCGACCGGCGCATCGGTATCGGTATCGACATCGGCCCGCCCGGATGCGGTCACCGAGAGCACCGCCTGTTCGGAGATCGGCGCGACTGCGTCGGCGGCACCCGCGCGTTCCACCAGGTCCACGATCTTCGCCGCGGTCGCTGGGGCCAATTCGGTGGTCCAGTCCGGCACCTGCACGCTCACACCCATCCCTCGCTCATCCGTTCACGTCCGCCGGCAGCGGCGTCGCGGTGATCCCACCGGCCTCAGGAAGGACTGCCGTTGACCTGGGTCAACTGATTGTCGTCGGCGCCGTCGTCGCCCTCGTCCGGTATGCCGGCCGCCTGCTCACCGCCCTTGTTGTTGGCCGAGCGCGCCGGCCGGACCGCCTTGTAACCGACGTTGCGGACGGTGCCGATCAGCGACTCGTATTCGCTGCCGAGTTTGGCTCGCAACCGCCGCACGTGCACGTCGACCGTGCGGGTGCCGCCGAAGAAGTCGTAGCCCCAGACCTCCTGCAGCAACTGCGCGCGGGTGAAGACCCGGCCGGCGTGCTGCGCGAGATATTTCAGCAGCTCGAATTCCTTGTAGGTCAGGTCGAGCGGGCGGCCGCGCAACCGCGCGGTATAGGTGCCCTCGTCGATGACCAGCTCGCCGAGCGTGATCTTGCCGGTGTTCTCCGGACTGGCCGCACCGCCGTTGCGGGCGACCAGCAGGCGCAACCGGGCGTCCAGTTCCGCGGGGCCGGTTCCCGGCAGCAGAATGTCGTCCAGCCCCCAATCGGCGTTGACCGCGACCAGACCTCCCTCGGTCAGCACCGCCACCACCGGCACCGAGGAACCGGTGCTGCCGAGCAGTCTGCACAGTCCGCGCGCGGCGGCCAGATCGGTGCGGGCGTCGACCAGAGCCACATCCGCGGTTCCCGCCTCGAGCAGCGACGCCACCTCGGTGGGCGCGGGCCGCACATTGTGCGGCAGCAGCGCCAGCGACGGCAGCACGGCTTCCGGGTTCGGATCGGAGGTCAGCAGGAGCAGCTCCACCGGCTCTCCTCCCAATCTGGCATGTCCGCGGGCAACCTCGACGTCATTCGCGAATCCATGCGCGTCGGCACAGGTAATTCGTGCCTACATTAGCGCGTGCGGGGCCCCGATCATGTATTCCGCACTCGCACGGGGACCAGCGGTGATGTCCACCGCCGGGACCACACCCGCGCGCCCCGCGCCGTCCGGGCAGATATCTTCGTACCGGGTAGCCTCTCCTCGGGACACCCACGCCTGGCACCCCTCCGCGCGCGACCGCTGCGTACCGCGCGCCCGGACGGCCTGAACTCGGAGCATGTGGATGAGAAAACTGATCGTCGGGCTGCTGCTGGTGGTCGCGATCGCCGTAGTGGTCGATTTCACTGCGGCGGCCTACTCGGAGTACCGGGTTTCGCGGTCGCTGCGGGCCGGCGGTGAACTCAGCGCCGATCCCGAAGTGACCATTCACGGATTCCCGTTCCTGGCCCAGACCGCGCGCGGCGACTACCGCAACCTCGAGATCCGGGCGCGCGCGAACCGCCCCGACATTCCCGGCGAAATCCTGGTCGAAGCCACGCTGAACGGCGTCCACCTGTCGATGCACGATCTGGTGGACAACGACATGCGCTCGGTGATGGTCGACCAGGTGGCCGGCCGGATGCGAATCGAACCGGTCGAACTGGGACGGCTGTTCAACATTCCGGACCTCGAGGTGGTCACCCGCCCGGCCGACAAATCCGACGGCACCGGTGGTTCCGGTGGCTCCGGCATGACCACCCAGGGCGCGCTGGTGCTCACCGGCACCATCCAGCTCGGACCCGAGACCCGCAGTACCGATCGGGTCAGCGTGAAGGCCGATCTGTTCCTCGACGGCGATCAGATCAAACTGGTCGCCACCGACCTCTATCACGGCGGCGTCGACAGCAACGCCCCGACGACCACCGCCGCCGAACTGGGTCCCGACCTGGACAAGGCCGCGGTCCTGGCCCGCTTCACCCGCACCATCGACACCAAGGATCTGCCGTTCGGGGTGCCCCCGAAGAAGGTGCAGGCCATCGGCGGCAATATCGTGGTAGAGGGGGAAGGGGAGAATATTCGCATTGATATGGACAGGTTTGCCCGACCATGATTGAACTCACGATTCTGGCCGTCGTCCTGCTGGCCGGGGTGGCCGCGGGTATCGCCCTGCGCTACCGCGAGGGCCGCGTGCGGACGGCCGCGACCACCGAGATCGCGGGTTCGCGCACCGAACTGCTCAGCGCCGTCGGTGTCACCGAGGCGGTGCCGGCCGTTCTGCACTTCTCCGCCGAATGGTGCGGCCCCTGCGCCGCGGTCCGGCGGGTCGTGGCCGGCGTGGTCGCCGATCTGGCCGATACCGTGCGGCCACCCCGCGACGTCGAGATCGATATCGACGCCGAGGCCGAACTCGCGCGCGAACTCAACGTGCTGTCGCTGCCCACCACCTTCGTCTTCGATGCCGACGGGCGTGAACGGTTCCGGATCTCCGGTGTGCCCAAGGCCACCGATCTGCGTAGTGCCCTTGCGCCGCTGACGGTTCCCGAGGCGGCCTGAACCTCCTGCTCACGAGGGTTTTCCGAGCATCGTTGCGCGCGGCGTGGGAGCCGTCCCCGCGCCCGGCGCCAGGTCGAGTTTCGTACCCCGGGTCCAATTCCCTCCCGAAACCGGGTAAACTGCTTGGCGTGCAAACCCGCCGAGAGCTGATGCTCACCCGACGCCGCACAGTCGATCTGTGCCGCCTCGGCGGTTGTTGCTGCCTGTGCATGTAGCCGGTCGGCCTTTCGTATCCCTGCCGCCGACCGGTTTTCCCACCGCGTGTGAGATCTCGTCGATCCCCCGGTGATCCGACCTATCTGACGGATAACCCGCAACCGGATAAGCCAGATAAGCCTTCCTTCAGCGCAGGAGCCCCCGTGCCTCAGAACACCAACTCACCCACCGGTCAGGTGGACGTCCGCGGACCGCGGTTCGCGGCGTGGATCACCACCGGTGTCCTCGTGCTGGTCCTGATCGTCTCCGCCTTCTCCACGGCCGCCGCGGCGGTGCTGATCGCTCTGCAGGCGATCGTCTTCGCCCTCGGCGCGCTGTACGGTCCGCGGCGCAGCCCCTACGGGTGGTTGTTCGCCACCTTCGTCGCGCCGCGCGTCGGCCCGGCGACCGAGACCGAGCCGGTGCCGCCGCTGCGGTTCGCGCAGCTGGTCGGCTTCGTCTTCGCGATCGTCGGCTTCGCCGGCTTCGCGGCCGGATCCGGCGTGGTGGGCGCGATCTTCACCGCCTTCGCACTGTTCGCGGCGTTCCTCAACGCGGCGTTCGGAATCTGCCTGGGCTGCAAGATCTATCCGCTCACCCAGCGGTTCACCTCGCGAACCCCGGTCGCTTCGAGCAACTCGACGAACTGACCGGCCCCACAATCCACCGTTCATCTCTCCACATACCCCGGCAAGTCACATCGAAAGGAACAACATGGCTCGCTCCGATGTCCTGGTCTCCGCAGACTGGGTCGAAGAGAACCTCAACACCCCCGGCGTCGTGATCGTCGAGGTCGACGAGGACACCTCCGCCTACGACACGGGCCACATCGAAGGTGCCGTCAAGCTCGACTGGAAGAAGGATCTGCAGGATCCGGTTCGGCGTGACTTCGTCAACCGGGAGCAGTTCTCGGATCTGCTGTCGGCCCGCGGTATCGGCAACGACGACACCGTCGTTCTCTACGGTGGCAACAACAACTGGTTCGCGGCCTACGCGTACTGGTACTTCAAGCTGTACGGCCACCAGAACGTCAAGCTGCTCGACGGCGGCCGCAAGAAGTGGGAGCTCGACGCCCGCCCGCTGTCGACCGATGCGGTGACCCGTCCGGCGACCACCTACAAGGCCTCCGAGCAGGACCTGTCGATCCGCGCCTTCCGCGACGACGCCATCCAGGCCATCGGCGTCAAGAACCTCGTCGACGTGCGTTCGCCCGACGAGTTCTCCGGCAAGATTCTCGCTCCCGCGCACCTGCCGCAGGAGCAGAGCCAGCGTCCCGGCCACATCCCCGGCGCCATCAACGTGCCGTGGAGCAAGGCCGCGAACGAGGACGGCACCTTCAAGTCCGACGAGGAACTGGCTTCCATCTACAAGGAAGCGGGCCTCGACGGCGAGAAGGAGACCATCGCCTACTGCCGCATCGGTGAGCGCTCGTCGCACACCTGGTTCGTGCTGCAGGAGCTGCTGGGCCACAAGAACGTCAAGAACTACGACGGGAGCTGGACCGAATACGGCTCCCTCGTCGGTGCACCGATCGAGTTGGGAGCGTAAATAGATATGTGTGCAGCACCTACCCAGGGTCAGGCCCTTCCGGCCAACGTCGACACCGAGAAGGAGACCGTCCTCACCGGACGCGTCCTCGATGCGGACGGTAACCCGGTAGGCGGCGCCTTCGTCCGCCTGCTGGACTCGAGCGACGAGTTCACCGCCGAGGTCGTGGCCTCCGGCACCGGTGATTTCCGCTTCTTCGCCGCGCCCGGCACCTGGACCATCCGGGCCCTGTCGTCGGCCGGTAACGGCTCGGCCAAGGTCAGCCCCGAAGGGGCGGGCGTCCACAACGTCGACGTGAGCGTCGCCAAGTAACACGACGCGGAGCGTCGCCGGCAGGCGCCGGAAAACTGCGCTCATCGCACGCGAACGGCCCCGGGATTCGTTTTCCCGGGGCCGTTTTCGTCTTCGCCGAGCGGGTCGTTAAACTCCGATATGTGGTCTTAACCTTCGAGATTCTGCTGGTCATCTGCTCCGTGCTGATCGCCTGGTTCGGGCTGTACGTCCTCTACCGGCTCTTCACCGAGTCGTGACCGATTCGGCGAGCGAGAACGTCGAAAACGCAGCGACCAACGGTCACGCCTCACAGGCGCACGCCGAGGGCCGCGAGCCCGATGACGCGGCTCGCCGCAGTCCCGATGACGCGGCTCGCCGCAGTGGCGACGAGGCGGTAGCCGACGCTGCCGAGCGCGCCAAATCCACCGGCGGCCGTAACATCCCGCAGCTGCCGGGTCTGCCGCTGCCCGAGGACACCGCGAATCTGCGGCTGGGTCCCGATCTGAGCGCCTCCATGCTCGCGTTGCTGCCCCTGGTGGGCGTCTGGCGCGGTGAAGGCGAGGGCAACGATCCCGAGCGCGGCGGCGACTACCACTTCGGGCAGCAGATCATCGTCTCCCACGACGGTGGCGACTATCTGGCCTGGGATTCCCGTTCCTGGGTCATCGACGCCGAAGGCAACTACTCCGGCCCCGATCTGCGCGAAAGCGGCTTCTGGCGGGTCGGCATCGACGGCGACGACGAGGTCATCGAACTCCTGCTGACCCATAGCTCCGGCATCGTCGAACTCTTCTACGGGCAGGCCCTCACCCAGTCGTCCTGGGAACTGGCCACCGATGTCGTCATCCGCAGCCAGTCCGGCGCGGTGGTCGGCGGCGCCAAACGCCTGTACGGCATCGTCGAAGGTGGCGACCTCGGCTACGTCGAGGAACGAGTGGAAGCCGACGGCGCGCTGAAGCCGCGCCTCTCCGCCCGCCTCCAGCGCTACATCGGCTGAGCCGAGCCCAAACCCGAATACGGGACGAGGCGGAAACGGGTACGGCCCCCGAGCCTTACCGCGGAGATGCGTCTCTCGCGGTCCCGGTCGGACAAACCGGGGGCTCGGGGGCCGGGTGACTGCCTTGGATTAGTTCAGCGCTCGCGCGGGGACCGAATCCACTGCAGCGGGCCGCGGTACGGGGACCGCGGCTGTGGCGCTCAACCGGCAGCCACCTCACGCGTCCTCTGAATATTCATTCTTCGAACCACCTCCTTTCCCGTGTACAGACGAAACTACCGGCCGTGGACGCGGGGCTGCAACGGATTTTTCGCAGAGCCGAATTCCGGCGCCGACCTGGGCGTTCGCCGGGTCAGGCGGGGACGCGGCGAGTGATCGATATCTCGCCGCCGGGTGCGACCGTGACCACGGTGTCGGCGCGGTGGTCGGGGGGCAGCTGGTGGGTGACGACGACCACCGTGCGGTCCGGGTCGACGAGACCGCTGGTTTCGTCGAGCAGTGCGCGCAGCAGTTCGGCGCCCGCCGCCGCCTCCATATGTTCGGTGGGTTCGTCGAGCAGCAGGGTGTCGGCGGGGGCGACGAGTGCGCGCGCCAGCAGCAGACGGCGGCGCTGCCCGCCCGAGAGTGCGGCCGCGCCGCCGACCAGATCCGTGTCCACACCCTCCGGCAGGGCGTCGAGCCACGGACCGGAACCGACCGCGCGCAGGGCGTTTTCGGCCTCCGCATCGGTCACGTCGCCGCGGGCCACCCGGAGATTCTCCAGGACGGACGTGCCGAAGACGTGGGCGTCCTCGGCGAAGAAGGTCCGGCCGGGGCGCGGTGTGTCGAACAGTCCGGCCCAGCTCATCAGCAGCGTCGTCTTACCCGCCCCGCTCGGGCCGACCACCGCGATCCGGCGGCCCGGCGGAAGGTCGGGCAGCGCGCGAATCAGGCGGGCACCCAGGTCACCGGACGCGTAATCGGCCGGCGCCGAGGCATTGTCATCGGTGGCGACAGCCCGCGCCGGCTCGGCCGGGTCGAGGGCACGAATGCGGCGCAGGGCGGCGCGGCCCTTGGTGAGGGCTTGCGCCGCGGCGGGCAGCACCGCCACGGCCTCGAATGCCGACAGCGGCAGCAGCACCAGTATCGCGAAGGCCATCGGGGTGATGCCGCCGGCCGGCGCGGGTTGCAGCGGCTCGGCCGGCGCGCCGAAGCCGTTGCCGTACAACATGATTCCGATGAGCAACGCGCCGAGCACACTGGCTCCGACGGACAGTGGAGTCGCCGCGGCGGCCCAGGCGCTGCGTGCGGCCGCCCGGTCCTCGGCGCGTACCGCGCGTGCCGAGGCGGTCGTGGCTGCCGTCATCGCCGCGTCGAGCCGGCCGGCGACCCGTAGCTCGGCGGCGTGATCGAGCACGGTGACGGCCGCGGCCCGGAACTCGGCACGATCGGATTGCACGGCCAGTTCGGCGTCGCGCGCCGCCCGCGCGGACAGCCAGGGCGCGAACCCGCCGGAGACCAGCAGCGCGACCGCGAGGATCACACCGGCAGGCACGGAAATGGTGGCGAGCAGGGCGACGGCGGCGAGCGAGAGCAGGATCGCCGCCGCGATCGGAACCACCGCCCGCACGACCACGGCGCCCAGGTCATCGACATCCGCGCCGATCCGGGTGAGCAGATCGCCCCGGCGCAGCAGACCGGTCCCACGTCCGGCATCGCTACCCGGACGACCGACTTCTCCCTCAGGTGACAGGCCGGTGGGCCGACGTTGCGGCTGCTCGGCTCGGCCGCCATCGCGCGAGTCGCCCCCGCCCTCACGCGGCAGCGTGGACGACGAACCAGGAGCGCCGTCGGCGACGCGTTCCGTCGAACCGGTGAGATCGCTCTCGGACCGGCTGTCGCGTCGCAGCGTCCAGAAATCGGCGCGGGCGAGGGCCGCGTACACCGACGTACGGGCGGTGGTCATCGCGCGCAGTGCCACGTCGTGGGTTGCCAGCCGCTCGATGTAGCGGAACAGCCCGCGGGAGATTCCCAGCGCCCGCACCGCGACCACGGCGACGCTGAGGTCCAGCACCGGCGGCATCTGCCACGCCCGGGCGATCAGCCAGGCCGCCAGCGCCGCCAGCGCGAGTCCACTGCCCAGCGCGATCGTCCCCCAGCAGATCGATACGACCACGCGCCACGGAGAGATCTCCGAAACCCGCCGCAGCTCTCGCAGTTCGGCCCACAGGGATTTCACGGCGTCCACTCCCCCGTCCTCGTCCGGCCGGCTCCGATCGGCGCAACGGGCGTGCCCGATGCGTGCGCATCTCCGACGTCGTCGCTCGCCCGAGAACCGCCGGACCCGTCGATCGGTGGCTGCGCCCGACCACGATCGAGCTCGGCCGACTCCCGTTGCGCGCCATGAAATTCCGCAGGGTCCGACTCCGTCCGCGCGTGGACCTCGATGATGTGATCGGCGATGGCGAGCACCGTCGGACGGTGCGCTACCACGACGACCGTCGCACCCGCGCGGGCCCGTTCGGTGAGGGCGGCGAGAACGGTGGCTTCGCTGCGCTCGTCGAGATGGGCGGTGGGCTCGTCGAACAGCAGAATCGGGCGGTCGGCGGCCAGCACGCGCACCAATGCCAGGCGTTGGCGCTGGCCGAGGGACAGGCCGAGGCCGCCGGGGCCCACCACGGTGTCCCAGCCGTCCGGAAGTTCGGCGAGGACGGCGTCGAAACCCGTTGCCGCGCAGGCTCTGTCGACGGCTTCGGCACGGCGGGCAGCGTCGCCGCCCTCACCACACCCGGCGTCGCGGGCTCGGGCGCCGAAGAGTTCGAGGTTCTCGCGCAAGGTGCCGGGCAGCAGCACCGGGCGTTGCGGCAACCAGGCGATATGCGACCACCAGGCGTCCGGATCGAACTCGCCGACCGGGCGCCCGCCCACCAGAACCGCACCCCGGTCCGGTGACATCACAGCCGATATCACTTGCAGCGCAGTCGATTTCCCGCTTCCGTTGCGGCCGGCCAGAGCGGTCACCGCCCCCGGACGCAGCATCCCCGACAATCCGGCGGGTGCGTACCCGTCCCGCGCACGCACCCACACATCACACAGCTCGATATCTCCGGTCCCCGGTTCGACCGTCACCGGCACTCGCGCCGCGGGCGGCTCGCCGGATCGCCGAGCGGTGGGGGCGTCTGCTCGCGCAGGTCCGCTGGGCGCGGGGACCGCCACCGAGCCGTCCGGGTCCAATACCGCGAAAGCCCGTTCGGCAGCAGCCATTCCGTCCTGCGCGGCATGGAATCTTTCCCCCACCGCACGCAGCGGCAGATAGACCTCCGGCGCGAGAATCAGGCCCAGCAGGCCCGCGTACAACCCCATATGCCCGAAGACCAGCCGCATGCCGATCGACACGGCGACCAGCGCCACGCACAGGGTGGCCAGCATTTCCAGCACCATCGACGACAGGAACGCCATCCGCAGGGTGGCCATGGTCCGCTTGTGCAGCGCCTCGCCCAGCTCGCGGACCCGATGCCGCATGGTCGGCGAACCGCCTTCGGCCGCATCGGTTTCCCGGCCGAGCGCCCGCAGCGTCGGCATCCCGGCGAACAGGTCGAGCATCTGGTCCGACAGCCGGGTGGTGGCGGCCAGGGCGTCGGCGGCACGGCCCTGGGTCATCAGCCCGATCAGGATCATGAAGATCGGGATCAGCGGCAGCGTCACCAGGATGATGGTCGCCGCGGTGAAGTCGTGCACGGCGATCACGGTCAGCACGATGGGCGGTACCAGCACCGCGAGCAGCAGCGCCGGCAGATAGCCGGTGAGATAGGCGCGCAGACCGCCCAGTCCGTCGCCGACCACCACCGCGAGTTCGGTACGCCGGCTTTCCATGTCGCGCGGCGGCAGAGCGGCTCCTGCGGCCAGCACGGAATTCTCCAATTCCGCGACCACCTGCGCGCCGGCCCGATGCGCCAGCCGCGACTGCCACCAGCTCGCCAGCGTCCGCACCGCGACCGCCGCCGCCAGGACCGCCAGTTCGGTCGTCCACGCACCGACCGTGCGCCGGCCGGGATCGGTGATGACGCCCGCCGCGATCCGGGCCAGCATCAGCGCCGCGACCACGATGCCCGCCGTGATCACCAGCGACAGTCCCACGCTGATGATCAGGTAGCGGCGGGCCGAGCGGGCGTGGCGCCACAGCCGGGGATCGACGGGTCGGGCCATCGGGACCTACCGCGCGCCGCTGCGCATCGACAGGCCGATGGGCGCGGGGATCTGCTCGACGGTGATGCGCTTGCGGAACACCCAGTACGTCCAGCCCTGGTAGATCAGCACGACCGGGGTCAGCACCACCGCGACCCAGCTCATCACGACCAGCGTGTAGTGCGTGGACGAGGCACTGACGGTGGGATGCCCGTCGACCATCCGGCCGTCGACGGTGAGCCCGTAGGCGGCGTCGATGGTGGACGGCAGCACGTACGGGAACAGCGCACCGAACAGCAGCACGATCGCGGCGATCACGGTGACGGCGGTGCCGGTGAACGCCCAGCCGTCACGGTGCCGCAGCACCGCGCCGCCCGCGAGCAGCAGGCCGAACACCGCCACGCCCAACGGAATCCACGTCCAGCCCTGGCCGTGGGCCGACTGCGTCCACAGCGCGAAGGCGCCGGCGACCACGGTGGCCGGCAACCAGACAACCCGGGCGATCCGTTCGGCGCTCTCGCGAATCTCGCCACCGGTCTTCAAGGCGATGAAGACCGCGCCGTGCAGGATGAACAACAGCAGCAGCGTCAGGGCGCCGAGCAGGCCGTAGGGGTTGATCAGGCCGAGCAGACCGCCCTCGATCTGCTTGTGCGCGTTGAGCTGTACCCCGTGCACGATATTCGCGAAGGCCAGCCCCCACGCCAGTGCGGGCACCCAGGAGCCGAAGACGATCGCGGCGTCACACCACCTGTACCAGCGCGGATCGTGGATCTTGCCCCGCCATTCGATCGCCACCGCGCGCACGATCAACGCCACCAGAATCAGCAGCAGCGCCAGATAGAAGCCGGAGAACAGGCTGGCGTACCACTCCGGGAAGGCGGCGAACATCGCACCGCCGGCGGTGATCAGCCACACCTCGTTGCCGTCCCAGACGGGCCCGATCGTGTTGAGTACGGCGCGTTTTCGCGTTTCGTCGCCGCGGCCGATGATCGGCATCAGTATGCCGACGCCGAAATCGAAACCCTCGAGCACGAAGTAGCCGGTGAACAGGACACCGATCAGCAAGAACCAGAATTCGGGCAGACTCATCCTCGGCTCCTCAGTACGCGAACGAAAGCTTTTCGACCGCAGGCGTTTCCGTCTCGGTGGGTGGTGATTCGGGCCCCTCGATCACGTAGCGCCGCATCAGGAAGAACCACACGACGGCCAGGGCGCCGTACAGCACGGTGAAGACGATCAGCGAGGTCAGCACCGTGCTGGCGGTATGCCCGGAGACGGCCTGCTGGACGGTCATCCGAATGGCAGGGTTCCCGGTCGGATTCGGCGCGACCACCCAGGGCTGGCGGCCCATTTCGGTGAAGACCCAGCCCGCGCTGTTGGCAAGGAACGGGGTGGGGATACAGATCAGGCTCAGCCATTTGAACCAGTTCTGATCGGGCACCCGTCCGCGCCGGGTCATCCAGAAGCCCAGCACAGCGATGGCCGCCGAGCCGATCGCCCAGCCGATCATGGCGCGGAAGGTCCAATAGGTGACGAACAGGTTGGGCCGGTAGTCGCCTGGGCCGTACTTGTCGTTGTAGCTGAGCTGAAGGTCCTTGACACCCTGCAGCGTGACGTCGCTGAACTTGCCCTCGGCGAGATACGGCAACACCCCGGGCACCTCGATCACGTGGGTGACGCTGTCGCAGTTGTTGTGCGTGCCGACGGTGAGCACCGAGAAGTCCGGATCGGTTTCGGTGTGGCACAACGATTCCGCCGAGGCCATCTTCATCGGCTGCTGTTTGAACATCAGCTTGCCTTGGATGTCACCGGTGAACACCAGCGCGATACCGGCGATCACGATCACCCACATACCGCAGCGGGCGGCCGGTCGCCACATGCTCCGGGCCTCGGCGAGCAGCTCCGGATGGCCCGAGCGGGCGTTGCGGACCATCCACCAGCCGCCGATACCGGCGACGAAGGTGCCGGCCGTGAGGAACGCGCCCGCGACCACGTGCGGGAAGGCCGCCAAGGCGGTGTTGTTGGTCAGCAGCGCGCCGATGCTCTCCAGTTCGGCGCGGCCGGATTCGGGGTTGTAGCGGGCGCCGACCGGATGCTGCATGAACGAGTTCGCGGCGATGATGAAGTAGGCGGAGGCGTTCACGCCGATCGCGACCAGCCAGATCGTGGCCAGGTGGACCAGTTTCGGTAGCCGCGACCAGCCGAAGATCCACAGGCCCAGGAAGGTCGATTCCAGGAAGAACGCGGCCAGGCCCTCCATGGCCAGCGGGGCGCCGAAGACGTCGCCGACGAAGCGTGAGTATTCGCTCCAGTTCATTCCGAACTGGAACTCCTGCACGATGCCGGTGGCGACGCCGAGCGCGAAGTTGATCATGAACAACTTGCCGAAGAACTTCGTCAGCCGGTACCAATGATCCTTGCCCGTGATCACCCATGCGGTCTGCATCCCGGCGACCAGGGGCGCGAGGCCGATGGTGAGCGGTACGAAGATGAAGTGATAGACGGTTGTGATCCCGAACTGCCAACGTGAGACGTCGACGACATCCATCCGGCGGCCTCCTGTGTCATGCGGGACATCCACATGTACTACGACATGTCGTAGTAGAGCCTACGCCGGAACAGCCGTGGGGCAACGAGTCCTACGTCACGACATTCCAACAATTATCGCTGCGCGGTAACGGGTTCCGATCCGACGCCCCGAGCCGCCGGTCGAATCAGGTCCAGTCGGCGATATTCCAGGCCCGTTCGATCCCGCGATTCACGAGATCCGCGATCTCTTCGGCGCACTCCGGCGCCGACATCCGCAGGCCGTCCAGTGACGCCACCCGCGCGGCGAGCGTGATGCTCGACAGTAGCCAAACACTATCGGCGGTAACGAGATCCGCGGTGAACAGCGATTTGTAGCTGCACTCCCAGCCGGCCTTCCCCGCCTCGGCGAACAGGGCTCGCTGGGTGATGCCGGGCAGCACACCGTCGCGCGCGGGCGGGGTGAGCAACTGCTTGTCGCGCTGGATCACGACCGTCGAGCGCGGTCCCTCCAGCACGCGATGCTCGGTGCTGGTGAAGATCACGTCGTCGGCATTCTGGCGGGCCGCGAAGCGCAGCGCCGCCATATTCGTCGCATAGGAGAGCGTCTTGGCGCCGAGCAGCAGCCACGGAGCGGTGGTCGCGAGTTCGGTGGAGATGCCACGCGTGAGGGTGATCACCGAAATACCTTCGGCGCGAGCCTTACTCACCCGCTCGGCGACCGCGCTCACCAGCACGTAGCCGGTGAGATCC
This sequence comes from Nocardia kruczakiae NBRC 101016, assembly GCF_001612965.1. Lineage (GTDB taxonomy): Bacteria > Actinomycetota > Actinomycetes > Mycobacteriales > Mycobacteriaceae > Nocardia > Nocardia kruczakiae. The sequence continues at coordinate 22,477 of NZ_BDBL01000033.1, forward strand.
GGTGCCGGGCCCGACAGTTCGCCCGAACCGACCCGTCTGGACTCGGCGCCGTCGCGACCCCGGGTCACGATCATGCGCAGCACGCCCTCGCGGTCGGACCCCCATTCCTTGACCGCGGATTCCACCGCGGTGCGCCACTGGGCGACATCGGGGTCCGGCAGGTCCAGCGCCTGGGCCGAGCGGCGTAGCCGCGCCAGGTGTAATTCCAATGCACTCGCTTTACCGTCACGCACCAGCACCGTCTCGAAGACGCCGTCGCCGCGCAACGCGCCGATGTCGTCCGCGAAGAGCAACGGCTCGTCCGGATTCCGGACGGTACCGTCGAGTGTCACCAGAACTCGATCCACCATGCGTGGCAGCCTAGGCGAATCGAGCGCTCCAGGCGTGGGTACGCAATCGTCGGGCAACGCCCGGGCGAGCCCGGCGGCGGCAGGCATATCCACGGCATACTCACCGCACACCTGCGGCAACCCGCTGCGCGGCGCGGGTCGGCGCGACCGCCTATTGTGGAAACGTGTCCGTGGTTGCCGCCCCCAGTCCACTGCTCGGTCTCCCAGGGGCCGTGCCCGGCCCGCCCGAGAGTCCCGATGCCGCGGTCGCCTGGCATTACGGCGATCCGTTCGGGGAACAGCGTGCCGCGGCCCAGCGTGTCGCCCTCGTGGACCGTTCCCACCGTTTCGTCGCGCGGATCACCGGCGCCGAACGGCTGAGCTGGCTGCACACGATTTCCAGCCAGCACATCGCCGACCTGAGCGACGGCCGGTCCGCCGAGAATCTGGATCTGGACCTCAACGGCCGCGTCCAGCACCATTTCGTGCTCACCGAGCTCGACGGCACGGTGTGGATCGATACCGAAGCCGACCGTGGCCCCGCGCTGCTCGACTTCCTGCAGAAGATGGTTTTCTGGGCCGACGCGAAACCCGAGGCCGCACCCGAGCACGCCGTGCTGAGCCTGCTCGGACCGCGGGTGAGCGACCTGACCGAGACGCTCGGAATCGCCGCCCTGCCGCAGGTGTACGGCGCGGTCGCCCTGCCCGGCGGCGGATTCCTGCGCCGGATGCCGTGGCCCACCGCGGACTCCTACGACCTGGTCGTGCCGCGCGAGCGGCTGAGCGAGCTGTGGACGACGCTGACCGCGGCCGGCGCCGAACCGGCCGGACTGTGGGCGTTCGAGGCGCTGCGCGTGGCCGCACTGCGCCCGCGTATCGGCGTCGACACCGACGATCGCACCATTCCGCACGAGGCCCACTGGATCGGCGGCCCGGACGAATTCGGCGCGGTCCATCTGAACAAGGGCTGTTATCGCGGGCAGGAAACCGTCGCCCGCGTGCACAATCTCGGTAAGCCGCCGCGGCGTCTGGTGCTGCTGCACCTGGACGGCTCCGCCGATGCCCGGCCCGCGGCCGGTGACGCGGTGACCGCCGGCGGCCGCGCGGTCGGCCGGCTCGGCACGGTGATCGACCATTTCGAACTGGGGCCGATCGCACTCGCGCTGATCAAACGCGCCATCCCCGCCGACACCCGGCTGGAGGCCGGTCCGATGGCCGCCGCCATCGATCCGGATTCGATCCCGTCCGAGGACGAGCCGCAGGCCGGCCGGCTCGCCGTGGACAAGTTGCGCGGCCGGTGAGCGCGCCCGCAGCGCCCCGGGAAATCGGCGCGATCGGCCACGTGCTCGCGGTCTGCGTCCTGCATGCCGAACTCGAGGTGCCCGCGAAGGTGAGCCGGGTCGGCCGGACCGCGATCGACAAACGCCCGGTCCCCGACCGGGTCGCGGTCCGCACACTGGGCCTGGCCGGTGACCACGTCTGCGATACGAAACATCACGGCGGCGTCCATCAGGCCGTCTACGCCTATGCCGACGAGGACGCGCGGCAGTGGGGCGAGCAACTGGGCCGCACACTGGCCCCCGGCTGGTTCGGTGAGAATCTGCGAGTGTCCGGGTTGCCGGTCAGCGATGCGGTGATCGGTGAACGCTGGCGCGTCGGCGAGGCGGTGCTCGAGGTGAGCGCACCGCGCGTGCCCTGCGCGACCTTCGGGCACTGGTCCGGTGAGAAGCAGTGGGTCAAGCGCTTCACCCTGCAGTCCGATACCGGCGCCTATCTGCGTGTGCTGGCCGAGGGCACGATCGGGGCCGGTGACCGGGTGCACGTCGACCACATTCCCGAGCACGGCATCACGGTGCGCGACCTGTTCACCGGCCACGATCCGGCCCGGCTGGAACACCTGCTCGCCGCCGAGCCGACGATCTCCGACGATGTGCGCATGCAGATCGCCCGGCATGCGCGGCGGGCCGCCAACGGGGCGCGGACCACCGCGTCCTCCGAAGGGCTCGGCATCGCGGCGTCACCGGGCCGGACGGCGTCGAAGCCGGCGGCGACCGGGACCGGTACGCCGCACTCGGCGATGCCGGGCGAGGCGGTGCTGCGGGCGGAGGCATCGGGTGCGACGGCTACCGGCAGCGCGGAGGGAGGAGACCGGCCATGAGTGTGGAACTGGTGGAAGTGGTTCGCTCCGGCTTCCGCGAATGCGTGCACCGCGGGTCGGTGGTGATCGTCGAACCCGACGGGGAGCCCTCGCTCGCCCTGGGTGAGGTGCATCTGCCGATCTTCCCGCGGTCGACCAACAAACCCATGCAGGCGATCACCTTGCTGCGCAACGGTTTCGAGCCGGTGGACGAGGCCGAACTGGCCATCGCCACCGCCTCGCATTTCGGCGAACCCGACCACCTGGCGCTGGTTCGGCGGTTGCTGGAACGCTTCGGCTTCGACGAGAACAACCTGGAGTGCCCGCCGGATCTGCCGATGGGCGAACAGGCCCGTGCGGAGGCGCTGGCCGGGCGTGATCGTCGCTCGGCCCCCCGCAAGATCTACATGAACTGCTCGGGCAAACATGCCGCGATGCTGGCGACCTGTGTGATCAACGGCTGGCCGGCGACCGGATATCTCGACCCCGCTCATCCGCTGCAGCAGGCGGTCACGGCGACGATCGCCGATATCACCGGCGAACCCGAGACCGACCTCGGCATCGACGGCTGCGGCTTGCCGATCGTCCCGGTCTCGCTGATCAACCTCGCCCGCGCCTACGCCCGTCTCGCCACCGCGGCCCCCGGATCGCCGGAACGCCGGGTCGCGGACGCGATTCGCCGCCACCCCCGAGTGATTTCGGGCACGGACGCCCCCGATCTCGAGACCATGCGCGCGACCCCGGGACTGGTCTGCAAGATCGGGGCGGACGGTGTGCACGCGGGGGCCCTGCCGGACGGCCGCGCCTTCGCCTACAAGATCGATGACGGCCACGACCGCGCCCGGATGCCACTGACGCAGGCGATTCTCCAGCGTATGGGGGTCGAGTGGACCGAGGCCCACACCGCGCTCGCCGGGCCGCCGGTCCTGGGCGGCGGGGCGCGGGTCGGCATCATCCGGGCAATCCCGGGTGCGGTGTAGAAGCTCACCGTTTCGCCGAAGCCCCGCTGGACCGCCCCGCCGACGGTGGATGTTCCGCAGTCTTCACCCACTCCTGGAAGCGCGACCGCCTGACACACGCTAAAGTGTCTGTCAGGAAGATTATTAATTCGAACGGGGCCGCCAACCACCCCAGGCCGCCCCGCAGTGACGCGAGGGGGTCAGCCATGGGCCGTGGCCGGGCTAAGGCAAAGCAGACCAAGGTTGCACGCGAGCTGAAGTACAGCTCGCCGTCGACCGACTTCGCGAGCCTTCAGCGCGAGCTGTCGGGGCACACCCCCCGGCGGAGCGGTGTGCTGTCCGAAGAACACGATTCGGACGAATCGCTCAAGCGCTGGGAGGAAGATGAGGACTACGACGACTGGCGCCGCTGACTCGGATCGACGCGTTGCAGGGGGAGGCCTGAGGGGCCTCCCCCTTCGCACGTCGCGCAGCGTTTTCGGCCGATAGGGTCGACCGATCCCACCTCGATGAGGGCTCGTAGTACGGGTTGCCGCCGCGGGTATCAGTGATACCGAGGGCGGCACTACCCGCCGTTGAACGTGCCTCGGCACACTGCCGCCCGGCCGCGCTTCCGCCGGTCGCCTTCGGATGCCGCAGCGGCTCAGCCGAACGACAATCGCCTCCTCGAACCGGGCCGTACCCGGGTCGAGGAGGCGATCGAGTTTCCGCTCAGAATCGGGGATGTTCGCCCAGCAGCGCCACGCGCGCGGCGTCGGCGTCCTTGGCCTTCTTGACCGATCCCAGGGTCCAGCATTCGATATGCCGCGCGGTCAGCACCGCGAGCGCACGATCGGCATCCTCGGGGGCGACGACGGCGACCATACCGACGCCCATGTTGAAGGTCTTCTCCATCTCCGCCCGCTCGACCCGGCCGCGCTGCGCGATCAGCTTGAAGATCGGCGCGGGATTCCAGGTGCCGCGGTCGATTTCGGCGACCAGCCCGGCCGGCAGCACGCGAGCCAGATTGTTCGCCAGACCGCCGCCGGTGACGTGGGCGAAGGTGCGCACATCGGTCTCGGCGATCAGCGCCAGACAATCCTTGGCATAGATCTTGGTAGGTTCCAGCAACTCTTCGCCCAGGGTGCGGCCGAATTCCTCGACGTGCCCGGTGAGGGCCATCCGATCGATGTCGAGCAGCACCCGGCGCGCCAGGCTGTAGCCGTTGGAATGCAGGCCCGAGGAGCCCATCGCGATGACGACGTCGCCGGGGCGGACCCGGTCCGGTCCCAGCACCTCGTCCGCCTCCACGACGCCGACGCCGGTCGCGGAGATGTCGTAGTCGTCGGCGCCCATCAGGCCCGGATGCTCGGCGGTCTCGCCGCCCAGCAACGCACATCCGGCCTGGATGCAGCCCTCGGCGATACCGGACACGATCTGCGCGACCCGTTCCGGCACCACCTTGCCGACGGCGATGTAGTCCTGCAGGAACAGCGGTTCCGCGCCGCAGACGACCAGATCGTCGACGACCATGGCGACCAGATCCAGGCCGACCGTGTCGTGCTTGTCCAGCGCCTGCGCGACCGCGATCTTGGTACCCACACCGTCGGTGGAGGCGGCCAGCAGCGGTTCCCGGTAGCCACCCTTGAGCGCGAACAATCCGGCGAAACCGCCCAGACCGCCCTGCACCTCGGGCCGGCTGGCCTTCTTGGCCAGCGGCGCGAACAACTCGACTGCGCGGTCGCCGGCCTCGATGTCGACACCGGCGGCGGCATACGACGCGCCTCCGGATTGGGCCTCGTCGGCACTGGTGTCGTTCACACCGGCACCACTCGGGGTCTGCTCAGTCATTGTTCGGGAAAGCTCCAAACCGAATCGGCGGACAGATGCCTGATCACGCTACCGGAGCCGGATAACGAGACTGCACCGGTATTGGGCTGCACGTACAGATTCGAGGCTACCGTCACATCCGCCATTGACATACATACGGTATGTAGGTAACTCTGGAACACATCATCCCCCTCCGGAAGGCATGTCATGGGAATCAGCACCAGCCTCGGCCCGATTCGACACGTCGCGGTGCCGGGCGGCCGCATCCGCTATCACGACACCGGTTCCGGGTCGCCGGTGGTCTTCGTGCACGGCCTGCTCGTCAACGCCGATCTGTGGCGCAAGGTGGTGCCGGACGTCGCCGCCGCCGGGCATCGCTGCCTCACCCCCGACTGGCCGTTCGGCTCGCATTCGGAGCCGATGCCCGCCGCCGACCTCTCCCCGACGGGCGCGGCCGACCTGATCGCGGCGTTCCTGCGGGAACTCGATCTCACCGACGTCACCCTGGTGGCCAACGACACCGGCGGGGCGATCACGCAGATCATGCTGTCGCGCGACCGCAGCCGGGTCGGGCGCGTGGTGTTCACCAACTGCGACGCCTACGAGAAGTTCTTCCCGCAGCCGTTCACTCCACTGCCGCGACTCTCGCGCGTACCCGGCCTGCTCACCGCGGTTCTGCAGAGCCTGCGCTTCCGGCCGGCGCAGCGCTTGCCCATCGCCTACGGGCTGGTCACCAAACAGCCACTGCCGCACGAGATCGCGGATTCGTATCTGCTGCCGAGCCGCAACTCCGCGGCGATCCGCGCCGACCTGCGCCGGTTCCTGCGCGATATCCACAAGCGTCACACCCTCGCGGCCGCACGCAGTTTCGGCGAGTGGGATCTGCCGGTGCTGCTGGCCTGGGCGCCCGAGGACAAGGTGTTCCGGCTCGAGTTCGCGCAGCGGCTGGCACACGATCTGCCCGACGCCACCCTGCGCACGATCGACGATTCGCTCACCTTCATCGCCGAGGACCAGCCCGAGTTGCTCAGCCAGTTGATCGTGGAGTTCACTCGGCTGCATGCCACGCCGTAGCCAGGAGGACAGATCACGCGCGACGCGGGCGAGTCTCGAGGCGGTCGGGCGGCGACTGTTCGCCGAACGCGGATATTCCGCGGTGTCGGCGGAAGAGATCGTCGCCGCGGCCGGTGTCACCCGCGGCGCGCTGCATCATCACTACGGCGACAAACGTGGCCTGTTCATCGCGGTACTGGAACAGCTCGAGGCGGACAACACCGAGGAGATCCGGCAGGCGATCGACGCCCTGCCCGACCCGACCGATCTGCTGGCCGCGATGGCGACCGGCCTGCACACCTTCCTCGTATTCAGCCGCCGCCCGGAAACGGTCCGCATCGCCATGTCGGACGGTCCGGCGGTCCTCGGCTGGCAGGGGTGGCGGGAGATGGAAGCGCGCCACGGCCTCGGCCTGATCATGAATCAGCTGGAACTGGCCGTGGAGTCCGGACTCGCACCCGCGGTCCCGATCCGCACCCTGGCGCAATTGATTCTGGCCGCGGTCACCGAGGCGGGCATGATCGTCGCGCACGCCGACGATCCGGATGCGGCCGGCGCCGAGGCCGAGCAGTGCATTCTGATGATGGTCGGCGGACTGCTCACACCGCCGAGCACGTCACCGAGCCCCTAGACCAACCGGCTCGACGGCGAATGTTCTTGCGCCACAGGCCGATTTCGGCGGGCCACCACGACGACCGGCCCGGCCACGTCACCCGTGCCGCTCAGGGGCGGCTCAGCGCGCTCGCGTTGGCGTTCTCGCCCAGCAGTTCCGATTCCGGCTTACCGGAGAGAATCCCCTCGAGCACGTTCTTACCCACGGCGGCCTCGTCGGGCAGCGGGATCGGGTATTTGCCGTCGAAGCAGGCGCAGCACAACCGGGTGCGCGGCTGCTCGGTGGCGGCGATCATGCCCTCGAGCGAGATATAGCCCAGGCTGTCGGCGCCGATGGAACGGCGCACGCTCTCGACCATCGCCGCTTCCGAATCCTGCGAGCCCCCTGCCAGTTCCGGTCCGGCGCCGTTGGCGATCAACTCGGCCGGCGAGGCGAAGTCGATGCCGTAGAAGCACGGCCACTTGACCGGCGGTGAGGCGATGCGCACGTGGATCTCCAGCGCCCCGGCCTCGCGCAGCATCCGGATCAGGGCGCGCTGGGTGTTGCCGCGGACGATCGAATCGTCGACCACGATCAACCGCTTTCCGCGAATCACCTCGCGCAACGGGTTGAGCTTGAGCCGGATACCGAGCTGGCGGATGGTCTGGCTGGGCTGGATGAAGGTACGGCCCACATAGGCGTTCTTCATCAGTCCCTGGCCGTAGGGCACCCCGGAGCCCTGGGCGTAGCCCACCGCGGCGGGCGTACCGGATTCCGGGACCGGGATCACCAGATCTGCGTCGACGGGATGTTCGGCGGCCAGCCGGCGGCCGATGTCGACCCGGGTGGCGTGCACCGAGCGACCCGCGATCGTCGAGTCCGGCCGGGCCAGGTAGACGTATTCGAAGACACAGCCCTTCGGTTCGGGATTGGCGAACCGCAGCGAACGCACCCCGTCCGCGTCGATCGCCAGCAGTTCGCCCGGCTCGATCTCGCGGACGAACGAAGCGCCCACGATGTCGAGCGCGGCGGTCTCGCTGGCAACCACCCAGCCGCGGTCGAGGCGGCCCAGGCACAGCGGCCGCACACCCTGCGGATCCCGCGCCGCGTAGAGAGTGTGCTCGTCCATGAAGGTCAGGCAGAAGGCGCCGCGCAGCGTGGGCAGCAACTCCATGGCGGCCTGCTCGATGCTCTTGTCGGCCGCGGCATGGGCCAGCAGCGCGGTCATCACATCCGAATCCGAGGTGGCGGTGATCGCGCTGCCCGGCAGGCGGCCGTTGATCAGACCCAATTCCCGGGCCCGGGTCGCCAATTCGGCGGTGTTGACCAGATTTCCGTTGTGTCCCAACGCGAGTCCGGTGCCGACCGCGGTGGTCCGGAAGATCGGCTGCGCGTTCTCCCAGATGGTGGAACCGGTGGTCGAGTAACGGCAGTGCCCGATGGCGATATGCCCGGGCATCGCCGCCAGCGTCTGCTCGTCGAAGACTTGCGAAACCAGTCCCAGGTCTTTGAACACCAGTACCTGCGCACCGTCGGCGACCGCGATACCGGCGGCCTCCTGTCCGCGATGCTGCAAGGCGTAGAGGCCGTAGTACGTGAGCTTGGCCACATCTTCGCCCGGAGCCCAGACGCCGAAGACGCCACACTCCTCGCGGGGCTCGTTCTCGGGCTCGTCGACTGCGGAGGTGTTTCGGCCTGCGGCGGTCTTCGGGATAGACAGATCGGCGTGGGTCACCGTTTGCTCCCTGTTAGTCGGGCGGGGGGCACCAATCATTCTACGGGTCATCCGCGCGAAACCCACGTCCGGATCCGCCGGGTGGCGAGCTGTTTGCTGCTACGGTTCGACCGTGGCGAGCACCGACACCGCACTACAAAGTCGAAATCTGCGGCGGTTGATTCCGTTTCGATGGATGTTCCCTGTGGCGGTCCTCTCAGTGGTAACGGCGTTACTGGGCCTGCTGTATCTCGACTACGTCGTCGATCCGCAGCGGAATCTGCACGACTTCCCGATCGCCCTGGTCAACCAGGATGTGGGCGAGACGCTCGGCGCACCCGGCCAGGAAAAACACGTGAACTTCGGCGACCAGGTCGCCGACGGGCTGCGTACCGCCGTGCCCGCCGATCAGATCGATCTGCGCGTACTCGGGCTGCCGGAGGCCCAGCAGCAGATGCAGAACGGCCAGGTCTACGGCGCGGTCGTCATTCCGAGCGATTTCAGCAAGCGGCTGGGGATCCTCGGTGTGGGCAGTGTCATACCCGGCGATATCGAGCGTCCGATCATCACCCTGATGACCAATCCGCGTTCGGGCACCTACGCCACCCAGATCGTGGTGCGTTTCGGTAATCAGGCGCTGCCGCAGATCAACGACAAGGTGGGGCAGCAACTCGTCGAGCAGGTGCGGGCTCAGCTCACGCCGGCGCCGGGCGGCCCGCCCGCCCCCCAACTGTCCGGCGCGACCCGCCTCACCCTGGCACAGCCACTGGAGATCCTGGTACAGGAGTTCCATCCCCTCCCGGGCGGATCCGGCCAGGGGCTGACCGCCTTCTTCTACGCCCTGCTACTGCTGATGGCCGGCATGCTCGGCGCGATGATCGTGCACACGATGATCGACTCGGCCCTCGGGTTCGTGCCGACCGAATACGGTCCGTGGTACGTGCACTATCCCGCCACACCGGTCTCCAGACTCCGCACCCTGTTGATCAAGTGGGCGGTCATGGCGGTCGCCGCGGTGGTGGTCTCCGCGATTCTGCTCGGTATCGGCGCGGCACTGGGGATGCCCTTGGACAATCCGCTGGGCCTGTATCTCTACGGGGTGCTCGCGATCATCGCGGTCGGATTCACCGGTATCTCCATCCTGGCCGCGATCGGCTCGGCCGGTCTGCTGGTGAACATGATCCTGTTCATCGTGCTGGGACTGCCGTCGTCGGGTGGCACGGTGCCGATCGAGGCGACGCCGAAATACCTGGGCTGGCTGGCCACCTTCGAACCCATGCATCAGGTGTTCCTGGCGGTGCGTTCGCTGCTGTATTTCGACGGCAACGGCGCGGCCGGTTTCACCCGCGGATTCTGGATGACCGTGCTCGGCCTCGGAATCGGGGTGGCGCTCGGGTTGATCGTGACGCGCTTCTACGATCGAAAAGGGTTGGAGCGCAAGCCGATCAACCGCACCGAGCCCGCCCCGGCCTAGTTCGCCGAGCCTGCCCCGGGATTCACAGCGCCACCAGCGGCAGCCAGCGGGCCAACTCCCCAGCCCGGATTCCGGAGGCGCTCAGCGCGCCCGTCTCGACCGCGGTCTCGAAATCGAGCAGTCCCGTCGCGAGCAACAGCCACGTCCGCGCGTCGGTCTCCACGACATTCGGCGGCGTCCCGCGGGTGTGCCGCGGACCCTCGATGCACTGCACCGCCACGAAGGGCGGTACCCGCACCTCCACCGAGGCGCCGGGCGCCGCCGCGGCCAGACTCCGCGCGGTTCCGCGCACGGCTGCCGCCAGCTCGGACCGCCCCGGCTGTGCCGCCGACTCGTCGCGCAGCCACGCACCGACCGCTGCCACCGAATCACGCACCTGAGCAGGGTCCACAGCCGAATGTCGCGCCATTCCACCGAGGGTAGCGAGCCGCTCGGACATGTCGCGCGGGTGGGCCGGGGCATCGGCCGCATGTCCGACGCGATCTGTCCACAACTGTCAACAGGGCGGCTCATGGACACGGTCGGGCCGACGACGTCTGCCGGTGCGGGCGGACGTGCGGAGTCGGGAGCCCGCGCACCGGGCGGTGGATGCGACGCCCGCCGAACTGGTTCGCTAACGCGGAGCGCCACCTTCGCCGCGAAGAGGAGTCCCGGCGCGGCGGTCCCGTAGTGCGCGGGCCGCCCGGGGAACGAGCGCGCCGCCCGCATTCAGGGCGAGGTGGGCCAAGGCGGGCGCCGTCGCGCTGCCGGTGCGGCGGCGAAGCCACGAGAAGAACAGGCCGCCCGCGGTGGTGACGGCGACAGTCACCGGGACGCTGTCGCCTGCGGACCGTGCCGGATGAATGTGCCACAAGCCGAACACCAGTGCGCCGCAATGCCTTCGCACGGGCCCCGCATCCTCGAACAGCCGATCCAGCGTCCCCCGGAAGATCAGCTCCTCGCTGTAGACGGTGCCCACCGGAATGTGCAGGCCGACCCATTCGGCCGTACTCACCTCCGGCGCACGATCGGCGACCCCCGCTATCCGATCACGGATTCCCGGCACGGCGAGGCCCACGCCGTACGCAGCTCCGACCGCACCGAATACGACTGCGCCCCAGGTGAATCCGCGCCGGGACAACCACTCCGGCCGGCCGTCGAAGACAGCGGCGTATGCGGTCGCGAACGCGGCGTTGGCGAACGTGCGGCCGCGTATGCCGGACCCCAGCCGCGGCAGCACGAGATTGCTCCATGCCTGGGCGACGCAGGATGCCAGAAGGGTGCGTACCGGGCCTCGGCGACTCATCGACCCGCACCGTGCGAGTGCGCTTTCGTGGCGACGATTCCGCCCCTCATTTCACCGCGCGTTCGAAAGCTTCCGACAGTTCCAGCTGGGTCCGGATGCTCTCCTGCAGTCGGGGATTCCAATCCGGCGGTGGGAGCACGGCCGCCCACCCGTCGAGGACGAGGGTGCCGTAATTGTGGCCGTGCCCGTCGCTGACGCCCTGGGCGTTGGTCAGGTCGGCGGCGACCTGCCAGAAGGTGACCAGCGGCCACCAGCGCATCTGCGTGGACACGTCGGAGCCGCGCCGTTCGGAGAGCCAATCCGGTTGGGAGAAGATCAGATCCGGCGACCACCAGACGATCGGGTCGGAGGGATGCTGCAGATAGGCGATGCGCGGATGCCGCCATTCCGGTGACGGTTTCGCCAGATCCGGTGCGCCGGAGGCGAATCGGACCACCAGGCCGTCGGCGTAGATCGGCTCCACCTCGCGGGTGCCGGGATCGCGGCGCTCGACGAACTGCTTCCACAGCCGATTCGAATTCGGCGGTCCCACCCACAGCGCGCCGTTCACCTTGGAGCGCAGGTCGGCCAGCCCGTCGAACGCCGCCTCCGATCCCTGTGAACCCAGGCTCTCCCCGTAGACCAGTAGTTTCGGCCGCGACTGCGGCGGCCGCGCCGACCAGGCGGCATAGACCGCGTCGAACATCTTCTTCCCGGCCACCGCGACCTTCTCCCGGTCCGCGAGGAACGACAGCACGCTGGGCAGATAGGAGTACTGCGAGGCCAGGATCGCGGTGTCGCCGCCGTACATGTACTCGAGCGCACCGGCTGACGTCGAATTCACCCATCCGGTTCCGGTGGTGGTGACGATGACCAGCACCTTACGGTCGAAGGCGTGGGTGCGTTCGAGTTCGGCGACCGCCAGCTGCTCCTGGGTCCGCCCCTCGCCCGCCGAGCCGAGGCCGACGTACACCCGGACCGGTTCGCGCGCGGGCTTACCCGTCACCGCGCCGATCCGGAAGGCATCGGGCCCGTGCGAGACGAACCATCGCCCCTCCGAACCGAGCGTGTCCCATTCGGCCAGCGATGCGGGGCTGCCGGAGCGCTCGGGCTCGGTCGGCTGCACCGCATACGGCGTCATCTTGTCGTTGCGCACGCTGAACGCCGAGTTGGCGACGGTGAAGAACGCCTCCGACAGCACACCGTTGAACAGCAGCACCGCCACCACGGCCAGCACGATCGCGCCGACGCTCGGCGCCAGCTGCGGCGGCACCCGCACCCAGCGGCTGAGCAGCCGCGCGAAGAACCGCACGATCCACCGCGCCGTGCGGTAGATCGCCACCACCAGCGCGGCCACCGCGAGACTGAGCCCACCGGTGCGCAGATAGGCGGCGCGCGTAGTGCCTTCCATATCCATCAGGCCGTAGATCTGCCGCTGCCAGTCGGCCGAGAGGACGAGCATATAGATCGCGGTGAGCAGGCAGATCGTCAGAATCGTCACCTTCACCGCGTAGCGAATCCGCAGCGACGGTGTGCGAAACCGCAAGCGCGGCCGGATCAGTCTGCGGAAACCCCACTCCAGCAGACAACCCACGCCGTAGCCGATGGCGGCGTTGAGGCCGCTGATCAGGCCTTGGAACAACCAGTCGCGCGGCAGGAGCGACGGCGTCACCGACCAGGCGAAAAATACTGTCGCGGTGACCAGTCCGGCGTAATTGAGCGCGATGATGTCGTCCTCGAGCCGCCGCAACAGCCGCAGACCGCGCCGATAGACCACAACGCCGCGCGTACGCAGCGTTGTGAGAGTCTCGGCGGTATCGAGCACCCGTCAAGTATGGCGGTCGGCGTGTGGAAATCGGGGACCTCGCCACGTGAGGCAAACAACTGCTACGACGGGAATTACCCGGGGTACTCGAGTAGTTCTACGCACGATCCCCGCGGCCCGGGACCGCACACTCGAGGGTATGAGCACTCCCACCCAGCAGAAGAGCAGCCCCGCATTCCTGGCTCAGGCCGCGATCGCCTTCGGTGTCAGTTTCGTCGCCGCCACCGCCGGCATCGTCTATCTGCCGCTGGACATCTGGCAGCGCGGTTTCCTGCTGATGACAACGCTGTTCATGGTTTCGAGCGCCTTCACCCTCGCCAAGGTGATCCGCGACCAGTTCGAATCCGCACGCGTGCATCAGCGCATCGACGAGGCGCGCGTGGAAAAGCTGATGGCCGAACACGATCCGTTCCGGATGTGAGCGGACCGCGGCGCCGCGGTCCGCATCGGGTCACTCCGCGGTGGTCCCGAACAACGCAGGCAGCGTGCCCTCGTGGGCGGCGCGCAGTTCGTCCATCGTGATCGAGAACTGGCCCTGCACCTCGACCGAGTCCGAACCCTGATCCACGACGCCGATGCGTACCCACGGCAGTTCGCGCGCGGTGCACATCTTGGTGAAACGCGTCTCCTCCGACCGCGGTACCGCGACCAGGACGCGTCCGGCCGATTCCGAGAACAGCGTGACGAACGGGTCGTCGCCCTCGGGAAGCAGGATGCGCACACCGGTTTCGCCGGCCAGCGCCCCTTCTACGACGGCCTGGGCCAGTCCGCCCTCGCTGAGATCGTGCGCGGCGCTGATCATTCCGTCGCGAGAACCGGCGGTCAGCACCTCGGCGAGCAACTGTTCGCGGGCGAAGTCCACCCGCGGCGGCACACCGCCCAGGTGCTCGTGCTCGACCTGCGACCAGATCGATCCGTCGAATTCGTCGCGGGTCTCGCCGAGCAGGATCAGCGTCTCACCCGGTTCGGTGCCGAATCCGGTCGGAATGCGCCGGTGCACATCGTCGATGACGCCGAGCACGCCGACCACCGGGGTCGGCAGGATCGCGGTCTGACCGGTCTGGTTGTAGAAGCTGACGTTGCCGCCGGTGACCGGAATGCCCAGGGCCACACAGCCGTCCGCGAGGCCGCGCACGGCCTGCTGGAACTGCCACATCACGCCCGGGTCCTCTGGGGAACCGAAGTTGAGGCAGTTGGTGACGGCCTTCGGGGTGGCGCCGGTGCTGGCGACATTGCGGTAGGCCTCGGCCAGCGCCAGCTGCGCGCCGGTGTACGGGTCGAGTTTGGTGTAGCGGCCCGAGGCGTCGGTGGCCAGGGCGATGCCGCGGCCGGACTCCTCGTCGATGCGGATCACACCGGCGTCGGCGTGTTCGGCCAGCACCGTGTTGCCGCGCACGTACCGGTCGTACTGCTCGACGATCCACTTGCGGCTGCACAGCTGCGGGCTGGAGATCAGCTTCAGCAGCGTGGCCCGCAGGTCGTCGCCGGACTTCGGCCGGGCCAGCCCGGCGGTGGTGTCGGCGACCAGTGCGTCCTGCTCCTCGGGGCGCTGTACGGGCCGCTCGTAGACGGGGCCCTCGTGCGCGACGGTGCGCGGCGGCACGTCCACCACGGTTTCGCCGTGCCAGTTCACCACCAGGCGGTCGCCGTCGGTGACCTCGCCGATCACGGTGGCCAGCACGTCCCACTTGTGGCACACGGCCATGAACGCCTCGACGTTGTCCGGCGTCACCACCGCGCACATGCGTTCCTGCGATTCGCTGGAAAGCACTTCCGCGGGGGTCATATTCGCCGCGCGCAGCGGCACCTTGTCCAGATCGATGCGCATGCCGCCGTCGCCGGCCGCCGCCAATTCCGATGTCGCACAGGACAATCCGGCGCCGCCGAGATCCTGGATACCGACCACCAGCCCGGCGTGGTACAGCTCGAGACAGCACTCGATGAGCACCTTCTCGGCGAACGGGTCACCCACCTGCACGCTGGGCAGTTTCTTACGGCCGGAACCGGATTCGTCACCCGAGAAGGTGTCCGAGGCCAGCACCGACACACCGCCGATGCCGTCCAGACCGGTCCGCGCGCCGAACAGCACGATCTTGTTGCCGGTGCCGGAGGCGAAGGCCAGGTGCAGATCCTCCACCCGCATCACGCCCGCGCACAGCGCGTTCACCAGCGGATTGCCCTGGTAGGAGGCGTCGAACACGGTCTCACCGCCGACATTGGGCAGGCCGAGGGAGTTGCCGTAGCCGCCGACACCGCGCACCACACCGTCGACCACGCGCCGGGTGTCGGGGTGGTCGGCAGCGCCGAAGCGCAGCTGGTCCATCACCGCGATCGGCCGCGCGCCCATCGCCATGATGTCGCGCACGATGCCGCCGACGCCGGTGGCCGCACCCTGATACGGCTCGACATAGGAGGGATGGTTGTGGCTTTCCACCTTGAAGGTGACCGCCCAGCCGTCACCGATGTCCACCACGCCCGCGTTCTCGCCGATACCGGCCAGCATCGAGGCGCGCATCTCGTCGGTGGTGGTCTGGCCGAAGTAGCGCAGATGCACCTTCGAGGATTTGTAGGAGCAGTGTTCGCTCCACATCACCGAGTACATCGCGAGCTCGGCATCGGTGGGGCGGCGGCCCAGAATGTCACGGATGCGCGCGTATTCGTCGTCCTTGAGACCCAGCTCCTTGTACGGCTGCGGGGTATCCGGGGTGGCTGCGGCGGCGCTGACGGTGTCGACGTGGACAGTCACGGTGGGCTACCTAGGTCCTTTCGGCCGGGCAAACGTGCAGCTACGAGCTCCGACGCTGGAGTGAGAGACGGAATGCACGCGGATGGGGAAGTCAAGGCCAGTCTAATGGGCCGTCCGGAGGAGGCAGCGGAGTGTCACCACGGAGGGCGGCCCATCGGACTGCGAACAACACTGCCTGGCAGGTGCCAAACCCACCCCGACCAGGTAGCACCTGTTCACCGGTACGCTGAGCCGGTGAACGATCGATCCAGGATCGCGGATCCGGACGAACTGCCCGCGACCACGTCGTCCGCGCGGTCCACCGGGGGGCTGACGACTCGGCAGCGACGGCTGCTCATCGTCGCGATCGCCCTGTTCGTCGTCTCGGCGATCGTCTCCTGGGCCGCCCACATCTGGACCGGCTACATCGATCTCCAGGTCTACCGCAACGGCGCGCACACGTGGCTCGACGGCGGCGACCTGTACGGGCCGATGCCCAAGGTCGAGGGCATCGGGCTGCCGTTCACCTATCCGCCGCTGGCCGCGCTGTTCTTCGCGCCACTCGCGCTGATGCCGCTCGCCGTCGCCGAATGGCTGGTGCTGCTCACCTCGATGGCGAGCCTGGCGGTCACGCTGTGGCTGGTGCTGGTCCGGGTGCGGCCGGGGATGGACCGCTCCACCCGGGTGATTCTGCTGATCGGCGCGCTGGCCGTGCTCGGCCTGTCCGAACCGGTGCGCCAGACCTACAACTTCGGCCAGATCAATCTGATCCTGATGGCGGCCGTCGCGCTCGACGCGCTGGTGCGCAAACCGTTGTGGCCGCGCGGCATGCTGATCGGAATCACGGTGTCGGTGAAGCTGATTCCGGCCGGCTATCTGCTGTACTTCCTGCTGCGCCGGGACTGGCGGGCCTGCCTGACCCTCATCGCCTCGGCGATCGGCGCGATCGCGCTGGCATTCCTGCTGTTCCCGCACGATTCCACCGAATACTGGTTCCACACGCTGATCGATACCGGTCGCATCGGGCCGCCGCAATACGCGGGCAATCAGTCGCTCAAGGGTTTCGCATTCCGCCTGGGCGTCTCCGACGCGGCCGCGACGGGGATCTGGATCGGGTTGTCGCTCATCGCGATCGGACTGGCCGCGCTCTGGATGAAGCGGCTGCTCGACGCCGGCCACCAGGTGCCCGCGCTGCTGGTCAATTCGGCCGCGGTCCTGCTGGTCTCGCCGGTCTCGTGGTCGCACCACTGGGTGTGGGTCGCTCCCGCCCTCCTGGTCGCGGGCGACCTGATCGCCCGGATGCCGGCCGCGGACACACCGGGACACGCGGCGCGGCGGCGGCGGATGTGGATCGCTATCACCGTCGCGATCACCGTGCTGTTCATGGTCGGCCCGCAGTGGGTGCTGCCGCACAACGCCGACCGCGAACTGCGCTGGGCGTGGTGGCAGCAGATCATCGGCAGCAGCTACGTGCTGGTGACCTTCGCCGCCCTGGTGATCGCGGCGATCGCCTACCGTCCCGCGGTGTCCGATTCGGCGTGAGCGACGCGGCCCTCCGTGGTTACACTGCGCTGCCGCCTCCGGGCCGCGCCGCTCCCGCCGGGGTGAGGAAGGCCGCCAGCGCAGCCGAATAGGAGTGCACGTCCGCGGCGCCCATCAGTTCGCGGGCCGAATGCATCGCCAGCTGCGGTGCGCCCACGTCGACGGTCGGCATGCCGGTGCGCGCCGCGGTCATCGGGCCGATGGTCGAACCGCACGGCAGATCCGCGCGATGCACGTACCGCTGCAACGGCACGCCGGCCTGCGCACAGGCCAGGGCGAAGGCTCCGGCGCCGACCGCGTCGGTGGCGTAGCGCAGATTCTGGTTCACCTTCAGCACCGGTCCACCGCCGACCTCGATGCGATGCGACGGCTCGTGCCGGTCCGGATAGTTGGGGTGGGTGGCATGGGCCATATCGCCGGAGGCGCAGATCGAACCCGCCAGTGCCGCAAGGTAATCCGCGCGACCACCGCCGCGGGCGAGCACGATCCGCTCCAGGATCGCGGGCAGCAGATCCGATTGCGCGCCGCGGTCGGACTGGCTGCCGACCTCCTCGTGATCGAACATCGCCAGCACCGGGGTGACGTCGCCGTCCCGGTCGGCGGCGGCCAGGAACGCCCGCAGTCCGGCATAGCAGGTGGCCTGATTGTCCAGCCGCGGCGCGCTCACCAGATCCTGATCGCGGCCGACTACCCGGCTCGGTTCCAGGTCGTGGGTCATCAGTTCCCATCCGAGCACGTCGCCGGCGGGGACGCCGGCCTGCTCGGCGACGTAGGCGATGAACGAACGCGGCCGCTCCCCCAGCCCCCAGATGCCGTTGACGTGGCGTTGCGGATCCAGCGTCACCCCGCGACGGTCCTCGGACAGGTGGATGGCCAGTTGCGGCACGCGGACCAGCGGATCATCGATGCGCACCAGCCGCTGCCCCAGCCCGTCGCCCTCGCGCACGGTGAGCCGGCCCGAGATGCCGAGATCACGGTCCAGCCAGGAATTGAGCCAGGCGCCGCCGTAGGGCTCGAGGCCGATCATCTGCCAGCCCGCGACCGCCAGATCAGGGTGCTGTTTGACGCGCAGATTCGGGCTGTCGGTATGCGCGCCGACCACCCGGAACGCCCCGGCCGGATCGGTGGTCTTCGCGGCCCATGCCACCAGTGACCCGCCGCGGATCACGAAGTAGCGGCCCACTCCCCCGTTCGTCTCCGCTGCCTCGGCCCACGGCCGGGCCTCGGGCAGTTCGGTGAATCCGTGGGCCGCCAATTCGGCTGCCACGGTGCGGCATACGTGGAACGGGGACGGCGAGGCATCGACGAAGGCGCACAGCCCGGAGGCCGTCGCGGTGGTGGAGACCGGCATACCGGCGATCCTAACGGCTGCCGGAATTGCCGTATTTTCGCCGAGTCGGCCGTCGCACCCCGAACGGGATCACTCCGACTGCGTCTCGACCATCAACTCGAGTAGCCGGAGCAATTCCGCGTGATTTCGCGCGCCGATTCGTTTCCGCAATTCCTCTTCGGCCAGTGACTCCTGCTCGCGCACCGAATCCACCAGATCCTTGCCGCGGTGAGTCAAACCGATGAGAATGCGGCGGCGATCGTCCTCGGCCGCAATTCGAAAGATGAGGCCGCGTTCGGCCAGGGCGTCGGCGTGGCGGGTGGCCGACGAGGGCGGCAGCTGGGCGCGAACCGCCAGCTCGCTCATGGTGATGCCGGAGCGGTCGGACAGATTCGACAGCATGGCCCACTGATCGGCGGTCAGCTGCCTGGCACACAGTGCCGCGTCGAGGTGCCGGAGCCAACCGCGTTCCGCAGCGCGCAGCGCCCCGTGCAGCGTGGCGACGCCACTTACAATGGTCGACATATTCTCCGCCCCATCATTTCGCTCGGATACGAAGAAGGGTACCGAATGTTCTCCTTCGGCGAGAGCCCGGACGAAGTGGTCGAGGTACTGAATATCGTCCCGCTGCAGGGCCCCGTCGGAATTGTCGCGCCGTCCTGTGAAGCCGCGATTTCCTTGGCCGCAAAAGAAATCAACAGTGGCACAGGAATTCTGGGCCGGCAGGTGCGGGTGACGACCATCGACGGCGGCCGCAGTCCGGCCGAGGTGGCCGACGAGGTCTCGGCGCTACTGGCCACCGGAATGGTCGATGCCATCACCGGCTGGCACATCTCGGCGGTACGCCAGGCGGTTGCCCGGGTCACCGGCGGGCGGGTCCCCTATCTGTTCGCCAACGTCTACGAGGAGTTACCGAACGAACCGGCCGAGGTGGTGATGATCGGCGAGGCGCCCAGCGGCCACATCCTGCCGGCCATGCGGTGGCTGTCGCGGGAATTCGGCACCCGGCGCTGGGCGATCATCGGCAACGACTACATCTGGCCGGTGGCCACCGGTCGCGACGTCCGGGCCGCGTACCGCGAAGCCGTCCACTACGAGCGCTACGTGCCGCTGGGCACCCGGGACTTCGGGTCGATCCTCTCCGATCCGCTGCTGGACCGGGTCGACGGCATCGTGATGCTGCTGGTCGGAATGGACGCGGTCCGGTTCAATCAGCAGTTCACCGCGATGGGCCGGGCCGCGACGCAACTGCGGGTCAGCCCGGTCGTCGACGAACAACTCCTGCTCGCCGCCGGTCCCGGCGCCAACACCGATCTCTATGTCGCGTCCAGTCTGTTCCCGGACGTGAACGCCGATCCCGACCGGCTCGCGCGCTATCACCACATGCACGGCCGCTTCGCGCCGAAACTCACCTACTTCGGCAACACCGCCTACGAGGCGCTGCACACGCTGCGGGCGATGGCCCATGCGGTCGGCTCGCTCGAGGTGCCGCGGATGCGGGCCGCGCTCGAGGACGGGGTGGTGCTGGAGACGCCGTCGGGCGCGCGGATGTACCGCGACAATCACGTGGTCCGCCCGCCCAGCCTGATCGCTCGCGCAGAGGGCGTGGACCTGCGGATTCTGGACACCCTGTACTGACGCACCGGCGCCCGGCTCACTCGAGTCCGAGCGCCTTATGGGTGACCTCGACCGAATCATTCGGTGGCGCAACGGTTTCCGGGCCCGGTGCGGCGAGCAACGGCCGGTCCGGACCGAGTCCCTTGTCGACGGCGGCGGCCCGGACCGCGTTGACGACGAACAGCAGCGCCGCCCGGCGAGCCGTATTGGTGCGGTAGGCCAGCGAGACGGTCCTGGTGAGCCCCTCGCCGAGTCCGACGATATCCACGCCCGCCGGTCGCAGCGCCAGCCCGAGATCCGAGACCAGCGTGACGCCCAGTCCGGCCGCGACCAACGCCATCGCGGTCGACTGTTCCTCCACCTCGTGGTCGATGCGCGGTTCGACCCCGCCGGATTGGAAGGCCAGCCGCACCGCATGACCGAAATGGGAGCGAGCGGGCGCGAGGATCCACGGATGTTCGGCCAGATCCGCCAACGTCGCCGTCCGCGCCGGCACCACTCCGGCCGGCACCGCCGCGTAGAGCCGCTCGACCGCGATGACGGCACGTTCCAGACCGCGGTCCCAGGTCATCGGATAGTTCGAATAGTCGAGCACGAACGAGAGGTCCAGAGTGCCGTCGCGCACCGCGGCGGCCGTCGCCTCCGGCGCGAGTTCCCTGGTCCGCACCAGAATGCCCGGATGGGCGCGGGCGAGCGCGGTGAGCGCGTCGGGCAGCAGCCCCGAGGCGACCGAGGCCCACACTCCTGCGGTGACGGTCGCCGACACCGACTCCCCGGACTCCTCGAGGGCCTGTGTCGCCCGCTCCACCGAGGCGAGGATCTCCTCGGCGTGCTCGGCGAGCAGCACCCCGCGATCGGTGAGCTGCAGCCGCCGCCCGCGCCGCTCGAACAGCCGCAGCCCCACGTCGCGCTCCAACTGCGCGAGCTGCTGCGACACCGCCGACGCCGTGTAGTGCAGCGCACTCGCGGCCGCGGTGATCGTGCCGCGCCGATGGAGCTCGCGCAGCATGCGCAGTCGGGGCAGCGACAGATCCATGGCATCGAGCGTAAGCGGTTCCCGGGCTCGGCCACCGCTGTGTAGGAGCACTGAACGATGCCGTGAACGAACCGTAAATAGACGGGTGACCGGGCAGGACGCAGTCTGGGGACAGCGAATCACCAGCCGGGACGACGAGGTCCGGAGGCCGACAGCGCGACTCGACGTGGCCGGAGCGGGTGGTGGTCGGCCATCCGAACGCGAAGGAGGTAGTTCGCCGTGACGACGATCCACAACCCGGCCGAGGGCACCGCACCGGCCGTCCCGACCCTGCCCGCCACAGCCCCGGCCGCGCTTGTTCCTCCCGCGATCCGCCGCCCCGAGCCGTACATGCGACTGCAGTGGACCGATGCGGCCACCGGTGCCGTCGGCTACCTCGTCGTCCACACCCTGCGCGGCGGTCTGGCCACGGGCGGCACCCGCATGCGCGCCGGCTGCACGCTGAGCGAGGTGGAGGATCTGGCGCGCGGGATGGCCGCGAAGACCGCGACCTTCGACCTGCCGATCGGCGGTGCGAAGGGCGGCATCGACTTCGACCCGAAGGATCCGCGCGCCGTCGGCGTGCTGGAACGATTCTGCGAGGCCATGCGTCCGTGGATCGACGCGCACTGGGTGACCGCGGAGGATCTGGGCGTGCCCCAGCATCTGATCGACGAGGTCTTCGAGAAGCTGGGCCTGGGCCAGAGCTATCACGCCGCGATCCGCCGCGCCGCCGATCCGGCCGCCACCCTGGAACGGGTCCGCGACGGCCTGAACGCGGCGGTCGAGGGCGGTTTCCTGCTGGGCGACGTGATCGGCGGCTACGGTGTCGCGCACGCCTGCCTCGCCACGGCCGTCTCCTGGGGCCGGATGCCGGCCGAGACGACGGTCGCGATTCAGGGCGTCGGCACGATGGGCGGCGCCGCGGCCTATTACCTGCACGAGGCGGGTATGCGCGTCACCACCGTGGCCGATGCCGCCGGGGCCCTGCACCGGGCCGGCGGACTCGATATCCCGGCGCTGCTGGAGCTGCGCGACGACTACGGCGAGATCGATCGCTCCCGCCTGCCGGCCGATGTCGTGCAACTGCCCCGCACCGCGGTGCTGTCCGCCGAGGTCGACATCCTGGTTCCCGCGGCCATCTCGTATGCGATCACGCCGGACAACTCGTTCGACGTGCGCGCCCGCGTCGTCGTCGAGGCGGCCAATGCCGCCACCACGCCGGAGGCCGAGGCCATGCTCGCCGCCCGCGGCGTTCCGGTGCTGCCGGACTTCGTCGCGAATGCCGGTGCGGTCGCCTGGGCGTGGTGGCTGCTGCTCGGTCAGGTCGACGACGTGCCGGACACATCCTTCGATCGCCTGCGCACCACCATGCACACCAAGGTCGCGCGGTTGCTGTCCGCCTGGACCGACGACGGCATCACGCCACGCGAGACCGGCCGGCGCTGGGCGGAAGACCCGGCACCGACCACCGAGGCGGTCGTGATCCCCTGAGGACGGTCCGATCAGGCCGTGGTGACGAGGCTGTCGAGGACCGACAGGAAGATTCCCAGTCCGTCGTCACTCGGCCCCGTCAGCGGCTCGGTGGCGTGTTCCGGATGCGGCATGAGACCGACGACGCGACCGTTCGGCGAGGCGATGCCGGCGATATCGCGCTGCGAACCGTTGGGGTTGCCGCCCACGTAGCGGAAGACCACCCGGCCCTCGCCCTCGAGTTCGTCGAGCACGGCCTGCGAGGCCTGGTAGCGGCCCTCGGCGTTCTTCACCGGGACCAGAATCTGGGCACCCGCGTCGTAGCGCGAGGACCACGCGGTCGCAGTGGATTCCACTCGCAGCCATTGATCCCGGCAGACGAAGTGCAGACCCTCGTTGCGGGTCAGCGCACCCGGCAGCAGTCCGGCCTCGCACAGCACCTGGAAACCGTTGCAGATGCCCAGCACCGGCATACCCTTACCGGCGGCCTCGACGACCTTGCCCATCACGGGCGCGAACCGGGCGATGGCACCGGCGCGCAGATAGTCGCCGTAGGAGAATCCACCCGGCACCACCACCGCGTCGACACCCTTGAGGTCGGCGTCGGCATGCCACAGGCTCACCGCTTCGGCGCCGGCCAGCCGGACCGCGCGCGCCGCGTCGACATCGTCGAGCGTGCCGGGGAAGGTGATCACACCGATTCGCGCAGAGCTGGTCACGGCAGCCGCACCACTTTCCAGTCCTCGATCACCGTGTTGGCGAGCAGGGCCTCGGCGATCTTCTCGAGCTCGGCATCGCTGACGCTGTCGTCGATGTCGAGTTCGAACCGCTTGCCCTGCCGCACATCCGACACACCCGGGAAACCCAGGCGTCCGAGCGCGCCGGCGATGGCCTGACCCTGGGGATCCAGGATCTCGGCCTTCGGCATCACCTCGACCACAACTCGTGCCACGCGTTGCTCCTCAAGCTGGTGGGGGGATTACCACAACAGCTTAATCGGGGCTACTCCCGGGCGCCGCGCCGGGCCGCGGCCCCTGCGAGGGACGTCACAGCGCCTGCCGGCCGGCCTCCGCGCGGCCCCCCGTGGTTACGCAGGCGGCCGGCTCCGGGCCCGCGCTGCGGCCGGGGGATATAGCGTGAATCCATGCGCATCGCCCACTTCGGTCATTCCTGCGTCCTCGTCGAATTGAACGGCGCGAAGATCCTGTTCGATCCGGGCACTTTCTCGCACGGCTTCGAAGGCATCACGGGTCTCGACGCGATCGCGATCACCCATCAGCATCCCGACCATATCGATCCCGACCGGATCGAGGCCCTGGTCGACGCGAATCCGAGCGCCCGCCTGCTCAGCGATCCGCAGACCGCACAGCAGCGCGGTGAACCGTGGCAGGCCGTGCACGCGGGCAATCTCGTCACCATCGGCGATCTGCAGATCACCGGGGGCGGCGGCAAGCACGCGGTGATCCATCCGGAGCTGCCGGTCGTCGACAACACGGTCTTCCAGCTCGGCACCGCCGATGATCCGGCACAGTTCGTGCACCCGGGCGATTCGCTGTGGGTGCCGCCGGTATCGGTCGGAGTGCTGGCGGTGCCGGCGGTCGCGCCGTGGATGAAGATCAGCGAGGCGGTGGACTATCTGCGCGCCGTGGCGCCGCGCACCGCCGTCCCCATCCACTACGGCATCATCGCGCCGGAGGCACAGGGCATCTACTTCGGCCGCCTGTCCGAAATGCGCCCGGCGGATACCGAATTCGCGCTCATCGAGCCGGAGGACAACAAGACCTTCTAGCGGGTCCTCGACTGTCTCACCGCGTATACGAGGACAGGAACAATGCCTCCGCCAGCGCCACATGCTCGATCTCGCTGGGATCGACACTCTCGTTCGGGGCGTGGATGAGGCATTTCGGCTCCTCGACGCCGAGCAGCATGATCTCGGCGTCGGGATAGGTCTCGGCGAACACGTTGCACAGCGGAATCGAACCGCCCTGCCCCTGGGTGGTGGCGGTGCGGCCGTAAGCGGCGGCGAAGGCGTCCTCCATCGACAGCCGCGCCGGGCCGCCGGTCCCGGACCGGAACGGCGCACCGGTGCCCTCGGTCTCGACCCGAACGCGCGCACCCCACGGCGTATGCGATTCCAGATGGGCGGTAAGGGCTTTCAAGGCCGGAGCCGGATCGACCCCGGGCGGGATCCGCAGATTCAATCGGGCCCGCGCGCTCGGCTGGACGGCCGCGGCCGATCCCACCACCGGCGGCACATCGATGCCCAGCACGGTCAGGGCCGGGCGCGCCCAGAGCATGTCCGAGATACTGCCGCTGCCCAGCACCTGCACACCGTCGAGGACGCCGGCATCGACCCGGAACTGTTCGACCGGATACTGCGCGCCGTCCCAGACCTGATCGGCCGCCAACCCGTCCACCGTGGTGTTGCCGTGTTCGTCCCGCAGCGTCGCGAGGACCCGGATCAGGGCGGCGACGGCATCCGGAGCCGCTCCGCCGAACATGCCGGAATGCAGAGGGCCGGAAAGGGTTTCGACGGTGACGAGTACGTTCACGTTTCCGCGCAGGGTTTGGGTGAAGGTCGGCACGCCCGCCGCGAAATTACCGCAGTCACCGATCAGCAGTGCGTCGGCGCGCAGCAGGTCCGCGTGCCGCGGAACGAATTCCTCCAGACCGCCGGTGCCCTGCTCCTCGGAGCCCTCGCAGACCAGCGTGATGCCGACCGGATAACCCTTGTCTCCCAGTGTGTTCCGCAGGGCCCGCAGGGCGGTCAGATGGACGACGATATTGCCCTTGCAGTCGGCCGCGCCGCGCCCGTACCAGCGGCCGTCGCGCTCGGTGAGCTCCCACACCGGCGTCTCCCAGGCGGCCTCGTCCACCGGTGGCTGCACGTCGTAGTGGCTGTACAGCAGCACCGTGGGAGCGCCGGGCGGAGCCGGATACCGGGCCACGACCGCCTCGCTACCGTCGGGCGTCTCGTGCAGGCCGACGTCGGCGAGGCCGAGGCCGGCGAAGGCGTCGGCGACCCATTGCGCCGCCCGATGACACTCTTCCGGCGGAAACTGCCGCGCATCGGCCACGGACCGATACGAAACCAACTGGGCCAGATCGGCTTTCGCCTGCGGCATCAAGGCGCGCACCTGCTCGCGCAGGGCCGCCGTCCGAGATTCGTCGGTCATGTACCCAACCTAACCCCGTTCCGGGATCGGCCGCATCGGCGCCGGGCGCGGCGCGGGCCGGAATTCGCCCGATTCGCCCCTGGCGTTCGCGACCGTCCGGCAACCGCAGCGGGCATGATGAGGAAGAGCTCGACCGCGATCCGACCACCGGAGAGGACGAGATGTCTGCATCATCGGAATCCGACGACCTGTTCGCGATGCCCGATCTGGATCGCGGCGCACCCAAACACCACTTTCCGCGCCGCGAGATGCCGGGCCCGGAGGCCTATCAGATCGTGCACGACGAGCTGATGGTCGACGGCGTGTCGCGGATGAATCTGGCCACCTTCTGCACCACCTGGATCGACGACAACGCCCGGCGGCTGATGGCGCAGAGCCTGGCGAAGAACATCGTCGACAAGGACGAATATCCGCAGACCGCCGAACTCGAGCGGCGGTGCGTGCGCATGGTGGCCGACCTGTGGCACTGCCCCGATCCCGGTTCGACCCGCGGCACCTCCACCATCGGGTCCAGTGAGGCGGCGATGCTCGGCGGGCTGGCCGCGAAGACGCGCTGGCGCAAGAACGGCGGCCAGGGCGTCCCCAACTTCGTCTGCGGCCCGGTGCAGGTGTGCTGGGAGAAGTTCGCGCGCTATTTCGACGTCGAGATCCGGCAGGTGCCGTTGCGCGGGAACCGGTACACGCTGGAGCCCGATGATATTGCCGCACACTGTGATTCGAATACGATCATGGTCGTCGCGACGATGGGCCAGACCTTCACCGGACTGTTCGAGGACGTCGCCGCGATGAGCGCGGCCCTCGACGATCTGGAGGCCCGCACCGGCCTGGACATCCCGCTACACGTCGACGCCGCCAGTGGTGGATTCCTCGCGCCGTTCACCGCGCCGGATCTGGTGTGGGACTTCCGGCTGGCGCGGGTGAAGTCGATCAACGCCTCCGGGCACAAGACCGGCCTGGCCCCGCTGGGCGCCGGTTGGGCGCTCTGGCGCACGGCCGCCGACCTCCCGGACGAACTCGTCTTCAACGTCGACTACCTCGGCGGCAGTATGGCCACCTTGAATCTGAACTTCTCCCGACCCGGCGGCCAGGCGATCACCCAGTACTACGACTTCATCCGGCTCGGCCGCACGGGGTACACCCGGCTGCAGTCGGCGATCTACCGCGTCGCCGAACATCTGGCCCACGGACTCACCGAGACCGGGCTGTTCGAGATGATCCACGACGGCACCCCCACCCGCGGCATCAGCGCGGTGTCGTGGCGGCTGCGCGAGGACCCCGGCTTCAATCTGTACGACCTGTCGGAACGGCTGCGCTCGCGCGGCTGGCTGATCGCCGCCTATCCGCTGCCCGCCGACCGGCAGAACGAGACGATCATGCGCGCGGTCGTGCGGCACGGCTTCACCCACGATATGGCCGATCTGCTGCTGGCCGATATCGACCGTTGTATCGACCAGCTGAAGAAGCATCCGCTGTCCACCTCACTCACCCGCAAGGAGGCCGGCGGCTTCACCCACGACGCCACCGCCGCGGTATCGGACGAGGCGATCGTCACCGCGGTGCGGGACACACGGCGCGCGGCCGGCGAGGACCCGGCCGACGTCCGCTGAGATCGAGCCTGCTCACGCCGCGTGCGGCAGGGCGTACGGCTCCCACCGGTAGACGTCCGGAACCGCTTCGTGGAACAACGCCAGATCGACCGCGTCCAGCATGGCCTGATGCGGTCCGGGCCGGGACAGCTGCGCGGCCGAGACGGCCAGTCGCAGCGTTCCGCCGCGCCGCGCGATGCGGGCCGCGCTCATGATCAGTGCGTGGCACCACCACGGTTCGGCCCGGAACCCCTCACCGACGCCGTGCACCCAGCAGCGTTGCGCCGTATCCCGTTCCAGATCGTGGATGGCGGTCAACCCCAGCGCCAGCCGGAAGCCGACCTCGGGCAGGGCTGCGACGGCGCCCTCGGAGGCCGTCCAGCGCGGTGCCGCGAACAGCCGGGTGCGCAGGCCGATCTGTTCCATCACCCGGTCGGCGGCGGTGAGGCGCAGGCGCGCCTCGTGGGTGGGCAGTGCGGCGAATTCGGCGCGGCGACGTTTGGTCGCGGCCTGGTCGTAGCCGTGCAGCACGATCGCGTCACCCGCGGCACGCCGATCCCGCAGCCACTGCTGGGTCCGCGGATCCTCGGTGAGCCGGTATTTCCCCTTCAACCGCGGCGCCACCAGCAGCGACAGCCGTACCCCGCGGCCGTCCATCTCGGCCGCGAAGGCACGCGCCTGGTCCAGTGTGGTGTCGCGAATACCCGACACCGAGACGATCAGCTGCCCGAACCCCCGGTCGTTGCCGCTCATGCCTCCACTGTGCGCGCGGCAGGTGTCGGCCCCGTGCAGCCGAAGTGACGCCCCGACGAATTCCCGGCGCGGGCACCCGGCCGCACGGCCCGGCCGAAACCGTCCTCAGCCGACCTCGCCGAGACCGACCCGGTCGAGCACCCAGGCGTATTCGAAGGCGACTTCCTTCCACTTCTCGTAGCGGCCGCTGACGCCACCGTGCCCGGCGCTCATCTCGGTCTTCAGCAGGAGCTGGGCATCGCCGGTCTTCGTGGCCCGCAGCGCGGCGACCCACTTCGCGGGCTCCACGTAGAGCACCCGGGTGTCGTTGATGCTGGTGATCGCCAGGATCGCCGGATAGTCCACGGCCGCCACGTTCTCGTACGGCGAATAGGACTTCATATAGGCGTAGACCTCCGGATCCTCCAGCGGATTGCCCCACTCGTCCCATTCGATGACCGTCAGCGGCAGCGACGGGTCCAGGATCGAGGTGAGCGGATCCACGAACGGCACGTTGGCGAGGATGCCCGCGAACAGTTCGGGCGCCAGATTGGCCACCGCACCCATCAGCAGCCCACCCGCACTGCCACCGTCGGCCACCATCACCTGCGGCGTGGTGACGGCGGTGTCGACGAGATGGCGTGCGCAGGAGACGAAATCGGTGAAGGTGTTCTTCTTGGTGAGCGTCTTGCCGTTCTCGTACCACAGCCGGCCCATCTCGCCACCGCCGCGCACATGAGCGACCGCGAACACCATGCCGCGGTCGAGCAGCGACAGCCGCGACACCGAGAAACCGGGGTCGATACTGGCCTCGTAGGAGCCGTATCCGTAGAGCAGCAACGGTTTCGGGCCCGAACCCTCACTGTCGCGGCGGCGCACCACCGAGATCGGAATCCGGGTGCCGTCCGCCGCGGTCGCCCAATCCCGGTGCTGCACATAGTCGTCCGGGTCGTAGCCGCCGAGCACCTGCTGCTGTTTGCGCAGCATCAGTTCACCGGTGGCGGGCACGTAGTCGAAGACCTGCATCGGGGTGATGAACGAGGTCACGCCCAGCCGCAGCGTCGGCTGCGCCCATTCCGGATTGGAGCCCACGCCGGCGGAGAACAGTTCCAGGCCGAATTCCAGCTCGCGCAGTTCGCCGTAGCCCTCGGAAGTCAACGGCCACACCGCGACTCGCGGCAGCGCCTCGCGCCGGTACGAGAGGACGAGATGATCGCGGAAGCAGTCGACGTCCTCGAGCCGCACATCGTCGCGATGGCCGATGAGCATGGTCATCGCCGCCGGATCGTCCACCGGCGCCTCGGTGAGGACGAAATTCTCGGCCTTCACGCCGTCGACCACATCGTTGTGCAGGATGAGCAGCCGGTCCTGCCCGCCGATCACCGCGTGTTCGGCCGAATACTCCACGCCCTCGCGGCGCGGCAGCAGCACCCGGAACTCACCCTCCGGATCGTCGGATTCGAGAATCCAGCCCTCGGTGGTGATCTTCGACCCGACCCAGATCATCAGGTACTTCTCGGAGCGGGTGGCCCCGATGCTGACCCAGTAGCGCTCGTCGGGCTCGTGGAACACCGTGACGTCCTCGGTCTTCGCGGTGCCGAGGCGGTGGCGCCACACGGTGTCGGGCCGCCAGGATTCGTCGACGGTCTGATAGAAGACGTGGGTTCCGTCCAGCGACCAGGTCGCCCCGGGCGCGGTGCCGGGGATCTCGTCGCCGAGCAGTTCGCCGCTGCGTAGATCCTTGAACCGCAGCACATACCGCTCGTCACCGACCGTGTCGGTGGAATAGGCCAGCAGGGTGCCGTCGTGGCTGATCGAATAGGCCCCGAGGGCGAAGAAGTCGTGCCCCTCGGCCAGCACGTTGCTGTCGAGCAGAATCTCCTCACCGGGGATCTCGATGTCGACCTCGAGTTGCGGCGGGGTCCAGTCGTCGCGATCGGCGATCGGGCAGCGGCAGTGCACGCCGTACTGCTTGCCTTCGAAGCTGCGCGAGTAGTACCAGTAGTCGCCCAGCCGCGCCGGAACCGACATATCGGTCTCCTGAGTGCGCGATTTGATCTCGTCGAAGATCCGCGCGCGCAGGGGCGCCAGGTGGGCGGTCTGGGCGTCGGTGTAGGCGTTCTCGGCCTCGAGATGGGCGATGACCTCGGGATCGTCCTTGTCCCGCAGCCACTCGTAGAAATCGACGAAGGTGTCACCGTGATGGGTGCGTTCGGCCGGGACCTTCTTGGCCACCGGCGGGGTCACCGCCGCCGCGTCGTCGCCGGCGTTCTGGATGGTTCCGGTACCACTGTCGAGAGCCATGGTGACCACCGTAATCGCGGTGGCCCGGTCGGGGTGCGCACCCCCACGCCCGCCGACCCGAGCAGATCGGCGAGAGTGGGGGCGCGAACTCGGCCCGCGCTACCCCAGGCCGGTGGTCCGCGGTGCGGGCCGGCGCAGGTCACGCCCGTTGCCGCGGGCCGAACGACGAGATTCCATCAGGAAGAACAGTGCGGCTTTGCGGCGCGGGCATTGGTCGGTGGGACAGCTGCTGTGACTGTGCAGGATGTTGTGTGCCTGCTCGACGGTGAGGTGCCGGGGCACCACCGCGCAACTGTCGAAGACGGGTGCCATGCGGTGCTCCATCCTTGTCGTCCCTTCAGTGCGGCAGGGCACGCCCTCTCGGTCTCTTGACCAGTCGACGCCCTCCAACTGCCACAGTGCATGGGGTTTCCGATCAGGTTGCGGCGTAAACCAGCGGTGTTGCCGGGACGGGTGGACGAATCTCACATTCCGCAGGTCGGCATATCGGTGTGATTCCGGCCATGCCCGTACGCGCGGATTCGGAAACGACGCCGGTGCGGCGGCTCGCGACCGCTTACGCTCGGGGACGGCAGCGCCCGTGCGGATTCCGGCGGGCGATCACATCGATGCAGGAGCACAGGTTGGAAGCGAAGAATCGCGAGATCGAACCCGGGGCGGTCTGGCAGCGCAGCGGCGACGGGGAGGGCGGTGTCGAGGTGGCCTTCCTGGCCAGCGGCAATATCGGGCTGCGCGATGCCAAGAATCCTGATGGGCCGGCGCTGATCTTCACTCCCGGCGAGTGGCGGGCGTTCGTCGCCGGTGCCAAGGACGGCGAATTCAACCGCCCGGGCGCCCAGCCGCACTGAACCGAGCCCTGCAGGAATCCGGTCGCGCCCACCGTCGCGGGCCCGCGCCGATCGGACGCCCGGCGATCAGGCCCCGATCGCCGCGCCGACGGTCGGCCAGGACGCGTGCAGATAGTCCTGCCAGTACGACCAGGAATGTGTCCCGACCGGGTTGTGATCGACCCGGGCCGGAATGCGCATACCGCGCAGTCGCTGTTCGAAGGCGGTGACGCAGACGCCCACGCCGGCCTCGATCGGCCCGCCCAGGACGATGTTCTCCGGCAGCTGCGGTTTGATCTCGGTCTCGTGCGGACCGGGGATACCGGTGCCGGTGGACAGGTAGACAGTCTTGCCGCGCAGCCGATCCGCCAGCAGCGCCGGATCGTGGGCACCCCACTCCGGACTTCCCGGCGCACCCCACATATCGAACGGATTGCCGCCGCGGTTGGCGATCGAGAACATGATCGCCCCCTGCGCGATACCCAGATCCGGGCACGCACTGTAGCCCGCCACAGCCTCGTACAGCTCCGGATGGCGAACGGCCAGAACGAACGCCGCGATTCCGCCCATCGACAGGCCGCCGATCGCGTTCACGCCGTTGCCGGAGAAGGTGGCGTCGATGATCGGCGGAAGTTCGCGCGTCAGGAACGTCTCCCACCGATAGCGGCCGAAATGCGGATCGTCGCGCTGCCAGTCGGTGTAATAGCTCGCCTGCCCGCCGATCGGCAGGACGACATTGACGTTCTTGCCGTGGAAGAAGGGTTCGGCATCGGTGGCGTTGGTCCAGGTGCTCTGCTGCACACCGGGATCGAGCCCGTCGAGCAGATAGTACGAGGGCCGCGAACCCCCGCCCGCCGGATGCAGCACCTGGACCTGCACGGTGCGTCCCATGGCTGGAGAGTCGATGAACAGCGCCGTCCGGGTCGGGCTCATATCGTTTTCTCCGACCACTCGCGCCGCCGATGCGCGTGGCTGTGGGCCCATCCAGGGACCGAAGACGCCCAGTCCGACTGTCAGCACAACCGCAGCAACGAGTGAACGTCGCATGTCCCCACCTCCGTCGACCCACCACAACTGCTACTTAAAGTAACGCACACTGTGGTGGCGTGCGAAGCTTCGACCTCCTGGCGTTTCCTCAGCAAACCGCCCGGTCCGCACCACGACTCAGGTGAGCCACCACTTTCCGTCCGGTCCGCTCGCGGCATTCGGTTGCGCCCGCCCGGCAGCGCCCCGGATCGATGCGGCCAGATAGTCCAGGTCCGCACGCGGCGGAGTCGTCGCGCGATTGCGCAGCCCGAAGCCGTCGCCGGGCGTGCGCGGAATGACGTGCAGATGGACGTGGAAGACCTCCTGCCCGGCCGTAACACCATCTGCGAGAAAGAGATTCACCCCGTCGCAGCGCACCTCGGACTCTCGCAGCGCGGCCGCCAAGCGCTGCGCGACCTGAAAGAGCTTGCCGCCGATCACCGGATCGAGTTCGGCCAGGCTCCGCGCCGGCACCTTCGGAATCACCAGCAGATGACCGGGCGTCATGGGACGGATGTCCATGAACGCGAGAACGTCGTCGTCCTCGTAGACCTTCGACGAGGGCGCCCGCCCGGCGACGATATCGGCGAAAATCGTATAGGGGTCCATATCCGGCAACCCTAGTCGGCGATTTCGCCTGCGCCGCCGCACCATTCGCACGGCGCCGAGCACGCGCGACACCACCGCGCGCACGGCGGCGCCGGGCGGATTCGGTGCCGCGACCACCGGGCCGGTGGCGATTACAGAATCGGCGCGGGGGTGTAGCGGGCGGCCTCCGGATGCGCGTCGATGAGCTTCTGCACCTGCGCCACCACATCGCTCACCTGCGCCTCGGCGGCGCCGATGAACGCGGTCCGGTCCGCCAGGGCGGCCTCCAACCCGGCGCGATCCAGCGGCATCCGGTCGTCGGCCGCGAGGCGATCCAGCAGATCCGGTTCGCGACCCTGCTCCCGCATGGCCAGCGCGACCGCGACCGCATGCTCCTTGATGACCTCGTGCGCACTCTCGCGCCCGACCCCGGCCCGTACGGCCGCCATCAGGATGCGGGTGGTGGCCAGGAAGGGCAGATAGCGGTTGAGCTCGCGCTCGATCACGGCCGGATAAGCGCCGAATTCGGCGAGGACGGTCAGGAAGGTCTCCATCATGCCGTCGATGGCGAAGAAGGCGTCCGGCAACGCGACCCGGCGCACCACGGAACAGAACACATCGCCCTCGTTCCACTGCGCGCCCGCCAGTTCGGCCGCCATCGAGCCGTAGCCGCGCAGCACCACCTGCAGACCGTTGACGCGCTCGCACGAGCGGGTGTTCATCTTGTGCGGCATCGCCGAACTGCCGACCTGCCCGGGCTGGAAACCCTCGGTGACCAGTTCGTGCCCGGCCATCAGGCGCACGGTGTGGGCGAACGACGAAGGGCCCGCGCCCAAGTGGACCAGCGCGGAGATCACGTCGTGGTCCAGGGAGCGGGGGTAGACCTGGCCGACGCTGGTCAGCACGGTCGCGAAGCCCAGATGCCGGGCGACCTTCTGTTCCAGCTCGGCGAGCTTGGCGGCGTCGCCGTCGAACAGATCGAGCATGTCCTGGGCGGTGCCCATCGGGCCCTTGATCCCACGCAGCGGATACCGGTCGATCAGCTCGCGCACCCGGCGCAGTGCGATCAGTACCTCGTCGGCCGCACTCGCGAACCGCTTGCCCAGCGTGGTGGCCTGCGCCGCCACATTGTGCGAGCGACCGGCCATCACCAGCGCCTGATACTCGGCGGCCCGCTCGGCCAGCCGGGCGGCGACCGCCACACCGTGTTCGTAGACGTGTTCCAGCGAGAGCCGGATCTGCAACTGTTCCACGTTCTCGGTCAGATCCCGGCTGGTCATGCCCTTGTGGATCTGCTCGTGACCGGCGAGGGCGTTGAACTCCTCGATACGCGCCTTCACATCGTGGCGGGTGATCCGCTCGCGTTCGGCGATCGAGGCCAGATCGACCTCGCCCAGCACTCGCTCGTAATCCTCGAGGACCTCGGCGGTGACCGCCTCGGTACCGGCGGCACCGAGTTCGGTCTGGGCCCGCAGCACCTCGAGCCACAGCCGGCGCTCCAGCACGATCTTGTTCTCGGGCGACCACAACTGCACCAGCTGCGGGCTCGCGTACCGGGTGGCGAGGACGTTCGGGACAAGACTCACGAACAGTCAGTCTAGTGTTCGATGCCTGCTCGGTTGCTGGGGCATGGCCGCGGGCAGATGCTGTGCCGCGGCCGACGGCACGGTCTGCGGCGCCATCAGCGGTTGCGGCACCGGCGGCGCGATCACATCGATCAGTTCCAGCAGCGCGCCCCGGGCGGTGCGGCGCGGTTGCGGATCGGATTCGGCCAGCGCGGCGACCACCGCACCGTCGACCACCGCGACCAGCCGGCGCAACTGATCGGTGCGCACCATCCGGTCGGATCGCCGCAGCACATCGGCCAGCAGGTCCTCGAGCTGGGCGCGTAACCGCAACTGCACCTCGCGCAGTTCCGGATGCCGGGCCGAGGCCACCGAGCGCTCGTAACGGGCGATCAGCCGCCCGCGCGCGAATTCGTCGGGTCCGTCGGTGCCGACCATCAGATCCACCACCAGATCGACGGTCGCCTCGGCGCCGCGCTTGCGGTGGGTGACCTCGCCGATCCGGCGGCGCATCGACTCCAGTTCGGCATTGCCGCTGAACTCGACCGCGCGCGCGATCAGATCTTCGAGCGATTCGAAATAGTAGGTCGTGGATGCCAGGGGCAGATCCGCGCGCGTCGCCACCGAACGGTGGCGCACGGCATCGAAGCCGCCTTCGAGTAGCAACTCCGCGGCAGCCGCAACCAACGCTTGGCGACGCCTTTCGCCTTTCGGGGTCGTCGCGGTGATCACCGTGTCATCGTGCCAGTCATCATCGGTTCATCCGTGCCAAATCGGTGCGATCTGTGCAAATCTGTGCGTCTGTGCAATCCCGGCCGAATCGTTGCTGTGCAATCGACCATGGGACCGCGCAAATTTCCGGGATCCGGTCCGAGCGGACAGCCGGGACCGGTTCGAAATAGCAAGGGTTGAAATCACAACCCGAATCATTTGTACCGCATCCACGCGCTCCGGTGGGCCGGTACGGAAAGTCTGTGCGTCAGCTCAGATATCGGCCCAGTCGCACGAGTGCCTCCTCGATATCCGCCGTGGCGCCGGCGAAGGAGAAGCGGACCGTGCGGTGTCCGTTACGAGTGTCGAAATCGATTCCGGGCGCGAGGGCGACACCCGTGTGCGCCAACAGATCCGCGCACCAGCGCGTCGAATCCTGGCTCAGGTGACCGATATCGGCGTAGACGTAGAAGGCGCCGTCGGCGGGCGCCAGATCGGTGATCCCGAGTGCGGGCAGCCCGTCGAGCAGTAGCGCCCGGTTGCGGGCATAGCGGCGCACGTGGCCGTCGAGTTCGGATTTCGCCTCGGTACCGAACGCGTGCGTCGCCGCGAATTGCGAGATCGCCGGCGGGCAGACGGTCATATTGGAGGCCAGCCGCTGCAGCGCCGGACGCAGCCGCGCGGGCGCCAGCATCCAGCCCAGCCGCCAGCCCGTCATCGAGAAATACTTCGACACCGACCCGATCACCACCGATTCGCGCGAGGTCTCCCAGGCCGAGCTCACCGGTTCGGTATCGCCGTCGTCCCCGGAATAGGCGATGCCGTGATAGATCTCGTCGGAGATCAGCAGCGTGCCGTGGTCGTCGCACCAGCGGGCCAGCGCCGCCAGCTCGTCGGGGGCGATCATCGTGCCGGTCGGATTCGCCGGGCTGGCCACGATCACACCGGCGGGCGGTTCGGGCAGTTCCTCCAGCATCGCCACCGTCGGCTGGAACCGGGTCCGGGGCCCGCAGTCCAGTTCGATCACCCGGCAGCCCAGCGCGGTGAGGGTGTTGCGGTAGGCCGGATAACCGGGGCGAGCGACCACGACGGTGTCACCGGCGTCGAATGCGGCCAGGAAGATCAGCGTGAACGCTCCCGAGGAGCCGGTCGTGATCACCACGTCGTCGGCCTCGACCTCGACGCCGTAGGTGGCGCGGTGATGGGCCGCGATGGCGGTGCGCAGTTCCGGGATACCGAAAGTCTCGGTGTAGCCGAGTAATTCGGCGTCGAGGGCCACCCGGGTGGCGCGCCGCACCGGCACCGGGGCGGGTGTGGAGGGCTGACCGGCCGCCAGGACCAGCACATCGCCGTGGGTGCGGGCGCGTTCGGCCGCGGCCTTCCAGACATCCATGACATAGAAGGTCGGAACGGTGGACCGCCGGGATTCACTGCGCACCAGACGACGGTAGAACACCGGATTCGCCGGCCGGCGCGCAGTCCGTTCCCGGCACCGGGCGCCTGAGACGTTGCTGTGCGCCGCCGCGCCTGCCTGCGCGTCCGGGCGAGCCCCTGTTATCGTCGGCAGAATGCCTGACCAGGCACGCCGCGCGAAGTCGTACCAGGGGGGCTGGACCGTGATCCGCCCCGACTGGCGAACGACGCTGCGTCGCGAGCGCCCCTCGATCGCCGGCCGGATACGGTCCTCGGCCCGTCACTCACGCCAACTGGGGCAGGCCGCGACGCTCGAATGGCGCGCGCGATCGCGACGGTGGCGCCGTGCGCTGCGGAATCGGGACTGGCGCGAGGAATTCGAGACCCTGTGGCCCAGGCTGCGCGGCTGGGTCGGCGACCATCGGGTGCTGGTGATCGGCATGGTCGTGGTCGCCCTGTTCGCCGCCGCCGACACCGTTGCGCCGCAACCGATCGATTCGACGCCGAAACCCGGTGCCGCACAACGGATCGCGGTCGCATACCCGCTACAGGTGCAGGCCGAACCCGAAACCAGCAAACGCTATCTGGCCGCCATCGACAACGGGGAGCGCATGCGCGAGGCACAGGTGGTCGCCGCGGCCTCGCGGGCCACCCTCGACCGCGCGAAGGCCGAGGCCGCCGCGGCGGTCGCCGGAACGCCGCAACCGTGGCTGTCCGGACCGGCCACCACGATTCCCGGCGGCATCGCTCCGGGCGGAATCGCCCCGGGCATCGGCGGTTTCGCGCTGCCCGCGCGCGGGGTGTTCACCTCCGGTTACGGCGGCCGGTGGGGCACCTTCCACTACGGGATCGATATCGCCGCACCCATCGGCTCACCGATCTACGCCGTCGCCGACGGCACCGTCATCGACGCCGGGCCGGCGCAGGGCTTCGGACTGTGGGTACGCATCCGCCACGACGACGGCACCATCTCGGTGTACGGCCACATGTACGACTTCTCGGTCTCGGTCGGCGAGCGGGTGCGCGCCGGCCAGCAGATCGCCCGCATCGGCAACCGCGGCGATTCCACCGGCCCGCACCTGCACTTCGAAATCCTCATCGGCGGACAGCACGTGGATCCGCAGCCGTGGCTGGCCGTGCACGGCATCCAGGTCGGCTGACCCGGGCCGCTGTTTCCGCTACACCCGCGTGGGCAGCGAGATCCGGTCCTCCACGGCGGCGAGGCCGATATCGGTCCGGAAGTGGCTACCGGGCAACTTGATTCCCGCGATGCGCTCGTAGGCGTTAGCCCGGGCCTCGGTCAGATCACCGCCCGTCGCAACGACATTCAGCACCCGGCCGCCGGCCGACAGCAGCGCGCCGTCCGCGCGCAGCGACGTACCGGCATGCAGCACTTCGGCATTCGCGCCCGAAGCAGGCGTGCTCTCGGTGCCGGAGATGACGTCGCCGGTGCGGGGGCGGCCCGGGTAGTTCTCCGCGGCCAGCACCACCGTGATCGCCGCGCCGTCCTTCCAGACCGGCGGCTGCGCCTGCGCCAGGGTGCCGGTGGCGGTGGCGTGCAGCAGCGCGCCGAGCGGACTGTCGAGCAGGGCGAGCACGGCCTGGGTCTCGGGATCGCCGAAGCGGCAGTTGAATTCGACGACGGCGGGACCGGCCTGGCCGATCGCGAGGCCCGCGTACAGCAGTCCGGAGAACGGGACGCCCCGCCGGACCATCTCGGCGGCAACGGGTTTCACCACGTCCTCGACGATTTCGGTGACGGTTTCCGGCGGCAGCCACGGCAGCGGGGTGTAGGCGCCCATGCCGCCGGTGTTGGGACCGGTGTCGCCGTCGCCGACGCGCTTGTGATCCTGCGCGGGCAGCAGCGGCACCACGGTCTCGCCGTCGACCAGGCAGAACAGGGAGACCTCGGGACCGTCGAGGAACGATTCCAGCAGCACCGGATGGCCCTGTTCGAGCAGTTCGGCACCGTGGTCGCGGGCCGCGGACCGATCGGCGGTGACCACCACGCCCTTCCCCGCGGCCAGCCCGTCGTCCTTGACGACCCAGGTCGGCCCGAAGCGATCCAGCGCGGCGTCGAGTTCGCCCGGATGATCGACGACCTCGCTGTGCGCGGTGCGCACCCCGGCCGCGGCCATCACATCCTTGGCGAAGGCCTTCGATCCCTCGATCCGCGCGGCGGCGGCGGAGGGGCCGAAGCAGGCGATCCCCGCCGACCGGACCGCGTCGGCGATACCGAGCACCAGCGGCACCTCGGGACCGATCACCACCAGGTCGGCGCCGAAATCGCGGGCCAGGCCCACGACGGCCTCCGCACTGGCCGGATCGACCGCCCGCACCTCGGCGACCTGGGCGATCCCCGGATTGCCGGGCGCGGCCGCGATCGCGGTGACCCCGGGATCCCGACGCAGGGCTTCCACCAGGGCGTGTTCACGGGCTCCGGATCCGATGACGAGTACGCGCACGCGTGACAGCTTAGGGGACGCAGGTGAACAGCGGATGCGGGTACCGGGAGGACAGCCGGCCGCCCTCGTCGGCGGCACCGCCGACCTGTGGGCCCCGCCACCGCCTCCGGCCCGGGCGGGGCAATATGAAACCCATGCCATCTGTATTCAGCGCGATCATTGCCGGACAGCTGCCGGGGCGGTTCGTGTGGGAGGACGAGGAATTCGTCGCCTTCCTGACCATCGCCCCGGTCACCCAGGGTCATACGCTCGTGGTTCCTCGCAAGGAGATCGACCAGTGGCAGGATCTGGATCCCGCCACGTTCGCGCGGATCAACGAGGTCGCCCAGAAGATCGGCCAGGCGGTGCGCAAGGCGTGGGATGCGCCGCGGGCGGGCCTGCTGATCGCCGGGCTGGAGGTGCCGCATCTGCACGTGCACGTCTTCCCGGCGTTCGAGCTGGGCGATTTCGACATCTCCGGCGCGGACACCGATCCGAGCCCGGAGTCGCTGGACGAGGCGCAGGACAAGATCAAGCAGGCGCTGCGCGATCTCGGTTACGGCGCGAACGTCCCTTCCTGAATCACTCCTGCGAACGGGGCAGGCGCACCGCGAACGTGGTGCCCTGTCCTACCGCGCTGCGCACCGAGACCGTGCCGCCGTGCGCGGCGACCAGCGCCTGCACGATCGACAGGCCCAGTCCGGTGCCACCGCTGTCGCGGCTGCGTGAGGTGTCGGTGCGGTAGAAGCGTTCGAAGATGCGCTCGGCGTCCTCGGTGGGCAGGCCCGGTCCGGTATCGCTGACCTCGATGACGACCTCCTCCGGCGCGGGTGTCAGCGCGACGGCGACCGCGGCCTCCGGCGGGGTGTGGATCAGCGCGTTGTTGACCAGATTGCCCAGCACCTGACGCAGCCGCGCCTCGTCACCGCGCACCTCCAACGTTCCCGTCCCCGGACGTATTTCGAGGTCGATGGGCCGGCGTGGCTCCTCGGACCGCTGCGCCGCGTCGACGGCCCGGGCGTTGTGCACCGCATCGCTGGCCAGTGCCAGCAGATCCACCGGCCGCCGTTCCACCGGCCGCTGCGCGTCGAGGCGCGCCAGCATCAGCAGATCCTCCACCAGCAGGCTCATCCGCTTGGATTCGCGTTCGATCCGATCCATGAACAGCGCCGGATCCGCCAGCGCCCCTTGCCGATACAACTCCGCGAAACCCTTGATCGTGGTCAGCGGGGTTCGCAGTTCGTGGCTGGCATCGGCGACGAATCGCCGCATCCGGGCCTCCGAGCGCCGCGCGGATTCCTCCGATGCCTCGGTGGCGGCGAAGGCGCTCTGAATCTGGGACAGCATGCCGTTGAGCGACTGCGACAACCGATCGACCTCGGTGTTGGTGTCCTGCACCGGAACTCGGCGATGCAGATCGCCGCTCGCGATGGCCGCGGCGGTCTTCTCCACCTCACCGAGCGGGCGCAGGCTCCGGCGAATGACGAACTGCGCCACCACCGCGAGCACCGCCAGTACGATCAGGCCCACCGCGACCTGCAATCCGATCAGGCGGTCGATGATGTTCTCGGTTTCGGTGAGCCGCAACGCGACAACGCTGGATCCCTGAGGTGTCACCACCTTGATCGCGCGCCAATGTTCGCTGGGGTCACCGACCGATCCCACGGTCTCGGGATGTTTCGACAGATCAGACGGAGTGTCCGGAACGGTGGGCCCCGAACTCAGCAGCAGGCGCTGATTTCCGGTGGACCCGGTCACCTGCACGTAGAACAGCGCGGGCGGGCGCTCCCGCCCCGGCGGTTGCGGAAGATGCTGGGGCGGTGGCGCATCGGGGCTGGCCCAGCTGTGGGCGGCCTCGAACAGTTGCCGATCGACCTTGTCGATCAAGACATTTCGCATCGCGGAGGTCACCGCGACACCCGACACCAGCAGTCCGAGGCCCGCCAGGCAGACCAGCGCCAGCACCAGGGTGACCCGCAGGGGCACCGCGGCCAGGCGTCGCGAGATCCGGCGCCGAATCCCGCGCCGAGGCGGTGCGACGCCCTCGGCGCTCGCGCCGGGCTCGGCGACCTCGCCGGATCCGGGATCGGTTCCCGGCTCGAATTCACCGGCGGGGCGCACCGATTCGATGTCGCCCGCGTCGTGGTCGGCGCGTTCCCGCACCGAGCGCGGATCGTTCATTTCGCCGACGACCGGCTGCGGCTGGGCGCCCGCATCACGTAGCCGACACCGCGCAGCGTGTGAATCAGCCGGTCGGGGCCGGTGTCGACCTTCTTGCGCAGGTAGGACACATAGGTCTCCACCACGCCCACCTCGCCGCCGAAGTCGTAGCGCCAGACGTGGTCGAGGATGCGCGGCTTGCTCAGGACGGTTCCGGCATTGACCATGAAGTACCGGAGCAGCGTGAATTCCGTCGGCGACAGCGCGACCGGTTCCCCGGCCTTCCACACCTCGTGGGTGTCGTCGTCCAGTTCGATGTCCTCGAAGCGGAGGCGCGAGGACTTCGTCTGCTCCACCACGTGACCGGAGCGGCGCAGAATCACCCGCAGCCGCGCCACCACCTCCTCGAGCGAGAAGGGTTTGGTGACGTAGTCGTCGGCGCCGAGGGTGAGGCCGGTGATCTTGTCCTCCACCTCGTCACGCGCGGTGAGGAACAGGACGGGAGCGTCGATGCCGTCGGCGCGCAGCCGGCGCAGCAGGCCGAAGCCGTCCATACCGGGCATCATGACGTCGACGATGAGGGCGTCGGGCCGGAACTGCTTGGCCCGGTCCAGCCCTTCGGCGCCGTTGGCGGCCGTGGCCACCTCGAAACCCTGATAGCGCAGACTCACCGACAGCAGTTCGACGATCATCGGCTCGTCGTCGACCACCAGCACCCGAGCCTCCGGGGTTCGATCGCCAGCCACTCCACTCATGCTGGATATCGTCTCTCCTGCACCCCGGAATGCGCTGAACGTTGTCTGGGAGTTTCCTGCGAGCCGCCTGCGCGACCCGGACAGCGAGCGGCAGGCGCTCAACTTTCATCACGGCGGCCCGCAGCGGAGCACACGGCGCGAAAAAAGAGCAGAATGGACATCGGAAAGGTCGTCATGGGAGCGATACGGGGCCTGCTCGACGTGGTGTTGGGCATCCTGACGGCCGTGCTGGGCACGGTGGTCGGACTGCTCGCGGTCGTGGTGTGGATCCTCGGCGCGGTGTTGTGCGTGACGATCTTGTTGATTCCGCTGGGAATCCCCGTCTTCAAGCTCGGTAGCCGGCTGTTCGGTCTGGCCCGGCAGCTGATGCATCTGCCCTGACGACGGAAAAAGCTCCGACCTGCTGTCGCAGGCCGAAGCCGAGAGAGCCCCCTGTCAGGATTGAACTGACGACCTTCGCTTTACAAGAGCGGTGCTCTACCACTGAGCTAAGGAGGCGGGTGAAGCGGTGCAATCATAACCGGGGCGCGGGCCGTCCGGAAAAATCGTGCATTACCGCAGGAGGGAACGACGCGATCGCGGCGGCTGCGTGTGCCCCGGCCAGGGCATCACGCAGCCGCCGATCACCGTCGCGCCGCGCCGTGCGTTCCGGCGCGGAAATCAGGACTGGGCGCCCTGGCGAGCCGCGTCGTCGGCGGCCATCGCGTCACGCAGGCTCTTGGGCCGCATATCCGTCCAGTTCTTCTCCACGTATTCGACGCAGGCAGCCCGGCTGTCCTCGCCGAACACCACTCGCCACCCGGCCGGGACCTCGGCGAAAGCAGGCCACAGGGAATGCTGCTCCTCGTCGTTGACCAGAACGAAGAAGCGGCCGTCCTCGTCGTCGAAGGGGTTGGTGCTCATTTCACCTCACTGGATGCTGGCGCTGTGTACGGGAACGCGCTGTGTACGGAAACTCGCGGGGCGCGGGCACGAGCCGAAACCGACCGACCAGAGCCGTAGCCCCCGAGCGATGTGTCGACACTAGCAAGACCGACGTTACGCGTTGGCGGTTACCTCGAGCCCGCGAAGAAATCGAGCAGGATCTTATTGACCGCCTCCGGACGTTCCAGATACCCGTAATGGCCGGCGTCGGGGATCTCCTGGTAGCGGGCGTCGGGAATGACTTCGGCCAGCTCACGGGTCAGATATGCGGGGATCATCCGATCGTCGGCGAATCCGATGGACAGACACGGCACCTTGATCGCCCGATAGGCCTGCAACCGATCGAAATCGTGATCCATCCGGCGCTGGGCCCGGATTCCCGGCGATGCCGGTCCGCCGGTGAATTCGAACAGATCCAGCCAATCGCGCGCGGAATTCGGATCGGCCATCGTGGCCGGCGAAAGATTCATCACCGCGGTGACGGCGGCGTCGTATTTGGCGGGCAGTCGCACGCCGGAGGCGTCGAGTTCGTGCTCGCCCAGCGAGAGGGTCTTCTGGAATTGGTCGAGCCGGGCGTGTCCGGCCATGAAAACGGCCTTACGCACGAGGTCGGGACGCGCCAGGGCCAATTCCTGGGCCACTCGCGCCCCCATCGAGGTGCCGGCGACCAGGGCCGGGCCCTCGTCGAGGAATTCGATCAGCGCCGCGGTGTCGGCGGCCAATTCGTCGATGGTCATCCCGTCGGGCGCCTCATAGGACGGAGCGATGCCGCGATTGTCGAACGTGCACACCCGGTAACCGGCCGCCACCAGCGCCGGAACCTGGTGCAGCTCCCACACCCGGCCGGGACTCCCGGTGCCCATGATCAGCACGACCAGCGGGGCGGCCCCCTTGGTGTCGGTGCCTTTGGCCTTGTCTCCCTTCACCTGGTAGTTCAGCGAGATTCCATTCACCGTGGCCAACGGCATGTGCTGCGACCCTTTCCACTCGATTCGTGCGGTGCTCGGTACACGAGGCAGGTGAAATTCACCTCCCTACCAACGGTATAGGTTCGCGGGGCTCCGGCGTTTCGCCGGTGTGACGGGTCCCGCTCACAGCTGTTGCGGTTCGGCAGCGGTCGGCACCGAGCCGACGGGCCCCCGGCCGGCG
Source organism: Nocardia kruczakiae NBRC 101016 (assembly GCF_001612965.1). Lineage (GTDB taxonomy): Bacteria > Actinomycetota > Actinomycetes > Mycobacteriales > Mycobacteriaceae > Nocardia > Nocardia kruczakiae. The sequence continues at coordinate 66,695 of NZ_BDBL01000033.1, forward strand.
ACCGATACCATTGACACCGCACGGCGCCGACACCACGACGGTCGAACCCCACCGCCGTGCCACGACCCCGAGCCGAGAGGACACGATGATGGCCGCGAAGAGCGCCAACGACATCGCGGACGACGACCTGGAACCGCTCGCCGACGAGACCGCACGGCAGGCACAGCGCGTCGTGGCCGCCTACGCCACCGATGCCGACGAATGCCGGATGCTGCTGTCGATGCTCGGAATCGGTCCCAGCGCGCGCAGCGAATAGGACGAGCGCGCCGCAGCGCGCATGACAACTAAAACCCACGCCTAGCTCCGCCATTTCGGCGACCGGAGGATCCAGCAGTGGACCAGATGCGCGACATACGCAGCGATCGATCTCGAGACGCTTCGCCGGAAACCGAATCCGCACCAGCGGACCGTCCCGGGGGCGCCGGCTCCGGTTTCGTCGTGGTCGCCAACCGGCTCCCGGTGGATCTGGAACGTCTCCCCGACGGAACCAAGCGGTGGAAGCGCAGTCCGGGCGGCCTCGTCACGGCCCTGGAGCCGGTGCTGCGCAACAACAACGGCGCCTGGGTGGGCTGGGCCGGGGTCCCCGACGTGGATGTCGACCCGATCATCGAGGACGGCCTGGAGTTGTATCCGGTGCCGCTCACCGCCGAGGAGGTCGCCGCCTACTACGAGGGTTTCTCCAACGGCACGCTGTGGCCGCTCTACCACGACGTGATCGTGCGGCCGGAGTACCACCGCGACTGGTGGACGGCGTATGTGGACGTGAACCGGCGCTTCGCCGAATACACCGCGAAGGTGGCCGCCGAGGGCGCGACCGTGTGGGTGCAGGACTACCAGCTGCAGCTGGTGCCGAAGATGCTGCGTATGCTGCGGCCCGATCTGACCATCGGTTTCTTCCTGCACATCCCGTTCCCGCCGGTGGAGCTGTTCATGCAGCTGCCCTGGCGCACCGAGATCGTGGAGGGTCTGCTCGGCGCCGACCTGATCGGCTTCCACCTGCCCGGCGGCGCGCAGAACTTCCTGTATCTGGCGAGAAGGCTTGCCGGGCAACCCACCTCGCGCGGCACGGTCGGTGTGCGGTCGAAACTCGGTGTGGTGCAGGTCGGTTTCCGCACCGTGCGAGTCGGCGCCTTCCCCATCTCGATCGCCTCCGCCGAACTCGACGAGCTGTCGCGAAGACGTTCGGTGCGCGAGCGCGCCGCCCAGATCCGCCGAGAACTCGGTAATCCCAAGCACATCCTGCTCGGTGTGGACCGCCTGGACTACACGAAGGGCATCGATATCCGCCTCGCGGCGCTGCAGGAACTCCTGCACGAGGGTCGGCTGGACCCCGCCGAGACGGTGATGGTGCAGTTGGCCACACCGAGTCGCGAACGCGTCGAGAGCTACATCCAGATGCGCGGCGACATCGAACGACAGGTCGGCCGGATCAACGGCGAATTCTCCCGCGTCGGTTACCCTTTCGTGCACTATCTGCACCGCCCGATCCCCCGCGACGAGCTGGTCGCCTTCTTCGTCGCCGCCGACGTGATGCTGGTGACCCCGCTGCGCGACGGCATGAACCTGGTCGCCAAGGAGTACGTGGCCTCGCACAGCGGCCTCAACGGCGCCCTCGTGCTCAGCGAATTCACCGGCGCCGCAGCCGAATTGCGGCAGGCCTATCTGTGCAACCCACACGATCTGGACAGCGTCGAGAACGCGATCATGTCCGCGATCGACGACGATCCGGAGACCAAGCGCCGCCGGATGCGTTCGCTGCGCCGCCAGGTGCTCGCCCACGACGTCGACCGCTGGGCCCGCTCCTTCCTCGACGCGCTGGCCCAGGATCGGGTGGCGGGCAGTGCCCTGCTCACCGATGCGGATGTGGATCCCGGAGGCGCGGAGCGCTAGACAGCGATCCGAGGCGGGTTACACCCTTCGAACCGACCGTCCGGCAGCCGGAGAGCGCCGCCCACACCGAATCTCGGTCCTGGCCTCCGCCGGGGCCGGCGGTCGCCGCACACCGCCACCCCGGATTCCGCCGCACCCGCCGGATCGCCGCACGGTCACGGCCGTGCGGCACAGGCGCGCTTCACCGGCGGGAGATCTGCGCCGCGACCGGAGCCGGTATCGACCACCGATCCCGCCTCGGAATCGCTGTGCCGTCGACGGTAGGGACGAACTCTTAACGGGGATAACGGGATTCGCTTAAAGGCGGATCAGATCGGGGTGATGGCGTCGACCAGCCAGTGGCCGCCGTCCTTGTCCAGCGCGACGCGGACCCGGCTCGGCGTCACCGTTCCCTGCGGGGAATCCTTGCTGGTGGTCACCTGATTCAGGTACAGCAGCACGACCGCGTGCGAGCGCTCCGCCGACACCACACCGGCCGCCGTGGCGTTCGCCTGCACGGTGAGCTGCTTCTCCTTGGCGCCGGGCGCGATCGCCTGCTGAATCAGCTTCAGATAGTCCTTGCGGAACGACGGAGTGAGGTTGTCCGCCGATTTCGGCAGTTCGGTGTCGACGGTCTTGAAGTCGTAGGTGAACACCGACTCCACCGCGTGCCGGGCCGCGGGGACCGCGTCGGTGCGGGCGTGCTCGACCTGTTTGTCGGACCAGTACTTGTAGCCGGTGACCGAGGCCATCGCGACCGCGGCCACGAACAGCACCGCCGCGCTGATGAACAGGATCGGGCGTAGCTTGCCGGATCCTTGTGTACTCACGCCACGTTCACTCATGCCACGAACTCCACTTGCGAGGCGGTGATACCACCGTTGTCGTCGCGGTCGACCGTGACCCGGAAGCGGTAGTAGCGCTCCTGCGGATCCTTGGCACCGGCGTTGGTCAGGGTCTGCTTGGCCGCGACCAGCACCTTCGCGGTGTGGTCGTCCTGGCTCTCGACCGCGGTCTCGATGATCTCGCCGCTGGCCTTCACCTTGGCCTGCTGCACGACCTGCGCGTAGGCGTCCTTACGCTCGGAGTACTCCTGCTTGAGCTGCCCGGAGGCGACCGAGAGCACCCGGTCGATGTCCTGCTTCGCGGTGTCGTCCTTGATATTGGTCAGATTGAGGATGGCCTGCTTGGCGGTCTGGATATATTCCGTGCGCTGGTCGGCCTGGGCACTGACCTGATGCTGGTGGTAGGCGAAGAAGCCGCCCGAGCCGACCAGCAGGATCAACGACAGCACGGCCACCACCGCGGCGGCCCAGCCCAGCGGGCCGAGGGAGCGCTTCGCCGGCTCGGAGGTGTCGGCCGGTACGTCGGCGGCTTCGGTCTCCTCCGAGGTGCCGGTGAGCCGCACGGTCTTGTCGTCAGCGGCTGCCGTCGAGAGTTCGGCGGTGCGATCCGACGCCGTGTCGGTATGGGAAACCGATGCCACCTCCGAGGACGACTTCGCGCCGCTCGCCGGTGATGTGCTCGACAGTTTCACCGTCGCATCGCCGGCCGGCGCGCTCTCGGCCCGCTCGACAGCGACCGCATCGGTCGGCGCCCCCGCCTGCCTGCTGGCGCGCCGCCGGACGCGACCGGTGGGTGTGGAATTCGATTCGCTCATTTCTGTTGCTCCTCGAGCATCGCCTGCCAACTGGACGGTACAGTGCCCGATCCGTCGGGGCCCACATCCCCCTGGCGGTAGGTCCGGCCGTCGGGTCCGGTGAAGGTGTGGTTCTTCAGGTCGTAGGTGCGCAGCGCCGCAGCCGGCTGGGTCTGCGCGGCGGGAGCGTCGCCCGGGTCGGCCGCCGGCTCACCGGACGGGGTCACCGGATGCGGATCGCCGAACGGCGGGTTGTCGCCCTCGGGGACATAACCCTGCGGGTCGTGGCAGAGTTCCGGACTCGGGGCCCGCTTACCCGGCACATCCGCGCACGGCGTGTTGCGGATACCGCGGACCGCTTCCTTCGCGTTCTGCGCCACCTTGCAGTAGAGGTTCGGCGGCGTGTCCGGCGTGTCCTTCAGGGCCGGCGAGCGGCGCTGATCCTGCGGCAGGAAGCCGGTGGTGCAGCCCGGCGGGTCGTTGAGCCCGAGCATGAAGTCGACCATGGCGCCGTACTGCGTGGGCCCGCGGATCGACGTCAGCAGCGCCGCCACCAGCTGCGGGTAGATCACCAGAATCTGTTCCACACCGGCGTGATAGGTCACCCCGACCTGGCCCACGCTGGTCAGGTTCGACAGCAGCAGCGGCAGCGTCGGTTTCAGATCCTGGAAGGTCTGCGACACCTTCTGCGCGGCCGCGGGCGTGCGGTCGAGCAACTGCCCCAGCGAGGGGTCGTGCAGGCGCAACTGGTCGGTGACGGTCGCCAGATCCTTCGTCCACGAGCGGATCGCGGCATCGGACTGGTTCTGGGTGTCGAGCAGCGGACCGATCTTGTCGAGCAGATCCTTCGTCTCGTTCGTATTCTTCTTCGCCTCCTGCACCAGTAGCGAGGCGGAGTCGATGAACTTCTGCAGATCCGGGCCGGCGCCGTTGAACGCGGTGAAGGCATCGTCGATGACCTGGCGCAGTTTGGTGTCGGCGACACTGCTGAGCAGCCGGTCGGCCTGGTCGAGCATATCGCCGACGTCCTGCGGAAGTTTGGTGCGCTGCACCGGGATCACCGAACCGTCGTGCAGATTCCCGCCGTGCGGATTCTCGGCCGGAACCAGATCCACGTACTGTTCGCCGATCGCAGACACGCTCTTGACGTAGGCATCGACATCGCTCGGAATCTTGAAGTCGCTGCTGATCGACAGCTTGGCGTCGACCCCGTCCGGGGTGAGCTTCACATCCTCGACCTTGCCGACGTTGGTGCCGCGATAGGCGACGTTCGCGGTCGGGTACAGCCCGCCGGTGGCCTCGAGCTTCACGGTCACGCCGTAGCGGCCGATGCCGAACATGGCCGGCAGGTGGACGTAGACGCCCGCCATCACGACCAGGCCGATCACGGTCAGGATCGAGAAGATCACGAGCTGGGTCCGGACGAATTTGCTGAGTTTCATCGACCCGCACCCCCTTGTTGCGGCGCGGGCACCGTCAGCCCGGGTATGGCGGGCAGGTTCGGAATCGGCGGCAGGCCGGGAATGCTCGGCGTCGGCGCGGCCGTGCCCGGTGCGGGCGGTGGCGGCGGCTGCATCGGCCCGGTGACCGGGTCACCCTTGCCCATCGCGGTATCGGGTGCGATCGTGCCGAGCGCGCCCTCGACCCCGCCGAAACGTCCGCCCAGCGGCGTACCGGTGAGGAAGTTCGAATCCAGTCGCGCGCCGGTGAGGTCGACGGTCATCAGCAGGTTGAGGTAGTCGCCCTTGAGCGCCTTGTTCAGGTTCCGCATGGGGAACGGGAAGGTGAGCAGAATCTGCAGGGAGTCGGCCAGTTTCGTTCCGGTGTTGGCCAGCGATTCCAGGGCCGGGTGGAGATTGGCCAGATCCGCCTTCAGGTTGTCACCACTCTCGGCGATCACCCGGCTCACGACATCACTCAGATCACCCAGTGCGGTAATGGTTTTGGTGATGTTCTCACGGCGGTCGGCCAGGACGGTGAGGGCCGGATGCAGCTGCGTGACCGCCCGGGTCACCTGGTCCTTCTGGTTGTTCAGCTGCCCGGCGAAGCGGTCCAGCCCGCTCATCGCGTCGATGATGTCCTTGGTCTGGGCGTCCAGGGTGCTGGTCAGCTGTGTCAGCTGCGGCAGCAGGTCGCGGATGGCGTCGGACCGTCCGGAGAAGGTCTTGTTCAGCTCGTGGGTGATCGTCTCGAGCTGCGAGATTCCGCCACCGTTGAGCACCACCGACAACGACGACAGCGTCTGTTCGGTGGTCGGATAGACACTCGCGCGCGACAGCGGAATCACATCGCCCGGCTTCAACTGACCTTCCGGCGCAACGTCTTTCGGCGCCGACAGTTCGACGTGATTACTGCCGAGCAGGCTGGTCTGCCCGATCGCGGCCACCGTGTTGGCCGGCAGGTGGACACCCTTCTCGAGGCTCACCGTGACCAGTGCGTGCCAATCCTCGACCTGGATGTTCTTCACCGTGCCGACCGTGACGTCGTCCACCTGCACCGGTGAATTACGGGTCAGGGTGGTGACATTCGGCATCTGGATCTTGATCTGCCAGGCGCCCTCCCCCGTTCCGGCCGCGCCGGGCATCGGCAGGGTGTTCAGGCCGTCCCACTCACATCCGGTGGCGCCCAACAGGATCACCAGGCCGACGGCGGCGCCGGCGAGTCGCATTCGTCCGCGTCGCATCATCGTCCTCCTCCCGGAATCGCGAGGCCGGACAGACCGCTCGGCACCTCGGCCGGAGCCTCGCCGGGCGCCGGATATTCGACGCGATCGGCCAGACTCGGCGGCGAGAAGGTCAGCTGGTTCGGGAAGGCCTGCTGCCCGGACGCCGGATTCACCAGCAGCGGTGGGTAATTCATCATCAGCGAGCTGATCACCGGTGCCACCTGTTGCTTGCACAGGTCCGCGGTCCGCTGCGAACCGTTGTCCTCGAGCGCCTCGACGGCGCCACACAGGAACGCGAACGGATTGCGGAAGTTCGGCAGCACCACGGCGCCGGTCAGCGTGCCCTGCGCGGGCTTGTAGATCTGATAGAAGTTCGACAGCGCGACAGGGCCCGAATGCAGGACCTGCTCGAGCTGCGGACGCTTGTCGGCCAGGATCTGGGTCACCTGCGCCAGGTTCTGCACACTCTCGGTGAGCTGGCCGCCGCGTTCGTCCAGGAAGCGCTTGACGTCGGCCACCGCCGAATCGAGATTGTCCAGTCCGGCGCCGAGGTCGTCGGAGACGCCCGACAGCACCGAGGACACCGAGGCGAGCCGGCCGCCGAACTGCACGATCTGATCGTTGCTCTTGGACAGCACATCGACGAACTGCTGCAGGTTGCGGACCGTGCCGAACAGATCGGTGCGACCGTCGGACAACGTATTCAGCGTGCTCGACAACTCGTGGAGCGTGTCGCGCAGCGCCTGGGCATTGCCGTTCGCGAGATTGTCGGACGCGGTGTTGACGAACCGTCCGAACGAGCCCTGCTGATCCTCACCGATCGGGCCCAGGGCCTTGGACAGTTTGGTCAGCTCGGCCTTGATGTCGTCCCATTCCACCGGCACGGCGGTGTGCTCGATCGGAATCACGCCGTCGTCGTGCATCTTCGGGCCACCGGTGTACACCGGCGCCAATTGCACGAAGCGGGCCGAGACCAGATTCGGCGAGACCGTGACGGCCTTGGCGTCGGCCGGGATGTCGACGCCGCGGTCGACCGTCATCGTCACCCTGGTCTTGTCCCGGCCCGGCTCGATCGCATCGATCCGGCCGACCTTGACGCCCAGCACCCGCACGTCGTCACCGGCGTACAGCCCGGTGGTGGACGGGAAATAGGCGGTGATGTGGGTCTTGCCGATATTGGTCACCGCGCCGTAGACGATCCAGCCCGCCAGCGCCACCACCAGGGCGGCGGCCACGACGCGGACCCATTTCGGCACCTTCGTGATCGTGCGAATCGCGTTCATCGCGGCGGCTCCTGGATCGCGGGCCCGATCGAGGGCGGCGGGGTGGTCAGGTACTTCCAGAACGATTCGGGCACATGCTGCGGCCAGACCAGCGCGTCCACCAGCGGCTGCAGCGTCATACTCGTGGCGTTGGAGACGTAGGCCTGGAAGTACGGGCCGCTGCCGACCTGTTCACCGAGGGCCGCCTCGAACGGGCCGAGCGCGTCCAGGGCCTTGCTCAGGTTGTCCTTGTTCCGCTCGAGCAGTTGGAGCACCGAATTCAGCTTGTCCAGTGTCGGTTTCAGGCTCTGCTCGTTGTCGTTGACGAAACCGGTCAGCTGCTGCGCCAGTCCGTTGACATAGACGATCAGCTGGCTCAGCGCGGTGCGCCGGGCGTCCAGCTCACCGAGCAGGTTGTTGCCGTCCAGCAGCAGGGCGTTGATCTGGTTCGACCGATCCGCGAGCACCTTGGTGACGTTCTGCGCGTGCGAGAGCAGTTCGGTCAGGGCCTTGTCCCGTGCGTTCAGGCTGCGCGAGAGCTGCGTGATGCCGTCCAGTGCCGAGCGCAGCGGCGCCGGTGTGTCGGCGAAGGCGTCCGACAGGGCGTCGAGAGTCTTGTTGACCTGGTCGGTGTCCAGCCCCTTCACGGTATTGCTCAGATCGCCCAGGGCGTCGTTGAGCGAATACGGAGAAGTGGTGCGGTCCAACGGAATCGGCTGATCGCTGCGCAGCGCACCGGACCCCTGCGGATCGACCTCCAGGGATTTGCGCCCGAGCACGGTGTTGGTCTTGATCGCGGCGGTCGTCTTCTTCCCCAGGACGATGGATTCGTCGAGGCTGAACCGCACCTTCACCTTGGGACCGTCGAGGCTGACGTCCTCGACCTGCCCGGACCGGACACCGGCGACCTGCACCTGGTCACCGGTCACCAGGCCGCCGGCATCGGCGAAGTACGCGGTGAATTCGGCGCCACTGCGAATGAAGGGAAGCCGGTCGAACTGCAAGGCGGACAACGCGATCGCGACCGCCAGCACGACGCCGACGACGCCGTGTTTGATGAGCGGGGAGGTCTGGTTCACTTCGTCGAACACCTTCCGGTCGTCTGCAGACCGGGCAGATTCACATGCATCGGCTTACCGTCCGGGCCGTCCACGAGGAAATTCGTTCCGCACACGTACATGTTCAGGAACGAGCCGTACGCACCGAGCCGCACCAGCTCCTTGTAGGTCGAGGGCAGGTTCTGCAGGACCCACTCGACATCGTCGGACTTCTGGTCGAGATTGTCGGCGACACGGCCCAGCTGGTCGAAGGTCGCCTTGAGGTCCGGGCGCGCCTGCTTCAGCAGATCGGTGAGATCGCCGGTGGCGCCGGCCAGTCGTGGCAGCGCCGCGCCGATCGGATCCCGGTCCGCGGCCAGGCCACTCACCAGACGCTGCAATTCGGTCAGCGTGGTGTCGAAATCCTTGTTGTGATCGTCGATGGTGGCCAGCACCGTCTTCAGGTTCTCGATCACGCTGCCGATGAGGGCGTCGCGGTCGCCCAGGGTCTTGGCGAACGAGCCGGAACTGTTCAGCAGTGCGACCAGGGTGCCGCCCTGTCCCTGGAAGACCTGCAGCAGCGCCTCGGTCAGGGAGTTGACCTGCTGCGGGTCCAGGCCGCGCAGCAGCGGTTTGAAACCACCCAGCAGCATGTCCAAGTCCAGCGCCGGCTTGGTCTTGTCCAGGCCGATGGTGCCGCCGGAGTGCAGCACCTGCGCCGTGCCCGGGGCGTCCATCAGTTCCAGATACCGGTCACCCACGAGGTTCTCGTAGCGCACGGCGGCTTGGGTGCTGACATAGAGCTTGTACTGCCGGTCGACGTCGAAATCGACATGGGCCAGATGGTCCTTGCCGACCTTGACACTCTTCACCGAGCCGACCGGCACACCCGCGATGCGCACCTTGGACCCGGGCAGCATGCCCGAGGAACTGGTGAACACCGCGTGGTAGCCGTTCTCCCGCGCGAAGCGCATCTGCGAGAAGATGACGACCAGCAGGGCCAGTACCAGCACCATCACGAGGGTGAAGATCCCCAGTTTGACGCTGGTGGCGTGTGGTTTGAGCCTCACGGATTACCCACCCCCGGCAGACCCGCGAACAGCAACTGGAAGACCCGGGGCCCGTTCAGATGGGTGGACAGTTCCGGTGTGTACACCCGACCCTCGCTGGTATCGGTGACCAGGTAGTTCGAGTGGCTACCGGGTTGGCGGTCGAGGATGCCCTCGCAGTGCGGGCCACCGGTCGCATTCACCTTCGGCAGATCCTTCGGATAGGAATAGGGCGTGCCGCCCGGCATGAAACTGGCGTTCAACGTCACCCAGGGTCCGGTTCCGCCGAAGATCTCGTTGGCTCGCGGAATCGCGCCCGCGACACCTTCGACGAGGCAGTACAGCGCCGGGTTGTATTCGTTGAGCAGTTCGGCCGTCGGCCGCAGCAGATCCAGGGCCGTCGACAGGCCGTTCTCGTTCTCCTTCAGCACCGCGCCCGTGGTGTCGGCCAGGCCGATCAGATTCAGCAGCACGGCGTCGAGGCTGTCCTTGTGGCCGACGAGGGTCTTACTCGTCACGGCCGCATTGTCGGTCGTGCGCAACAGGTTCGGCGCGGTGTCGGCGTACAGGTTGGTGACTCCCACCGACGTCTGCAGATCGCGTTGCAGATCCGGCAGGCTCGGATTGATATCGCGCAGATATTCGTCACTGTCGACCAGCAGCTGACCGAGTTTGTCGCCGCGGCCCTGCAATGCGGTGCCGAGCGCGGTCAGCGTCGCATTCAGTTTCTCCGGCGCGATCTTGCCGAGCACCTCGGTCAAATGCTGGAACAGCGTATTGAATTCGACGGTCACCGACTGCGCGGTCAACGTGGCGCCGGCCTGCAGATGCTGCGCGGAGGGGACCTCCGGCTCGACGAAGTTCACGTATTTGGCGCCGAAGACCGTGGTCGATCGAATATCGACGGTCGAGTTCGCCGGCACCATCTTCAATTGATCGGGGTCCATCGCCAGGGTCAGCCGAGCCTGGTCGCCGGTGTACGCGATATCGGAAACGTGGCCGATCTGCACACCGCGAATCTTGACCTTCGCGTCCTTGTCCATCACCAGGCCCGCGCGTGGGGCGTCGAGATAGACCGGTTTCGAGGTGGTGAATCCGCCCACGAACATCGTCAGAGCGACGGCGACGATCGCGGCCAGAAACAGAATCAGCGCCACCCCCGAAAGCTTGACACCCCATCCGGCGCCGAAAAACTTTCCGGCGCCTTCCTTTTCGACGAGTTTATTTGCCGCCATACCGCCTACCCGGAGAGATGGAAGTTGCCGGAGGTGCCGTAGATCGCCAGCGACATCAGCAGGGTCACCGACACCACTGCCACCAGCGAGGCGCGCACCGCGTTTCCGACCGCGATTCCGACACCGACCGGTCCACCGGTCGCGTTGTAGCCGTAGTAGGTGTGAATCATCATGACCGCCAAGGCCATGAGGATCGCCTGCACGAACGACCACAGGATGTCACTGGGAATCAGGAATGTGGAGAAGTAATGGTCGTACACACCGGCCGACTGGCCGTAGATGACGACCGTGGCGAAGCGGCTCGCGACGAACGACGCGATCACCGCCAGCGCGTAGAGCGGAACGATCGCGATCATGCCCGCCAGCACGCGCGTGCCGACCAGGAAGGGCATCGGCCGGATCGCCATGGATTCCAGCGCGTCGATCTCCTCGGCCACCCGCATGGCGCCCAGCTGGGCCGTCGCGCCGGCGCCGATGGTCGCGGCCAATCCGATGCCCGAGATCACCGGTGCCGCGATCCGCACATTGAGGAATGCGGCGAAGAATCCGGTCAGCGCCTCGACACCGATATTGCCCAGCGAGCTGTAGCCCTGCACCGCGATGGTGCCACCGGTGAACAGGGTGAGGAAGCCGACGATCACCACCGTGCCGCCGATCACCGCCAAAGCGCCTGTGCCCATGCTGATTTCGGCGATCAGGCGAATGGTTTCGGTGCGATAGTGCGTGAATGCCTTCGGTACCGAGGCCAACGACCTGCCGTAGAACTGGGCGTGATGCCCGATTCCGTCCATCGAACTCGAAACCCGCCGCACGCGTCGAACAGTACGGGGGAAGCGGGACTGGATTACGAACGCCATCTGATCACCGCACCGTGAACTTGATGCCGACGGCGGTGACCACGACGTTCACCACGAACAGAGCCATGAAGGAGAAAACCACCGTCTGGTTGACCGCGTCACCCACACTCTTGGGACCGCCCTTGACGTTGAGACCGAGGTAGCAGGCCATCAGTCCGGCGATCAGACCGAACAGCGCGGCCTTGACCTCGGAGATCACCAGCTCCGGCGTATGGGTGAGCAGGGTGAGCCCGTTGACGAAGGCGCCGGGGTTGACCCCTTGCAGGAGTACCGAGAACAGGAAGCCGCCGGCGATGCCGATCGTCGAGACCAGGCCGTTGAGCAGCGCCGCGACGAACATCGAGGCGAGTACGCGCGGTACCACCAGGCGATGGATCGGGTCGATGCCGAGCACCTTCATGGCGTCGATTTCTTCCCGGATCGTGCGAGCGCCCAGGTCGGCGCAGATCGCGGTGGCGCCGGCGCCGGCGACGATCAGCACCGTCACGATCGGACCGACCTGGGTGACCGTTCCGAATGCGGCGCCCGCGCCGGAGAGATCGGCCGCGCCGATTTCGCGCAACAGAATATTCAGCGTGAAGCTCACCAGAACCGTGAACGGGATCGCGACCAGGATGGTCGGGATGATCGACACCCGGGCGACGAACCACGACTGGTCGACGAATTCCCGTCGCTGAAATGGCGGACGTATCAAGGCCCGCGCCACAGCGGCCACGAGTTCGAAGAACCCGCCGACCGCACGCAACGGCACGGCAAGAACCTCGTTCATTCCGCGATTCCTCCTTGCCGACCCGTACGCGCAACGTTGCGCCAGCGAGCCTCCACACCTCTTCCGCTCCGAAGATTAGAACACGTTCACATCGAATCGGAAGAGAATTTGACATTTTTGACCTGCTCTTTTCATCCGAGCTTCAGCTCCGAAGCTAGAACAGGTTCATACGGTGTACAGAACGCCTTTGTGAGGCACCCCACAACCATCGACCCCCATGTCTACCAAGTGCGAGACCGCCGATCAACCGGAGTTGGTCGGACGACCTGCACCTGATAATCAGCCGAGATCGTGCAGCGAACTCGCAGAAAACGTACGCCCGGCGGGGCGCTCGGCGAAGTAGGTGCCGAGTGTGTCGGCCAGCGCGTCCGCACTCCATTCCGCGCCGGCGGCGTCGAAGCGCGCCTCGACTTCGGGTGCGGCCATCAGCGCGACCATGGGGCCGTACACGACGAACACCTGACCATTGATCGCGTCGGCGCCCGGAGAGGCCAGGTAGGCGACCAGGCGGGCGACATGCTCGGGCGCCAGCGGGTCCACATCCCCTTCGGGAGCGGCGGAGAAGACCGATTCCGTCATGGCGGTCCGGGCCCGCGGGCAGATGGCGTTGGCACGCACGCCGTATCGCGACAAACCGCGCGAGGCGGACAACGTCAGCGCGGTGATTCCGGCTTTCGCCGCCGCGTAATTCGGCTGCCCTTCCGGACCCAGCAAACCGGCTTCCGATGACGTGTTGATCAGGCGCCCGTAAATTGGAGCACCGGATTCCTTCGATTTACCGCGCCAGTAGGCGGCGGCATTACGCGACAACAGGAAATGGCCGCGCAGATGGACCGCGAGGACCGCGTCCCAGTCCTCGTCGGAGAGATTGAAAAGCATGCGGTCGCGGACGATTCCCGCATTGTTGACGACGATGTCCACACCGCCGAAGGTCTCGTCCGCGGTACGAATCAGGGCGTCGGCGGTGGCACGCTCGGCCACACTGCCACCCACGAATTCCGCTTTCGCGCCCAGCGCGCGAATATCGGCCAGGGTGGCGGCCACCGCATCGCTTTCGGCCAGATCGTTGACCACCACCGAGGCGCCGGCCCCGGCCAGCGCCAGCGCTTCGGCCCGCCCGAGGCCCGCGCCGGCTCCGGTCACGATCGCTACCTTGCCGGACAGATCCGTCCCCGGCTGATTCGACGATTCACTCACGCCGTGACTCTAGAACGTGTTCCAGTTATCGGCAAGCATCCATTTCACTGCAACCGCAGGGCGGCCTTCGGGCATTGCGCGACAGCGGTCTCGACGTCGGAGAGCCGGTCCTCGGGCACGTCGGCGGTGAGGACGTGCAGCTGGTCCTCATCGTCGAGTTCGAAGACGTCGGGGGCGATTCCGACACAGATTCCGTTGGCCTCGCACTGGTCGAAATCCACACTGACCTTCATTGATAACTCCTTCACCACCAGGTAGTGCCGAGCCTACAAGCCCGGCCGGGCCGCTGCGGCCGAAGCGGCCGGATTCGGTTTCCATACTGGAACATGTTTCAGTAGATATGCAATGATCGACGTCAGGGCAGATCGGCCCAGCGCGGACCGTCGCCGGACCGATCGTCACAGGGCGATGTCGTCACATCCGCCATCACATCACCGAGCACGAGGTAACCGCCATGCGGATTGCTTATACCGAGCAACAGGAGCAGCTGCGCGCCGAGCTCCGCGACTATTTCGCCAAGCTGATCACGCCGGAGCGCCGCGAGGCTTTGTCGTCGCAGACCGGTGAGTACGGGCACGGCAACGTCTACCGCGAGGTCGTGCAGCAGATGGGCCACGACGGCTGGCTCACCCTCGGCTGGCCCAAGGAGTACGGCGGCCAGGACCGCTCGACGATGGATCAGCTGATCTTCACCGACGAGGCGGCCGTCGCGGGTGCGCCGGTGCCGTTCCTGACCATCAACTCGGTGGCGCCGACGATCATGCACTACGGCACCGAGGAGCAGAAGAAGTTCTTCCTGCCCAAGATCTCGGCGGGCGAATTGCACTTCTCCATCGGGTATTCCGAGCCCGGCGCAGGTACCGACCTGGCGTCGCTGCGCACCACCGCGGTCCGCGACGGTGACGACTGGGTGATCAACGGCCAGAAGATGTGGACCAGCCTCATCCAGTACGCCGATTACATCTGGCTGGCCGCCCGCACCGACCCGACCGCCAAGAAGCACAAGGGCATCAGCATGTTCATCGTGCCGACCTCGGCCGAGGGCTTCTCCTGGACGCCCGTGCACACGATGGCCGGGCCCGACACCAGCGCCACCTACTACCAGGACGTGCGGGTGCCCCATTCGGCGATGGTCGGTCCCGAGAACGGCGGCTGGGCGCTGGTCACCAATCAGCTCAACCACGAGCGGGTGGCGTTGACCTCGGCGGCGCCGCTGGCGCTGGCGGTCGCGCAGACCACCGAATGGGCGCGCGACACCAAGGATTCCAGCGGCGCGCGGGTGATCGACGCCGAGTGGGTGCGGCTGAATCTGGCGCGGGTCCACGCCCAGGTGGAATTCCTCAAACTGCTGAACTGGGAGATCGCCTCCGGCGCCGATGCGGGCGGCGACGCCGCGCCCCGGCCGTGGGATGCCTCCACCTGCAAGGTGCTCGGCACCGAATTGGCCACCGAGGCCTACCGACTGCTGATGGAGATCCTCGGACCGCAGGCGTATCTGCGGCAGGACTCCCCCGGCGCGCAGCTGCGCGGACGGCTCGAACGGATGCATCGTGCCTGCCTGATCCTGACCTTCGGCGGCGGCACCAACGAGGTGCAGCGCGACATCATCGCGATGACCGCCCTCAAACAGCCCGCTGCCGCCCGCTGAGCCGCGGACCGGTCGGACACGTCGAAAACTAGGAACAACGATGGATTTCACACTTACCGAGGGGCAGCAGGATCTCGCGCGGCTGACCGGCGAGGTCTGCGCCAAACTCGTCACCGCCGACCGGCTGCGGGAACTGGACAAGGCCGAGGTCCGCTTCGACGACCAACTCTGGCGGTCGCTGGCCGAGACCGGCGTGCTCGCGGCCGCGCTGCCGGAATCGGTGGGCGGCAGCGGACTCGGTGCGCTGGAACAGACCGCGATCCTGCGGGAGATCGGCAAATCCGCCGCCCCCGTGCCCTATCTGTGGTCGGTCGTCCTCGGCGCCGGCGCGCTGGCCCGCTGGGGTGACGAGGCGCAGCGCGAGCTGGCGGCGAAAGCCGGTGCGGGCGAGACGATTCTGGCCGTGGCACTGTCGGAGGAACGCAACTGGGAGCCGGCGAAGCCCACCACGACCGCGACCGAGGAGGGCGGCTGGAAGCTGGTCGGCGCCAAGACGGTTGTTCCCTTCGCCGCACAGTCCGCGCGAATCCTGGTGCCCGCCACGGTCTCCGGCAAAGCCGCGGTCTTCCTGGTCGACCCGGCGGACGCGCGCGTCACGCCGCAGCAGGTGGTCGACCGCAGCCCGCAGGCCGAGGTCGAATTCGATTCCACGCCCGCCGAATTGATCGGCACCGTGGACGACGGCGCCGAAATCCTCGCGTGGCTGCTGAACCACGGCTGGCTCGGCCTGGCCGCACAACAGCTCGGGACCTTGGAGCGCGCGGTCGAACTCGTCGCCGAATACGGCCGTGAGCGTGAGCAGTTCAATCGCAAGATCGGCAGCTTCCAGGCGGTCGCGCAGCGGCTGGCCGACGGCTACATCGACCTGCAGGGGCTGCGACTGGCGGTCACCCAGGCCGCGTGGCGGGTCGACGAGGGGCTGCCGGCGGAGGCGGAGATCCACACCGCCAAATTCTGGGCCGCCGAGGCCGGTCACCGCATCGCCCACACCGCCGTGCACGTGCACGGTGGCGTCGGCATCGACCGCGACCACATCGTCCAGTGCTACTTCACCGCCGCCAAACACAACGAGTTCGCGCTCGGCGGCGCCACCGATCACCTGCGCGCTCTGGGCACCCTCCTGGCCGAGGCCCACTGACGCAGGCGCTCGCCCGGGCCGAACCGCCGCTCCACCGGTTCGGCCCGGGCGAGTATTTCTCCGACGGTCTCCTCGACCGTGAGATCGGTTGTGTCCAGCCATAATCCGATGCGAGGCGTTTCCGCGTGCAGGACGGTGTCGAGCTGATCCACGGTGAAGACCCCGTAGGCCTTCTTGTCCCGTCCGGCCTCACGCCGGGCCACCGCGGCCGGACGCGGGCTCAGCACGACCACGTACAACGGGTCGGTGTGAATCTGCTCGATCATCCACGGCAGCAGATCGCCCAGGACGACGTCCTGGACCACCGCCGTGAATCCCGCGGCGGCGTAGTCGTCGGCCGTCGCGGCGGCCAGGCGGTGCCGTAACCGCAACTGCCGCAGGGCTTCCTCGCTCGGTTCGCCGGACATCTCCGCGCGGCCACCGACCACGAAGCGGCGGAACACGTCACCGTGGACGTGGGCGGAGCGGGGCAGTCGTTCGGCGAGGGCCTGCGCGACCGTCGATTTTCCGGCCGCTTGGATACCGGTGATCAGGTAGACGGCACTCGACATGGCCGGACGGTATCGCGCAGGACACTCGACCGCTAGCGAATTTTCCCGGCCGGTGCGGCATCAGTGCAGCTCAGAGCCGGTGCGCCGAGGTTTCCGATGAGTTTGCCGCGCCCACCGCGTCTCTACTGACGACACGTATTGATGCCGCGAGAGGACCGGACATGCCCAGCAAGATGATCTTCATCAATCTCCCCGTCGAGAATCTGGAGCGGTCCACATCGTTCTACGAGGCGCTGGGCTGGAAGGTGAATCCGGACTTCACCGACGAGAACGCCGCCTGCGTGGTGGTCGACGACAACATCTGTCTGATGCTGCTGGTCCGGCAGTACTTCGACACCTTCACCAACCGCCCGATCGCCGACACCCGGGCGGCCACCGGTTCGATCTACGCGCTCTCACTGGGCAGCAGGGCGGAGGTCGAGTCGCTGATCGCCGCCGCGGTGGGCGCGGGCGCCACGGAGGAGGTCAGCGAGGACAAACGCGCCCAGGAGGAGGCGGTGGGCATGTTCAGCCGCGCCTTCGTCGATCCCGACGGTCACCACTGGGAGGCCTTCTGGATGGATTATCCCGGCGGCAACTGATCCGCGCCGGGTGAGCGGCCGGCCGCTCACCCGGGCGTTCATGCCGTCTGCGCGTCCAGGAAGCTGATGATCTTGGCGTGGAAACCGGCCGGGTCCTCGCCCGGAGCCCCGTGGCCGGCATCGATCTCGGCGTAGCGGGCGTCGGGTATCGCGGCGAGCAGCTGCTGTTGCTGCGCCGCCGGAACGACCCGATCGTGCGCACTGGCCAGGATCAGCGTCGGCGCGGCGATGTTGCCGAGCAGATCGGTGAGATCCACGGTGCGATCCACCTCGGTCTGCCGTGCGGCGCCGCGCGCGATCACCTTCGCCAGCTGTTCGATCAGGGCCGCGTTCTGTTCCGCGCTGGTCCGCTCCCAGTAGCGCGGGCCGAACGCCATCAGCGGCAGCATGTGCGCGAACAGGCTGGTGCCGTAGGCGGCATCGGCGCGCAGCACCTCGATCCAGTAGCGGAATTCGGCGTCCATCCGCGCGTCGGTGCGCACCCAGCCCGCATGCATCAGCAGGGAGCGCACGCGGTCGGGTACGGTCGCCGCGACGTGCGCGGCCACCACCGCGCCCAGCGAATGCCCGACCAGGTGGAATCGGGCCAGTCCGGCGTGGTCGGCGACGGCGCGCACCTCGGCGGCCAGATCGGCCACGGTGAGCGCGCCGCCGTGGTCGACGGTGTCACCGGAGCCCGAATAGTCCAGTGCCACAACGGTATAGCGGTCGGCGATGTCCGCGGTCAGCGGTGTCCACTGGTCGCGGGCGGCCGCCGTGCCGTGGACCAGCACGACCGCCGGACCCGTTCCGGTCACCTCATAGGCGACCTCGGCGGTTCCGCCATGGATTCGGGCTGTTGCAAATGTCATCGAATATCCTTGTGTCGCAGTTGGTTCGGTGGTCAGGCCGCAGCCTGCAGAGCGAAGTTCGCGATCGCCGCGCGCAGGGCGGCCGTGAACTCGGCGGCCCGCTCCTGTTGCGGCATATGGCCCGCGCCGGCGATCACGCCGACCCGCGCGCCCGGTGTGAGCGCCGCGCAGGCTCGCGCCACCGCCACCGGGATTTCGGCGTCCAGCTCGCCGTGCAGATAGTGGATCGGCGTGCGCAGCCGCGGCAGCCGCGGCCGGGGATCGTAGGTCGCGAAGAGGTGGAACAGTTCATCGATGTACACACCCGAATCGAGGATCTGCCGCACGGTCCAGTCCACCAGGGCCGGCGAGGTTCCCGGGGCATACCAGTTCGGCACCCAGCGCGCGACGAATTCGGCCCGGTGATCCCGCATTTCGCCGATGATCTCGGCCAGCGGCATCCCCTGTCCGGGCCAGTAGGCCGGGCCGTCGACCGCGACCACGCCGCCGAGCAGATCCGGACGGGCCAGCGCCAGTTCGGTCGCGAAGGTCGCGCCCACCGAGGATCCGATCACGACGGGGCGATGCAGCCCGAGTTGCCGGATGAGCTCCACCAGGTCGGCGAGCACACCGGTGAGGTTGTTGCCGGCGACCGGCCGGTCCGAACGCCCGCAGCCGCGCCAATCGACGGTGACCACCCGGAACTCGGTGACCAACGCCGCCTGCTGAGCGCCCCACACCCGCCCGCTGGTACCCCAGCCGTGCAGGAACAGCAGCGGCTGCCCGGTTCCCTGATCCTCGTAGTACAGCTGGACGTCGTCGACGGTGAGATACGGCATGGTCATCACTTCCCGGTGCGGTTTCCGATGTGCTGAGACCAGGAAATCGCGTTCGGCCGCGCCGAAAAATGAGGGAACCGCGCTGGCACTGTTCACCGAAACTGATTAATCTCGCCGCCGTGGAGCTCCGCCAATTGCACTACTTCCTGACCGTGGCCGAGGAACTGCACTTCGGACGCGCGGCCGAGCGGCTGCATATCGTGCAGTCGGCCGTCAGTCAGCAGATCACCCGGCTGGAGCGGGAATTGGGCGTCGCACTGTTCGAGCGGACCACTCGCACGGTGCGCCTCACCGAGGGCGGGCGGCGACTGCTCCCGCATGCCGAACAGGTACTCGCCGCGGTGGCGCAGGCCCGTGCCGCCATCGACGATCTGCGCGTCGAACGCACCGGCACGATCCGGCTGGGCACCAGCACCGGCCTCGGCACCCGCCTGGAGAACATTCTCGTGGCCTTCGCTCACCGCGCCCCGCACGCCCACCTCGAACTGGTCGACGCGGACACCGAGAGTCGGATGAAGCGGGTGCGCTCGGGGGAACTGGACGCGGCGATCGTGCGTGGTCCGCGGGACGAACCCGGCCTCGAACTGCTGCCGCTGTGGTCCGACCGACTGGTGGCCGCGATCCCCGCTCGGCACGACCTCGCGGTGTTGCGCGAGATCGACCTCGCGCGCCTCGCGCAGTTGCCACTGCGATTGGTCGCCCGCGCCCGCAATCCCACCCTCTACGACCTGGTCGTCGATTCGTGCCGGGAGGCCGGGTTCGCACCGGCCTTCGGACCGGAGTTCACCACCGAACAGGACACGCTGGCCGCGATCGGCTTCGGCGCGCCGAGCTGGACGGTGTACTACGCGGCCCAGGCGGCGAATTTGTCGTTCCCGGGGGTGGTCTGGCGTCCTCTGCGCAACCCGGAGCCGAGGATGCCGAGCTATCTCGCGGTGCGGCCCGATCCGCCGCGTGCCGAGTTGCGCGCACTCATCGAGGCCTGCCACACCGTCACCGACCGATGACCTGCTCGTAGCCTCCCTCTCGCCGAAGATGTTCTGCTCCAGCGCAATTCGTTCCACCCCGCGACCTCCGCCGACGTACCCGGCGCGGCCACTCCGGCCTTGCCGAGCTATCGGCGCGCCACGCGAGCCCTGCGGCCACCCGCGAACATCTCGCAATACCGATACCATGTGATCGCGGTATTCTCCTGTGGCGCAACGTCTTCCGATTTTCGTATGCTGGAACTCCGAGCGGTGGGGGGTATCCGGTGAAACGTCTGCTGATGTTCGTTCTGGCGGCCGTCGCGGCGCTCTCGAGCTACGACTACGCACGCTCCCCCGGACACGTCGGGATGGCGGTGGCGGCCGGAGTCGTCATCACGATCTGGCTGACCGCCAAGGCGATCGACTGACAGTCGTGTGGCCCCCGATTTGTCGAGGGCCACACGCGGGTTGCGTGGTCACGCACCGGCCGGCACTCGCTCACGAGCCGGCGACCGGAACGTCGCCCAGCCGAGCGCCGCCGCCGGCACCGCGATTCCCGCAGCGGCGCCGACCTCGGGGGCACGGACCACCGCGAAGACGGCCGCGCCCAGGCCCAGCGTCGCGGTCAGGGCACCGAGCACGTCGACCGAACCGCCGGGCGCGGCCGCCCCGCCGGGAACCAGCACCGCGGCCGCGACGACGGCCAGCGCGGCGATCGGGATGTTGATGTAGAAGACCCACGGCCACGAGGCGTACTCGGTGATGAGCCCGCCGAGAAATACGCCGGCGGTACCGCCCGCCGGGGCGGCGGCGCGGATACCCGAGTCGACATGGAAATGCTCACTCCTCGGTTGCGGGCGCCTCCGCTGCGCCCGAGACTCCGAGGTCGATATCTCTGTGACCGCGAAAGAAGAAGGCCCGTCGGTCATTCGACCGGCGAGCCCTTCACGATGCCGAACGGATCAATCGCGCAACTCCGGTGGCAATCCGAACAGCGGGAACAGCCGGTCGGTGTCGAGGAAGAAGTTCAACCCGCTGATCGCGGGGCCGTCGAATTCCAGCACCGTGATCGACCAGGGCGAGAAGACCCCGGGCTCGTCGGTGGGTTTGTACTGACCGAAGGCCGGCAGTCCGTTGGCGCCGGCCAGCGGGATCAACCGCGAACCCCGGCAGGCCGAGGGACCTTCCGACAGCATGAACCGAGCGACGTTCTCCGGGCCGGAGACCCACAGCTCGATAGGCGGCATCGACAGCGCCACATCCTGTTTCAGCAGCGAGGTGAGCGCATCCATGTCGTAGGCCTCGAAGGCGCGCACGAAACCGTCGACGAGTTTGCGCTGGCTGTCGTCGGATTCGTCGTAGCCGCTCGACTCCGAGGGCTGCACCTTCGACATGGTCGCGCGTGCCCGCTGCAGCGCGCTGTTGACCGAGGCCGGCGACATCGTCAACATCTCGGCCGTCTCGTTGGCCGAGAACCGCAGCACCTCCCGCATGATGAGGATCGCCCGCTGGGTGGCCGGCAGATGCTGACAGGCCGCCACGAACGCCAGCCGCAGCGAATCCTTGGTGCTGGCATGTTCGGCCGGGTCGGCGCCGAAGGCCAGCGCGTTCGGAATCGGTTCCACCCACACGTAATCCGGCTGCGGCGGCGGCAGCGGGCTGTCCGGACTCGACGGCCCGGACAGATCCATCGGCCGGGCCCGGCGCTGCGGGCCGTCGAGCATATCCAGGCAGATGTTCGTGGTGATCTTGTACAGCCACGATCGCAGACTGGACCGGCCCTCGAACGAGTCGTAGGCCTTCCAGGCCCGAGTGAAAGTCTCCTGAACCGCGTCCTCTGCCTCGAACGAGGAACCCAACATCCGATAGGCGTAAGCACACAGCTCCCGCCGGTAACTCTCGAATTGCTGCAGCACGTCGTCGACGGTGCCGGCGGAAGCTTGTTCGCTCATGCGGATCACTGTGGCACAGGGCACCGACAGAAAACACCCCGGAAGTAGGGGCATCGACACGGACGCCGTGCTCAGCAGGCCGCGGCTCCGCAATGGCGCTCGACGGATCTTCGGCGGACGACGGTCGCCGCCTTCCGGCGATACGAGATCGCCGCGCCTCCACTCCGGTGGCGGGCGCGGCGATATCGATTGCCAGTTATTTACTTCGGCGAGCTATCTATTTCCGCGTGGCTATTTCGAGGACGCCTGGGATTCCTCGTCGGCCGGGCGCGAGCGGGCATGTTCGTTGGCCCACCGGTAGTCGGGCTTCCCGGCAGGCGAACGCTTGATCTCGTCCACGAACCACAGGCTGCGCGGCAGCTTGTAGGAGGAGATCTCCTTGGTCAGCACCGGACGCAGCTCCTCGAGCGTCGGACGGTTGCCACCGCGACACTGCACGACCGCGGCCACCCGCTGTCCCCAGCGCTCGTCCGGCACACCGATCACCAGCGCGTCGAAGATCTCCGGATGGCATTTGAGCGCACCCTCGACCTCCTCCGGGTAGATCTTCTCGCCGCCGCTGTTGATGCTGACCGACCCGCGGCCCAGCATGGTCACGGTGCCGTCCTCCTCGACCCGGGCGAAGTCGCCGGGGATCGAGTAGCGAACGCCGTTGAACTCCTTGAACGTCGCGGCGGTCTTCACCGGGTCGTTGTAGTAACCGAGCGGGATGTTGCCGGTGCGGGCCAGCACACCCACCTGACCGGAGCCGGGCGCGACGGGGTTGCCCTCCTCGTCGATGACCGCGGTGGAGGCGTCGATCTTGACCCGGGGACCACCGGTATGGGTCGCCCCCTTGGCCGCCACCGACAGGCCGCCGAAACCGGTTTCCGAGGAGCCGATGGAATCGGTGATGACCGTATTCGGCAGCAGCTCGATGAACTCGTCCTTCAGCGCCGGGGAGAACAGCGCCGCACTGCTGGCCATCGCCCACAGACTCGCGTGCTGGTACGGCTCACCGGTTTCCGGATGGCCCTCCTTGAGCGCGTCGAGCATCGGCCGCGCCATGGCGTCACCGGTGATGAAGATGAGGTTCACGCCGTGGCGGTCGATCGCCTGCCACACGGTGTGGGCGCTGAACTCCGGCAGCATGATCGTCTTGCCGCCGTCGAACAGGCCGTGGAAGGTCGCCGACTGCGAACCGCCGTGGATCATCGGCGGGATCGGATAGCGGACCATCTGCCCACCGGCGGCGCCGGCCTTGGCCTGCTGCCACTCGTCCTCGATCGCCTCACCGGTAACGAAGTTGATGCCGCCGCCGAGCACCCGCCACCAGTCCTCGTGCCGCCACATGACGCCCTTGGGCATGCCGGTGGTGCCGCCGGTGTAGATCATGAAGATGTCGTCGTTGGAGCGGTCGCCGAAGTCGCGCTCGCCGTGCGAAGCCGCCAGGGCCGCTTCGTATTCCACCGAATCCGCGGGCAGCGGCACCTCGGCTTCGGTACCGTCGTTCACGGCGATGACCGTCTTCAACTTCGGCGTGTTCGGCCGCACGGCCGACACCTTGTCGCTGTAGCGACGTTCGTGAATCAGCGCGACCATATCGGAATTGTCGAAAATGTATTGCAACTCGTTCTCGACGTACCGGAAGTTCACGTTGATCATTACTGCCCGCGCCTTGAAGATCGCGACCATGGCCTCCACGGCCTCGATCGTGTTGCGCGAGTAGATGCCGACCTTGTCACCCGGCTGCACACCCTGTTCTTGCAGGTAGTGCGCCAATCGGTTGGCCCGGTCCTCCAGCTCGGCATAGGTCACCGAGCGGACGTCGTCGGCCAGCGCGACACGGTCCGGCACGAGGTCGATGGTGTGTTCGACAAGGTCCGCTATGTTGTAGCTCACAGGACCAAAATAGAACGTGTTCTCACGCCTGACAAGACTTGATTTACACAGTTTACTAATTCCGCCGAAGCGGCAGCGGGTTTTGCCGGAACGCGTATTCTGCAACGCCGACGAGCCCGCCGGCACAGCCGGGCGGGCTCGAGGGCGCGCGATCGAGGACGCCCCACACAGGGCAGGACGGTAAGGGCGTCCGGACTCGATCGGCAGACTGCGGCTACGCGGGCACGTAACGCTCGCGCAGCTTGCGCTTGTACAACTTGCCGTTCGGATCGCGGGGCAGTTCGGGCAGGTAGTCGATGCTCCTGGGCAGCTTGTACTTCGCCAGGCGAGCCGCGGCGAACTCCATCAGCTCCCGGGTCAGCTCGTCGTCGGCCGCGACCCCTTCGGCCGGCTGCACGACCGCCTTGACCTCTTGGCCCCAATCCGGATGCGGGATACCGAAAACCGCCACGTCGGCGACCTTGGGATGGGTGATCAATTCACCCTCGATCTCGGCAGGATAGATGTTCACGCCCCCGGACAGGATCAGGTCCGAGCGCCGGTCGTGCAGGAACAGATAGCCGTCGGCATCCATATGCCCGATGTCGCCCACGGTGAACAGATCGCCCACCCGCGCGTCCTCGGTCTTCGACTTGTCCTTGTGGTACTCGAAGTTGGAACCGCCCATCTTCATGTACACCTGGCCGACCTCACCGGGTGCGACCTCGTCGCCGTTCTCGTCGAGCACCTTCACCACCGCGTACGGCCACGCCTTGCCGACCGAACCGGGCTTGCGCAACCACTCCTCGCCGGAGATCGACGTGCCGCCACCCTCGGTCGCCGCGTAGTACTCGGTGACGACCGGACCCCACCACTCCAGCATCCTGCGCTTGGTCTCCTGCGGGCACGGCGCGGCGCCGTGGATCATGCAGCGCAGCGAGGAGACGTCGTAGCGCGCCCGCACCTCCTCCGGGAGGGCGAGCAGCCGGTGGAACTGGGTGGGAACCATATGGCTGTGGGTCACCCGATGCGTGTCGATCAGCCGCAGCATCTCCTCCGGATCCCACTTGTCCATCAGAACCACCTTGTGCCCCAATTGAATCGAGATCGAGGCGAAGTTCAGCACGGCGGTGTGATAGAGCGGCGAGCCGCAGATGTGCACGTGGTCGTCGAAGGGCTGGATGCCGAAGAGTCCGAAGAAGCCGGTCGCCTGCGGGCCCACCACATCGGGATCGGCGCCGGTCAGCGGACGCCGAACTCCCTTGGGGCGTCCGGTGGTTCCCGAGGTGTAGAGCATCGGCGCACCGGTGGTCCGGACGTCGGGGCGTCCGGACTCCCCCGCGCCGAGTTCGGCCAGAGGCTGGAAGCCGTCGATCTCGCCCACCGAATAACGCGCGCTCGCAGAAACATTCGCCTCATCGGCGGCGATCGACGCGGCCTCGGCGAAGCGCTCGTCGGCGATGAACACCTTCGCCTCGCTGTCGCCGAGAATGTAGGCGACCTCCGGACCGGTCAGATGCCAGTTCACCGCGACGATGTACAGCCCGGCCTGATAGGCCGCGAAGTACACGGCGAGCGCTTCGGTGGTGTTGTGCACCATCGACACCAGCACATCGCCGGGCTGTAAACCCTTGGCCTGTAAGCCTCGTGCGATGCGGTCGGCCTGATCGGCCAGCTCCCGGTAGCCGACCTCCCGCCCCGACGGATCGACGACCGCGATCCGATCGGGGTCGGCGGCCGCGATATTCCACAGTCCCAGCTTCTGCGCCGGCTCCATCGAAGTCACTCCTCGAATCTAGAACGTGTTCTACATCTGAACAAGGGGGGTGAGGCGGTGCAGCTGCGCCACGTCACGAACCGTCACCAGCAGCATTCCGACGCCCGCCGCCTCCCAGACCTTCAGCTGGGAGCGCACATGGTCCTCGTCGCCGATGATGGCGGTATCGAGGATCAGCTGGTCCGGAATCACGGCGGCGGCCTCGTCCTTGCGGCCGGAGCGGAACAGCCGGGTGATCTCGTCGACCTCGGCGCCGTACCCCATCCGGCGATAGACCTGGGCGTGGAAGTTCAGTTCCTCGGCGCCCATGCCGCCGATGTAGAGCGCCATCACCGGTTTGATCCGATCGATCTCGGCGCGGGCGTCGTCGGTGATGATCACCTGGCAGCTCGCCGCGATCTCGAAATCCTCGCGGGAACGCCGGGCACCGGGCCGGGCAAACCCCTCGTCGAGCCATTCGTCGTACATTCCGGCCAGTCGCGGCGTGTAGTAGATCGCCAGCCAGCCGTCGGCGATCTCGGCCGTCAGCGCCACGTTCTTGGGCCCCTCGGCGCCGAGCCAGATCGGCAGATCCGCACGTAGCGGATGGGTGATCGGCTTGAGCGGTTTACCCAGGCCGGTCGAGCCCGGCCCGTCGTAGGGCAGCCGGTACTGCGCGCCCTGGCTCACCACGGGCGCCTCGCGGGCCAGCACCTGGCGGATGATCCCGACGTACTCCCGGGTGCGCTGCAACGGTTTGGCGAACGGCTGGCCGTACCAGCCCTCCACCACCTGCGGACCGGAGACGCCCAGGCCCAGGATGTGGCGGCCACCGCTGAGGTGATCGAGGGTCAGCGCGGCCATCGCGGTCGCGGTGGGAGTGCGGGCGGACAGCTGCACCACGGATGTTCCCAGCCGCATCCGCTGGGTGGACGAGCCCCACCAGGCCAATGGCGTGAAGGCATCCGAACCCCAGGACTCGGCGGCGAAGACCGCGTCGAATCCGGCCTCCTCGGCGGCCACCACCAATTCCCCGGCGTTGGGCGGCGGCCCCGCACCCCAATATCCGAGCTGCAATCCGAACCGCATCATCGACTCCTTCCGCCCGGCCCGTTTCACCGAGCCCGCTGCCGGACACCTTTCCAGGTAGCCCTTGCCACCAGAATAAGAACCTGTTCTACTCGATATCGTGACCAATGGGAACACCATGACCGGCGTAATCGCGAAAGGCAGCGGTCCGGAAGCGGAACCCGCACCCGAGGTACTCAGCGCCGAACTACGAATGAAGTTCGACTACACCCGATCGGTCGGACCGACCATCGGCCGGTTCCTGACCGGACTGCGCGAGGGCCGGATCGTCGGCGTCCGCGGCAGCGACGGCCGGGTGATCGTGCCGCCGGCGGAATTCGATCCGGTGACCGCGGAGCGGCTGACCGACTTCGTCGACGTCTCCGATGTCGGCACGGTGCAGAGCTGGAGCTGGGTCGCCGATCCGCTGCCCGGCCAGCCGTTCGACCGCCCCTTCGCCTGGGCGCTGGTGAAATTCGACGGCGCCGACACCGCGGTGCTGCATGCCCTCGACGTGTCCTCTCCCGACGAGGTGCGCAGCGGATTGCGCGTGCGGGTGCGCTGGGCCGCCGAACGCAGCGGCAGCATCCACGACATCGCCTGCGTGGAACCGGGCGAGACCTCTTCGGCCCCAGCCGGTTCCACCTCGCCGGACGCCGATGCGGCCGAACCGGTCACCGGCATCGTCACGCCGATCGACCTGCGGTACAAGCACACCGCCTCGCCGACCGAGACGCGGTATCTGAAGGCGCTGGTCGAAGGTCGCCTGATCGGCGGTCGCGCCGACGCCGAGAGCAAGGTGTACTTCCCGCCCCGCGGCGCCGACCCGATCGACGGCCGCCCGACCGACGAGATGGTCGATCTGCCCGATACCGGCACCATCACCACGTTCTGCATCGTGAACGTGCCGTTCATGGGCCAGAAGATCAAGCCGCCGTACGTCACCGCGTACGTACTGCTCGACGGCGCCGATATTCCGGTGCTGCACCGGGTGCTGGGCTGTGACCCCAGCGAAGTCCGCATGGGTATGCGCGTGAAGGCGGTGTGGAAGCCGCGCGAGGAGTGGGGTTACACGCTGGAGAACGTGGACCACTTCGAGCCCAACGGCGAGCCGGACGCGGACTACGACAGCTACCGGCACCACCTCTAGGAGCGAAACACCTTGAGCGACAACGCAACAGATATCGCGGTGGTGGGCTTCGCCCACGCCCCGCATGTCCGTGAAACCTACGGCACCACCAACGGTGTCGAAATGCTGGTCCCGTGCTTCCGGCAGCTGTACGACAAACTCGGCATCGGCGTGTCCGATATCGACTTCTGGTGCTCGGGATCTTCCGATTACCTTGCCGGACGCGCCTTCTCGTTCATCTCCGCGATCGACTCGATCGGCGCCGTGCCCCCGATCAACGAATCGCACGTCGAAATGGACGCGGCCTGGGCACTGTACGAGGCGTGGGTGAAACTCCGGTCCGGACAGGCCGACACCGCCCTGGTCTACGGCTTCGGCAAGCCGTCGGCCGGCACGCTGCGGCAGGTGCTGACGATGCAGATGGATCCGTACCTGGTCGCCCCGCTGTGGCCGGACGCGGTCTCCGTGGCCGGACTGCAGGCCCGAGCCGGGCTCGACGCCGGACACTGGACCGAACGCGATATGGCCGCGGTCTCGGCCGCCGACGACGCCGAGATCGAGAAGCGGCTCGCCGCACCGTATGTCGCGAATCCGCTGCGCGAACACGACATCGCACCCATCACCGACGGCGCCGCCGCGATCGTGCTGGCCCGCGGCGACAAGGCCCGCGAACTGTGCGAGCGGCCCGCCTGGCTGACCGGTATGGCGCACCGCATCGACACCCCGATGATCGGCGCGCGCGATCTGACCACCTCCCCTTCCACCGCGGCCGCGGCCAAGGCGGTGCTCGGCGGGGATGCGAGCGGATTCGATGTCGCCGAACTGCACGCGACCTACAGCCACGAACAGCTGATCCTGAAGCAGGCCATCGGACTGAGCGAGTCCACCCGCATCAACCCCTCGGGTGGCGCGCTGGCGGGCAATCCGATGTTCGCCGCCGGTCTCGAACGAATCGGCTACGCGGCCAACGAAATCATGAACGGCACCGCCGAGCGAGCCCTCGCACACGCCACCAGTGGTCCGGCGTTGCAGCAGAACTTGGTGGCCATCCTGGAGGCTGGACGATGACCAATCAAGCCGCCGTACTCGGCACGGGACAAACCCATCACGTGACGAAACGGACCGATGTCTCTATGGCCGGTATGTGCCGCGAGGCAATCGATCGCGCACTCGAAGATGCCGATCTGACCATGGCCGACATCGACGCCGTGATCGTCGGTAAGGCGCCGGATCTGTTCGAGGGCTCGATGATGCCCGAACTGTTCATGGCGGATGCCCTGGGCGCCACCGGAAAACCGCTGCTGCGCGTGCACACAGCGGGTTCGGTCGGCGGCTCGACCGGCGTGGTCGCCACCAACCACGTGCAGGCCGGCGTGTACCGCCGGGTGCTGGCGATCTGCTGGGAGAAGCAGTCCGAATCCAATGCCATGTGGGCCCTGTCGAATCCGGTGCCGTTCACGATGCCGGTCGGCGCCGGCGCGGGCGGGTACTTCGCACCGCATGTGCGCGCGTACATCCGGCGGGCCAACGCTCCCCTGCACATCGGCGCGATGGTCGCGGTGAAGGATCGCCGCAACGGCGCGAAGAATCCGTTCGCGCATCTGCGCCAGCCCGATATCACCATGGAATCGGTACTCGCGTCCCAAATGCTCTGGGACCCGGTGCGTTTCGACGAGACCTGCCCCTCCTCCGACGGCGCGTGCGCGATCGTGATCGGCGACGAGGAATCGGCGAAGGCGGCCGAGGCATCGGGTAAGAAGGTCGCGTGGGTGCACGGCACCGCCATGCGCACCGAACCGCTGGCCTACTCCGGCCGCGACCAGGTCAACCCGCAGGCCGGACGCGACGCCGCGGCCGCGCTGTGGAAGCAGGCCGGGATCACCAATCCGCTCGAGGAGATCGACGCCGCCGAGATCTACGTCCCGTTCTCCTGGTTCGAGCCGATGTGGCTGGAGAACCTGGGCTTCACTCCCGAGGGCGAGGGCTGGAAGCTGGTCGATGCGCGCGAGACCGAAATCGGCGGGAAGCTGCCGGTCAATCCCTCGGGCGGCGTATTGAGTTCCAATCCGATCGGCGCATCCGGCATGATCCGCTTCGCGGAGGCGGCCAAGCAGGTAATGGGCCGGGCGGGCGATTACCAAGTCGAGGGGGCCCGAAAAGCGTTCGGCCATGCCTATGGTGGCGGATCACAGTACTTCTCGATGTGGGTAGTGGGCTCGGAACCACGGTGACACGTAATTCCGCCGGCATTTCCGGCTCACCGGATTGCCGGCGGAAAGCACATTTGCAATTCCATCAGCAAATTCACCGAAACCACCGAGCCGGGAGTCCGAGATGACCACAACCACCACCACCGAACATCCGGCGCGCCTGGCCGGACGGGCCTCCCAGGCCGCGGTGCGCGCCCGGGACAAGGAGGCGTGGCTGGCACTGTTCGCCGCCGACGGCATCGTCGAGGATCCGATCGGCCCCTCGGTCTTCGATCCCGAGGGTGTCGGCCATCGCGGCCGCGACGCCATCGCGGCGTTCTGGGACAAGGCCATCGCCCCCACCGAATCCATCGATTTCGTCTTCGGCGACTCCTTCGCCTGCGGCCACGAGGTGGCCTTCACCGGGCTGATCCGCACCCAGCTGGGCGGACATGTCATCGACGCGGAGGGCGTGTTCACCTACAGGGTCGACGACGCCGGCAAGATCGTGGCACTGCGCGCGTTCTGGGAAACCGATCGCGCGATGGGAACCATGCGCAAGCAGTGAGACCGCCGTACCGACAACAGGGCGGGCACCCATCGGGTGCCCGCCCTGTTCGTGTTTCAGGGTGCGAATCAAGCCTTGGTCTTGTAGTCGACCTGGAATTCCTTGATGCCGTTGAGCCAGCCCGAGGTCAGGCGCTTGGGGTCGCCGAGCTTGGTGATATCGGGCAGGTGGTCGGCGATGGCGTTGAAGATCAGGTCGATCTCCAGCCGCGCGAGGTTGGCGCCGATGCAGAAGTGGGCGCCGGTGCCACCGAAGGACAGGTGCGGATTCGGATCGCGAGTGATGTCGAAGGTGTACGGATTCTCGAACACCTCCTCGTCGAAATTGGCCGAGCGGTACATCAGCAGCACGCGCTGGCCTTTCTTGATCTGCACCCCGGACAGTTCGGTGTCGACCAGCGCGGTCCGCTGGAACGAGCTCACCGGTGTGGCCCAGCGGATGATCTCGTCGGCGGCGGTGGCGGGCCGCTCGCGCTTGTAGAGCTCCCACTGCTCCGGGTTCTCCAGGAACGCGATCATGCCGTGGGTGATGGCGTTGCGGGTGGTCTCGTTACCGGCGACCGCCAGCAGGATGACGAAGAAGCCGAACTCCTCCGAGGTCAGCGCCTCACCGTCGATATCGGCATTGACCAGGGTGGTGACGATGTCCTCGGCCGGTTGGGCCTTGCGGGCCTCGGCCATCTGCCAGGCGTAGCCGAGAATCTCCATCGACGAGGCGGCCGGGTCGGCATCGCTGTCCGGATCGTCGTAGCCGGTCATCTCGTTGGACCACTGGAAGACCTTCATCCGGTCTTCCTGCGGGACGCCGATGAGTTCGGCGATCGCCTGCAGCGGCAGCTCGCAGGCCACCTGGGTGACGAAGTCGCCGGCCCCGCTGGCCGCGGCCGCGTCGACGATCGACTTGGCGCGCGCGGACAGCTCCGCGCGCAGGCCGTTGATCGCGCGCGGGGTGAAACCCTTGGAGATCAGTTTGCGCAGTTTGGTGTGTTCGGGCGCATCCTTGTTGATCAGGATGTGGCGCTGCAGCTCGATGGCCTCGCGCGGGATGTCGTCGTTGAAGCGGGGAATCGCGGTGTTCTCGTAGGTGGAGAAATCGTCGCGCCGCGAGACCTCCTTGACATCGGCGTGCTTGGACACGACCCAGAAGCCGTCGTCGTGGAACCCTCCGACCTCCGGAGACTGCGGGTTCCACCAGATCGGCGCGGCCCGGCGCAGCTCCGCGAACTCTTCGACGGGAATGCCGCGGGCCCACATATCGGGATCTGTGGCGTCGAACCCCTCGGGGAGGTTCGGAGCTACATGGGTGTCAACCACCAGTTGTCTCCTTCGACTAACTGAAACACGTTCTACCTTCATTGCAGCATAGGTGGTATCAGTAGTAAAGAAGCCATAGTCCGCCCTCAGTACATCCACAGAACTTGTTCCAGTTTCTGTGCTGATACGGATCCTGTTCGAAAGGTTGAAGTTATGGGCACCCCCGTCATCGTCGAGGCCGCGCGCACCCCGATCGGCAAACGCAACGGCTGGCTGGCCGGCCTGCACGCCGCCGAGGTGCTCGGCGCGGCCCAGCGCGGCGTCCTCGAGCGCGCACAGCTCGATCCGGCACTGGTCGAACAGGTCATCGGCGGCTGCGTCATGCAGGTCGGC
The DNA here is from genome assembly GCF_001612965.1 of Nocardia kruczakiae NBRC 101016. Taxonomy (GTDB): domain Bacteria; phylum Actinomycetota; class Actinomycetes; order Mycobacteriales; family Mycobacteriaceae; genus Nocardia; species Nocardia kruczakiae. Next base: position 98,997 of record NZ_BDBL01000033.1, read on the forward strand.
GAGCAGAGCAACAACGTGACCCGCACCGCGTGGCTGCACGCCGGACTCCCCTGGCAGGTGGGCGCGACCACCATCGACTGCCAGTGCGGTTCGGCCCAGCAGGCCAACCACCTGATCGCGGGGCAGATCGCCCAGGGCGCGATCGACATCGGCGTCGCCTGCGGCGTCGAATCCATGAGCCATGTCCCGCTGGGCGCGAACGTGGGCGAGAACGCCGGCCCCCGCCGCCCCGCGAGCTGGGATATCGATATGCCCAATCAGTTCGAGGCCGCCGAGCGAATCGCCAAGCGGCGCGGCATCACCCGCGACGATATCGACGAATTCGGCGTGCGCTCACAGCGTTTGGCCGCCCAGGCCTGGGCGGAAGGGCGTTTCGACCGTGAGGTGCTGACCATCGCCGGCGCGCCGCAGGTCGACAAGGAGGGCACCCTCACCGGCGAGACGCTCGACGTCAACCGCGACCAGGGTCTGCGCGAGACCAGCCGGGAGAGCCTGGCGAAGCTGAAGCCGGTGCTGGAGGGCGGAATTCACACCGCCGGCACCTCGTCGCAGATCTCCGACGGCGCGGCCGCGGTGCTGCTCATGGACGAACAGGCCGCGGCGCGTGCCGGACTGAAGCCGCGGGCTCGCATCGTCACCCAGTGCCTCGTCGGCGCCGAGCCGGAGTTCCACCTGGACGGTCCGGTGCAGGCGACCACGCGCCTGCTGGAGAAGTCGGGCATGAGCATCGCCGATATCGATCTCTTCGAAATCAACGAGGCCTTCGCCTCGGTCCCGCTGTCGTGGGCGTCGGTGCACAAGCCGGATATGGATCGGGTCAATGTCAACGGCGGCGCGATTGCGATCGGACATCCGGTCGGCAGCACCGGGTCACGTTTGATTACCACCGCCCTGCACGAGCTCGAACGCTCCGACAAGTCGATCGCAATGGTCCTCATGTGCGCCGGTGGCGCACTTGCGACCGGGACAATCATCGAGCGGTTGTAATACCGAACAGATTTCCTCCCTAGTTGAACGTTCATCCTCACAGCCCCTAGACGTGTCGTACGCCACACAAACTGCGATACAGACAAAAGGATGAGATGTCAGCTATCTTTCGGTTATCAATGGCCCGTTGAACGAGACTCGTTCGACGGGCCAGAACCGGAGCGTACTGCCCCTCGACCAGTGAGGGCGCGTTGCCCCGCAAACGTGCCGACGCTGAACAGTTCCCGGACGGCCGACCTGGAAGCTTCAAGGAAATCCTGAATCAGGCGTAGGTTTTCAGTTACTCAGCCGCTAATATCAATGATACGTATCCGAGATAACGACTGTTAGTACAGCGAAGGGAATTGGGCGGCTCACAATGGCTGATTTCGCGGCGCGGCTGAACAAGCTGTTCGAAACCGTGCATCCCCCGGGGCGTAAGCCGCACACCAATGCCGAGGTGGCGGCAGCGCTCACCGCCTCCGGGCATCCGATCTCGAAACCGTATCTCTCGCAGTTGCGGTCGGGTCAGCGGACGAACCCCTCAGATGAGACGGTTGCCGCACTGGCAAAGTTCTTCAAGGTCAAACCGGACTACTTCTTCAACGACATCTACGCCGCCAAGATCGACCATGATCTGGAGTTGCTGTCCCAGCTGCAGGGCTATGGACTGCGTCGGCTGTCGAGCAGGGCGTTCGATCTCTCCGAAGAGTCGCAGAACCTCCTGACCTCGATGGCCGAAAAGCTCCGGGCGAGTGAGGGTCTACCCGAGGTTCCACCGGACGGCACGGAATAGCAAGTTGGACAAGGCAACACAGTGCGGCACTCGGAACCGCACTGTGTTGTCTTGTGACCTGAGACCGAGGCGGAGACGCTTCGGTCTCCACTGTGCGAACGGACCGCCGCCCAATCGGTCCGGTCGCACCGATGATCAATCCGCCTGCGTGACCGCTGATTTCCGGTCGGTCGCGGTGCGCTCGAAGGCGCGGGCGATCGCCTGCACCCAACCGCGCGAGCTCAGTCCCTCCGGCGGTGCGATCCAACGGGCGTCGACGATGTCGTCACCGAGCGGATTGCGGGCCCAGCGGGCCACCCGTTCGGCACGGTCGGTGACCGAGCGGGCGGGCGCACCGGCCGCCGCCAACTCCATGCCGCCGCCGGTCTGCAGATACAGCGCGTCCATGATCTGGGCCACCTGATCGGAAGCCTTGAGCTGGGTGGCCGACACCGTCTGCTCGTGTGCCACCACCTCGGGGAAACGCTTGATCATCGTGCGGTGCAGGGCCCGAATCTGGCGCAGCAGCAGGCGCGCCCGCACCCAGAGCTCGATCACGATCCATACCGCGCCGACCGCGATCAGCAGGCTCGCGAGCTGCCAGGCCGGCCAGAACCAGCCCGGATCGCCGGGCCGCACGGGTTGTTCACCGCTCGCCAGCCGCCGAATCGACAGCGCCGCAAGCACTCCCGCGACGACCGTGCCGGTGGTGTAGAGCGCGATACCGCGTCCCAGCGCCGTCCAGTCCAGATTGCGCAGACCGGTGACGGCGATGAAGGCGCAGCCGAGCAGGGTCATGACCCAGCCGAACAACATCGACCACCCGATGGTGGCGGCGATGACCAGGGCGCCGAAACCGTAGACCATCCAGGCGATTTGGCGCAGATTCCGACGCGAGACCACCGGCCACGCGGCGGCCGCCACCACCGACGTGGCCACCGCGAACAGCAGCCAGGTCGCCACCACCAGCCGGTCGGCCAGCGCAGCGCCGTTGATGCCCTGCGGCAGCGCGTGATCCACCGCGACCGCGATCTCGGGTATGCCGAGGGTGGACGCGGCGGCCACCGCCGCGACCGCGATCACGATCGCCACCCGGGCCGTGGTCGCGGGCTTCACCAGGACGCGACCGATGCGGGCACCGGCCGCCATCCACACCAGCAGGGCCGTCAACCAGAACGTCATACCTAGTCTGTCCCCTTCGTCAGACGAGCCTTCTGCGGATGACCGAGAGGCCCTCCATGGTTACGCAGGCTGCCGCCCCCGGGCCGCTCGGTCATCCGAGGGCCTCGTCGAATCGGAGCACCGAGACACCGGCGCCGCGGTTGTTGAAGACGCGCAGGCGGGTCATCAGCATGCCGGCGAAGGTTTCGGCTTCCCACTCGTACTGATCGTCGCGCCCGTCGTCGACGATCTGCTGATGCGCGCGCTGGGACAGCATGTAGGCGATCAGATCGTCGCTGGCCTCGAGCGTCACCTCGGCGGCCGGTTCACCCGGGTGGTCGAAGACCACATGGCCCAGTTCGTGCGCGAGGGTGTGGTCGCGGCTGGGCAGGGCCGCGGCCAGCACGATCACGTCCTTGTCCGGATAGCTGCGGCGCTGACCGCAGACGCCCGGACCGAGCTGAGCATCGGCGATCTCGATCATGCGGCCGCGTTCGGCAGCGATCGCGAGGACCACCTCCTCCAGCGTGGTGGCGTCGAAATCGGCGGCGACCGCGCACACCGCGTCGACGGCGGCGGCGACGCGGCGGTAGGAGCGGCCCGTCTGAATCCGGCTCTCGGTCATCTGGCGCCCCCTCAGGCCCTCGGTCCGAAGAATTCCGCGCGTGCGGCGTCGATGCGCGCCTGCGCGGCGGAGGCACTCTGGAAACTCACCGCGCCGGAGCCGGCCGCGGCCAATGCCATGGCGATCACGCCGCCGAGCACGGCCAGCGTCTTCACCTCGGGCAGTCCGCTGGTGGCAGCGGTCGGGCGCACGGCCGGATTGGGTTGCGCCAGTGCGGGCGCCGGGGCGGCCG
>NZ_BDBL01000034.1 GCF_001612965.1 Nocardia kruczakiae NBRC 101016
GCACCGGCCGCGGCCGCACCGCCGCCGAGTAGCCGCCGCCGCGAGAGCCGCTCAGCCACCGTGGGCGGCCGGGGTCGGTGAGTAGTTCTCCTGATTGCCCGCGAAGTCACGCACCTGCGCGGTGAAGGTGGTGCTGGTGCCGTCGGCGAACTTCACCGTGACCGGTGTCTGGGCTCCCGTGCGCAGCGGCGCCTTCAGATCGATGAACATCAGATGGTCGCCACCGGGCGTCAGCTTCGCGCTGCCGTGTGCGGGGATCGCCAGACCGCCGGCCTTGGGCCGCATCATGGAGGTGCCGTTGGACTCGACCACCTCGTGGATCTCCATGCGCGCCGACGCCGGACTGGTCGCGTCGACGACGCGGATCTCGTGGTCGCTGTTGTTGGTGAAATTCGCGAACGCCGCCGACATCCCCGCATCGGCGGCCTTGATCCATTGATCGCTCACGCTGACCGAATTGGCGTCCGCGGCAGTCGATGTGCCGCCGGATGAACATCCGGCCAGCAGCAGCGGGATCGAGGCCGTGGCGGTGATCAGCAGGGCCGCGGATCGGTGGCGGCGCCCGTGGAGGAGAGAGAACATAGGTGAACTCCGTTGCATGAGAAGAGGTTTGACTGGTTGGACGGCAGGTCAGGCGGCGGACACACTCCCCCCGACCGGGTGCTCGCGCGCCCGGAGGTCCGCGCGTGGCGCTGTCTCGGGTGAGGGAGCGTTTGCCTTACTCCGCCATCGGTATTCGCTAGTTGCTGCCGAGCCAGCGGGCGACCTGGGGGATCACCCGGAACCGGCCGCATGCAGTTCGTCCGGCATCCGATCGACCCAGGGTCCGATCGGGACCGTGGACGGGTGTCGGCTGAACGGCACTGCGTGCGATCACCGGGCGGGGTCGTGACGGCCACAGCGGTCATCGGCACCGGACAAGGCAGAGGGCAGACGCCGACCCGGCGCGCCGGACTGCTCGAGCGACCGCTTCCGCATCGCGTAGACGCCCGTCCAGGTGTCGTGCGCACCGACTGGTGACGGCCGCGTGGCGATGCACCGGTGATTGAACGCCGGGGCACCTGCTGTGCGCCGATGCGGTGCTCCCGACTTGCCGGGACCTATCCGTATGTGGGGCAGCTCAGCTCTCAGCGGTCATCGGAAGTCCGGGCCCGATCCGGCGAGGCCGTGGACGGTTCCACCGATGTACCGGTATCAGGCCCACGCGGCGACGCGGTGCGAGGCAGCGAACGAACCGGTGACGTGGGGCGGCCCACGCCGCCCGGTGCCCGACGCCAGCACGAGCCGCCTCGGCGCGGTCACCGTCTCCGGCACCGAGACGACGGCCGGAGCGCCGGTGGTTTCGAGGATGTGCGTGACGACGCCGACGGCTCGTCGAATCAGTGAAACTGCCCGTCGCAGCGTGATTTCCGCGCCGCGGACCAGGATCGCCCCGCCCACCGTCGCCACGAGGTGCGCGACCAGCATGGGCGCGGTGATCAGCACGTCGTGACAGTGCGGCGAGAACGTCAGCGCCAGATGGCCGAGCCACTGCCCGATCGCGAGCAGGCCCATGAGCCGGAACAGTCCGGTGCGGGTGTGCGCGGCGAGGCAGCCGATCGCGGTGCTCGCGGCGATCAGCATCATGATCGCCGCGGATCCGGGTGCCACCGTGCCGCCACCGAGGGCGTGCGCGGCGATACTCACCGTGCCCGCCGCGGCGCCGACGCATCCACCACGCAGTCGCGTGGAAGGGTCGGCCGTTGCTCGCACCCGTTCATGGTATCGGTGCTCGGCGATGGTCCCGGCCGCCAGGTCCAGCGGTCCACACTCGGCGTGATGCCCGTCACCCCTCGTGGTTTCGGCGGTCCGGGGTCAGAGAATTTCCAGCTCGGCCTCGCGCAGATCCTGGGGAAAGACGAATCGCCGCAACGCCCAGAACCGGAACGCCATCGCCAGCAGTACGCCCAGGATCTGCCCGGTGATGAAGTTGGATACCGCCTGGGTGAACGGGCTGACGTGCGGCACCCGGATGTCGAAGACGTACAGCGCGACCGCTTGCGGAATCACGGTGACGCCCACCGCCAGCGCGCTGACGGCGAAGAACAGTGCCGCCTCGTGACTGCGCTGGCGCCCGCCGCGGGTGTTGAACGACCATTCCCGGTTCAGGATGTAGGAGACGATCGTCGCGATCAGCACGCCGAACACGCGCGCGGTCAGCGGCTTGTCCGGCAGCACGGTCAGCTTGAGCGCGTACACCACTCCGGTGTCCACGAACCAGGTGATCGCGCCGACGACGGCGAATTTCATCAGCTCCCGATGGGCGAGCAACAGTGCGCGCCAGCGTTCGGGCAGCCGGTCCAGTCCAGCCTGCACCAACGACACGCAATCCACCCTAACCGCGAGCCGCGCGCCGGGCATCCGGACAGCGATCATGACCCGCGAGGTAATCGTCACGCCGACCGCAGCCGCATACGATCGGGCAGGTGCCGACCCATACCGCCGGAGATCTGCTGCGCCACTGGCGTCGCACCCGCCGCCTCAGCCAGCTGGAGCTGGCCGGGCGCGCCGAAACCTCGACCCGTCACCTCAGCTTCGTCGAAACCGGCCGGTCCACGCCGAGCCGCCAGCTGATCCTGCACCTCAGCGAGGAGCTCGACATCCCGCTGCGCGAACGCAATCGGATGCTGCTGGCCGCCGGCTACGCCCCGGTCTATGCCGAACCCGGATTGGATACTCCCACCATGGCCCCCGTCCGCACCGCGATGCGGCAGATCCTCACCGGCTACGAGCCGTATCCGGCCCTGGCGGTGGACGCGCAGTGGAATATGGTCGACGCCAATTCCGGTGTCGCCCTGTTCCTCGACGGCATTCCCGCCGACCTGCTCACACCTCCGGTCAACGCGCTGCGGCTGAGCCTGCACCCGCAGGGGCTGGCGCCGCGCATCCTGAATCTGGCGCAGTGGCGCGGACATCTGTTCGAACGGGTCGATCGCCAGATCGAGGCCACCGGCTCGGCCGATCTGGCCGCGCTGCGCACCGAACTGCTCGGATATCCCGGGGGCCGTGACGATCCCGGCCTGCCCGAACCGGATCAGGCTGTCGTCCCGCTGCGGCTGCGCCACCACGACGGCGAAGGCGGCGACATCGAGCTGGATTTCATCAGCACCATGACCATTTTCGGCAGCCCGATGAACGTCACCGTCGCCGAGCTCGCGATCGAGTCGTTCCTGCCCGCGAGCCCGGAGACCGCCGAATTCCTGCGCCGCCGTTCACAGATCGAGTAGATGCGGCAGCCCGGCCCGATAGCGATCGGCGTCGAGGCGCTTGAACGGCTCGAGCTCGGGTGGTGCGTACATCGGGAACACCGCCGCCCGCGGCGCCGTGTCACCGGCCGCGTCCAGCACCGCGTTGGCCGCCTTGCGTCCCGCCTCGCAGGCGCCTTCCATGGTCGCCAGATCGATGCCGGTGCGTACGTGGTCGCCGCAGAAGAACACGTTGCCGATCGCCGAATGCGCCTCCGGCCGGTGGTCCCAGGAGCCGACGGTGTTCACCAGCAGCGGGGTGTCGTTGCGGTTGCCGCCCTCCTCGAAATGCACGCCCGGGTCGACGAACCACGAGTGCAGGTCGTCGTCGCGCAACCAGCCGGTGCCGGTGTTGAGCCAGCGTTTCAGCTGCGCCCACACCTCCTGCACCACTTCGTCTTTCGTGCACTGCTTGGCCGGTTTGCCGTACAGGATGCCGGGGGTGTCCCAGTCCGAGACGTCCGCGGACAGGCATTCCACCACCGTGCCGTCGCCGTAGCGGGCCGCGAAATCGCCGCGCCACATCGGCGCCTGCCGCAGTGCGGTGATCGCCCACGGCGAGCCGAGTGCCGCGATATGTCCTTCCGGCACGCCGGTGGGCTGCCGCAGATAGAACTGCACGCCGACCATCCAGTCCAGCACCAGTTCCCGCATCCCGGCCAGTGCCGGGTCCGCGGTGAGGATGTCGTCGTCGAGGATCGTCGCCGCGCGGTCGGCGGGCATCGCGCAGATGTACCAATCCGCCTGCACCGCACGCCCGCCCATGTTCGCGCCGCTGATCCGGTCGCCGGACAGGCGCAGGCTCGTCAGGCCCGCGCCGGTGACGAACCGGACCCCCTGTCCGGACAGATGCGCCACCCACGGATCGATCCACGCCTCGTTGGTGGGGCCGTTCAGGATTCGATCCACCCCGCCGCGATATTGCGGCGCGATGCCGGCGCCGGCGAAAACCAGTGCCTCCCCGATGGTTCCGATGGTGCGCGCGGAGCTGGTCTCCGACTTCGCCGCCACCGTGATGCGGGTCAGCGCTCGCGCCAGGTAGTCCCGGTAGGCCTGCGACTTCCCGGCGGCCCCGACCGCGTCCATCCACGATCGGTACTCCCATTGGCCGAAGCGGCGTTCGGGGGAGCTGGTGAACCACATCATCATCCGGTCGCCGAAGAACGCCAGTTCCTGCGGCGGCAGCTGCGGGATGAATCCGAATCCGGCGACGAGTGAGTTGCGGATGCGATCGGGGTTCAGTTCGCGCAACCCGGCGATCTCGGTCGGGACCGTCACCGGCGGCAGATCCGGGAATCCGGCGACCGTGGATTCCACCCGGATCAGATTCCCGGCCACCCCGTTCGCGTTGCCGGGGAACGGGATTCGCGCCATCGTATCCGGAACGTGCTGATAACAGCCGGGGAAGAACCGGAAGCCGTGTTCGCCCGGCAGGTCCGCCCGCCCGCCCGCCCCGGTGCCGGGTACGCTCATGCTGCGCGCCTTGCCGCCCAGCGCGGTCGGCTCGTACACCGTGACCGCGTAGCCGCGTTCGGCCAGTTCGTGCGCCGCGGTCAGTCCGGATACGCCACCTCCGAACACCGCCACCGTGCGTCCCGGGCCCACCTGGCGGCGTGGCGGATTCGCGCGCGCGGCCGCGGCCCATGCGCCGCTCGTCGCGAGGGCCGCGCCCGCTACCGCCGCCCCTCGCAGCAACTGCCGCCTGCCGAATCCACCCGCATCGTCTCGACCGGTCATGTCCACTCCTCGAATCAGCGAGCGGGACCGGCCCTGCGTCGATCCCGAAGCCCGAATTTCTCTCACCGCGGCCACGCCGAACCCCACCGCGCCGCCTGGCGTTCCCGCCAGTCCTGCGCGCTGTCGCGCACCTCGCGAATCACGGTGTCCACCACCGTGGCCGCCGGTGCGTGCGCCAGTGCCTGCAGCGCGAACTTCGCCGCCCGTGCCGGGGTCAGTAGTTCGTCGGGGGTCCGCGCCCGGGTCATCACATCCAGCGCGAGGCCGGCCAGATTCGGGTCGGCCGCACCGGCGCGGTACAGCTGCACCTCGAGCGGTGACATCTCGGTGCCGCGGGCGAGCCGGTTGGTCCACTGGTACATGGGCAGGCAGTCCTGTTCCCGCCGGTGCTCCCATCGGGTCAGTGCCCGGTCCAGCGCGGTCGCGTCGTCGAGTACCGGCGCGGCGTATTCGCCGAGCAATCGTCCGTAGCGCATCGCATCGCGCATTCCCTGTGCGGTGACCGGATCCTTGAAATGGCCGGCGTCGCCGGGCAGTGCCCAGCCCGGACCGCTGGAGCGGCGGAAGTAGGAGACGATGCCGGTGGCCGAGCGCACCCGGCCGATCGGTTCGCAATCGGCCAGTCGCACAGCGAGTTCCGGGATCGCGGCGACCATCTCGCAGTAGCGCTGCTCGGTCTGCCCGGCGGTGCGCGGCCCGTGGGCGACCGGCGGCTGGATCAGCGACAGTACCGCGCCGTCCTCGCACGGGAAGGCGGTTCCCAGCAGATCCCCGGCCCGCCACTGCGCGGCCGTCGACCGCCATTCCGGGCGGCCGTCGCGCCAGTAGGCGAAGTAGCACGAACGCCCGCTGGGCTTGCTGCGGTACGGGTCCAGGGCGCCGGTCAGCCGTGCCACCGTCGAGCGGCGCCCGTCCGCGCCGACCACCAGGCGGGCCCGGATCTCGTGGGTGGTCCCCGCGCGATCGACCGCGCGCACGCCGGCGACCCGGCCACCGTCGCGGATGAGTTCGGTGACCCGCATCGATTCGTGGACGGTCGCACCGGCCGCGCGGGCCGTGGACACCAGGGCTGCGTCGAATCCGATGCGCCGCACGCACATCGCATAGTCGATGCCTTCCACGGCGGTGAACGGCGCCCGCACCACCTGTCCCGCGCCGGCGGCGAATGCGACCCGCAACCGCGGCGCGCCGAGCGCCAGCACCCGCTCGAGCGCGCCCAGTGCCGCCACCTCGGCGATGCCGGCCGGCCACAGCAGATGGGTCGAGAGGGTGTCGGACGGGAATCGGGCCGCGTCCACGACGACGACGCGCCGTCCCGCGCGGGCGAAGGCGATGGCCGTGGCCGACCCCGCGCAGCGCGCTCCGACCACCACCACGTCGGTGAATTCGATGTCCGGGCAGTCGTTTTCGCCGCGATCGCGGTCATTCGCCGGGCGGTTCCGGACGGTCTCGTGGATGCCCGAATCGGTCGGCGAGGAGTCGGCAGGTTCGTCGGTGGGCATCGGCGCCGCCTTCGGGGTCACTATGTTCGGACACTATGTCCTACTGAGAGAATGAAGTGACTCCTCTCACATTGTCAATATGTTTGGACCGATTGCTCGCGGCAATTACCGACGCTCGAGCCGCTCGCGCCGGTGACACTCCGGATCGCCCACCGGATCCGGTCGCATCCGCAATGATCACCGGAAGGCGTGGCCGCCCGGCCCGATCGGAAACGACCGTGATGAGGTACCGCGATGGCGTTGATGTCACCCCTGGATTCGGCATTTCTGCTACTGGAATCGCGCGAACACCCGATGCACGTCGGCGGCCTCTCGCTGTTTCGTCCCTCGGACACACAGACGCGATCGGCACGGCAGTTACACGAGGAATTGGCCTCGGGCACCGGCCAACTCACCTCGGTGTTCCGGCGCCGCCCCGCGCGGTCGCTGGCGAGTTTCTCCCCGCTGCGGTGGGATCTCGACGACGACGTCGATCTCGACTACCACGTCCGGCTGCTCTCGCTGCCCACGCCCGGGCGGGTGCGTGAACTGCTGGAACTGGTGTCGATGCTGCACGGGTCGCTGCTGGACCGCCATCGCCCGCTCTGGGAGGTCTACATCATCGACGGGCTCGCCGACGGCCGGATCGCCTTGTACACCAAGACACATCACGCGCTGATGGACGGCGTGTCCGCGGTCCGCACCTGGCAGCGGGCCCTCTCGCCCGACCCCGCGGCCCGCGACTGCGTGCCGCCGTGGCGCTCTCGCGGCCGTCGTCCGGGCACCGGCGGGAACGCGCTGTGGCGCCGCTCGGCCGAGGCGGTACGCATGGCCGGGCGGATCGGCACCGCTGTACCCGAATTGCTGTCGGGCGCTTACGAGATCGCGCGGGACTATCCGGAGCCGCGCCCGTTCCGGGCCCCGCACACGATGTTCAATGTCGCCATCACCGGTGCCCGGCGATTCGCCGCGCAGTCGTGGCCGTTGCCGCGGTTGCGTGCGGTCGGAGCCCGTACGGGTGCGACCGTGAACGACGTGGTGCTGGCGATGTGCGCGGGCGCGCTGCGGCGATATCTGCTCGCCGAAGGGGCGCTGCCGGCCGAGCCGTTGATCGCGATGGTGCCGGTCTCGCTGCGCGGCACCGCCGAAACCGCAGCGGGAGAGGGCAACTCGGTGGGTGCGGCACTGTGCGACCTGGCCACCGACGAACCGGACCCGGCCGCGCGACTCGCCCGCATCCACTCCTCGATGGTGCGGACCAAGAACACCATGTCGCGGCTGACGCCGCTGCAGATCCTGGGGTTGTCGGCGGTCAATGTGGCGGGACTGGCATCGGCGGCGCTACCGGTGCGGCTGCCGGCCGTCGCGCCGCCGTTCAACATCGTCATCTCCAACGTCCCCGGCGCCGCCGAACCGCGGTACTGGAACGGCCTGCGCCTGGAAGCCGCCTATCCGGCATCGATTCCCCTCGACGGACAGGCGGTCAACATCACGACGATCAGTTCCGATGGCGCCATGCACTTCGGCATCGTCGGGTGTCGCCGCAGCGTGCCGCATCTGCAACGGCTGCTGACCGGACTCGACGAATCGCTCGCCGAACTCGAGTAGCCGGGCCGTGCGGCCACCGCGGCCGCGACTCGATGGTCGGCGCTCGATGGTTATGCGATGCGGGCGGTTTCGGTGAGGGCGTCGGTGGCGGCGGCGAGAATCCGTCGCGCCCGTGGAAAGTCCTGTAGCTGCCCGCCGAGCAGGTCGAGGACGGGAAACAGCGATTGCGCGGGCACCGCGCGTGCGCTGAGCACGTCCGCGGTCCAGGTGACGAAGGTGGTGAACAACTCGTCGTCGTCCAGATACAGTGCGGTAGCGAGGAATTCGAGAATCTGGGCGACATCCTCGGCGGTGCGTTCCAGCTGGAATTCGGAATACTCCCGCATCGCGGGGAAACGATGCTCCAGCTCCGCCATCGTGGTCGCCAGCACATGCGGTGTACTGCGGGCGATCATGGTGAATTCCTGATCGGTCAGATGCGGCAGGGTCCGTTGCGGCTGCTGCTCGCGTCGCAGTCCCCGGGCGAGCAGCTCGGCTGCGGTCGCGGCATCCGGCGCCCAGGCGTCGGCACCGAGCAGGTCCGCGTAACGGCCTTCCGGCCCGAACGCCGCCCCGCCGACGAGCACCGGCACCCCGGCCGCCTGACATGCGGTGATCGTGCCGTGCGCCGACGGCAGGCGGGTCGGCAGCGACGACGACAGCAATACGGCATCGGGGCCGGTGTTGTGCAGGTGCGCGATCAAGTGCCGTGTGGGCACCTGGGCGCCGAGGAAGTCGACGTGCCAGCCACGCAGCCGCAGCACCTCGGCCACCAGCCGCGCGGGAAGGGCGTGCCATTCACCGTCCACACACGCGACGGTCACCCGGCCCGCCGAACCGGGGTGCGCACCGGTCGCATGCAGAGCCAGTGCCGTCACGGCGCGATCGTTGATCGCGGTGGCGGTGTGCTCGTCGGCGACACTGAGGGTGTTCGCAGCCCATTCCGCACCCACCCGGTGCTGCACCGCGGCGATCACATCGAGCAGGACCACCTCCGGTGCCAGACCCGAATCCAGCGCCGCGAGCACGATGCCGATCGCCGCCCGTTCGTCACGCCCCGTGACCGCCGCCCACAGCTCGTCACGAAATGCGGAGGCGTCGTGGGTGATTCGGCGATGCGGCTCGGACATGAACGGCGGCTCCTTCGCTGTGTGGATCAGTCGGTCACGAGGGCCGAGGTGCGCGGCGCGGTGATCGCGACGACCGCGATGTCGTCGTGCTCGTGGCGGCCGACCCACTGGGTGGTGAGCATGTGCACGCGCTCGACCACCGCCTCCGCGGGCATATCCGCACACTGGGCGAGGGCGGCCATCAGACGTTCCTCACCGAACATGCGCCGGCCCAGCGGTCCGCCGCGGGCCTCGGTCACACCGTCGGTGTAGAGCAGACAGGTTTCCCCCGGCGCGAGCGAGGTCCGGAACGTCGTCGCGGTGATGCTCGGCAGCGCGCCGACCAATTGTCCACGCGTCTCGGCCATTTCGACGGTCCCGTCGGCCCGCACGATCAGCGGCGGCGGATGCCCGGCTGAGGTCAACCGCAGCAGCACCCGCCCGTCCCGATGCACCGCCGATGCGAGGACCAGCGTGGCGAAGCGGTCGTGCCGCGAGGACATCAGCGCATCGTTGAGCAGGCTGAGCATGCGCTGATGATCGTCGGCCATCGGCACCAGCGCGTGGACCGTGTTGCGGATCTTGCCGGTCAGCACGGCGGCCGCGAGACCCTTCCCGCAGACATCGCCGAGCACGACGAGGGTTTCCCCGTCCGGTGCCGCCGCGCGGTGCACGTCGTAGAAGTCGCCGCCGATGATTTCGTGATTCTCCGAAGCCCGGTAGGCGCCGGCCAATTCGATGCCGTGGACACGGTGCAGTTGCGGTGGCAGCAGCTCGCGCATCAGGATCGCGGTGATGCTGGTCTGCTCGGCGTACAGCCGTGCCGCCGACAACGCGATACCCGCGCGGCCGGCGAACAACTGGGCGAAGACCTCGTCGCGCTCGTCGTAGATCCGCTCGCCGGAACGCCGCAGCAGGACCAGCGCACCCGCCGAAACCCCGTGGCCGGGTAGCGGAGTCACGATTACCGAGCCCGTGCGGTTCTCGAAACCGGGCGGCAGCAACCACGCCGGCACGGCCGCGGGGTCCAGCCACTGCGAGGGAATCGGCGGGAATCCCCGCAGCGCCTCGCTCAGACCGGCCACCGTGTCGGGGTCCTCCTCGACGACGTTCACCCGGACCACGCCGTGTTCGTCACACGAGACGACCGACAACGCCCGCCCGGCCGGCGGAGTGACGACCACCGCGGCATCGGCGAGGTGGCCGGCGGCCAGCCGGACGGTCGTCTCCACACACCGGTCGACGTTCAACGAGGCCAGCAGCCGCTCGGAGGCCTGCGACAGGAATGCGGTCCGTTCGCGTTCCTGCTCCAACTCCCAACGGCTCTCGTACAGCGAGTGCGCGGTGTCGCCGAGCAACCACCAGACGACCGTGCCGTCGGCGCCGGGGGAGGCGGTCGCGTGCAGTGCGCGCCCGCCCACTCGCCCGGTCACCGATGCGGGCGAGGGCACGACGCCCGAGGCGGCCGCCTCCTCGTGGGCCGCGGACAACCAGGGCGGCGCGGCACGGCGCAGCGGCTCGCCCACCACCGCATCGGGCAACAGCGCGGCGGCCTCTGCGGTCAGCGCGACCACCGTGCCCGCGCGATCGACCACCACGGCGGGATGCGGTACCGCCGACCATCGCTCCACGTCGCTTACAACGGATTCGGGCACGGCGACCTCCCCACATCCCGCGAGTGAAATCCACTGCGCAGCAGCCGAACCGGCGTCACGGCTGCTCCGCCGAGGTGCGGCGGGACCACTGTCCGGTGCTCGGATCGGAACGGGATTCGGCGGTGAGCGAGACCACGAATTCGACCGTCGTGCCGTCGGTGCCCGAGACGACCCGGGTGCCGGGCATGAGGGCGTTCATCATCGGCAGACCGCGCCCGCGATCGACCTCCTCGTCCGCTCGCGGCACGCGCCACGTCCCGCCGTCGGAGACGGTGATACGGATCGAATGCGTGGCCGTGGCGTGCAGCACGACGGTCCGGCCGTCACCGCGATGCCCGTGCTCGACCGAATTCGAACAGGCCTCGTTGACGGCCAGCAGGAGATCGTAGGCACGATCCGATCCGAGGCTCGTCCCCGCGAGCCAGGACCGCAGCAGTGCTCGCACCCGCTGCAGTTCCGCGGACCGGGCCCGGAATTCGATGTGCAGGTCCTCGAGCGATCGCTGTCCGCCGGCGCTCGCGGCCTTCCGATCGCCGCTGTCGGGGTGACGCATGTCTTCGGGGTGACGCATCCGATATCAGCCGTTCGTGTGGGCCAGGGCGCTCGCGACCGCGGCGTCGACGTCGTCGAAGAGAGCGAACACCGTCGACAGGCCGGTGACCTCCACCACGCGCCGCACCGGCCGCGGCGCCACAACCAACACTCGCCCCGCCTGTCGCAGGGCGCGTACGAGCACATTCATTCCCGAGGAGTCGAAGAATTCCACCGCGGACAGATCGACGATCAATTGTTCCGGTTGACGAGTCACTGCCTGCTGGACAGCCGTATCGAGCCGCGGCGCGGTATGCGAATCGACCTCACCGGCCGCGACCACCACCACGAAGCCGCCGACCGAGATCACATCGGCGGTGCAGCCGCTGTGGCCTTCGTATCCCACGTGTTCACCCTTCCCTACACTCCCGCATCCAGTCCGGCCCCCACGAGTATGAATCGTGACGGCGGAGCGGATGTGTGCAGGCACATCTGCGCATGTCGAACACCGCGATACTCGGCGTAGTTTCGCGGTGCCGCGCGCGGCTGTGGTCTCAACCTCGCAAGATCACCGAGTGTAACGGCCGCTGCGGGCCCGCCGGGACACGCGTCGACCGGCGTTCGCCCAGCCCCGTCCACGGCGGATCTGCCGGATTCGTCGCGCGATGAGCGAAATCCCATACGCCGATGGACGATTGAGAGGTGAACGGCACGTCGGGGTGGCATGGTGCGGCATTCGCGGGCCCGGTCCGGTGTGTCTGCCGCGACACCCGACGTGTCGCCGACATGTCCCGGCCGCCGCGTGGTTATATCGCGCGACGACGTTCACGGAGGTGTTCGGTGACGACAGCAGGTCTCATCCTCGCGTGCCTCGCGGCCGCGATCCACATCTACATCTTCTATCTCGAATCGGTGGCGTGGACGAGGCCGAAGACCCGGGCCATCTTCGGAGTCTCCTCGGCCGCCGAAGCGGAAACGACCAGGCCACTGGCCTTCAACCAAGGCTTCTACAACCTCTTCCTGGCCATCTGCGTGATCGCCGGTACGGTGTTCTTCGCGGTGGGCGAAACGACGATCGGCGCCACCCTGGTGTTCACCGGTGCCGGCTCGATGACCGCCGCCGGCCTGGTCCTGCTCCTGTCCAGCCCCGACAAGGCGAGCGCGGCCCTCAAACAGCTGGTGCCGCCACTCCTCGGCGTGATCGTTCTGGCAATCGGTCTGCGATAGCGCGCCACCGGCCGGTGGCGCCTGCCGCTGTGCGCGGAGTCGTGGGCACCTTCTGCCGGCGGTGAGGCTGATGCCGAACCGGCGGACAACACGCGAGCCGATCCTCCGTTATTACCGACGAGGTGCGGGTAAGCCGAGCAGGGACCGACCACGCCGCCGCTCTGGTGACGAATGCGCGGCAGCTCAGAGCTCACCGGTGGACACCGCACGGCCGGAGCGCAAGCCCGGCGAGGAAGGAGCCTCTCGTGATCGGAACGCGCACGCGGCGTACGGATTCGAGCCGATGGAAGCAAGCGTGGTGGACCTTCCCGGCCACCACCGCCGCGGCGGTAGCAGGCTCAGCGGCGACCACGACCGGCTCGCACTGGTACCAGCGGCTGGACAAACCGCCCTTCCAACCCCCGCCCGTGGTCTTTCCCATCGCATGGACAACCCTGTACGTCGATATCGCCGCCACAACCGCCCGAGCGCTCGCCCACGCCGAGCCGAACCAGAACCGAGCACTACGCAACGCTCTGCTGCTCAACCTGGCCCTCAACGCGAGCTGGAGCTGGGTCTTCTTCCGCGCACACCGCCTCGGCGCCGCGACGGCCGTGGCGGCCGTGGCGGCCGCCCTGACGCTGAGCAGTGCCGATCTCACACGTCGCACGGCCGAGGTGGACCGCGGAGGCTTCCTGCTGGCGGCCTATCCGACGTGGTGCGGCTTCGCCACCGTGTTGAGCGGTGACCTCTGGCGCCGGAATCGCGCCGGCTGAGACGCCGAGTCCGTGCCCCACATCCCGGCGCTGCCTGGGAGAGAATTCGCCCAGGCAGCGCCGTCGAATCGGTTCTAGCGTGGTGATATGACCGTCAAGGAGCCGCATCTGCGGGAGCTGGGCGAGTTCTTGAAAGCCCGCCGTGCGCAACTCGAGCCGGGCACCCTCGGCCTGCCTTCCGGCGACCTGCGGCCGCGGCGGGTGCCAGGCCTGCGCCGCGAAGAGGTCGCGGAATTGGCCGCGATCAGCACCGACTATTACACGCGGATCGAGCAGGGCCGGCTGGCTCCGTCCGAGCCCGTACTCGACACCCTGGTCCGGGTGTTGCAGTTGGATCGCGAACAGCGCGACTATGTCCGCAGCCTGGCCGAACGCGCCGACAGCCGCCCGCCCGCACCGCGCGGCCGCCAGGTTGTGCGAGCACAACTCGGCAGGCTGCTGGAGCAGCTGACCGATACACCGGCGCTGATCTTCGGCCGCCACCTCGACATCCTGGCGTGGAATCGGCTGGCCGCCGCGCTCATCGCCGATTTCGACAAGATTCCGCAGAAACAGCGCAACTACGTGCGGATGATCTTCCTGGACCCCGCGATGCGCCGGCTGTACACCGATTGGGAGGCCGTCGGGCGGACCTGCGTGGCGATCCTGCGCATGGAAGCGGCAGCGAATCCGACCGATCCGCGCCTGACCGCGCTGGTCGGCGAGTTGTCGGTCGCCGACGAGCAATTCCGGCAGTGGTGGGCGGCCCGCCATGTCGCCCACCAGGAATTCGGCACCAAACGGATGAGCCACCCCGAGGTGGGCGATCTGGTACTGGAATGGGACACCTTCCGCTACTCCGGTGATCCGGATCAGCAACTGGTGCTGTGGTCCACCGAGCCGGGCAGCGCGTCCCAGGACAAACTACGCATCCTCGCCTCCTGGTCGGCCGAGCGTGCGCCGGTGTCGGAGGCACCGGAGGAGCCACGCCCGCTCTGAGCGTGATGTAGTCCGGCTATCGGCCCTCGGAGATCGTTTCCTCGCGATCACGAGTACCGAGTTGTCGTCTGAAATGTGCGGCTCCCCAAGTGGCCGCCGGGTTCGATCCTGTTGTGCCGCTGGATGCTGCGAGAGCAATCGGCGAGCAGTTATCCGAAGAGCCGGCGATGGTCGCGAACGAACTGCTCGAAGGTTCTCGGCGCCTCACCGGTCAAGTCGGTGACGGTGGATAGGACCGAATCGGCTCCGCCGTCGCCGTAGACGGTGCTCACCCGGACCAAGGCTTCTGCCATGAATGCCGGAACGCCGGCGGCGAGCAGGCCGTCACGTGCTTCCGTCGCGGTTTGTGCGTGGTAGCGCACGGGCTTGCGCAGAATATCCGAGAAGATGTCGGCCACCTCGTCGTAGGTGAGAGCGCGGGGACCGGTGAGAGCATAGATCCGGCCGTCGTGGCCGCCGGTGGTGAGGACATGTGCGGCGACACCGGCAACGTCACGGGCGTCGACGTAGCTGATGGGCGCCGAGCCTCCCGGGCGTGCGATCACTCCGTGCTCGCCGATCGACGCCGCCATCTGCGCGAAGTTCTGCATGAAGAAGTTCGGCCGCAAGAAGGTCCACCGCAATCCGGAGCGCTCGATGGCCTCCTCCACCGGCCGATGCAGGTCGGCGAGAGGAGTGAGGCGTTCGTCGGCCCGCCACAATGACACCTTGACGACGCGTTCGACGCCGGCTCTGTACGCCTCTTCGACCAGGGCGAGTTCGTCCCGAGTCTGCGTCGCGGTAGTGGCGGTGACCAGGAAAAGGGTGCCGACACCCGCCATCGCGGCGGGCAGGGTGGTAGGCCGGGTGTAGTCGACGGTGACCGCGTCGCGGCCGGATTCCCTCATCGCGGCGGTGCGTGCTGGATCCCGGTAGGCCGCGCGAACGGGTGCACCCGCCGCGAGCAAGGCGTCCACCACACCCGAGGCGATTCTGCCCGATGCGCCCGTGATCAGCACCGGACGGCCGGATTGCGGCGACAAGGCCGAAGACGGCGCCGAAGGATCTGTTCCGGTGCGGGGTCGGTTCACATGCCGGACGTTACCGGGAGCCGCCGACAAGAATCCGAACGCGGACAGCGACTTTCACCCGGTTCGGCCGCGATCGGAGTCACGCTCCGAGGAACAGCCGCTCGTTCGGCAGGCGAGGCAGTGACAGCCGCTCCTCGATGGTGTCGCGCATCAATTCGATGGCGTACCAAGGTCTTCGCCGCCAGTCGCTGATCAGATTGGCGGCGGCTGCGGCCGCCGCCGTGTAGTCGAAGGCGATGCCACCCAGCCAGATTCGTAGATGCACATCGCTGTGCGACGGTTGCGTCGGTCTATCGGGAGTGGTGGCTACATGCTCGCCAGCGCTGTGTGTCCACATCGAAAACTCACCTTCGCGGGCTGGGGGTGTTGTCGAATATCACTGGCGGGCCGGACGGCGGAGCTGTGGCCTGGTGAATGGATGACGGCATGCTCCGCTCCGCGTGGTTGATCGACCGAGCATCATTCGCTTCGGTGGTGGTAGTTCCGACGGAGGTCGACGACGTCTACGCGGCGAGAAGGTGCGTTCTGTCGGTTACGGATTCACCGTATGCCTCGATCCGCCCGGGTGCCTGGGAAAGTTTCCTCCCTGCCTGCCGGTTCCCGAGGGGCGGAAGGAAACCGCACCTCGGTCCGGGCTTGGCTCGGATCGTGGCCGCTGCGGCCGGGTCATGCGCGACCCGATCCGCGTTGCCGCCCAGGCGACGCGGTATCGAACGCGATGCCAGGGAAAGAACTCTCCCCTCCACAGAGTCGGTATGCCCCGCGAAGCTGGACGTGTACGGGCTCGCCGACTCGGTCATCACGACCTGGCTGCGGGGCTCGGCACGAGACAGAGGAGTTCGCACCACCAGAGGAGTGAAGGACCATGGCCAATGGCAAGATCGAGCACGTCACCTTCCGCAATCGCGACATGTACTGGGATATCGCGGCGGATCTGCATTTCCCACCGGACTTCGACGAGTCCAAGACCTATCCCGCAATCGTCGCCGCCCACCCGATCGGCAGCTGCAAGGAGCAGACTTCCGGCAATGTCTACGCGCCGGCGCTGGCCGAGGCCGGCTACGTAGTCATCGCATTCGACGCGAGCTTCCAGGGGGAAAGCGGCGGTAAGCCGCGTTTCCTCGAAGACCCGGCCCAGCGCGTCGAGGATTTCCACCGGGTGGTGGATTACCTGGTCACGCTTCCGTATGTCGACGCGGACCGTATCGGTGTACTCGGCATCTGCGGTGGTGGTGGCTACACCTTGGCCGCGGCCAAGACGGAAAAGCGGTTCAAGGCCGTCGTCTCCATCACGGGTGTGAACTTCGGCCGGATGCAGCGAGAGACGACGCAGCAGGACAACGGGCCGCTCGCGGCACTGCGTGGCATCGCCGAGCAGCGCACCGCCGAGGCTCGGGGCGCGGACAGCGTCGCGAACGACATCCTGCCTGACTCGGCCGAGGCGGCCCAGAAGGTGGGTGACATCGACATCATCGAGGCGTACGACTATTACCGCACCGATCGTGGTGGGGCGAAGAACGGATGCACGACCTTCGAGGTGGCGCACGGTTCCACCGCGCTGGGATGGGATGCGTTCCATCTGGCCGACGAGCTGCTCGATCAGCCACTGCTGATCGTCATCGGAGACAAGCAGGGCGGCTTCGGCGCCTACCGCGACGGTCACGAGATCTACGAGAAGGCCGCCTCCACGGACAAGCAACTCCTCGAACTGCCGGACGTCTCCCACTACGACCTCTACGACCAGCCGAAGGGTGCCGGCGAGGCGCTGAAGAAGGTCGTCCCGTTCTTCGCCGACAAACTCTGACCTTCCGATGCCCGCATAACGCCGATTCACCCCGATCGGGCCGACGCGGCGGCCGACCAGTCCTGAGACTGCGTCGGGCCGCCTCGCCGGCCCGACTGCTGTCCTGAGAGCTCGGGCCGTCGAAGACCCGGGGCTACCCGGTCCCTCCCGGCTGGGAAGGATTGTTCCCAGGCACTATTCCGGCCTGCCGCCGCTTCCGGAACAGCCATAGATTTTCCACATAGCCGATGGACAGGAGAGGAAATCATGGCGAACGACATCAAGACCGTGGCGGTCGAGGGCTGGGCGTGGGACATTGCCACCGACATCTACTTCCCGCCGGGTTTCGACGAGTCGAAGGTGTATCCGACGATCGTCTCCGGGCACCCCACCGGCAGCTGCAAGGCGCAGACGTCGGGCACGGTGTACGGCGCGGCCCTCGCCGAGGCGGGCTTCGTGGTGGCGGTGTTCGATGCGAGTTTCCAGGGTGACAGCGGCGGTGATCCGCGGTCGGTCGAGGATCCCGGTTTCCGGACCGGCGATTTCAGTTTCGTGATCGACCACCTGGTCACGCTGCCGTATGTCGATGCGGACAAGATCGGTGTGCTCGGGATCTGTGGTGGTGCCGGTTACGCCGTGGCGGCCACGAAGATCGACCGCCGGATCAAGGCGCTGGGAACCGTCGTCGGCAGCAACGTCGGCCGGCTGATGCGTGAGGGCTTCTCCGAGTACAACCCGATGGGCATGCTCGAGGCCATCGCCGCGCAGCGCACCGCGGAGGCTCGCGGCCAGGCTCAGGTGATCAACGATCTGCTGCCGCCGTCGGTGGCGGCGGCGAAGCAAGCGGGTATCACCGATATCGACGTGGTCGAGGCCACCGAGTACTACAAGACCGATCGCGGGCAGGCTCCCGGCGGCAAGACGAGCTTCAACTTCGCTCGCCAGGCCGCGCTGGCCGATTGGGACGCCTACGACCGCGTCGAGGTCTTCCTGACCCAGCCGCTGTGCGTCGTGATCGGCGACAAGGTCGGCGCCTTCGCCTCGCAGCGGTTGAGCATGGAGTTGTACGGTCGCGCGGCGTCCAAGGACAAGCAGCTCGTCGTGGTCGAAGGCGCGTCGCATTACGACCTGTACGACAAGCCGGAGCCGACCGGTGTGGCGCTGGAGAACCTGGTGCCGTTCTTCCACAAGCACCTGGGCTGATCGGCTCGTCGGGCGTGGCGCTGCCGGGAGGAAACCCGCCCGGGCAGCGTCAGCGCAGCGCCGCGGCGAGGTAGGGCGCGGTTGCGCTGTGCGGATCGGCGGCCACGTCGGCGGGGGTGCCGGTGGTGACGACGCGACCGCCCTCGTTGCCGGCACCGGGGCCGAGGTCGATGACATGGTCGGCCTGGACCACGACGCGCATGTCCAGTTCGGCGACCATGACGGTATTGCCCGCGTCCACCAGTTTCTGCAGGTGCAGCAGCAGCCGGTCGGTATCGGCCGGATGTAATCCCGAGGTGGGTTCGTCGAGGAGGTACAGGGCGTCGCCGCGATGTGCGCGCTGCAGTTCGGTGGCGAGTTTGACCCGTTGCGCCTCGCCGCCGGACAGTTCGGTCGCCGGCTGCCCCAGCCGGAGGTAGCCGAGCCCGACCTCGTCCAACACAGTCAGTGCTCTGAGGATGTCGGTGTCACCGTCGAAGAACGCCCGAGCCTCGTCGACGCTCATCTCCAGAACCTCGGCGATATTGCGTCCGTGCCAAGTGATTTCGAGTGTGCTCGCTTGATAGCGGGTGCCGTGGCAGTCCGGGCACGGAGTGTAAACGCTGGGCAGAAAGAGCAATTCGACCATCACCCAGCCTTCGCCCTCACAGGTCGGGCACCGCCCGGAGGCGACATTGAACGAGAATCGGCCTGCGTTGTAGCGCCGGCGACGCGCCTTCGGTGTGGCGGCGAAACGGCGGCGGATGTGGTCGAACATTCCGGTGTAGGTGGCGACGTTCGATCGGGGAGTGCGCCCGATCGGTTTCTGATCGATGCACACCACCCGGCGAAGATCGCCGACGCCGCCGACGATCGTGCCGTCCACGGCCTGCGAGTCGTCCGACAGCAGCAGATCGTCTCCGGTGTCGTCGGCGGGCGTGCCCACCGGATGCCCCAGATACTCACCGATGAGGGCAGGTAGCGCCTGACTGACCAGGCTCGACTTCCCGGAGCCGGACACCCCTGTCACAGCGGTCAGGCACCGCAGCGGAAACGACACCGACACATCGCGTAAATTGTTGCGGCGCACCTTCTTCAGTCGCACCCATTCCTCCGCGCGCCGCGGCGGCCGGGGTGCGGGCCGTTCGTGGTCGAACAGGTACCGACGCGTCGCCGACTCGCCGACGTGGCGCAAGCCCTCGGGCGGTCCGCAATGCAGAATCCGGCCGCCGTTCTCGCCCGCGCCGGGACCGAGATCGACCAGCCAGTCGGCGGCGCGAATGATGTCGAGCGAGTGCTCGACGACGAACACGCTGTTGCCGCGGCGCTTCAGCCCCTTCAGGATGCCCAGTAGGGCGTCGCGGTCACGCGGGTGTAGCCCCGCCGACGGTTCGTCGAGGACGTACACGACTCCGAAGAGCTGCGAAGAGAGTTGCGTCGCCAGCCGCACGCGCTGCAACTCGCCGGACGACAGGGTCGGTGTGCTGCGGTCCAGAGACAGATAGCCCAGGCCCAGGTCGGTGACCGGCCGCAGCCGTTCCAGTAGTTCGCTGACCAAACGCTGTGCGGCAGCGCGTTTTTCGACCGACATGTTCGGCGTGCTGCGCACGTCCGGGGCCGCATCGTGTGCGGCACCGCCGGCAGCGACACGCTTGTCGACAGCCGCTCGCCGGGCGGTCTCGTCCAGTACCGCGTCCGAGCCGGTTCCGGTCGGGTGCCAGTTCGCGGCGAGGACCGACGACAACAGTTCGGCGAGGCGGCCCAATGAGAGTGCGGAGAATTCGGCGATGTCGAGCCCCTCGAACGTCACAGACAGGGCTTCCGGTTTGAGCAGTTTGCCGTCGCAGGTGGCGCACACCGCACTGCTGATGAATCGAGACACCCTCTTCTTCACCGAGGCGCTCTTGGTGTTCGCGAAAGTGTCGAGGACGTACCGGCGCGCGCCGGTGAACGTGCCCTGATAGCTGGGCTCCATGTTCTGCTTCAGCGCGCGCCGCGTCTGCGCCGGAGTGAAGCCCGCGTAGACCGGCACCGTGGGATGCTCGTCGGTGTAGAGGATCCAGTCGCGATCCTTCTTCGGTAGATCTCGCCACGGCCGGTCGACGTCGTATCCGAGCGAGACCAGGATGTCGCGGAGGTTTTGCCCGTGCCATGCCGGTGGCCAGGAGGCGATGGCTCGTTCCCGGATCGTCAGCGACGGATCGGGCACCATCAGGTTCTCGGGCACCTCGTACACGCGGCCGATTCCGTGACAGGTGGGACAGGCACCTTGCACGGTGTTCGGCGAGAAGTCCTCGGCGTAGAGCATCGGTTGCTTCGCGGGGTAGTTACCGGCTCGCGAGTACAGCATGCGCACCAGGCTGGACAACGTCGTCACACTGCCGACGGAGGACCGGGCACTACCACCGGCGCGGTGTTGCTGCAGGGCGACCGCCGGCGGCATCCCCTCGATCGAATCGACGTCGGGAACGCCCACCTGATCGATGAGGCGGCGCGCGTACGGGGCCACCGACTCGAGATATCGGCGCTGGGACTCCGCGAACAATGTGCCGAAAGCCAGCGACGATTTCCCCGAGCCCGAGACGCCGGTGAACACCACCAGCGCGTCGCGGGGTATGTCGACATCGACGCCGGTGAGATTGTGCTCCCGCGCGCCGCGCACCTGGACACGGGAGGGAACGGCGGGCGCGTCCTCGCCCGGCGCCGGCTTCCGCGAGGAAGTACCTGTCATCGCCGCGCCTCCCGTCTTCGGTTATCGATCCGGTGCTGAAAGGGTGCTCCGATCTCATCGGTTACCCGGATTGCCGCGATGTACCACCCGTCGTGTCGACGGCCGGGTCAGGCCATGACGGAGACGCGGCCCGTGTCGGCCACGGGCCCGGTGCGAGAATCCGTGCGCGCGGCCGGTCGGACCGGCAGGCTGGTCAAGCCGTGGATCAACAGGCTCTTTCGCCACGTCAGAGCGCTGAATTCGCCGTCGAGCGACAGCTCCGGGAACGTCGCCAGCAGCCTCGAGATCGCGGTCGTGGCCTCCATGCGTGCCAGGGCGGCACCGAGACAGTGATGGATGCCGTGTCCGAAAGCGATGTGCCGGTTCTCGGGTCGTTCGAGGTCGATGCGGTCCGGCTCGGCGAACCGGGCGGGGTCGCGGTTGGCGGCGGCGAGCGAGATGAGGATGAATTCGTCCGCGTCGATGTACTTATCGCCCAACGTGATCGGCGCGGTGGTGTACCGGGCCGTGGCCAAGTGCAGCGACCCCTGGCAGCGCAGGATCTCCTCGACGTAGGCGGGTATCGCTTCGGGGTCCGCGCGCAACCGCTCGGCGACCGCGGGATCGCGCAGTAGCTCGAGTACCGAGTTGCCGATCAGATTGACCGTGGTCTCATGCCCCGCTATCAGCAGCAGGAGCAGCATGGCGATGAGTTCCTGCTGGTCCAGCCGGTCCTCGTGGTCTTTCGCGACGATCAGTTGGGAGAGCAGATCGTCGCGGGGGTCGTCGGTGCGTTCGGCGATCAACTTCGTCAGGTAGGTGAAGTATTCGACCCCGGCGGCGGCGCGTTCCTCGTTCGTGGCCGTGTCGCCGACGACGACGGCGGTCCACGAACGGAAATCTGCCTTGTCGTCGTCGGGCACCCCGAGCAACTCGCAGATCACCG
The DNA here is from genome assembly GCF_001612965.1 of Nocardia kruczakiae NBRC 101016. Classification (GTDB taxonomy): domain Bacteria; phylum Actinomycetota; class Actinomycetes; order Mycobacteriales; family Mycobacteriaceae; genus Nocardia; species Nocardia kruczakiae. The sequence goes on from NZ_BDBL01000034.1 coordinate 22,036, forward strand.
CGATCGGCAGGCGGAACGCGTAGCTGTCGATGAGGTCGACAGTCGTTCGCGCGCTGATGTCGGCGAGCAGGCTGTCGGCGATCGAGCTGATTCTCGGTTGCAGATCGCGGATGGCGGGGCCCGCGAACGCCTTCGCCACGAGGCGGCGCAAACGCGTGTGCTGGGGCGGATCGGCGAACAACATGTTGTCGCCGATGGCGGTGTTGAACATCTCGGCCGCACCGTGTTTGGCCAGCACGGCCTGTCCTTCGGGTGACCCGATGCGCTTGCTGATGGTCGGCTCCGCCAAGGCTTGCCTGGCCACGTCGTGATCGACGATCAGCCAGCCGATCACACCGTCCAATCGAATGCGATGGAGGGGACCGCGCTCGCGCAGCGCTCGATAGGTCGCATGCGGATCCTGGTAGAACTCGTCTGTCAGTTCGAGGATTTCCATCTCGGCTGTCACCGGCCACCACCGGCCGGCGAAACCATGGCCGAGCTCGAACATAGGTGATGCACTGTCCCTCAGTCCTTTCGCCGAACATTCTGACTTGCGGCCGATGCGGTCCGGAACGAGTAATCGATCAGCGGTGCATCGGTGAGAGGTCGAGCAGTTTCGATCGGGTGAAGCAGGGAGGCCCCGGCCACGGATTAGCCATGGCTACCGTCCAGTAAACATCCGTGTGCCCGAGTGGCTTCCGCGTGCACATCGCATCGACATGCGCTGCTCGCACGCCGGGGCTGTTCGGAAGTCGTTGAAGCGGAGTCTTATTCGGAGCCCGAGAGCGAAACCGATGGTAGCTCGGCGGCATCGGCGAACGCTTCTTCGCCGCTACCTTCGATCAGCACGGTGTGATCACGGCTTCGCGGCGAAACATCACGACGCTCGCATGACGAGGCGGACCATATCGGTGTGCTCGGCATCCGCGGTGGTGGCGGGGCGAAGAACGGCCGCACGACGTTTGGTTGTCGACGACTGCTCGACCAGCCGGTACTCATCGTCATCGGCGACAATGAACCGGGCCGTGGTGAGGCTGCGCGCGCACGGCACGCAGCACCCCCACTGTCGTTCCCCTTGGTTTGTCGCCCCCGATATCAGGCTTCGGCGGCTGCGGGCAACAGGCCGAGCTGGGTCAGGAACGCGGCGTTGTCCCAATAGCCGCGGTGCTCGACGACCTTGCCGTCCTTCACCGCGAAGGTGTCGACGAGCGGGAACCGCACGGCGCGGCCGGTGGGCGGGACCTCACCCTGCGGCGTGGCCAGCGGCCCGGTGTGGGTTCCCGAGAACGACACTTCGGCGACGGCGCCGTCACCGTCGTGCCAGATGTTGCGCACCGTGATCGTCAGATCCGGGAACGCGGTGATGAAGGTCTGGATCATGCCGCGCAGCTCGCCGATGCCCGCCAGGGGACCGGACGGGAATTCACACGCCACGTCATCGGAGAACGGGCTCGCCGCAAGCTCCACGTCGCCGGTGTTCAATCCCTGGTAGTGCGCTTCGATGAAACCGCGTAGCAGCTCGCTCATTTACATGCCTCCGTATCGGTAATGGTCGGCCGGAATCCGGACATCATGCACGATATTTCACATATTCCAGATATGGTGTCCGGAATATTGGACACTCGGCCGGTTCGTTCGGCGGTTGTCGCGTGCACGGAACGCGCTCCGGTGCGGCACTCGCATCTCCGAGGGCTGGGCGCTGCCGATGCCTGCCGACGGGGTTACGGGGATGTCCAAACTTCTGGACACTCCACATCCAGGGTGCTGCGTAGCGTCGCCGAAAGCAGAGGCACCATCACACTTTTCGGCGGTCGGCGTATCGGGTGGTTCGACAACGCCGCTGCACCGGGGGCATCGCATCCACCGACCGGTCGTGATCGCGGATTCCCGTACCTCCGGCTGTTTCCGGTGGCGGTCCTCTGCGCCCTGTGGGCGACGCCGCCCACCGGAATTATGGAGGTAGAAGTGTTCCACAAGGCAGTTCACGCGGCACGCGGCGCGGCGGTGGGAGTGGCGACAGCCGTCGCCGTCACCTGCGGCGGCTGGTCAGGCTCGGCCATCGCGGCCACGCCGGATCGCTATCTGGTCATCGCCGGTGCGGCGTCATCCAATATCGAAGTGCTACGGGTCGACGGCGTCGGCGCACTCTCGAATGTGGGTGGCTCCCCGTTCCCCGCGGGGACCGGCGCGCTGTCGCTGACCGCGACCCCGGACGGCCGCACAGTGTATGTCGCACATACGGTTTCGGGCACCATCAGTGGATATCATCTGAACGCGGACGGCACCCTGAGCCGGATCCCCGGCGCCCAGCTCGACCTCGGCACGCCGGCCGTCGGCTTCACCATCAGCCCCGACGGCTCGCGCATGTTCGCGACCATCGGCGGCGCGACGAACGAAGTGCGCTCGTACCGCATCGACGCGTCGGGAGCGCTGAGCCCCACGGGAGCCCAGGCGACTCCGATCCCCGGGATCAGCGGCCTGACCATGCCGACCCTGTCACCGGACGGCCGCTTCCTCTTCCTGGCGAGCTGGCTGAACATGACCGTCTCCAGTTTCGCGGTGCAGCCCGACGGCGGCCTGCGCGCGGTCGGCGGCCCGGTCTTCGCCGGTATGCAACCCACTCTGCACGGCGTCACACCCGACGGTCGCTTCCTCTATGTCAGCAACGAGGCGAGCGACGGGGTGGCGGGTTTCGCGATCGCTGTCGACGGACGGCTGACGCCGACGCCGGGATCGCCCTATCGGGTCGGCTTCCTTCCGCACGGTGTCGCGATCACCGCCGACAGCCACCGGCTGTACGTGCCCGCCTCGATGGGTGGCGCGATCGGCGGTTTCACGATCGGTGGCGACGGCGCGTTGATTCCTGTCCCGGGCTCGCCGTATGCCGCTCCGGCGGGCACGATCCCGGGACGGGTCGTCCTGGACGAGGCGGCCGGGAAGGTGTTTCTCATCGACGCCCTGACCGCGCACGGCACCACCCAGGTTCACTCGTACACGATCGCAGAAGACGGAAGTCTGGCTCCGTCCGGCGTCCCAGTGACCGACACAGGACTTGTGTTCTCCGACGGTCCCGACGCGATTCTCACTGCGCCACAATAAAAAAGGCGCCCACCGCGGGCGGACCGCGGGTGTGACGACAGCCACCCGCGGTCACCGTGCGCTGGATGTAGACAACGCATAACATCAAGTGCGGGATATATTTAATTTGCCCCGCGCATCGCGCTTCTCCGGATAACATCCCGACCGGCCGCCGCCGTCGTACTCGACCGGCGGTCCGCATCGGTTGCTCGAAAGTCCGGAGTACGTTTCATGCCCACCTCACCGCAGACCCCCGGTCCGGTCCGCTACGGCTCGCCGGGCGACAGCAGTGGTCCTCGAATCCCCCTGTACACCGAAGAATTCGCCGCCGACCCGCATCGGATCTATCGGCAGGCGCGTGAGCGGTTCGGAGCGCTGGTGCCGATCGACCTCGCACCGGGCGTGCCCGCCACGCTGGTGATCGACTACCAGGTCGCCCGGCGGATCCTCAACGACCCCGACCATTTTCCGGCCGATCCTCGGCACTGGCAGCGGCAGATACCGGCCGATTGTCCGGTGCTACCGCTGATGGAGTGGCGGCCCAACGCCTTTCGTAGCGCCGGCGCCGAACACGCTCGCTACCGCACTCCCACGGTCGCCGCGTTGCACGAGGTCGAGATGTTCGCGCTGCACCATACGGTCGAGCGGATCGCGGTTCCGCTGATCGATGCGTTCTGCACCACCGGGACCGCCGAGATCATTACCGAGTACGCCTATCCGCTCACCTTTCAGGTGGTCAATACGCTGCTCGGCTGCCCCGCCGATATCGGCCGCCGCGCGGCCGACGCCTTTACCGCGATCTTCGACGGCGCCGAGACCGACGAGGCCGACGCCCTGCTCGTCGCGGCACTCGCCGACCTGATCGCGCTGCGCCGCAAGGAGCCGGGCAACGACGTCACCTCACGGCTGCTGCGGCATCCGGTGCAACTGGACCAGGACGAGATGATCGCGCAGTTGTTCAGCTTCTACGGTGCGGGGATCGAACCGCTGCACAACCTGATCGTGAACACGGTGCGCACGCTGCTCACCGAAGACCGGTTCGCGGGTGGGCTGCTCGGCGGCAGCATGACCACCCGCGCGGCGGTGGACGAGGTGCTGTTCACCGACCCGCCGCTGGCCAATATGTGCACGACCTTTCCTCGGCAGGCCGTGCTGATCGACGGCGTCTGGCTGCCGGCGCATCAGCCGGTCGTCATCAGCATGGCCGCGTGCAACAACGATCCCGCCGTCGCGGTCGGCGAATACGTCGACAACAGCTCCCATCTGTCGTGGAGTGTCGGGCCCCATGCCTGCCCCGCGCGGTCGGTGGCCTATCTGGTCGCGCAGGACGCGGTCGACCAGTTGCTCGACGCCCTGCCGGAGATGCGGCTCGCGGTGCCGGCCGCCGAACTGACCTGGCGGCGTGGCCCCTTCCATCGTGCGCTGACCGCGCTTCCCGTCGTGTTCCCGCCGTCACCGCCACTGAGCATCGGCTGAATCCGGCGGCCGGGCGCCGCCCTCGGTGTGCATATTTCTGGACAGCCGCGCGGGTGGATTCTGCCTACAGTCGAACAGCGTGCGCGTGGCCGGCTATCCGGTCGGCCACGTGAAATCAGCTGTGCGGCAATGTGTTTGCCCCACATCGAGTCTGCGTCACTTCACTCGGAGGAATGATGGGGAAGTTCGGGAATACGGCGGTTCGGCGACGTCGGCGACATCGCGTATTCGACGGCATCGCAACGAATGTCGGCGCCGCCGTGTGTACGGCGATCATCGCCGTGGCCGGCCCGGTGCCGCATGCCTCGGCGGCGCCCGCGGCGCATCCTCGATTCCTGATCACGGCGGGCACCGCGTCGATGGGGATCAGTGTGGTGGAGGTGGGCGACGACGGTGCGTTGTCGACGGTGCCCGGCAGTCCGTTCCCGACCGGCTTCGGCATTCTGTCGCTGGTCGTCGCGCCGGACGGGCGGACCGTCTATGTGCCGCACGCCGGTGATCTGGGGGTCACCGGTTTCCGGCTCGACGATGCCGGTGCGCTGCACCCGATTCCGGGTGCGAACATCACGCTCGACGGTCCGCCGACCAGCGCGGTACTCGCGCCCGACGGGTCGCATCTGTTCGTCGTCGTCGGCGGTCTCCCGGGGCATGTGGAGTCGTTCGCGGTCGCGCCGTCCGGTGCGCTGACCCCGACCGGTGCGCCGCCGGTGACGGTGGACGGACTCAGCGCGGTGGCTATGGCTCGCGTCGATCCGAGCGGCCGGTTTCTGCGGGTGGCTCCCTATATCGGAAATACCATGTCCAACTTCGCGATCGGTCCCGACGGCGCCCTCACTCCGATCGGGGTGACAAGCGTCGAGCTCGGCCCCATCGCCCCCGGGTTCACACCCGACGGCCGATATCTCTACGAGAGCAACGAGTTCGGCTTCGACCTGTCCGGCTTCGCCGTCGGCGCGGACGGCAGGGTGACCCCCACACCGGGTTCGCCGTATCCGACCGGGGGAGTGCCGCACGGGGCGGTCGTCAGCGCGGACGGACATCGCCTTTACGTACCCAATGCCGTCGGCCAGTCGATCGCCGGATTCGACGTGCGCCCCGACGGCGCGCTCACTCCGCTTCCGGGCTCACCCTACGCCGCCCCCGCGGCAACCATGCCTGGCCAGGTAGCGCTGGATCCGGACGGTCGGCACCTGTATCTCGTCGATGTGCTGACCGCGCACATCACCAATATGGTGCATACCTATCTGATCGGTGACGACGGCCGCTTGACGCCGTCGGGGCGGCCGCCGCTCGATACCGGGGTGGTCATGTCCGACGGTCCGGTGGTCGCGCTGACGCCGTAGAAACTCGAGCGGGATCCCATCGTCGGGGGATGCGCGCCGAACGACGAGCGCGTCGACCGGAATACCGGTCGACGCGCTCGTCGTCACGACGTCAGCTGTCGCAAGGCGACAGCGCTGAATCCGTCTACTTGCCCACCGCGCTGAGATCCTGCTCGTCGATCGTCTTGAACGGTACATGCGTTGCGGGATCGAGGATTTGGCCGATGTGCTGCTGCACGAGCTCCGGGGTGAGGTCCTTGCTCGTGAAGCCGTCGTTGAAACCGAGGACGAGCCGCTGCACTTCGCCGCCCTGGGCCTGGAGGACCTCGCCGTTGATGGCGCACTCCTCGTGCGCCAGATAGGCCACGACGGGGCTGACCAGCGAGGTCGGCAGGTTGTCGCGCATGAACTGCTTGAACTCCTCCGGCAGATCCGCCTCGTCGGACATCCGGGTCGCCGCGGTGGGAGCGATCGCGTTGACCTTGATGCCCACCTCTTGCGCCTCGAAGGCGAGGGTCCGGGTGAACGCGAAGATCGCACCCTTGGCGGAGACGTAGGGAGTCTGCTGCGGGAAGCCGATCAGGGTGGGGGAGGTGGTGTTCACGACGCGCCCGGATCCGCTCTCGATCAGGTGCGGCCAGGCGGCGGCGGTCACTCCGGCGGTACCGAAGAAGTGCACCTCCATGTGCTGCCGGATCGACGCCAGCACGTCCGGGCCGAAGGATTGCACCTTGTTGATGCCGGCGTTGTTGACCAGAATGTCGAGGCGGCCGAACGCGTCGATCGCGGCCCGCACGATGCCCTCCGGGTTCTCGGTGACCGAATCGAAGTTCGCCACCGCGCGCCCGCCGGCGGCGATGATCTCGGCCACCACGTCCTCGGCCGGAGCCGAACTGGCCCCGGTGCCCTGAGCGGAACCGCCCAGATCGTTGATCACGACCGCCGCACCCCGGGAAGCCAGGAATTTGGCGTGCGACGCGCCGAGGCCACGCCCCGAGCCGGTGACCACGGCGACGCGTCCGTCGAATGACAGCATGTATTACTCCTCTATCAGGCCGTTGCCGGCAGCATGACCGCGACCATCGTCACGGGTTTGTCGGTGCGATTGCTCCAGGCATGTTTGACGCCGCGGTTGATCACGGTGTCGCCGGCGCGCAGCAGGGTCTCGCCGGTTTCGTAGAGCGCGTAGATCTCGCCGTCGAGAATCGTGGCGATATCGATGGTCTCGGTCGCGTGTAGGCCGACGATGCCGTCGCTCTCGGCATTGGCGTCCTCGCCGTGCAGATTCCCGATCGACTCGGCGTACACCGCGGGATCGATCTCGCTGTCCGGCGGGAAGGTGGCCAGCCGGACCACGAGTCCCTTCGCGGGTGGGTCGAGTTCCACCTCCGGCCGCAATGTGTCCTCGTCCCGGTACCGGCCAGGCAGTGAGTCGACGCGCCAGACGTCGTTGACCGTGAACGCGGGGAGGGCCACCCGGGTGGCGGTGTCTTCGTCCACGACGACGGTCGATTTGCCGTCGGCGTCCAGTCCCGCGATGACTCGCCGCGCGGTCTTGTTCAGATGTTCGCCCCTCATGAGGTTCCTTCCCTGCGGATACGAGCGTGCTCTCCGTCACAAAATACTATATAAAATATGTAAAGCAAGTGTGCTGCCGCGGCCGTGGACCCGCCTTCCTCGGAAGAGAGTGGCGGAGTGCGGGCGCGTGAAGTGTCCAAATATCTGCACACTCGGCGCGCCGGCGCGCGGACATCATGAGTGACGCAGGCCACCTGCAGAACCCCGATAGGAAGGCACCGACTACCGATGAGCACCACACCCGACCAGGCGACCATCGACCTCGCGGAAAACTGGGTCAAAGCCCTGAAGAATATCGACCTGTTCCTCGAGATCAGCACTCCGGACTGCCAGGTGTGGCACAGCGCCGACGACAAATGGGTGTCGGTGGCCGAGGCTGTCGCCGCGGTCTACGAGCGTTCCGGTGACGACGGCGTGCCCGATTTTCAGGCCCAGGGAATCACCTTCACAGAGAAGGGTTTCTTCAACGAGGTCACGACCGAGGTGCAGATCAGCGGTCAGAAGATGAAACTGCACCTGATCCAGCTCGTGGAGGTGCGCGACGGAAAGGCCGCGCGGGTTCGCGAGTACATCGGCCCGGAAATGGGTGTGCAGCCGTAAACCGAAGTCCGCGAACGGAATCGGCGCGTCGGCAATCCTTCCCCAGCCGACGCGCCGTTCGCGTATCACTGTCGCAGTGCCCCTACAGCGGCCACTGCATGTGCTTGATCTCGAAGAACTCGCGCAGCCCCTCGTCGCCGCCTTCGCGGCCGATCCCGCTGTATCCCGGTCCGCCCCAGGGCGCGTCGGCGCGCATGCCGCCGCCGCCGTTGATGGTGACCGTGCCCGAGCGCAGCCGCCGGCCGAAGGCGAGGGCATCGGCGGTCGGACCCCACACATTGGCGTTGAGTGCGTATTTGGCGTCGTTGGCCATGCGGACCGCATCGTCGAGATCGGTATAGGGCATCACCACACCGACGGGTGCGAACAGTTCCTCCTGGGCGATCTCCGCCTCGTTGGGTACCTGAGTCACCAGCGTCGCCTCGAGGAAGAAGCCCGCGTCCAGCCCCGCCGGCCGGCCACCGCCGGTCGGGAACCGGGCACCCGCGTCCCGCGCCCGGGCCAGGAATCCCTCGACCCTGTCCCGGTGCTCGCCGGTGATCAGCGGGCCCAGAATCGTGTCGGGGGACAGGGGATCGCCGATGGTGAGGCCGCGCAGGAATGCCGCCGATCGCTCGACGTATTCGTCGAAATCCTTCTGCGGCACCAGAGTTCGGGTGGTGGCCCCGCAGGCCTGGCCGCTGTTGCGGGTGAAGCGCAGGGCCGAGGCGGGGACCGCCCGTTCCAGGTCCGTTCCGGGCAGCACGATATTGGGTGATTTGCCGCCGAGTTCGAGCACGACCTTCTTCAACGTCGGCGCCGCCAGGGTCAGAATCTTGCTGCCCACCGCGGCCGACCCGGTGAAGGTCACCATATCGACCTCCGGGGCCTCGACCACGAGCGTCGTGGTTCCCGGTGGCCCGAACACCAGATTGACCGCACCGGAAGGGAATCCGGCCTCCTCGAACAGTCGCACGATCGCCGAGGTGAGCAGGATGGCGCGCGGTGAGGTGACCAGTACCGTGGAGCAGCCCGCCGCCAGCGCGGCACCCAGTTTGTACGCGCACATCATCACCGGCACGTTGTAGGCGACGATGGCGGCGACCACGCCCGCGGGCTCGCGCACCAGCATGCTGCCGGAGACGATCGGATCGTGGTCCAGCGGCAGTGGCTGTTCGTATCCGTCGCGCGGACCGCGTGCCGCGGCATCGGCGAACCATCGGAAGAATTTCGCCGGCAGATCCACGTGCAGGGTGGCCGCGCTGCTGACGGGGGTGCCGATCTCGGTGGCGGCCAGGGCGACGATGTCGTCACGGCGTGCTTCGAGCAGATCGGTGAACCGGTGCAGCAGGGCGCCGCGGTCGGCGGGGCTCAGCCGGCTCCATTCGCCGCCGTCGAAGGCGCGCCGCGCGGCCGCTACCGCCGCGGCGACCTGCGCTGCGCCGGTGGACGGGGTGAGCGCCAGCTGCTCGCCGGTGCTGGGATTGATCGAGGCGATCGGTTCGCCGTCCCCGGCGATCCAGCGGCCGTCGATATAGCTCGCGGCCTCACCTGTCAGGGCAGTCATGTTCACAGTCCTTTGCGAAAAGCTGTCGTATACAGAGCAATTCGGTTATCCCGCCATATATCCACCGTCGACGACGAATTCGCCGCCGGTCGCGTAACCGGCACGGTCGGAGAGCAGCCAGCAGGCCATCTCGGCGATGTCGGTCGGTTGCGCGAGCCGCGCCGACGGGATCCGCGACATGATCGTGTCGCCGCTGCGGCGCTTGGCGTCCTTCATCAGATCGGTGTCGGTGTAGCCGGGGCACACCGCGTTGATCCGGACGGTGGGCGCGTACTCGATCGCCGCGGTCTTGGTCAGGCCGACCACACCGTGTTTGGCGGCCGAATATCCGGCGGTGGTCTTGAAGCCGGTGAGGCCGGCCAGCGACGCGGTGTTCACGATCGCGCCGCCGCCCTGGCTCTCCATCTGCTTCAGCTCTGCGCGCAGGCACAGCCACACGCCCTTGAGGTTCACGGCAATGGCTTGATCGAATGCCGTCTCGTCCCATTCGCCGACACGACGGCCGCCCTGACCGATCTGGCCCCCGCTGACACCGGCGTTGTTGAACGCGCCGTCGAGGCGGCCGTAATGCTCGACCGCGGCGGCGACCATCGCGTCCACGGAGTCGCCGTCGGTGAGATCGGCCGGAATCGCCACGGCCGCACCGCCGCTCGACCGCACCTCGTCGGCGACAGCCCGCACGCGATCGTCGGAGATATCGGTCAGCGCCAGTCGCGCGCCTTCACGCGCCGCGAGCAGCGCGGTGGCCCGCCCGATCCCGCCGGCGGCGCCGGTGATGAGGATGACTTTGCCGTCGAGCAGCAGCCCTGTCATTGGTTGGTTCCTTTCGAATGTGTTTGCCGCGCCGCATATTCCGTGTGGTGACAACGCGGCTTCGTTGTGTCCTCAGCCGACCCGTGACGCGGGCCAGTCCCGAGTCGGTGACCGCCACGCGGGCCAATGGTCTTCGGGCTTCGGGCGAGTCACCGAGACGTGGTGGAAGCACTGCTGGCACTTCACCACCATGCGGGCCCCCAGATAGTTGGCCACGGGATAGCGGGCGAGATCGGCTGCGCCGCAGGCGGAGCACTCGCCGTCGACGGGGGTGCGTTCGACGTACACGCGCGGGGTTTCGGGGCGGGGGAAGAGGAGTCGATCGACTGACATGGGGATACCTCTCAGATGATCCAGGTGGTGGGGTTGGCGACCGGCACCTGCCAGCGGCCCTGTTCACGTTCGGCGGCCAGATGGGCACGCCGCTGCGCGGTGGCGGCCTCGTCCACCTCGCCGTCGGTGATCACGACTCCGTAAGCGGCGACAGCGAATTCGGCGCTCACCAGCCCTTTGCGGACATCGGCGGCGACCCGCGCCGTGTCGCGTGCGAGCGGATCGCCCCAGCCGCCGCCACCGCCGATGACGAAGCGGATCGCATCGCCGGCTTTCACCAGCAGATTGGAGAACTTGCCGGACGTGTAGCGGGCGCCGCGGCCGAATTCGCCGCTGTTCGGGTCGGGGCGGCCGTCCTCGTCGAACATGCCGAACAGCGGTTCGGCGCCGCGCAGATCGAGCGGATCGCCGTGCGTGCCGAGATCGAAGTTCGTGATGTACCAGCCGTAGGCCGAGGTCCCCGCGCCGCCGCCCTTCGAACCGGGCGCACCGCGGCGCAACCGGTCGGCGACGACCGTGACCAAGGTGTCGGATTCGGCGAAGACCGAATAGACCGAACCCAGGCCGCCGCGGAACTGTCCGGCACCGGCGGTGTCGATGACGATCTCGTGTTGAACCACGACCAGCGGGCTCTCGATCTCGACGTGTTCCTGCACCGAGGTGCGGCAGTTGCCGATCGGGACGACGCAGAACGAGACGCCGTCCTCCTTCCAGGTGCCGCCCCAGCCGCCACCCGCGAGACCGTAAGCGCCCCAAGGGGTTCCCTCGTGGCCCGGCCGGCTGTCTATTCCGCTGAAGCCGACGTAGAGCGCCGTGCCGGTATCGGGTGCGAACGATTCCTCCACCGCCTGGCTCAGCGCCTGCGACACCACGTTGATGGCGCGCGGGCCGATGTCGGCGTGGCTCGAGCAGCTCGACGGCGGCAGCACCTGCACCACACTGCCCGCCGGCAGCAGCACGTCGATGGGGCGCAGGGTTCCGCTGTTGACCGGCGTCGACGGATCGACCATCAGCTTGACCGCCTCGATGCAGCGCCCGGCCTCACACCATGCCGTGCCGCAGTTCCCGAGAGGCTGGCGGCCGGATCCGGAGAAGTCGATTTCCATGGAGTCGCCGCGCACCCGCACGGTGACGTTGACCGGGATCGGCTCGTCGGTGACGCCGTCCTCGTCGAGGAAGTCCTCGGCGGTGTAGTCGCCGTCCGGGATGCTCGCGATGCCGCGCCGCATACTCGCCTCGGTGGCGTCGATCGCGTACCGTCCGGCGGCGCGCACCTGATCCAGCCCGCCGCGGGTGATCAGCTCCTGCAATTGGCGTTCGCCCACGACCAGGCAGCCGTGGAGTGCGCGCAGGTCACCGAGGACCAGTTGCGGGACGCGGTTGTTCTCCAGCAGGAAGTTGAAGGTCGGGCGCACCGGTACGTCGCCCGCGTAGAGCAGCGTCGGCGGCAGCTTCAACTGCTCCTCGAAATGGGTTTGGGCGCCGTTGGAGAAGCCGCCCGGGATCGGGCCGCCGAGGTCCACGAGATGTGAGGTCGACTGCAGCAGGAATTCGACGCGGCCGTCGACGAAGACGGGACGGAACAGATTCACATCGGCCTGATGCAGCGAACCGCGCCACGGGTCGTTGGTGAAGATGACGTCGCCGGGCCGCATGGTGTCGATATCCCAGTCGTCCATCACGAAATTCGCGATGTGCGGGGCGATGAAGGCGTGCTGCATACAGCCCTCCCACAGCGCGGCGGCCTCCCAGCCCTCGTCGGTGCGCATGTGGATGACGACCGTGCAGTCGAGGATGTCGCGGCACACCGGCGAGAACGCGCTGCGCATCAGCGAATCCAGCATTTCGCGGGCGACCTCGGTGAGCCCGTAGCGCAGGATGTCGAGTTCGACGTCCACGGCGGGACCGGTGGTTTCGGGGGTGGTGATGGTCATGGATCGTTCCTCAGCTCTGCGGCTCGATGATCAGATTCAGGTCGTCGTCCAGGGACGCGGTCCGCCCGGGTAGCACCAGCGTCGTCGCGTACTTCTCGGCGATGAGTGCGGGACCGTGCACCTGCTCGCCGCGTCCGAGGCGTTCGCGGACATGGATGGGGACCTCGACGGGTTCGGTGGTGCCGGGCACGGTGAGCTGCGCTGTGCGCAGGAAGGATTCGCCGTCCTCGGGTACGGCCTGCGGCTTGCGGTTCTCGCGGGCGATGATCGCGGTCACCTCGACCGTGGACACCACGACCGGGATCTCGGTCGCCGCGAAACCGTAGGATTCGCGGTAGAACTCGTGGAACGCGGGGATGAGCGCGGCCGCGGCCTCGGCGGTGAGCGTCGCGGCGGGGATGGGCATCCGGTTGTCCCAGGTCTGGCCCCGGTACATGGCGAAGACCGCGCGCTCGAAGCGGATCCGTTCGACATCGGCGCCCTGGTTCTTCAGCTCGTCGCGAATGCGATCCTGCAGCGCGGTGAACGCGGCCTCGATCGTGTCGGCGTTCGCCGGCTCCAGCGGCGTCATGATCGACTGGGCGCGGGTGACCATCAGATCGCTGCGCAGCAGCCCCAAGGCGGAGAACTGGCCGGGGCTGGTCGGAATGATCACCTTGTCGAGACCGAGAATCTGCCCGACGCGGTCGGCGAGCATCGGCCCGGCCGAACCCGAGGGCTGCAACGCGAACTCCCGCACGTCGAGCCCGCGATAGACCGATATCGTGCGTACCTTCGCGGCGATGTCCTGGCACGCGACTTCGTATGCGGCAGAGGCCAGTTCGACGGCTGACATGTTCCACTGCGCGCCGGTGCGCGCCAGTGCCGCCAGGGAGGCGTCGACGTCGAGGCTGATCGCGCCGCCTGCGAACAGGTCCGGCTGCAGTATCCCGAGCGCGGCGCAGGCGTCGGTGAGGGCGGGTTCGGTGCCGCCGCGCCGGTAGCACACCGGTCCCGGATTCGATCCGGCCGAAGCCGGTCCCACCGCGACGTTGCCCAGTGCGTTGGGCCGGATCAGGCTGCCCGCGCCCGAGCCGATGCTCTCCACATCCACCAGCGGCATGGTCAGCGTCAGCCCGGTTTCCAAGGTCCAGGTGTCGGTGAGCGGGGTTTTGCCCCGGCGGATCGCGGCCACATCGGTACTGGTGCCGCCCACGTCGATGGTGAGCAGATTCGGTGCGCTGCCCTCGTTCGCCAGTTTCACGCTGCCGCTGACACCACCGACGGGGCCCGAAACCAGTTGGAACACCGGCGCTTTCCCGGCGTCGGCGAAGGTGGCGACACCGCCGTTCATCATCATGATCCACAACGTGCCCCGATAGTCGCGCTCGGCCAGGCGGTTCATCAGGCGGTTCAGGTAGCCGACGACGGCGGGCCCGACGTAGGCGTCCAGGGCCACGGTGGTGGTGCGCTCGTGCTCCTTGGTGACCGGATACAGCGCGGAGGTCTGGATATAGGCGTCCGGCATTTCCTCGGCGACGATTTCGGCGGCGCGGCGCTCGTGCTCGGGATTGATATAGGAGTTGAGCAGACAGACGGCCACCGACTCGGTGCCCCGCCCGGCCAGTTCGCGCGCGGCCGCGCGGACCTCGTCCTCGTCGAGTGGCAGCAGCACCGAGCCGTCATGGCGCAGGCGTTCGCCGATCCCGTAACGGGATTCGCGTGCGACGATCGGCCGCTCCTGATGCGGGCGCACCCAGGTGGGGTCGTAGAAGCGATCGCCGAATTCGCGGTGCATGCGGCCGATGTCGAGCAGATCCTTGTGCCCGCGGGTCGAGATCAGCCCGGTCGGCGCGCCGGTACGGCTGAGCAGGGCGTTGATGCCGACCGTGTGGCCGTGCACGATTTCCGCGATCTCGGGAATCCCGAGGTCGATGGCCGCGATACTGTCCAGCACCCCGACCTCCTGCTCCGGCGTGGACAAGACCTTGCCGTCGCGGATCTCCCCGGTGCTCTGATTGAGGCCGATGATGTCGGTGAATGTGCCACCGACATCGATGCCGACGATCCAGTCGGCCGCTTGCTCAGTTTCCGTCATACCTGCGCCTCCAGTGCCATGTGCTGCAGCGGCTCCGTGCAGGACGCCGCTTTTGTGGTGCAGCTCACTGTCTCGTGAAGTGCTGTCGACAACATCCGGCGCAGGTAAGGGATTCGTACGACCTTCGGTTCAACCGGTCGCCGGCGGGTCAGCCGCGCGCGGTCGAACCAGTCGTCGCGGAGCTGCGCAGCCAGATCGAGACGGCTTCGGCTCGGTTGGCGGCGCCCAGTTTGCGCAGGATGCGAGTGATGTGGGTTTTCACCGTGCCCTCGGAGATGGTGAGCCGGCGGGCGATCTTGCCGTTCGAGTCACCGGCCGCCATCAGCCGCACGATCTGCGCCTCCCGGCGGGTCAGAACCGAATCGTCGTCGCGGCTCGCCGCGACGGATTCGACCACCGCCGGGGCCGGGTCGCGCCATCCGGTCAGACCGTCGATCCGCGTGCGGATCGCCGAGAGTCCCTCCAGCACAGTGACTCTCGCCAGGTGCTGACTCAGCCCGTCGGCGAAGGCCGACAACACCATCCGGTCGACCTCGCCGAGCATCCGCCGCTGGTGATAGCAGTCGCCGTGCACCAGCCCGACCACCTCGCCGTCGACCAGCAGCGGCGCGATTCCGTACGACGACGATTTGGTGATCTGCGCGAGGGGGCGGTTGACCCGGGGGTTGTCCTGGACCTCGGCGACGAGGACGGGACGCGCATCGACCACCGGGTCGTTCTCCACCAGGCCGCGATCCAGCACGGGTGGGTTCTCCCGGCCTACCGCGACAATCTCCTCGGCCCAGCGCTGATCGCGCACGACGCACATCGTGTGCAGCCGCCACGTTCCGTCGACGGTGGACACCAGCGCGCGATCGAATCCGAGACTGCATGCCGCTTCCGGAGCGCGAGCCAGTAGAGCGTCGACCGACCGGGCCGTGCCGACCCGCGCGAGCGCGGTGCGCACGCCCGCGAGGGCGCGAGTCCGGTCGGCGAGTCGCAGCTGCGCGTGCATCGCCTCCGCCTCGCGGATCCGCCCGAGCAGCCCGATCAGGTCGGTGAGACGATCCGGCGCGATGGCGTCGCCGGCTTCTCGCAGCGCCTCGGTGGTCACCAGATCCCACAGATCGTTCAAGGCGGAGGAGCCGGGTGGTCGTCCCGCTTCCAGTGGCGCGTCGAACGGTTCGCGATCGAGCACCTCGCTTGCCGCGCACGCGATCTCGGTCACCGTCGCCGTCAACTCGGCGGAACCCCAGTGAATCGATGAACTGCCCATATGTGAACTCCCGTGATCTACCTCACTTCAATATAATATATCCAATAGTTTCGGTGGAAAGGATTGTGCCCGGTCGAGCGGTACGTATCGTGTGCGCATGGCGGCATCCCCGGGCGCAGCGCTGGCCCGCAAACTCGGCATCCGGCCCGGCGCCCGCGTGCTCCTGGCCGACGCGCCGCGGGGATTCGCGCTCGAACCCCTCCCGCCGCAGGTGGCGGTGCATCGGCGCGCGGGCCACGAACCCTACGACGTGGTCGTCGGGTTCTGTCCCGACTACGCGTCCCTGAATCGCCGATTCGGCACCTGGCGCACGCGGCTCGCGCCGGCGGGTGGACTATGGATCGCCTGGCCCAAGAAATCCAGTGGGGTCGTCACCGACCTCGGCGATGCCGTCGTCCGCGAATTCGGGTTGGCCGCCGGGCTCGTCGACAACAAGGTCTGCGCCATCGACGACACCTGGTCCGGTCTGCGTTTCGTCCTCCGGCTGGCCGACCGGGGGTGAGTGCCGGGGGCGGACACCGAATCCATATGGCGTCGACGCTCGTTGTGCCGAAGTGTGGTCGAGGATCAGTCACTTTCCGACCGTCCTATGACGCTGCCGCTGTGGATATAGGACGCCGGCGATCGCTTCCAGTGGATGTCAAACGATGTGGGACGAATTGCGTTGTCCCGCAACAAATGTGGCGGCTCGCCACAACCGTATACCCCTCGGCGTCCAGTTCGGGGAGCGTACGTTCTTGTCAATTTGTCGGATTGCGCTCGGTGTGCGGGTTCGGCGTGGGTTGTGCGAGTTCTATCCAGTAGCGTCGCGCGGGTCCGTACTGAGTGTCGCGAACCTGTTCGAAGATGCCGCCGACGCGCTCGATCGTTTTCGCCGATGCGACGTTGTCCGTGGCGCATACGACCAGCACGCGCTCGAGGCCGAGTGCTCGTGCCTGGTGGAGCATCCTGACCAACGCCCAGGTGGCAAGCCCGCGCCGTCGAGCTGTCGGTCGAACGCCGAAGCCGATGTGCCCGGCCCAGCCCACGTAGTCGTCGAAGCTGTGCCGCAATGCGATCCCGCCGAGTACGCGGTCGTCTTCCACGATCCACCGGTATGTCGTCTGTGCGTCGCTTGTCAGTCGTCGCACCCACGTTGTGAAGCCGGGTTGCGAGTCGACTTCGTCGGCGGGCGTCAACCCGAACCCGTCTTCGTGGACGCCGGGGCCCCACTCGGTACGCGCGTCGAGCCAGGCGCGGTGAAGGTGTGTGCTCGGCGCGATCAACTCGGGCATGTGCTGACTCTATCGAGCAGCTGGTCAGGCGGGGCGGCCTCGCCGCTGGCAGTCAGGAACGGCACCGGTAGTGCCTCCTGCCGCAATCGACATCGCCCCGGCGCGGATGGAACAGGCCGCGATCGGCGATAGCAGGTACGGCCTCGCATATCGGCCGCGCACGTACGACCAGATCACCGGATATTTCACCGATCCCGAGCCGAACCACCTGGCATCGTCGGTCCACACCGGTGGATGCGGACCCGAGCGCGGGCCTCGGGCGGATCACCGACGAGGACCTCTGCTGCTACGTGGCCGTCGGCTGGAAACGGTGACCGATGGTTGTCCACGGATTCACCAGTGATGGGTGAGGCACGTGTTGCGAGGCATCGCGCCCCATCTTCGTTTCCCGGATTCATACCGGCGGTTTGCGGATAGTGACGCCGGTCTCACCTGCCATAGCGTCGGCGTACCGGCGCAAGAGTGCCGGTCACCGACTCGACAGTGGAGTTGAACGGAATGAGCCAGAACCGGGACGACCAGGCGCCGCGCCTGGAGCGGGAGCTTGTGGACGGGGCGTGCGCCCACTGTGGCGGGGAGTTGCGGCGTTATCCCGTCAATTCGGAGGGCGGCTGGTTCGACGTGGTCAAGTGCCAGAACTGCCTGCGTTCCGTCAGCCGGGTCCGGGGACCGCGACTCGGCCCGATCCAGCTTCTGTCCGACCAACTGTAGTGAAAAGGGATCAACGATGATCGCAGTCGATGTGGGTGGCACGTTCACCGACGTAGTCGCCTTGCGCGACGGGCACATTCACACCGCGAAGGTGTCGACGGACTATGCCGATGTGACCAAGCCGGTGCTGCAGGGGGCGGCGCTGCTCGGTGTGGAGAATTCCGCGGTGTTCAACCACGCCAGTACGCACGGCCTGAACGCCGTGATCACCCGGCAGCTGCCGAAGATCGGATTTCTGGCGACCGAGGGCCACCGCGACATCCTCGACATGGGCCGGGTGTGGCGGCCGGCGGAGGCCATTCTCGATCCGCGCTGGCGGCGCAGTTTCGGCGATGCCGCGCGTCCACTGATCCCGCGGTATCTGCGCCGCGGAATTCGCGAACGCATCACCGCCGACGGCGGCGTGCTGTTCGAACTCGACGAGAATCAGGCCCGCGCCGAACTCGAGGTGCTGCGCAAGTGCGATGTCGCGGGAGTGGCGATCTGCCTGATCAACGCCTACGTCAACCCGGCGCACGAGCTGCGGCTGCGTGAGTTGGTGCGGGAGGTGCTCGGCGACGTGCCGTGCTCGGTATCGAGCGAAGTATCCCCGCTGGCGAAGGAATACGCTCGCGCCTCGACCACCGTGGTCGACGCCTTGATGAAACTCATCTACGCCGACTACACCGCGAAACTCGAAAAGGGTTTGGCGGAACTGGGTTTCACCGGACAATTGAATTTCGCCGACTGCGCCGCGACCCTGGTGCCCTCGCAGCGGGCGATGGAACATCCGTTCCGTATCGTCTTCTCCGGCCCGGCCGCCGGCACCGTCGCCAGCGCCCATTTCGGGGCACTGATCGGTGAATCGCAGTTGCTGTGCGCCGATGTGGGCGGCACCTCCTGCGACATCAGCGTGGTCACCGGCGGTGAGCCGTATGTGAACACGACGTTCGAACTCGAACACGATCTGGTGGTCAACGCACTCGCCAACGACGTCACCGCGATCGGTGCGGGCGGCGGCAGCCTGGTGAGCATCGGCCAGACCGGCGCGATCCAGGTCGGCCCGGGCAGCGCCGGTTCTACGCCGGGCCCGGCCTGCTACGGCCGCGGCGGCACGCAGCCGACCACCACCGACACCTGCCTGCTGATCGGCATCATCGACAGCGAAACCTTCGCCGGTGGTCAGGTGAGCCTGGATCCGGAGTTGTCGCGACAGGCGTTCGAGCGCCTGGACTCGGAATTCACACTGGCCCAACGGGTTCGCTACGCCTACGAGATGGCGGTGCACAACATCGCCGAGGGCGTGTTCAACGTCGCGATCAAGAACGGTGTGGACCCGCGCGATTACAGCCTGGTCGCCTACGGTGCCGCCGGTCCGATGCTGCTGCCCGCGGCGATGGATGCCGTGCACTGCAAACAGGTGATCGTGCCGCCGAATCCGGGCCTGTTCTCGGCACTGGGCCTGCTGTCGGCGGATCAGGTGTTCACCGTGAACCGCAGCGCGTACACGGTTCTCACGCCCGAGGTGGCGCCACGGATCGACGCCCTGTTCACGGAGATGGAGGCGCAGCTGCGTGAGCGGCTCGAACACGACGCGCCGGTGAGTTTCGAGCGCAGTTTCGACGGTCATCTGGTCGGTCAGAGCTGGGACACCCCGTTCGTGCCGGTGCCGGGCGGCGCCATCGACGAGGCGGCCGTCGCGACCATGATCGCCTCCTTCCACGACACCTACCAGGAGCGTTCCCGCAACCGCTTCGACATGGTGCCGGTGGAGGGAGTGACCTTCCGGGTCCGCGCGGTCCTGGACACCCCGAAGGTGAACTACCCGCCGATACCTGAACGTGGCCCCGACGAACCGTTGATTCCGGCACGGGTCGTCACGCTGCGTTATCTCGGTGATCTCGATACCGACGACCTCGAATCCGGGCAGCAGGCCGCGGTCTACGACCGCGACGCGCTGCGTGCCGGCGATGAGCTGGACGGCCCGATCATCGTCAACGAGGGATTGTCCACCACCCACGTCGGCGCCGGTCAGCGCATGACCGTCGGCCGCTACGGCGAACTCGTCATCCGAAGGAAGTGAAGGCCGTGAGCGCCACCAGCCCCATCGACCACGCACGTATCCGCGAGTTGTCCGACGAGCAGTTCCACGACGCCTACGGGTGCGACCGGTTCACCGCGTCGGTGATCGTCAACCGCCTGAAATACGCTGTGGGACATATGTCTACCGCCTTCCTGCGGGAGGCGTTCTCGCCGATCATCCGCGACTGGTACGACTTCGCCTGCACCATCAGCGGGCCGCCGGAGCAGGACTACCGGATGGCGGTGGTCAGCAACAGCCTGACCCCGTTCCTCGGCACCATGCCCGACGCCGGCCGCAACGCGGTCGAGGAGTTCGGGCCGGAGAACCTCTCACCCGGTGATGTGCTGATCTGCAACGACCCTTATCGCGGCGGCACCCACGTCAACGACGTGCTGTTCACCCGGCCCGTCTTCGTCGACGGCGAGATCGTGTCGTTCGTGAATATGCGTGCGCACCAACTGGATATGGGTGGCACGGTGCCAGGAGGGTTCTCCGCGACGAAGATGAACGTCTTCGAGAACGGACTCGTCATTCCACCGATGCTGTTGTGGTCGAAGGACCAGCCGGTGCGCTCGGCGTTCAGCCTGATCTTCGACAACACCCGCTGGGGCGCGATGCTGATGCCGGACTTCAAGAGTATGCACCAGCAGTTGCAGCTGGGGGAGCGGCTGATCCGGGAGAACATCGAACGATACGGTCTGGCAGCCTATCTCGGCACCTTGACCTATGCCTGCGACACATCCGCCGAGAAGATGCGGGAGGCGATCGCGCGGATTCCCGACGGTGACTACACCGGCCGGGCGAGTGTCGACGCGGACGGGCTCGACGACACCGTGGACTACACCGTGCACGTCACGCTGCGCAAGCGGGGCACGCTGATCGAGGCCGATCTGTCCGGCACCTCGGCGCAGGCCCGAACCTGCATCAATTGCGGTGTGCTGGACGCGAAGACGGCGCTGGGCGTGGCATTGACGATGCTGCTGGACCCCGAGATCCCGTTCACCTCCGGTACCTGGCGCAACATCGATCTCGTCGCGCCGCCCGGCACCTTGCTGACGGCGATGCCGCCCGAGGGCGCGCCGATGATGTTCTGGGAGTCCTCGGGTGCGTTGATCGCGGCAGTCTTCGACGCGCTCAACCCGGTTCTGGGCGCCGAGGGTGTCGGCGGCGACTACGGCTCCACCAATACTCACAATGCCAACGGACTGCGCCCCGACGGCACCCCGTGGACCAGCGCCACCCAGTGCGGCGGCGAGCACGGCCCGTGGGGTGCGACGAAGGAGGCCGACGGCGACAGCTACACCGTGCTGTTCAACCTCAACAACCTCGATCCCGCGACGGAGACGATCGAGCACGATTCGCCGGTGGTGATGCTGCGCAAGGAACATGCGATCGACACCGGCGGCGCGGGTGCGCACCGTGGCGGCGCGGCGAACCTCAAAGACACGCTCTGGCTCACCGACGCCGATCACTACCTGTCCCCGTTCCGTACCAAGGAACCCAGCGGGGTCGGCGCCAACGGCGGACAGGCCGGACCGACCGGTGCGATCTGGATCTTCCCGCCGCGAGACGGTGGCGCACCCGCCGATCTGATCGGCATCGGCCCCGACGTCTATGTGAACAGCAATCCTGTTGCGGGCGTGCTGAATCCGCAGACCAAGGCCCTCGACCCCGACAACGGCTCCTACCACTACTTCGCCAGCCAGAAGACATGGAGGACGAAGGCGGGGTCAGTCCTGCGTTGCCTCACCAACGGAGGCGGCGGCTGGGGTTCACCGTTCGACCGCGACCCGCAGAAGGTGCTGCGCGACGTGCGCGACGAATACGTCGGTGTCGCCGGCGCCGCCCGCGATTACGGCGTCGTCGTACTCGGCGATCCGCACAACGACCCCGAGGGGCTTCGGATCGACGAACAGGCCACCGCCGCGCTGCGCGCCGCCCGCTGAGCCGCACGCCGAGTGCTCACCCAGCGGGCCCGTAACAACCCGACCTGACCAACAAGGAGTAATTGATGGCTGCCGCAGTCGTACCCACGCCGAACGACCGAAACCTGTTCTTCGCGTGGAGCACCTACACCACCGACTACGACACCTACGCCACGTGGTACGACGAGGAACACATCCCGCAGGTGATGGATGCCCCGGGAATGCTCGGTGCGCAACGATTCCTGATCGCCGATACCAAACCCATCCCGGGTTCGAAAGCGCTGGACTTCGGCCACCTTGCCCTCTACGAAATGGAAGGCAGCGCACAGGGTTTCCGCGAAGAGGTCAAACGTAAGCTGATCTCGGGAGAGATGGTGCTGCCCGACTACATGGTGCAGCCGTTCAAGGCGCTGTTCGCGAAATCGGTGAGCAAGCCGCAGCTTTCCGAACAGTTCGGCAGCACCGAATCGCTGGACGACCGGCATCTGTTCTTCGCGTGGAGCCGCCACACCGGCGACGACGACACCTTTGCCACGTGGTACGACGAGGTGCACATTCCGCAGATCATGACCGCTCCCGGCGTGATCCGGGCCGAACGGTTCGAGGTGTCGGAGGTGAAACCACTGCCCGGTGTCGATGCGGTGGATCTGGGGCATCTGGCGATCTACGAGACGATCGGCGACCTCGAGGGTTTCCGGGCCGAGGTGAAGCGTCAGCTGATGTCGGGGGAGATGGAGATCCCCGACTTCATGATCAGCCCGTTCGCCACCATGTTCTGCAAGCCGGCCAGCCCGTTCTTCGTCGCGAACGGTTCGTGAGGCGCGTCGTGAGTGCTGTCGATGTCGCGGGAGTGACCGTCCCGCACGTGGATTCGGTGTTCGTGGGCGGCGAGTGGATCGCCGCCGACGGTCCGGTGCACGACGTGGTTTCACCCGCCACCGAAGAGTCCGTCGCGCAGGTCGTACTGCCCTGCTCCGAACAGGCCGGCGCGGCGTTGCGGGCCGCGGACGAGGGACGGGCCTGGGGGCGGGTGCCGGTCGGAACCCGGGTGGAGATCTGCGCCCGATTCTGCGCGGCTCTGGAGGCGCGGTTCGCCGAGATGGGCACGGTCTGGGCCGCGGAGGCCGGAATGCCGATCCGCTACAGCGCCACGCTGCACAAATTCGGTGCGGCCGGTGCGTGGTCGGCTGCCCTGGAATGCGCGGTCGACGCGTTGCGCGACGACACCCGCAAATCGATGCTCGGCGAGGTGCTGGTCCGCCGCGAACCGGCCGGGGTGGTGCTGGCGATCATGGCCTACAACGGTCCGCTGGTCACGATGGGCACCAAGGTGATTCCGGCTCTACTGGCCGGTTGTCCGGTGATCGTGAAGGCGGCGGTGGAATCGCAGCTGATCATGCGGCTGGTCGCCGATTGTGCTGTGGGAGCGGGCTTTCCGCCGGGTGCGCTGAGCATCCTGTGCGGTGATGTGACGATCGGGCGGCAGCTGACCGCCGACCCGCGGGTGGACATGGTGTCGCTCACGGGCGGACGGGTCGCGGCCCAGCAGATCATCGAGGCGACCCGGCCGCGATTGGCGCGCACGCACCTGGAACTCGGCGGGAAATCCCCGGCGCTGATCCTCGACGACGCCCCACTCGACCGCGTCCTGAAGACGCTGGTGCCCGGTGCGACCGGCGGCACCGGCCAGGTGTGCGCGGCCCTGTCGCGGGTGCTGATTTCCGAGCGCCGCCACGACGAGCTGATCGAGGCGATGCGTTCGGCGTGGCAGCGGCTGCGGATCGGTGATCCGCTCAACGGAGAGACCCGGATCGGGCCATTGGTGAACGAAGCGGCACGACGTCGCACCGAGGAATTCGTGGACCGGGCGCTCGGCGCCGGTGGTCGGGTGGTCACCGGCGGCCGGCGGCCACGGCACACCGGCACCGGCTGGTATTACGAGCCGACCGTGATCACAGGTCTGCCGCCGGACGCCGATCTGGTGCGCAACGAGGTGTTCGGGCCGGTGACCGTCGTGCAGACCTATCGCGATCTCGACGAGGGCGTGTGGCTGGCGAACGACACCAGCTTCGGTCTGGCCGCCTCGGTGTACACCGCCGATCGGGCCGCGGCACTGGACGTGGCTTCCCGCATCAGGTCGGGGTCGGTGGCGGTGAACACCTTCGGTCCCGCGGTCAGCGCACCGTTCGGCGGAGTGAAGGGTTCGGGGTGGGGGCGCGAATCGGGCCCGGAGGGGATCGCGGAATTCACCGAACTCAAACAGATCGTGATCGGCCCGGGCGTCTGAGGTGGAGAACGAGGAAATGACGCCGATACGGCGGGCCCGCAGCGCTGCGGGCCGATGGAAGGACGGTACGTCGTGAACTTCACCCGAGTTCTCGACTCGGTAGTCGATCAGATTCCCGCGACCGGGCGCGACCGCACCGCGGTGGTGTTCGACGGCCGGGAGCGGATCACCTACGAGCAGCTGCTCGACAGCTCCCGCCGCTATGCGAGCGCCCTGCGCGAACTGGGCCTCGGCAAAGGCGATCGGCTCGGGCTGATGCTCTACAACGACGCCGAATATCTGCCGCTGTGCTTCGCGGCGATGCGGCTGGGCGTGATCGCCGTGCGGCTCAACTTCCGGCTCGCGCCCGCCGAACTCAGGTTCATCCTGAACGATTCGGGGTGTCAGGCGGTGGTGATCCACAGCAGCCTGCTCGCCAAGGTGGAGCCGGTGCGTGCGGAGCTGTCGGTCGAAACCTTCGTCGTCCGAACCGATTCCGAGCACGATACGCCGGAATGGGCGCATCCGTTCGATGTGCTCGGCGGCTACGCTCCGCTGGGCGACGCGCCGGAGGTCGCCGCCGGCGATCCGATGTCGCTGCTCTACACCTCCGGCACGACGGGTCTGCCCAAGGGCGCGGTGTGGACGCATGCCAACACCGTGGCCGCCGCGACCGCACAGGCGCTGCGGTGGCGTTTCTCGCCGCAGACGGTCGCCCTGGTGCCCGGACCGCTGTATCACGCGGGCGCCGTCGAGGCGGTCACCGCGCCCGCGCTGCTCATGCACGGCCGGGTGGTGACGCTGGCCTCGGGCAACTTCACCGTCGATCACCTGCTCGAGCTGATCGAGCGGGAACAGGTGACCGACTGCCTGCTGTTCTCGTTCATGCTCAACGAGATGCTGCACCTCGGCGACCTCGAGCGGCGGCTCCCGGAGTCGCTGCGGCACTTCATCATCGGCGGCGACACCATGATGCCGTGGATGGTCGCGGAGGTCCGGCGACGGCTGCCCGGTATCCGCCTGACCCAGGTGTACGGGCTCACCGAGGGGGGAGCCATTGCCACCACCCTCGACGACGAGGACTTCGATTCCCAGCCCGACAGCATCGGGCGCCCGCTGCCGCTGGCCGAGGTGAAGGTCTGGAACGGGGACGGCGATATCGCGGCCGGTGAGGCCGCGGTCGGCGAGGTCGGCGAGATAGTCGTCCGCAGCGGTGCGGTCTGTGCCGGCTACTGGAATCGCCCCGACGCCAATCGTGACACCTTCGTCGACGGATGGTGTCGCACCGGCGATCTGGGCTACGTCAACGCCGACGGGTTCCTGATCCTCGCGGGGCGGGCCAAGGACATGATCCGCAGTGGCGGTGAGAATGTGTACCCTGCCGAGATCGAAGCCGTCCTGACCGCGCATCCGCAGATTCAGGACGCGGCGGTGATCGCGGTTCCGGACCCGAAGTACACCGAGGTCGGCTGCGCGGTGCTGGTCGCCGAAGCCGGTGTGCACCTGGACGAGGCGGCGCTGCGCGCGTACTGCCGAGAGCGGCTGGCGTCCTACAAGGTTCCGAAGTACTTCGTCGAACAGGACGAACTCCCGCGCAACGCCTCGGGAAAGATCCTGAAATACACGCTGCGCGCGCGATACGAAAATGCCGGCGCGACAGCCGATTCCCAGCAGGAGAACACAACCCCGCAGACCGGCACGGCCGGGCCCGGTGTGGCGGGCAGCGCCGACGGCGAGGTCGTCCCGGCCGATGACAATAGTGAGGCAGTCCGATGAGCGTCCGCAGCAAACCCGAATTCGCACTGGTGACCGGCGCGGCCGGCGGGGTCGGCACGGCGACGGTGCGCCGGCTGGTCGCCGACGGAGCCAAGGTCGCGGTGACCGATATCGACGCCGACCGGCTCGCGGTGCTCGCCGACCAGACCGGCGCGCTGGCCCTGCCTGCCGACGGTACCGACCCCGACGCGATTCACGAGGTCGTGGCGCGGGCCGCCGCCGATCTGGGCGGCATCGATACCGTCATCGCCACGCAAGGCGCCGCGATCTCCGGTACCGCGAATCCGAAACACGCCGCGGCATACCGGAAAGCGCTCGACGTCAACGCGCACGGCTCGTACTACCTCGCCGGTGAGGTCATGCCGCACCTGATCGAACGCCGCGGGTCGCTGGTGTTGTTCGCCTCCACGGCGGGCCTCATCGCGGGCCCACCCGGAACCGTCGGCTACACGGCGGCGAAGGCGGCGCTCATCGGCATAACCCGCTGGCTGGCAAGGGAATACGGCCCGAAGGGTGTGCGGGTCAACGCGGTCTGCCCCGGCTGGATCCGGACCCCGCTCGGCGAGGGGGCGATGACCTATCTGGCTCAGCGCGAAGGCATCACCCTCGACGAGGCCTATGCGCTGACCACGAAACACGTCCCGCTGCGCCGGCCCGCCGAACCGGAGGAGATCGCCGCGGTGTGTGCCTTCCTGGCCTCCGGTGATGCCTCCATCGTCACCGGGCACGTGCTGGTTGCCGACGGGGGAGGGTCCGCGGTGGACGCCTCCACCATCGTCTTCGACGAAAACTGAACCACCACAGCGCTGTTTGCGCTGTCGACGCGTCGTAGCTCGTCGGACGGACCGTCGAGCTGCGGGAGCGTTTGCCCGGCAGGCTTCGGGCTCCGACTGCCGTGAGTGCCGATCGCCGACCTGCCTGGCGCCGGCGCCAGGCGAGTGCCGGTGTCAGCGCGCGGCATTCGCCGTGCTGACGCCGACGCGAGCATCGCTGCCGGGACAATGCCCTCGTGCTGGCAGCCCGGCCTGCAGCCGGGGAGGCAATGCGCAGCTGCGAAATCCGGCTCAGCGTCGCAGGCGGGCGAGCGTCTCCGACGGTGTGACCGCGAAACGTTCACGGTACTGCTGAGAGAAGCGCCCGAGATGGTAGAAGCCCCATCTGGCGGCGACCTCGGTGATGGATGTCGCGGTGCCGGAGGTCAGTTCCAGGTGCACCCGGTCCAGGCGTACACCGCGCAGATAGGCGGTCGGTGACATGCCCACCACGTCCTGGAAGCCGGCCTGCAGGGCACGCGGGCCGATACCGGCGCGGGCCGCCAGATCGGCGGTGGTGATCTCCGCGTCGGGCTGGTCCTCGATGTAGTCCATCAGTTCGCGAATCTTGGACCGCCGGGTATGTGCCGGCTTGCTGTGCAGCAGAGGAGTCAGCTGACTGGGCACCGCCATCAGCAGCTGGGTCATGAGCGCCGATTCCAGTTCCTGGCAGGCGCTGGGCACGGTGGCGAGCCCGCCCGGCCGGTTCAGTTCGGCGTAGAGGAAGCCGGTGGTCGCGATGAGCGCCGAGCCGAGCCCGCTGCCCAGATCGAAATCGACGTCGAAACGGATTCCGTCGTCGACCGGCACACCGGCGAGCTTGGACGCGTGCGCCTCGAGCAGTTCCTTGGGAATCTTGACGTGGTACTGCCACGACCCCGCACTCCACGCGACCATCACCGGATAGCGCGGCACGAACACCGCCCCGGCCTGCCCGCCCGCGATGGTGCGGCGCACGCCGTTCTGGGCGACGACGCTCTCACCGGTGACCGGGAGATTCACGTGATAGCACAACTGCATCGGCGGACCGTGGATGATCGCCTCCGTGCCGTAGCTCATGCGTGCCACGGTCAGCCGGGGCGCGGGTGCGAGATCGAGCTGGAAATCGAGCTCACGCACGTCCGCCAGCTGTACCTCGTGCCGGGCGAACCTCCTGGTGACCTGCTCGATGGCGGCGTCGACATCGCCGGTGTGGAAACTCAGCCGGGGGTCGGTGTGCAGTTTCTCGGGCACCGTATCCTCCTCGCGACTCAGCCTACCCGCGCCTTTCGGCGGCTGTGGAGCCGGTGAAATATATTATATCTAAAGTTCGGTGTTGTGACCCGAATCATGTGATTCGGCGCCGGAGTCCGCGCCTGCGGCCGACGGCGTGGTGGTCCGCGAAATGACGACCGCCAGCGTGAGCAGAACGCCGACCAGCACGAAAATCACCGTCCACGGCGGCAGCCAGTACGCGAGCGCCGCCCAGACCGCCAGCGCGCCTGCCCCGGCCAGGCGGGTCCGCCATCCGCTGCCCATCTCCCACCGGAAGAAGATGGCCTGGGCCAGGAGATAGAGCATCGGCCCGGCCAGTACGAGCACACCGGCCGTGCCCGCCGATTCGCTGACCGGCTGTGCCAGCAGGAGTTCACTGCCCGCGGCGAACACCACCAGCCCGGCGACCACGCCGTAGATGGTGTTGATGCCCACATGCACCGCGCGGATCGGGTTCTCGATTTCGGCGGCATGGCTGACCACGAGTTCTTCGGAGCGGCCGAAATACACCGCCCACAGGCAGACGAGCGCGGTGGCACAGCCCAGCGCCAGCACGAGCACCACGGGTTCGCCACGATGATCGGAGATCACCCGGCCCAGCGTCAGAACCGTCTCGCCCAGCAGAATGATGAGGAACAGCCGCATCCGTTCCAGCATGTGCTCGGCGTCGAAGGGCAGATGTGCGGTAGGCACGGCTCGGCCCCGCACCGGATGCGCCGTCCAGGTGCCGACCAGGTCGATCGCGGCACCCGCCGCCCAGCAGTAGAGCCGGATATCGGGTCCGAGCGCGGCGCCGGCGATCCAGAACGGCGCCGAGACCGCGAACCAGATCAGCACATGGCGGAAATGGGTACGCAGCGGGGGTGTCGGTGCCGCCATCGCGGCACAGGCGGCCGGCCCGCCCAGTGCCACCAGCATGGGCACGACGAAAAGCCACGGCCCGTCGTCGAAGGCGTGGGCGATCCCGGCATTCATGAACAACGCCAGGCCCATCACGGCAAGGGTGATCGTCCGGGTGGCGCGCCGCTCGATATCGAGCAGCGTCACCTCGAAACTGGTGAAGGCCCACACCCCGCACACCGCGACCAGCATCACCAGCGTCTCCGCGGCACTGCGCCAACTCAAATGTGCGGTCAGATGGTGGGTGAGCTGGCCGATCGCCAGCACGAACACGAGGTCGAAGAACAGTTCCAGCGGCGAGACTTCGCGCCGGGTGGGTGTCGCCCGCGTCATCGCTCCTCCTCGGCCGCCGACATTCCTTGCGTTGCCGAACCGATGGCCCGTCGATGCGGTGACCGTCGTGGCGTCGTCTCGGCAGCAGGCGGCGCCACCAGCGGCTCAAGGCGGGCTGATCACGATACTTCGCTTCGCAGGCGCAGCGAACAAGGGCATCGGCGCCCGAGGGGGTGAACCAACCGTGCAAAACCTCGCCGATTCTCGCGATTTTCGCGCATTCTCGTCGAGGTTTGCACGGAAAATTCAGCCCTCGCCGACCTAGATCCGCAGCAGCGCAGCGAATTCCGCGGCCGGCTGGTCCAGATCACCCGCGGTGATCGCCCGCAGCAGCTGAGCGCTGCGTCCGGCGCCCAGGTCGGCGACCGTGAGATCGCGGAACTTCGCGTCCAGATCCGCCTGGGACATAGGGTTCTCGGCGGTGCCCAGGGGGCTGTCGACGAAGATCTTGTCGCTGGACCCGTCGGCGTATCCGACGGTGATGTCGGCGATCCATTTACCCGGATAGGCGGTGTCGAGTTCGGGTTTCACCTCGATCTTCACTCGGCGGGCCAGGGCCGCCACGTCACTGCCCTCGCTCAGGTCCAACTGCCCGGACATATAGTCGTGGTGGGCGCGGAAGCCGTTGCCGCGGCCGAGGACCGACATCGCGAACTGGAACGGCAGGCTGTACTGCAGGTGTTCGATCGTCTGTGGCGCATAGGCATTCGCGTTCTTGTTGCCGACGATGACGTTGCCGCCGGTCTGGATGCCGAGCCGGATGCTCTCGATCTCACCGGCCCGGTCCGCCAACTGCCGGGCGCCGTCGATGTAGGCGTGGTTGATGCCGCAGCAGCAGTAGGGCTTGATCCACACCTTGGTGATCTCGAACGGAGCGTCCGCGGCGAAGGCCGATTCCGCACCGTCGGCGACATCGCGTCCGACGAAGGCTCGGTAGAAGCCCTTACCGCCACTCAGGAACGTGGTCGGTCCCGTGATGCCCGCCGCCGCCATCTCCGCGGCGCGGATCCCGTTGCGGGTGCCGATCCCGGAGTGCAGGCGCTTCACCGAACCGCCGGTCGAGGTGTATTCGGTGGTGCCCGAGCAGTGGCTGAACGCGATCGACAGCGCGTGCAGGGTGCGTTCGGCGTCGAATCCGCGCATCTTCGCCACGACCGCGGCGGCCCCGAAGTTCGAGAGCAGGCAGTGCGGATGGAAACCGCGCTCGAGCAGTTGCGGTGCCGCCAGGACGCCGATGCGGGTGTAGACCTCGTAGCCGGCGACGATGCCGGTGATCACCTCGCGCATCGAGGCCCCCAATTCCTCGCCTATCGCGAGCGCCGCCGACACTACGCAGCTGCCCGGATGGCTGGAACTGGCGCGATGCGCGTCGTCGTATTCGAATCCGTGCCCGAACGTGGCGTTGACGAAGGCGGCGTCCGCGGCGCTCATCGCGTCGCCGGTGGCAGTGACGTGCGCGGCGCCCGGTGCGTGCGAGGCGCGGGTCAGCTCCAGCACCGCCTTGCTCCACGGCAGGGACGCGCTGCCCACCTGCAGGGCGAGCTGATCCTGCATCAACTGCCGCGCACCGGCGAGGGCGTCGGCGGGGATGGTGTCGAATTCGAGGTCGGTGACCAGGCGGGCCACCGCCTGCTCCAGTGCGGGAATGTTCTGCATCGATCAACCTTTCGGGTCAGGCCAGGGTGTCCAGCAGCGGCCGCGGCAGGCCGTAGGACTTGATCTCGACGTAGGCGTCGAAGCCCTCCGGCCCAGCCTCGCGGCCGATCCCGCTGTTCTTGAATCCGCCGATCGGGGCGTGGAAGCCGACACCGCTGCCGTTGACTTCGACTGTGCCGGTGCGGATCCGACGCGCCACCGCCAGCGCGTGTTCGGGGTCGGCGGCGAAGACCGAGCCGTTGAGCCCGTATTCGGAGTTGTTGGCGATAGCGATCGCCTCGGCCTCGGTGTCGTAGGTGTGCACGGTCAGCACCGGGCCGAAGACCTCGTCCTGCGCGATCTTCGCCGCCGGATCGACATCGGCGAAGACCGTCGGCTCGACATGCCACCCGCGGTCCAGACCGGTGGGGCGGCCGCCGCCGATGACGAGGTTCGCTCCGGATGCCTTGGCGCCGTTGCTATATCCCTCCACCCGGGCGCGATGGGTCGCGCTGACCATCGGGCCGATTTCGGTGGCCGGATCGAAGGGATCACCGACGGGCATGGATTCGATCATCGCGACCAACCAATTGAGCGATCTCCTCGGCCCGGTCGGCGAACTGCGCGCTGAGTTTGCTCAGCACCGCCATGCGCTCGGCGAGATCGCTCCGCCCCCAGGGGCCGGAGTCGAAGGCGCGGCGCGCGGCACCGACCGCGGCGTCGATATCGGCCTCCACGCCCTCGGGGACCCGCGCGATGATCTCCTCGGTGGCGGGGGAGATCACGTCGATGATCCGCTCCGACGCGGGCGCGACCCAGGCGCCGTCGATGAACAACTTGTCGTACGGCGCCTGCCGGACAGCTGCCTGTCGGCTCATTACTGACTCCTTGTACTGCGCGCGAGCGCCGCAGAAGCGGCGTGGTGCGGACCTGGATCGCGCGAGGTGATGTGGGGCAGGACAGATGGCCCATGTGATCCGGATAATACAAAGTATATGATGCTGACTCGGCTACTAGAGGTGCGGGCATCGGATCGTCGCGGTGAACCCGACCGTCGCCGCTCACCGGGGGAGACGTCGCGAGTTCAAGGGAACCTCTACCGAGTCTCGAAACAATATATTATATTAAAGCGAACATAGTCTGGAGGCATGACATGCAGCACAAGCCGCTCGACGGGATCCGGATCCTGGAGGTCGGGGGTTACATTTCCCTGCCGTTCGCCACATCCATCCTGTGCGCGCTGGGAGCGGAGGTGGTGAAGGTCGAAAAGCCCGTGGTCGGCGAGGACTTCCGGCGCTTGCAGAACGATGGCAGCCCCTACTTCCGGCAGTACAACACCGGTAAGCGCAGCGTGTCCGTCGATTTGAAGAAGCCCGAGGGAGTCGCCCTGGTCAAGGCGCTGGTGCCGCGTTTCGACGTGATCCTCGAGAATCTGCGCCCCGGCAAGCTGGCGGCGATGGGACTCGGTCCAGAGGACTGCCGGGCGTTGCGACCCGATATCGTCTACGGCTCGGTCACCGGCTTCGGCGGTGGCGGCCCCTTGGCCAACCGTCCGGCCTACGACACGATCGGACATGCCTTCGGTGGCCTGTACTCCCTGTTCGGCGATGCCGGGCATCCGCAGCTGGCCGGCGGGCTGAGCGCCGACCTGGTCACCGGCCTGAGCACGGCTACCGGCGTGCTGGCCGCCCTGGTGGGCCGGTTGAAGACGGGTGCGCCGCAGCATGTGGAGACCTCGATCATGGAGGCGGTCAGCTGCCTGACCATCGACGGCATCACCCAGTCCTTCGAATTGGGCGCCGATCCGAGCCGGCAGAGCCGCCATCCACAGGCGCAGAACTTCTGCGTCGAGACCGCCTCCGGAGAATTCCTGGCGATACATCTGTCCTCGTCGCAGAAGTTCTGGCGCGCACTGTGCACGGCCATGGATCGGCTGGATCTCGCCGAGGATCCGCGCTTCGCCGAATACCGGCCGCGCGAGGCCAACTACTTCGAGCTGGCGCCGATCGTCGCCGCGGAATTCGCGCGCAAACCCGTCGAGCATTGGGAGCGGGTCCTGACCGCCGCCGATGTGCCCTTCGCGCCCGTGCTCTCGATGACAGGCTATCTCGAACACGAGCAGGTCAAGTGGCTGGAACTGGTGGAGGAGCAGTCCGACGGGCTGGCGCTGATGCGCCCACCGTGGAAGTTCGACGGCGAGCGCCCGGATCGGCCGGGCACCGCGCCCCGGGTCGGTGCGCACAGCCGCGATATCGCAGCGGAAGTGTATTCGCCCGAGCGGATCGCGGAACTGGTCGAGGCCAAGGTGCTCTACGCCGAGGACTGATGCCGAGAAGGGTTTCGGAAAGGTCCTCCGGAACTGTTGTTCCAATATAATATATAATGTTGTAAGCTGAGTTCGACCGCGGGAAACCGGGGGAGCACCTACATCGAATCGAAAGGACTCGACATGCCCGGCCTCTACTTCGAGGAGTTCGAACCCGGAACCGTCATCGAGCACGCGACGCGGCGCACGGTGACCGAGACCGACAACGTCCTGTTCAGCACGCTGACCCTCAACGTCGCCCCGCTGCACCTGGACGCCGAATACTCCAAGAACTCCATCCACGGCCAGCGCCTGGTCAACAGCCTGTTCATCCTCGGCCTGGTCTCGGGCATCACGGTTCCCGACACCACCCTGGGCACCACGCTGGGCAACCTCGGTTTCCAGGAGGTGAAGTTCCCGGCGCCGGTCTTCCACGGCGACACCATCCGGGTGCGGACCGAGATCGTGAGCAAGCGGGAATCCAAGAGCCGCAACGACTCCGGCATCGTGAACTTCCGGCACCAGGGCATCAACCAGCGCGACGAGGTGGTCTGCGACTGCCTGCGCGCCGGCCTGATGCTCAAGCGTTCCGCCGTGCCGGAGCCCGCGACCGCGTCCTGAACCGAACGATCCAGTCGCGCTCAGAAAGGATGTGCCCGATGCGAGGACCAGGTCCCGCCGATTCGAACCGACCGTCGGTATGGATGCCGACCGACGACGTGCGTGCGCGCAGCCGCCTGTTGACGGCGATGACGACGTGGGGGTACGGCAGCCTCGCAGCGCTGCACCGCGCGTCGATCGACGATCCGGAATGGTTCTGGCGGGCGGCGATCGACGATCTCGGTATCGAATTCGCCGAACCGTTCGAGCGGGTCCTCGACGACAGCGCCGGCACCCCTTTTCCGCGCTGGTTCCCGGGCGGGCGACTCAACCTCGCCACCCTGTGCGCACACCGGCACGCCACCGGACCGTTCGCGGACAAGACCGCGGTGGTCTACGAGGGTGACAACGGCACCCGCCGCACGCTGACCTATGCCGAACTCGACGCGCAGGTGCGGCGGTTCGCGGCACACCTTGCCGCGCTGGGTGTTTCGCAGGGCGATCGGGTGGTGCTGTTCGCGCCCGTCGTTCCCGAAACCATCGTCGCGTTCCTGTCCTGCGCGATGATCGGCGCGATCTCGGTGCCGGCCTTCACCGGTTACGGCCCGGAGGCCCTCGCCGCACGGCTCCAGGACTCCGAAGCGGTCCTGCTGATCACCGCCGACGCGACGACGCGCCGCGGAAAAATGGTGCCGCTCAAAGAAACTGCCGACGAAGCGCTGCAGTCGGCCCCGTCCGTCCGCCACAGCGTGGTGGTCCGTCATCTCGACAACGAGGTCGAGATGCGCGACGGCCGGGACATCTACTGGGACGAACTGCCGGCCGATCCGGAACCGGTGCACACGGTGCAGGTCGAATCGAACGACCCGCTGACTATCGTCTACACCTCCGGAACCACCGGACGCCCCAAGGGCATCGTGCACTCGCACGCCGGGTTCGCGGTGAAAACCGCCGTCGACTTCGGCTACAGCTTCGACGTGCACGACGACGACGTCATCGCCTGGATCTCGGATATGGGCTGGCTCGTCGGGCCGATGCTGGTCGCGGGCGGTCTGCAACTCGGCGCCACCGTCGTCTTCACCGAAGGCGTGCCCGATCACCCCACACCCACGAGGATGTGGGAGATCATCGACCGCAACGGCGTCACCGTACAGGGTGTGGCGCCGACTGCGATGCGGCTGGTCATGGCCCGAACCGACGGCGCCCCTACCGGTCTGGACACGTTACGAACTTTCGTATCGACGGGCGAGGCATGGGACGAGCCGACCTGGCGCTGGCTGTTCGAGACCGTCGGCGGCTCGAAGCGGCCGATCGTCAACTTCAGTGGCGGCACCGAGGTGGGTGGCGGACTCCTGGTCGCCTACCCGTTCCTGCCGATCGACCCCGCCTCCTTCAACGCGCCGCTGATCGGTGCGGATATGGCCGTCCTGGACGGTGACGGAAAGCCGGTGATCGGCGAGGTCGGCGAGCTCGCGGTGCTCAACACCTTCCCCGGTATGACGCACGCGTTCTGGCAGGACCGCGAACGGTATCTCGACACCTATTGGAGCCGTTGGGAAGACGTGTGGGTGCACGGCGACCTGGCTGCCGTCGACGAGGACGGAATCTGGCGTATCCACGGCCGCTCCGACGACACCATCAAAGTCTCCGGCCGTCGCGTCGGTCCCGCCGAGATCGAGGCGGCGCTGCTGAAGGATCGCCGCATCGTCGAGGCCGCGGTCATCGGTGAGCCCGATCCGCAGCGAGGCCAGCGGGTCGTCGCCTTCGTGGTGACCGGCGCCGATACCGATCACGAAGACCTGAAGACCACCGCCGTCCACAACATCGGCCGCTCGTTCGCCCCGAGTTTGCATGTGGTGCAGGCACTTCCGAAAACCAAGAACGGCAAGATCATGCGCCGCGCCATCCGCTCGCGCTATCTCGGCCTCGTGCAAGGGGATCTGTCGTCCCTGGATCCCGCCACGCCTATCGACGGCATCCCGACCCGATCAGGAGACCAACAGTGACACTCACCGACGCAGATGATTTGGAACTGGTTCGCCAGAACACCCGCGAACTAGCGCGCAAATTCGGCTACGACTACTGGCGTGAGAAGGACAAGAAGGGCGAATACCCCTGGGAATTCGTCAAGGCCTTCGCCGCCGCCGGGTGGCTCGGCGTGATGATTCCCGAGGAGTACGGCGGCCTGGGGCTGGGCCTGACCGAGGCCGGCATCATGCTGCAGGAGGTCGCCGCCTCCGGCGCGGGCATGAGCGGTGGTTCGGCCATTCACTTCTACGTCTTCCCGCCGGCGCCGATCCTGCGGTACGGCTCGGAGGAGATGAAGCGCGAATGGCTGCCGAAGCTGGCCTCCGGTGAAATCCTGATGGCCTTCGCCGTCACCGAACCCACTGCGGGCGTGGACACTTCGCGGATTCGTACCAAGGCCACCAAGACCGAGGGCGGCTGGGTGATCAACGGGCAGAAGGTGTTCATCACCAACGCCCAGAACGCGCACAAGATCCTCATCGTGGCGCGCACCTCGCCCCGTGACGAGGCCAAGCCGCTCGACGGCATCACCCTGTTCTTCACCGATCTGGATCGCAGCAAGATCACCGTGCGCGAGATCGAGAAGCTGGGCCGCTCGGCGATCGACTCCAACGAGCTGTTCATCGACAACCTCGAGGTCCGCGACGACGAGGTGATCGGCGAAGTCGGTCAGGGTTTCAAATATCTGATCGACGGTCTGAATCCGGAGCGCATCGTGGTCGGCCTGGAAGGTGTGGGCCTGGGCCGCGCCGGTCTGGAGCTCGCGACCCAGTACGCCAAGGACCGCGTGGTGTTCGACCGGCCCATCGGCAAGAACCAGGCGGTCGCGCACCCGCTGGCCGATTCCTGGATCAGGCTCGAAGCCGCCGAACGCGTCTGCATGCACGCCGCCGAACTGTTCGAGGCGCACAAACCGTGCGGTAAGGAAGCCGCGGCCGCGAAGTACCTGGGCGCCGAAGCGGGTTTCGAGGCGTGCGACCGCGCGCTGTCGACCTTCGGTGGGTACGCCTACTCGAAGGAATACCACGTCGAACGGCTGTGGCGTGAGGTTCGCCTGCTGCGCAACGCGCCCTTCTCCCAGGAGATGGTGCGCAACTACATCTCGCAGCAGGTGCTAGGACTCCCGAGGTCCTACTGATCACCCCTGCAGGGGATCTCGGGCACGACGCCGGCCGCCGTCAGTCACAGGTCGCGGCCGGCGTCGTCTTCCAACGAAACAGGAGTGTGTGGTGATGAGCGGACCGCTGACCGGAGTTCGGGTGCTGGTCCTGGCCGGCATGGGGCCGGTGCCCTTCGTCAGTATGTTGCTGGCGGATATGGGCGCCCAGGTGGTACGGGTGGTGCGCCCGTCGCATCGGTCCGCGCGGGCACTGAGCCAAACGGACGGTCTGGGAGCGGAATTCGACGTCGTCAATCGCGGTGGTGAGGCGATCGCGGTGGACCTCAAGGATTCTGACGGTGTCGAGAACGTGTTGCGACTGGTCGCGGGAGCGGATGTCTTCATAGAGGGATATCGGCCAGGGGTGGCCGAAAGGCTCGGTCTGGGCCCGGCCGTCGTGTGTGCGCGCAACCCGGAGATCGTCTACACCCGGCTGACCGGATACGGCCAGAACGGCCCGCTCGCCACCGAAGCCGGACACGACATCAACTACGTCGCGCAAACCGGCGCACTGCATGCGATGGCGCGGGCGGGTGAGGCGCCGCGGCCGCCGATCAACCTGCTCGGCGACTACGCCGGTGGAGCGGCGATCGGCGCCTTCGGCATCGTCTGCGCGCTGCTCGAGGCGTGGAAGTCCGGGCGTGGGCAAGTCGTCGACGCCGCCATGATCGACGGGGTGGCGCTGCTGACCGCAAAATTGCAGGGGCTGCGCGCTGCGGGGCTCTATTCCGATGAGCCCGGCACCAATTACCTGGACTCCGGCGCGCCGTTCTACGACACCTACGAGTGCGCCGACGGCAACTACATCGCGGTCGGCGCGCTCGAGCCCGACTTCTATGCCGAATTCCTGTCCCGGCTGGGCGTCGACACCACACAGTGGCCCGCTCAGGACGATCGTGGCCACTGGCCGCGGCTGCGTGAGCTGATCGCCGCCACCATCGCGACCCGGACTCGTGCGGAATGGGCCGGAATCTACGAGGGCACCGACGCGTGTGTCACCCCCGTGCTGAACTTCGACGAGGCCGCCGATGATCCGCACAATGCCGAGCGCGAACTGTTCCACCGCGTGCACGGCGTCCTGCAACCGGCTCCCGCCCCGCGGCTGAGCCGCACCCCGCCCCGCGCCCCCTCGGTGCCGCGAACCGAGCATCTCGAGGTGGCCGAGCTGATCGCCGCGTGGACCGGGGCCTCACAGGATAGCGAATACGCTGCCGCACAAGCAGTATCGGAGGAGAAGCGGTGACCGCCCCACTGTCCGGAATTACCGTTGTCGGTGTGGAGCAGGCCATCTCGGCGCCCCTGTGCACTCGGCACCTCGCCGATCTCGGCGCCCGGGTGATCAAGGTCGAGCAGCCCGGCTTCGGCGATTCGACGCGGCACTACGACCGGATCGTCAAAGGGATGGCCGCCCACTTCGTGTGGCTCAACCACGGTAAGGAATCCGCGGCGCTCGACCTGACCGCGGCGGACGATCTCGAGGTGTTCGCCGGTCTCCTCGAACAGGCCGATGTGCTGGTATCCAATCTCGGTCCGGGTGCGCTGGGGCGTCTCGGATTCGAGCCCGAGCAATTGCTCGAACGCTATCCGCGGCTGATCGTCGTCGACATCTCCGGCTACGGCCGTGGCGGGCCGTTGGACCACAAACGCGCCTACGACCTGCTGATCCAGGCCGAAGGCGGTTCGTGCTCGATTACCGGAACACCCGGTGCACCCGCCAAACCCGGGATTCCCGTCGCCGATGTGGGGACCGCGCTCTACGCCTACTCCGCCGTACTCGCCGCACTGTACGACCGCGAGCGCACCGGCCGGGGCGCGCTGATCCCTGTCGCCATGCTCGATGTGGTCGCCGAGATGATGGGTTTCGCGCTGAACCAGGTGATTCATGCCGGGACCGAACCCGAACCGGTCGGAATGGGTTCGCCGATGATCGCCCCGTACGGCGCCTACCCGACCGCCGACGGGCACACCGCCGTGCTCGGTACCACGAGCGATCGCGAATGGCGCCGTCTCACAACGGATCTGCTCGATCGGCCCGATCTGGCGGAGGAGCCGCGATACCGGCACAACCACGATCGGGTCGCTCATCGCGAGGAATTGGACGAGATCGTCGGTGCCTGGTGCGCCCAGCGGGACCTGGCCGATATTCAGCGACTGGCCGATGCGGCCGGTATCGGGAATGCCCGGCTCAACGGTGTGCGGGAACTGGCCGAACATCCGCAGCTGGCCGAGCGGGACCGCTGGCGCGAGGTCGACTCCCCGGCCGGTCCGCTGCCCGCGCTGTTGCCACCCGCACTCGCGCGGGGCTGGGCGGCGCGGTCGGGGAGTGTACCGGAACTGGGGGCCGATACCGAGGCCATCCGCAAGGAATTCGGCGGCTCCCGCTGACCGAGGGGATCTGTCCGTCCGGAAAGTATGAGGCATAATGCATGAAAGTGCCGACCGGAAAGGACCGGGTTCATGGAACCGACGTCGCGGAGTTTGCCGCGCAGCTCGAATTCCCAGCGTCAGCAGCTGTCGGAGGACGTCGCCAGTTATGTTCGTGAGCTGATTATCTCGGGACGGGTTCGGCCGGGGGATTTTCTGCGCACCGAACCGATCGCGGAAGCGGTCGGCGTGAGCAATACTCCCGTGCGCGAGGGATTGCTGCTCCTCAGCGGAGAGGGATTCGTCGAACTCGTCCCGCGGCGGGGCTTCATGGTCTCGGCATTCAGCCGTCAGGACGTGCGCGACATTTTCTGGGCGCAGGCGGCGTTGGCCGCCGAATTGGCGGGGCGCGCAGCGAAATTGATCACCCCGAGCCAGCTCGATCATCTCGCCGATGTCAACGCTCGCCACGCCGAGGCGGTAGCGAGTGGTGACAATCCGGAGCTGGTGGTCCAGCTAGGACACGAATTCCACCGCACGATCAACCTGGCCGCCGACTCCCGCCGCCTGGCGATGCTGCTGCGCTCGATCGTGCGCCAACTGCCCAACCGCTTCTACAACGACATCGAAGGCCACAGCGCCGACACGATGAAGCAGCATCCGGCGATTCTGGAAGCGCTGCAGAAACGCCGCGGGAAGGCCGTCAGCACCTTGATGCGCGATCACATCATGGAAGGCGCGGACGAGTTGGTGTCGATGTTGGAGGCACAGGGCTTGTGGGCCGAGGAAGAGAAGTCCACCGCCTAGCGTGACCGATCCGTCAGCCGAGCCGACGAGAAATCCGGTCGGGGGCTCTCGGGGTCGGCCCCGACGCTGCCGGCTGATTGACTCGACGGATGAGTCTTTCGACGCATCTCGAAGAAATCGGACTTCCCCAGATCCGGCAACAGCTCGCGCACCCCACCGTGGCCGGTATCGCCCGGGGTGATCTTCCGGAGCAGGTCTTCCGGGCCTGGCTCGAGCAGGACTATCTGTTCCTGCTCGACTACGTCCGGGTTTTCGCGCGACTCGCCTGGCAGGCGCCGGCATCCCATCTCGGCGATCTCGTGGATCTGGCACATGCGACCTATCACGACGAGTTGTCGTTGCATCGATCGCTGGCGGCCGACTTCGGGGCCGATCTCGACGGTGCGACGAAAGGCGAGACGTGCGCGGAGTATTCGGCCTTCCTGCTGGATTCGGCGGCGTCCTACGCCGACGGTCTGGCGGCGCTGTACCCGTGCATGTGGGGCTACTCCACGCTCGGTGCGATCCTGGCACGGACCATGCCGGACGAGCCGCGTTATCGGCGATGGATCCAGACCTACGCCGATCCGGAATTCGCGGCGTCGACTCGCCGCTGTGCTCGGATGCTCGACGAGGTCGCCGTCGACCCCGCCCGCGCGGAACGCCTTTTCCGGCAGGGTCTTCGATTCGAGTTGGAGTTCTGGGATGTCCCGGCGACGGCGTGATGTAGAGATCGTCATGGTTGCGGACTGCGTGGCCAATCCACGTCGAGCGGCCGGGAACTATGCCGTGCGCCGATTCGAGAGATTCCGGCGATGAGCCCAGCGGTACTCCATCCGTTCGCCTGGCGTCAGACCACCCCAAACACCGTGGGGCTCATGGGAGGTGATGGCGTGATCGCGGCAGCTGGTCAGTACCGGGCAGCGAGCACACACGCGCTTGGCGGGCTCGGGTGCGTCGTCGGTATAGAAGATGTTCACGTCGGCGGTGCGGCAGGCGGCGTGTAGTTGCCAATCCCAGGCCTCGGTATGCGGCGGTGGGAGGTCGAGGGGTTTCTCGCGGGCCAACGGTGATCCTTCAGAGTCGGCGCAGTGCGTAGCGCCCGACGGTGCGGCGGGCATTGGCCAGGGCGGAAGCGGTGACGGTGCCGAGGACGCCGCGCCGATCGAAGACGACCGCGGTGCCGACCGCCAGGCCCAGCTGCTCCACCCGCTCGGTGAGGGCCAGGCCCAGCCCGGTGGACTCCGGAAGCCGAGCCATGGCCAGCGTGACGTCCGGGTTGATGTATTCCAGGCCCGCACTGCCGAGGTTGGCGATCAAATTCGTCACATCGGCGACCGAGGCGGCCAGCTGGAACGGTGTCACGGTTTCGCCCTCCACGACGGGAATCGGGAAGTGCCAGATCTGTTTACGTTCGCTGTGCTGGAAGCCCTCGGTCCATTCACCCCAGCCGCGGCCGGGGTCGAGATACAGTCGCTCCCGGTCCGGCGGCGGTGTGCGAGCCTCGGGTGGGGTGGGGGAGGCGCCGCCCGACCAGACGGTCCCGTCCGGTGTCGCACTCGGTCGTAGATACAGCGCGCTCGCCCGCGCGACCGGCTGCCCGTCTTGGTTCAGCACCGCATCGATCAGGCACAGTCGTGGTCCGTCGCGCACGACGGTCGCCGAGGTCACCGAGGGCCTCATCTTCGCGGCCCGGAACAGGTCCACGGTCCACCGCGCCGGCTGCAGATCATGACGTCCGATGGTGTCGATCGTCCGTTCGGCTTCCCGCGCCAGCGCGCCGCTGACGGCCAGACCACGCATGTGCTCGGTTCCCCATCCGCTGGCCGCGCACGGTTCGGGATGTAATTCCTCGGTATCCGCATATTTCACCTGGAAGAACGCTCGATCCATCCGCGTAGCTCCCTTCCTGCTCGAAAACCGTTGCGGCGCAGCGGTGATGTGCCGACCAGTCCCGGGTGAAGGTGTTCCGGGGGCGAATCGGTCGTGTCACGCGACAGCGGGCGTTCACCGGTTCGGGCAGCGGTACCCGGATCGGCGACGCGATAGGCTTGCAGTACTTAATATATAATGTTTTTATTGGATTGGGTATCCCCGGTCGTCACGGAAGGATGAACATGAGTCGCTACGCGCGCTTCGAACACCTGCGGGTGGACGGGCCCGACGATGCCGGAGTCGCCGAGCTGGTGTTCGACGCCCCCAACCTGAACGCGGTGAGCGAGGGCGCTCACGCCGATCTGGCGGAGGTCTGGCGCGAATTCGACGCCGATCCCGAGGTCAGGGCCGTGGTGATCCGGGGTGAGGGCAAGGGCCTCTCGGCGGGCGGCGCCTTTTCGATGGTCGAGCGGATGCGTGACGACTACGAGGTCCGCACCCGGGTGATGCGCGAGGCGCGCGATCTGGTCTACAACGTTCTCGACTGCACCAAACCCATCGTCTCCGCGATTCACGGTCCCGCGGTCGGCGCCGGACTCGTCGCCGCGGTACTCGCCGATGTCTCGGTGACCACCAAGACCGCGAAGATCATCGACGGCCACACCCGTCTGGGCGTCGCCGCGGGCGACCACGCCGCGATCTGCTGGCCGCTGCTGTGCGGGATGGCCAAGGCCAAGTACTACCTGATGACCTGCCGCCCGCTGTCCGGCGAGGAGGCCGAGCGCATCGGTCTGGTCTCGCTGTGTGTCGACGCCGACGACGAGCTGCTGCCGACCGCGCGGGAGGTGGCCCGTGAACTGGCCGCCGGCGCGCCGACCGCGATCCGCTGGACCAAGCAGTCGCTGAACAACTGGTATCGCCAGGTCGCCGGATCCATCTTCGATGCTTCCCTGGCACTCGAGTTCTACGGCTTCGGCGGCCCGGAGGTGCGCGAGGGCCTGGCCTCCCATCTCGAGCGCCGCAGCCCCCGGTTTTGAGCAAACCCGAACAAGGAGAAGAACTGTGAAGCCGTATCGCTCGATGCTGTTCGTGCCCGGGCACAAACCGACCTGGGCGGAGAAGGCGGTCGCCGCCGGAACCGACGCGCTGATCCTCGATCTGGAGGATTCGGTCCCGGCGGCCGACAAGGCCGCCGCCCGCGTCACCGTGCGTGAGACTCTGGGCCGTCTGCGAGAGCAGAATGTGCGCCCCGATGTGTGGGTGCGTCCCAACAGCTACGACAGCGGGCATTTCGGCG
This sequence comes from Nocardia kruczakiae NBRC 101016, assembly GCF_001612965.1. Lineage (GTDB taxonomy): Bacteria > Actinomycetota > Actinomycetes > Mycobacteriales > Mycobacteriaceae > Nocardia > Nocardia kruczakiae. Next base: position 65,392 of record NZ_BDBL01000034.1, read on the forward strand.
CCGACGCCGAGGCCGTGATCGTGCCGGGTGTGGCCGGGCTGTTCCTGCCGAAGGTCTACAACGCCGAAGAGGTGCGCCGCATCGACGCGGTGGTCGCGCATATCGAGGAGCGGGAGGGACTCGAGCCCGGTTCGGTCGGTCTGATCATCAGCTTCGAGACCGCGGTATCGGTCGCGCACTGTGAGGAGATCGCGGCGGCCTGCCCGCGGGTGTGGAGCCTGCTGGGTGCGACCGGTCCGAATGCCGATGTCGGCCGCGAACTGGGCTTCGAATTCACCCTCGAGGGCCTGGAAACGCTGTATCAGCGCAGCCGTATCGTGGTCGCCGCGCGTGCGGCCGGCCAGACCCACCCGGTGACCGGCGTCTGGCAGGACCTCAAGGATCTGGACGGATTCCGGCGCTTCGCCGAGGACTCGCGTCGGATGGGCTACCGCGGCATGGTGTGCATCCACCCGTCGCACATCGCCATCTCCAACGAGGTGTTCACCCCGTCGAAGGAGACGGTCGATCAGGCCCGCCGCATGATCGAGGCGTTCCGGACGGCGGAGGCCGCCGGTAGTGGTGCCGTCGATTTCGAAGGCGTGCACATCGATCTGGCGCATGTGAAGACCGCCGAGGCGGTCATCGAACTGGCCGACGCGATCGGCGTATAGCGAACCACCGCAACGGGTTCGACGCCACCGGCTCCGGGAGTTCGCTCTCCGGAGCCGGTTTCGCATGTCCGGTCCTCAACTTCAGCGCATACGCCGGCTAAGTGCTTTCGGGGGCGGTCCAGGGCCCGCCGCGCTCCAACATCCCGAGCACGCCCTTGGCGCCGTCGAGGATGTGGTTTTCCGTCAATTCGCGGACCCGGTCGGCGTCGCGATCGCGCAGCGCCTCGATCATCTGCGGATGGTCGTTGCCGATGGCGGCCAATCTGCCCTCCAATGAGGCGTAGAAGCGGTTCGGCAGATGCCGGACGACCGAACCCAGCAGCAGCGTCAGACGGTGGGAGTTCGCGGCCAGATTGATATGGCGATGAAATTCGTGGCCGTGCACGGCGATGCCGTCGCGATCGTCCGCGGCGATCGCTTCGTCGAGGCGGGTATTGATCGCCTCGAGTTCGCCGATCTGCTCGGCGGTGATCGTCGTCGCGGCGCGGGCGGCCAGCTCTGCCGCGAATTGTGCCTGCGCCCAGAACAAGTCGTGCACATCCTGCTGAGTGACCGGCGCCACGACGAACCCGCGCCGTGGCACCAACTCGACGAAACCCTCACTGCGCAGCGAGAGCAGCCCCTCACGCACCGGTGTGTTGCTGACGCCCACCGCTTCGGCGATCGGTTCCATCCGCAGGAATTCCCCCGGACGCACCTGTCCGGACATGATCAACTCGCGCACATAGGACGCCACCTCGTCGGGCAGCTGCTGCCTGCCGCCGTTGCCTCGGATCCGGATCACGTTGTCGGCCACGCCTCGCCTCCCTGTCGGGTGTGCGCACAGAATCGGCGCTCTAATACATAATATATAAGATTTGACAAGGTATCGCCTGTTCGCGCCGCCGCAGCCTCGAATACGACGAGAGCCCCGCACGAGTTCGCCTCGTACGGGGCCCTCGGTCCCGCCAGGGTGGGCCGCCACGGTCCCTGTCAGGTCAACAGCACCAAGGTATCCGCGACGCAGGCCGGTTTGGCCGCGTCGACGGCCTGCACCACATAGCGCGTGGTGAGGATGGCGCCGGCGTCGATGTCGCGCAGATCGGTGAACGTCGCGGTGCACCGCAGCGCCGAATCCACCGGCACGGGTGCCGGGAAGCGGACCTTGTCGACGCCGTAATTGACTCGGGCCGTGCCGAATTCGAGTGCGAACAACTGCTGTCCGAACTGCGGCAGCAGCGACAGGGTCAGATATCCGTGTGCGATGGTGCGGCCGAACGGGCCCGTCGCGGCGCGCGCCGGGTCGACGTGGATCCACTGGTGATCCCCGGTGGCCTCGGCGAAGGCGTCGATACGAGCTTGGTCGACGACCACGGTCTCACTCGGGCCCAGCTGTTCGCCCAGCGCGGCACGGAGCTGATCGAGGTCGGTGAATGTGCGGACCATGGGTTTCCTTATCCGAGGTCGAATTCGACGGTCGCGTTCGGACCGGCCGTCTCGCCGCCGGGGCCGAACAGTTCGACCCGGAGCGCCTTCTCGTCGCGCTGGGTCCGGAACTGCGCGTTCTGTGCGCAGAACAGGGGAGCGCGGTTGCGGTGGCGCAGGCGCGCCGGGCGTCCGGGCGCACCCGTCAGGCGCCGAACTTCGGCCGCCGCGAGGGTGATCAGCGGCCCGTGCACGACCAATCCCGGATAGCCCTCTACGCGGGTGGCGTAGGGCCAGTCGTAGTGGATGCGGTGGGCATTGGCGGTGGCCGCGGAGAACCGCATGAGCAGGGTCGGATCGGTCGCGAAGTCCCACACCGTGTCCGCGCTGCGGTGCAGCGGGCTGCCGACCGGTGTCAAAACGGCGGCGTCGGCGACCGGCGCCTCGGCGGTGGAGCCGGTGCCGGCCTCGCGGTAGATGAGGTCCTGACGCTCCTCGAGCGCCAGTTCGCCGCCGTCGCGATACAGCCCCGTCGACACGACCACGACGACGAGTTTCCCGGAGCGCCCCGACTTCTCGGTCACCGACTCCACTCGCGACACCCGCCGGACGGTCTCGCCGACATGAATTTCGCTGTGCCAGGCCACCTCTCCGCCGGCGAACATGCGCCGCGGCAGATCGACGGGCGGCAGGAAACTACCGCGCACGGGATGCCCGTCGGTGCCGATCAGCGACGAGGCCGGCCACCGCGGCAAAGCCACCCAATGCCACATCGGCGGTAGTTCGTCACCGGGGCCGGGGGCCGGCAGGCCGTCGTCGAACAGCGACGCCAGAGTCGCGACGGGACCCGGTTCGATGATCTCCTCGGTGGTGACGGTATGCGGTTCCCACTGCACCACTACATGAACCTTCCGCCGGTGACCTCGAGCACGGTGCCGGTCATGTACGACGACAGATCGGAGGCCAGAAACAGTGCCACCGAGGCGATCTCGCTGACCTCACCGGCGCGGCCCATCGGGATCTCGGCCATCTTCTGCTCCCACACCTTCTCCGGCATGGCCTCGGTCATGGGGGTACGGATCAAGCCCGGCTGGATGGCGTTGATCCGGATGCCGTGGTGGGCGACCTCTTTCGCGGCCGCCTTGGACAGTCCGACGATTCCGGCTTTGGCGGCGGAATAGTTGGTCTGCCCGACCAGTCCGACCTTGCCCGACAGCGACGAGAGGTTCACGATCGCGCCGCGCTTGCGCTCGCGCATGATCGCGGCCGCCTTGCGGGTGCCGTTCCAGGTGCCCTTGAGGTGTACCGAGATGACCTGGTCGAACTGCTCTTCGGTCATGGTGCGCATGGTGGCGTCACGGGTGATACCGGCGTTGTTGACCATGATGTCGAGGCCGTCGTAGGTGTCCAGCGCGGCCTGCAGCAGGGCATCGACATCGGCGGATTCGGTGACATCGCAGCGGACACCGATGGCCTTGTCCGGTCCGCCGAGGCGTTCGGCGGCCTGCTTCACCGTGTCGGCGTCCAGGTCGCCGAGCACGACCCGGGCGCCCTCGGCGATGAACGTCTCCGCGATGGCATAGCCGATGCCCTGGGCGGCGCCGGTGATGACGGCGGTGCGGTTGTGCAGCAAGGGTTGGGACATGTCGAACTCCGTTTCGTCGGGACGTCAGGACGGGGAGGTGCCGGCCTGGAGCAGGATGCGGTGTGCGCGGTCCACGACCGGTTTGTCGACCATCTGACCGTTCAGAACGGCGACACCATCGGCGCTGACCGCCTCCACCACCGAAGTGGCCCAGCGGATTTCGTCCGAACTGGGACGTAGCGCAGCGGCCGCCGTGGCGACCTGGCGAGGATGAATGCACAGCTTGCCGGTGAATCCGAGCCTGCGGGCGTAGTTGACATCGGCGGTCAGTAATTCGGGTTCATCGATACTGCCGGTGACGCCGTCGATCGGCCCGGGCAGACCCGCCGCCGCCGACGCGAGTACCAGCGCACTGCGCGAGGCCGCCAGTGCGTCGCGATCGCTGGGGTCGATACCGAGTTGGGCGGCCAGGTCGAATGTGCCGATGGCGAGGCGCCGGACCTCGGGGGAATCGGCGAGCGCCGCCGCGTTCAGCACACCGCGCGCGGTTTCGATCAGCGCGATGAAGAGGGGGGAGTCCAGTCCCGCTGCGGCATTCAACAGCGCGTCGGGCTCCTCGGCCTTGGGGATCATCACGATGGCACGGTGTTGTGCCAGCATGGCGAGATCCTCCGCGTACCAGTGGGTTCCGGCCGCGTTGATGCGCACCGCACTCCGGTTTCCGCCGGCGAGCCATTGGTGTACGTAGTCACGCGCCTCATCCTTTCGATCGGGCGCGACCGCGTCCTCGAGGTCCAGCACGACCAGATCCGCGCCGGCCGCCTGCGCTTTGGCGAACCGGTCCGGTCGGTCACCTGGCACGAACAACCATGTCGCTGCGGTGTCGACCGCAGCCGATCCGGTCGCCACGCCGAGTGAATCGTGTCGGGCTGCCGTCATTTGCGCTTCCCTGCCTCGCGGATCAGCCCGCCGCCGATGATCAGGCGCTGAATTTCGCTGGTGCCCTCGTACAGCCGCAGCAACCGGACATCGCGGTAGATGCGCTCCACCGGGACCTCGCGCATATATCCGGTGCCACCGTGAACCTGAACGGCCAGATCGGCCACCTTGCCGACCATTTCGGTGCAGAACAGCTTCGCTGCCGAGGGACCGATGCGCCGGTCCTCGCCGCTGACGTAGCGGGCGGCTGCCTCTCGTACCAACGCCCTTCCGGCCATCACGCCGGTCTGCTGATCGGCGATCATGGCTTGCACCAGCTGGAATTCGCCGATCGGGTGGCCGCCCTGGGTCGCGGAGGCGGCGTAGGAGACCGATTCGTCGAGCGCACGCTGCGCCGAACCGACGGCGAGCGCGGCGATGTGGACGCGGCCACGCGCCAATGAGGTCATCGCCGCCTTGTAACCGACATCTTCCGAGCCGCCCACCAGCGCGGAGGCGGGGACGCGCACACCGGAGAACACCACATCGGCGGTCCACGCGCCTTCCTGACCCATCTTCTTGTCCTTCACGCCGACCTCGAGTCCGGGGGTGTCGGCGGGGACCAGGAAGACCGCGATACCCGGCCCCGATTCGTCGGCGGGGCGGGTGCGGGCGAAGACGATGAACAGATCCGCGATCGGCGCGTTGGTGATGAAGCGCTTCTGGCCGTCGATCACCCAATCATCGCCGTCGCGAACGGCTTTGGTGCGAAGACCGGCCGGGTTCGAGCCCGCGCCGGGCTCGGTCAGCGCGAAGGAGGCCACCACCTCACCGGAGGCGATGCGCTCGAGCCACTGCGATTTCTGCTCGTCGGTGCCGAAGTTCACCAGCACCTGGCCCGCGATGCCGTTGTTGGTGCCGAACATCGAGCGCAACGACAGCGAGGTGTAGCCGAATTCCATCGCCAGCTCGACATCCTGGGTCAGATCCAGGCCGAGTCCGCCCCACTGCTGCGGGATCGCATAGCCGAACAGACCCATCTCGGCGGCCTGCTTGCGCAGGTCGTCGGGGATGGCGTCGGCCTCCATGATCTCCTGTTCGCGCGGCACGACCTTCGTTCGAACGAATTCGCGCACGTGTGCGAGGATCGCGCTGAAGTCCTCGGGGCCCACCTCGGGCATTTCGATCACCGTCCTCTGGTCTCGTCAAAGAATATTATATAAAATGTATGCGAGGCAAGCGTCATCGGACGTGCTGCGGGCCGATGACCGCCACAAGCCAATACGATCGGAACAGGTGAGGCAACGGTGTCGAAACAGCAATATTTGCGTCGGGTCGCGATCGTGGATCCACTCCGGACTCCCGTGGGGACCTTCGGTGGCGCCCTGCGCGACGTCACGGTGGAGGATCTGGCGGCGACCGTCGTTCGTGAGGTGGTCACCCGCTCCGGCGTCGATCCCGAGCGTATCGATGACGTGGTCTTCGCGCAGTCCTATGCCAACTCCGAGGTGCCGTGCGTGGGCCGCTGGGTGGCGCTGCACGCCGGGCTGCCGATCGGTGTGCCCGGTATGCAGCTGGATCGGCGCTGCGGCGGTGGGCTGCAGGCACTGGTGACCGCGGCGATGATGGTGCAGACCGGTGCCGCCGATGTGGTTCTGGCGGGCGGTGTGGAGTCGATGAGCCGGATCGAGTACTACTCGACCGCCACCCGCTGGGGTGCGCGCGCGGGCACTGTGTCGCTCTATGATCGGCTCGACCGGGGACGCGAGCGGTCGCAGCCGGAAGAACGGTTCGGCCGAATCTCCGGGATGATCGAGACCGCCGAGAATCTGGCGAACGACTACAAGATCGATCGTGAGAGCGCCGACGCCTATGCCGCGCGCAGCCATCAGCGTGCCGCGGCGGCGTGGAAGAACGGCCGATTCGACGACGAGGTGGTTCCGGTCTCGGTGCCGCAGCGTCGCGGCGAGCCGCGGATCTTCGCTACCGATGAGGGGGTGCGGCCCGACAGCACCACCGAAACCCTCGCCAAGCTGCGCGCGATCCAGCCCGGCGGCACGGTGACCGCCGGAAATGCCAGCCAGCAGAACGACGCCGCCGCGGCCTGCCTGGTCGTGGCCGAAGACCGGCTCGAGGAGCTCGGCCTGACCCCGATCGGATATCTCGACGGCTGGGCCGCGGCGGGCTGCGATCCGTCGCGGATGGGTATCGGCCCCGTGCCGGCGGTCGCGAAACTCGCTGCGCGCCAAGGCATCGACACCCAGCGGTTGCTGAACGGACTCGATCTGGTCGAGTTGAACGAGGCGTTCGCGGTGCAGGTGCTCGCGGTGCTGGAAGGCTGGGGCTGGCGCGATCACGATCGGCTCAATGTCAACGGCTCCGGCATCTCGCTCGGACATCCGATCGGTGCGACGGGTATGCGGATGGTGACCACCCTGCTGCACGAACTGCATCGCCGCGGCGGCGGCAAGGGGCTGGCCACCATGTGCATCGGCGGTGGTCAGGGGCTCGCCGCCACCGTGGAAGCGGTCTGACGGCCGTCTTGTAGGCTATGGAAATAAAATATATAATTCTTGCCGATGCGGTTCGGACGACCTCTCATCGGCGCGAAGGAGAACGATGACCACCCTTAATCCTGACGAGCAGGAGATCGTTGCCCTGGTCGGCAAGTTCGTCGACGAGAAGGTCCGGCCTCGGGTGCGGGAGTTCGAAGCCGACGATATCTACCCCGGCGAGCTGATCGACGAGATGAAGCAGCTCGGGTGCTTCGGCCTGTTGGTTCCGTCGGAATTCGGCGGAATCGAGGTCAGCACGGCCTGTTTCGCGCGGGTCACCGAGGAGCTGGCCCGCGGCTGGATGAGTATGGCCGGTGCGATCGGCGGCCATTCCGTGATCTCGTATCTGGTGCGGACCTTCGGCACGGACGAGCAGAAGGCGAAGTTCCTGCCGAAGATGGCGACCGGTGAGATCCGGGCGACCATGGCGCTGACCGAACCCAGCGGCGGCAGTGACCTGCAGGGCATGCGCACCTACGCCCGCGCCGAGGGCGACGATCTGGTGATCAACGGCAGCAAGACCTGGATCTCCAACGCGGCGCACTCCGGCCTGATCGGTCTGCTGTGCATCACCGACCGCGATGCCACGCCCACGCACAAGGGTATGAGTGTGGTGCTGGTCGAGCCGGGTGAGGGCATGATCATCTCGAAGAAGCTGCCCAAGCTCGGATACCGCGGTGTGGAGGCCTGTGAGCTGGTCTTCGACAATATGCGCGTGCCGAACTCGTCGATCCTCGGCGGCGCGCCCGGTGTCGGCTGGAACCACATGATGCGTGGCCTCGAGGTCGGGCGCGTTCAGGTCGCCTCCCGCGCCGTGGGCGTGGCGCAAGCCGCGCTCGCCGACGCCACCGCCTACGCCCAGCAGCGCGAATCGTTCGGCAAGCCGATCTGGCAGCACCAGGCCGTCGGCATCCACCTGGCCAATATGGTCACCAAGGTTCAGGCCGCGCGCCTGCTCACCGCCGACGCCGCAGACCGCATCGATCAGGGCCTGCGCGCCGATATGGAAGCCGGCATGGCCAAGCTGTATGCCTCGGAGGCCGCGATGGAGGTGGCCCTCGATGCCATGCGCGTGCACGGCGGCTACGGCTTCTCCAAGGAATACGAGGTCGAACGCTACTTCCGCGACGCCCCGCTGATGATCCTCGGCGAGGGCACCAACGAAATCCAGCGCAATGTGATTGCGGCGCAGCTGATCTCGCGCAACAGGGTGACCGACCGAGGGTGAGATCGACTCGAAGCCCGGTCGGCGGCTACGGACGCCCGACCGGACTTCTGCTGTTCGCAACCGCCGACGATAGTGGTCATTCGGCACCGATGGTTGGACCGCCGTGCCAACACGCCATCAGTTCGTTGGGGGTGTGTGGCGCCCGATAGACGGCTTGCAGGACCTGCTCCACCGGCGCGTTGGGTGTGTCGGCGAGGCGCACGAACCAATCTATCCCGGCAGAGTATGACCACATGTAGGACCGCAGGAGCGTGTTGGCGCCGCGGTCGGTGAGCAGGTCGGCGATCTGGGAATCGGTCCAGTAGGGCACGCTGCGCCGGGCGCGCTCGGCGAGGTCGAGGATCGGCTCTCCGGCTGCCAGCGCGAGGTGTAGCTGGCCGCGGACGAGTTGGTGGTAATGATCCAATCGCACTCGGGTGGTGAGGTTTTCGTCGTCGGGAGTGACGAATAGTGGCATTGCCTGGGCGAGACCTTCGAACAGGACCTGATTCGGTGAATGGACGGAAAAGAGGCGAATCCAGGGCACGTCTTCGGCGGCGCATCGTGCGGAGATGCTTGCGAATTGCAGTGCGTGGCCGAGGATTTCGTGGAGTGCGAATTGGCGGGCTACCACTTGGGTGAAGCGGGCGTTTCGGAGGTTGATTCGTAGTCGCGGTTTCTGGCCCGCGCCGTCGAGCCAGTAGCTCCAGTAGGCGTCGACGTCGACGGATTCGATGGTGAGGTCGTAGTCCGCGGTCGCGCCTGTTGCGGCGCGCACGCTTGGTTCGAGGTCGGCGGCGGCTTCGCGGATCGCGTCTGCACTGACCGAGGCGTCGAGGGGGCCTTCGGCTTCCATCAAGTCGGTGAGGGTTTTGGGGCCCCAGTCGATGCCGAGTGCGGCGAGGCAGTGTTGTGCTCGCTCGAGGTGTTGCTGGAGGTATTCGTCCGACCATCCCTTGGGCTCGCATCCCTGCGTGCGGCGAACATACCGATCGAGGGGGTCGTGCTCGCCGAGCAGTGCGGCGCAGTAGGCGATGTCTGCGTCGATTCTGCTGGCGAGGGTGGTGTCGCCGGCCGCTGCGGCTTCGGCCTCGAGCTCCGACAGGCGTTGCAGGGCTTCGAGCCTGTTGTCGACTGCCGGGACGTCGGAGGTAATCGGCGAGCAGTCGTAGTCGATGACGGGGTGCGCGCCGCGTTCGATTTCGTATCGGTTCCAGGCTCGTAGAACGTGCTCGGCGGCGTCACGCAGTTGCCTGGTCACGATCGATCTCCCAACGTAGCGTCACCGATTCGTTCGGTCGCAGATAGTCTCTGGTCAGCGTGACCACGATGTCATCGCCGTCGTAGTCCCACAGTAGGTCCTCGGTCGCGCTGTTGATCAGTCCGTTCGGCTCCTTGGCCTGTAAGGCCGCTGCGACAGAGTCGACCGGCTGTCCTCGGCCGAAACTGTTGCGGGACAGCCGCTTCAGTCGGTCGGCCATCGTGTCGGTCGTTGAGAACAAAACTTCTGCAGTCCAGCCCGGAACCATGCTTTCCAGGAGGCGGCAGTGATGGCCCCGCGGAACGCTGGCGTGGTCATTGGGAGCGGGGCTCGGGTTCTCCCGCCCAGCGTGCGAACGACAGTCGCGGCGTTACTGTTTCGACGTCGGTCACGCACATGACCGCGCGGAGCGTAAGGATGCCGATATGGTCGGTTGACGGTGTGCGTTCACCTCGTCGCACTACGTCTTACTACAGCACGGTGACCGTCTCACGTTCGCAGTCTGCCGAAGTCCGCGGCCGGCGTCCTCGAACTCGACCTCACCGTCGACGGACATATCGTCACGGGCACCTCGCGTACCCCGGCTTCGCGCAGCGCCCGGGCGAGATCATCCTGGCTGAGCAACCGCGCGGTCCGTGCGGCGCGCAATGCGACGTTCGGTGTCCCCATGCGCCCACGGTAGCCGTGCCATGGCGGCAATCATAGGGCTGTTACCGGGACAGGTGCCGCCGATCGCGCTGGCCGAGAGGGTGCGGCCGTGCTGGCAACAGGATCGAAATGCGCAGGCCAGAAGCGGTATTCGTGACGACTACTTCGCCGCGATGACCCCCGCATCGTGCAAACGTCCCAACTCGGCGTCGCTCAGTCCGAGCACTTCGGACAGCACTTCTCCGGTGTGCTCGCCGAGGTCGGGCGCGACCGCGAAGTCGCCGTATTCGGAGCCGATGCGCAAGGGGGAGCGGCTGGTCAGGACCGGGCCGATGCCGGGCTGGTCGACCTCGCCGAAGATGGCGGGTGCGCCCTCGGCGCGGTAGCCGGCTGCCACATCGTGGACCGTGCGGAATTTGCTCCACAGCACACCGGATTCGGTTAGGGCGCGGTCGATTTCGGTGAGCGGACGGGCGGCGAACCAGGGGCGCAGGATGGCGGTGACGACCTCGCGGTGGCGGTAGCGGTCGTCTTCGGTGCGGAAGTCGGCGCCGAGGGATTTCTCGAGTGCGTCGAATACCGAGTCCGTGCCGGTGAGGGTGCGCAGGGCGTCCCAGTGGCGGCGGGTGAGGGCGACGACCATGATGCGGTTGCCGTCGGCGGTCTCGAAGTCGGCGCCGTAGCTGCCGTAGACCTGGTTGCCGTGTTTGGGGCGGGCGGTGCCGAGTTCGTCGGCCTCGGCCAGCCAGCCCAGGTTCACCAGCGAGGAGAAGGCCACATCGGCCAGGGCGATCCGCAGGAACGAGCCCTCGCCGCTGCGGGTGCGGCGGTGCAGGGCGGCCAGCAGGCCCGTGGTCGCGGTCATGCCGGCCAGCAGATCCCAGGCGGGCAGGACATGGTTCACCGGTGCGGCCGCATCGAGCGGCCCGGTCATATCGGCAACGCCCGCATCGGGATTCACCGTGTAGTCCACGGCCGCCCGGCCGTCGGCGTAACCGTCGATGTGTACCTGGATCAGGTCGGCGCGGCGTTGACTCAGTGCTTCATAGGACAGCCACTCCCGCCCCACATTGTTGTCCACCACGATGCCCCAGTCCGGTCCCGGCGCGGTGGCCAATCCGATGATCAACTCCTGGCCTTCGGGGGAGCGCAGGTCGACCGCGACGGAACGCTTACCGCGATTCAGCGCGGTCCAGTACAGGCTGCGCCCGGTCCGCTGCGACAGCGGCCATCGGGTGTAATCGGCCGCCCCGCCGATCGGGTCGACCCGGATGACGTCGGCACCGAGCTGGCCCAGCGTCATCCCGCCGGACGGGCCCGCCACGAAACTGGCGAATTCCACGATCCGCAGGCCCGTCAACGGGGAATGGTCTGTGCTCACGTGATCCTCCACGATGTGTATGCGGCGCGTGCTCGCCGGAACGAAAAGGTATGTGTTGCAGGTTCTTTCACGCTGCAGATGCGAAGCGGAGCACGGTCGCGCGATTGCCGTGCCCGACTCGGCCCTGCGGCGCCAGCACGTCGAGAGGGGCGTTGATCTCCATGATCGCGGACAACCGGTGGATGCCGCGCACGACTTGGTGTGGACCGGGTGCGGTCCGGTCGTCGGGCTGGGTCGTGATCCTCGTCATGGGCACACCTCTGTCGCGGGAGGTTGAAGTTACGGCAGGCACCTGCCAGCGGTAGTGCACAATATATTATACGTGGACGAGCGAAGAGTGGGTGGATGGTGCCGATGATGCCCTCCGAATCCCACAGTCGCCACTGTCGAGGGGAGGTCAGTGCGCCCGGATTGGAGTGTCTCGTAGCCAGTAGGACACCGCCTCGGCGCGATTGGCGGCTCCGAGCTTGCGCAGGATGTGGGTGACGTGGGTCTTGACCGTGCCCTCGGAGATCGACAGCTTGCGCGCGATCAGGCGGTTCGGTTCGCCCGCGGCGAGCAGTTCGACCACCTCGACCTCGCGGCTCGACAGCAGGGGGTGGGGCTGGACGGGTGCCGCAAGCGTGGGGCGGGCCGTTATCTGCATGGTGCCGGTGAGTTGCTGCATCCCGCGCTGCAGATCGGCGACACCTTCCAGCACCCGAACCCGGGCCAGGTTGTGGCTCAAGCCTTCGGCGAACAGATTGAGCACCGCCCGGTCGGAGGCATCCACCTCACGATGTGGCTGATAGCAGTCCCCGTGCACCATGCCGACGACCCGCCCCTGCACCGCCAGCGGGGCGATGGCATAGGAGGTGCAGCGCGACATCTTCACCAAGGTTCGCTCGACTCGCGGATTCTGCTGCACGTCGAGCGCCAGTCCGGCCCGGCCGTGCGCGACGATATCGGACTCGATCAAGGTGCCGTCGAGTCGTGGCGGATTGTCGCGCCCGGTCGCCACCATGTCTTCGGCCAGTTTCGGATCACCGACCACGCACATGGTGCTCAGCTTCCATACCGAATTCTCCACCGTGGACAACAGCACCCGATCGAATCCCAAGGTGCAGGCCGCTTCGGGTGCCCGGGTGAACAGATCGTCGACCGTTACCGCGTCGTGCAGACTCGCCAGTGCGCGGCGGACTCGGCGCAGCAGTTCGACGCCCTCGTTGAGCCGCGCCTCGTCGACCGCGCTCTCGGCTTCGCGAATTCGGGCGAGCAACGCGGTGAGGCGGGCCGGTAGGTCGGGCCGGGCGTCGGTGGCCCGAACCAGATCCGCGAGAGTCGCATCCCACAGATAGCGCAGGATCTGCTTGGCCGTCAGCGCCCAGGAGTAGTCGTAGGTGGGGAATTCCCGGCCGAGCGTGGCGCCGGCGTCGACGACGAGTTCGCGGATCCGGATGCCGAGCTCCCTGTCGAGCGCTACGTCGCGGCGGGGTGAATCCGTCGTTGCGGTTGTCACTGTCGCTCCACTACTTCCCAAGGACAATATATTATGTCCAATTCTAGCGGTAGTATGGACCTCGATGTCACAGTTTCGCGCAACGTGACCGCAGTCGACCGAAGGTCGTACTTCGATCGGACCAGCGGTGGATGTCACCGGCCCTGGTCGACGTCATCGTTGATATCGGCATCCCAGCCGCGCGGTAGCCAGGAAAGGACCTCCGTTCGTGTCCAAGACCATCGTCGAACAATTGGCCGACTTCACCTCCGGCGTCGACTATCGCCGCCTGCCGGAGGAGGTTGTCGTCGAATGCAAGCGGATCCTGCTCGATTCGATGGGCTGTGCACTCGGCGCAGTCGACCAGCACAAGGGAAAGATCGGCATCGAATTCGGCCGCCTCGCCGGTGGTACCGGCGGTGATGCGACCATCATCGGCACCCCCGACCGGGTATCGATCTTCGGGGCCGCGTTCGCCAACGGTGAGTTGATCAACGCCCTCGACTTCGATGCAGTTCTGCCGCCCGGTCATGTGACACCGTATGTATTGCCGCAGACCATGGCGGTGGCCGAACGTCAGCAGCGCTCCGGCCGGGATGTGATCGCCGCGATCGCGCTGTCGCACGAGATGTCGTTCCGCTTCTACAAATCCGTCGACTATCTGCGCGACCGCACCGACACAGAGATGAACCTGTCGCCGGTGCTGGGCTACAGCAATACCGTCTTCGGCGCCACCGCGGCCGTCGGAAAGCTCGAGGGCTATTCCGCCGAGGTACTCGCCCACGCACTCGCGATCGCGGCCAGTACCTCGCCGGTGAATTCGATGCGGTCGTGGCTGGCGCACGCGCCGACCGCGACGATCAAGTACTCGCTGGCCGGCGCTCTCACCAATGCCTCGCTCACCGCGGCCTACATGGCCAAGCTCGGCCACCGCGGTGATCTGCCGGTCCTCGACGACGCCGAACTCGGCTACCGCCGCTTCATCGGCACCCGGCGCTGGGAACCGCAGAACATCACCACCGGTCTGGGGGAGGAATGGCTGTTCCCCGCGGAGCAGACCTTCAAGCCGTATCCGCACTGCCGGATCCTGCACGCGCCACTGCACGCGCTGACCGAGATCGTCGAAAACAACGATCTGAAGCCGGAGGAGATCGAGGCGATCCGCTGCTGGGGCGAAGCCGCGGTCCTGCATCCGCTGTGGTTGAGCAACGTCATCGACAGCACCCACGACGCGCAGTTCAGCATCGCGCACGGCCTGGCCGTCGGCGCGCACAACATCACCCCGAGCAAGGCGTGGCACGATCCGGATCTCGTGTTCAGCCGCTCGGTCATGGATCTGATGGAGCGGGTCACCTTCCAGCCGCATCCGGACTATTTCCAGGCGCTGTCGGCGCATCCGTCGGCGCGGCCCGCCCGCATCGAAGTCGACGCTCGCGGAACGACTTTCGTCGCCGACCGGGTGTATCCGAAGGGCAGCCCGACACCGGATCCGGACACCCGGATGACCGATGCGGAGCTGATCGCCAAGTTCCGGGTCAATGCCGAAGGCGTCATCGCGGATTCGCAGATCGACAGCATCGTCGAGGCGGTGTTCGACCTCGAGAACGTCGACGATTTCGCGACGGTCATGCGCCGGCTCGGCACTCGGTAAACCCGCCATCGGCTGAAGGTCGTAGTCGAATACGACCGGCGACGGATATCGCCTCGCGTGTGCGCTGCGACACACTCGACGACAGCGCGCCGCGCAGCGCAACTACCGAGCCGCCCTCGGTTCCGAGACGGCGGCTCTCCGACGGGTCCGGCGTGAGCGATGCTTCGGCCGGTGCGAGGAGAAGAACATGGTCTATCAGGGCAACTATTCGAAGCTGTTCATCGGCGGTCGCTGGGCCGATCCCACCGCGACGGAGAAGATCGCGGTGATCTCGCCGTACACGGAACAGACCGTGGCGCACGTGCCGAACTCGGCGGCCAGCGATGTCGACCGTGCCGTCGCGGCCGCCCGGCACGCGTTCGATCACGGCCCCTGGCCGCAGCTGTCGCTGCCCGAACGGATCGAGGTGCTGACCCGCGTCAGCGCCGGGCTGGGGGAGCGGCAGGAGGAGATCGCCGAGCTGATCACCACCGAGATGGGCAGTCCCATCACGCTGTCGCGCAGCACCCAGTCGCTGGGGGCGAAATTGCTGCTGGACGCCTTCCTCGGACTGGCGCCGAGCTACGAATGGAGCAGCATCCGGCGCTCGGCCACCGGCACCGGCCTGGTGACGCGCGAGCCGATCGGCGTTGTCGCCGCGGTCATTCCGTGGAACATGCCGTTGCAGATCGCCATGCTCAAGCTCGGGCCCGCGCTGCTCGCCGGCTGCACGGTGGTGCTCAAAACCGCCCCCGAGGCGCCGCTCAACGGCTACATCCTCGGCGAAATCCTGCAGGCTGCGGGCCTGCCGGACGGTGTGGTCAACATCCTGCCCGCCGACCGCGGGGTCAGCGAACATCTGGTCACCCATCCCGGTATCGACAAGGTGTCGTTCACCGGCTCCACCGCCGCGGGCCGCCGCGTCGCGGAACTCTGCGGACGTGACCTGCGCCGCGTCACTTTGGAATTGGGCGGTAAGTCCGCGGCCATCGTGCTCGACGATGCCGACCTCGATCTGGCGATCGGCCAGATCCGCAAGCTCTCGATGCGCAACAACGGCCAGGCGTGCAGCAACAAGACCCGCATCGTGGTGGCCCGCTCGCGCGAGGCCGAACTGGTCGAACGGCTGGTCGCGATGGTCGAAGCGATGCCCGTCGGGGACCCGTCCGACGCGGCGACCGAGATCGGGCCGGTGGTCAGCGCCCGCCAGCGCGCCATGATCGAGAGCTACCTCGAGATCGGCCGCAACGAGGGCGCGAAGATCGCCGTCGGCGGCGGCCGGCCCGCCGGTCTGGATCGGGGCTGGTTCGTGGAGCCGACCGTTTTCACCGGCGTCGCACCGGATATGCGGATCGCGCAGGAGGAGATCTTCGGCCCGGTGCTGTCGGTGCTGAGTTTCGCCGACGAGGACGAGGCCGTCGCGATCGCCAACAACTCGATGTTCGGTCTCAACGGTTCGGTGTTCACCGCCGACGACGAGCACGCGCTGGCGGTCGCGCGCCGGATCCGCACGGGCACAGTGGAATTGAACGGCAACGTCGTCGGTTTCCACTCGCCCATCGGGGGCTTCAAATGCAGCGGCATCGGTCGCGAGGCCGGGCTGGAGGGGTTCGACGGATACGTCGAGCCCAAGTCCTACGGACTGTCGGCTTCGCTGGCGGAATCGCTGTCCTGACACCATCATTCGACCGACCCGGCGCTGGCCGGAAGCAGAGGAGTGCCGATGCGCGGCGTTGTGTTCAACGGTGACCGCAACCTCGAAATCGTTTCGTTCGACGACCCCGAACCCGGGCCCGCGGACGTGGTCGTTCAGATCAAGGCGTCCGGGATGTGCGGTAGCGACCTCCGGTTCTATCGCGCCGCTCCGGGCGAGGCACTGGCCGCGTTCGGACTCCACGGTGACGACGCCGGCATCATCGCCGGGCACGAGCCGTGTGGTGTGGTGGTGGCTCTCGGATCCGAGGTGGACGCCCGTGCCGTGCGCGTCGGTGACCGGGTGATGGTGCATCACTACGACGGATGTGGATTCTGCGACCTGTGTCGCAGCGGATGGACCCAGATGTGTGAACGCGGCGCGAAGATCTTCGGCGCCACCGCCCACGGCGGCCACGCCGACTACATCAAAGTGCCCGCGCGCACGCTGGTTCCGCTGCCGGACGAGCTGAGCTTCGCCGCCGGCGCGGCCATCGCCTGCGGCACCGGAACCGCCTTCGGCGGGCTGGTGCGGCTGAATATCGACGCCCGCGACACCATCGCCGTGTTCGGGCAGGGACCGGTCGGCCAGTCCGCGGTGCAGTTGGCCGCGGCGATGGGCGCCGAGGTCATCGCCGTCGATGTCGCACCGGAAAGAGTGGCTCGGGCAGTCGAATTCGGTGCCGCGCACGCCGTCGACTCCAGCGCTACAGACGCGGTGGAAGCGATCCGAGAACTGACCGGGGGAAAGGGCGTGAGCTGTGCTCTCGACTGCTCGGGCGCGGCGCCCGCCCGGGCGGCCGCGGTGCAGGCCGCCGCGCCGTGGGGTCGGGTCGGATTCGTCGGCGAGGGTGGCCAGGTGACGCTGAACGTCAGCCCGGAGATCATCCGCAAGCAGCTGACCATCATCGGCTCCTACACCTTCTCCGTTGTGGGACAAGGTGATTGCGCCCGCTTCATCGCCCGTCACGGCGTCGACGTCGACAAAATCTTCACCGACCACTGGACGCTCGACGACGCCGATCAGGCCTACCGTGAATTCGACAAGCAGACCGGAGGCAAGGCCGTCATCGAGTTCTGACGACCGACCTCCGGCGCATCTGTCGACGACTCGCCCTGGCAGCAACTTCCCCAGCTGCCAGGGCGAGCTGCGTGGTGTCGCAGGGCGAGACACGTTCGTCTGCCATATAACGCGTCAGGTGCGGCGGTCGCGACCGCCGCACCTGAAGAGATGGGAAGAGTCAGCCTCAGTACAGCGTGTAACCGCCGTCGGTGGCCAAGGTCGTGCCGGTCACGAACGACGCGGCGTCCGACAGCAGCCACATGGCGGCCTGGGCGTGTTCGACGGGTTCGCTCGCGCGGCGCAGGGCATGGGTGGCCGCGACGGTATCGGCGTAGGACGGATTGTTCTCCAGGTACTCCAGGTACATCGGCGTCTTGGCGGTCGAGACGCCGATGGCGTTGACACGGATGCCGTGTTCGCCGTATTCCGCGGCCGCGCCTTTGGTCAGGCCCGCGACAGCGTGTTTGGAGGCGGTGTATTCGGCGGCCATCGGGATGTAGACGAACGCTCCCACCGAAGCCGTGTTCACGATCGAACCGCCGCCGGCCTCGATCATGGCCGGAATCTCGTACTTCATGCACAGGAACGGTCCCGCGACGTTGACGGCGAAGATCCGGTCGAAATCCGCCCGCGTGATGTCGACCAGGCTTTTCCCCGAGTTCGGGATTCCCGCGTTGTTGAACGCGCCGTCGAGGCGGCCGTACGCCGACACGGCCGCCTCGACCATCGCCTGCACCTGCTGTTCGTTCGTCACATCCGTGGTGACGAACTGGGCGGTGTATCCCTCGGCGGTCAGTTGCTTCGCCAGCGCTTCGCCTGCCTCGGTGGTGACATCGGCGATGGTGACCTTGGCGCCGTTCTCGGCGAACAGCCGCGCGGCCGCCTCGCCGATACCGCTCGCGCCGCCCGTCACGATGACGGAGCGATCGTCGATTCCAGCCATGATGCTTCTCCTGTCGGATAGTGGTCGAAGGTCGGCGTGGATGCCGACGTCCGTGGTGCGTGCCCGGAATGCCCGAGCCACAACGGTTTTGGTCGGCGGTCGGTGTCGCCGAGAGTCGCGGTCCTACCAGCCCGGCGCGAGCGTGAGGGTCCGCCCATCCGCGACCCGAGTATCGGTCCGGATGACGGTGGTTTCGTCCGGATCGAGGGCGCCGCCGCTGCCCACGTGGTAGCGGCGCAGGATGTTCTGGCCGACCTGCGCCGGGTCCGTACCGAATACCCAGAGTGCGTCGCCGCTCGGCGACATCACCGACGACTCGGACATGGGGCCGAGCGGGCCGTTTCCGAACGGTGCGTCGGGCAGCGGGCGCAGGGCTCCGTCGGGCTGCACGGCATAGGCGCTGATGAAGTTCGAGCCCATATTCGGGACGTACACGTATTTGCTGTCGGGGGTCACGCTCATGACATGCGGCAGCAGTCCGGAGGTGAACGGCGAACCGGCAACCGGGCTCAAGGTGCCGTCACCGGCGATGGTGTAGCCCGACACACTGCCCCCGCGCTCGTT
Organism: Nocardia kruczakiae NBRC 101016; assembly: GCF_001612965.1. GTDB lineage: Bacteria > Actinomycetota > Actinomycetes > Mycobacteriales > Mycobacteriaceae > Nocardia > Nocardia kruczakiae. The sequence continues at coordinate 84,373 of NZ_BDBL01000034.1, forward strand.
GGCGATGTAGAGGTGGCGCCCGTCCGGGGTGATCGTCGGGTAGATCGGGCCGGAGCCGGTGGGGATTCGCTGCTGCGCCGGGGTGACCGTGCCGTCGTCGTTGATCGCGAACCGGACCAGCTGATCCATGAGATAGCTTGCCGCATACAGGTTTCGGCCGTCGGGGGACACCACGGCGGAGGAGACGCCGTCGGCCGGCGCGCCGAACGGCACGGTGGGACCGTTGGGGACCGGCGTGCCGTCGTCGCGGATGGTCAGCGCCATGATCGAGGCGTTCGCCACGCCCATCACGACGTAGGCGCGGCGGCTGTCGGCGGTGAAGGCGATATCCACCGGAATATCGGGCAGTGTCATCCCCGGAAGGGCAGTGAGATGGCCGTCGTGCCCGATCGCATAGACGAGCAGGGTGCGCGTCGCCCCGGAGGCGACATAGAGGAAGCGCCCGTCCGGCGAAGCGACCTGCGGCCAGCTCGCGACGCCGGAGGGAACGCCCGGAATGGGTTGTGGCGCAGCGGTATCAGTGGCGTTGTAGCCCACCACCCCGTCACTGAGGAAGCCGTGCGCGTACAGATGGTAGCCGGGTGAACTCGAGGCGGGCGCGTCGGCGAAAGCCTCCGCCGGCAACGGGAGAACCATCATCCCCGGCAACAGGATCGATCCCATCGCGGCCGCCCACCGGGCACGCCGGCGCTCGGTCACACGGCACTTCGAGTCGGCGGCGGTCCCGGTTGCCGGTGCCGACTCACCTGTCGTCTTCGAACCAGATGTCATGAATTCGAAGCTAGGGAGAATTGCCGGCGGCGACTGTCCAGATACTTGGACATCGGTCCTCGGTAGATCCGAGAACGAGCGGTAGCCCCGGCTCGGCTCGAACCGGGGCTGTGCAGGGCGAATCGCCCACTGGCTCTAATGCACGGCGGCGAACATCAGCCGGGTCTCGTCGGCTTCGTCCGGGGCGAATTCGGCGGCGATCGTCCCGTTCTTGGCGACGAGGATGCGGTCGGACAGCGCCCGGATCTCCGGCATGTACGAGGAGATGACGACGACCGCCACGCCGTCGTCGGCGAGTCCCCGAATCATGGCGTGAATCTCCGGGATGGTGCCCAGATCCACACCGCGGGTGGGCTCGTCGATGATGGCGACCAGCGGTTTGCGGGTCAGTCCCTTGGCGAGCACGACCTTCTGCTGGTTACCGCCGCTGAGTTCTTCCAGTGTGGCCCGGTTCGGTTGCAGGGTCCGGACCTGGAACAGTTCGACGAACCGTTGCGCCACGGACTTCTTGGCGCCCGGACGCACCAGGAACGGCAGTCGCCGCGCGCTGCACAGATGACCGAGATAGATGTTGTCGGCGATCGTCAGGTGGCTGAAGAAGCCGGAGGCCTTACGGTCCTCGGTGATGTAGACGATGCCCGCCTTGCGCGCGTGCCGCGGTGTGCGGAAACGGACTTCGCGGCCGTTCAATCGGGTGGTGCCACCGCGCAATCGGCGTCGCTTCATGATGCCGCTGATGATCATCGCCACCTCGCTGCGGCCCGCACCGACCAGACCGTAGATGCCGACGATCTCACCGGCGTAGGCGGAGAACGACATATTGCGCACCACCGGAAGCAGTGTCACGTCCTCGACCTCGAGCACCGGGGTGGGATCGGGTTCGCGCTGGGGCAGCACCCGGCCCATTTCGACGTTGCGGCCCACCATCATTCGCACGACCTCGTGGCGGCTGAACTCCGGCCGGGTCAGGGTGCCCTGCACCTCGCCGTCGCGCAGCACGGTGATGCGGTCGGCCTCCTCGAACGCCTCGTCGAGCATATGGGTGATGAAGATGACGCCGATGCCCTTGCGCTTGAGGTGCTGCATCGACATGAACAGTTGCAGCCGTTCCTCCGGGGTCACCGAGGAGGTCGGCTCGTCGAGGATCACCAGCTTGGCGTTGCGGTGCACCGCCCGCGCGATCTCGACCATCTGCTTCTGCCCCACACCCAGCGCCCCGGCCGGCACGTCCGGCCGGATGTGGAAGTTGTGTGACTCCAGTAGTTCTCGCGCGACGATGTTGAGGTGGCCGAGGTTGTTGAACACCTTCTCGTTGCCCATGAACAGGTTCTGCGCCACTGTCATGGTCTCGACCAGGGAGCCCTCCTGGTACACCATCGAGATACCGGCTTCCACCGAATCCTTCGGCGCGGTGAACCGGCGTTCGCTGCCGTCCACTTCAAGGGTTCCGCTGTCGTGGGCGACGGCGCCGGAGATGATCTTCACCATCGTCGATTTGCCGGCGCCGTTCTCACCCAGCAGGGCGTGGATCTCACCGGGCCGCACGTCGAAGTCGACGCCGCGCAGCGCGTAGGTGCCGCCGTAGCGTTTGCTCACATCCGACAGCCGGATCACCGGCTCGACGGCCGTGTCGTTGACCGCATAAGGCATCCTTGTCACCCTCTTTCGTTGTCGCCGGTCAGCTGCAGGATGTTGCCGAAACCCTTGGCCGCTGCCAGGATTGCACTGTCGGAGACCGCCACGCCGGTCACGCCGTGGCGAGGGCTGTCGACCCGCGCGTGTGCGCTCTCCACCACGCGCCCGGTGCGGTCCACCCGCAGCACCAGGCCGCACGAGCGCGCCGGCGCCCACGGTTTGACCTCGCCCAGCACCCGCAACTGGCCCATCTGCATGGTGTCGGTGTAGGGGTTGGTGCAGCGCAGTCGCGGCACGAACCAGTCCTCGGGGTCGACGTGCGCCACCATTTCCTCGATGACCTCGGGTTCGTCGAGCAGCATCTCGGTGACGCGATTGCGGATGTAGGGCGCCGCCACCCACCAGCCGTCCCCGGCGGCCGCGAGGCGGCCCGGGTAGATCGGCATATTGCGGGCGATCGGCCGCGACGGGCGGGCGAGGTTCGCCAGGGCGCGCAGCTCGATGCGGTGATCGAAACTCAGCGACACCAGCACCTCGGTGGGCGAGGCCACCTCGATGCCCGACGGCCACCCCAGACCCTGCGCCTCGACCCGCGCCCGCGAGCCGTCGAATCGGACGATGAGGCCGGAACGGTCGCCGCGCACCAACGCCCGAGACCAGTTGCCCGCGTCGTGGTTTCGGGAACCGACCGTGCCGATCAGCGAACCGTCGGGCAGGACCGCGAGATCGGTGACGCAGGTGGTGACCACGGGGTCGGTGCACAGGTCGGTCACCGTCCCCGACATGTCCACCGCGACGAGCCCGGTGCCCTCGACGCCGGCGATCACCGCGCTGCCCCGGCATACGAGCGTGCCGACCGGTCCCGGCAGATCGGCGAGGATGCGGACCTCACCGTCGCGCAGCGAGAACAGGGAGTTGCCGCTGCCGAACAGCACCGCACCGGATGCGGTGATGACGACGTCGTCGGGTGCGTAGACGTCGTTCGCCAGCAGTTCCCTCGCCTCGTCGAGCCGCCGGTTGGGCCGCAGTCCGGCATCCATCGGCGGTACGGTCCGGTGCTTGCCCCAGGCCGGATTGATCCATTCGGCGAGGGTGGCGATCGTGCGGTTCACAGGATCACCCCGGCCGGTGTGCGCCTCGTATCCGGCAGTCCCGGAATACGATTCGGGTCGATGCTGCCGATCTCGCTCGCCTCCAGCGGCAGCCGGCCGATGCGGTTGTTGCTGACGCCGCACAGGTACAGATGGCCGGCCTGTTCCTTGACCGAGGTCACCATCGGATAGTTCTCCATGGTCTGGTCCCACAGCACGTCCAGGATGCGGCCGCGGTCGTCGAACTTGAGCACACACGACATGTTCAGCTGCGGAACGACCCAATTGTCCAGTGACACTTCGCGTGTCATCCGCCGCCGCACTCCCGGATACTTGCGCAGCAGATCCGACATCGGGGTCCGCATCGCGCACAGCGGCAGCCAGTAGTTGCCGTCCGAGGACCGGTTCAGATTGTCCGGGTAGCCGGGCAGGTTCTCCAGAACCGGCTCGAGCTGACCCTGTTTCGGCCCGGCGATCCACAACCGGTCCACCCGGCACAGCCCGGTGCTGACGATCAGGATCGACTGCCCGTCGTGCGAGGTGCAGATTCCGTTGGGGAATACGTGATGGGAGACGACCACCTCGGTGCTGCCGTCGGGATCGATGCGCACCACCCGTCCGTTGGCGCGGAACTCCACCAGTTCGATCAGGAAGTCGGCGGTGTTGTTGCGGGTGGAGAAATCCGAGGCGTAGATCGAGCCGTCGGGGGCCACGTCGAGGTCGTCGACGGCCCGCAGGCCGGAGTCGTCGAGCAGGGAGAACGGGCTGCGTTTGACCTTGTTGGCCAGCAGTTCCGATTCCCCGTCCGGCGAGATCCGGTAGACGCCCATACCGCCCACCGCGACCACCAGGTTCCCCTCGCGGTCGAACACGTGACCGCAGGGGAAACCGCCGGTGCGAGAGAAGATCTCACCCTCGGTGCGGTCGGGTGCGAACTTCCACACCCAGCCACGCTGATCACCGCAGAAGACGTTGCCGTCGGCGTCGACGGCGCAATCCTCGGCACCACGGATCTGGCCCAGGCCGATCGGCGGCGCGCCGGTCAGACGGCTGTTGAGATTCCAGACGCTGCCGGGGGCGTTGATATCGATCAGCGGCGGCAGGACCAGTTTCGCGGGGTCGATCTTGAGCTTCTCGACCGTGCGCTGCCGATACTTACCCCATTTCAGGTCGAGGATCGTGAACAGCAGCAGCACCGCCGCGAGGATCACCGTGTAGTAGGACCCCTGTGCACCCTCGGCGATGGTGGCCTGCTGGATGATCGCCACCACGAGCACGCCGACGGTCGCCCGCAGAACCGATCCGCGGCCACCCTTCAAGCTCACCCCGCCGAGCACCACCGCGGTCAACGCGATGATCTCCCAGCCGTGCCCGACATTCGGATCGGTGCGGCCGAGCCGGGCCGCGGTGAGCAGACCCGACAGGCCGGCCAGCGCCCCGGAGAGCACATAGATCCAGAAGGTGGTGGCGACGACCGGAATGCCGTTGCGGCGCGCGGACCGTCGATCCGAGCCGACCGCGGTGACCCACCAGCCCCAGCGGGAACGGGTCAGCCCGAGGTGCACGACGATCAACACCACGGCGAAGAGGAACCATTCGGTCGGGATGCCGGCGACCTTGCCGAAACTCAGGAAATCCCAGACGATGTCGGGTTTCGCGATGCCGATCTTCGTGCTGTAGGCGCTCTGCAGCGCGGAGGCCGCGCCGCCGAACGCGATCAGGGTCACCAGCGTCGTGATGAACGGGCGCATCTTCAGCCGGGCGATGAGGACGCCGTTGATCGCGCCGAGCGCGGCCCCGATCACGATCGCCGCGGGCACCACCAGCGGCATCGGCCAGTTCCACACCCGGTTGGCCACCATCGCACCGAGCGAGGCGACGCCGACGACGGAACCGACCGACAGATCGATGCCGCCGCCGACGAGTACCACCGTCAAACCGATGGCGAGCAGGCCGTATTCGGTCGCCTGGTCGAGGATGAGCGGGGTGTTATCGGCGCCGACCGGGGTGGTGGACAGCACGATCGCGCACAGGATCAGCGCCAGACCGAGCGGGACCGCGCCCTCCATCCAGCGCTTCTCGAACAGCTCCGACAGCGTGCGGTAGCGCGCGATGCGGTCGGTCCACCTACCGCCGGTGAGCGGGAAGGAGTCCACGCCGCGGGACAGGTACTTGATCCCCAGCCGCCCGCGCGTCAACGTCGGGGAAGACGTCGCGGGCGGCGAGGTGTCGGTGAGTGCGTCGACGGTCATGCTCACTGGCCCTTGTAGCAGGCGATGGAGACGTCGTCGACGTTGGACTTGTCGACCATCGCGTCGGAGACGAACGACACGGTGTGGTTGCCGGCGGGTTTGACGCCGGACTGGATCAGCTGCTGGGTCGCGACCGCCGCCGCCTCACCGATGCCTTGGACGTCGTAGGCGACCGACGCGGTGACCAGGCCCTGCTTCAGCGCGTCACACCAGCTCTTGTCGGCGTCGAAGGTGTAGGTACCCACCGAATCCGGTGCCACCTGGCCGCGTCCGACGGCGTTGGCGACGGTCTGGCCGACGGTCACCGCGTTGACGTCGTAGGTCACCAGGAAACCGCACAGCTTGCCCTGCGACTGCTGCAGCATCGACTCCGCCGCCTGCTGGGCGACCGCGTTCTGGAACTGCGAATGGGCAAGGGTCACTGTGTATCCCAGCGGATCGAGCACATCGTGAATGCCTTTGGTCCACTGGATCGAGGCCGGGTCGTTACCGGGGCCGTCGATGATCGCGACCTGCTTGGGCGCGTTGCGGCGGCCGCAGTCGTCGGCCGCGCGCTGGGCGATCGTGCGGGCGGCGTGCCCGACGTCGACGCCGATGAACGCGTCACCGAGGCGGGTCGACATCATGTTCAGCACGACGGTGTAGATGCCGGCGCGCTCGGCCTGCTGAATCGCGCTGTCGAGCAGGCCCAGATCCTGGTTCTGCAGCACCAGGACATCGGCGGCCTTGCGGGCGATCAGGTCGTTGATCGTGCTGATCATCCGGTCGCTGGAGAAATTGGAGTCGTAGACCTGGAAGTCGGCGCCGAGATTGCCGAAGGCCCGCTGCATCGTCGAACCCCAGTTCTCGGTCAGCGCATAGCCTTTGTAGAGGATCGGGACGAAGGCGATCTTCTTGCCCTTCATCACGTCGTGGGCCTTCTGCACCGCGGCGTTCATATCCACGGTGGCGCCGAACGCCTGATCGCCGCCCGCGGCTCCGCCGGAACTGGCGCCGCTGTCCACCGAACATCCGGCGACGGCGAACGCTGCCAGAGCGGCCGTCACCAGGGCGAGTATCTTCTTACGGTTCATCGTCGAACCTTCCTGCTGTGTGACTTGTCGATTGGGAAATGACTTGTGGGGGAGGGCATTACAGTTCGCCGGACTTCTCGGTCTCGACGTTGCGTGGATGCAGCCAGGCGTCGAAGGCGATGGCGGCGATCAGCACCGCGCCACGGATGAGGTCCTGGAAGGCGGTGGTGAGGCCGTGCAGCACCAGCAGGTTGTTCAGGACGCCGACGAACAGCGACCCCGCGAGCACACCGAGAATCGTGCCGCGCCCGCCCGACAGCGAGACACCGCCGATGACGGCGACGGTCAACGCCGTGAACAGGATCGGATCGAAGGAGGTGACGGTGGTCTGCACGCTGCCCTGGATCGACACCGCCACATATCCGGCCAGCACGGCCAGCAATGCGGCGATCACGTAGGTCAGCACCTGCAGCGGACGCACGGGAGCGCCGGTGGCGCGGGCGGTGTCGAAGTTGTCGCCCATCGCGCGGATCAACCGGCCCGCGGAGGTGAAGGAGATGAACAGCCACGCCAGGACGAACACCGCGGCGGCCACCAGCACCGGTCGCGGAACGCCGAGGACCGCGCCGTTGTTCAGCGCCGCGATCCAGGATCCGCCGGGCACGTTGTAGACGTTGCTCGTCAGGAACAGGATGTCGACACCGCCGATGGCGAGCATGCCGGTCGCCAGGGTCGCGAACAGTGCCGGCACCTCGAAGTAGGCGATCAGCACACCGTTGATCACGCCGATCAGCAGGGCCAGTCCGGCCATGAGGAGAATCGCTTCACCTTCCGGCATACCGCGATTCATGAACGCCAGGGTCGCCTGCGCGGAGCCGAGCCCGATTCCGGCCACCGACAAGTCGATCCCCTTGCCGAGGATGACCACCGCCTCGCCGACGGCCAGAATGCCGAACGCCGCCGACAGGCTCGCGATGCTGGTGAAGTTGTTCAGCGACAGGAAGTTCGGAGTCGCCAGTGCACCCACGAGGCAGACCAGCACCGTGATGCCGAGCACCAGATAGCCCTGTTCGACCCGGGCGATCCGAGCCCGTGGCGAGATGTGTACGCGAGTGTCCAGCGTGGCCGTGGTCATCGTCGACCACGCCCGTCGCTGCTGTGTGATGGCTCCATCGCCGCTCCTCGTCAGTCATGTGATGTGGCTGACAACTGTGGCGGAGGGCACAGCGCGAGGGCATCTGACGCCGGGTGGATTCGACTACGACGTTCGGATGATCGGGCGGCGGTGGCTGCGGGCGATGAGCGCGGAGCGCAGATACCACAGGCCGGTGGAGCGCGACACGTCCAGGCCGGTGAGTTGAGCGATGCGTTTGAGCCGGTAGTCGACCGAATTGGGGTGCAGGTGCAGCCGATTGGCCGTGCGTTTGCGGCTCTGGTCGTGGGCGATGAAACACTGCAGCGTGCTGAGCAATTCGGGGTAGTCGTCGAGTGGATCCAGCAGCGCGCTCAACTTGTCCAGGCCGGGGCCCGGGCGGGTGAGCTGATACTCGAGGGCCAGATCGTCGAAGCGATGCAATCCGGTCATGCCGAGCCGGGCCGTGAGGTCGAGCAGCTCGTGCGCACGGTCGGCGGCCGCGGGAATGGCGCCGGCCTCGGCCCGGGTGACCGCGGCGGCGATCGGCACACCCGCCGTCCGGGTGAGGTCGGCGACGAGTGCGTCGAGACCGGTTTCCTCCACAAGCGACGTGGGCACCAGTACGGAGCCGCCGTCGAGCGACAGCACGTCCAGTGCGGCGCCGCGGAATCGGTCGGCGAGCTCGGCTCGCACCCGGCGCAGAGGTGCGGCGGTCAGGAGGTCGGGGTCGGCCCGCGGGGACAGTGAATCCGGGTATCGCAGGACGGTCAGTGCCAGTACCCAGTACTCGTCGGCGATCACAATTCCGCCGTGTCGGGTCAGCGCCGAGGTCGGGCGCCCCTCCAGCAAGGCGGTAGCGAGGGCGCGAGCGGCGTGCTGGTGATGACGGTCGGCGGCGGCCTGGACCTGACGTGCATAGGCTCCGGCGACCGTCGAGGTGATCGTGTTCAGCAGGTCCAGAACGACGTCGCTGTCGATGGTGTGGCGGCGGACGCCGGCTGGGCCGATCCGCGGCACCGCGCTGCGAGTCACGAGATCGATGGCCAGCCGGACACCGTCGTGCATCAGTCGCAGGATCGTGTCGATGGGTATCCCGTCGCGTGCCCAGCACGACGCCTCATGCTGCAGACGCTGTAGATGTTCGGGACGTTCCTGGCCGGCCAGAATGCAGATCGACAGCTCGAGGCATTCCTGGACGGCGTGAGTGAGGTTGTGGCCGTAGGCCGATGGCCGGTCGTTACGAGGCGAGGCGGGATGCGGCGGTGGGACGCGGTCCGCCCGCGCGAGTTGTCTTTGCGGCACTGCTCCTCCTATCCGGAGTTGAACCCCGAGATCCGGCGTGCGAGCGCCGTTAACGGAGTGGGAGCGCAGTAGCGAGTTTCGGGCATCGGAAATCTCCTTCGTCGATTCCGTATTCGGGTCGAAACGCAGACTCGGTGTGCGCGGGGACCGTAGACTCCGCTGGCGCGTAGCGCCCAGATCGTTCGAGTTACCCGAGACTACGGGCGCTGCCGACCGCGAAGTGTTCAAGTATTTGGACACACCCCGGGACGGCGGCGTCGGTGCTGGTCACCGCGCGGTTTTTCCGCCGAGGATGTGACTTGCATCATTTCGTACATAAAATATAATGCTTCTCACATACTCACACTCGCCATGCCATCGAGAAGCGCAACAGGGTAGGCGAGTCAGGCGAGACAAGGTGGTGTCGCGTGCCTTCGATATCGGCGCATCCCGGCATGAGACCGGCACGACCCGAAATCGCGTCGGCGTGGTTACGATCCCGGCTCAACGGCCTCGACGAACATGTCACGCCCCGATTCGATTCCGACGCGATCGCCGTCGACTCCGGCCTCACGCGGGCGGCGCGTCCCGTGCTCGAACGAGCCACGGCCGAACTGGACGGCACCTCGGTCACACTGCTGCTGGCCGACCATTCCGCCCGGGTGGTGGATGTCCAGTGCGCGGACCGCTCGACACTGCGCGGCGTCGCCGATCTGGGCGTGGTGCCGGGTATCCGGCTCGCCGAGGACGAGGTCGGCGCCAACGCGGTGGGCACCCCGATCGAAACCCGGCAGGGACTGCTCGTGGAAGGCCCCGAACACTTCATGTCGGCGTTCCAGGGCTTCACCTGCTACGGGCATCCGATCGTCAATCCGGTCACCCGCAGGCTCGAGGGCGTCCTCGACATCAGCGGCCGGGCCGGTGACGACCACCGGCTGTTCCCGCCCTTCGCGCGGCGGGTGGTCCGTGAGATCGAAGATCGCCTCCAACTCGACGCCTCGCAGTCGCAGCGTCAGCTCCTGACCGCCTTCCAAGCCGCGGCGACCCGGCGTAAACGAGCGGTCGTCGCGGTCGGGCACGGCCTGGTCCTGGCCACACCCGCCGCTCTGGATCTGCTGGAACCGGCCGATCACGCGGCCGTGCGGATGTGCGTCGAGGGCACCCGCTTCGCCGGTGAGGCCATCCACCGCCTCACCCTGGTCTCCGGACGCACCGTCCGCCTGCGGTGTGTCCCGGTCGACGACGACCACGGCGTGCTGGTCGATATCGTCCCCGACCAGGACACCCGTCGTGGCGAGCGTCCCGCCGCGCGGCCACTGGGCTGGCCGCTGCTGGTGGTCGGCGAACTGGGCAGTGGCCGCTCCGCCGCCGCCCGGGAGGCCGCAGGGCCCGATGCGACCGAACTCGACGCCACCGAAATCGTGCGGCTGGGCGAACAGGCGTGGGCCGCCGACACCGAACTCCTGCTCGGCAGTGCGGGACCCGCCGTGGTCGTCGAAAACATCCAACTGCTCTCGGAACAGATGACGACACTGCTGGCCCGGTATCTGCGCGGCGCGCGGCGCAACGTCGTGCTGACCTCGACCCCCGGCGAACACCTCGACAGCGTGCACGCCCCACTGGTGGTGCTGTGCAACCACCGCAACGAACTGCTGCCGCTGCGCCGCCGCCGCCACGAAATCCCGCAGCTGGCGCGGCACATGCTCGCCGAGGTGAATCCGGACGGGCAGACCCGGCTGACCGCCGAGACGCTGCGCATCCTGGCCGAACAACCGTGGCCCGGCAATCTGGCGGAGCTGCGGCGCGTGATCGCGACCGTCGCCGAACTGCGCTCGGCCGGCGACATCATTCCCTCGGATCTGCCGGCCTCGCACCGCGAGCGTCCCGCACCGGCGTCGCCGTTCCGGCAGGCCGAGCGGGAGGTCATCGTCGCGGCCCTGGAAGCCGCCGGCGGCAACCGCCTGCAAGCGGCGCGAGCGCTCGGAGTCAGTCGTTCCACTCTGTACAACCGGCTGCGCGCCCTGCACATCGACTGAATCACGGTGAGTGTCCAAAACTTTGGACACTCACCGGCCGGATGCCTCTCTACTGTGGGTCGGGCGCCGAATCAGCCGGCCCCGGACAGTTCCGGACTTGACGCTGATCGCGACCCGTCGGCGGACGGTCGCGGTCGGCTCGCGTACGGGCACGTCCACTCCGACTCCGCCGGAGTAGTCCGACCCGATCGATTTCGGCGGTTGGGGGGTCTCCGGGGTCCGCGCGCGGCGACAACGCGTGCCGGACCCCGGGGGCAACTCGCCCACATCGACGTTTGGACTCCATTGATGACAGGTACCGAAGCCCCGCGCTCGCGATGGCGCGTCGGCATTCGAACGCGAGTGCTGGCGATCGCGCTGATTCCCAGCACCCTGTTGCTGGCCACCGGCGGTGTCACCCTCGCTGTCCTGGGCACCCGGGCACACGCCGTCCGGGTGTGGTCGAACTATCAGCAGGGCATCATCGATCCGCTGCTGCATTTCGTCACCGCCGTCGAAGACGAGCGGACCGCCGGCATGCTGGTCGCCGGCGGTGCCCCGGCCTCGGCGGTGGATCTGACGGGCCGCCGGAAAGCGCTGGACGCCGCGATGGCCGAAACCGCCGACATCGCCTCGCGCGCACAAGATATCGACCCAGCGGTAGCGGCAGAGGTCAGTAGCCGGCTCGGGCAGATCGTGGCGAAGCTCGGCGAAACACGACACGGTGTCGATACCCGCACGATCACCCCCGAGGCCGTCGACGCCTTCTACACCCTGCTCATCGGCGCCACCACCGAGGCCGGGTACGACAGCGACATCAACAACTCACCCGACAACGACACACTCGCCGGCGATATGACGGGCAATGCGCTGATCCGTGCGGTCGACACCCATGCGCGAGCACTCGACTACGCCGCGGTCGCCCAATCCCGCGGCGCGCTCGACGCTTCCGGACGCCGAACCCTGGCAGAGCTGACCGGAGCGTATCGCCAGCAGCTCGACACCGTGGTGCCACGGCTGGCTCCCGATCCGCAAGCCGCGTTCCATGCCCTGACCGACAGCGCCGAATGGCGCCTCACCGATGCCGCCCAGAACCAGCTCGCCGAACGGGGCAGCCTCGACACCCCCGACGACCGATGGTGGGCCGCCCAGAAAACGGTCGGAGCCCGGCTGATCTCGGTGGTCGCCGATCAGTACCGTCACACCGTCGCACTGACCCACAGCGTCGCCGACCGAACCATGAACTGGGCGATCACCGCCGGTACCGGCCTCGTCATCGCGACCCTGCTCGCCGTGGCCGCTGCCCTCGTACTCGCCGGGCGGCTCGTACGCCGATTGCGGTCGCTGCGCTCATCCAGCCTCGAACTGGCCAACGACCGCCTTCCCGCGATCATCGAACGCATCCATCGCGGCGAATCGGTGGATGTGCAGGGCGAGACCACCCCCGTGGACACCGGCGCCGACGAGATCGGCGAAGTGGCCGACGCATTCGCCGCCGCCCAGCGCACCGCCATCGACGCGGCCGTCGCCGAAGCGCGCACCCGCGACGGATTCAACCGTGTCTTCCTCGATATCGCGTTCCGCAGTCAAGCCCTGGTCCGCCGCCAGCTCGACGTCCTGGATGTGGCCGAAGCCAAACAAGACCATCCCGATCATCTCGACCTGTTGTTCCAGCTCGACCACCTGGCGACCCGGGCCCGCCGCAACGCCGAGAACCTGCTGATCCTCGGCGACCGCCAACCCGGACGGCAATGGCGCCGGCCGGTGGGCCTGGAGGAGATCGTGCGCAGCGCGGCCTCGGAAACCGAGGGCTTCGCGCGGGTGACCGCCGTCCGGCTACCACCGGTGAACGTGCTCGGCACCGCCGTCGCCGACCTCGTCCATCTGCTCGCCGAACTGATCGACAACGCGGCGAACTTCTCCCCGCCCGACGCCCCGATCACCGTGCACGGCAGCATCGTCGGCCGCGGTGCCGTCGTCGAAATCGTCGACCGCGGACTCGGCATGGTGTTCGAACAACTCGAGCAGGTCAACACCCTGCTGGTGGAACCGCCCGAATTCCACGAGATGGCGCTGACCGGCCGGCGCCAGCTCGGACTGTTCGTGGTCGGTCGCCTCGCGCGACGGCATGGCATCGGCGTGACCCTGCGCGAATCGCCCTACGGCGGCGTCACCGCGATCGTGCTCATCCCCGCCGCTGCGCTGGATGGGGTGAGCCTGGACGTCGCGCCCGCCGACCCGGACACCCTCGGACCGCCCCGCACCCCGCTGCCCCGCAGGATACGGCCCGACCACGGTATGCCGGCCGCGCGCCGGCACATCGGGTCCGCACCGCCGTCGGCGTCCGAGCGGCTACGAACCCCGGACGTGGCACGCGCGGCGATGAGCTCGTTCCAGCGCGGGACACGGCAAGCCCGAAGTTCCGCCGGCAACGGCACACAGCAGAATTCCGACCAATAGTGAACGGCCGCAACATGAACGAATACCCCTCGACCGCTCCCGCCCCGGCCGGGCTGGACTGGATACTCGACAAACTGGTTTCCCGAGTTTCCGGGGCCGAAGGTGCGGTCGTCCTGTCCGCCGACGGATTGCCGATGGCCGGATCCGGCGGTCTCGGCCGCGAGAACGTCGAACATCTGGCGGCCATCGCCTCGGCACTGCACAGCCTGGCTCGCGGCGTCGGCTCACATTTCGGCAAAGGTGAATTGCATCAGACGGTCATCGAACTGGAATCGGGATTCCTGGTCGTGACCGAGGCCGGAAACGGGGCATGCCTGGCGCTGCTCGCCGATATCGAAGCCGACCTCGGTCTGATCGCCTACGAAATGAATGTGATCATCGGCCAGGTGCGCGAGCACCTGTCGGCGGTCCCCAGAATGTCTGAAACAGTGGCCCCGCCGTACCAGCCGTGACACCCGACGATTCACCGATCGACGACGATCCGGGACCGCTGGTTCGGCCCTTCGCCACGACCCGCGGGCGAACCGGCACCAACCTGCACGACCTGGACATTTTCACGCTGGTGACGGCCCTCGACTTCGACAACGACATCGAGAATTTCGACCGCGAATACCGCCAGATCCTGTCCCTGTGCCGCGGCCGGGCGCAATCGATCGCGGAAATCGCGGCGCGCTGCGGGCTGCTGGTCACGGTGGCGAAAATCCTCGTCGGGGATCTGATCACCGCGGGATATATCGATTTCCGATCGCCGCATCCCGACGTCGGCCACGATCCGGTATTTCTGCGGGCGGTCCTGGCCGGGTTACGAAAAATCTGATCAGCCTCAGTGTCGGTCTGTCCAAAAAATTGGACACCTCGCGTCCAACTCTGGTCATACGTTCGTGGCAGCGGTCCGGCGGATCGATGTCGGGCCACCGACCCGCGTAGGCGGGTCGCCAACCAACGGAGGTTGTCTTGAACGATCGGAATACCCCGAGCACCGGGAAAGTTGCGTCGTCCCGGAAAGGGCGGCGGCGAACGTCGGCATTGGCCGCGGCGATCGGCGTCGCTGTGGGGGTTTCGATCGGAGTCGTCGGGACCCCGATGGCGGGCGCGGATCCGACCGGCCCCAGCTATCTGCTGGTCGGAGGCACCGGATCATCGAACCTCGGCGTGCTGCGCGAATCGGGAGGCCATTTGTCGGGCACCGGCCCGACGGTTCCCATCGAAACCGGCACCCTCAGCGTCGCCGCCACCCCGAACAACCGCTATGTGTATGTGGCGCATACCATTTCGGGCACGCTGCAGGGGTTCCGCGTGAATCCGGACGGCTCCCTCGCCCCCCTGGCCGAGGCGCGGCTGGATCTCGGACAGCCGGTGGTGGGAGCGGTGGTGAGCCCCGACGGACGGTGGCTGTTCGCCACGGTCGGCTCGGTGACCAACGAAGTGCGCACCTACGCCATCGCTGCCTCGGGCGCGCTGCACCCGGTCGCCTCGGCCACGATTCCGGGCGCCACCAGCGGCCTGTCGATCCCGACGGTTTCGCCCGACGGCCGATTCCTGTTCGCGCCCAGCTTCATCGGCGCCACCATGGACTCCTTCGCGATCGGCGACGACGGGCATCTGACCCCCGCCGGACCGCAGGTAGCCACGGGCGACCGGCCGGCGCTACCCTCGGTGACGCCGAACGGGAAATTCCTCTACATCACCAACGAAGGCACCAACGACGTGTCGGCATACAGCATTTCGCCCACCGGCGCCCTGACACCGATCGGCCGGTTCCCGACCAAGGGCACCCCGCACGGAATGGCCATCACCCCGGACGGCAGATACCTGTATCTCCCGCAGACCACCGGAATGGGCGTGAGCGGCTTCGCCATTCTCGACAACGGTGCGCTGGCCCCGATTCCCGGCGCCGAAGCGCCCAGTGAGCCCGGCCACTTCCCGGGACGCGTCGTGTTGAGCCCGGACGCGAAGCGGCTCTATGTCATCGACACACTGACGGCCGCCGGCACCGAAAAGGTATTCACCTACCGGGTTCTCGACAACGGGGCGCTCGAACCCACCGGTGAGCCGCCGGCCGAAACCGGGGTGGTGTTCTCCGACGGCGCCACCGGCGTATTCGTCACCCCCGGCGCATAATTCACGATCCGGTCGCGGCGGGGCACTCGCTCGCCCCGCTGCGCACACGAGAACTCCGTCCCGGTAATGACGGCGATGCCCTCACAGCAAACGCTGTGAGGGCATCGCCACGTAGTCCGGCAACGGAAACGCTGATTACTTGCTGGGTGCCGGCTTGAAGGGGGCGTTGATGGTCGCGAAGTACTGGATCGCGGCGCCGATCGCGACCGGAGCGGTCACGAAGATCTGCCCAGCGAGCACACCCAGGAAGCCGACAGCGGCGGCACCGGCGACACAGCCACCCAGCGGGCCGAGGCCGAACAGAGTGGCCAGCGCACCGGTGGCGACGACACCGAGGGCAGCGCCCGCGATGCAGCCGATGA
>NZ_BDBL01000035.1 GCF_001612965.1 Nocardia kruczakiae NBRC 101016
CGGCGGCCTGGCCGGGCCGCACCCGCAGCCGCCCGCCGCGCGGCTCGATCCGCCAGGTGCCGCCGCCGGGGCCGGTGAAAGTCAGGGCTACCGGGGCGTCGAGCCAGCTCAGCGCCTCGCGGTGGGAATGTTCCAGCAGTACGGTGAGCCAGGTCAGGATGGCGTTCATGCGCAGCGCGTCGGTGGGCGGCGGCGGAAGGTCGAGCGCGGGTGCGATGTCGTGGCGCAGATGCGTGTGCCAATCGAACAGGAGCATCGCCGGAATCAGATCCAGCCGATACCAGCCCAGTTCGCCGATCGGGAGCTGGATGCGCCGTATCCCCGCCGCGGTGAACAGGGTCAGCGCCCGCACGCCGCGCCGCGACCAGGTGTCGAACTCCGGGAGCACGTGACGCGTTGTGTGGGAACGCTTTTCGTCCACCAGCTGTTCGTTGAGGCGCTCCAGATCGCGGGTGGCGACGATGGCGGCGGCACTCGGGGTGAGCAGGGCGCGCACTCCGGTCGTCAGGTGGATGACGACCTCGGCCACCGACCATCCGGCGGCCGCACTGGGCGCGGCCCACTGCTCCTCGGTCAACTCCCCGCAGAATTCGATCACCGCCCGGCGCTCTTCGCTCAGGCCGGGCAGATATCGCGAACTCATCGGCAGACCTCGACGACCACCGAACTCCTCATGAACAGCGCACGCTACCGGTTCGTGGTCACCGGGAGCCAGAGCGCGCACCGATTTCGGCCCCTGACCGGCGCGGAGACACAGCGGCGAAGGTGTCGCCCCGCGGCGGGACGGTGACGCTCGCCGCGTGCCGGAGAAGGGGCCGGGCCCGGTGGTTCGCCGAAACATTGCGGCGGACTCCTTCCCGCGTCGGCGGGCGGGCCTCGAGGACCCGCCGTGCCACGTGTGCACCCGGACGAGTTCGCCGTTCCCGTCGTGGCCGGTTCGCTGCGCTGTTGCCGACGTGTCGAGCGGGGCCCGGGCGTCACGCGCGATGTGGACTTGTCGGTGCCATGGGGCATGCTCTTGGCACGCCGATGTCTACGAGCCCGCCCGGAGTACACCATGTCGTCCCCACGAACCAAACCGCAACCGTTGTCCGACACCGAGATTCGACAGATAGCGGCCGAGCTCGCCGACGGCCGGCCACCCATGGTGTGGTTCACTCCGGCGGCAGTGGGAGTATCCGAGGGGCGTTCGGGCAAGGTGATCGCACTCGGTGATCCCGCCGACGGAGACTTCCTGCAGGTCCGGCCGACCGGCTCGAAGGATGTCATGTCGTTCTCGCCGACCGAGGTGACATTGGCCAAGCCCGCCCGCAAGGACAAGCGCCCCACCACATCCGAGACCACCGGCGCCACGCCGCCGGCAACGAGGAAGGACACCGCAGTGAGCATGTCGTCGTCCGTGACCACGCCGCCCGCTCCGGCACCGGGGCCCGCCGCGGCGTCGAAAACGCCCGCGCCGCAACCTGCTTCGGATCCGAAACCGGCCGCCAAACCCGCCGCCACGCCCGCCCGCGCTCCGCGTGAGAAGCCCGCCGCGGCCGCCCGCAAATCCAAGGCGCCCGAGGTGACGGTCACCCTGGCCGGCACCGCCGACGGTGAATGGACCGTCGATGTGGTGCACGGCAAGAAGCGCACCATCAAGGGGCTGTCGGTACCGGGTGCGTCGGTGGCGCAGGCCGCGAAGCTGCTGCATCCCGAGGTCGCCGAGGTCGTGGATTCCGTCCTGGACGCCGTTCGGGATTCGCAGCGCGCCAAGGTCGAACAACTGCAGGCCGAACTCGAACAGGCCCGCCGCCTCCTCGACGAACTGTCCGGGTAGCCGGGCCGCTCGCCACCTCGCCCTCCGCACGGGCGCGAATACGCGCCCGCGGCCTTGCGTTGACACCGATGACAACGTTTAGCGTTGCGGCCGCAGTGGCGAGAGGGAATTCATGCTGATCGGAGAACTGGCCGAGCGAGCGGGAACGAGCACCCGGATGCTGCGGTACTACGAGCAGCAGGGTCTGGTCCGGTCCCGGCGGTCGGCGAACGGCTACCGCGTCTACGACGAACACGAGGTGGGCGTCGTACGCAAGATCCGGGATCTGCTGGAGCTGGGATTCGATCTGGCCGATACGCAGCCGTTCGTCACCTGTCTGCGCGGCGGCAACGAGTCGGGTGACGAATGCCCGGAATCGGTCGAGTCGCTGCGTCGCAAATTGGCCGAGATCGACGATGCGATCGCCCGACTCGGCGCCGCACGCCGGCATCTGACGGACCGGATCGACGCTGTCACCGGGCCGCCGCCGAAGTGCGCGTTCACCTGCTAACTCGGAGGTTTTCCGGATGCGTTTCGCGGTCAGCTACAGCACGGCGTTCAACGGCACCGATCCCGATCGGCTCGTCGCCTTCGCCCGGCATGCCGAAAACTGTGGATTCGAAGGGCTCTACGTCCAGGATCACATCGCGCTGTATCCTGGGGCGGACTACGGCGCGGGCGAATTGCCGCCCACTCTGCCGTATTTCGATCCGCTCGACTGCCTGAGCTTCTTCGCGGCCGCCACCCAGCGGATTCTGCTCGGCACGGGAGTGTTGTTACTGCCCTACCGCCATCCGGTCGTGCTGGCCAAGCGGCTGGCGACGATCGATGTGTTGTCCCGCGGGCGGATGCGGCTGCTCACCGTCGGCCTCGGCAGTCTGCCGGGGGAGGCGAGGGCGTTGGGGGTCGACTACCGCACCCGCGGCCGCCGCACCGACGAGGCGATCGACGTGCTGCGGCTGCTGTGGTCGGGTGGTGCGGAGGGGGTCAGCCACCGGGGGGAGTTCTTTGGTTTCGACAATTTGTGCAGCTATCCCAAACCGCATGGCGTGAGCGAACTTCCGATCCACGTCGGCGGTTCCAGCGCGGCGGCCGCGCGGCGTGCCGGGCGGCGCGGCGACGGGTATTTCGCCGGAGGCATGCTGACCGAAGCCGAGCGCGACCGGCAGTTCGCGCTGGCCCGCGACGCCGCCGCCGAGGCGGGACGCGATCCCGCGGCTCTCGAGTACACGCGATGGGGATCGGCCGACATCTCGGTCGACCGCGCCGGACAACTCGGCGACCACGGTGTACATCGCCTCGTCGTCGGATTCGCCGGAGCCGAACCCGCACAGCAGCATGATCAGATGTCGGAATTCGCCGAACGTTTCGCGCTCGCAACCGAGGGCGCGGGCAGCGGTCCCGACCGGCTGCCCGCGGTGTGACCGCTGCTCATACCGCCGGTTCGTGGCGGCGCACCCGCCGCCGGCTCTCGGCTTGGGGCAGGTGGCGCAGGTCGTCGTGGAATGCGCAGCCGAGCGAATAATCCTTGGCGTGGTACATGGCCGAATCCGCTTCGCGCAGTAGGTCGTAGATGGTGGCGTCGCTGCTGCGCGGGCCGCTGCAGGCGATGCCGATGCTCGCGCCGATGGTCACCTCGGTCACCGACAGTTCGAAGGGTTTGCCGAAGGCGGCCAGCAGTTTCTCCGCGAGGACGGCCGCCTCGGCGCGGTTGGCGCCGGCCAGCACCACGAATTCGTCGCCGCCGTAGCGGGCGGCGACGTCGTCGCGGTGAATGACACGGCGGATGCGGGCGGCGGCATTGGCGATGAGTTCGTCGCCGACCGCATGACCGTAGCTGTCGTTGATGGTCTTGAAGCCGTCCAGATCGAGGAACAGCAGGCAGATCGGGCGGCCGGTCCACAGGTCGCGATTGCGGGCCGGTGCGCGCAGCAACGCGGACCGGTTGAGCAGGCCGGTGAGCATATCGTGGTCGGCCTGGTACTGGGCCCGTCGTTCGCTGCGCGCACTGCGCACGATCGCCCGCTCGCTGCGCACCAGCACCCCCACCAGCAGCGTGGCGAGCAGTGCGGACACCACCACCCGGTCCACCGTGCCGACCCGCGCGCCGACCGTCGGCACCAGCGAGGCGACCACCAGCGTCACCGCGATCACGCTGGCGCGCTGGCGGGACCGGTGCGGATGCACCCGCCGGGCGCCGCCGAGGGTGACCATGGTCGGGTGCAGCGCCGCCAGCCCCACCATCGCGTAGGCGACGAGCAGCGGCGTCAACAGCATTCGTGCGTCGAGATGCACCGATCCGGCGGATTGCAGGTTGTATCCGAGGTCGGCCACCAGGATCGCCAGTAGCCCCACGTGCACCAGCCGCAACGAGGTCTCCGAACGCGACGACGTGACCACGGAGTGGGTGACCAGCGTCAGCAGGAGGGCGTCGATCACCGGATAGATCGGCATGATCAGCGCCGAGGCGTCCCACTGGCGGGTGTTGTGCAGGACGGGGGAGATGAGAAAGGTCCACGAGGCGAGCAGGGCGCCGAGCGCGATCAACCCGGAATCCAGCATCAGATCACGCTGACAGCTGGAGCGTCGCGGCCACAGCCAGAGGAAGGCGGCGACGCCGACACCGCCGTAACCGGCCAGCGTCGCCAGATCGTCGTAGGGCGGGAATCCACTGCCGGTGAAATCGCGCAGTAGCGTTCCGGCGGCGAACAACACGCCGGAGAGGGCGAGTAGATACCAGGCCGCCGGCGCGGGCGGCCGATGCCGCCGCACTCCCGTCCCGATCATGGTCAGCGTCGCCACGACGACGCCCAGCACCGCCGTCAGCGACAGCGCCGGTGATTCGGCGATCGCCAGGACCACGACGATCAGGACGACGGCGGCCGATAGTGCTGTGCGCCAGAGCTTTTCCGGCGGCCAGGTGCGTAGTGGCCGGATGCGGGTGGTGTGGTGGTGCTGTGTGCCGGATGTCATCAGCCCCCCTGGTCCGCGTCGTCGTCGATGAACCGAGCCGCGTAGTAGGTTTGTGAATCCTCGATCGCGACTTCCACGTTCGCCTGTTCACCGATCGCACTGCGTAGTGCGTCGGCGAACGAGAATTGAGAATTGTTGTACGAGCAGATGTCCCAGCCGACGACCCCACCATCTGCCGCCAGGATCTGGACAACTGTACTGATCATGGCATGAAAAGCCACCCCGTGTCGCGCAGTTGGGGTAACAAGGGTGAAACCTGCATAGTAAATCGCATTGCGCTCGGCGTGTTGCGGAAACCGTGTCGCGAAGTACTCCGGACTGATCCACGGCACGGTGTCCAGATGCCGGGTCAGGGTGGTGAGTCCGATCGGTTCGCCGGCCGGTGTGCGGGCCACGATCTTGTCGACCCGGGTGTCGGTCATCTCCGCGCGGAACTCGTTGCGATGCAGCACCTGCCGGGCGGCAGCCTGCGCTCGCAGCGGTCCGAAGGCCTGCTCGTAGAGGTCGTGGAAGAGTTCGATCTCGGCGTCCGCGATCGCCGCCTCGAGGGTGATCTCGACGCCCGGCCACGACGCCCCGGGGCCGAGCGCATCGTTCACGGACGATCCCAGCCGCTGGCCCGGTACGCGGCCAGCACCAGCGCACACGTGTCGCGGCCGTCGGCGCGTGCCGCGACGGTGGCGGTGTGGATCGGGCCGAACCGTCCCGGCCGCGCGGCGGTCATATCGGCGAGGCTGGCGTTGATGAGATCGTCGACCTGCGCGGTCGTTTCGGCGGCGTGTTCGACGAACAGGCCCGCGCCGGAACCGTCCGCACACAGGGTCCAGCCGATCCCGGCGGCCGCGGTGGCGCCCGGCGCCCGCGCGTGCCCGAGGGCGTAGACACAGTAGAGACGGTCGCCCCAGCCGATCCGCTGGCGCACCCGCCCGGTGCGCCGCAGCTGCGCCCGCGGCGGGATCACCGAGGATAATCGGATCAGATTCGCTTCTCCCACACCGAGTTCGCACAGGGCCGCGTCGAAGGCGGCCACCTCGGTAGCGCCCGTTCCCGTCGCCGTGCCGATCTCGATCGTCAGCGTCGTGGATCCTTCGCGATCGCGATCACGGCGGCCGAGGGGGTCGAGCGAAGTATGAGTTGTGAGCATCGTGTTCGATCCTTCCCGGGCTCACCAGTGTTGCATTTTGCAGGGCGGTGTTTCTCTAAATTCCTTCTTCGAAGAGTGGCAGATCGACCCGGCGCGCGCCGCGCGGGACGCGGACTGGCCCCGGAGATGCACTGGGGTGCGCTACGATCCGGGCACATCGCGACCCGGTCGACCGCTGGTCTTTCCGACAGGAGATCCGTATGCAGCCTCTAGCTCAGCTACCGCACCGGTTCGATTCAGCGGCGGCGGTGCTGGGTGCGGATCAGCTCCGGCTCGATGCCGCGCCTGTCGATTACGCCTTGGTCGCCGTGTATTTCGTGTTCGTACTCGGGATCGGGCTGATGGCCCGCGCACGGGTCTCCTCGAGTATCGATTTCTTCCTGTCGGGTCGGTCGCTGCCCGCCTGGGTCACCGGCCTGGCCTTCATCTCCGCGAATCTCGGTGCGGTCGAGATCATGGGCATGTCGGCCAACGGCGCCGAATACGGCATGCCGACCATGCACTACTTCTGGATCGGCGCGGTGCCGGCCATGCTGTTCCTCGGCGTGGTGATGATGCCGTTCTACTACGGCTCCAAGGTCCGCAGCGTGCCGGAGTTCATGCGGCGCCGCTTCGGCACCGGCGCGCATCTGGTGAACGCGATCAGTTTCGCCCTCGCCCAGGTGCTGATCGCCGGGGTCAATCTCTACCTGCTGGGTTCGATCGTCAACGTGCTGCTGGGCTGGCCGCTCTGGCTGTCGGTGATCGTCGCGGCGCTGATCGTGTTGTCCTACATCACCCTCGGCGGTCTGTCGGCGGCGATCTACAACGAGGTGCTGCAGTTCTTCGTCATCGTCGCGGCGCTGCTGCCGCTGACGCTGGTGGGACTGCATCGCGTCGGCGGTGTGAGCGGTTTGAAGGACAAGGTGACCGCCCGGCCCGACGGCTCCGAACAATGGCATTCCTGGCCGGGCCACGAGCTGAGCGGTTTCTCGAACAACATCCTGTCGGTGACGGGCATCGTGCTCGGTCTCGGATTCGTGCTCTCGTTCGGTTACTGGACAACGAATTTCGTCGAGGTGCAGCGCGCGCTGGCGACGCATTCGATCTCGGCCGCGCGGCGTACACCGATCATCGGCGCCTATCCCAAGATGTTCATCCCGTTCATCGTCGTCATCCCCGGTATGGTCGCCGCACTGCTGATCCCGCAGATCGCCGAGTTGAAGAACACCGGGCAGGGCGACGCGACCTACAATCAGGCGCTGCTCTACCTGATGAAAGAGGTTCTGCCGAACGGACTTCTGGGCGTCGGCCTGGCGGGTCTGCTGGCGGCGTTCATGGCCGGGATGGCGGCCAACATCTCCGCGTTCAACACCGTCTTCAGCTACGACCTGTGGCAGCAGTACGCGGTCAAGGACAAGCCCGACGGCTACTACCTCACCGTCGGCCGCCTCGCCACGATCGGCGCCACGGCCATCGCGATCGGCACCGCGTTCATTGCCGGCAGTTTCTCGAACATGATGGACTACCTGCAGACGCTGTTCTCGTTCTTCAACGCGCCGCTGTTCGCGACCTTCATCCTCGGCATGTTCTGGAAGCGGATGACCCCGACCGCCGGTTGGGTCGGCCTGGTGTGCGGAACCCTCAGCGCGGTGGTGATTTTCATCCTGAACAAGGCCGAGGTGTTTCATCTGTCGGGCCAGGGGTCGAGTTTCGTCGCCGCCGGTGTGGCCTTCGTGGTCGATATGGTGCTCAGTATCGCGGTGAGTATGTGGACCACGCCCAAACCCGACGCCGAACTGGTCGGGCTGGTGTATTCGGAGACGCCGAGGGCCCAGCTCACCGATCCCGATGCCGCGACGCTGCCGTGGTATCAGCGACCGGTGTTGCTCGCCGGGATCGCCCTGGTCATCGTGATCGCGCTGAACATCTTCGTCGGATGAGGAAGTGACGCCATGCTTTTCGATATCCGCACCATCGTCGGTGCCCTGCTCGGGTGCTACGGCCTGATCCTCGTCGTCACCTCGCTCGTCCACGACACCGCCGCCGAGCGGGTGCGCACGGGTGGGTGGAATATCAACCTCTGGGCCGGGATCGGGATGCTCGTCGCGGCGGCGGCCTTCCTGCTGTGGGTGGTGCTACGCCCGGTCCGCGAACTCACCGAATCCGAACCGGAGCAATCCGAGACCGAGACGCCCGGCGGCCCGGCGGAACCGTAGCGGCGCAACGCTATCGGCCGTCCTGCTCGAGTACGTCGACCACGTGCTCGGCGATCGCCATACTCGAGGTGGCCGCGGGGGAGGGCGCGTTGCGGACCGCGGTGATCGGGCCGAGGCGGTGGATGCGGAAATCGTCGACGAGCTCCCCGCCGGCGTCGACGGCCTGCGCCCGCACACCCGAACCGGCCCGGAACACATCGCGCACTCCGATATCCGGGACATACCGCCTCGCCGCCCGCATATACGCGCGCGCCGACAGTGAGCCGTAGATTTCCCGCACCCCGGTGCGCCAGTGCCGGCGCGCCATCCGCCAGGACCCGGGCCAGGCCGCGAGGTCGCGCAGGTCTCGCGCGGAGACCGCCGACCGGCGGTATCCCTCGCGGGCGAGGGCGAGCACCGCGTTCGGTCCCACCTCCACCTCGCCGTTCACCCGGCGGGTGAAATGCACGCCGAGAAAGGGATAGCGCGGATCGGGGACCGGGTAGATCAGTCCGCGCACCAGATCCTTCTTCTCCGGCCGGACCAGCATGTACTCGCCTCGGAACGGAACGATTCTGGGCCCCGGCTCGTCTCCGGCCAGTCCGGCCACGGCATCGCTGTGCAGGCCCGCGCAGACGACGAGCCGATCCACCACGATGTCCGCGGCGTCCGAGCCGAGGTGGATGCCGTCCGGGGCGTGCGTGACGGCGGTGACCGGAAAGGACAAGCGGATCTGCCCACCGGCGGCGGTGATGTCGTCGGCGAAGGCGGCGGCGATCCGGGGAAAGTCGGTGATGGCGGTATGCGGCGAATGCAGCGCGGCCAGGCCCGTCGCATGCGGTTCGATCTCGCGGAGCTCACCGGCATCGATACGCCGCAGTCCCGGTACGCGATTGCTGCCCGCCCGCTCGGCCAGCGCGTCCATCCGCACCACGTCGTCCGGGGTGACCGCGACGACCAGTTTGCCGACCTCGTCGTAGGGCAGCCGCTTCTCGGCGCAGTAGTCGCGCAGCAGCTGCCGTCCGCGGGCGCACAGGGTGGCCTTCAGCGATCCGGGCTCGTAATAGATTCCGGCATGGACTACTCCGGAGTTGTGCCCGGTCTGGTGGGCCGCGACCCGATCCTCCTTGTCCACCACGACGACCCGGGTGCCGGGCCGCCGTCGGGTGATTTCCCGGCCGATCGCCAGTCCGATGATGCCGGCGCCGATGATGCCGACGGTCTGCTCCGGCACGCTCACTCCCACTCTCGCCCGCGATCGGCCATGACGTTCGTCGTCAATGTACGGTCGGTCTCCGTCGATCACGCTTCCGGGTGCCGACCGGTCGGCTGGTGCCGGGGCCGGTTCCGCGTGAACATCGTGGCGGCCGCGAGCACACCCAGGGCGCCGAGCACGATACCGATACTGCCCAGCCATCGCGCCGTGGTGTCGGTCTCGTGTTCCTCGGCCGCGGCGGCGGCGTGGACGTCGCCGTGGTTCTGCGCTCCGCCCTCGTGCGCCGGCGCCAATGCCAGTGTCGGCGCGGGGAATTCGGGTTCGGTGTCCCCCGAGGCGGGTTGGTCCCATTTCACGACCCGCCCGTCGGCGTAGGTCTGGGTGGCGGGCAGTGTGACGGTGTCGGCGTCCGGCAGTCCGTCGGCCAGCACCGAGAACTGTTCGAATTGCCCGGCCCCGATGCCGCCGCCCGGATCCGCCATCCACGTGACGGCGACGACCCGGTGGTTGTCGTCGCGGGTGACCTTCGTCTTCCAGCCCGGCACGGGTTCGGTTTCGACTTCCGTCAGGGCCGGAAGCTGAACGCTCAGTTGCGTGGTGGCGCTACCGGTGGCCGATTCGTTGGGCACCCGGAAGGTCAGCACCGCCGAACCGCCGCGGGACGCGTCGGGACCGGAGACGGTGACATGGGCGGAGGCCGGGGCGGCGGCGAGGACGGTGGCCGCCGCGGTGGCGATACCGGCGAGCGCGGCGCGGCGAAACCAGGATTCGTTCATAACGCGGTCACTCCTTCGCGAAGGGAAAACGGAGACAACCTGTGCTGATCGTGTGCACGATATCCCGGAACGGCCGTGCCGGCGCCGATCCCGGCGGATCGCGCTGGGCGCCTCCGCCGGGTGGCCTCGCCTACCTCACTTCGCGGGGAACGGGGAGTTCACCGTCGTGAAGTACTGCGCCGCGGCCAGGACCGCTACCGGGGCGGTGACCAGCAGCTGACCCGCCAGAGTGCCCAGCGCGCCGATGGCGACGATGCCGCCGAGGCAACCCACCACCGCGGCCGGCACGAACGGGCCGAACATGCCGACGATGGTGGCCGCCGCGATGGTCGCCCCCGCGATTCCGCCCAGGACACAGCCGATTCCGGCGCCACCGATGCCGCCCACCAGGGTGCCGATCGAGGCGCCGGCGCTGAGGGTGCTGGTCATCCGGCTCCACGCGGCCTGCTCCCGGTCGTACGGGGTCTTCCACGGCGCGCTGTCCTCGAACGGCATCGCGACCGGCTGGTACGCCGCGTGCGCGAGGTCGAACTTCGGGGTCAGGGTCGCGGTGCGGTCGTGGATCCGCGCCTCGATCGGGAAGACGAAATCGTCGACCCGGAAGGACAGCTGCGTTCCGGCCAGCACGGTGCCGTCGGCCGCCTTGACGGTGAATACGCCGTCGTCGGCCGACAGTGATCCGGCGTCGGTGGAGATGACGGTGCCGGTCGGCGTGGTGGTCGCCCGGAAGCCGACCGCACCGGCGTCGGCCGGGTCGGCGCCCGCGGTGGCCGTGCTCAGGCCCAGGGCGGCGGCGACGAGGGCGGCGGTGGCGGCGATGTTCTTGATTCCCATGGTGATGAATCCCTTTGCGGTATCAGGTAAGTGAAAGTTGCTGCAGGTGTGCCGACTGCGCCGAATGCGGGCATGACGCGTCCCCGGACGACCGAAGACGGTGTGTCCGCTGGATTTACGGCGCAATCGGTGATGCCGGCCGATCGCTGTCGGCGGCTGTCACGGCCCGGCCGAGCGCGCGGTTCACCGCACGGGCGACTCGGCGTCGCTCGTGCGAGTGGGAAAGATGTTCTGGCGCAGCCGAATTACGCGGCAGGGGCCGTGACCGAATGCGAGTCAGGACTTCAGGCGACTACTCCCCGGCGTCGTCCGGCGATCAGGCCGAGGACGATATCGACGATCAGGAATGCGAGCAGACTCACGCCGAGCACCGGTGCGAACCATCCGATCCCCACGGTGACCGCGACCAGCGGGACGCTGATCCACAGCGGCGCCCGTCGCAGTACTCCGCGTGCCGGTGCCCGTCCGAAGGTGAACGGGCTGTTCTCCCGGGTCGGACGCCGGCGCCACCACATCAGATAGCCGCGTCCGATCACGGTGATCAGCGCGATCATCGTGGCCAGCAGCAACAGCTGATTGGCGAGGCCGAACAACATGCCCATGTGCAGCGCGATGCCCCAGTTGGCGAGTTCGGCCATCAGCGGCCAGTCCGCGTAGCGCAGGATATCGGTGACATCGCCGGTCCTCCCGTCCACCGCGATCGCGTCCTGGGTGTAGACCCCGGACAGGCGGCGTTCCTTGACGGTGAAGGCGGTGGTGCCCTTCGCCGGGATCGTGATCTCGACCGGACCGTCGATACCGTGCCCGCGCGCCACCGCGAGGACCTTGTCCGCCTGCGCGGCGCGGTCGGCGGGAACGGGCATCGACATGCCGTGTCCGCCGGTGTGTTCGGCATGTTCACCGCCGGCCGGCATCGCCGGCATCGGTGCACCCGGCAGTGCCGTGGCGACGACCGGCGTGGTCCAGTTCAACTGCTGCCGCAGCGACGTGATGTGCTGTCCCGCATGCTGCGACCAGGTCATACCGGTCGCCGAGAGGAACAGCAGCGGCAGCACGATCCACATCCCGACCGCGGCATGCCGGCTGAGGCTGCGCGGGCGACCGGCCTTCGACCGATCCGGCCACAGCAGCCGCCGCGCGGAACCGCGTGAGCGGCGCAGCCACATCACCACACCGGCGAGCGCGATGATCCACATCCACGACGCGGCCATCTCGCTGTAGAGCCGGCCCACATCGCCGAGATGCAGGTTCCGGTGCAGCACATCGATCCAGGTGCGCAGGGGCAGCGCCCCCGTGCTGCCGTAGACGACGCTGTCGCCCACGGAGGTCGCGGTCACCGGGTCGACGAAGACCGCGCGCCGCTCCGATTCCCCGAGGCTCGGATCGGTGAAGATCACGCGCGTGGTGTCGCCCGCGTGCTGCGCCGGGTCGACCGCGACCAGCGCCAGCGTCGGTTCGGCGGCCACACCGGCCGCGATCTGCTCCGACAGGGGCCGCGCCGGGCCCGTCGAATCGACGTGCAGCAGGTCGCGATTCACGATCGACTCGATGCTGGGCGCGACCGCGTACAGTGCCCCGGTCACCGCCGCGATCAGGATGAACGGCGCGACGAAGACGCCCGCGTAGAAGTGCAGCCGCATGGCCAGCGCCTGCACCGCACGCGAGGGGCCGGACCGAGACGGTCGCGACCGGTCCGAACCGGGTGGTGATTCATGCGCCGCGTCGGGCGGCGACTGCTCCGGCTGCGGCGGCTCGGTGCCCGCGGCCGGAATTTCGGTGATGCTCACTGGTAGTGCTCCTGTTTCGAGGGCACCCACATCGCTTGTGCGACATCGCGTCGCCTGATCAAGCACCGCGCGGGACAACCAGGGCGCGGCCGGCGCACGAGGTGTCCGCCGTATCGACGGCAGACACCGGACTTCGACTGGCCGCGGACCGTCCTGAAATCAGCTGCGATACCACTGGTCCGGCGCTGCGTGGTCCTGGAGTTCCGCCGCACTGGGACTGTGGCGGTACTGCGGCCTGCGGACCACGGGGACCGTGGGATGGCGGACCGCCGACGTGGTGCAGGCACCGGTGCCGTTCGGACGCTGCGAAATTCGCGAATGTGGGTGTAGATATGTCTCAGCAGTACACAGGGAGCGGTGGTCCGCGGGTCCGGAAGGTTTCGGTGGGGAAGATCCGCAGGATCACCCGGTCGCGGTGAACGCTGCGAGGAAGAATCGATTCGTCGATCGCCGGGAGGCTCACCGGGACCGGCAGGACACGCGCGACCGCGGTACCGATCCGGTAGGCGGCCTCGGCGCCGAGAATGACGACGGCGGCGCAGACCGCGCCGACCAGGTGGGCGCCCAGCATGGCCGGCGTCCACAGCGGCATATCGTGCATCTGCGCCATATCGGCCGACATCACCAGATGGCCGATCAGCTGTCCGCCCCACAGGGCCGTGACCAGTCCGACGGCGGTGGTGCGTAGCGGTGCCAGCCCCGCGACGAGCGCGCCGACCGCCGTGGAGGCGGCCACCAGCAGCATCAGGGTGCTGGACTGCACCGGCATCCCGCCCGCTGCCCAGCCGTGTGCGGCGATCGACAGAGCCCCCGACACGGATCCGGCCGACGCGCCCCGCAACCGCGCCACCGCGGCCCGACGCGTGCGCGTCGACACCTGGGAGCGGGCCGATACGCGGCCGGACGGGGGAAACACGAGCTGAATGATAGCTGACCGCTTCGAAGCCAATTCACAGATACGTCAAACTCATTCCGCGTGGAAGCTCTGCGGAAACGCCATCGGCCCGGGAGCCGAGCTCCCGGGCCGATGCGTGCCGGACGACTCAGTCGCCGGTGACGTCCATCTCCGTCAGCGGCTTGCGCAGCAGCTTGCCGGTGGCGTTGCGGGGCAGCTCGTCGAGGAAGATCACCTCACGCGGCACCTTGTAGCGCGCGAGGTTCGCCTTGACGTAGTCCTTGATCTCCTGAGCGTCGCGCTTGGAGTCGGGACCCGGCACGACGAAGGCGCGCAGTCGCTTTCCGAATTCCTTGTCGTCGACGCCGACGACCGCGGCCTCCTGCACGTCGGCGCGGTCGGCGATGAGGTGCTCGACCTCCTGCGGGAAGACGTTCTCGCCGCCGGAGACGATCATGTCGTCGTCGCGGCCGTCGATGAACAGCAGCCCGTCCTCGTCGAAATGCCCGACGTCGCCGCTGGACATCATGCCGTCGATGGTCTCCTTGGTGCGGCCGTCGGTGTAGGCCTTGAAGGAGTGCGCGTTCTCGATGAAGATCGTGCCGGTGACGTTCGGTTCGGTGATGCGCTTGCGGTTCTCGTCGAACAGCGCCAGCCGGATCCCGAGCGGCGGGCGTCCCGCGGTGCTCGGCGACTTGCGCAGATCCTCCGGGCTCGCCACGGTGATCAGCGCGCATTCGGTGGAGCCGTACACGTTGTAGAGGACGTCACCGAAGTAGTCCAGGCTGCGCGTCACGACGTCCGGCGGGATCGCCGAGCCCGCGGCGAAGATCATCCGCAGCGAGGACATGTCGTATTTGGCGAGCGTCTCGGGCGGCAGGTCCAGCATCCGCTGCAGCATGGTGGGCACCACCACCAGCGACTCCGCCTTGTACTTGTCGATGTTGGCGAGCGTCTTCTCGGGATCGAACCGCCGCTGCTGGAAGATCATCCGGTTGCCCAGCGAGAGCCCGAGGGTGAACTGCGACAGTCCGGTCGCGTGGAAGACCGGCGCCGCGACGACCATGGAACCGTTGCGGGGCAACGGAATTCGATCCAGGAACTGTGCGGAGATGAACGGGCTGACCTTGTCGCGCGGCGCGCCCTTCGGGGTGCCGGTCGTGCCGGAGGTCAGAATCACCATGCCGCCCGGCTTCGTCGGCGCGCTCACCGCATCGGGCGACTGGCCCTCGCGCAGCGAATCGACGGTCGGGATCGAAGGATCGACGTTGTCGGACTCGTCCACCCAGGTCAGGATGCGCGGGATCTCGTCGGGGATGGCGCTCATCAGGTCGAAGAACTCGCTGTCGTGCAGCACCAGTTTCACCTGCTCGCGCGTGGCGACGTCGGCGAACTGGGGCTTCGCGAAGCCGGTGTTCATCAACACCGCGCGCACACCCAGCTTGCCGGTGGCGGCCAGGCTCAGCACCATGCCGCGGTGGTCGCGCGCCAGCAGCGCCACCACATCGCCCTCGCGCAGGCCGTGCGCCGCCAGGCCGCGCGCCAGCTGATTGGACTGCTCGTTGACCTCGGCGAAGGTCAGTTCGCCCCGCTCGTCCAGCAGCGCCGCGGATGTCGGATTGGTCTTCGCCGCGTGCATGATCACGCCCGCGAAGGGCCCGAACTTGGTGACGTTGAGCGCCGAGCTGACCGCATGGTCCGGTCGCAGCGGGCTGAACAGCCCGCGTTTGCGCATGACGTTGACCCCCAGAGCCAGATCTCCGGCCTTTCGGAGGGCAGTGCTTGCTGACGGAAGGACAGCTGACATAGGTACAACCTTCCGCGGATTCCGCCAGGCAGGCGGGACCGCAACATCGAGATCCAGTGCCTGCTAACCCTAGCAAGCAGGGGTGCATGGATGTGGTTCGCGTCTCTGTAACCGACGGTACCGCACAACTGGTCGGGTGACCGGTTATGTGATCTGGTATTCCACCAGTGCCCGGCGCAGCAGCTTGCCGGTGGCGTTGCGCGGCAGATCATCGAGGAACACCACGTCACGCGGCACTTTGTAGCGGGCGAGCGTGCCCTTCACGTACGCCTTTATCTCGTCGGGATCCAGGGTGGCGCCCGGCTCGGGTACGACGAAGGCGCGCAGACGCTTGCCGAATTCCACGTCGTCCACGCCGACCACCGCCGCGTCGAAGATGTCCGCCCGCTCCAGCAGCAGGTTCTCGACCTCCTGCGGGAAGACGTTCTCGCCGCCGGAGACGATCATGTCGTCGTCGCGGCCGTCGACGAACAGCAGCCCGTGTTCGTCGAAGTGGCCGACGTCGCCGGAGGACATATAGCCGTCGATGATCTGCTTGTGCCGTCCGTCGGTATACCCCCCGAACGGCGCACCGGAACGAATGAAGATGCGCCCCTTGACATTCGGGCCATGGACGCGCTTGTCGTTCTCGTCGAACAGCACCACTTCGCAGGTGATGGGCGCGCGTCCGGCGGTGCCGGGGGCGATGGCCAGATCCGCCGGCTGGGCCACCGTCGCCACCGCGCATTCGGTGGAGCCGTAGAGGTTGTAGAGCACCGGGCCGAACGCTTCGGCGGCACGCACCGACAGTTCCGGAGACAGCGCCGAACCGGCCAGGACGATGGATTTCAGCGAGGACAGGTCGTAACGCTCGCGCACCGCGGGATCGAGTTCGACCATGCGGTGCAGCATCGTCGGCACCGCTACCAGCAGGTCGACATCGTGTTCGGCGATCAGTGCCAGGGTGCGCTCGGCGTCGAAGCGGCGCATCATCACCGTCGTCGCGCCGAGGGCGGTGGCGACCAGCCAGGTGGCCTGGCCGGTGCTGTGGAAGATCGGCGAGACGATCAGCATCGTGCCCTGCGGCGGGAACGGGATCCGATCCGCGATCTGGGCCGAGGAGATCGGCGAAACCGCCTCGCGGGGAGCGCCTTTCGGCAGGCCGGTGGTGCCGCTGGTGAGGATCACGAAGCCACCAGGCTTGGCCGGCAGCGGCAGCTCGTTCGGCGGGTGGGCGCCGATCAGTTCCTCGATGGTTATTGCGCCCGTGGGCAATTCGGCACCGTCGTCGACCCAGGTGATCACCCGCGGCAGCTCCGGCGGCAGCGCGTCGAGCAGGCCGACGAATTCGCTGTCGTGCAGCACCACCTTCACGTGCTCGCGTTCGCAGACCTGCGCGAACTGCGGTTTCGCGAAGCCGGTGTTCATCAGCGCCAGCCGCGCACCGGCCTTCCCGGCGGCCGCCATCGCCAGCAGCAGCCCGCGGTGATCGCGCGCGAGAATGCCGATCACCGTTCCCGGTTCGACGCCGAGCGACTGCAGCCCGCGCGCCAGCCGCGTGGAATCGTCGTCGAGTTCGCGGAAGGTCATACTGCCGTGCTCATCGACCAGCGCCGTCCGCTGCGGCCATATCCGCGCGGCATGGCGCACCATCGTCGCCTGCGGCCCGAGCCGTCGCCCCTCCTTCGCCGACAACACCGTCTCACCCAGATTGCGTGGATCGATGAACCCGCGCTCCCGCAGCACATTCAACGCCCGCACCGCCTCGGTCACCTCGACCGCCTTGCGCGCAACCCCGTGCAGAACCGACCCGATACCGACGCCCACGTCAACCACCTCCACACGACCCGACCGCGTGCTGGGGACGGTAGCAGCCGCAAGTGTGACTTGGTACACACTTCCGGTCAACAGCTTGGCCTCGATTGTGGGTGAGACACCGTGCGGCGCCGAGGAACGTGCGCTCGGATCCGCGCTGCGGGTCACCGGGTCGGCGCGGCGCCCTCCGGATCGTCCTCGGGCGGAACCGGAGCACGCAGACTGGGGGCGCCGGGGAGCAGATCGGGCAGCTCGGGTAAAGGGTCGACGATGTCGGCCACCGGTGCCACGGCCTCGGCGGTGTGCTTTTCGGCGTGCATCGCGGCCTCACGGATGACTTCGGTCAGTTTGCGGGCGAGATCTTCCGGCTTGTTCCGCATGGCCGCCGGCTCCAGCTTTATCTCCGTGACCACCCCGGCGGAGTCGACGCTCACTTCGATCGCGCCGTCCGTCGAACGTGCTTGGATCCGAAGGGAATCGAGTCGCCGGCGAATCTCGGCCAGACTCGCCATCTGCTCCTCGTAATTGTCGAGGAGCTGATTGACTTCCGTGCGGGCTAGGTGCCGGAAATCGTCGCCGGCTGCGGACAGCGGGTCCACTACCGGATCCCGTCTTCGGATTTCGGCCGGCCTGCCCCACCCATGCGGTCGCACTCCGTTTCCGCCGTTCGCTGTGCCGAACGGGCCTGTATCGACGGTGTGCTTGCCATCCAACCAGAACGCCGCCGGCTTTCCCAGATGTGGGAAACGAGGGAAAGGGACGGAGAATCGTCGGCGTCGGCAACAGGAGCGAGGTGGTCGAAGTGGGGCAGGAGCTGTCGATCGACGAGGCTCGGCTCCGCGCTGTCGTCCAGGAGTACGAGTCGATCGCGAGCGAGGCTCGTCAGATCTACAACGAGCTTCGCGACCACTTCGCGAGGGTCGGCAAATTCTGGGGCGACGACGAACCCGGCCACACCTTCGCCAAGACGTTCGAGCCCGACTCCCGGACCCTGCTCGACAACATGAATCGCACCCTCGGGGCGCTGACCGAAGAAGGGAAACTGCTTTCGGGCATCGCCGATCGTTTCGAGGAAGCCGACCGGGACGGCAGGACCTCTATTCTGGGTGCGGGCGACGATCGCGAAACGCCGACGGGCACAGGGCAATTCACGGCCGGCGGCCCGGAATCGGCGGCCCCGGGCGTGGTCGGTACGCCGAACTCCGCCGCTCCGGTCGCCCGAGTCCCCGTGTCATCGCCGGCTCAGCGTGCGGGCGATACTGCGGCCGAGCCGGTTTCGCCGGCCGATCCGGCTCATCTGAGTGCGCAGAATCAGCCGGCGGCGGCTTCGTCGGACGCTGCACCGAATTCTCCGTCGGCGATGTCCGGCGGAGGTAATGGCGTCACCGACGCGCCGGCGCCGTCGGTGGGCAACGCGCCACCGGCGTCGGGAGTGCTTCCCCCATCGGAGGCCAAAGGCCCGTCGTCACGGCCGATTCCGGAGACCGCGCCGGCGAAGAAGGCCGACGCCCCGGGCTCCACCGAATCACAGCGGTCGAACACGCCTTGGTCGGGCCGTTCGGACAGTGCCGGCCCGAGGCCGGACCCGGCACGCAAAGTCTCGGCTCCGTCGACGCGCGGAGGGCGACCGAGTACGCCCGGGGCGCCGAAGGCCCCGGCGAAGGGCGCTCCGGGAACTCCGAAACGTGTTCGGCGCGAGAACAAGCGGGTCGAGGCACGACATGCGACGTCGGACGAAGGGCAGGAACTCGCCGAGGCGCTCATGAGACGCCACGGTCTACAGGTGGCGGGGTTCGACACCCCCGGGATCGCCCTCGATACGCTGCGCGAAATCGCACAGGCCCTCGACGACGTACTCACCGCCCACCCCTACCTCGACCTGCCCGAATTCGCGATCGCCGAATGCGGGGACGCCGTCACGCGGCTCGACTGGGTTCGCAGTTCGGACGACGGTGAACACATCCCGCGAGTGAAACGTCTGATCCTGAACGTGGCGACTGCCAAAAATACCGACTCGCTTACTCGGAAAGTGTCCGCGGACACCGAACGTGGCGGTGTTTCTCGTGGTTCCGCCGGAAGGCCGTTGTATTCCACGGTCGTCCGGGAACTCGGTCATGCGCTCGATGTGACAGGTGGTCTTCGCGCCCACTCACTATCGCAACGGACATTGATTTCCGAGTACCTGTCGGAGTGCGGCGACAGCCGGTTCGACACTCCGCTCGGTGTCGTCGTCACCGATTACCGGCGGTGGCGGGGTCGGTTGAGCGGATACGGCTTCCCGCACGGCAGATTCGAACCGGGAAGGGCGCTGGCCGACGCGTTCGCCGAGGTGCAGCTCGATGCGGGGAAGGCCGTCGCCCCTGCGCGCGTCCTGCATCGGCTGCTCGTGACTACCGCGAAACGTCACAGCACGAAGACCTTTCCCCCTGATCGGGTGTAGCGCGTCATGCGTAGGGACCGGCAGCGAGCGGCTGTCAACGTGAACGGACGAATTCGGTGACCCTGCGGTTACCGCCCGAACTTCCGGACTGGGCGGTCAAGGGGGTCGCCGGCGAGAGTTTTCCCAAGTTCGACGAAGATATCGGATACGCGACGTCGGAGTGCATATCCGATTGCATGGAACGCTGGAAGAACCTAGGTCCCCGTTTGGACCGCCTCGCCGCTATGGAAAGCCTGGCTCTCTCGGGCATGACCGAATCCGAGAAAGGCGATCTCCGGAATCGCCCGATGCTCGCGGATATCAGCAATACGCATGATTACGGGCAAAATTTGGCCGCCTTCACGTCGTCCGCCAGCGGAAATTATCAATATACGAAATGGAGAATAATCTGGACCCTCGTCGCGATGGTGGCGATGGTGGCGACGGACATCTTCGTCGGTGGTCCGCTGAAAGCCGCGGCGGACCGGGCCCGCAGCGAAGCGATAATAGTGGCTGCCCGGAACCGGCTGCTGGCCTGGGTGGAACGAATAGGAGCCGAGTCCGCGGCCAAGCGGGCTCTCATCCCCATGGCGCAGGTAGCCAGGCTGTCTGCTCCCTTCATGAAAATCGCCGGAATAGGCGCGGTCTTCGGTGGCGGTGTCGACCTCGCCGCGCAGATGTCGCAGAAATACATCGATCACCGCCGGGACGAAATCGACTTCGGCAGTGTCGGTAAACAAGCACTGCTCGGCGGCGTAACAGGCCTCGCCGGTGCGGCTTTCGGCCTGTACGCCGCACCACGCGCAGGCCGGATGTTTCAGAGATTCGCCGGCGGGGCCGGTGCGACCGCGAGCAGAGTGGTGCCGACCCTGGTAGTCGGTGTGGGGGGCGGTCTGGTCGGCAGCGTGGTGGGCGTCGGAGCCAACGCCTTGATCAGCGGCGGAAAACTCTCGGGGCAAGATCTTCTCGACGCAGCGGTCGCGGGATTCGGTGGCGGATTCGTCGGTTCGGTGATTCCGGCGGGCCGCGCGCTGAAAGGTGGGGCTTCGGCGCCGAGGCTGGCGGAACCGCCATCGACTTCTGCGCCCCGCACCGCTGGCACAGGATCGACCGGCCGACCCGGCAATAGTCTTTCACCAGTGGCACTGGGCGAGCTACACCCCCTCGACTCCGCAATCGCCCCGCCCTCCGGTCGTCGCGGCGATCAATTCGGTCTGGTGGCCGCAGCGGACCCCCACAATCCGGGGAGTCCCAACGCATTCAACGCGGGCGGCCCGAGAGGGAAGCCCGAGGGGGCGCAAGGTGTGCCACCGAGGCCGAGCGAGCCTCC
>NZ_BDBL01000036.1 GCF_001612965.1 Nocardia kruczakiae NBRC 101016
CGGTGGGTGTGCCACCAAGGCCGAGCGAGCCGCCATCTGCTGGCGTGCCATCCAAGCCGACCGAACCCCCCCTGAGGGGTGATGCGGGGGCCGATGGTGGTGTGCCGCTTCTACAAGAGGTGTGGAAAGGGCGAGCAGGGGTTGCGAGTGCTGACGACGTAGCTCGCTTGATGGCCGGATACGACCTTCCTGAGGGTGTTCCGCAGAACCGGGTACACCTCGCCATCAATGACGCTCTACGAGTCACTCGGCAGAGCGGCGGCGGGTTCGACGACTTCGTCAGAAATGTCGACACCCGTCTGAAGGCGTACAAAATTAGCCTGGATGAGCCGTCGGCCGCGTCGGAGAGGTCGACAAGTGAGCGATCTTCGCGTGAGTCGGATGCGAATACCACAGAGCCGAAGGGTGATTCAGGGAAGGAATCGTCGGCCGACTCCGCCAGGGCGCCCAAGCCGGACGAATCGCCGGGACGGCGGGATCCGAGTAAGCCAAACGACGCAGACCGGCCGCCACTTTCGCCACCGGGCCGACCTGAGAGCCCGGCGGCTCGTCCGGGTAGCGAGGGGGACGGTAGTACAGGCAAGCCCGCGAAGAGCGGCGACGGCTCGCGTGGGGACGGTGAAGCCGGCTCGGGCGCGGGGAAGGGGAAGAAGAGCGGCGACGGTTCGGCTGGGGACGGCGAGGGCGGCTCGGGTCCGGGGAAGGGTAAGAAGAGCGACGCCTCTGAGGGGGAGGGTAAGGACGAGTCGGCCAAGAAGGGCAAGACAGGCAAGAAGAGCGACGACGCCTCTGACGGGGAGGGTAAGGACGAGTCGGCCAAGAAGGGCAAGACAGGCAAGAAGAGCGACGACGCCTCTGACGGGGAGGGTAAGGACGAGTCGGCCAAGAAAGGGAAGACAGGCAAGAAGAGCGACGACGCCTCTGACGGGGAGGGTAAGGACGAGTCGGCCAAGAAAGGCAAAAAAGGCAAAAAGGGCGGTTCCGACGACGACGTGGAGACCGGGACCAAATCCGAAGGCGTCGACGACAAGAGCAAGGACGACAAGGGTGCCGACGACAAGGCGGCCGACGACAAGGGTGCCGACGACAAGGCGGCCGACGACAAGGGCGACAAGAACAAGAAGAAGTCCGACGACGATGACGACGACCCCGCCAAGAAGAAGATGAGCAAGGGCAAGAAGCTTCTTCTGGGGGCCGCCGCCGTCGGCGCCGTCGGCTATTTCGCCTCGAACCACTGGTCGCCGTGGGGGCACCAGGGCGACGACGGTGGGTCGGGCGCTGGATCGGGTGAAGGCAGCGGCTCCGGTTCGGGATCCGGATCCGGTTCGGGGTCTCCGGCGCCGATCACCCCGACCGTTCCGAGTACGGCCACCGAGCCGACTCTGCTGAGGCCGACCGCGCCCTCCGGTTACTCGTATACGCCGACTTCGCCCTCTGCTCTGACGCCGACACAGCTGGGCCCGTCCTCGTCGGGGTCGGCGCCGAACGACGGCGCGTGGTCGAACGACCCGACTTCGCTGGATCCGACCACGCCGGGTTCCCAGCCGACCACCCCCGGTTCGCTCCCGGACGACGGTTCCTCCTCCGATGGTTCCGGCAGCCTCGCCCAAGATCCCAGCCAACTGTCTCCGGGGACCGGTCTCGGCAGTGGCGGCAGCGGGGTTTTCGGCGGTGGCGGCACGAGTGCCGATCCGATGGGCGGTATGGGAAACCTGCTGGGGGCCGCGATGGCCGCCATGACCATGATGTCCATGGGATCCGGTGTGGGACCGGACGACAGCGGTCAGGACCCGTATTACTACGACGACGGCGCCGTCGCGCAAGCGCCGCAACCCGCGCCGGCCCCCGCACCCGCCGCCGACAGCGGTGAGGGTTCTGGTTCGGGTGAGGGCTCGGGGTCTGGTTCTGGTGAGGGTTCAGGGTCCGGCTCTGGTGAGGGCTCGGGCTCTGGTTCCGGTGAGGGCTCGGGGTCCGGCTCCGGTGACGGTTCGGGTTCCGGCTCCGGTGACGGTTCGGGTTCCGGCTCCGGTGACGGTTCGGGGTCGGGCTCCGGCCACGGTTCGGGGTCGGGCTCCGGATCCGGTTCGGGTTCCGGTGAGGGCTCGGGTTCTGGCGACGGATCCGGCTCCGGCAATGCCTCGGGTTCCGGTTCCGGTGACGGTTCGGCCTCCGGTTCCGGCGATGCGTCGGGTTCCGGTTCCGGTGACGGTTCGGCCTCCGGTTCCGGTGCCGCCTCGGGTTCGGGCTCCGGCACTACCTCGGCTTCCGGCCAGGGGTCGGGCACGGCCTCGGCGCACAGCTCCGGTCCGGGCGATACCGCGAATTCCGGTGCCGACTCGGCGAATTCGAGTTCCGATTCGAATCCCGCCGCCGAGCCCACCGCCGTCCCGGCGAACTATCGCCCGGGAGATCGCTGGCAGTTCGGCATATCCCCGCCCGGCTCACATCCCTGGCAGCGACTCGCCACCACCAGCCCCGCGAACGGCTCCAACCCACCGCCGACCAAGACCTGAGCGTACGCACGAAAAAACCGGTGCGGGTCGCGAACCCACACCGGTTTTCCGTTGTCCCGCAATCTACTTCAGCTGCGCGCTGGTCAGCTCGAGCACGCGCCGCGCCACGATCAGCTGCTGGATCTGCTGGGTGCCTTCGAAGATGTCGAGAATCTTTCAGCAGAAGTTGTGCGATCTCGACGGATGGCCCGGATATCCGATCTGCGCTGCGGCTTTCTGTCTTCGTGGTTCTTGGTGTTTCTGGGCACTTTCCGATGCTCGGCGGCCTGGGGACGGCCTGGGGGAGATGTCGGCGAACTGAGGCCTTGCGGGTCTGCGCTAGCGGTTACGAGCAACTTCGACCGGTTTCGGCGACCGGTTTCGGCCATACTGAACCATGTGCCGTCGACCGAGGATTCCACATCCAGCGAGAGCCTTGTAACTGAGCAGGCGTACGAGCCTTCGATCACGCCAGAGAACTACATCACTGATCGCTTAGAGCAGTACCAAGGTTGGTATGACAAGAAGGCTGTCAAGATGAAGGCCAATCATCTTCGGATACGGGTCGTGTCCGTCGGTGGTGGTATTACGGTCCCCGCTCTCGTCAACCTCCCGTTCTCGTGGGCTACAGTCGTCGTCACCATCGTGAGTCTGATTGTGGCGTGCTCAGTTTCGCTCGACAGCGTGTTCAAGTACCGAGAGCAGTGGAAGAACTACAGATCTACTGAACAGCTACTCGGTCACGAGAAGGTCTACTTCCGCACGAGGACTGGCGCCTACGAAGGATTGGATGAGGCGACGGCGTTCCGAAACTTGGTGGAGCGAGTCGAAGGCGCGATCGCGGCCGAAAATTCAGCAACATTGAATGTCATGACCACCGCCCAACAGGTCACTGAGCCCGACTACGCGCGCTATGCCGCAGCAGCGTCGTGACTAACCGCCTTCTGCTCCGGAGGCAGCCCCGTTGGGTATTGCGAGGTTTGGGGCTGGGCGCTCCCGTATGGCGAGCAGTGGGTTCTGTATGCGTTCGTACGGCGGCATCGGTACTACTTGTGACATCGTGGTGACACTGTGATGTGGCACCATTGATCAATGAACACCCTGAACAGCGGCGATACTGAAGAGGCATGGGCTCCATTCGGTTTGGATGATGAAGAGGTTGCTGCTCGGACGGCGCTCGATCCGGGGATCTCTTACTGGCTCGCAAATTCCTTATGGGAGTGGGTGCTTGAGAGGCTGATTCGTAACAGCACCGACACCGCCGTTGGCAAGGTGATCTGGTGGGACATGGAGAAGGTCAGGCGCTGCGAGCGAGTGCTTAGGGTGCCGGTCCCTGTCGTCTTCGGAGACACCGCCCTGGACGCCGACAGTGCGCTGGACCATCTAAGGCGTACTTTTGGGAAAACTGAGAAGCTTTCGTGGCAACTCGTCGATCTTTGTCTGTCGTCTGCCACCTCATCGGCGGCGTCGAAGATGGAGAACATCCTCACCGAAGCTGGCTCGGCGTGGACTGTCGGACAGCGACAAGGAAAGCGCGGCTTGGTGCAGCGCATGCCGGATGGTGTAGTCGCGGCAGCTGATAAGGCGTTTACGTACGGTGATGCTGGCAAGCGGCTAGCGTCAGCCTGGGAAGCTGCATTCGGTGTGAACCCAGACCCCGAGAGTGCTTATTCGCGCGCAGTTAAGGCAGTTGAGGACGCTGCGATCCCAGTCGTGAGCCCAAAGAACAAGTCCGCCACGCTCGGGACGGTCATCGCGGAAATCCGTAACGGTGGCAAGTTCAAGCTTCCGCATCTGCGAGAGCACGCAGATGCACAGACGCACGATGTCCTCTTGTCCATGCTCCAAATGCTCTGGACCGGACAACACGATCGGCACGGCGGCCCCTCTGCGGTCGCAGTCCCGAACGTCACGCAGGAGGAAGCCGAGACTGCGGTTGTGTTGGCGGTGAGCTTGGTCGGCTGGTTCGCAACCGGCAAGGTTCAGAAGTAGCCGCACCGGACAGAACTAAGCGTCGGCGGTGGCCCTGGTGGTGGTCGGGATGCGGCATAGAGGTGGGTTGGCTTCCGCCTGCCCCATAGGGCCTGCCCTTCTCGCGTAGAGGCTCCGGGGTCAAGGGTGGGCGAATGCCCATCACGTAGTGACGCGCAGCGCCCTTGAGGCTGGAGGGGCGCGGGAACACAATGCAGGCCGACCACCACCAGGGCCACGTGGCCGAAGGACACGCAAATCAGTAGATCGGGCCGAATCGTCGACCGGCGCCAGGGCTCTCTATCTACTAGATATAAGGCGAATTCGGCAGCGCCTCAACGCAAGTTGTGGCGGAAACCCGGTGCGGACGGAAGGACCGTCGTCCGCACCGGGTAACCGGCGTCCCGATGTGACCAGCATCGGGGTGATCGGCTGGAGTCGACGTCGTTGGCGACTCACTCACCGGCGGCGCTGCCGGTGGCCGAAGCGAGGGGGAAGGGGGCCGCAGCCCCCTCCGGGTCACTCGTAGGCGGCTGCGGGGTCGTAGGCGTCGGCGGCTGCCTGGTTGGCGAGGTCCTGCGCGTGGTGCGGGTGGCAGCGGTAGGTGGTGCGTCCGAACATGGCGGGCT
Organism: Nocardia kruczakiae NBRC 101016; assembly: GCF_001612965.1. Taxonomy (GTDB): domain Bacteria; phylum Actinomycetota; class Actinomycetes; order Mycobacteriales; family Mycobacteriaceae; genus Nocardia; species Nocardia kruczakiae. Next base: position 5,093 of record NZ_BDBL01000036.1, read on the forward strand.
GGGTCTCGGTGGCGGGGGCGTCGCAACCGCGGATTCCGCAGATGTAAGTGGTGGTGGTGCTCATCGGGAGGTCCTTCCTCGTTGCTGGGGTCGATCTGGGCTTGTCCAGACCGCCGGTGTGGGGTGCGGAAAAGGGTGGGCGAATGCCCATCACGAAGTGACGCGTAGCGCCCTTTGGAGTGCCCTGCGTCGGTGGTATGCCTTCGGCGGATCGTCCATAGCAATGGAAGGATCGGTGAGCGCTGGAACCTGCTGGTGTGGAATCGAACTGCGTCGGCCCCAACACCGAGATCCTGGTGAGCTTCCTCGGATATCCGGCTACCGAGGGCGACCACAGCCGGTCGACTGAGCTGGTGGCCGGCCGATTCGGTCCTCGGCTGCGGGAGGCCCGGCCGGGTACGGCAGACGTCGCGCCCAGCACTGCCACGTCGTTGCATGAAGTGGTCAGATAGGAACGGGCGGCGTTCTACCACGTCGCCAGAGCGGCGCCGACGCGCCCGACGCGCCCGCTTGCCGCAGCTTGCGTAGGCGGGCGGTTGCGCGGCGCCGCGTGGCGGCGCCGCTAGGCGGCGCGCCAGCGCCGCCCTTGATCGAGGTCGAGTCGGACAAGCGTGAGGGCAAGTACATCGATCCGCGGGCAGGGCGACGGAAGTTTCGGCAACAGGGTGATAGCTGGGTGAAGGCACAGAGCCCTGATCCGGCCACCCGGGAAGCCCTGCGTAGCCGCCTGGAAAGCCGCATCTATCCAGTTTTCGGGGATATGTGGCTCGGAAGCATTGGCCCGGCGAATCTCCGGGATTGGATCGACGATTTGGACACACGGAAGTACGCGGACAACTACAAAGCTGTGTTGTTCGACATCGTGGCAGGGATCTTCGACTCGGCGATTGATGACAAGCTGATCCGCGAGAACCCCTGTCACGCGAAGTCCGTGCGCCGGCCGATTCGCAGAAGCCCGAAAGTTGTTGTGTGGCCCCATGAACGGGTCCGGGCCGTGCGGGGAGCTATGAGTAAGCGCTACGACATCGCGGTGCCGTTGGGTGCCGGGCTGGGCTGCCGCCAGGGTGAAATCGTTGGATTCTCGCCGGAGCTGGATATCGACCGTGAAGCTGGTGTGGCCCATGTGCAGCGGCAAGTGAAGCTCGTGAAGGGGAAGTTGATGTTTGCCCTGCCCAAGCGGGGAAAGACACGTTTTGTGCCGCTGGCTCCGGCATTACTGGGTGACATCGACGATACATGGAGCAGTACCCGCCCGTATGTGTGACCTTGCCATGGGGCAGCGCTGACGGCGAACCAGTGACCGTTCCGCTGATGATCACGCATCCGAATGGAGGTGCCATCGGAGGCGACCTGTTCACCAAAATCGCTTGGCGCCCAGCGTTTTCCAAGGCAGGGTTGGAATATCAGAACCGCGCTGATGGGATGCACGCGCTTCGGCATCTGTACGCCTCGACACTCCTAGCGCGCGGAGTGTCGATCAAAGAGCTGGCGGAGTATCTCGGCCACGCCGATCCGGGGTTCACGCTGAAGTTCTATGCGCACCTGCTCGATGACAGCCACGAACGTGCACGACTCGCAGTGGATGCGGCCTGGAAAGACTGGTATCCGAGCGATGACGGCCTAGCGGCGGCCTGAGAGGGAATCTTGATCGGAACAGCGTGTCCAGGAACGAAAGAACCGGTGCGAGTCATGAAGCGGACTCGCACCGGTTTTCCGTTGTCCCGCAACCTACTTCAGCTGCGCGCTGCTCAGCTCGAGCACGCGCCGCGCCACGATCAGCTGCTGGATCTGCTGCGTGCCTTCGAAGATGTCGAGAATCTTCGAGTCACGGCTCCACTTCTCCAGCAGGGTGCGCTGGGAGTAGCCCACCGCACCGGCCAGTTCGACGGCCTTCAAGGTCACGTCGGTGCCCATGCGCCCGGCCTTGGCCTTGGACATGGAGGCTTCGAGGGAGTTGGGCTTCTTGTTGTCGGCCATCCACGCCGCGCGCAGGGCGAGCAGGTAGGCGGCTTCCCAATCCGATTCCATACGAAGGAATTCCGCGGCGGCGGCGGACTGGTTGTTGGCGGGGATGTCGTAGGAGATCTCCACGCCGGACTCCTCGAGGATGGTGCGCAGTTCCTCGAGGGCGGCGCGACCGACGCCGATGGCCATCGCGGCCACCAGCGGGCGGGTGTTGTCGAAGGTCTGCATGACCCCGGCAAAACCCTTCTCCACGTTGACTTCCGGGCTGCCGAGGATGTTGTCGGCCGGAATGCGGCAGTCCTCGAGGCGCAGTTCGGCGGTGTCGGAGGCCTTGATGCCGAGCTTGTGCTCGAGGCGAGCGACGGTGAGGCCCTTGGCATCTCGCGGCACCACGAACGACTTGATGGCCGCGCGGCCCTTGGACTTGTCGACCGAGGCCCACACCACGATGTGGGTGGCGCGGGAGCCGGCGGTCACGAAGATCTTGGTGCCGTTGAGGACCCACTCGTCGCCGTCGAGCACCGCGGTGGTCGACACGGCCGCGGAGTCCGAACCGAAGGACGGTTCGGTGATGGCCATCGCCGCCCACACCTTGCCGAAGCGCTCGAGCTGTTCGTCGGTGGCGACGGCGGCGATGGCCGCGTTGCCGAGTCCCTGATAGGGGATCGACAGCATCAAACCGACGTCGCCCCAGCAGGTTTCGAGCGCGTTCAGCAGGGCGGACATATTGCCGCCGTTGCTGTTGCCGAGCAGTTCGGTGGCATGGCTGTCGGCGGCGTCGTCGCCCGACTTGGCCTTGCGGCCGCCGGTGGCGCCGGAGATGTCCTGGGTGCCGGAGTCGGCCAGGCCCTCCACCATGGCGGCCATGGTGTCGAGCTCCACCGGGTATTCGTGCTCGGCCAGGTCGTACTTGCGCGAGATGGGGCGGAAGATCTCGGCGGCGACCTGGTGGGCCTGGTTGGCGCTGGCCCGCAGCTTCTTGGGGAGTTCGAGATTGATCATCGGAATGTCTCCATCAATACGGTTCAGGGGGTCGAGGAGACCCGGATCAGATCAGGACCACACCTTCGGCGACGCCGATCGCCCGCAGATCGCGGTACCAGCGCTCGACCGGGTGTTCCTTGGTGTAGCCGTGACCGCCGAGCAGCTGCACACCGTCCAGGCCGATCTGCATGCCCTTGTCGGTGGCGAACTTGCGGGCCAGCGCCGCCTCCCGGGAGAAGGACAGCCCCTGCTCCGCGCGTGACGCACCCCGCAGGGTCACGAGCCGCAGGCCGTCGAGTTCGATGGCGATGTTGGCGACCATGAACGCCACCGCCTGCCGGTTCGCGATCGGCTCGCCGAACGCCTCGCGCTCCTTCACGTACGGCTTGACGTAGTCCAGCACGGCCTGGCCGGTGCCGACCGCGAGCGATGCCCAGCCCAGGCGGGCCAGCCGCACGGCGTCGGCGTACTCCTCGGCGCGCTGCGCGGCGTCGCCGTCACCCAGGATGGCCTCGGCCGGAACCGCGACGTTGTCCAGGATCAGCCGGCCCAGACCGGCGGCGCGCAGGCCCATGCTCGGATCGGCCTCGATCACCACACCCGGCGTATCCGATTCGACGATGAAAAGCGCGGGGCGGCCGTCGATTTCGGCGCCGACGATGAACAGCTCGGCGTCGGCGGCGGCCGGAACCAGGCTCTTGACACCGTTGATTCGGTAGCCGCTGGGGGAGCGGGTGGCCTTGGTCTGCAGCGCGAACGGATCGAACAGCGCCCGCGGCTCACTGATCACGACCGAGGCCTGCGGCACGTTCTCACCCGTGAAGGCGCCCAGGTAGGTCTGCTGCTGTGCGTCCGAACCCCACTGCGACAGCGCGACGGCCACACCCGACGGGGCCAGGATCGGCAGCGCCAGGCCCATATCGCCGTGCGCCAGCGCCTCGGCGACCAGCGAGTTGGTGACGGCGCCGCGCTCGGTGGCCGCACCCTCGAGTTCCTCGGGCACGTTGATCAGCGTGATGCCCAGTTCGGCGGCGCGCTCGAGCAGATCCTTGGGCGCCTGGGCCGCGCCGTCGGCCTCGTAGGCCGCCGGGCGCAGGATCTCCGCGGCGAATTCGCGCACCGTCTCGACGATCATCTGCTGTTCGTCGGTCGGGGTGAGGTCGAAGTAGTCCTTGCTGCGGGACTCGTTGGCGGGCAAGCGCTTCGGCTTACCGCCACCGGATACCTTGCCGAATGCGCGGGTCGCGGCGCCGAGCGTGCGGAAGCCGGTCTTGGTGCCCTCGTAGGTCAGCCGTTCGATGGGCTTGCGCAGGTTGTACTTCTCGGCCAGTTCGGAACCGGTAATGGTCGTCATGACCCGCATGGCCGCGCCCATCCAGTCGCGCTTGACCGGGTTGAGGCCGACGGCGGAATCCGGACGTCGCTCCGTTGCGGTGTCTCGAGTGCTCATAGTCACCAGTCTTCTCGGGTGTGGGTGTCGGGTGATCGGTCCCAGGATCTTACTTTCGAGTAAGTCTATCTTACTCCAGAGTAAGAACGCAGTCGAGAGGCTGCGCATATCGCCGTGATCTCGATCCCATCGCCGCCTCGGCAACCGCCCCGCACAAGTAGGGCAATTGACCAGGACGGCCACCGAGTACCCAGGTGCGGACGAGCCGAACGCGGGCGAACGGCGAACGCCGCATCGGCCGGTCTTCGGCGCGATGCGGCGTTCGGTTCAGTGGGGTGTTGGAGGGTGTTGGATTCCGGGAGTTGTTCGAGAGGTGCGCTCGCCGGGGGGCGGTCGGCAGGACGAGACCCGTGTCGGCCGTCGTCCTCAGGGGCGCAGCGCGGCGAGTACCGAGTCGTGCAGCAACCCGTTGGTGGCGACCGCGCTACCGTGATGCGGTCCGGGGGTTCCGTCCAGCGCGGTGAAGCGGCCGCCGGCCTCGCGCACCAGCACATCGAGGGGCGCCAGATCCCACAGCGAGACCTCCGGCTCGGTGGCGATATCGACCGCGCCCTCGGCGAGCAGGCAGTAGCCGAAGAAGTCGCCGTAGCCGCGGGTGCGCCACACCTGATCGGTCAGCTCGATCAACTGATCCCGCAGGCCCAGGTCCCGCCAGCCGGACAGGCTGGAGATCGCGAGACTGGCCGAATTCAGGCCGCCGACCGCGGACACCGTGATCGGCTTCGGCTCTCCGGTCTCGAAGCGGGTCCACGCGCCGGAACCCGTTGCGGCCCACCAACGTCGGCTCAACGCGGGCGCGCTGACGACGCCGACGACCGGAACGCCGTCCTGCAGCAGTGCGATCAGACTGGCCCACACCGGAACTCCGCGCACGAAATTCTTGGTGCCGTCGATCGGATCGATCACCCACTGCCGTCCGATGAATTCGGCCTCACCGCCGAACTCCTCACCCAGCACGGCGTCGTGCGGGCGTCGCTCGATGAGGATTTCGCGCAGCGCCCGCTCCACCGCCAGATCCGCGTCCGAGACGGGAGTCAGATCCGGTTTGCTGTTCACCTTCAGGTCGAGGGCGCCGAAACGATCACGGGTGATCGCATCGGCCGCATCGGCCAACAGCAGGGCAAGTTCGAGATCGCCGGCATGATCGCTCACAGGGCAACCGTAATCGGCGCACCCGATCGGAGCCATTCGGCCTCGCGCCGGCCCACCTACTGCTGCGGATTCCAGACCGCGGGCCAATCCTTACCGCGGAAGGCCGCGTCGATACCGCCGTCGCAGAAGATCACCGAGCCGACGAAGAAGCCCGCCTTGTCCGACAGCAGGAAGGCCGCGAGGTCGGCGATCTCCTCCGGGCGTCCCGGCCGCGCGATCGGGGTCATGGCGAGAAACTGCTTCATTCCCTCGCCGGTGAGCGCGTCCTTGCTGCCCTCCTGGGTCATCGGAGTGTCGATGATGCCGGGCGCGATGGCGTTGAGGCGGATGCCGTCGGCGATGTATTCCGCCGATTTGGTGCGGGCGTACCAGGCCAGGGCCGCTTTCGTCGCCGGATAGGCCTGGATCGCGCCCAGGTCGCCGAACGATTCGGCGATGCCGCGGGCCCGTTCCTCGTCGCCGGCCAGGCACGCGTCGGCCAGCTCCACCGGCCAGAGCGGTTGTGTCGTCGTGGAATTCGACGACACCAGCACCACCGAGGCGTTGCCGGATTCGCGCAGCAGCGGCCGCACCCCCTCCAGCAGCGCGATCGCGCCGAAATAGTTCACCGACACCACGAGCCCACCGGGACGCCCCGTCGCGGCCGCGACCCCGGCGAAGGGAAGGAATCCGTCCAGCCGGCCTTCGCTGATCCGGGTGACCTCGGCGACCGCGTGCGCCCGGCCCTCGGCCGTGGCCAGGTCGGCGGTCACTTCGGTGTCGCGCAGATCGACACCGATCACCCGGTGCCCTTCCTTCTCCAGGTGGGCGGCGACGGCCGCCCCGATCCCCGACGCGCTCCCGGTTACGGCGATGGTCCCCATCGACCCTCCTGTTTCGGCTGGATGAAACCGCGAATCCGACTTCGGAATCGAGGCTAGTGGCCGGGACCGGTCGTGCGGTGTTCCGTTCCGCTGAGCGGGCCTGCCGGACTGCGTGCGGCCGGCCGCCGGGACCACCACGGCACTGATTCGTCGGTAGGGCGACCTCCATCGGCTCGTCGTCGCTGAACTAATCGTGCAAACCGCGCCGCATCGGGCGGTTTTCGCGTTTTCTCGTCGAGGTTTGCACGATTAGTTCACCCTGCACTGACCTCGAGCCCGCGTCGGCCGTGGTTCACGCCGCGACCCGCGCCGCAGCCAAAGCGCTCGCCCACCAATGCAATTGGTCGAGCATTCCCGCGGCCGCCGCTTCGGATTCGCCCGGTGCGGTCCATCGTCCCTCGGCGTCGAACTGCTGGTAGTACCGAGGGAAGGACACGTAGTCCCGGATCGTGTGCGCGTTCAGCTCGGCGAACACCTGCCGCAGATGCGCGATGGCGTTCAGCCCGCCGCTCGCCCCGCTGTAGCCCACGAAGCCGATCGCCTTGCGGTCCCACTGCGTGTAGTGCCAGTCGATCGCGGTTTTGATCGAGGCCGGGTAACTGTTGTTGATATCCGGCGTGACGACGACCATCGCGTCGGCGGCGTCCAAGCGCGCGGTGAGATCGAGCATTCCCGCCGGCCGCTGCGGATTCGGTTCGATCCGCGGTGAGACGGCCGGCAGCGCGACGGGCAGCTCAGCCTCGGCGAGATCGATCAGGTCGACCTCGAAGCCGTCGTGCCGCCGGGCCTGCTCGGCGAACCACTCACCGACCACCGGCCCGAAGCGGCCCTCCCGGACGCTGGCGATGACAACTGCGAGCCGCATTGTGCTGCTGGACATTTCGGTTCTCCTTCGGAAAGCGTCGTTCGCTGACATCGACTCTGCCGTCCGGGCGCGCGGCCAGGGAGCCCGCTGTGAGGGTGGTAGTGAGAGGGATACCCTCGGCGCGCCCCGCGCTGTTAGCGTCGATCTGTGAGCGATAACGAGCTGGGGCTTTTCCTGCGTACTCGCCGGGAGGCGGTCACCCCCGCCGAGGTCGGACTCCCTGCCGGACCCCGCCGCCGCACCCCGGGACTGCGCCGCGCCGAACTCGCGACACTCGCCGGAGTCAGCGTCGAATATCTGATCCGGTTGGAACAGGGCCGCGACCGCCGTCCGTCGACGGCGGTGCTGTCCGCATTGGCCGATGCCCTCCGGTTGAGCCCGAGCGAACGCGTCCAGCTGCATCGGCTGGTCAAATCCGCCGACCCAGGATTCAGCTGCACCGGTGGCGCGCTGCCCAATCGTCTGGTCCGGCCCGCTGTGCAAGCGATTCTGGATCGTCTCGCCCCGGCACCCGCGGCCCTGTTCAACCGGCTCGGTGAGATCCTGAGCTGCACCGATGGCTACCGTGCGCTGGTCGGAGGCACCGGCTTGCTCGACCACGGCCTGCCCGCGGGCTACCCGCGCTGGCTGTTCACCGATCCACGGGCCCGCGTCGTGTACCCGGAGTGGGACCGCCGTGCCGATCTGGTGGTGGCGAATCTGAAGGCCGGTCCCTTCCGCTCGGATCCGACCATCGCCGTGCTCGCCGACGAGCTGAGCCTGCTGGCGGGCGCCGAATTCACCCGTCGCGTGGCCGACATCGCCGGACTGCCCGATACCAGCGGCATCAGCCGGATGGACCATCCCGAGGCCGGCCCGCTGCGGCTGGCCTACGAACGGCTGGACCTGTCCGCCGACGACGACCAGTACATCCAGGTCCAGCTGCCCGCCGACGACGCGACCGCCGCGGCCCTCGACGCACTGCTGGGCCGGCGCCCGGGTGGACTGCGCGCGGTATCGGGCTGAGCCGCGGCTGCCGGCGCCTCGCCGCATTTCACCGCCACCTGCGCGAGCGGTAGATTGGACAACCGTGCATCCTGACGTTTCCGCTGATCTCGCCGAACTCGACACCACGTTGAAGACTGTCGAGTCGGTGCTCGACGTCGACGAACTGCGCCGTCGCATCGACGAGCTCGAACATCAGGCCGCCGACCCGGAGCTGTGGAACAACCAGGAGCACGCCCAGCAGGTGACCAGCGAGCTGTCGCACGCTCAGGGTGAGCTGCGCCGCGTCACCGAACTGCGCCAGCGCCTCGATGATCTGCCGGTGCTCTACGAACTCGCCGAGGAGGAAGAGGGCGAGGCCCGCACCTCCGCGCTGGCCGACGCCGACGCCGAACGCGCGGCGCTGCACGCCGACGTCGAGGCGATGGAGGTTCGCACCCTGCTCTCGGGCGAATACGACAAGCGCGAGGCGCTGGTCAACATCCGCTCGGGCGCGGGCGGGGTGGACGCCGCCGACTGGGCGCAGATGCTGATGCGCATGTACGTGCGCTGGGCCGAGCGTCACAAGTATCCGGTCGAGATCTACGACACCTCCTATGCCGAGGAGGCCGGCATCAAGAGCGCCACCTTCGCGGTGAAGGTGCCCTACGCCTACGGCACCCTCTCGGTGGAGATGGGAACCCACCGCCTGGTGCGGATCAGCCCCTTCGACAACCAGGGCCGGCGCCAGACCTCGTTCGCCGAGGTCGAGGTGCTGCCGGTGGTCGAGGGCACCGACCATATCGAAGTCCCGGAATCGGAGATCCGCGTCGACGTGTACCGCTCGTCGGGTCCGGGTGGTCAGAGCGTCAACACCACCGACTCGGCGGTGCGGATCACCCACATCCCGACCGGCATCGTGGTGACCTGCCAGAACGAGAAGTCGCAGCTGCAGAACAAGATCTCGGCGATGCGCGTGTTGCAGGCGAAACTGCTCGAGCGCAAACGCCAGGAGGAGCGCGCCGAGATGGATGCGCTCAAGACCAACGAGGGCGCCTCCTGGGGTAATCAGATGCGCTCGTACGTGCTGCACCCGTATCAGATGGTCAAGGACCTGCGCACCAACTTCGAGGTGAACAATCCGTCCTCGGTTCTCGACGGTGATATCGACGGCTTCATCGAAGAGGGAATCCGCTGGCGGATGCGTCAGGACGGGTGAAACCCGTCTATCACGGCACAATCACGGCATATCGGTCGGCAGGCGGTCGTAGTAACCTGTCTGGCGTGTGTTCGGGCGGCAGAATGGCTTGTGTCGGTGCACGGTTGATACCGGAAAGGATGCGCCGATGACGACGACTCTCGCTGCCGGAACCGGGGCGGAATTCACCTCGTGGCTGCGCGGCAGCGGCCTCGAGATCGTGCTGCTGATCGTGGGCGCGATGCTGTTCAGCCGCTTCGCCACCTTCGTGCGCGACCGGATCACCCGCCGCATCGACTCCGGCTTCCAGAGCAGCGATTCGCTGGTCCGCACCGAGGCCGCCAAACATCGGCACGCCCTGGCCCAGGTCATCACCTGGGTCGTGCTGGTGATCGTGTACTTCCTGGTATCGCTGGAAGTGTTGCGGCGCTTGGGCTTTCAGCTCAGCGGCCTGGTCGCGCCGGCGGCGGTGCTCGGTGCCGCGCTCGGTTTCGGCGCCCAGCGCATCGTGCAGGACCTGCTCGCCGGATTCTTCCTGATCACCGAGCGGCAGTACGGATTCGGTGATGTGGTGCGCATCGCGGTCACCGGGCAATCCGAGCCGGCCGAAGGTACCGTGGAGGACGTCACGCTGCGGATCACCACGCTGCGCAATCCCGATGGGGAGGTCATCACGGTGCCCAACGGGCAGATCGTGAAAGTGACCAATCTGTCGAAGGATTGGGCCCGTGCGGCGATCGATGTGCCCGTGCCCGCCAGCGCCGACATCACCAAGGTCAACGAAATCCTGCACGAGGTGGGCGCCAAGGCTTTTCAGGATCGCCGCCTGAAATCGCTACTGCTGGACGAACCTACGGTGATGGGTCTGGAAGATCTCACCGTCGATCAGATGAACATCCGGATGGTGGCCCGCACACTGCCGGGTAAACAATTCGACGTCGGACGTGAGCTGCGCGTGCGTGTCGCCGCGGCGCTGCGTCGGGAGGGTTTGAGTGAAACCGCGTAAATCGACCGCGATCCTGCTCAGTGTCTGGGTCGCGACGCTCGTGTTGTATCTGTTCGTGAAACCGGCCACGCCGGACCATTCCGGTTTCAACATCGCGAATACCGTTTCCGGTTCCGCGCTGACGACCGCGCCCGCCCGCTGACCTCTCTGTGACAAGTCGCACGGCGCGGAGTGGGCCGGAGTGTGCCCTGACTTCGCTGGCTACACTGGCACCTCGTGATCACCCTGCGGAACGTCACCAAGTCTTATAAAACCTCGACGAGACCCGCGCTGGACAATGTTTCCGTCGAGGTCGACAAGGGCGAGTTCGTCTTCATTATCGGACCGTCCGGGTCGGGTAAATCGACGTTCATGCAACTGTTGCTGCAAGAGGTCAAGCCGACCACCGGCGAAGTGCATGTCGCCGATTTCCGGGTCGACCGGTTGCCGGGACGGCGGGTGCCCAAGCTGCGCCAGCGCATCGGCTGCGTCTTCCAGGATTTCCGATTGCTGCAGCAGAAGACGGTCGAGCAGAACGTGGCTTTCGCGCTCGAGGTGATCGGCAAGAATCGCAAATTCATCAATCGGGCGGTGCCGGAGGCGCTGGACCTGGTGGGTTTGTCCGGTAAGGCGGACCGCCTGCCGACCGAGCTGTCCGGCGGTGAACAGCAGCGGGTCGCGATCGCACGCGCGTTCGTGAACCGGCCGCTGGTGCTGCTCGCCGACGAGCCCACCGGCAACTTGGACCCCGACACCAGTCAGGACATCATGATGTTGCTGGAACGCATCAACCGCACGGGCACCACGGTGCTGATGGCCACCCACGACAACCACATCGTCGACGCCATGCGCCGGCGCGTGGTCGAACTCGATCGCGGGCGCCTGGTCCGCGACGAGGCCACCGGCGTGTACGGGGTGGGCCGGTAATGCGCGCGAGCTTCCTGTTCGGTGAGGTCTTCAACGGCCTACGCCGCAACGTCACCATGACCATCGCGATGATCCTCACCACCGCGGTCTCGCTCACCATGCTCGGCGGCGGCATGCTGGCCGTCCGGATGGCCGACAAGACCGAGCAGTACTTCCTGGACCGGCTCGAGGTGCGGCTGTACCTGACCGAGGACGTCTCGGCCAACGATCCGGACTGCTCCCAGGATCCGTGCAAGGCGCTGATGTCGTCGCTCAAATCCGAGCCCGGCGTGGAATCGGTGCAGTACCTCAATCGCGAGGAGGCGGTCCGCGAGGCGAAGGAGAAGACCTTCAAGGACCAGCCCGAGCTGGCCAAATATGTCAGCGAGTCGCCGCTGCCGGCCTCGCTGCGCGTCAAGATGACCGACGCCGCGCAGTATCCGCGCATCTTCAAGGACTTCCAGGGCAAGCCCGGCGTCGGATTCGTGCGCAACGACAAGGACATCGTCGACCGGCTGGTGAGCCTGTTCGACGGCCTGCGCAACGCGGCCTTCGGCCTGGCCGTGCTGCAGGCCCTGGCCGCCCTGCTGCTGATCGCGAATATGGTGCAGATCGCGGCGTTCACCCGCCGGGAGGAAGTCGGCATCATGCGTCTGGTCGGTGCGACGCGCTGGTACACCCAGCTGCCGTTCCTGCTCGAGGCGGTGGTCGCGGCGCTGGCCGGGTCGGTGCTGGCGGTGATCGGACTGATGATCGCCCGGCCGCTGGTCATCGACCGGGCCCTCGGTGATCTGTTCGCCTCGAAGGTCTTCCCGCGCATCACCGGCGATGACATCGCGGTGGTGGCGCTGACCGTGGTTCCGGTGGGCATCGTGTTCGCCGCGCTGACGGCCTACGGCACGCTGCGCTACTACGTGCGCGAATAGGGTCGTTCCGGGTTTCAGCCGGAGCAGAGCAGGTCGATGGCTTCGATGCGGTCGCCCGCGTCGGCGAAGATGTGTTGTTCCGCGATCCGGGCGGGCGCGTCGGTGCCGATCGGCCGCATGCGGACCAGATACCGCAGATACAACTTGTCGCCGACGCGGCCGGTCTCGCAGCTGAGCACCTCGAACGAGTCGGGGCCGCCGAACCAGTGCCGGAACCGGCTCACCGCGGCGTCGGCGGTGTCGGTGTCGAAGGGACCCGGCGGGATCAGCCCGCGCATCCGGATGTGCGGAGCGAGACAACGCGACAGGGCGGTGAAGTCGCGGGCGGTCAGTGCGTCGAGGAATCGGCCTGCTACCGGCCGATCCGTGGTGGGGGTGGGTGTGATCGTGGTCATATTCTTTTTGTACGGCCACGGGGGTTGTCCGCACATCGGGCGAACAACCGATCTTGCGAGACGAGTGCGCCGATCGGCGCTCAGTCCGCGCCCACCAAGCCGTGCCGCATGGCGAACATCGCCGCGGCGCCCCGGGTGGTGACGCCGATCTTCGTATAGATGTGCTCGATGTGGGTGCCCGCCGTGCGCGGCGTGATGGACAACTGCGCCGCGATCTGTTTGTTCGACCGCCCTCGCACCAGCAGTTGAAGCACCTCGATCTCCCGCGCGGTCAGGCCGGCGACCTGCCGGATGCGGCGCGGGGCCCGCTGTCCGGCGGCTTCCAGAACCGCGCGCACCGCGTCGGAATCCAGCCGACCGGTGGCGACCTCGTCTCGCAGAATCGCGCAGCGCTGATCGAGGGCCATGGCCGCGCGATACGGCCGCTCCTCGCCGAGCGCCTGAAATGTGTCGGCGGCCGCGATCAACCGCGCCGACGGCGGAATCGCCGCACCCGACACGCCGCGCGGATAACCGGAACCGTCCATCCGTTCATGGCACAGACCCGCCACCGTGCCGAGCCGGCGCAGCCGCGCACACCGCGACAACACGCGCTCGGTGAGATACGGAACCATCCGGACCCGTTCGAATTCCGCCGGCGACAGCGCGGTGGGCTTGTTCCAGATACCGGTGGAGACGCCGGTGACGCCGAGTCTCGACACCAATGCCGCTCGCGTCACCTCCGCCGCCTCTTCGCCGGCCATCCCGCAGCGCAGCGCGGCGGCGCCGGCCAGTGCGGCGGTCGCGCGGGTGTGGCCCAGAAACCACGGCGACTTCAGGTCGGCGTAGTCGGCGAAGATCTCCAGCACCTCGGTCAGCTCCGCATCGGGCACCCAGCGATCCAGCGCGGCGCAACCGTCGATGACGGCACTCCAGGCATCGACGGAATCGATGTCGGCGAGTACGTCGGGCCGCCGCTCGCACAGTGCCACCAGCTCCGGATCGAATTCGGTGCCGCTGCGCGAACGCAGCATCTCGACGGCGGCCGCGGGGCCGCCGAATCGGCAATAGACCTCGGCGTCGTCGGCGATCTGGACCACCCGCATCACCCGCGTGATCCGCGCACCCGCGATCCCGTTCGGCACGCCTTTGCCGTCCCACCGCTCGAACGCTTGCGGCAGCGCGGCGCACACCTCGTCCTGCAACCGCAACCGATCCGCGATATCGGCCGTCGTCTGACAGTGGGTCACGAAGGAATGCATCGCATCCCGGAATCCGCTGGTCAGAAAGGCGCCGGTCAGCGCCATCCGTCGGATCGGCGACAACCCCGGACCGATGTGGCCGAGCAGAAACCCCATCATCGGCAGCCCGGCCTTGTCGACCCGATAGCTGTCGGCCCGGATCACCCGATCGTCTCCGAACCAGTGCGCCATCTCGTGCGAATCCGCGACACACCCCACCCACGCGAGCAGCGACACATAGAACGCGGCCGCCTGCTCCGCGCCGGAGAACCCGGCGGCCTTCGCCAGCCGCGTGGCGATCACCGTCTGCCGCAGCACATGCTCCTCCGGCTGCCCCAGACCGAGATCCGTGGCCAGCGACAGCGAGGCGACCAACTCGGCCAGCCGCAACCCGACCGGCGGTGTGTCCATGGAGTAATTGTGCTCGTGTTTTCGGCCTCCGCTTCGCTGCGGCGAGGTCTGGGGTGCACGGGGTGCGGCTGTGGATTGGGGGTTCGGATCGTCGGTGGGGGTCCGTAGGATGGCTGGCGTGAATTCCCCGGAGACGCTCGAGACGGCCGACGCTTCGTCGCGCACTGTGGAAAACGATGCGGCGCAACAAGTTCTGCAGCGCGTATTCGGGTACGACAGTTTCCGGGGATTACAGCGCGAGATCGTGGAGCAGGTCGTCGCCGGTGGCGATGCTCTCGTTCTGATGCCCACCGGCGGCGGCAAGTCGCTGTGTTATCAGATTCCGGCGCTGGTGCGGCCCGGAGTGGGTGTGGTCATCTCACCGTTGATCGCGCTGATGCAGGACCAGGTCGACGCGCTGACCGCGCTCGGGGTGCGGGCCGGCTTCCTCAACTCCACCCAATACCCGGACGAGCGGCGCACGGTCGAAGCGCAGTTCGTCGCGGGCGAACTGGACCTGTTGTATCTGGCGCCGGAGCGGTTGAAGCTCGAATCGACCGCGGATTTGCTCGATCGTGGCAAGGTGTCGGTCTTCGCCATCGACGAGGCGCACTGTGTCTCGCAGTGGGGCCACGACTTCCGGCCCGACTATCTGGCGCTGTCGGTACTGCACGAACGCTGGCCGGACGTGCCGCGGATCGCCTTGACCGCCACCGCCACCGAGGCCACCCGCCGCGAGATCGCCGAACGGCTGGACCTCACCGGGGCGAAGCATTTCGTCGCGGGATTCGACCGGCCCAATATCCAGTACCGGATCGAGCCGAAGAATCGCGCCGATCAGCAACTGCTGTCCTTCATCCGCACCGAACATCCGGGGGAGGCGGGCATCGTCTACTGCCTGTCCCGCAACTCGGTCGAACGAACCGCGGAATTCTTGTGCCGCAACGGAATCGAGGCGGTGCCCTATCACGCCGGCCTGGATGCGCGCACCCGTGCCACCAATCAGTCCAGGTTCCTGCGCGAGGACGGTCTGATCGTCGTCGCGACCATCGCCTTCGGCATGGGCATCGACAAACCCGATGTGCGGTTCGTGGCACATCTGGATCTGCCCAAGTCGGTGGAGGGCTACTACCAGGAGACCGGCCGCGCCGGCCGCGACGGACTGCCGTCCACCGCCTGGATGGTCTACGGACTCAATGATGTTGTGCAGCAACGCAAGATGATCGACTCCTCCGAAGGCGACGCGGCGCACCGGCGGCAGTTGCAACTACATCTGGACGCGATGCTCGCGCTGTGCGAGACCGTGCAGTGCCGCCGCACCCAGCTGCTCAACTACTTCGGCCAGTCCGGTGACACCTGCGGCAACTGCGACACCTGCCTGAATCCGCCGGAATCCTGGGACGGCACGGTCGCCGCGCAGAAGGTGCTCTCGACGGTGCTGCGGCTCAAGCGCGAACGCGGGCAGAGCTTCGGCGCCGGACATATCGTCGACATCCTGCTCGGGAAGTCGAATCCGAAAGTGTTGCAGCACAAGCACAACGAATTGAAGGTCTTCGGCGTAGGTGCCGATCTGCGTGATACCGAATGGCGCGGCGTGATTCGCCAGTTGCTCGCCCAGGGCCTGCTCGCGGTGCACGGTGAATATGGCGTACTGACCCTCACCGAAGCCAGTGACGAGGTGCTGTTCAAGAAGCGCCCGGTCCACATGCGCCGCGAGCCGGAACGGGTGAAGCCACCGCGCGCCGTCAAGGCGAAGGCGTCCCGTCTCGCCGCGGCCGAGCTGGCACCCGCCGCCGCGGGACTGTTCGAACAGCTCCGCACCTGGCGTGCCTCGGTCGCCAAGGAGCAGGGCGTTCCCGCCTACGTCGTCTTCCACGACGCCACTCTGCGCGATATCGCCGGCCGGGCCCCTTCGAACCTGGCCGAACTCGGCGGCATCAGCGGCATCGGTGAGAACAAACTCGCGAAGTACGGGGAGGGCGTTCTCGAGGTGGTCGCGGGATTCGCGGCATCCGGCGCGGGCGGCTCGGACGGAGCGGGCGCGGAGGCAACGGCCCCACGTCCGAACCGGGCCGAGCGACCGGACTCGCGTGGTTCTTCCCGCGCCACCGCACCGAGGCCCCGATCGCGCACCGAACGGTCTCGTGGCCCGGTGACGGGTTCGAGGTTCGAGGCCGCGGAACCGGCAGTCCCGAGTGATTCCGTGAACTGGGACATCCCCGACGCCGATTTCGAGCCCCCGCCGGACGACTCCTACTGAACTGCTCGGTGACCCGGCCTGCCCGCTCACCAGTGTGGTCGGCGGTATCCCCCGCCGTGCGGCCGGTGCCGGCCGCCGGTTGGGACACCAGTGCCACGTTTATCCCTCCGCCCGGCGCGGGTAACCGTCTCGCCGTGACGCATGGCCAGGACGGAGTGATCGAGAGCAACGGGTTGCCGGGAAACCACGACAGGGCTGCGGGCGCCGATTCGACTGTGCCCGCCACGCCGGATCCTTCCCGGATCGGGGTGCGGCCGGTGGGCGGGATAGGCATGCCGCGGCAGTTGCGGCGGGTCCGTACCGGGATGCGGCCCTCGACGCTGGCACTGATTACCGTCTGGATTGCCGTTTTGGCGCTCTATCTGGCGGTGCGACCGGGCGGATAGCGGTAGCGTGCCGCTATGTCCCACGACCATCACGACGACCGCTCCGATCAGTCGTCGGATTCCGGCCCCGGCGGCGATCCGCCGGACGCCGCGAAACCCGGACCTCGCCGCACCCGCGCGGATTCGGTCGAGGCCGGGTGGCTGCGTCCGCACGCGAACCCGCTGGGTCGCCCGCGAGTGACGACCGTGGTCCTGCTGCTCGCGTGGATCGCCCTACTGATTCTGTATCTGCAGGTCCGTCCCGGCGGCTGAGCGCGCGTCAGCGGTCGGCGCCGACGCGCTCCCACATCATCGCTTCGTGCCAGCCGTAGCGTTGAAAGGCCCAGTCCTGCACGGTCTTTGCGACGAGTTCGAAGGCGGGGGAGTGCGGGGTCCCCCAGCGCGCGGTGTCGCGGACGCTGGCGCGGAACTGCATACCCGGCCCGCCCCCGCCGTACTCGACGATATAGCCGCGGCCGTCGTCGGGATCGATGCGCCGATCCATCTCGACGCGCAGATAATGTTGGGCCGCAGGCGAACCCGGGCGTTCGACGACGAGTTGGGGTTCTCGGTAATCCAACTCGGCCAGGAGGTCGTGTAGTTGCGCATCGGTCGGGTCGTCGAGTACACGATCCGAGGCGGTGCTCACTCTGAATCTGGGTACCGTTGTCACGCAACCATTTTGCGCGCTCGCGCGGCGAAGGGCACACGGAATCGGTTCCCGGCGGTGGGGATGTCCGCATTCGTCCGCAGCCGACGACCTCCGGAGCGGTGTTTTCTCTCCGCGGCGCCGGTCTCCCCGCGGCCGGGGCCGGCTGCCGGATGTCAGCCGACCGTGAGCCGGATCACGGCATGTTCCGGGCCGGAATTTCGTTTTCCTTCTGTTCGGCGGCCGTGTAAACCGGACAGGTCCGTACGCTCAGCGGGCATCGAGGCACAATGACAGCGTGGAGCGCCGCCGAGCTGCGCGGAGTCGAGGGAAAGGTGTTCATGAAGGAGAAGGGGCGCAAGGTCATCGCCACCAACCGCAAGGCGCGGCACAACTACACGATCCTCGACACCTTCGAGGCGGGGATCGCGCTGGTCGGTACCGAGGTGAAGAGCCTGCGGGAGGGTAAGGCGTCGCTGGTGGACGCCTACGCCACCATCGACGACGGTGAGGTGTGGCTGCGTGGCCTGCACATTCCCGAATACGGGCACGGCACCTGGACCAACCACGCCCCGCGCCGCACCCGGAAACTGCTGCTGCACCGTCGCGAGATCGACAAGCTCACCGGTAAGACCAAGGAGAGCTCGCAGACCCTCGTCCCGCTGTCGATGTACTTCACCGACGGCAAGGTGAAGGTCGAACTGGCGCTGGCCAAGGGTAAGCAGGACTACGACAAGCGCCACGATCTGGCGCGCCGCACCGCGGAGCGAGAGGTGACGCGCGAACTCGGCCGGCGCGTGAAAGGCATGCGCTGACCGGCGGGAATGGATGAAGGCGAAGTGATGTTAGTATGAACAGCCCGGCCCACCAGCCGGGTGTTCGACTGAGTTGACTACGGGGCTGATCGGTTTCGACTGCGTACGTCGATTCAGGGGAAGCGTGTCGGTGCAGGCAGGAGACCACCGTAAGCGTCGCTGTAACCCAATAAGCGCCGATTCTCATCAGCGCGACTACGCTCTCGCTGCCTAAGCAGTAGAGCGTGTCTGTCAGTCCGGGTTTGCTCTCGGCCCGGGTACTGGCATCAGCTAGAGAGCTTCACCGTCCGGCTCGGTCGCGGAGTCGTACGGGACAACAAACAGCGACTGGGATCGTCATCTCGGCTTGTTCGCGTGACCGAGAGATCCGAGTAGAGGCCTAGCGAACTGCACACGGAGAAGCCCTGGAGAAGCGGCGGAGGACCCGGGTTCAATTCCCGGCAGCTCCACCACAGGCCCCTCACCTGCCCCAGGTGAGGGGCTTTTTCATGCCGGCGCCGGTGACGCTGTCCAGCCATCCTGATGGGCGTGGGTGAGAGAGATGGCTAGCGGAGTATTAGCCGCTGCGTAGCCCTCGACCGCGGCAGCTGAACCAGTTGATCGACGACGGGACGCGCCAGCAGATAGCCGCTCGACTCCGCTATATGCCGAGTGAACGATTCTGGTATACGAAGCGCGTGGGGTGTCGTCGGCGGCGCTGCTGGACTGGATCGATGCGGCCCTGCATGTGATGACCAACGACCGGAGCTCTCTCTACAGAGTCTTGGTGCCGGACAAGATCCAGCAAATTGACGCTGTCCTGCGAGATGGACGCTTCGTCTGGAAGGTTCCGTCCTGATCCGTCTACCGCGTACCGGGAAGCGATCCTTGCTGTCGAAGCGGCAGCGATCCCTGTCGTGGTACCCGCCCAAGCTGGTGCAACCTTGGGTCAGGTCCTTGGCCAACTCGATCGGCAAGGTCATCTATATAAGGTCGCCATCCGCGACAAATCCGGCGTCTCAGTCCCGGTCACGGCGGTTGTACTGATGATTCGGATGCTTTGGGAGGGGCATACCGACCGGCACGAAGGTGTCACGCCTGCGATTCCGATCACGAAAGAGTCCGCTGAGATGGCGGCAACCCTCGCTGTCACTCTGGTGCAATGGTTTGTCTCAGGAGCCGTCAAACGCAGGTGAGTGGTGCTGCGCAGAGCTGATGGATCAGGCGGCGTCAGTGTGGTGGCTGGTGAAGTTCACGCGGGTGTCGTCGGCGTCGAGGGCAATGTTGAGGGTGGCGTCGAGGGCTTCGGCGAGTTTGGCGAGCAGGGGGAGTGTCGGCACGGTGTCGGAGCCTTCGATACGCGAGATCTTGGCCTGTGTGAGGCCGGCGCGTTCGGCAAGTTCAGCCTGGGTGAGTTCCAGTTCGGTTCGGCGATCGTAGACGGCCTTGGCCAGCGCCATGGAGAGCTGGATCTCGCGGCGGGCCTCGGTGACGTCGTCGGGTTCGGTGTAGCCCCCGGCGAGTTTGCGTTCCCGGAGGGTCTTCCAGCGTGCGTGACTCATCGGTCCAATTCTCCCTTCTCGATCGTCCGAACGAATTCCTGATGGGCGGGCGTGTGTTCGGCCTCGCAGGTCTGTTGGGCGATTTTTGCGCGTTTCACTTCGGCGCCTTCTCGCATACGAGTCTTTCGGAACACTGTCAGCAGGATGGCTCGCCGCCCAGGTGCGAGCCAGTAGGTGATTCGGATGGCTGCACCGTCCAGGGTTGGGCGTAGCTCGCGAACCCGGTCGCCGAGATATCGGGCGTAGGGCTCGCCCAGTGACTCTGCTTGCTCAGCCAGCAGGCCCACGTATTCATCGATCTTGAGAAAGTGCTTGGCAGGCAGCGCCTCCAGCCAATCCCGCACCTCGGATTCGATTTCCACGGTGAACAGTTCACCCATGACACCCACGGTATATGTCGTCGACAACATGCGGCAACAGGGCAAGCATCACTGCAGTCGCATAACCGGACGCCGCCATCGCAACTTTCGGCTTGCGGCTGTCAACGAGGGTAGAACTGACAGCGTGACGCGGTATGCATATGAGCAGGGGGCCGGGGCACTTGTCGCGAGTTGGGGGACCGGCAGGGGGGATGTGGCCGAGACGGTCGCGACTCTGCCGCGGACGGTGGAGGCGGAGGTCGCGCTGGCGCTGGCGGCGGCGCTGACGAAGCTGTCGGAGTATCAGTGGCGGACCTATACGCATCCGGCGTCGGCGGCGGGGGATCCGGAGGTGCCGAACAGTGTGGCGTGGCATCGTGCCGAGGAGCGCAACCGGTTCCCGGAGGTGGAGGCGGCCGTGCGGGAACCCAATCTGCCGGACGCGGACGGGATGATGGCGGTCTGCTACAGCGTGATCGAGGAGGCGGCGCATCGGATCGGGCGGGTGGCGCATCTGATCGGCGACGCGACGCTGGTGGATGCCCTGGTCGCCGAGGTGCGCACCGAGCAGGCGGCGATCGAGGCGGCGGAGCTGGGCGATCTGTCCGGGCGGGCCAGGCAGGCGGTGGAGTTGTCGCGGGCCGACATTTCGCCGGTGCAGGTGCACGCGGCCGATGCGCTGCTCTACGCCGACCCGCTCGCCTCCATCGACCGGTTCACCGATATCGACCCGGCCGCCGCCGCGGTGGCCGCCGCGCGCTGGCTGTATCTCGCCGCTCAGGTCGCAGCCGAGGTGGCTGAGGTGCATCCCGTGCACGTGGTCGCGGAGGCGGACAACCTCGAGGCGTTTCAGGTGGAGACGCCGACGCTGGTGCTGGAGCGGCTGTGCGCGGGTGAGAGCCCCACCGAGGTGGTGGTCGACCTGATCGCCGACGCGCTCGCCGCCGCGGAAGGCCGGGTGCGCAACCCGGCCCGGATCGTGGAGGCCGCCGAGGCGATCGAAAGACGTTTGCGCGGAGAGGAACTCGACGAGGAGGGACTCACCGCGATCACCGACGAGTTCCGCATTTCCAGTCTCGATCCGGCCCGTCCGGCCGTCGACCTCCTGGAGGATCTGCTGGACGGCATTCGCGGCTGCTGGCTGCTCTACCAGGAGGAGTACGAGTCGGGGTTCGAGGACCTGGTGCGCGCCGAAGGCGACAAGCAGGGTACGCCGCGGCTGTAGCCGACCTGGAGTTCTAGGCGCAGGGCGAGGAGAGCCGGTCCCGCGGCAGGTTCGCACGGACCGCTCAGGCCCCTGGCTCTCCGTAGGCCGCCGCGATCTCCTTCGACTCGCTCCATTTGCTGTAGGTGGGCGATTGGGGCCAGCCCTCCGGGGAGTCCTGCCATTCCTCCTGCCGCCCGTAGGGCAGCAGGTCGATCAGGGCGAAGCTGTAGCCGAGATGTTCGGTGCCGCGGCCGTCGGTGTGCCAGGTGCGGTAGACCGTGTCGCCGTCGCGGAGGAAGACGTTGACCGCGAAGCCGCCGCCGGGCGGTGCGCCGACGTCCGCGCCGAAGGAGCTGTTCGCGGTCGAGTACCAGGTCATCGCGTTGCCCACGCGCCGCTTGTAGGCCAGTGCCTCGTCGATCGGTCCCTGGGTGACGATGACGAAGCGGGCGTCCCAGTTGTCCAGGAACTCCAATCGGGTGAATTGCGAGGTGAATCCGGTGCAACCGGGGCATTGCCACGTCTCGCCCGGGAACCACATGTGGTTGTAGACGATCAGCTGCGACTTGCCGTCGAAGACGTCCGCGAGCCGAACCGGCCCCTCCTCGCCCTCGAGGGTGTAGTCGGGCATCTTCACCATCGGCAGGCGGCGGCGGGCGGCCGCGATCGCGTCGAGTTCCCGAGTGGCCGCCTTCTCCCGTACCCGCAGCGCGTCGAGTTCACGCTGCCAGGTCTCGGCGTCGACGACGGGCGGCAGTGCTGTGGTGCTCATGGGTCCTCCCTGACCGTTCGGCTTGCGAGTTGTAGATACAGACGTGACCCAGCTCCGGAACTCATCGGTCGATTCACGAACGGGTGCGGCGGAAGGTGGTGCGGTAGTCCCCGGGGCGTTGTCCGGTGTGTGCGGCGAACAGGGCGGCGAAGGTGCCCGCATCCCGGTATCCGACGGCGCCGCAGATGTCGGCGACCGTGCGGTCGGTGGTTTCGAGCAGATGGCGGGCGCGGCGCACGCGCGCGGACTGCAGATAGTCGAGCGGGCTGTGTCCGGTCTCGTCGGCGAAGCGCCGCAGCAGGGTGCGGGTGCTCACGTGGAAGGTGTTGGCCAGTGCGGTGAGGTCGTAGCGGGTGGAGAGATGGCGGTCGAGGTGACGCATCACCCTGCGGGAGAACGTATTTCCGGGTTGCGGCAGCAGGTGGGCGTCGACATACGGGGTCTGTGACGAGCGGGCGTCGTCGACGAGGGCGATCCGGGCGGTGGTCCGCGCGACCCGTGGGCCGCTGTGGCGTGCGATCAAATCCAGCGCGAAGTCGTACATGGCGCTGAACGCGGCCGTCGTCGTCACACCGCGGTCGGTGACGACCAGTCGATCAGCCCGGATATCGGCCTCCGGGCACTGCTGCGCGAGTTCGTCGGCGAACAACCAGGCCGTCGTCGCCTGCCGGCCCGCGAGCAGGCCCGCCCGGGCGAGCAGGAAGGCGCCCACGCAGATCGATACGACGGCGCCGCCCGCGGCGGTATGGTCGCGGATCGCGGCGATCTCGGCGGTGAGCGGTGGCAGCCGGGCATCCGGATCGAGCCCCGGAACGAGTTCGAAGCCCGGCACCACGAGGATGTCGACCTCCCGCAACGGTGAAACCGCCAGTGCCACACCGCCGGAGGCCACCACTCGGCGCCGCGGCGAGACCACCGTCACCTCGTACCCCGCGCGGTCCGGACCCGCGACATGCGCGGCCATCGTCAGCAGATCGGGAATCCCGAACACCTCGGACGCGAAGCAGCCCGGATATGCCAGCACCCCGACCCGGTACGCGCTCACGACCCGCCTCCTCGTCCGATGGCGAGATTACCTCTCGATCTGGCGAACCCGCCGATCGCTTTACCGTCGATTCCGGCCGACGCTGACCGAATGACTATCGACGACAACCCGATCGCCGCCTTCGCGCCCCGTCTCGTCGACGTGGACGGGGTGAGCAAGACCGTCTACACGGCCGGATCCGGTCCGGCCGTCGTGGTGATGCCGGAGATGCCGGGCATCAGCCCCGACGTTCTGCGGCTCGCGCGCTGGATCCGCGATGCGGGTTTCACCGTGTACCTGCCGTCGCTGTTCGGCGTCGACGGCGCCTATCCGACGGTCGACGACGGCGCCGAAGTCGTGCGGCGTGCCTGCGTGAGTGCCGAATTCCGTGCCTTCGCGGGCGGGGGCACCAGTCCCGTCACCCGATGGCTGCGCGGACTCGCGCGGCTGGCCCACGACGAATGCGGCGGCCCCGGAGTCGGCGCGCTCGGACTGTGTTTCACCGGCAATTTCGCGCTCACCATGACCCTCGAACCGGCCGTCGTCGCGCCGGTGGTGAATCATCCCTCGCTGCCGCTCGACGATCCGGCCGGGCTCGAGCTGAGCGACGAGGACGCGACCGCGATCCGCGACCGAATCCGCCGCGACGGTCTCACGGTCCTTGCCTACCGTTTCGACAACGACCGCTGGTGCACCGGCCGCCGCTTCGCCGCCTACCGGGCACTGCTCGGCGACGCCTTCGACGGCCGCGTGCTGGCGGGCGATTCCGCCAACCCCGCCCCACCGCCGTTCTTCCGCGACATCGTCCAGACCCCGCACAGCATCGTCACCGCGCACTTCGTCGACGAGGAGGGCCACCCCACCCGCGCGGCCCGCGACGAGATTCTCGAATTCCTCAGCGCGCGCCTGCACACACCGGCAACGGAGTAGCGCCACGATCGGCGCCGTCCTCGACGTTGCCGGGCGATAGCGGTATCGCACCCGGAAAGCCCTCCGCGGCACCGGATTCTGCGTCCGCACGCGTAGTCGGCTACAGTTCCGGGAACTCTGGAAGTGATGGGGAGCACTCACGATCGGGGATGGCAATGGCGGACCGCGAGCGCTTTATCCGCAAGTATCTGAAGGCGTTGCGGGCGGTCTACGTTCCGGATGAGCGACCGCGGATTCTGCCGACCCTGGTGCGCCGCCGGAAGAATCGGCGGCTGCCGCCGCCGATCGTGCGGCTGATCGCGCCGGAGACAACCGAATTCGACCGCACCACCGGTCTGCTGCCGCGCACGGGGGAGTGGCTGTCCGAACCCGGAGGACGGCGGGCGGTGCCGCGGGCGATGATCGACGTCGCCGACGCACTGCCGGATATGTTCACTCCCGGTTTCGCCCCCGCCGGCGATCAGGAATTGGAGGGGCATTGCCTGCCGATCCTGCACGACCTCTATACCTGCTTCGCCAGCGACGATACGGCCATGGGGCCCATCCCGTTTCCCCGCTACCGCACCGCCGACTGGCTGACCAGGCAGCGGTTGCGGGGTTCGGCGACCGACGCGTCCGATGAACTGCGGGAACGGCTGCCACAGCTGCTGCGGGGGAAGCCGTCGGCCGATCGTTCCGCGACCGCACTGGGCGCGGTGGGCGGCACGGTTGCCCGGGTCCTGACTGTGCTGTTGTCGGTGTGGCCGGTGGTGCGATTGTGGTTGTTCGTGAGCTCGCATATTCCGGGACTCTCGCGGGTGAGCTACTGGTTCATGCACCAGCGCTACCTGTCTCCGGGCCTGTCGCACAGCTTCGTCGGCTTCGGAGTCCGTCTGACCGAGCCGATGCGAGCCCGGGAGAACAAGGACCAGATCGCGAAGCTGCTGCTGAACGCGTTTCTCGAGGATTTGCGTGCGGCCTATCGACGAGTGCCGTGGCGGCCTTCGGGGTGGCGGCGCACCGCCTACCCGGTCGCGCTCCTCGACGGCGTCACCGCTGACGACGGCGCCGACCGCATGATCCGATTCCTCAACGAGATCCGCAACGAGACAGGGCTTTTCGATCCGCTGGTGATCGTGGCACGAATCGAACATTCGACCGAGTCACCGGATGCGCGATTCGACGATCTCGGTGTCACGGTCGACGGTGAAACTCAGGATCCGCTGCTCTCGTGGCGAGACGATATCGACGAGAGCCGCCGCCATCGCAACACCGACAGCTGGTATCTCACGCTGCCCCTTCCGGAGTCGCTGAGCACATCCCTGCCGCGGTTCGATCGGTCCGATCTGGCCTATCCGCCCGCACCGCCGTGGGCGGCCCGCCGTTCGATGGTGGCCGCGGTGGCGCTGCTGCCGGTCGTCGCCCTGGTGGCGGCGGCGGTCGCCGTCGTCCAGCCGCGGCTCATCGCCGGATGTACCGCGTCGCCGTGGCGGTCCGGGGTGGATGTCACCGTGCGTGGCACCGAGTGTGTCGGACTGAGTAGTTCTGCGGCACAGATCTTTTCCGACGATCTCGAACTCGGCGAGATGCAGCGCGAGGTCTTCCACCAGAACGACGTGGCCGCCCGGTTGCGCCATGACAATCCGCGCCGGCCCCTCGTCACGCTGGTCTACTTCGCCGGGATGACCTACGTCGATCGCAACGGGCGCTACCCCCACGCCCAGGCCGAGGAACTGGCCGGATTGGCGGTGCGGCAGCGCTGGGCCAACAAACAGAGCGGTGCGTCCGAACCGTTGCTGCGCGTCGTGATAGCCAACGGCGGGACGACCATGCGGTACGCCACCTGGGTGGTCGACCATCAGATCGCCCGGTTGCTGCGGTCGGATCCGACCGTGGCCGGAGTGATCGGCCTGGACCGCAGTACCGCCGAAACCCGCAGGGCCATAGCGAGATTGGGCGAGCTCGGGGTTCCCACCATGGCGACCACCCTGTCCGCAGACGGGCTGGAGGAGGTCTCACCGCTGTATTTCCAGCCCGTACTACCGAATTCGACGCAGGCGAAGTTGGTCGCCGAGTATGTCCTCGGCGCGCGGAATCTCGATGGCGGTCCCCGCTACGGCAAGGTGAACGTCTACGTCTCCGACGACCCGTCCGATATCTACGTCCGCACGTTGGAGAACGATCTGCGCCACGAGCTCGGGGACCGGTTCGGCGAGATCGAACCCTGGTCCGATCAGGGCCAGATCCCCAGCCGGCGGATGCCCTGCGCACCGATGGACCACGCGCAGCCGAGCGATCTGCTGTTCTTCGGCGGCCGTAATCCGGATTTCGGCCCCTTCGTCAGCGCGGTGGCCCAGCACTGCGGCGCCGGCATGCCGCCGATCCTCGCCAACGACACCGCCACCCGTGCGGTGTCGGACAAACTGGTCCAGAATTCGGCGCCGACCGGATTTCCCGTGCACTACGTCGCCAAGGGCGTGCCGGCGCTGCTGGCGGGCAGAAACTGTGTGCGCGACGGCGAACCCGTCCGGCCCGCGAGCCCGAATATGCACACCCTGTGTTCCGAGCTGCGCGATCTCCGCCGAGCGCTCCCGCATTTCCAGGTGAGCTGGCCCGGTGATCGCACCGGCATCGGATTCGACGTAGCCGAACTGTTCCTGGGAGCGGTCAAGCGGAACCGGGCTCGGCCGGAGTATTCCGGTGCGGTCGTCAACCGCGCCGCCATCGCGCTCGAACTGCGCCGAGGTGAGCTCGACGCCGACACCGTGACCGGGAACCTCCGTTTCGACGGCCCCCACGGCCTGGTCAGCGGCGCATCGATCGCGATCCTGATGACCTCGGATCTCAACGACGCCGAGACCCCGCCGACGTGTTTGCTGCAACTGCCGTTGCCGCCCGACGGCGGCAACGGCTGCCCTCCGGGCACCGGAAGTGACACCGAAACGTGGGTGCGGCCGGGTTGAGTCCACACCACCGCATCGCCGGGATGTGCCGTGCGGTAGTAAGGATCCATGGAGGCCTTCTATCGACCCGATCCCGCGGATCCCGCGCTGTTCCACTCCACCGAGCTGACTCGCGGTCCGTGGTCGCCGGATGCGCAGCACGCGGGGCCGCCGTCGGCGCTGCTCGGGCACGTGATCGAGCGCTGTGAGCCGCGGCCGGGATTCCGGGTCGGCCGCGTGGCGGTCGAAATTCTCGGGCCCGTTCCCATCGCGCCGCTGCGGGCCGAGGCGCGGGTGGTGCGGCCGGGGCGCAGTGTGGAGTTGATCGAGGCCACCGTCGCCACCGACCGCGGGCCGGTGTTGAAGGCGAACGCGTGGCGGTTGCGGGTGGCCGATCCGGAGATCGAGGTGCCGGCGGACGCGGTGGCCGTCGGCGCGTATCCCGGGCCGGACACCGTGCCGCACAGTGGGGAGTTTCCCAGCAACCAGCCCGTCGGATTCCACACCGGGATCGACTACCGCTTCGTCGCCGGCTCCTTCCAGCAGCCCGGACCGGCGGTGTGCTGGATCAAACTGCGATATCCGATCGTCGCGGGAACCACGCCGAGCCCGCTGGAGCGGGCCCTCGCGGCAGCGGACTCCGGTAACGGCGTGAGTGCGGTATTGGATTGGGAGCGTTACCTTTTCATCAACACCGACCTCACCGTCACGCTGCATCGTGAACCGGTGGGGGAGTGGGTCTGCCTGGATGCGGTCACCTATCCGGAACGCAGCGGTATCGGGATGGCCGAATCCCGGCTCTACGACGAGAAGGGACCGGTGGGCCGCAGCACCCAGACCTTGCTGATCGGGAACCGGTAGCGGGCGGGCCGCTGCGCTTCTTCCCGCCACGGGTGACTGTCCAACCCCCCGGCTACCGTGACGACGTGGACGAGTGTGGCGCTGGAAGCTGTTGATGTCGAGAGTGTTTCGGTGGGGTGCGGCAGTTCTGGCGGTGGCGGCCGTGCTCGTGACGTCCGGCGCGGCGGTCCCGTCGCCCCTCACCGGCATGGACCGCTTCTACCGGCAGCAGCCGAAGTGGAAGCCTTGCGCGGTGGAGACGCTGGAGGCCGCCGGCGGATCCTGCGCGGCGGTGCGGGTGCCGCTGGACTATGCCGATCCCGACGGCCGCACCCTGAACATCGCGATATCCCGGGTGCCCGCGACCGACCCGGACCGCAGGCGTGGTGTCCTGCTGGCCGATCCCGGCGGGCCGGGAGCGTCCGGGCTGGACACCATCGATCTGCTGGGCGATGTTCTGGCGCCGGAGGTCCGGGCACAGTACGACCTGATCGGAATGGACCCCCGCGGCGTCGGCCGGTCCGAGGGTGGCCGGACCTGCGGCTGGCCGATCGGCGAGATGATCCGCTCCGCCGGCGTCGGACCGGACGGACTCCTCACCGACACCGCCCGCGCCGCGCGTCTGGCAATGGCTTGTCTGACAGGCGATTCCGCTTCCCTGCGGCAACTGACGACCCGCAACACAGCGCGCGATATGGAGGTGATCCGGCGCGTCCTCGGGGAGCCGTCGCTGAGCTACTACGGCGTCTCCTACGGCACCTATCTGGGCGCGGTGTTCGCGCAGATGTTTCCGCGGTCGGTCGATCGCATGGTGCTCGACAGTGCGATCGATCCCGACCGCTACTGGAACGCAATGGTGCACGACTGGGGTGCAGCCGACGAAGCGGCGCTGGACGATTGGGCCGGATGGGCCGCTCGTCGCGACCCGGACTATCACTTCGGCACGACGGCCGCGCAGGTACGCGCCGCGGTCGAGCAGTTGCTGAACGATATTGCCCGGCAGCCGGTTACGGTGAACGACTTCGTCATCGACGATCATTGGCTGCCGTTCCTGCTGCACAATCTGCTGGGCAACTTCCGGCTGAACGAGAAGATGGCCGACACCGTCGCCGAACTGCGGGCCGCGACCAGCGGATCGCCGCCGGCCGAGCACACGCCCTGGCTGACGGATACGCTGGATTCCCTTCGGCAGTACGAGGATTCGGCGCTGGCGTTCATCGCCTGCGGTGACGACGCCGCGCCCGAGGATCCGGTGCGCTACCGGTCGGAGATCGAACAACGCCGCGCCACGCAACCGATCTTCGGCGCGCTGGCGGCCAATATTCAGCCCTGCGCCTTCTGGCCTCGGCCCGTGGAAAGCTCGACCACAGTGCGGAATTCGGTTCCGGCGCTGATCGTGCAGGCGACCGGCGACCCCCGCACCCCGTACGATCACGCCCTCGCACTTCGTCGCGATCTGACCGCGTCTCGCCTCGTCACACTGGCGGATGTGCGGATTCACATGACATTTCGCCCCGGCCTCAGTCGCTGCGTCGGCGCGGCGATCAACGGGTACTTCGCCGACGGCATGTTGCCCGCGACCGATGTGGTGTGCGCGCCCGACACCGGAGCCGAGCCGTAGCGCACGAAAGGCCCGGATTCCGCGGAAGCCGGGCCTTCGCGTACGAAATCAGCGGGGCGCCATGCGGATCGCGCCGTCGAGGCGGATGGTCTCGCCGTTGAGCATCGGGTTCTCCACGATGTGGCGGGCCAGGGCCGCGTATTCGGCGGGGTCGCCGAGGCGGGCGGGGTGCGGGACCTGCGCACCGAGGGCCTTGATGGCCTCCTCGGGCAGGGTGGCGAACAGCGGGGTGTGGAACAGGCCCGGCGCGATGGTGTTCACGCGGATGTTCACGCTCGCCAGGTCGCGGGCGATCGGCAGGGTCATGCCGACGATGCCGCCCTTGGAAGCGGAGTAGGCGGCCTGACCGATCTGGCCGTCGAAGGCCGCGACGGAGGCTGTGTTGATGATGACACCGCGCTCCTCGCCTTCGAGCTCGGTGGCGGCGATGCGCTCGGCGGCCAGGCGGATCACGTTGAACGTGCCGATCAGGTTGACGTTGATGATCTTGGTGAAGTCGGCCAGCGGGAACGCGCCCTTCTTGCTGACCGTCTTGATCGCATTGCCGATACCGGCGCAGTTCACCGCGATCCGCAGGGTGCCCAGCTGCGCGGCGGCGTCGAGTGCCGCGCTCACCTGCTCCTCGTTGGTGACGTCGGTCGCGGCGAAGACCACACCGTCGCCCAGCTCCTTGGCGATCGCCTCACCGTTGGACGACGGCAGATCGATGATCACCACCTTGGCGCCCTGGCCGTGCAGTTCCTTCACCGTGGCCAGGCCCAGACCCGACGCGCCACCGGTGACCACGGCGACCGCATTCTCGAGCTTCATACGAGGTCCTTTCTGATCGGTATCGGCGTCAGACTAGTCGCCGCACCACCCATAAGTAAATAGCGGTTCGCCTCTCTGCTCGCGATGAAGCAGGAGGTGATCCGCGATCAGTTCTCTTGTTATACCAGCTCACAGCGATCCAAGCAGGACGTTCCTTGCTGGTCGCGCGACCTTGATGTTCTGCCGAGTTCGCTACTTATAGCCGACAGGACACGTACTAGAACATGTTACAGTTTCGGTGGAAGCGGCGGCAACCGCCGAGGTCGGCGCGAGCGTCTGCCGCAGGGCGGTGACCGCGGCGGTGACGGCCGCGCCGCCGGTGGTCCACGCGGTTCCGGCGGGCTGGGTGGTGAGTACGACCACCACGTAGCGGCCGGGCTGGGCCGGATCGGTGGAAACCAGACCGGTCGTATTCAGCGTCGTGGAGTCGTCGAGCGTCATCCAGCCCTGTTTGATCGCCCAGTCCGTCCCGGTGAGGGCGTCGGGGATTCCGAAGTACTGATCGGTTCCGTCGGCGGCGGTCGCGCCGGCCTGATGCAGCGCGGTGAGGATCAGATCGCGGGCCGGCTGCGGGATCTCGGCACCGATGTAGTGATAGATCCGCACCACATCGGCCGGAGTGGTCAGTGTTTCACCCCATTGCGCCGGATCGTCCGGCGGCTGGGTGGCGCCGAGTCCGACGTCCGCCGCGACGCGTGACACGATATCGGGGCCGCCGTCGGTATCCCACAGCGCGTCGGCGATATCGTCGTCGCTCGCCGACAGCATCTGCGACAGCAGTGCGGCGGTATCCGAATCCGGCTGCCAGTTCACGCTTTTCAACTCGTCGAGAGCGATCAGCAGTTTGACCACCGAGGCCGTGTAGAACTGCTGATCGGTGTTCAGTCCCACGAGGGTGGTTCCGGTGGTGGTGTCGACCACGTCGATACCCACCCGGCTGCCGGGTTCGGCGGTGAGGATCGCGTTCTGCATCTGCTGTGCCACCGGATTCGACGAAATCGGCTGGGCCGCAGCGGTGGCCGCCGGGCCGTCGGCGCCGACGGTGGCTGCCGCCGCGCCGACGGTGCCGGAACCGGGATGTGCCGCCGCGGTTCCGGTCGCCACATGTGCCACCGCGATTCCCGAAATCGCGAGTACCACAGCGAATGCCGCGACAGCCAGTGCGCGCCGACGCGGACGGCGGCCGGACAGAGTGTTCATATCTTCCAGAAACCGCACGCAGCTGTGTACAGCTCGAGGGCCGGTTGGTAGAACGCTGTCGGTTCACGGTGCGCTGGCTGTCGGGCGTGTTGGTGGACGCGGACCGGGTCCCTGCGCCACGATCGTCGGGTGACCAAGAGCTCCTACCACCACGGAGATCTGCGGGCCACGCTGCTGACGGCGGCGGCCGAGCAGATCGCTGCCGACGGCGTCGACGCGGTGTCGCTGCGAGCACTGGCCCAGCGCGCCGGCGTCTCACATGCCGCGCCCGCCCACCATTTCGGCAATCGGCAGGGTTTGCTCACCGCGCTCGCGATCCGCGGCTACGAGCTGCTGGCCGACGAATTGCGGGGCGCCCGCGACGATTTCCGGGAGATGGCGGTCGCCTACATCCGCTTCGCGCGCCGCCATCCCGGGCATTTCGACGTCATGTTCCGGCACGACCTGCTGCGGGCCGACGATCCGGAGCTGATCGCGGCGCGCACCGCCTCCGGCGAGGAGTTGCGTTCCGGCGTAGCCCAACTGGGCGTCGCGGAATCCGCGCGACCGGCGACCGAACTGGCGGCCTGGTCGCTCGTGCACGGCTTCGCGTCACTGTGGCGCGAGGGCGCGCTCACCGACTCCGAACTCGGCGGCGCCGATCCCGAACAGCTGGCCCGGCAGATGGTCGCCACCGTCGACTTCGTCGGAGCGAATATGTAACGACGACACCGATATTCGGCTCAGCGCTCGTGCACCATCTCGGCCACCCGGCGCTGCGCTTCGGTCGCGTCGGTGTCGACGACGGCGTCGGTGGTGGCGGTTTCGTTCCGGCCGGCGAGCAGATCGCGGATTTCGATCAACAATTCCGTTTGGGTCGGCACAGCCTTCTTCTTGCGGCTGAATCGTTTCTGCAAGGTGTTCATCGGAAGAATGAGCACGAAATACAAGACCGTCGCCACCATGAGGAAATTGATCGCCGCACTGATGATCGGTCCGAGGGCGATGAACGTGGCCGGTTTTCCGGCCACCAGCTGCACGCCCAATCCGAGCTGCCCGTTGGTGCCCACGACCGCCAGCAGCGGCTCGACGATTCCCTTCGTCACCGAGGTGACGATCGCGGTGAAGGCCGTGCCCATCACCACCGCGGTCGCCAATTCGATGACGTTGCCGCGCATCAGGAAGTCTTTGAACCCTTTGAGCATCTCAGCCTCACGATCGATCCGAACACATCAACGCTGTCTCGGACCGGCAGTCTAACGGCGAGCAGCGAATCAGCAGCAACTCGATGTGGGCTCGATCACGTGTTCGGATCCGAATCCGTCGGTCTCGGACGATACCCTTTCCGGCGTGGCCGAGAATTCGCCGGAGCTCTATCGCGAACGTCGCTCGCGGGCGTCCGCGGGCGCGATGGTGTGGCAGCGGGAGGTGACGGGGGAGTCGGCCACGGTGTTGCCGGACGGCTGTATGGATCTGCTGTGGCTCGGCGGTCGGCTGGTGGTGGCCGGGCCGGATACCCGCGCCTACCGCAGCGGCGCCGCCGCGCAGACCGTGTACGGGATTCGTTTCGCGCCGGGCACCGCGCCGGGGCTGCTGGGCGTGCGCGCCCCGGAACTGCTGGATCGCCGCGCCGAGCTGGACGAGCTGTGGTCGGCGCGGCGGGCCCGCGTCATGGCCGACGTGGTCGCGGCGGCGCCGGATCCGCTGCGCGGACTCGAGGAGGTGGCCCGCCGCTGCGCGGCGGCGACCGCGCCGACCGACCCGGTGGTGGCGCAGATCGTGCGCCGGCTGGATGCGGGGGAGACGGTCGCGGCCACCGCCGACGCGCTGGGGCTGGGTGCGCGGCGGCTGCATCGGCTGTCGATCTCGGCCTTCGGATACGGGCCGAAGATGCTGGCCCGCGTGCTGCGGATGCGCAGGGCTCTGGATCTGACTCGCACCGGCGTGGGTTTCGCCGAGACCGCGGCGCTGGCCGGATATGCGGATCAGGCCCATATGACCCGCGAGGTCCGGGCGTTGACCGGGCGATCTCCGGGCCGTATCCGAGGGGCGGCCGCGCGCCCCGAGGACACTCAGCCCAGCGGCGCGTAAAGATCGACGCCGTTGCCGTCGGGGTCGTGCACGGTGGCGTAGCGCTGGCCCCACACGGCGTCGAAGGGCTTGGTCTCCCCGTGGTATCCGGCCGCGACCAGATCGTCGAATACCGCGTCGACCTCGGCCGCCGAACCGCATTCGACGGCCAATCCGATCCGGCCCGCCGCGGCGTTCCAGCGCCGCTCGCCGCCGACGTCCTGGGCGATGTTCTGCTCGGAATCGAGCATCAGCCGGAATCCGCCCGGCAGCGGCGCTTCCACGTGCCCACCCCCGACGACCTCGCCGAATTCGAGACCGAGCCGCCGGTAGAAGCCGAGTGCGGCCGTCAGATCGGAGACGACCACGCCGATTGCGTTGAGTTGAGGTGCCATGGCGTCACCGTAGAGCGCCGCCGGCGGTGCCGTCTTGAACGAATCGGACGGCGTGGCTGGTTTTGTCACAATTCGGGATCGAAAGCCTGGTGACCAGGATCAATCTCTTACCGCAACGTGCTGACCACCACAATCGGAGTGAATTTAGGTCGAAACGCTGGTCGGAGTGATTAGCGTTTCCTCCAACGTGTTCGGGGACGCGAATGAGGGCAGGAGGGATATTGGGTACCGACCAGACATTGCTGCATC
This sequence comes from Nocardia kruczakiae NBRC 101016, assembly GCF_001612965.1. Lineage (GTDB taxonomy): Bacteria > Actinomycetota > Actinomycetes > Mycobacteriales > Mycobacteriaceae > Nocardia > Nocardia kruczakiae. The sequence continues at coordinate 39,362 of NZ_BDBL01000036.1, forward strand.
GTTTCGTGATCTCGCAGATGACCGACGCCGGGATCGATCGTGACCGACTGCTGCGCGAATGCGAACTACCGGAATGGACTCTGGCCGGCGAAGGCGTTCACGTGCCCGCGCGGGTCTTTTCCCGGTTATGGGAGATCGGCGAGAATTGGCTCGACGATCCCGACGTGGCGCTGCATGTGGCGAGCAGATATCAGCTGGCCGCCACGCGGCTCTACGACTATCTGTTCGCCAGTGCGCCGACCGTGGGCGCCGGCCTGGCGACCTGCGGTCCGTATGTCACGGCCGTGACCACCAATCACCGTTTCGATCTGGTGGTGGAGAACGAGGCCGAGACCACGCTGTACCTGGACATGATCGAGGGTGACGGGCGCGGCCGCGAACTGGTGCAACTGTGGGGACTGGTCGCCGTGCTGACCCGTGCCCGTCGCGTCGTCGCGGCACCGCTGGACCCGGTCCGGGTAGCGCTGCGACAGCCGGCTCCGCGCCGCCTGGAGGCGTTCGCCGAGGTATTCGGTTCGGCCGAGGTGGAATTCGGTGCCCCGGTGGACTCGATGACCTTTCGGTCGGCCGATATGGATCTGCCGCTGACCACCGCCGATCCGGTGCTCGCGGATGTGCTGCAACCGCTGGCCGCCGCGCTGCCGCCGCCACCGCCGCTGGCCTCGGCCTGGCCGGAGCGGGTCTCGCGGGCGTTGGCCGACGCCTTCGCCGAGGGTGAGGTCTCGCTCGAACAGGTGGCGCGGCGCCTGGCCATCAGTCCGCGCACCCTGCAGCGGCGGCTGTCCGAGGCGGGGACCACATGGCGGCGCGAATTGGATCGGGCCCGCTTGGCCCGGGCCCAGGCCGCGGGACCGCTGAGCCGGGAGCGGCAGGCGGCGCTGCTCGGCTATGCGGACGCCGGTTCGATGCGGCGTGCGGCGCGGCGCTGGTCGATGGTGGCGCACACGCGCACTGCGGGATCGGCCGACTGTCAGGCGTAGGTCACCGGGCGCCCCTGATCGCGGGGCTGCGTAGTCGCGGAGCGCTTCGTTCGATCACCGACCTCGGCGTGCGGGTGTAGCGACCGACGCCGAAGTGGGTGATCGAGCGGCACCGTGGGCTGCGCTATGCCCGCAGATTGCTCGCCGCGATACTCCAGAACGTATGCCGGTCCAGTGCCTGGAAATCCCAGCTCTCGGCGATGGCGTGGGAGGTGGCGACGATGGCCGGTACATCGAAGTCTTCGCGGGTCGCCGTGCCCTTTGCCTCCAGTTCGGCGATCACGTACTGGGTGGCGGTTTCGAAGGTGTACAACACGGTGCTCTCCCATCGGTCGTAGCTACACATCCGGAACGCGCTGCGCGTACTTCGTCAGTCTTGTCACGCTGTCGGAATCGGGCCAGCGCCGAACGCGCCACATCCGGGCAAATGTGCCATTTTCACATTTCGACGGCCGCGAGGAATCTGCGTGAGAATTCTGTACCCGCAGGCGGTTTCGACCAAACTATTCACCGAAAGTGTAGCGCCGCCGGCAAGTCTCCGGCGGCGAGCAACTCATCGGCAAAGCTGTGGCGAACCGCTAAACGGTCGGTTGTGCAAGGACATCCTCGTAGCGGAATTCCTGCGCGATCCCGGTGCCGGAGGCATGGGCGGCCTCCTCGCGCTGCCGCAGTTCGACGCGGCGGATCTTGCCCGAGATCGTCTTGGGCAGCTCCGTGAATTCGATCCGCCGCACCCGCAGATACGGTGCGAGGTGATCACGCGCGTATTCCAGGATGGCCCTTGCGGTTTCGCGGTCCGGCTCCCAGCCGGCGGCCAGCGTGACATACGCCTTGGGGACGGCCAGGCGGGTGTCGTCGGGTTGTGGCACCACCGCGGCCTCCACCACCGCCGGATGTTCGATCAGCACACTTTCGAGTTCGAACGGCGACACCTTGTAATCGGAGGATTTGAACACGTCGTCGGTGCGGCCGATATAGGTGATGTAGCCGTCTTCGTCCCGCGCCGCCACATCGCCGGTGTGGTAGTAGCCGCCCTCCATCACCGCCGCGTTCCGTTCCGGGTCCTGGAGGTAGCCGTTCATCAGATTGACCGGATGAGCGCTCAGATCCAGGCAGATCTCGCCCTCGTCGGCGGGCATGCCGGTGACCGGATCGACCAGTACGACGGGCACGCCCGGCATGGGCCGGCCCATCGAGCCGGCCTTGACCGGTTGTCCGGGAGTATTGGCGATCTGCAGGGTGGTCTCGGTCTGCCCGAATCCGTCCCGGATGGTCAGTCCCCAGGCGTTTTCCACCTGGGCGATCACATCGGGATTGAGCGGTTCGCCGGCACCGAGGATTTCGCGCAGTCCGGACGGACGCTCGCCGAGGTCGGCCTGAATCAGCATGCGCCACACCGTCGGCGGCGCACAGAAGGTGTTGACCTCCGCGCGGCGCAGCTGACCGAGCAGCGCCTCGGCGTCGAAGCGGCCGTAGTTGTAGACGAAGATCGTCGCTTCGGCGATCCAGGGCGCGAAGAAGCAGCTCCAGGCGTGCTTCGCCCAGCCCGGCGCGCTGATCGCGAGATGCACGTCGCCGGGACGGACCCCGATCCAGTACATGGTGCTCAGATGTCCGACCGGATAGCTGATCTGGTTGTGCTGCACCATCTTTGGTTTGCTCGTCGTGCCCGAGGTGAAATAGACCAGCAGTTCGTCGCCCACCTGCGTCACGGTGGGGAAGGGGCCCGCGGACTGCACCGCGGCGGCCTCCGCGTAGTCGTGCCAGCCCTCGACCGGACCGCCGACCGCGATGCGCCGGTAGTCGCCGGGGACCTCGTCGAATTTCGCGGTGTCGCGAGCGTTGGTGAGGACGAAACGCACCTCGCCCCGGGTGATCCGGTCGATCAGATCGGCCGGTCCGAGCGCGCCCGTGGTGGGCATGACCACCGCGCCGAGTTTGGCGACGGCGAGCATCGACTCCCACAGCTCGACCTGGTTGCCCAGCATCAGGATGACCCGATCTCCTCGGCGCACACCGAGTTCGGCGAGCCAGGTCGCCACCCGATCCGAGCGCCGCGCCATCTCGTCGAAACTCACCAGCAGTTCACTGCCGTCCTCCTCGACGATCCACAGCGCCGTGCGGTCGTTGCCGCGTGCGATCACGTCGAACCAGTCCACGGCCCAATTGAATGCGCCGGTCAGCCGGGGCCAGTGGAACGTCCGCACCGCGGTGTCGTAGTCGGTCGCCAGGTCGACCAGCCGGTCGCGCGCCTGGCGATACACCTCGGTGTTGGACGTCATCACTGCACTCCTGTCTGTTGCTGATCCTGCTCCGGCCCGCCGAACAGGCGGACCGAGGTCGCGCGGATATCGACCTTGCGCACCTTGCCGGTGACCGTCATCGGAAATTCGTCGACGACGTGGACGTAGCGCGGAATCTTGTAATAGGCCAGGCGTCCGCCGCAGAACTGTGCCAGCGTCTGCGCGTCCAACCGGGCCGCGCCCTCACGCATCCGGATCCAGGCCACCAATTCCTCACCGTATTTCGGATCCGGGATCCCGACGACCTGTGCGTCGAGGATGTCGGGGTGGGTGTAGAGGAATTCCTCGATCTCGCGCGGGTAGATGTTCTCGCCGCCGCGGATCACCATGTCCTTGATCCGGCCGGTGATCGCGACGTAGCCGTCGTCGTCCATGGTGGCCAGATCGCCGGTGTGCATCCAGCGGGCGGCGTCGATCGCCTCGGCGGTCTTGTCCGGATCGTTCCAGTAGCCGAGCATCACCGAATAGCCGCGCGTGCACAGCTCACCCGGTTCCCCGCGCGGGACGGTCAGCCCCGTGTCGGGATCGACGATCTTGATCTCGAGGTGCGGGCCCACCCGGCCGACCGTGGCGGTGCGCTGGGTGATGCTGTCGTCGCGGCGGGTCTGAGTCGACACCGGTGAGGTTTCGGTCATGCCGTAGCAGATGGACACCTCGGCCATACCCATCCGCTCGATCACCTGCTTCATCACCTCCACCGGGCACGGTGAGCCGGCCATGATGCCGGTGCGCAGCGAACTCAGGTCGAAGGATTCGAAGTCCGGATCGGCCAGTTCGGCGATGAACATCGTCGGCACCCCGTACAGCGAGGTGCAGCGTTCCTCGGCGACCGCGGCGAGGGTGGCCCGCGGTTCGAAGGAGGCCGCCGGAATCACCATCGCCGCACCGTGACTCGTCGCCGCCAGATTGCCCATCACCATGCCGAAGCAGTGGTAGAACGGCACCGGAATGCAGATCCGGTCGGCCTCGGTGTAACCACACAATTCACCGACGAAATAGCCGTTGTTGAGGATGTTGTGGTGCGACAGCGTCGCGCCCTTGGGGAAACCCGTTGTGCCCGAGGTGTATTGAATGTTGATCGGATCATCGGCGGCGAGTCCCGCTCCGGCCTCGGCCAGGCGCGCGGGATCGGCGGCGCGACCGGCGGCGATCAGCGCCTCCCACTCGGCGCTGTCGAACAGGACCACCCGCTCCAGCTCCGGGCATTCGGGCCGCACCCGGCCGATGATCTCCGCGTAGTTCGAGCTCTTGTGCGCCCGCGCCGAGATCAGCATCCGGATCCCGGCCTGGGTGATCACGTAGCGCACTTCCTCGCTGCGGTAGGCCGGATTGATGTTGACCAGGATCGCGCCGATCTTCGCGGTGGCGAACTGCACCAGCGTCCACTCGGCACGATTGGGCGACCAGATGCCGACCCGATCACCCTTGCCGATGCCGGATTCCAGCAGCCCGAGTGCCACGGCGTCGACCTCGGCGGCGAATTCGCGGTAGGTCCAGCGCACTCCGGTCACCCGGTCGACGAGTGCGTCTCGATCACCGTGGACGGCCACCGTGCGATCGAGATTCGCCCCGATCGTCTCGCCCAGCAGCGGCACATCCCATACCCCGTGCGTATAACTGACCGGCCGGACCCGGCCCATACTCGCGCTCACGGATATAGGATTCACGTCACACTTTGCTCTCCACCACCCCCGGAAAGGGGTAGCGCCGATGGCCTCCGCCGATCTGCTCCGCCCGCGCGACGCCGATGCGTTGCGGGCCGAGTTGCGGCAGGTCTCGGCCCTGTCCGGGATGCCGGTGGTGTTCGGGGGAGAGGTCTGCGACGGAGCGCTGATCCTGAGCGAGTTCTTCGGCACCCGGACCGCCGCGATGCGCGGACTGGTGGTCTCGCCGACCTCGGGGGTGGGCGGCGCGGCCGTCGCGAGCCGGCGTCCGACCTCGGTCGCGGACTATCGGGCGGCGGCGACCATCACCCATCACTACGACGCGCCGGTGTCGATGGAGGGGCTGCGCGCGGTGGTCGGGGTACCGGTCGTGGTGGACGGGAGCTCCCGGGCCGTGCTCTACGTCGCCAGTCGCGAACCGGGGCCGATCGGCGATCGGATCGCCGAGCTGGTGCTGCGGTCGAGCCGTCGGCTGGCGGTGGAACTGGCGGTACGCGACGAGGTGGACCGGCGGCTGCGTCTGCGGGCGGCGGCGGGCGGGACCGCGGATTTCACCACCGCACCCGCGCCGGATACCGTTGTCGCGGAACAACTTCGGGATCTGCACGCCGAGGTGCGCGGGATCGCGCAGACGCTCACCGACGCCGAGGCCCGCAAGCGGCTGCGCGCGGTATCGGACACCCTGGTGCGCCTGATGGGCGGGTCCGGCGAGCCCGTGGCGACGGACGCCGCGCCCGGACTGTCTCCGCGCGAACTGGACGTGCTGTCGTATGTCGCCCTCGGTTGCACGAACAGTGAAGCGGCGCAAAGGCTTTCGCTGCGCCCGGAAACGGTGAAGAGTTACCTGCGCAGTGCCATGACGAAACTCGGCGCCCACACCCGGCACGAGGCCGTCGTCCGGGCGCGCCGCTGCGGTCTGCTGCCGTGATGCTGTCGGCCGTTGATCGACCCCGGATACGCGACTGCCGGCCCGGAGAACCGGACCGGCAGGTGCTGATCCGCACGGCGGCGCGGCCGTAGCGGGATGATCGTGATCGGTGTGGACTAGGCCTGCGGCTCGACGAGCTGGATGTCGAGCTCGATGGCGACCTTGTCGCTGAGCATGGCGGTGGGCAGGCCGGGCGCGACGTCGAATTCGCTGCGCTTGATGGCGCCGGTGGCGGTGAATCCGGCGTGGCGGCTGCCGTCCGCGAACGGCTGTACGCCGCCCCACTCGACGTCGAGGGTGACCGGCTTGGTCACGCCGCCGAGGGTCACCTCACCGGTGACCTCGAACTCCTCGGCCACCCGCACCGGCTCGACGGCCTTGAAGTGCAGGGTGGGGCGTTCGGTGACGTTGAGCAGTTCGGCGCTGCGCACGTGCTCGTCACGCTGGGAGTTGCCGGTGTCGAACGAGTCGAGGTAGATGGTGGCCTCGATGGTGGCCGCACCCGAGGCGTCCACGACGAAGCTGGTCTCGAAGTTGTTGAAGCGGCCGCGGACCTTGGAGATGCCCAGGTGGCGGACGGTGAAGTTCACCGAGGAGTGGGCGGGATCCAGGGCCCAGGAGCCGGTGGCGAGAGTGGTCTGCTCGGAAGTGGTCATGTCCACCAGATTTGCGGACCGTGGTCCGGTTAGCCACACCGCGGTTATCCTGGGACTGCCAGGGCGTGGATAAGGGGGCCCGGACAGATACAGGATGGTGTGGTGGCACGATCGGAATTCGGCGAGTTTCTCATCGCGCGGCGGGCGCAGCTGCAACCCGAGGATGTCGGGTTGCCCGTCGGCCGCCGGCGACGCACCCCCGGACTGCGGCGCGAAGAGGTCGCGGCGCTGGCCGGGGTGAGTGTCGATTATCTCGCCCGCCTCGAACAGGGCCGCGATACCAACCCCTCGATGGCGGTGCTGGGTGCGCTGGCCGAGGCGCTGCGGCTCAACGAGGTCGAACGCCACCATTTCGGCAATCTCGCGGTCGGTATGGAACACGCGCGTGAGTGCCCGTCCTCGGGTCAGGCGCGGGAACAGGTCACCGACACCGTGCAGGCCGTCCTCGATGCGATGCATCCCACCCCTGCCTTCGTGGTGGGCCGGTGGCTCGACATCCTCGCCTGGAATCCCGCGTGGCGCGATTTCGCCGAACCGCTGGGACTGCTCGACGAGGTCGCCGAACACAATCTGGCCACCTACTTCTTCGCGCATCCGCAGGCGCCGCAGCGGTGGCGGGACTGGCCGGTCGCCGCGGAGATGATGGTGTCGATGCTGCGCTCGGCGCGCACACACTGGCCCGACGATCCCGGGCTCGAGGCGCTGATCCAGGGATTGCACCGATTTCCGGAATTCTCCTGCCGCTGGCGGGAACACCGGGTCACCGAATTCCGGTCCGGTGCGCTGCACATCGACCATCCGCACCGCGGCGAGGTCGAGGTCGAGATCCAAACACTCAGTCCCGCAATCGATCAGAGTGTGCAGGTGTGGCTGGTCGACCGGCGTGCCGTGCGCACTCCCGCCTTACGACTGGTCAACGAATAGCCTCCGCGCCCGAGTCCGCTCAGCTGTCGATCCGGACACGGAATCCGCGGTCCGCGCCTCGTGAGACGCCGATCACGCATAATCCAACGTGAGGATTCCTGCCGGCCGGTGTCTATCGATTCGAGCAGCGGAGGAGGTGCTGTGTGACCGAGGCGGCAACGGCACCCGAGGCAGCGCTGGACGACGCCACCCTGACCGGGCGCGCACGTGACGGCGATGTCCGGGCTTACGAGCAATTGGTGCTGCGGTATCAGGGAGCGATGTTCCGGTTGGCGGCGCGGATGCTGGCCGACCGGTCCGAGGCGGAGGACGTCATCCAGGAGGTGTTCCTCACCGCGTGGCGCCGCCTGGCTCAATTGCAGGACGACAGCGCCTTCTCGGGGTGGTTGTACCGGATGACCACCAATCGCTGCCTCAACGTCATCCGGTCCCGGCCGCCCCGCGCCGACGTGGATCTCGACACCACCGAATCGCCGCAGCGTGCGACCCAGCCCGAACACGCGGCACAGGTGCACGACCAGATGGCCGCGCTCACCGCGGCGTTGCCGCGGCTGACACCCGAACAGCGTGCCTGCTGGCTGCTGCGGGAGGTGCACGGCCGCTCCTACGAGGAGATCGCCGAGATCGTCGGCACCAACACCACCGCGGTTCGGGGGCGGATCGCCCGAGCCCGGGCGCAATTGGCGGAGGTGATGAAGCCGTGGCGCTGAAGGAGATGACCGACAGCGACTACACGCTGCCCTGCGGGCGCAGCGTCGAACAGGTGTGGGACCGGCTCGACGCCGTGGAGGCGGGGCTGGCCGACGAACACGAATCGGAGTGCCCGCACTGCGGGGCCGCGCGCGAGAGTCTGCTCACGCTGCGCGCGGCCACCCGGGAACTCGTCGACGAGCCGGATCCACCGCCGCCCGCGATGTTCGACCGGATCATGTCGGCGGTACGGGCCGAGGTCCGGCGCGGGCGCATGGTGAGCCTCACCACGCCGCATCCGGGTTCGATCGAGGTGAGCGAGCAGGCCATCGCGGCGGTGCTGCGCTATGCCGCCGACACCGTGCCGGGTGTGCGTGCCCGCAGCTGCCGCATCGACGACCACGGGGCCGATGCCGACGGCCGCCACGCGATCACGGTGGCGCTGTCGATCTCGCTGCGGCACGGCGACACCACGGTCGAACGCGTCGTTCCACAGGTGCGCGAACGAGTGCGGGCGGCGGCCACGGCCCGGGCCGGTCTGGCGCTGGAGCGGCTCGACATCACCGTGGTGGACGTCTACCAGGAGGAGCCGTGAGCGCGGGATTCGCGGAGAAAGCGGAATATATCGCCTCGGATGCGGTAATCGCTGCAGTAGCGGCTCGGGCCGCGGCCTCGGTTCCCGGGGTGGCGCGGCTGGAGCCCGGTGTCCTCGGTCTGCTCGGCCACCTGGCCCGGACGGGACGGCAGTGGCGGAGCAGCCAGGACGTCGCACCCGGTGCGGGCGTGCGCGTCCGCCACAGCGGTGGCTGGCTGAAGGTGCAGGTCGACCTGGCGGTGCGGGGCGAATGCCAGGTCGGCGAGGTCGGGCAGGCGGTACAGCAGGAGGTGGTCCGGATGGTCGCGCAACAGACCGGAATGCTCGTCGACACGGTGTCGGTGGCGATTCTCGACATCGCACCGGGAGCGTCGTGACGGCGGCCGTGAGCGAGGACGAGCTGGCCGGCGATATCGTCGCCGTGATCGAATCGGTGGCGGGATTGCGTCCGGCCGTGCCGCCGGGCGTCGAACTCGCCGAGTGGGTGCCCCGGCTGGGGCCGCGCTCGGCGGTGGACGTGAGTGCCGAGGTCGTCGAGATCCGGGTGATCGCCTCGGCGCTGCCGCTGCCGCCGCTGCTGGACAAGCTCGCGGCGGCCGTGGGCGAACTGCAGGCCGCCACCGGGTGGGCCGGTGCGCGGCTGCGGATCGTGGTCACCGATCTGGACGCGGAAGCGTTCGACACCGCGGTTACCTAGAACATCACTCTCGCCCGTGACATTTCGCCGTCGGCGGGGTCATAGCTAGTGAAGGTTCGTTATCCGCTGTACCGCAAGGGAACTGAACTGGAGGTAATCATGACCAGCACGACAGCCGGTAAGGGCGCGGAGAACGCCGAGGCCGAGGTGGGTAAGGACGCGGGGGGCGGCGCGGGCCAGGGCGGAGCCGCGGCCAAGGCGCCCGCCCGGACCAGCAGCGCGCTGGTCAGCGATCAGGGCACGACCGCCATCGCCGACGCCGTGGTCCAGAAGATCGCCGGATTGGCGACCCGCGAGGTGCGCGGGGTGCACAACCTCGGCGGTGGCGCGGCGCGTGCGTTCGGCGCCTTCCGCGATCGCATCCCCGGTGCTTCGGCCAGTGTGGGACAAGGGGTTTCGGTCGAGGTCGGCGAGACGCAGGCGGCGGTGGACCTGGAGATCGTCGTCGAATACGGCGTGTCCATCGCCGAATTGGCCCGCGCGGTGCGCCGCAACGTCATCACCGCGATCGAGCAGATGACCGGACTCGAGGTGGTCGAGGTGAACATCAACGTCAACGACGTCTTCATCGAAGAGGACGAGGATCAGCCGCCGACCCGCGACCGGGTGCAGTGATATGAACGCCACCACGATCTGCCTGATCTTCGGTCTCTCTCTCGGTTTCGCCGCGGCGTTCGGCGGATTCGGGGCCTTCGCGGTGGTGCTGATCTTCGGCGCGCTGGGACTGGTGATCGGCCGCTGGCTCGACGGCCATGTCGACCTGTCCGGCCTGATCCGTTCGGCGCAGGATCGGGGCCGGAAATGAGCGCTGCCGCGGAGACGGCGTCGGCGTCGTTGCTCTCCGCGGCCGAGTTCCGGGGGCGCACCACCGTGTCCGAGCGCGCGGTGCGGCGTTTGGCGGCCCGGGCGGCGCGTGAGGTCGACGGTGTCGCCGCCGGCCCCGAGGTCTCCGCGCGCGTCACGGCCGATACCGCCGTGTTGCGGGTACGCCTGCCGGTCACCTATCCGACACCGGTCGCGGTGGTCACGGAGGCGTGCCGCGAGCATCTGATGCAGCGCACCCACGAACTGTCCGGACTGGTCGTTCCGCGCGTGGACATCGAGGTCTCCGAACTGGTCAACACGATCGAACCCGCCGGAGGGCTGCGATGAACCGCAGGCCCCGGCGCATCACCCCGGCCGTACTGGTCGCACTCGCGCTGCTGGTGATCGCGGTCCTCGTGGCGGTGTCGCTGATCCAGAACCTGGGCAATGCGAAGGAATTGGTGTCCTACCACAGCATCGCGGTGCATCTGCACGACACGACCTGGCACAGCTACTGGGTGCTCGGTGTCGGCATCGCGCTGGCGGTGCTCGGTGCGGTGCTGTTGCTCGCGGCGCTGCTGCCGGGCCGGCGCGTGGTGGAAGCGCTGGACGCCGAGGAAGGAATGGACGCCGGAATCACCCGGCGCAGTCTCGACGGCGCCCTGAACGATGCCGCGGCCTCGGTCGCGGGCCTCGAGTCGGCACGAGTTCGCCGCGGCCGCAAGAACATTCGGGTCAGCGGCCGTGCCGCCCACCCTGACCACGCCGATCTGGAGCAGACGGTCAACGCCGCCGTCGGCGACCGCCTGGCCCGCATCGCCCCGAAATCCGCCCCGCCCGTCACCACCCGCCTGCGCGCGGCGCAGCAGCCGGAGCGGGTGGACAAGCGAGTGCATGTTCGCAAGGAGGTGTCGTGAGCGACAATCGCGCAGCGGCTCGCGACACCGACCGGGTGCGGGTGTCCCGCAGGTCACAGGAGGTGTCGTGAGCGACAATCGCGCAGCGGCTCGCGACACCGACCGGGTGCGGGTGTCCCGCAGGTCACAGGAGGTGTCGTGAGTTCGAGTTCGGCCAATCGTCCTGCACGGCTCAATCGGGCGTTGCTCGCGCTCTTCGGGCTGGCGCTGATTCTCGCGGGCGTCTATGCCATTCTCGCGTACGCCGGCGTGCTGCACTGGGTCGATCGGGATGCGCCGCTGGTGCCGGGCACCGCCGAGCCGTCGCAGTGGGTGTTCGTGGCGGTGGTGGCGGGCGCGGTGGTCGTGGGCCTGGCGGCGCTGCGGTGGCTGGCCGCCCAGTTCGCGCGGATGCCGGCGCGGATGCGCTGGCATATCGGCACGGTCGGTAATTCCGGTGAGACGCTGATGGATTCGAATGTCGCGGCCGCCCCGGTGGCGACCGATATCGAGTCCTATCCGGAGGTGCGCTCGGCGCAGGCCAGGCTGTCGGGTCCGGGTCGCGCACCGCAACTGCATCTGGTGGTCACGACGGAGCCCGACGCCGATCTGACCGCGCTGCGCCGGCGCATCCTCTCCGATGCGGTGGGCCGGCTGCGGCAGGCGCTGGAGGTCGATGTCGTGCCGGTGTCGCTGGAATTGCGGCTCGCCGATCGCGGTCGCACCGCCCGGGCGAGATAGCGGCCGCGCCACGGGGCGAAACCGCCTCGCCGCCACCGTTTCCCGGTGCCGGTCGAGGCAGTCCGTTCAGTCGAGGGGGCCGAGAACCCGCTCGACATAAGCGTTGGCGAAGCGCCCCTTCGGGTCCAGGCGCCGCCGTACATCCAGGAAGCGATCCCACTCCGGATAGCGTCCGCGCAGCGTTTCCGCGGTCTGGAAGTGGCGCTTACCCCAGTGCGGGCGGCCGTGGTAGCGATCGAAAATCGCTTCGCAGGCCCGGAAATACGGTTCGTAGTCCATCCCACGGTATTGGTGCACGGCGATGTAGCAGGTGTCGCGACCTCCGGCGGGGGACAGGAACGCGTCGTCGGGCGCCACGAACCGCACCTCGGTCGGCATCGGCGAATCGAAGTGCTGCCCAACGGCTTTGATCTCGCGAATGGCGTCGACGGCGTATTCGCGCGGGATGGCGTATTCCATCTCGGTGAAGCGAAACAGCCTGGGGGAGGCGAAGACTCGGTAGGAGCGGTCGATCTGGCGACGGTAGCTACCGGCATAGGCCGCGCCGCGATGGATCCACGGAATCAGGCCCGGCTGCCGGCGGGCGAGGCGGCACAGCGCATCGAAGGTGTGGTTGGACATCAGGATGTCGGCGAACCAGTCCACGGCCTTGGCCCGGGGCTGTTCGGCGAGCTGGACGCGGTTGTTGCGCTTGGTCATCGCCAGTGGGCTGTGCGCGAACATGTAGAACTCGAAATGTTCGTTGCCGTCGACGAATTCGTCGAGATCGGCCAGCACCTCCTCGACCGGAACGGGCCGCTCGACTCCCTCGAGGACGAACGAGGGCACCAGCTGCAGCGTCACCGCGGTCACCACACCGAGTGCGCCGAGGTTCACCCGTGCCGCGCGCCAGCCGTCGGGGTCGCTGCGTTCGTCGAGTTCGATCACGCTCCCGTCGGCGAGCATCAGTTCCACCGAATGCAGTGCGGCGGAGATGTTCTGCAGTGCAGCGCCGGTCCCGTGGGTGGCGGTCGCGGTCGCCCCGGCGATCGACTGCACGTCGATGTCGCCGAGGTTGGGGAAGGCCAGGCCGAGCGGGTGCAGGGCGGTACTCAGCTCGTTCAGCGTCGCACCCGCCTCCACCCGCGCCAGGCCGGTGGCGCGGTCGACCTGCAGAATCCGGTTCAGCTGCGAGAGCTGCAACAGAGTGCCGTCGGTGAGCACGGTGTCGGTGAACGAATGTCCGGCTCCGGCCACGCGCACGGTATGGCCCTCGGCCTCGGCCCGGGCCAGGAGTTCGGCGACGTCGTCGCGTGTGCGCGGAGCGGCGTAGGTGGCCGGCGCGCACCGTTGATCGCCGGCCCAGTTCACCCACGAATTGGTCATGCGTCCAACTTTAGAACATGGCCGAACTGTGCGCCAGCCCTCGTTCGAGCGCGATCGTGTCCGATCACACGTCGTGGATCGAGACGCGGTACTTACGGTGCGGGGTGATCGCTCGGTAACGTTGGCGGGTGCACGGTGCCGGTCAGGGAATTACCTTCTGCGGCAGGCGAATACGGCTTCCTTCGCTTGGTCGACGTCGTCGTCGTTCAGCGGTGGGACCGTCAGTGGTTGCCGCGGAATGCAGTCGCCGCGCACGCCGTCCAGGACGATGCCCATATAGCGCCGCCAGACCTCGGGATTCACCGGCTTGGCGAAACTTGCGATCGCCTCCACCATGTTGATCATCGCGAAGAAGTCCGACGCGGCGATGCCGGGTCGCAGCACGCCCTCGGCGACGGCCTTGTCGAACAACCGGGTGACCATCGGCTTGATCCGCTCGCGGACCGAGACGAAGCGCTCCATGGCGTCGGGCAGTTCGAGCATCACCTCGCCGAAGCCGCGGTTGCTGGCCATATGTTCGCAGCACCACTCGAACAGCCGGGTCAGCCCGTGCCAGGTGTCGGGATCGGCGTAGGCGGCCTCGGTGGCTTCGGCCATATCGGTGACGGTCTGGTCGAAGACCTCGCCGATGAGTTCCTGCTTGTTCGCGAAGCGCCGGTAGACCGTGCCCACGCCCACGCCGGCCGCCTCTGCCACGTCGTCGAGGGTCACCTCCAGGCCGCGATCGGCGAACAGATCTCTGGCCGCTCTGAGGATCCGCGCGTGGTTGCGGGCGGCATCGGCGCGCAGGCGCCGGGGAGCGGGAGCGGCCGTGGCGTGATTCACACCGCGATATTACCAAGTTCGGGGATTAACCGGAGGCGCTCTCTCCGTTATCGTGATAGCTTTCCATGCAAGCGGAGGTTGGTCCTCCACTTCAACCTCCATCTCAACCGCCGTCGGACAAGGAACCCCATGACTTCCGCGATCGATCTCGAAAAGAGCCGGTCGGACCTGCCGTCGAGGCATTCGTCCGGCTCCGCGGGCCGCCGTGGCTCGCATGCAATGCGCTGGTGGGTGCTCGCCGTGCTCGGCGTCGCCCAGCTGATGGTCGTGCTGGACGCGACCGTGGTGAATATCGCACTTCCCGAGGCTCAATTGGACCTCGGCTTCTCCAACGCCGACCGCCAGTGGGTGGTCACCGGTTACGCCCTGGCCTTCGGCAGCCTCCTGCTGCTGGGCGGCCGGCTGAGCGATCTGTTCGGCAGGCGCACCACCTTCATCATCGGACTGGTCGGCTTCGCGGTCGCCTCCGCGGTCGGTGGCGCGGCCAACGGCTTCGAAATGCTCGTGGTCGCTCGTGTCGCCCAGGGTGTGTTCGGCGCGCTCCTCGCGCCCGCGGCGCTGTCGCTGCTGACGGTGACCTTCACCGAACCGTCGGAGCGTGCCAAGGCCTTCGGCATCTTCGGTGCCGTCGCCGGTACCGGTGGTGCGCTCGGCCTGCTGCTCGGTGGCGCGCTCACCGAATGGGCCTCGTGGCGCTGGGTGATGTACGTCAACCTGATCTTCGCCGCCGTCGCGCTGGTCGGCGCCGTGCTGCTGCTGGCCAAGCACACCGCCGAGCACCGGCCCAAGCTCGACATTCCGGGCACGGTCACGGTCAGTGCCGCCCTGTTCGGCATCGTCTACGGCTTCTCGCACGCGGAATCGCACGGCTGGTCCAACGGGCTCACCCTGACCTTCCTCATCGGCGGTGCGGTGCTGCTGGGCGTGTTCGCGTGGCTCCAGACCCGGGTCGAGCACCCGCTGCTGCCGCTGCGGATCCTGCTCGACCGCACCCGGGCCGGTTCCTACATGACGGTCTTCGTCATGGGTATCGGGATGTTCGCGATCTTCCTGTTCCTGACCTACTACATGCAGCTGACGCTGAAGTACTCGCCGATCATGACCGGCGTCGCGTTCCTGCCGATGATCGCGGCGATGATCGCCTCCTCGACCACGGTGCCCTCGCTGCTGCTGCCCAAGGTTGGACCGAAGATCACCGTCGCCGCCGGCTTCCTGATCGCGGCCGCCGGGATGGCGTGGCTGACCCGCATCGGACTCGACACCGGCTACGCCTCGCACATCCTCCCGGCGCTGATCCTGCTGGGCCTGGGTCTCGGTGGCGCCATGTCGACCGCCTTCCAGGGTTCGACCGCCGGTGTGCACCACGAGGACGCCGGTGTGGCCTCGGCGATGGTGAACACCAGCCAGCAGGTCGGTGGTTCGATCGGTACCGCGTTGCTGAGCACCATCGCGTCCTCGGCGGCGGCGAACTACCTGTCCGGCCGTCAGCCCACCCAGCTCGCGGTCGCCGAATCGCTGATCAAGAGCTACACCACCAGTTTCTGGTGGGCGACAGCGATTTTCGTGGTCGGCGCGGTCGCCGCGGCGGTGCTGATGCCCAGCACCGCACCGGCCCCGGCCGAGGGCGAGCCGGTGCTGGCGCACTGAGCACGGCCCCGGTCACAGGGTGAATCGCCCTGCGTGACAATCGGATAGGGTGCCCCGGACTCGACGAGTCCGGGGCACCGTCGTCTATAGGTGCGGGTCGCCCCGGGGAAGCCCGCCAACGGGCCCGCCGCTGTCCCGATCGCGCACGGCGCCGCCCGCGTCGTCCGGTTCGCCGGAGTCACCGGCCGGCAGCGGCGACACGAGGGGACGCGCCCGAGCGTCGTTCGGTGGCTACTCCGTGGACAGGGGCCGCGATGCGCCGGTCCCGGTCCGAGGCAGTGACCGCCGCGAATTCGGTTGCTATTCTCCGTGCCGCCGGAGAGCAAACCGACGGCTAGCGGAAGGGCGGCGCTGGTGAAGCGGTTCGGGACGGGTGCCGCCGAGCCGTGTGCGGCCCGGCGGATCGGGGAAGGGAGCGGAACAGGGCAGGCCGAATCCATCGCCCGGACATCGCCCGGTCGGGGCCGCACCGCCGCGGTGGCGGGCCCGCGCGACCCGGATGCCGGGCCGCGGCTCGATCGCTGACAGTTAGCATGGCTCCACACATTCGGTCGGGCAGGGAGGTGCACCAGGTGGGTTCGCGAACCGGTGCCGCGGTGGTGGTCACGCCGGAGGGGCCGAGCGTGGCCCGGACGAGTTTTTGCTCGTCGCAAGCGAATCCGTTAGTCTGGACAGCTCTCTGTGGCATATGCGACCGCTGCTCCGCCCGATCGGACGACGCTCTAGACTGCACGGATCGGGTGTGGTGGGTCCGCCGCTCGGATCGGTGGGCGGACGGTGGTGACAGCGCGCGGCGCGGCAGAACGGACAACTGGTACGGCACGACGACAGGGGGTTGGCGATGAGTGAAGCACCGGACGAGTCCGCGATGCAGATCGTCACCGAAGCCGATGCGTGGCAGCCGGATCCACGCTGGCGGTCCGCGGCCCGCTTGACGGTGCTGCTGGGTGAGGACGACCACTACAAGCATCGGCCCCGCTATCACGAGATCGTGCGGCGGGCGCGCGACAGCGGCCTGGCGGGGGCCAGCGTCTGGCGCGGTATGGAGGGCTACGGCGTCTCCTCGCGCATCCACACCACCCGCATGCTGGATCTCGCCGAGAACCTGCCCGTGATGGTGATGATCATCGACGATTCGCAGCTGCTGCGCGATTTCGTGGTGGCCAACGCCGAACTCTTCGAATCCGGGACCGTGACCCTGTCCGCGGTCCAGGTGTGGCAGTCGGGCGGGGTGTCGCCGTGATTGTGATGACGAGCCGGGCGCAGGCGCCGAGGAAGGGAGGCCCGAGCATGGCCCACGATCGAGCCGGCCGACCGGCGCGGGCCAGCGATCTCGAGGATCTGCCGCATCTGGTGACGGCGTACTACAGCCGCATCCCCGATCCCGCCGAACCCGCCCAGCAGGTGGTCTTCGGGACGTCCGGGCATCGCGGTTCGAGCCTCGATTGCGCGTTCAACGAGGCCCACATCCTCGCCATCACCCAGGCGATCGTGGAGTATCGCGCCACCCGCGGCATCACCGGCCCGGTGTATCTGGCTCGCGACACCCACGCGCTCTCGGAACCGGCGTGGACCACCGCGCTGGAGGTGCTGGCCGCCAACGATGTGACCGCCGTGATCGACAGCCGCGGGCGCTACACGCCGACCCCGGCGCTCAGTCACGCGGTGCTGCGCCACAATCGGGGCGGCACCCGCCATCAGGCCGACGGCATCGTGGTCACGCCCTCGCACAATCCGCCCCGGGACGGCGGTTTCAAATACAACCCGCCGCACGGCGGACCGGCCGATACGGTCGCGACCGACGCCATCGCCGAGCGTGCCAACGAACTGCTGCGCGGCGGGCTGGCCGGGATCAAACGCACCACGTTGCAGCACGCGCTGGCCACCGGTGTGCAGCGCTACGACTACCTCGACCAGTACATCGCCGATCTGCCCAACGTGCTGAATCTGGACGCGGTGCGCGGCGCCGGAATCCGGCTGGGCGCGGACCCGATGGGCGGTGCCAGCGTCGACTACTGGGAGGAGATCGGCCAGCGCTACGACCTCGAACTCGAGGTGGTCAATCCGTTCGTCGACCCCACGTGGCGGTTCATGACCCTCGACAGCGACGGCAAGATCCGGATGGATCCGTCCTCGCGCTATGCGATGGCCTCGCTGGTGGCGATCCGCGACGACTACGACATCTCCACCGGCAACGACGCCGACGCCGACCGGCACGGCATCGTGACACCCGATGCGGGATTGATGAATCCCAACCACTTCCTGGCGGTGGCCATCGAATATCTGGTCGCCAACCGGATGGGGTGGGACGCGCTGACCAAGATCGGCAAGACCGCGGTGACCTCCTCGATGATCGATCGCGTGGTCGGCGTGCTGGGCCGGCAGACCCACGAGGTGCCGGTCGGCTTCAAATGGTTCGTCCCCGGATTGTTCAGCGGTTCCCTGGCTTTCGGTGGTGAGGAGAGCGCCGGGGCCTCGTTCCTGCGCCACGACGGCACCGTGTGGACCACGGACAAGGACGGCATCCTGCTGGCGCTGCTGGCCGCCGAGATCACCGCGGTCACCGGCCAGAGTCCGTCGGCGCGCTACGCCGAACTCGAAAAGCGTTACGGCACACCGGCTTACGCCCGCATCGACGCCGTCGCGAATGCCGAGCAGAAGCGGCGGCTGGCCGCGCTGACACCGGACGACATCACCACCACCGACATCGCGGGGGAGTCGGTGCTGTCGGTGCAGACCCGCGCCCGCGGCAACGGCGCGGCGCTGGGCGGGGTCAAGGTCACCACCGAGAACGCGTGGTTCGCGGCCCGCCCGTCGGGCACCGAGGACAAATACAAGATCTACGCCGAATCCTTCGAGGGGCCCGAACATCTGGCCCAGGTGCAGGCGGCCGCGGAGGAAGTCGTCGGACGCGCACTCGGCATCGAGGAGCCCGCGGTCGACTGATTCGCGGACATGTGGTGAACGACAGTTACGGTGCCGGATCCCGGCTGCCCGCCGAGACCTGGGTGCTGATCGGCGCGGCATTCATCATCGCGCTCGGATTCGGGCTGGTCGCACCGGCGTTGCCGCAGTTCGCGCGCAGCTTCGGCGTCGGTGTCGCGGCCGCCTCGGCGATCGTGAGCAGTTTCGCGCTGATGCGCCTGCTGTTCGCGCCGGTGAGCGGGCGGCTGGTCCAGCGGTTCGGTGAGCGCGCACTGTATCTGACGGGTCTGCTGATCGTGGCCCTGTCCACCGGCGCGTGTGCGCTGGCGCAGACCTATTGGCAACTGATCGTGTTGCGTTCGCTGGGCGGGATCGGATCGACCATGTTCACCGTCTCCTCGCTGGGACTGGTCATCCGGCTGTCACCGCCCGGCGAGCGGGGGCGGGTGTCCGGGTTGTGGTCCACCAGCTTCCTGATCGGCTCGCTGGCCGGTCCGCTGCTCGGTGGTGCGCTGAGCGGGCTGGGGCTGCGTGCGCCGTTCGCGATCTACGCGGTGGCTCTGCTGGCGGCGAGTGCGGTGGTGTTCTGGAAGTTGCGCGGTTCGCATCTGGCCGAACCGGTGGGCGCCGAGCCGATGCCGGTGGTGAGTTTCGGTCGCGCCCTGGCCGATCCGGTGTACCGGGCCGTGCTGTGGTCCAACTTCGCCAACGGCGCGGCGGTGTTCGGCGTGCGGATGGCGCTGGTTCCGCTGCTGGTCGTGGAGGTGCTCGGTGAATCGCCGGGAGTCGCCGGGGTGGCGTTGACGGTCTTCGCCGCGGGGAATGCCGCGGTGCTGTTCGCCTCCGGCCGGTTGTCGGATCAATGGGGGCGCAGACCCTTCCTGATCGCCGGCACCCTGGTGTGCGCGACGGGCACGATCGCGCTGGGTCTCGCGCCGAATGTGGTGTGGCTGCTGGGGGCCTCGTTCGTCGCCGGTCTCGGCTCCGGGATGTACACACCCGCGCAGCAGGCCGCGGTCGCCGATGTGATCGGCCCGCGGGCGCGCGGTGGTCCGGTGCTGGCCGGATATCAGATGGCCGCCGATCTGGGCACCGTCGTGGGACCGATCGCCATCGGGTGGCTGGCGCAGCGGGTGTCGTTCGGATTCGCGCTCGCGGTGACCGGTGGGCTGCTGGTGGTGGCCGCGGCCGGATGGACGGTGGTGCGCGAGCCGCTGCGGCGGCATCTGGTCACCGCGTCCGCCGACTGATACCACTTCACGAGAAGCGCTGTGGACAAGGCGCTTCCGGTATATCAGCGAATGGTGCCGACGCCGGGGACGAGGGGCAGGTCCAGCGGCGTCACCCAACCGGGCGGCAGGGCGTTGACGGCGGGAACGGCATTCAGGGCCCGCATCCCGGTGGCGAGACATCCGGCGACAGCGGGTGTGCGCCCCGATCCGTCGGTGAACCGGAAGGAGGTTTCCTGCGAGATGGACGGGGAGCCGACGATGTCGACCCGGTACACATCGTCCTTTGTTCCGGCGGGCCAGTCGGGAGCCGCGTCGGTGCCGATGCGGTTGACGTGCTCGAGCGTGATGACCTCGCGGCCGTGGTAGACCCCGTTGATCGTGAACCGGATGGCGGCGACGTTGCCGGCCGCCACGACGCCCTTCGCGGACGGCCGATCCACGGGAGTCACCCATTTCTCCCACGTGGTGGTGATGGTGTCGAGTTCGATGCCCACGGCCGTCGCGATCATCGGCACGGTGGCGCCCCACGCCATGATCAGCAGCTCGGGGATCTCCAGCATGGCCTGGAATTCCGGCGGCCGTCCGATACCCATCTCGACTTCGTAATCGCCCTCGTAGGAGGTGTAGTCGAGTAGCTCCGAGGCGCGCACCGACTCCACCTCCCCACACAGGCCCAGCAGTGTCATCGGGAACAGGTCGTTGGCGAAGCCCGGATCGATACCGGTGGTGAAGCAGGACGCGCCACCCTCGGCGCAGGCCTCGGTGATCGGATCGCGCCAGGCGGCGGGGGTCTGCGCCATCTCCGGCCACACCCACGGGGTCATCGCGGTGGAGCACACATCGATCCCCGCCCGCAGGAACGCCCCGATGACCCGGATGTTCTCGTCGGCGAACTGGGCGGTCGGGCCGTAGTGCACCACCGCGTCGGGGCGCAGCGCGATCAGTTCCGCCACCGAATCCGTGGCGTGGATACCGGTTTCGCCGCCGCCGCACAGCAGTCCGGCATCGCGCCCGACCTTGTCCGGGTTGCTGACACCGACGCCCACCAATTCGAACAGTGGATGACGGATGATCTCGGCGAGCACCATGGAGCCCACCACCCCGGTACCCCAGAGGACGATTCGCTTCTTCGCGTCGGTCACCGGAACTCCTTGCAGCCGTAAGTTTTTCAGTTGTGGTATTCGCCGCAGTCGACGGTGAGGATCTGTCCCGTGACGGCGGAGGCGAGGTCGCTGGCGAGGAACAGGGCGGCGCGGGCCACCTCCTCCGGGGCGGCGAGGCGTTTGAGGTCGGTGGGTTCGACCTTGCGCCGATAGATCTCCTCGTGGGTGACGCCGTCCTGGGCGGCGAGCCAGTCGAAGTAGGCCTTGTTCACGTCCTCGTAGATGTAGGAGGGCGCGACGCTGTTGACCCGGATACCGCGCGGGCCCAGTTCGGTGGCCAGCGACGAGGCGAGATGGGCGAGTGTGCCTTTCGACAGTTTGTACCCGGCGTAGATCGGCTCGGAATCGAAGCTCACACAGGAATTCAGCATGATGATCGAGCCGCGCGTGGCGGCCAGGGCGTCGGCGAACAGCGTCGAAAGTCGTAGCGGCGCGAAGACATTCGTCTCGTTCGCGGTGCGCAGCGCGTCCAGCTCGATCCCGGTGATCGGTTCCATCGGCGGGATGGCGAAGGCGTTGTTGATCAGGCAGTCGACCCGGCCGAATTCGGCGAGGGCCCGCTCGACCAGGGCAGTGCGCTGCTCTTCGTCGGTGATGTCGGTGGGCACCACCAGCGCCTTGCGGCCGTGGGACCGCACCACCTCGGCCATCTTCTCCAGCCGGCGTTCGGTGCGGCTGACCAGCACCAGATCCGCGCCCATCCGGGCGGCCTCGGCGCCCAGTGCGCGGCCGAGACCCGGGCCCACACCCGACAGGACGACGACCTTGCCCTCGAGCAGGGGGAGTGGCCGATAGGTGCCCGTGGTGGCGATCGGCTGGTCGGTAGTGGACACGACGTCTCCTCGAATTCAGCAGTTACAGAACGTAACGACTCAGATGTGACAGACTGTAACGACTGATGCTCGCGCTGACAAGGACGGTTGTGTCGTGAACGCTCGCCATCGACTCGGGCCGCATCGCGATCCGGAGGTGGATCGAGCGGTCCTCGAGGCCGCCCGCGAGCTGCTGGTGGAACGGGGCTACGCCGCCGTCTCGATCGATGCGATCGCCACCCGCGCCGGGGTGAGCCGTCCCGCGATCTACCGGCGCTGGCCGTCGAAGGCACATCTGATCGCGCGAGCGGTCTTCCCGGATGTGGGTGGCGAAGAGGTGGCGACCGATCTGGTCGAGGAGATCCGCACGGTGATCCGGGGCACGATCCAGCTCTTCGGGGCACGGCCCGCGCGCGAGGCGATGCCCGGGCTGATGACCGAGATGCGCGCGGATTCCGGTCTGTATCAGAAACTTTCGGCACGGCTGGATACGCCGACCCGGCGCGAACTCGCGCGGTATCTGGATTCCGGGGCCGTGCGCGGCGGGGTCGATTCGGACACCGTGCTGGATATGATCGCCGGCGCCGCGCTGTTCGCCATGTGTATCCGGGATATCGACGATACCGAGGGGTTCGCCCGCTCGCTCGAGGAATTGGTCCTCTACGGGCTGGTCGGCATGCCCGCGAGCGAGGCGGAGGAACCGCGGGCGTAGGCCGGATTCCGGCGAGGGACCGGTTTTGGCAGAGTGGACGCCGTGAATTCCTCGGATTCGAAATACACACCGCGACCTATGTCGAACCGCACCACGTATGCACTGGGCGCGGTGGCGCTGGTCGTCGTCGCGGTGATCGTGGTGCTCGTCGTGCGCTGGAACAGCGACCATGGTCTGACGGTGCAGGAGGACGGCTACGGCGCCGCGCACGATCCCGCCGTGCAGGCGCTACTGGATTCCGACGGCGCGATCGTGCTCGGTAAGACCGCCGCGGCGAAGACGATCGATATGTTCGAGGATCCGATGTGCCCGTCCTGCGGGGCGCTCGAGCATTACTACGGACAGCAGATCGCCAAAGCGATCGACCAGGGAAAGCTCGCGGTGCGCTACCGGTTCGTGAACTTCCTGGATCCCAAGTCCAGCAGTAAGGACTATTCCACCCGAGCGGTGGCCGCGAGCGAATGTGTGGCCGATGCCGGTGACGGACCGGTGTTTTCGAAATTCCACATGGCGCTGTTCACCACGAAGCAGCCGAGCGAAGACGGCGGCAATCTGACCAACGATCAATTGGCCGCGATCGCCAAGGATTCCGGTGCTTCGGCCGAGGTGCAATCCTGCATCGCGAAGGGGGACCGGGTGGATTCGGCCCGTAACCACGCTCAGTCGTCGTTGGCGGCGTTGAAGGACGCGGTCGGCCAGGTGCAGACCCCCACCGTGCTCGACGGAGGTAAGAACGTCGACGTGGAGAATTCGGATTGGGTCACCAAGCTGGTGAGCTGATCACCTCCGCGCGGCGCTGTCGCGCTTGTCGAGGTCCCGGCCCGGACGGTATCCCCAACCGCTCGGGCCGGAGTCGTAACATCGGCGCTCAACAGATCTCGTCGTCGCCGAGTAGCACCTCGTAGATGCGATTGCGCGCGTCCGCGATCGCGTTCACGGTGTCACGCAATTGCCCTGCCATGGCGGCATAACCGGTGCCCGCGGCCGTGCGGTCGAGTTCGGATTCCAGCCGGAGCCGCAACTTCTCGAGCGCGGCGATCCGTTCCCGTTCCACACCGGCGTCGATGACGGTCGGCGCGGGTGGACGATCCTGGCAAGTCATGGTGTTCGCGGTGTCCTCCGATCACTCGTGTGTGCAGTGGTGGAACGAAAGGTGTTCAGCGCCGGTAACTTTCACCGGCCAGGAGACAGTCCTCCGGTGTGCCCTCGGCGAGTCGTCGATGTACCAGGGCGTGATCCCCGATCGGGTAGGACGGGTCGAGCGTCGAAACAGGCCATGCCGCAACGGATGTGGACACCGGGCCCGAGACGACCGCCGGCGTCTCGGTATCCCGGTGCGGGAACAGGTAGCGAGCCACCTCGTCGACCGTGGTGTGCACATCGCCGGTCGGACTCGTCCACTGCACCCGGTCCGCATCGAGCCGGCGCACCTCCCACCGGGTCCTGTGCTGGACGGTGAGCAGGGTCAAGCGGGCATGATGGGCACACAACGTCAACCCTTGTCTACCTGGCGAACTCCCGTGCGATCCCCAAGCGGTCGTACGGCGGTTGCCACGGGCATATGCGGATTCCCGGCTCGGTGATTCCGTTCCGAGCGCGAGATCCCGATTCCTCGGGCTGCCGGCGGCATCACCGGGCCGATTCGCGTCGATATTGCCCGTGCTCCCCTCCAGTACGGGCAAGTCCGTTGTCGCGGACGGCATTACGCAGCCGGGGAATGCGCAGAGGCCGTCGATCCGGACGCCGGATTCGACCACGGTGACCGATTCACCCCGTTCGGCGATCCGCCGCGCAAACTCCGCGTCGATGGGCCCGTAGCCGACCAGATGGGCGGGCTCCTCGCTCTCCCCGCTCAGGGCTTCGGCGCTGACGCCGACCTGGATCAGCGGGCGGTGACTCCTGGCACGGCCGGATGTCCGTGGTGCATCCGGCCCAGTTTGCTCGGAAACTGTTGCGGTGCAGCGCATTCCCCGTCCGCATGCGCAGTCGAGTCGCTCCGCCCCCACGGCGAGGGCGACGAGCGCGTCGGCGCGGCGTTGCGGCATGGTGCGCGGGTCCTCGGGGCACACCTCGTATGCCATGTCCCGCAGTCGCATCGCGACCGTTTCGGCCCCGTCCGCGGGCAGGAGCCCCGCGACGACCGCGGCGCCGTCCTGGACCGCGGTCAGGCGGATATCGCGGCAGTCCTCACGCTGTTCCCGCCGCCGCTGCTCACCCGGGCCGTCGAGTCGGCTCAACCAGCGCCGCGCGGTCTGCCGCAGCCGGGCCGGCGTGGTGCGTGCGGCGGCCTCGACCAGCGGGACTTCGAGATCGGCCAGCAGATCGGTGGACAGTCCGCGCGCATTGTCGACGATCACCTGCACACGAGACAGATCGATGCGGCCCGACCCGAACGCCTCCCGAGTATGCGGCAAGGCGTCCAGCGCCAGCCCGATATCGATCAGCGCGGCCGCGACCTGTTCGGATATCTGTACCGCCATCGAGACTTCCGCCGCGGCGAACTCTCCCGCGCGCACCCCGCCCGGCCCGGGCGCGGCGTTGCCGGCGCGATGCCGCCGATACAACTCGCGCACCGCCCGCACCTCCGCCGCCTGTGCGAATGCCGCCGCCCCATGTGCCCGTCGCAGCGCATCGACCAGCCCCTCGTCGCTCATCGCCTGAAGCTCTCTGCCATCGAACATGTGTTCGAGTCTATCGTTCGAACGTGTGTTCCACCACCCCTGTATGCAGGCGATTTGGTACGCCGAACCCAGGTGGTGTAACTTCTTTCAAGCACGCGGGGAACACCCCCGAGGTGCGAAAATCTGGGGCTATGGCGCAGCTGGTAGCGCACCACACTGGCAGTGTGGGGGTCAGGGGTTCGAGTCCCCTTAGCTCCACCGTAAAGAAGAACCGCAGGTCATCGGCCTGCGGTTTTTTTGTTGTGTGGCCGGGCGTCCGGGGACTTCGATGGTCTACAAGGTCAACGCTGGTCCTCGGAGCTCCATCGGCGCACCGCCTCCGCTCGGGTGGTGCGATCTCGTCGTTGTCCGGGGCTGATCATCAGCAGTTCGTCCACGGTGGAGAGGTCGCCGGTGGCGGATGCGGTGTTCATTGCGGCGAAGGCCTGATGGTCGTCGGTGTAGGGCGGGATCACGAGGAGGACCAGGCGGCGGTCGCGGGTGCCCAGCATCTCGATCGTGTTGACGGTGCCGTCGCGGTGGCCTTCGAGGCGGACGGCCAGACCTTCGACCACCAGATCGCTCGGCGCGCCGGCCCACTCACCGAGGCGGTAGGTGATCCGGCGAATCGGACCGAGCCGGCCTGTCACGGTTGCCAGCAGCGCGGGCAATTCGACCATGAGATCGTCGCCGCGCGGCCACCACGCCCCGTCGACGTAGCCGCTCTTCGCCGAGTCCGGTTTCAGTCGCAGCCGCGGTGCTCGGCTGTCGACCGGGTCGGAGCCCCGTCGATGCGTGCGGGCGTCGTCTTGGGTCATATCGACGTTCCTGCCTCGGTCGTGGACCGGCTGTCTGCTGGTGTCACGGTCCGGGCGGTGGGCCGAGGTGTCCTGCCATCGCTAGACGCATGCGTTCGTGGGCGACCTCGGGTGTGGTGTCGGCCGGGATGACGAGCAACGTCAGTGAGGTGTCGTGCGCTCCGTAGAGGCGCATCACGTCGGGAGGCCGGCCGTCACCGGCACCGTGCACGCGGATGTGGTCGTCGGTGTCGATGCGGCGCTGGGCGAGACTGGTCGCGTTCCATTCGAAGCCGACGCGCATCGCGGGACCGAGGCGCGGGGTGACCGCGTTGATCAGGTCGTGTAGTTCGGATGTGAGGTTCGTGGTCCACGGCCACCAAGCGCCGTCGACGTTTCCGGGGAGGGCACTGCGCCCACGTAGCATCAAACGCGGTGTGCGCGTTGGTGTTCGGAAAGGCTGCCGCTCGAAGTGAGCGGGCGTGTCCGATTCGAAGCCGCTGATGACGGGGCGTCGTGCATGAAGGCGAGGCATGATCTACTCCTGCTGCGGGGCGACGGCGTCCACCATTGCGCGGTAGGCGGTTTGTCTGTCGGCGGATGGAAGGATCACGCGTAGCACCGTGACGGCGGAATCGGCGCCGACGACGTACATCGTGTTCCGCAACCGGAACCGGTACGGCTCGAGGCTGATCGAATGGTCCCCCACTGTCACCTGCCGTGGCGGCGGGGACCAGCTGTCCGGATCGTAGACGATCCGATCGACCTGTCGAGTTGTCAAGGCAGCCAACAGCTCTGGAAGCTCGGTAGCGAGATCGGCAGATCTGGGCCACCACGCGCCATCGATGTAGGCCGAATGGCGGTCCTCCGGCTTCAGCCGCAGTCGCGCTGGGCGGCGGGTGGCCGCAGGTTCGCGCAGTCGGTTCGAGGGGTCAGCCGGGGCGCTCGCCGCGCGTTCGGGCAACGGGTCGAGATAGCGCCGGATCGCCTCCGGAAAGGCTTTGGTCTTGTGCGCGAATGTGTGAGCGATAGCCATGGTGACCGGTCCTCTGCCCGTAGAGATTGGAGCGCGGCGGCCGAAATGATCGGCACTCGACCGGTGCCTGATTCCGCATCCACAGCTCAGGACGCAGGGGTCGGTGCTGGAAGATGTGCGGTCCCTCCAGTAGACGCCCATGTAGAGGCAATGTCAACACTGTAGGTCTACACTTCATCAGCACGGTGTTTCCCAAGCGAGTGAGGCTGCGTCATGGACGAATCGTCACCGGACCGCCGAGGTTTCGCGGGCAGTGCCGGCGCGGGACGTGCCGCGAACGGTCGTGTTCCCGGCCAGGTCACGCGTGCCGCAGTGCTGGCGGCCGCACTGGCGATCATCGACGAAGACGGCGTCGAAGGATTATCGATGCGCCGGTTGGCGGAGGTGGTGGGCCGGGACCCGATGGTGATCTACCGGCATGTACCCAACAAGGCGGCGGTGCTCGACGGTGTCGCCGAGCTGGTATTCGGGCAACTGCGAGTGGACAGTTCCGACCCGGATTGGGGCGGCCGATTGCGGATAGTGGCTCGCGATTTCCGCGCCCTGGCGCTGTCACATCCGCGGGCGGTGCAATTGCTGGTGACGCGACCACTGGCGACGCCGCTCGGGCAGCGTTCCCAAGCGGTGCTACGGCCGCTGGAGGATGTGCTGGCACTGCTCACCCGCGCCGGCTTCTCCGGCGCCGATGCGCTGCATATCTATCGCGCTCTGTTCGGTTTCCTCTACGGCCATGTTCTCAATGAGCTGCAGGAATTGGTGGAACGTCCGGAAGAGTCCGACGAAGTATTGCGACTCGGCCTGCATCGGCTGCCGGTCACCGAGTTCCCGTTGCTCCGCCGGCTCGCGCCGGTGCTGGCCGACTACGACGGTGAAGCCGAATTGGAGCGCGGGCTCGACATCCTGCTGGCCGGCCTCTCGACCACCCTGCCCGATCCCGGCGAGGGTGCCGCCGGACTCGATGTCACTGCCGGCAAGTGAGAGAAGGGGTGACCATCACGGGTTGGTGGCAGCCGAATTCCTTGCCCTGCAGCCGGTGTGATCGAGAGTTGCTGGAAGATCTTGCCGGTCGATGTCAGGCCGACTTTCACGGCAGGTCGTACGCGCTCCATGGCAGGCGGCGGCCGAGGGTCTGCAGTCCGGCTCGAATCCGCGACTTAGCGGTCGGGAGCGAAATATTCAGATCCACCGCGACCTGGGCGTAGGTGCGGTCCCCATAGAAAGCCAACACGATCGCTTCGCGCTGGCGGCTTCGGAGTTTGCCTACCTCCCAGGCGACAGCGCGTTCGGCGAGACGCCGGCCGACCTCGTCGTATACGACGTCGCGGTCGGGCGGGAACTGCATGTGACCGACTGCTCGCTCGCGGTCGGCCAGTGATTGCTCCGAGCGCACACGGTCGACAGCACGGCGATGAGCGAACATCATCAGCCACGCCATGGGACTCCCGCGGTCGGCCTGGTAGTCCCCGGCCGCGATCCAGACATGCAGATATACCTCTTGGCTGACCTCCTCGGCCAAGCCGGTGCTGCGCAGGATGAAAGTCAGCCGGGCGAGCAACCGGGATCTGGTGGATCGATAGAACGCGGCGAAGGAATCGGTGTTCCCGTTCGCGGTCTCGTGCAGCAGGGTCGCCAATCCCGCGGCACCGATGTTCGAAGCACTGTGGTCGGCACGCAGTTCGTTGTTCATCGCACACCGTTCGTCTCGTGGGATACCCGGTGCCGGCGGCGAGAGCGTGGCCACCGGGTCGAACCGCCGAGACGATGACCGCGCTGAAAGCGCCGACATTCGTCTGGACGCGCGCAGGCTCAGGTCCGATAACGCAGAAAGCGGCCGGACTGCGTTCGGGGAGCGGGGATCATGATCGACCTGCTTCCCGTACGCCCGGTACCGCTGCCAGCGCCGCGTTCGCCACGGTGTCGTCGGTGGTGGAGAGGACGACCCGCAGCATGACGACGATGCCGTGCGCGCTGCACACGTCCATCCTGTTGAACAGCTCGAACCTATAGGGGTCCAAGCGAATTCGATGACTGCCGAGCTGGAGGTGCCGGCTGGAGGGCAACCATCCGGTGGGATCGTAGACGATCTGCCGTACCGGTCCCAGGCGTGGCCGCAGGACGGTGAGCAGTCCCGGCAGTTCGGCGGCGAGGTCCTGCGTGCGAGGCCACCAGACACCGTCGACACGGCCGGTGCCGTCGCGGCGCGGACGCACACGCAATCGTGGTGTACAGAGCGGCGGGTGACGGGCCGGTGCGGGATGCGAGCTCGTCGAGTGTGGCGTCATGAGACGCTCCTGTTCACAGCCTCCGCGAGGGGCCGGAATTCGAATCGGAGGCGACGCGACCTTGGCTGGCCGGCATGCGAGGTGCCTCGGCTACTGCCCAGCCTACGCGCTGAGACCCGTCGGCGAACTGCGCGAATGGAATCGGGCCATACCGTATTCGTTCCGCCCCGCTTGTGGAAGGCCCGCTTGTGGAAGGCCGAGAGGCGGCTCCGCGCCACCGCTAAGTTGCTCTCCATTCTTCGCTGAAACTGTAGACAGCGCTGGGCTTAGTTATGTATGTTAATCAATATTCTGAGCTGCCAAGAGGCGAGTCCGACCGTTGGACCCGCACCGCTCGCGGCAGCCGCCCGCTCACTGTGGAGACGGAGGCTTCGACGATGAACCCCTATGTCCTGATTCAGAATCTGCTCAACCAGCTCGATCTGGGGTCCGCGGGGATCAGCGCCCAGTAGCGGGCGCATCCGCGCCGGGGTCGAGGGGCGGCTCGAGCATCGGAACGAGATACTGCCGGGCGAGGGCCGCTACCTGATCGTCGTCGTCGAGGTCGATGACCTGGCTGGGGACCGCCAGATAAGAGGCGGAGATCCGGACCATCAACTCGGCCACCAGATCGACGTCGACCTCCTGGGCGACGTGGCCGGCACGCTGTTCGCGGCGGAGTTGGTCGGCCACGAACCGGCGCACCATGGCGACCGTATGGCCCTGATCGCCGATCATGGATCCGACGAGCATGTCGGGTTCGGCGGCGAGCAGTCCGCCGATGATCGGGTTCTTGCGGATCACCTTCAATGAGCTGACGAAACCCAGGACGACCCGGTCGGCTGCCGTGCGCGCGTGCCGGATGTCGACCAGGAACTGGTCGAAATAGCGCCGGTATTCGCGCACGATCACCTGCTCGACCAGGGCGTCCTTCGTCGCGAAACGGCGGTACACGGTGATGCGGGAGACGTTGGCCCGCCGGGCCACATCGTCCATGGTCGAGCGGCGGACGCCGAGGGCGCCGAACTGTTCGACCGCGGCGTCGAGTATGCGCGAGCGGATGTCGTCACCCTCGTCGACGCGGTCGACCGCGTCGGTGTACGCGCGTTCGAGTGGTGACGTGCCGTTCCCTGAACCCTTCGAGGGCGGTGATCCAAGCTTCACGGTGTCCTCTCACGCGCTTCGTTTCGAAAATCCTGACAACTTCTTGTGATCGCGGCCACGGTGTGGTCTCATCAAGATACTCAGAAACAGAGTTTGTATCTCTGTATCTGCTTCTCAATGAAGAGGGACAATAGCATGGACGGACTGGGTCTCAGCAGGCGCGATGCGCTGCGAGCAGGCAGTGGTTTGATCGGCGCTGCGGGCGCGCTCGCGCTCGGCGCGCGGACCGCGCGGGCGGAGCCGTGGACGTGGTCGCCGAGCGGTTCCGTGCTCGGCAGCGGCGGCGGGGCCGACCCGCTGACCGTGTGGGATCCGGAGGCGGATCCGGTGATCGCCGACGTCATGGACCACGAGGACATTCCGCGGATCAACAATCTGCTCCGGACCTGGGTGTACAACGATCAGCCCATTCCGGACGGGTTGCCGCAGAAGATGCGCGACTTCATGGAGTACGCGCGGCAGCTGCCGTCGTGGGCGGACGAGGCCAAGATGGCGGCCGGCTTCGAATTCAACAAGAAGCGCGGAACGTATCTGGGCGTGCTCTACGCCTTCGCCAGCGGCATGATGGCGAACGTCATCCCGCACGAGGCGCGCGCGGTGTATTACTCCCGGGGCGGTTCGCATCTGAAGGACCGCATCGCCAAGACCGCGAAATTCGGCTACGACATCGGCACGGTCAACGCCTATCAGCCGGGCGGCGAAATGATCGTGACCTGCGTCAAGACCCGCATCATCCATGCCGCGGTCCGGCATCTGCTGCCCCAGTCGCCGCATTGGCCGAAAGAACACACCCCGATCAGCCAGGACGACAAGATGGTCACCTGGCACAGCCTCGCCACGACCATCATGCGGACCTTCCGGACCTGGAATGTGCAGATCCCGGTGGCCGAGGCGGAGGGCTACCTGCACACGTGGCAGCTGGCCGGCCACTTCCTCGGTATTCGCGACGAATACATTCCCGCGACGTGGGAGCAGGCCGACGCCCAGGCCAAGCAGCAACTGGACCCGATCATCGAGGCGACGCCGGAGGGTATCGAGCTCGCGCACAACCTCATGGACCTGGGCTTCGACCTCGATCTGACACTGCTCAGCAAGCCCATTCTGGGTGCGTTCACCCGGTTCATCCTGGGCGACAAGATCGCCGACGATCTGCGGATCGCGCGCGAGCCGGTGTGGGATCCGTTGCTGAAGTTCAGCTGGGGACCGTTCGTCGCGGTGCGCGAGGGCGTGATGGGCGTGATCCCGCCGACCGCGGACGCGACCTGGTTGTTCGACGAATTCCTGCGGCAGTTCGTGCTGTGGTACATGGCCGAACTGCGGATGCCGCTGAGCATCGAAATCCCGCAGACCAACCGGTGATTCGCCGACTTCGCGGGCGACAGCGGTATCAGAGGCGAAGGTAGAACACAGATGACAACGAACCCGAATCTCTCACGAATCCGGCGCGGCGCGACCGGAATATTCGTCGCCGCGACGGTCGCCGTCGGTGGACTCGCCGTGGAATTGGCGGTGCAGGACGGAACCATCGGCCATGCGGCGAAACCCGCGGGAACCGTGCCGCGGGTGCCCGTGGACGTGCACGCGGCCGATCCGGTCTCGGCGCCGACTTCCCCTGCGCCGCAACCGGAAAGCAGCCGGCCGGGGGAGTGGACGCCCACACCGCCGGTGCAGGATTCCGACAGCGAGCCGCACGAGCACACCGCCGGGTCATGAGCACCGCGCGAGGCGCGGCGGCGGCCTCGGAGACGTTTCCGGCGATCGGGACATCGGTCGTGGTCGTCTGCACCGATGCCCGGGAGCTGGCTCGCGCGGCCGATCTGGTCCGCGCGCGGCTGGACGACCTCGATCGTGCCGCCTCGCGCTTTCGCGCGGATTCCGAACTCGCGGTGATCAATTCGCGCAGCGTCGAATCGGCTCGCGCGGGTCGCTCGGAGCAGTTGCGCATCCCGGTCGGCACGGCCCTCGGGTCGTGTCTGCGGGCGGCGATGCGCACCCAGCGCCTGACCTCGGGGTTGGTCTCGGCCTCCCTGGGGGCGGCGCTGATCGCCTGCGGCTACGACGACGATCTGGATGCGGTGCGCGCCCGCGGCGACGTGGGCCCGCCCGCACTCGATCCGTTTTCGATTCCCTTGCGGCACATGATCTTCGACGAGCAGCGATGGGAGGTGGCGCTGTCCCCGGGAACCGCACTGGATCTGGGCGCGAGTGCGAAGGCGTGGGCGGCGGATACGGTCGCCGCCGAACTGGCCGCGACGGGGCCCGGGGGCTATCTGGTGAATCTGGGCGGCGATATCGCCGTCGCGGGCACCGTCCCGCCGCAGGGCTGGTCCATCGGGGTGCGGGACTGGCACGACGTCGTGGTGCAGGTCGTCACCTCGACCGGGCAGGCGTTCGCGACCTCCTCGACGCGGCTGCGCACGTGGGTGCGCGGCGGCATTCGCCGCCATCACATCATCGACCCGCGCACCGGCCGGCCCGCCCGGACGCGGTGGGCGCAGGTCACCTGCGCGGGACCCGATGCGGTGCAGGCCAATGCGGCGTCGACGGCCGCGATCATCCTCGACGATCAGGCGCCGCGATGGCTGGCCGATCGCGGCGTGCCCGCCTGTCTGATGACCGTCGACCACGAGGTGGTGACGACTCCGGGGTGGCCCGCCCCGACCGCGACGCGGAAGCGGCACGTGTCATGACCAGTCCGTGGCTGTGGTACGTCTCGCGCGCCGCCGGGGTGGTCACCCTCGTGCTGCTGACCCTGGTCGCGCTGCTCGGGATGTTCACGGCCGCGCGAGTGCGCCCCCGGCTCGCGGTATCGGCGGTGGCGATGGGTCTGCATCGCACGCTGGCCCTGGCCACGATCGTCTTCCTGACCGCGCACATCGTGACCGCGACGGTCGATACGTACGTCCATCTCGGATGGCTGTCGACGGTGGTGCCGTTCACGGCCGGTTACGAGCGGCAGTGGGTCGCGCTGGGCACCCTCGCCCTGGACATTCTGCTGGCCGTCGTCGCGACGTCCGTGCTGCGTCACCGGCTACCGACCCGGATATGGCGTGCGGTGCACCTGCTCGCGTACGCGATGGCCCCACTGGCGGTCGTGCACGGACTGACGATGGCCTCGGCGCAGGATCCGGCGCTGTTATCCGTCACCGTCGCCTGCGGTGTGGCGCTTGCGGTCGGCGCCGTATGGCGCTGGGTCCTTCCCGACGCGGATCGACACCGCCGCTCGGACATCGCTTCTCAGGAGTGGACGTGACCGGACTGCCGGAGATGCTGGCGGCCGCCGGGCTGCGCGGCCGCGGCGGTGCGAACTTTCCCACCGCCGCCAAACTCGAACTCGCCGCCCGCCACCGGGCGGAGTTGATCGTCAATGCCTGTGACGGAGAATGGGATTCGGCCAAGGACGCGTGGGTCGTCGCCCATCATCTGCCCGAGGTGCTCGACGGCGCCCGGCGCATTACGGCGCAGCGGGTGCGGGTGGCCGCGCACCGGGGCTCGCGGACGCTGGCCGTACTGGAGGCGGCGGGGGTCGACACCCTTGCCGTGCCCCCGCGGTACGTGTCGTCGGAGGAATCGGCGCTGGTCCGGCTGGCGCATGGCGGTCCGGCGCGACCGGTGATGCGGTTCGAACCGATCACGGGCGGCGGCCGGGACCCGCGCGGGCGACGACTCGCGCCGACACTGGTACTGAACGTCGAGACGGTGTGGCGCATCCAGCAGATCGCAGAATACGGGCCGGGCTGGTTCCGCTCCTACGGAACTGCCGACGAGCCCGGCCCACGGCTGGTGACCGTGGCCGACGGCGTCCGCGACCCCGGTGTCCACGCCGCGGAGGCGGGCCTGCCCGTCTCCGAAATCCTCGATCGGGCAGGCGGTCTCACCACCTCCCCGCAGGCGCTGTGGGTGAACGGTCTGAGCGGCGGATTCCTGCCCGCCGAGGCGCGACATACGCTGTGGACGCGATCAACCCTGGCGCCGTTCGGAATCGGGACCGGCGTCGGCGCCTTTCGTGTCCTCGCCGCCGGCAGCGATCCGTGGCAGGTGGTGCTGTCGGCGCTGACCTATGCGGCGGGAGAATCGGCCGGCCAGTGCGGCCCGTGCATGTTCGGATTGCCCGCGCTGCGCGACGATCTGAGCGACCTGCTCGAGCGGCGAGCGCCGGCCGAGACCGCCGAGCGGCTCCTCCGCCGGCTCGCCCGTGTTCCTGGGCGAGGGGCGTGCCGGTTCCCCGACGGCGTGGCACGGTTGCTGGCCTCCGCGCTGGACGTCTTCGGTACGGCCTTGCTCGTCGAAACTCTTGGGAACAAACGTGTCTCGAATCGACAGCAAGGGTGAATCGTGTCTCTCACAGATCGCGTCCTCGGAATCACCCGGCCCCCGTCCGGCGTCCTGGCGGTCGATCGCATCGCCTGCACCGGCCACGGCATCTGCGCGCACGTGCTGCCCGAGCAAATAGTTCTGGATGAGTGGGGTTATCCCCTCCTCACCGACTCCGAACCGGACCCCGCGCTCGCGACCGAGGCGATCAAACTCTGCCCGGCCGCGGCCCTGCGCTGGGTAGGGCCACCGGCCCGCTGACGGGAGATACGTTGACGCCCGGCACAGTCGAAGATCACAGTTCCGTGCGTACCGTCATCACCGTGGGTGCCGACGTGCCCGACCACCCGCACGGCGAGGCGCAGGTCGCGATGACCGCATCGGTGATCGTGCCGTCGCTGTAGAGCGTGGTCCGCAAGACGGCCTGTGCCGGGTAGCCGCACGCCTGGCATTTGCCGAAGTAGTTGAGAATTTCGCGCGATCGGACAGCGGCGATACTGCGCCGCCCGGATGCGCCGTCCGGATGGATGGTTTCGCTGGGCACGGTGATCCTTCGATTCGGTGGATCCGGTGGCGTCGGTGAACGACAATCGAGCCGGCCGGAATCCGCTGCCGAGACCGGCGATCCCCCTGCGATATCGCCGGGCTCACGCACCGGTCGTGCCGGGTCCGTCGTGGTCACATCCGTGGGCCGTTCGCATCCGACGGTCGGCGGCACCCTTCCATGCTAATCCCTGCGTCCCTGGATGTGCAGGAATTCTCGGTAACTTGACGCTAGCGGTCGGCTTCCTGCTCTGTCGCTGCTGATCGGATGAGCACCGACTATTCACCATCCGACCAGTTCGGGGCGACAACTTCACAAAACGTGAATTTCCAGTAACATACGCATCTGCGGGCCCGCGAATCACCGGGGGACCGCGGCCGGCGGGCAAGGGTGCCCGTATCCGGTGTGTGCGGGAGGCGCGTGCACCGGATGTCCGGCCGACGGGTGAAAGGACTTGCGTCGCAATGCTGAAGCGACTCGATCGGCTATTGAGCTACGAGATGAAGGTGTCCGAATTCCTCGGGACACTCATCATTCTCGCCGTGCCCTACGGCATCATCGGGGTGATCTGGGCCCTGACGCACACCTCGCACCTGAAGCAGATGCACGGCATCGACGTGGTCATCTCCTTCCTGGGATCGATCGTGTGCTGGCCTGTGCTCACCTTCTCGAACGTCTGCATGACCTAGTCATGATGGCGCTGGTGTGGCTCATCGACATCGTGGTGATCGGAGTCAAGATCCTCGGTGGGCGAATCAAGGTCAATCCTGTTCTCCGATTCGGCCTGTGGGTCGCGGTGCTGTGTGCGGTGGGCGCGGGGATCGCACTGCTCGGGGCGCTGTTGGTGCTGTTGCAGCACTACTTGGAGAATCTCCCCCAATAGACCCGATGGCGGCCTACTGAAAACGGAATATTCCATAACTTGTTGCCGCCGCGTTCTGCGCTGAAACCTGTGTAGTCTCGCTGCCGATCTGATTCGATATTGCGAGAACAGTCGATAACTTACTATCTTGTGTCGCACCAATCGGTGTGTAACACTTCACACGCTCGACGCCCGGCAGTTCGGTTTCGGCTGTCCGTGACAAGCGGTGAGCGTGAGAAAGGAACGACCGCTGTGACGTCGACCCGAGCCTCCGATCGGCCGGACCCGCCGGCTCCGCCCTGGCGGACCACCGACGAGGGCGAACTGCAGCGTCTCGTCGATGCCGCCGGTGGCCTCTGGCGCCGCCATCCGCAACGTTCGCTGGAAACCCTCGGCCGGCAGGTCGCGCTGGGACGAGAGGCGTTCGTTCAGCTCTTCGTCGCGATGATCAAACGCCGGTTTCCGTACCAGGAATTCATCAAACAGTGTGCCTTCATGGCCAACGTCTCGGCCGCCCCGACGGTGTTCGTGGCCATCCCGATCGCGGTCGTGGTGTCCATCGAGGTCGGTGCGCTGGTGAACCAGGTGGGCGCGACGACGTTCATCGGTTCGGTTGCCGCACTGGGGATCATCCGGCAGGGCGCGCCGCTGGTCTCCGCGCTGATGATCGCCGGCGCGGTGGGTTCGGCGATCTGTGCCGACCTCGGCTCGCGGACGATCCGCGAGGAGATCGACGCCATGCGGGTGATGGGCGTCGATCCGGTGCGCAGGCTGGTCGCGCCGCGGCTGGCCGCCGCGGTGCTGGTGAGCGTATTGCTCTGCGGCTTCATCGTTTTCGTGGGCTTCGCGACGGCGTACATGTTCAACGTGTACGCCCAGTCCGGAACTCCGGGATCGTTCATCGGATCGTTCGCGTCGTTCGCGGTGGCCAGCGATCTGTTGATCGCCTTGACCAAGGCCGCGATCTTCGGCGCGCTCACCGCGATCATCGCCTGCGATGTGGGGCTGCACACCAGCGGCGGACCGGCCGGTGTCGCGAATTCGGTGAACTCCGCGGTGGTCAGCTCCGCGCTGATGTTGTTCGCCACCAACATCATTCTGACCCAGCTGTCGAACACCCTGCTCCCGACGAAGGTCGCCTGAGATGGCCAGTTCCTACACCCCGCCCGTGGCCCGGCCGCTGCGGGCCGTCGGAAGTGCGGCGCTGGCCCCGGTGCACGCGAACCAGCGCCTGGGGCATCAGGCCATCACGTTCTTTCAGGCGCTGGCCGCGATCCCGTTCGTGGTCAAGCACTATCGGAAGGAACTCGCCCGGCTGACGGCCGATGTGAGCTGGGGTAACGGGTCGCTGATCGTCGGTGGCGGCACCATCGGCGTCGTCTTCATCCTGTGTTCGTTCGGCGGAATCATCGTCGGAATGGAGTCGTTCACGGCGTTGAACCTCCTGACCATGAGCCCGCTGACCGGTGCCATCGCCGGCTTCGCCACCACCCGGGAATTGGCGCCCATCCTGGCGACCCTGGCCTTCGCGATTCAATCGGGCTGCCGGTTCACCGCGCAGCTGGGCTCGATGCGGATCTCCGAGGAGATCGACGCGCTGGAGTCGTGCGCGATCCGGCCGCTGCCCTACCTGGTCAGCACCCGGATGATCGCGGCGACGGTGACGATCGTCCCGCTCTACAGCGTCGGTCTGGCCGCCGCCTACCTGACCACCAAACTCACGGTGCTGTTCCTCGGCGGCACCACCGCGGGGACCTACGACCACTACTTCTTCCAGTTCCTCATCGGGCCGGACGTGTTCTATTCACTGCTGAAGGTCGTGATCTTCACACTGCTCGCCACCTTCATCCAGTGCTACTACGGCTATGTCGCCAGCGGCGGGCCGGAGGGAGTCGGAGTAGCGGCCGGGCGGGCGATCAAGATGGTGATCGTCGTGATGGTGTTCGCGAATCTCTTTCTCACCCTGGCGATCTGGGGCATCGACCCCGGATTCCGGATCTCAGGATAGGTGTCGTTCGTGATTCTCGATCCCAGTGGCCGCGGTGCGACCCCTCGCCAGCTCACGCTGGCCGGTCTCGCGATGCTGCTCGTGGTGGCCGCGCTGCTGTATCTGCTCGCGCTGCGCTACACCGGTCGTTTCACCGAGAAGGTTCCCGTCCACGCGGTTCTCACCAGTACCGGAGACGGGCTGCCCAAACATGCCGACGTGAAATTCCGCGGCATGGTCGTCGGCACCGTCGATTCGGTCGAGGTGGTGGCGAAAGGGGAGCGTCAGCGCGCCGACATCGCACTGAAACCGCGTGTCGCCGAGGCGATTCCGGCCAACGTCACCGCGCGTGTCATTCCCAACAACCTGTTCGGCGTGACCGCGATCGAACTGGTCGACAACGGGCCCGACTCCGCGACACTGCATTCCGGCTCGACCATCGCGCAGGACACCGGTGCCGCGACCATCCAACTGCAGACCACGCTCAACGTGCTGCGCAATGTGCTGAGCAACATTCAGCCCGAGAAGCTGGGCCGGGTGCTGGCGACGCTGTCTGCGGCGCTGGAACCGTCGGCGCGGGTGCCGGGTTCGACCGTGGAGCGGCTCGATACCTGGCTCACCCAGGTGCACGACATTCCCGGTATCGGAGACATGCTGGGTGATCTGGGCCGTGCCGCGACCGCACTGAGCCAGTCGGCGCCGGAATTGGTGGGAGTGCTGTCGGACTCGGTGACGACCGCGCGTACCCTCACCGAGCGCCGCTCGAATCTCGTTGCGCTGCTGACGAATGCGGGCGGCGCCGTCGACTCGGTCAACCATCTGTTCGCGCGCAATCCGGATTCGGGCAAATTCCTCGTCGCCGGTCTGGACGATCTGTTCGGCGGCCTGGCCAAGGATCCCGAGGCGATTCCGTTCACCGCCGCCAATCTCAACATCGCGTTGCAGCGTCTGAAGACCACGTTCCAC
The DNA here is from genome assembly GCF_001612965.1 of Nocardia kruczakiae NBRC 101016. Classification (GTDB taxonomy): domain Bacteria; phylum Actinomycetota; class Actinomycetes; order Mycobacteriales; family Mycobacteriaceae; genus Nocardia; species Nocardia kruczakiae. The sequence continues at coordinate 78,512 of NZ_BDBL01000036.1, forward strand.
TGGGGTCCGAAACAGCAGATGGTGTGGGCGATGGACGCCTCGCTGACTCCGTTCCAGCAGTACACGGCGAAGGACTGCCCGCACTACGGCGACCAGTACGGTCCGCGCTGCGGTGGTGCGACGGTGCCGAATGTGGCTCCGCCGCAAGACTATCCGCAACAGCAGCTGCCGCGCTGGCTCGACGCGGCCGGACCCCGTCCGACCCCGGCTCCCGCTGCGCCGGCCGCGCCCGCGCAGCAACCGCTGATCCCCGGCCTGCCCGCCCTGCCCGGCGTTCCGGCGCT
>NZ_BDBL01000037.1 GCF_001612965.1 Nocardia kruczakiae NBRC 101016
CCGCGACAACCCGCGCGCACCCGCACACACCGTGCGCACCCGCACTTCACACGAGCGACATCGTCAGCGAAAGCAAACCGCATCGGCCGCGCGTGGCGGGATGCGGTAGTGGTATTCCGAACACATGCGCGGTCGATCCGACTGTGCGCGGATAGGAAAGTGATGGGAGGTAGACACTGTGGCGGTCGGATCGGAGCCGGCGCTGCGGTACCGGATGTTTCGCCGGGCCGAGGTCAGAGTGCTCCTGCGTACCGTGCGCGCGGCGTGGTCGGACGAATTGTCCGACTGGGCGGCGGCATTGACGTACTACAGCATGTTGTCGCTGTTTCCGGCCCTGCTGATCGCCATCGTCGTGCTGAGTGTCGCCGGACCCGCCCCCGCCGACTCGCTCGCGGGCGCGGCCGGTCGGCTGGGTCCCGGCGGCGGTACGTCACTGATCTCCGACTCGATCCACCACCTGCAGTCGGTCAAGTCGCTGTCCGGTCCGATGGCGGTCGTGGGCCTGTTGTCGGCGTTCTGGACCGTGTCGACCTACCTGGGGGCGTTCATCCGCGCAGCCAACGACCTCTACGAGGTGCGGGAGAGCCGATCACTGTGGCGCACATTGCCACTGCGATTCGCACTGGGGCTGACGCTGGTGGTCGCCGTCGTCGTCACCGTGCTCGGCTTCGCCATCACCCCGGGCCTGGCCGAACACGCCGGCAACCGGATCGGGATGGGTTCGGCGGGCCTGCTCGTCTGGTCGATCGTGAAGTGGCCGCTGCTGGCCCTGCTGGTGAGTGTCGCACTGGCGCTGCTGTATTGGGTCGCGCCGAACACCGAGGGGCAACGGTTGCGCTGGCTGACCTCCGGAAGCGTGATCGCCGTGGGCATCTGGATCGCGGGATCGGCCGGATTGGCCCTCTACGCCGCCCATTTCGACTCGCTCGATCGCGTGTACGGATCGTTGACCGCGGCGATCGTCCTGCTGATGTGGCTGTGGCTCACCAACTTCGCGATCCTGCTCGGCGCGGTGGTCGACGCCCAGATCACCCGGGAGCGAACGTTGCGCGAGCACCCGGAGCAGTAATCGCCGTCGCCGTCACGAGGCCCGTGAGGGCCGGGCCGCAGTCACGGAGTTCGGGCCCAGGCGGCGGTTGGTGGCCGCCAGCTGCCAGGCCGTCGCGGAAGTGAGCCGATCCAGCCGGGTGCGGTCGAGCCGGGCGCAGATGTGCTCCCAGTGCAGCGCGAGATGGTCGCCCACCTCGATATCGGCGGCGTCGATGCCCGCCCCGGCCAGTTCGATGCGGCGCGACGTCTCCGCCGACAGGGAGAGCCGGGAATCGTTCCAGCACAGCCGCCGCGCACACACCGTCGCGGTGGTGGCGTCGCGCGCGCAGACCCGTGCCCAGGTGATCCGGCAGTTGTCGAGCACGCGCAGCGGCAGCTCCGCGGGACCCCGGCCGAGCAGACGGGTCCACGGATAGATGCCGAAGACATGAAAGTTGTGGTTGGCCGCGCTCTCCTCGGCCAGCTCGGGACCCAGGTGACGCCAGTAACCGCCGGCGAGCGGGCCGATCACCGACAACAGCCGCGCAAGGAACTCCGTCCTGTCGAGCTGGGCGCCGACTCCCCCACCGAGCCAATAGGATTCGACCAGTCGCGGGTCGAGCGGATCGGCTATTCCGGTCATCTCCGACAGCACGTGCAGGTACGGCCACGCACCGGAGAAGCGACGTGCCACGGCCCGGATCTCCGCATCGGTCCCGCCGGCCAGCGCGGGGGCGTCGGCGGGGCCACAGTAACCCAGCGCGTTCGGCGCGTAAGCGTAGCGCGCGAACATCTGCGGCCCGCTCATGTTTCCTCGCGTCGCCACAGGATCAGCGCCAGCAGCCAGGTCGCGACGAACAACGCCACCACGACGAATCCCATCGCCCCCAGATCGAGACCGCCGAGCCAGGCCAGCGGGCCGGAGGTGATGCCCAGTGCGCCGGTGACCACGGAGACGATCTCCTGGGCGCCGATCAGCAGGGCCACCGCGACCGACAGCCCGGTCACCAGCAGGTTGTAGTAGATCTTGCGGGCCGGGGCGGCGCAGGCCCAGCCGTAGGCCGCGTTCATACACGCCCCGTCCAGCGAGTCGAACAAGGTCATTCCGGCCGAGAACAGCAGCGGCAGCACCACGATCGCGTACCAGGGCAGATCGGTGTCGGCCGCCGCGCCACCCGCGAGCACCAGCAGACTCACCTCGGTCACCGTGTCGAATCCCAGCCCGAACAGCACGCCGATCGGATACATCTGTCCCGGCCGGCGCACCGCGCGCACCAGTGGCGCCAGCACCCGGTTCAGTGCTCCGCGCGCGTGCAGCCGGGAATCCAGTTCCCGCTCGTCACCCTCGCCTCGGCGCACCGCGCGCAGCGCCCGCCCGATACCGATGAGCGACACCAGGTTCAGCAGGCCGATGAGCAGCAGGAAGGTTCCCGAGACGCCGCTGCCGAAGGTGCCGGTCCAGCGCCGCAGCCCGGAGCCGTCGTCCTCGACGCCGGAGGCCAGCACCCGCGCGCCCAGTGCCAGCGCACCGACCATGACGAAGACGACGGTGGAATGGCCGAGCGAGAACCAGAATCCGACCGACACCGGGGTCCTGCGTTCGCCCACCAGTTTGCGGGTGGTGTTGTCGATGGCGGCGATATGGTCGACGTCGAAGGCGTGCCGCATCCCCAGCGTGTACGCGGTCACGCCCAGGCCGGCGCCGAACACCACATTGCCCACCGCGTAGTGCGCCGGGACGACCAGAGCGGCCAGCAGCCCCCAGCCCGCGACGTGCAGCGCGACCACCGTCACGGCCATACCGGTCACGCCGCGGCGCCGGGCGCGCTGTACTCGCGCCCCCTCCCGAGGGGGCGATACCGTCATCGTCGGCCGCATCGTATCTCCCGCCCGCGACCCCGCCGGGCGCTCAGCAGATCCGCGGAAGCTGTTCGCCGGCAGGGAGATCCACCACCCGGGTACCGCCGAGGGCGGTGCGCGCGACCACCATCCCGGGATGTTCGTCGACGCAGACGCCGATCGCGCAGGCCCGCGCGCCCAGCGGATGCGCCCGCATCGCTTCCAGTGCACGGTCCGCGTCCTCGGCGGCGACGAAGGCGATCGCCTTCCCCTCGTTGGCCACGTACAGCGGATCCAGGCCCAGCAGTCCGCACGCATCGCGGACCGCGTCCGGAATCGGCAGCGCGCGCTCGTCCAGTCGCACACCGGTATTCGCGGCTTTCGCGATCTCGTTCAAGGTCGCCGCGACCCCGCCGCGGGTGGGATCGCGCAGCGTGTGGACGTCGGCGCCGGTGGCGAGGACGGCGGCGACCAGACTGTTCAGCGCCGCGGTGTCGCTGCGCACGGTGGTGCCGAATTCCAGGCCTTCGCGGCAGCTCATCACCGCCACCCCGTGCACACCGATGTCGCCGCTGATCAGCACGACATCGCCGGGCCGGGCGCGCTCGGGACGGATGTCGACCCCCGCGGGCACCAGCCCGATGCCCGCGGTGTTGACGAAGATGCCGTCCCCGTGACCGGCGTCGACCACTTTCGTATCGCCGGTCACCAGCTTCACCCCGGCCGTGCCGGCGGCCTCGCCCATGGCCTCGGCGACCCGGGCGATCTCGGCCAGGTCGGTGCCCTCCTCCAGAATGAACGCCGTCGACAGCACCAGCGGCTGCGCACCGGCCATGGCCAGGTCGTTCACGGTGCCGTTGACCGCCAGCTCGCCGATCGTGCCGCCGGGGAAGACGAGCGGCTTCACCACGAACGAATCGGTGGAGAACGCCAGTCTCGTGCCGCCGACCTCGACCACCGCCGCGTCCCCGAGCGCGGCGTCGGCGGCGGCGCCGAACGCGGGCAGGAACAGATGCTCGATCAGCTCGCCCGACATCGCGCCGCCGCCGCCGTGCGCCATCACGATCGTCGGCGAATCCCGCAACGGCAGTGGGCACACCCAGCTCTCCGCGTCGAAAACTGGTGGCGGAGCAGAGGTTTCGGCGTGGTCAAGCATGAGCCACCTCCGCCGGCAGATCCAGGCGGCGATACAGGTAGTAGGCGGCGCAGGCGCCCTCGGAGGACACCATGGTGGCGCCCAGCGGGTTACGCGGTGTGCAGCGGGTGCCGAACGCCGCGCAATCGGTCGGCTTGATCAATCCCTGCAGCACCTCTCCGGAGCGGCAGACCGACGATTCGGCGGTGTGGATATCACCGACGCTGAATCGGTATTCGGCGTCGTAGTCGCGGTAGCGCGGGGAGAGCCGCCATCCGCTGCGCGGAATGACGCCGATCCCGCGCCAGGCCCGGTCGGTGACCTCGAAGACGTCCTCCAACATGGCCTTCGCGGCCGGGTTGCCCTCGGCCGGTACCGCACGCGGGTAGGCGTTCTCGACCTCGCAGCGGCCCTGTTCGAGCTGGATCACCGTGCGGCGGATCCCCTCGAGGATGTCGAGCGGCTCGAATCCCGTGACCACCATCGGAACTCGATATTTCCGCGCCAGCGGCGGGTATTCGCTGATACCCATCACCGAGCACACGTGACCGGCGGCCAGGAACGCCTGGACCCGGCAGTCCGGTGATTCCATGATGGCGGCGATCGCCGGCGGGACCAGGACGTGCGAGACCAGCAGCGAGAAGTTCTCGATACCCAGCCGCTGGGCCTGATACACGGTCATCGCGTTGGCCGGTGCGGTGGTCTCGAAGCCGATCCCGAAGAACACCACCTGCCGGTCGGGATTCTGTTTCGCGAGGGTGAGCGCGTCCAGCGGCGAATACACCACGCGCACGTCACCGCCCTCACTCTTGACCCGGAACAGATCCTTGGAACTGCCCGGCACGCGCAGCATGTCGCCGAAGGAGCAGAAGATGACCTCCGGGCGGGCAGCGATCTCGAGTGCCTTGTCGATCACTTCCAGGGGCGTGACACAGACCGGGCAGCCGGGACCGTGGATCATTTCGATGGTATCGGGCAGCAGCTGGTCGATGCCGTGCCGGATGATCGAATGCGTCTGGCCGCCACAGACTTCCATGATCGACCAGCGCCGCGAGGTGGCGGCCCGGATGCGTTCGAGCAGGCGCTGAGCCAGTTCGGGATTGCTGAATTCGTCCAGATATTTCATCGGTTCACCTCGTCGTCGCGGGCGGACTCCGACGGTGCGCCGGAGGTGGGATCGGGAAGACCGGACTGCCGGGCGGCGATGGCGAAACCGTCGCCGAATTCCTCGTTCAGTACACCGAGGTGTTCGAATTCGGCCAGGGTGGCCAGCGCCGATTCCTCGTCGAGGCGCTGAATGGCGAATCCGACGTGCACGACGACGTAGTCGCCGACCGCGGCGTCCGGAATATATTGCAGGCATACGTCTTTGTGGACACCGCCGAAGTCGACCACCGACATCAGGGCGCCATCGCGCTCGTACAGGTCGAGCACCTTCCCCGGGACTGCCAGGCACATGATCGGTTCCTTCCTTTCGCTCATCGAGCCCCGGCGGCGAGCAGCTGCCCGAAGGCCAGGCCGCCGTCGTTGGGTGGCACTCTGTGATGAGTGATGACCTGAAAACCCGCCTCCCGCAGGCGGTTTCGCGAGAGCGAGAGCAGCAGCGCGTTCTGGAACACGCCACCGGACAGGGCCACCGGCACACCCGGTTCGCCGAATCGGCGCGCCAGTGCGGCCACAAGGTCGGCGACCGCGACATGGAAGCGCGCGCCGACGAGGCCGGCACCGGCCCCTGCCGCGATGTCGGCGAGTACGGCGGCCAGCACCGGAGCCGGGTCCATTCGCACGGTCCCGTCCGGATCGGCGCCGCCGAGCACGAATCGGTAGCCGTGCCCGGGGTCCACGTCACGCGAGCGGGCCTCCAGTTCGATGGCGGCCTGCGCCTCGTAGTCGACCACGTGGCGCACACCCGCCAGCGACGCCACCGCGTCGAACAACCGCCCCATACTCGAGGTCGGGACACAGCCCAGCCCGGTGCCGAGTTGGTGGGCGAGGACCCGGCGCTCGGCGGGCGGGCACGCCGCGACCGAGGCGATGGACTCCTCCCACGCGATGCCGGCGGCGTGCAGATGGGCCAGCGCCATCCGGTAGGGCCGGTGCACACTGGCGTCACCACCCGGGAGGGGGATGTAGGCCAGATGTGCCAGGCGGCGGAATCCCTTGTAGCCGGCGGCCAGCACCTCACCGCCCCAGATCGCGCCGTCCGGGCCGAAACCCGTTCCGTCGAACGCCATTCCGAGGACGGTCGACGATCCGGGCAGGCCGTGCTCCCCCATCACCGCCGCGATGTGGGCGTGATGATGCTGCACGGTGTGTACCGGTCGCCCGGCCGCGGCCCGGCGCGCCCAGGCGCTGGAGCGATAGCCGGGATGGGCGTCGACCGCCAGCTGCGCCGGGTGCACGCCGGTCAGTTCCTCCAGATGGTGTTCGGCGGCGCCGAAGGCGCGCAACGTGGCCAGATCGTCCATATCGCCGATGTGCTGACTCAGCCACGCATATCGGCCCTCGGCGACCGCGCAGGTGTTCTTCACATCCGCGCCGACCGCGAGGACGGGCGCCGACTCCTGCGGCAGCGCCAGCGGCAGCGGCGCGTACCCGCGGGAGCGGCGGATCGGCATTTCGATCCCGTCGACCAGCCGGACCACCGAATCGTCGCAGGGCACGAGGATGCGGCGGTCGTGGTCCAGCACCGCGTCGGCCAGTTCCGGCAGCCGTCGTTCGGCGTCCTCGTCGGTGTAGCACAGGGGCTCGCCGCCGAGATTGGCCGAGGTCATCACCAGCGCGACCGGTCCGGGCGGGTCGCCGGGTAGTCCGAACAGCAGTAGATGCAGCGGGGTGTAGGCCAGCATCACGCCGAGCTCACGAAGCCCCGGGGCCACCGATTCCGCCGGTGTTCGCTCACCGCGCGGCAGCAGCACGATCGGCCGCTGTGGTCCGCTCAGCATCGCCGCGGCGGCCGCGTCGACTCGCGCGAGGGTGCGGGCCGCGGCGAGATCGGCGACCATGACGGCGAAAGGTTTCGCGCCGCGCCGTTTGCGGGCGCGCAGCCGCGCCACCGCGTCCTCGTCGTCGGCGGCGCAGGCGAGGTGATAGCCGCCGATGCCCTTGACCGCGACGATTCCGCCCTCGCGCAGCGTCTTTCGCGCGGCGGCCACCGGGTCGCCGGTTCCGGGACCGGAGTAGCGCAGGGTGGGCCCGCAGTCGGGGCAGGCGATCGGCTGGGCGTGGAAACGGCGGTCGGCGGGATCGTGATACTCGCGCGCGCAGCGCTCGCACATGGCGAAATCGGCCATCGAGGTCCGCTCACGGTCGTAGGGCAGACTCGCGATGATCGTGAAGCGGGGGCCGCAATTGGTGCAGGTGATGAACGGATGCCGGTAGCGGCGGTCGGCCGGATCGGCCAGCTCCCGCGCACAGTCGGCGCAGATCGCCACATCGGGCGAGGCCAGGGTGCGACCGCTGCCACGGGTCGTGCCGGCGATGCGGAATCCGGTTCCGCCGCGCACCGGCAGATCGGTGCGCTCGACGGAGTCGACCACCGCCAGCGGCGGCGGGTGGCGGCGCACCCGATCGGTGAATTCGGCCAGCGCCCACGGTGTTCCCTCGATGTCGACGATCACTCCGTCGCTGTCGTTGGCGACACTGCCGGTCAGCGCGAGTTCGGCGGCGGTGCTGTAGACGAAGGGCCGGAATCCGACGCCCTGCACCACACCGCGCACGACCAGCCGGCACCGAGCGCGGCCGGCTACTCGCCCCGCCTCGGTATTCACCGCTCGCCCCGCCTCGGTTTTCACCGCTCGGCCCGCCTCGGTATTCATGGTTCGCCTCGGCTCAGCAGTCGCAGTCCGGCGAGTGCCTCGCGGGCGCCCGCCTCGTCGGTGCGCTCGACCGCGAGGCCCATGTGGATGATCACCCAGTCACCCGGCCGCACCGGATCGTCCTCCAGCAGGCCGATATTCACCGTGCGCTCGACGCCGGAGACGTCCACGAGAGCGAGCTGACCCGCATAGCCGTCCATGATCTCGACGACCCGGCCCGGAATTCCGAGGCACACGATCACACCTCCGTTCGCGACATCCGCAGCTGCGCGAGCACCCGCGCCACGGTCTCGGCGCCCTCGTCCACCGCGGCCGCCACGGGTTCGGACAGGCCGATCCCCTCGTCGGTCGAGAGCACCTGACAGCCGACGACCACGGTGGGTGGCACGACCCCACCCAGCGCCCGGACCCCGGCGAACACCGCTTCCGGATCCATCCCGTGGGCGTCCAGCCCGGCCGGTGCCTCCTGCCCCGGTTCGGCGCGCATCACCTCGATGCGCCCCGCCACGCCCCGATTCGGGATCGCGTCGACGAGGATCAGCGCATCCCAGGCATCGAGCAGGTCGTAGGCCAGATGCATGCCGCGGATGCCGTAGTCGACCACCCGCACGTCCTCGTCGCGGTCCGGCGGTATCCGCCGCACCACCTCGGGGCCGAATCCGTCGTCGCCGAGAAAGATGTTGCCGATTCCGGCGACCAGCACCCGGCTGTTCACATGCGCCGCATTCGCAGATAGCGGCGCATATCCGGAATCGAGCGGATTCCGATCAGGGCCACGACGACAACCGCCGCCGCGACGACTCCCGTCGCCACCATTCCCACCGTCTCCATGACATCCGTCCTTTCCTCCGGCCGCGCTACTCGCCCGGTCCGTCCAGCGGCTCCAGTTCGTCGGGATCGAAATACAGGTAACGCCCGTACCATTCGTGCAGATCGGCTCCGGGATCGTCGGCGATGACCACACCGACGTGGGTGCGCCCGTCGACGTCGGCGTGCACCGAGGTGACCCGCGCGTCGCGGCCGTCGAAGAACATGTCGTGGATATCGGCGCGCCGGGCAGGATGCAGCCGCACCCGGCTCCCCCTGCGCACCAGCGTCCCGGCGATGGGCACGGCATCCGAATCCGGCCGCACCGCGCCGTCGGCCACCGGATCCCACCAGTCGATCCCGGGCGGGATCTCCGGCACCACCCGGTTCTCCCCGGCGCCAGGGTCGCGCAGCACACCGTGCAATCGCGCCATCTGCTCGGCGGTCATCGCGTCACAGCTGTCCACGATGCGCGCCGCCCGCGGATCGGTGGCGCGCGCGACCGCCTTCTCCTCGTCGGTCATCGCCATGACGCGCAGGGTGAGGATTTCGTCGATCTCGGTGGCGTCGTAGAGCGATTCCGGGCTCTGCGCGGCGATTTCGGGATGGTCGTAGAGGATGATGGGCGAGATCAACATCAGGCTGCGGTCGCCGGGCGGCCCGGCCAGCACCGGGAAGCAGCGATGCTGGGCGCACCGCGCCACGGCGGCCTCGGCCTCCGGCGGCGGTTCCAGCAGCGTGACGAATTCCGCGCCGGTGACCTCGACGATCACGTGGGCACCGAGCATCGAGCGGGCCAGGGCGTCGCGGCGATCGGCCGCCGGCTCCCCGGTATTGCGCACCGTCACACTGAGGATCGGATAGTCGCCCTCGGCCGCGACGGCCAGTTCGAATTCGCCGCGCACCGGGCGGCGGGTGCGCACGATGCTCGCGTGCCCGGTCGCCGGTTCGGCGAGGGGTTCGGTGTCGCGGCCTCCCGGAATCTCGAACGGCACCGTCAGGGCGGCCGGGGCACACGGTCCGACGGTGACCTCCCGTTCGACGGCCTCGTCCCAATCGGGCCAGGTATCGCCCGCGACGGTCGTCTCCGCGACGGGTGCGCCGTCCGCGTCGTGCACACCGCGATGCTGCAGTTGCAGAAATCGGAGCGTGAACCGCAGGGCCGGGTCGCCGTCCGGGACCATCGGCATCTGCCCGGTGAGTTCGGACTCCTCCCCCAGTCCGGACGAGTGCACGCCGGCAGGGCCGAGGACGCCGAATTGCCAGCGGCACTGATTTTTTCGTGCGTCGGCCCGGTACGGATAGAGCAGATAGCCCTCGTAGAGCACCGCGTCGGCGACCGCGCGGGCTCGTTCTCGGCTCGATCGCGCGGTACTCACGCCGACTCCTGTGCGCCCGCGAGCAACCGTGCGACCGTCTCGTCGAAGCCGAGCAGGCCGTGCTCCCCCTTGTAGGCCGTGAGCGCGGCCAGGGTGTCCTCGTGCAGCCGCAGCCAGCCCGTGGCCGGGAAGTGGGCCGCCATCAGCTCCCGCCACACCGAGACCGGCATCCGGTAGCGGTCGTCGCGATCCCAGGGGATCTGCTGCACCGCGAAACCGTTACTGCCGCGGATGAATACGGTCCCGCTGAACAGGAACACCAGCGGCACCTCACCCTCGCGCAACGCGTGCAGGTACTTCGATCCGGCCACCTCGAGGTCGTATGTGCACGGCATCGGCAGATCCACCTCCGCGCCGCCGGTGAAGCCGGGAACCGTTGTGGCGCAGTGCATCCAGAGAAACGAGCGCTGGGTGTGGTCCCAGCGGTCGCGCGGGCCGAACAGATCCAGCAGTCCCGCGCTCTCGGCCTCGGTGTAGGACCGGCGGTTCGGCTCGATGCGCACCTGGGCGCGCAATGCGATGGCGTGGACGGGTTCGTCACCGACGGAGGCGATTCCGATCCGCGCGGACAGGATCGGAGTGACCGCGTACGGTTCGGGCTTCATCCCGAGCACCGCGAAGGTGGTGGCGTAGGCGGGGCTCACGGCGCCTCCCCCATGTCGCCCGGGTCGAATGGCCGGGCCCGCGCCGTCATCTCGGCGAAGAATCGCGCTATGTAGTCGCGCACATCCGAACCTCCGTCGAAACCGCGCCACAGCAAACGGATCCGGCCCACGAACTCGTAGCAGGCGTCGATCGGCAGCAGCAGGCAGCGTGCCGCGCCGGCGTCGCGTTCGGGGACCTGGATCAGCAGGGCCTCGACATCGTCGGCGACGTCGCCGAATTCCGGATGTGACTCGGTGAACGCGTGCCAATTATCCAGGGGCAGTTCGGATTCGGTGGCACCGGCCGGTCCCGGATAGAACGCGACGGTGCGCCCGGCCGCCGAGCTGTGGAAGAAGAAGGCCAGTCCGACCGGAATCTCGAGGCCGTCCCATTCCGGCAGGCTCATCCGGAAATCGGGGAACGAGACGTACCGCTGCGGGACCGCCCGGTAACGCAGTGCCGCCGCCCGATCGGTGAACAGCAGATAGCAACCCCGGCACACGCACAACATGTGCCGGCTCTCGGTGTCGACGACGTGCTGGTGCGCCGCGCCGACGGGTTCGGCGCACATCTCGCACCGCTCCCCCGCCACCGGTGCCGGAGGGCGTTCGGCCGCGAGGCGGCGCAGTGCGCGCACGGTCGGGTTCATCCGCCCACCCCCACCGGAATCGCCACCGACAGTTCGCCGTCGCGCACCAGAACCGGCAGCGGCTCGAGATGTCCGCTCCCGTCGAGCCGGGCACCGGCGTGGACGATGTCGAAATGGGCGCGGCACCCGGGACAGCGCAGCACCGGGTCGCCGTGGACCCCGCGGTGCAGAACCGCGCCGGCCAGCGACCGGTCACAGTTCGGGCAGTGATCGCGGTAGACGTAGATCTCGTCGCCGGCCCGGCAGGCGAGTACCGTCAGCCCGCCCAAAGCGAAGCCGCCGACCTCACCGGCGGCCAAATCCGCCAATTCCGGTGCGCCGATCCAGTTTCCGCCGGAGCGCACGTGCGCGAACAGCGTCTCCGGGGCGATCACCGCCGTGTCGGCGGCCGCCTCGGCGGCGACCACTTCGATCGCGGTGATCTCCGGTGCGGCCGCGCGCACGGCGTCCTCCACCGCCAATTCCAGTGTCACCGAGGACGACGGGCAACTGCGGCAGCTTCCGGTCAGCTCCAGCCGGACCACCGCCTCCTCGGTGACCTCGAGCAATCGCACATCGCCGCCGTGCGATCCCAGATACGGCCGCACGCTGTCGAGCGCGCCGGCGACCCGGGTCCGCACGTCGTGGGGATGCAGACCGTGCACCAGCAGCAGGCTGGCGACCAGATCGTCGGCGAGCAGTCGCTGCACCGTGGCGTCGTCGAGGACGGCGAGGATGCGCCGCAGTCCGGCGCCGTACAGATCGACCACCTCGCCGACCAGCGCCTCGGCCCGTTCCCGGGCCACCGCACCACCCGCGGAACTGGCATCGAGCAGAGTCTCGATGCGATCACCCGCGCTGCGCCACCGGTCGTCGCCGACCGTCGCCGCGGACTCACCGTCAGGACGCGTGGATATCGCCTCCTCCTGTCGCCGGGACCGGATCTCCGGTTATCCGACGGTCGATATCTGCGCCGGTGAATGCACCAGGTCCAGGGTCGTGCCCTTCCCGAGGTACATGTGCACACCGCAGGGCAGGCAGGGATCGAAGCTTCGCACCGTGCGCATGATGTCGATGCCCTTGAAGTGCTCGCGGTCGTTCTCCTCGAAGATCGGCTGTCCCTGTACCGCGTCCTCGTAGGGCCCCGGTGTGCCGAAGCTGTCGCGCGGGTTGGCATTCCACGGCGTCGGCGGATAGGGGTGGTAGTTGGCGATCTTGCCGTCGCGGATCACCATGTGATGCGACAGCACGCCGCGCACGGCCTCGGTGAACCCGCAGCCGATGCCCTCGTCCGGCACGTCGAAATGCTCCCATGTCTTGGTTCGCCCGGCCCGGATCTCCGTGAGCGCCTTCTCGGCGAAATGCAATGCGCAGGCCGCCGCGTAGGCCTGGAAGTAGGTGCGGGCACGATCACGTTCGATGGTGTTGCTGCCGTACTCCGGAATCTTCCACTCGAGTTCGACCGGCCCTTTCAGCGCCGTCTTGGGCAGGTTGATCTGCACGCTGTGCCCGGTCGAGCGCACGTAGCCGATGTCGACCAGACCGGCCAGCGCCGTCGACCACAACCGGGCCAGCGGGCCGCCGCCGGTGTCGAGGGCCAGGTGGTCCTTGCCGTCGAACCAGCGCGGTGACATCACCCAGCTGTACTTGTCGTCGAGGTCGCGTTTCTGCGGCTTCGGATTGGTGTGCTGATTCCACGGATGGCGCCGGTCCACCGGATTGCCCAGGGGATCGGTCTTCACGAACATCTCCTGATCGGTCCAGTCGTCGTAATACGAACTGCCCAACAGGATTCGGATGCCGAGATTGATGTCGAGCAGCGAGGTGGTGACGAGTTTGCCGTCCACCACCACACCCGGCGTCACGAACATCCGCCGGCCCCAGTCCTCCATATCCTTGTACTCGAAATTGCAGACCTCCGGATCCTGGAACGAGCCCCAGCATCCCAGCAGGGTGCGCCGCAGCCCGACCCGCTCGTATCCGGGCACCGCGGTGTAGAAGAAGTCGAACAGGTCGTCGTGCATCGGCACGACCTTCTTCATGAATTCGACGTAGCGCATCAGCCGTGACATGTAATCGGTCATCAATTGGACCGTGGCGACCGTGCCGACGCCGCCGGGATACAGCGTCGAGGGATGAACGTGCCGGCCTTCCATGAGGCAGAACATCTCTCGCGTATACCGGCTCACCTGTAGCGCCTCGCGATAGAACTCGCCGGTGAAGGGATTGAGCGCTTCCATGATGTCGCCGACGGTGCGATAGCCGTGCATCGCGGCGTGTGGCGCCTCGGCCTTGCGGGCGGCGTCGAGAACGCTCGGATTGGTCTCGGCGATCATCTTCTCGCAGAAGTCCACCCCGACCAGATTCTCCTGGAAGATGTTGTGGTCGAACATGTATTCCGCGGCCTCGCCGAGATTGACGATCCACTCGCCCAGATGCGGCGGCTTCACGCCGTAGGCCATGTTCTGGCAGTAGCACGAACAGGTGGCGTGGTTGTCACCGCAGATTCCGCAGATGCGACTGGTGATGAAGTGCGCATCGCGCGGATCCTTGCCGCGCATGAATATCGAATAGCCACGGAAGATGGACGACGTGCTGTGGCATTCGACCACTTCCCGGTTCTCGAAATCGATTTTCGTATAGATACCGAGGCTGCCCACGATCCGGGTGATCGGGTCCCACGCCATTTCGACGAGCGAATCCGGCTCGATCTTCTTGTGCGACGCCTCCGGGATGATCTGTGTCATCGCGAGATCCTCCTACCAGGTGCGAGTCGCGCCCGTATCGAGTTTCTCCCCCTTGTGCCGCCAGTGCGGCTCCTTGTCGACCGTGCGGCCGGTGATGTGGCGCAGGCTGCGGATCACCGATCCGTACAACCCCGACGCGGTGGACGAGATCTTCCCACCGGGCGGTTCGTCCATGAACGGCATGAATTTGTCCGGGAATCCCGGCATGGTGCAGCCGATGCAGATACCGCCGACGTTCGGGCACCCTCCGACGCCGTTGAGCCAACCGCGTTTGGGCACATTGCACTTCACGACCGGGCCCCAGCAGCCCAATTTCACGATGCACTTCGGCGAGCCGTACTCCTCGGCGAAATCACCTTGTTCGTAGTATCCGGCGCGATCGCAGCCCTCGTGCACGGTGGCACCGAACAGCCATTTCGGTCGCAGCGCTTCGTCGAGCGGAATCATCGGCGCCTGACCGGTAGCCATGTACAGCAGATACGTCAGCGTCTCGGAGAGATTGTCCGGCTGGATCGGGCATCCGGGCACACAGACGATCGGAATATCTGCCTTGGACTTCCAGTCCCAGCCGAGATAATCCGGAACCCCCATCGCTCCGGTGGGGTTGCCCGCCATCGCGTGAATGCCGCCGTAGGTGGCGCAGGTGCCGGCCGCCACGATCGCGGTGGCCTTGGGCGCCAGCCGGTCGAGCCATTCACTGGTGGTCATCGGCTGATTCGTCGCCGGGTTGTTGCCGAAACCGCACCAGTAACCGTCGCCGTGCAATTGTTCGTTCGGGATCGAACCTTCGACCACCAGAACGAAGGGTTCCAGTTCGCCGCGGTCGGCCTTGAAGAACCATTCGAGGAAGTCGTCGGCTCCCCCGTTCGGACCGCATTCGAAATCGATCAGCGGCCAATGTACGGCGATCTTGGGCAGGCCGGGAAGCGCTCCGAGAGCGATTTCCTCGACACTGGGCTGGGTGGCGGCAGTCAACGCCACCGAATCGCCGTCACAACTGAGGCCCGCGTTGATCCACAGGACGTGTATCAGCGTCTCTTCGGCCCGAACTGCTTCCTGGGTTGGCATGAGCGCCGCCTTCCCGAGCCGGGCGGGGGCTGGCCGATCCGGCTCGAAGCCGTCTCAATCTGTGATACAGACCACACCGAGCTTAGTCTTGCGCCAAATGAACCTCAATGGGTGCGGCCGTGCCCGCTCCTCGCTGTTCGGCCAGCCAGCCGTACCAGTGGGCCAGGCCCGCGCCGGTGGCCGCCGACACCGGGAAGACCGCGACGCCCGAATTTATCGCGTGGATGTAGCGCGTGCAGGTGGCGAGATCGAAGTCGACATAGGGCAGCAGGTCGATCTTGTTGATCAGTACGAGGCCGGCCGCGGCGAACATGTGGGGATACTTCAACGGCTTGTCGGTCCCCTCGGTCACCGAGACGATGACGACTTTCGCGCGCTCGCCGAGGTCGAACAGGGCGGGGCACACCAGATTGCCGACGTTCTCGATCAGGACCACGCTCTCGCGCGCCGGGTCCAGCGAGTCGAGCGCGCCGCGGGTCATCTGCGCGTCGAGATGACAGCCGGCGCCGGTGTTGATCTGCACCACGGGGCACCCGGTGGATTCGATCCGCCGCGCGTCCAGCAGGGTCTCCTGATCGCCCTCGACGACCGCGACCGGCATGTCCGGGCATTCCCGGATGGTGCGTTCGAGCAGTGTCGTCTTGCCCGCGCCCGGGGAACTGGTGAGGTTCAGCGCGAGGATGCCCCGCTCGGCCAGCCAGCGCCGATTCTCCTGTGCCAGTTGGTCGTTCTTGGCCAGCACCTTCTGTTCCAGAGTCACCGTCTCGGTCGGCGAACCGCCATGCTCGTGCGGGTGGGAATGGTCGTGCGGGTGTGCGTCGCCGTGATCGTGCCCGTGCTCGTGCCCGTGATCGCCGTCGTGCGGATGGTCGTGCTCGTGCGGGCCGGTGATCACCGCCTGGGTGTCGTCGCCGCCGCATCCGCAGGTTGCGCACATGTCTCACTCACCTCCATGGAGCGGATTCGCAGCTCCCGCCCGGCGCGGATGTCGACGTCGGCGCTGCCGCAGGCGCACAGCGGGATCAGATCGGGCAGACCGAATTCGGCGCCGCAGGTGCGGCAGCGCGCCCGGCCCGGAATTTCCTCGACGACGAGGTCGGCGCCCTCGGCGAGGGTGCCTTCGGCCGCGAGGCCGAAACAGAAGTGCAGGGCATCCGGGACCACCGCGCAGAGCATCCCGATCGCAACGGTCACGCGGTACACCCGCCGCCCGGCAGCGTGTTCACACGCGCCGCTCACGATCCCCTGCGCGATTGCCAGCTCGTGCATGAGTTGTCTCGATTCATCGAGAGGCCGATTCATCGAAGGCCGACCCACTCAGCGTACTCCGGCAACTATCCCGCACAACCCGCTCTACCGGGACCATCCAGCGGTCCCGACTACCCGGCGCGGTCGTCGCCGCGGTACTCGCCGACGGCGGCGACGTCGCCCGCTTGCTCACCTCGCCCGCGCCGGGGCAGGAATCCACCCCGGCCGTCCCCGCCGACGCCGCCGAACATGTCGCGCGAATGGACGCCCTGCTGGCGATGCCGCACTGGCCGGACTGCGATCTGGTCATCACATCGGTCGACGCCGAATCCGGCGTCCTGCGCGCGTGGACCCGAACCGACGCAGCGTCCGTGGCCGAGGCGGTCGCGGCGAGCACGGCGGTGCCGGGAGTCTTCCCGCCGATCCCGATCGACGGCGGCCACTACGCCGACGGCGGCGTACGCTCCCCGATCAATGCCGACCTGGCGGCCGGCGCCGAGACGATCGTGATCCGGAACCCGGCGCCCACCTCTACCCACGAGCCGACACCGACGACGAACTCGCCTCGGCCACAATGGTTTCCATTTCTCCAGACGCGCAAGCCATCGCCGCCACAGGTGCGGACGTCTTCGACCCGGCCGCTCTGCGCCCCGCCTACGAAGCGGGACTACGCCAGAGCACGGTCGCCGCCGCGCGGTTGCGGGGGATCTGGCCGGCGTCTTAAGGCCGCAGGACCTCAGGAATCGAAGCGGTCGAGGATTTCGGCGGCAACACGCTCTGCTTCGGCGCTGAGATTCGTGCGGTCGGGGTAGTCACCGCCCACCGGTCACCACCCCGACCGCGACTCCGATGACCGCGGCGTTGTAGAAGAAGCCGAGCACCGAATGCACCAGAACCTGGACGCGGATGTCACGGTGGTGGGTCTCGACGTCGGAGACCGCGAAGGAAACCCCGATGGTGAAGGCGAAGTAGGCGAAATCCAGAAGGTTCGGTTGCCCCGAACCCGGGAACGACAGCGCGCGGTCCGGCAGCAGCGCGTAGTAAGTTCGCGCATACTGTTCGGCGAAGCCCAGGTGCAGGAGAAACCAGGCCAGCAGTGCCGCAACGGCCGCAACGGCTTTCGCGGATGCCCCGAATTTCTCATCGACGTCCGCGATCATCGATACGACTGCGACCAGCCCGACGGCACTGGCCAACCCGATCGCCAGCAACGCCGCCCAGTTGCCCTGAACCTCGGCGAGCCATTCCTGAGGATTCTCCTCGCGCCGGTTCCGCAGCAGCCGCACCGCCCAGATCCCGACGTACACGGCCGCCAATACATCCCAGACCACGAGCCAGTCGTTCGGCGTGCCGGCCCACAACACGGCCAGCCCCACCACTACGAGCCCTGCCTCCATAGCCCGGCTGAGGATCACTCTCGGCCTGATCATGATCCGATCATCGTCGCAGTCGGCGCTCCGTGGTCGCACGTGCCGTCGAGCGCGCACCGCGTCGTGATAGGTCCCGGCCGCGCTGCCATTTTCAGGCGATCCTCAGCGCCGCGTGGTGAAGGCGCCGCGCAAGGGGTCGGCCGCGTCCCCCGGCGAGACTACTTCGCGAGCGAGCGGCTGATCACCAGACGCTGAATCTGGTTGGTGCCCTCGAAGATCTGGGTGATCTTGGCTTCCCGCATGTACCGCTCGACGCGGAAGTCCCGGGTGTAGCCGTAGCCGCCGAAGACCTGCACCGCATCGGTGGTCACCTTCATCGCGGCATCGGTGGCCACCAGCTTGGCGACCGAGGCCTGCCGCGAATAGGGCAATCCGGCATCGCGACGCCGCGCGGTGTCGAGGTAGGTGGCCCGGGCCGAGTCGACGGCGGCGGCCATATCGGCGAGCAGGAAACCCAGGCCCTGATGATCGATGATCTTCTTACCGAAGGCGCTGCGCTCCTTGGCGTAACCGACCGCCTCGTCGAGGGCGGCCTGCGCCAGACCCGTTGCCACCGCGGCGATCCCGAGGCGCCCGGAATCCAATGCGCTCAAAGCGATCTGCAGACCTTGCCCCTCGGCGCCGATCCGCCGCTGCGCGGGCAGGAACGCGTCGTCGTAATGCGCGGTGGTCGTCGGCACCGCGTGCAGGCCCATCTTTTCCTCGGGCTTGCCGAAACTCAGCCCCTCGAGGTCCTTCGGCACCAGGAAACACGAAATCCCGCGCGACCCTTCACCGGTCCGCGCGAAGACGTTGTAGAAATCGGCTACACCACCGTGGGTGATCCATGCCTTGGTGCCGTTGAGCCGATACCCGCCGTCGGCGGGCACGGCCTTGCACGCCACCGCCGCCGCGTCCGATCCGGCTTGCGGCTCGGACAGGCTGTAGGCACCGATTGTCGTGCCGCCCAGCATCTCCGGCAGCCACCGGCGTTGCTGTTCCTCGGTCCCGAACATCATCAGCGGATGACACGCGAGGCTGTGCACGCTCACCGCGACCGCGACCGCCGCCCAGCGCGCCGCGATCTCCTCGAGCACCTGCAGATACACCTCGTAGGGCTGACCGCCACCGCCCCACTCCTGCGGATACGGCAGACTCAGCAACCCCGCCTCGCCGAGCGTGGCGAACACACCGCTCGGATACGACTCCGACCGCTCGTGCTCATCGACGATCGGCGCGAGCGCCTTGTCCGCGATGTCACGGGTGAGCTGGATCAGCTCGTGCGCCTCGTCGGTGGGCAGCAATCGATCGACAGCCACGGCATCCTCCCTCTCGGCCACGCATGGCAGTACTCGGTTATCGGCCAGAGTACTGTCCGGCGGACAGTACTGCAAGACTCGTTTGAGTACTATTCAGGCATGACGCAGACGACTCGTGGCGGTTTCGGCACACGGCGGCGTACCGAACTGTTCGACGCGCTGGTCGACCTCTTCCTGACCGAGGGCTTCGCGCATCTGACCCTCGACGAGATCGCCTCGCGGCTGCGGTGTTCCAAGAGCACGCTCTACACGCTGGCCGGCAGTAAAGAACAGCTGGTCCGTGCCGCCACCGTGCACTTCTTCCGGCGCGCCACCGACGATGTCGAGCAGCGCATCGCCACCACCACCGGGGCCCGGGAACGCATCATCGCCTACCTGTCGGCTGTCGGAACCGTCCTCGGCGCCGCATCCCAGCAGTTCATGACCGACCTGGACGCCTTCGCACCGGCCCGAGAGGTATACGAGCAGAACACCCGCCTCGCCGCGAGACGAGTCCACGAACTCGTCGACGACGGCGTCGCCGCCGGCGAATTCCGGGAAGTCCACGCCGCTTTCGCCGCCGACCTCGCCGCGACCATGATGGTGCGCATCCAGCAGGGCGGCGTCCGCGCCGAAACCGGCCTCGACGACGCCGACGCCTACCGCGAACTCGCGACCATTCTCACCACCGGCATTCAGCGATAGAGACCGCGCAGTGCCCGGCACGCGGCCTCGACCATCTCCTCGGCACTCACCTCGATGGCGCCGTCGAGCCACGCGGTGACCAGTTCGGCCATACCGCCGATGAACAGCAGACCGGAGGTTTCGTCGGCGGTCCGGCTGCGGCCGGAATCGCCGAGCCACGTTCGTACTTCGAGGGCCGACTCGTGCGCCAGGTGCCGCAGCAATTCCGTACGGCGCCTGCGCAAGTGCGGAAATGCCACCGATTCGACGATCGCGACCCGGCCCTTGCGCGGATCCTCGACCAGCAGCCGCACGAACGCGCCGATCGATGCCCGCATGCGCGCTTCCGGATCGTCTCCGGCGGCTTCGGCGGCGCTGCGGCTGTTGTCCTCGATTTCGACGGCGATCTGGTTCAGGACGGATTCGAGCAGGGCGTCGAGTCCGGTGAAACTCTCGTAGAAGTAGCGCTCGCTGAGTCCGGCTTCGGCGCAGACCGCGGTCATCGTCGTCCGGGTTCCGGCGTCGGCCCACACCGTGAGACCCGCGTCCAGCAGACGCGACCGGCGTTCGGTGGCCCGTTCGGCGGCGGTCGCTCCGCGATAGACCCCTGATTGCACGGCCATGGCCCCAGCATGCCACAGCGACTTCACGGTCAAGGTTGACAGGACGCCCTTCCTGAATCAGGCTGTGACGTGAGCGGCATCACAGAGACGAGGTGTGCGATGACGGCTGACGCCCTGGAGACCAGGCCTCTCCCGACCCAGCGGCGCGAGGATCGCGGCTACCCGGTGCTCGGGCAACTGCTGCAATACGCCCAGGACCCGCTGGCACTGTTCCAGCGGGAATGGGATCACTACGGGTCCGTCGCCCCGATGTATTCGCTCGGCCGGACCGCGGCCCTGCTGCTCGGTCCCGACGCCTGCGGGGAAGCGCTGCTGAACAAGGACGGGGCGCTGGCCAACGAGCCCGCCTGGTCGCGACTGGTCGGCCCGTTCTTCCACGGCGGGCTCATGCTGATCGACTTCGACGAGCACAAGCGGCATCGGCGGATCATGCAGCAGGCGTTCACCCGTCCTCGCCTGCAGGCCTATACCGAGCGGCTGCATCCGGCGATCGAACAGGGTGTCGCGCACTGGGACGAGAGCGAATCCTTCCCCGCCTACTGGAAACTCAAGCAACTCACCCTCGATATCGCCGCCGATCTGTTCATGGGCGGCGCCGCGGACACCACACCGGCAGAGATGGACCGGATCAACAAGGCGTTCATCGCATGCGTGCAGGCCGCGGCCGGAATCGTACGCGGCAACGTGCCGTTCACCCGCTGGGGCAAGGCCTATCGCGGCCGAAAAGTCCTCGAAGACTTTCTGCGCCACTATCTGCCCGCGAAACGCGCCGAACAGACCGACGACATCTTCTCGGTGCTGTGCCACATCGAAGACGAGGACGGCGCCCGCTTCAGCGACGACGACGTGGTCAACCACATGATCTTCCTGATGATGGCCGCCCACGACACCTCCACCATCACCACCTCCACGATCCTGCAGTATCTGGGACAGCATCCGCAATGGCAGGAGCGATGCCGCAGTGAGGCATCGGCGCTGGGCCCGGCACCGTCGATGGCCGAACTCGAGCGGCTGGAGTCCATCGATCTGGTGATGCGCGAGGCGCTGCGACTGCGCGCCCCGGTCCCGGTCCTGGTCCGCTACGCGGTGAAAGACACTGTGATCCAAGGGGTTCGGATTCCGGCCGGCACCGATGTCGTCATCGGAATCCAGTTCACCCACCTGATGCCGCAGTACTGGACCGACCCGCACACCTTCGATCCCGACCGCTTCGGCCCCGAACGCCGCGAGGACAAATCGCATCGCTTCGCGTGGGAGCCCTTCGGCGGTGGCGCGCACAAATGTATCGGCATGCATTTCGGCGGAGTGGAAGTGAAGTCGATCATGCACCGCCTGCTGCGCGACTACCACTGGCGGGTGGACCCCGCCTACGTCCCGCCCCTGGATTATCACTCGCTGCCCTACCCGAAGGACGGGCTGCCGATCACCTTCGTCCGCAACTGAAACCCGTTGTCCCGCAGTTCGATACGGCTGCGGGCAACGCGGTTCCGGCGGCGCGACGGTCCCGCGCTATTTCCGCGGCAAACCCATGACCAGGGTGGCGATGGTATTGAGCTGGATTTCCAGGGTCCCGCCGCCGATCACCCAGCTCGGGATGTCGAGTTCGTGGAAGACCACCTCACAGTCCTTCTCGTTCAGCGCCGCGGCGGGGCCGATGAGTTCGAGAGCGGCGGCCGCGGCGTCGGTGTGCAACATCGAGGCCGCGGCCTTGGACATACTGGTGGCCGGGCCGATTCCGTGACCGCCGAGGCGCCGAATGGTCTCGCGCAGATTCATCGCCGAGATGGCGGCGCCGCGCGCACTGATCCGGCCCAGCACCCGCAGGGCGTTCTCACGGCTGCCCGCGAACTCGGCACGTTCGATGATGCCCACGATGCGGGAGTTGTGTCCCGGGTCGCGGACTCCGCCGATGAAAAGTCGTTCCTGGGCAAGGGTTTCCAACGTCAACGCCCAGCCCTGCCCGACTTCGCCGAGGACCATGTCGTCGGGAACGAAGGCGTCGTCGAAGAACACCTCGTTGAATTCGGCCTGACCGCTGGACTGGGTGATCGGGCGGACCGTCACCCCCGCACCGTGCATATCGACCAGGAACATGGTCAGGCCGCGATGACGTTCGGCCTCGGGATCGGTGCGGGCCAGCAGCAGTCCCCAGTCGCAGCGATGTGCCAGGGTGGTCCAGATCTTCTGGCCGTTGAGCCGCCAGCCGTCGCCGTCCCTGGTGGCACGCAGGCTCAGCGACGCCACATCCGAACCCGCTTCCGGTTCACTCATCAGCTGACACCAGATCTGTTCGCCCCGTAGTGCCGGCGCGGCCAGCCGGGCGAGCTGTTCGGGGGTGCCGCGCTGCAGCACGATCGGCACCACCCACTGGCCGATTCCCATGGAGGGCTGCGCGATTGCGTGCCGGTCGTATTCGTCCTGCAGGATCAGCTGTTCCAGCGGGCCCGCCTCGATCCCCCACGGTTTCGGCATCGGCGGCGAGACCAGGCCGGAGTCGGCGAGCAGCGTGCGGCGAGGACCGGTATTGGTGGCGTCGTGGTCACCGATCTTGCCGGGAGTCGGGTTGTCCAGGGCCGCGGCGCGATCCAGAATCTCCGACACCCATGCGCGGAACGAGGAATCGGTCTCCGGCAGCGGCACCGCGAACGTGCGCGGACCATCGAGCGCCACCTCGCCGAGCCGGCGTTCCCAGCTCTCCGCGGAGCCGCCGAACCCGGCCAGGGACATGGCCCGCCGCCAGTACAGGTGCAGATCGTGCTCCCAGGTGAAACCGATCGCGCCGTGCAGGCACAGACATTCCACGGCCGCGTGCACGGCATTGCCGAGGGTGGTGAGCGCGGCGCCGGCCGCGGCGTGCGTGCGCTGCGCCGGTTCGTCGGCGAGACCGCGCACCGCGTCCCAGGCCGCCGAGGTGGCGAGCTCACTGGTGATCAGCAGTTGCGCGGCACGGTGCTGCACGGCCTGAAAGGAACCGACGGGACGACCGAACTGCTTGCGCGCCTTGATGTATTCGGTGGCCGTGTCCGAACACCAGCGGATCACTCCGGCGGCTTCGGCGGCCATGAACGCGGTGGCGACCGCCTCGGCATAGCCGGTGTCGATGCCGGCGAGTTCGATTCCGGCGACCTCGCGCAAGCGGACGACGGCGAGGTCGCGGCCCAGATCCGATCCGGCACACGCCTCGATCTGCACGCCCTGGGCGTCTCGTTCCACCAGCAACCAGCGGGTGCGGTCGCCGTCGGCCGCGGCCACCAGCAGCACGTCGGCCGCGGCGGCGCCGAGCACCGGGCCGGTCTCACCGCTCGCGCCGCCATCGCCGAACCGCACCCCGTGCCCCGCGTCCACCGTCGCGCCGGTCCCGCCCTCGGCGAAACGCCGCAACGTATCACGCACCGCCGCAACCGGTTCCGCCGACGCGACGATGGCGCTCGTGATCACCGAAGGCAGTAACGGGCCGGGTAGCAGCGCCCGTCCGGATTCGGCGAGCACCACCGCCATCTCGTCGAGCGTTCCGCCCTGCCCGCCCACCTCCTCCGGCAGATGTACACCGGGCAGTCCCAGCGCGACCAGGTCCGCCCAGAAGGTGGGCAGTTCTCCGGCGGCGAGCCGATCGGTGTGCTTGCGGGTGTATTCACGGGTGTGGTGGCGGTCGGCGAATCCGCTGACGGCCTGCGCCAGCGCCGCCTGATCCGCGGTCAGAGCTAGGGGCACGATCTCACTCCGCTCGACGTCGATACGGTCCGGGTTCCGGCCCGGACACCCCGATTAGAACAGGTTGCATCCAATTGCGGAGCCGTTCACCGCGTGCCGCCCTGTGCCGCGCGGTCCCGGGTCCGCCGTCAGGCTTTGTCGGCCCGGGCGTATTCCTCGTCGGTGACGGGCTCGAGCCAGGTGGTGCCGTCGCCGTCCGCGGTGCCCTCCAGCATGGCGATGTGACACATCATGCAGTCGACGCCGGCGCCGTGCCAGTGCTCCTCACCGGGCGGCGTCCATACCGTGTCGCCCGGGGTGAGCCGGATGACGGTGCCCTTCCGATCGACCACCAGTCCGGCACCGTCGGTGCAGAACAGCGTTTGGCCGAGCGCGTGGGAGTGCCAATGGGTGCGTGCCCCGGGAGTGAAGCGCACGGTGCTCGCGATGAGCCGTGAGGGCTCGGCCTTCGTCTTGATGGGGTTGACGTAGACATCGCCGGTGAACAGCGATGCGGGCGCTTTGGAGGTGGGGGCGGGATCGATCAGTTCCACGGTCGGCTCCTTAGGTCGAATCGGCGTACGGCTGAGGGCGTCACGGCTCAGATGTGGTGGCCCGACGGATCCGTCGGCGCCGGGGCGTCCTGGGTCGCGGCCCAGGCGGCGAGCAGGGCGAGGGCATCGGCGGACGACGTGGCGGGTTCCGGGGTGTAGGCGGTCAGCACCAGCCCCGGCGCCGCGACGAGTTCCATGGAGTCATAGGACAGTTCGAGACGACCGACGACGGGATGGTTGAACGTCTTGATCCCGCCGCGGTGGATCCGCACGTCGTGCGTGGCCCATCGGGTGCGGAAAGCCTCACTGCGCGTTGCCAGTTCGCCGATGAGTTCGGTGAGATCGGGATCGTGCGGATTGCGTCCGGTCTCGGCGCGCAGCAGCGCGACCGCGATCCCCAGGGCGCCGTCGTGGTCGGGGTAGTAGTCGCCGGCGCGGCGGTCGAGGAAATCGAAGCGGGCGATGTTGGCGCGGTGGGCCGGGTTGTCGAGCACCGGCGCGTAAAGGGCTCGGCCGAGCCGGTTGCTCGCCACGATATCGAGGCGGCCGTTACGCACGAAGGCGGCGGCACCGACCATCGAGTCGAGCACCCGCTGCACGCTGGGCGGGACCTGAGCCTTGGCGCGCCGACGCGGCGTGCGCGCGGGTCTGGCCGTGCGAGCGAGGTTGAACAGGTGTTCGCGTTCGGCTTCGGTGAGCCGCAGCGCCCGAGCCACCGCATCGAGAACGTCGTCGGACACCCCGCGAATGTGTCCCTTTTCGAGACGGATGTACCAGTCGGTACTGACCCCGGCCAGGACTGCGACCTCTTCACGCCGCAGCCCGGGGACCCGCCGCCGACCGCCCGCGGGAAGACCCACCTGCTCGGGAGTGATCTTGGCCCGGCGGGTTGCCAGGAAATCTCTGATCTCGGTGCGGTTGTCCACGCAATCCACGGTACGAGGCGCCCACCGGGATGGGAGGTTGAATTTCCACCCCCTCTGACGCGACCTCCCACCCGCGCGAAGACAGCGGTTTCCTGGATGCGTGACCGTGTCGATCACCCGCAACCAGACCCCGGCCACCGGTACGGATCGGTCCGCGAACCCGCCCGCCCGGTCCACCGGCCCACACGCCCGAATTCGACCCCGACGAAAGGACACCGCAATGCCCGAGGAATACAGCACCGGCTGGACCGGCGGACAACGCGCATTCGGCGATTTCGCGCCCGGCCTGGCCCACTACACCGATAAGGTCCTGTTCGACGAGGTATGGGAACGCGAGGGTCTGTCGACACGTGATCGCAGCCTGATCACCGTCGCCGCGCTGACCGCGATGGGCAAGTCCGAACAGCTGATCTTCCACCTCGACTACGCCCGCCGCAACGGCGTCACCGAGGCCGAACTCAAAGAAGCGATCACTCATCTGGCCTTCTACACCGGCTGGCCCAACGCGATGAGCGCCATGACCGTTGCGAAAAAGGTCTTCGAGGAATGAAAACCACTATCCCGCAACCGATCCGACGACCGAAGGAGTGGAATCGATGGTTCTGAACGAGACGTACACGCTGTCCAACGGGGTGCGGACGCCCAAGCTGGGCCTGGGCACCTGGTTCATCGACGACGACAAGGCCGCCCGGGCGGTGGTCGATGCCGTCGGCATCGGATACCGCAACATCGACACCGCGCAGGCGTACGGGAACGAACGGGGCGTCGGCGAAGGGATCCGCACCAGCGGCGTCGCGCGAGACGAGCTGTTCGTGTCCAGCAAACTGGCGGCGGAGATCAAGAACTACGCCGACGCGGCCGCCGCCATCGATGGTTCCCTCGCCACGATGGGGCTCGACCACATCGACCTCATGCTGATCCACAGTCCGCAACCCTGGGCCGATTTCCGCGGCGGAGACTACGCGGACGGCAATCGGGAGGCGTGGCGCGCGCTCGAAGACGCGTATCGGGCGGGCAAGCTCCGCTCCATCGGCGTCTCCAACTTCGAACAGCACGACCTCGACAACATCCTCGCGGCCTGCACCGTCGCACCCCAGGTGAATCAACTGCTCGTCCACGTCGGAAACACCCCGGCAGACCTCATCGCCTACTGCGAGAGCAAGGACATCCTCGTGCAGGCCTACTCCCCCATCGCCCACGGGGAGATACTGAACAACCAGGACATCGCCGCGATGGCGGACCGCTACGGAGTGACCGTACCCCAGCTGTGCATCCGCTACACGCTGCAGCTCGGCACTCTCCCGCTGCCGAAAACGGCGAATCCGGAACATATGCGAAGCAACGCTCAGGTCGATTTCGTGATCTCCGACGACGACATGCACACGCTGCGGAACATGGAACAGTTCCGGGATTACGGCGACGCCGGCAAGTTCCCGGTCTTCAGCGGCAAGTAGCCGAGACCGCTGCGCCGAAACTGGTATGCCTCAACGGATTACGTCTACGCCGACCGAGTCGGTGGGACGCCGAAGGCGAGCAGCGCGGTGTCGTCGTCGACGCCATCGAACCCGGCGAGCATCCCGGTCAGCGCGGTGACCAGAGCGGGCGCGGCGACCGGGCCGAGGGTGTCGATGAACTCGTAGAGCCGTTCCTCGCCGAGGCGCTCGCGGCCACGGACGCGAGCCTCGGTGAGGCCGTCACTGTAGAGCAGGACCGTGTCGCCGGGACCGAGATGCACTGCACGGGCGGCGAATACGGCCTCGGGAAGCGCCCCGACCAGCATGCCGCCCGGCGTCTCGATCACCTCGGTGGTGCCGTCCGCGCGGATCACCACCGGGGGTGGATGTCCGCCGGCGGCCAGGGTGAGCGTGGCGCCGGTGGGGGTCGGCCGCATGGAGCCGTAGACCACGGTGCAGAAACGTGGTGTGCCGGTGTGGAATTCGCGGCACAGCACCGTATTGAGATGTGCCAGCACAGCCTGCGGGTCCGGGGCGTAGACCGCCGCGGCGCGCATCGTATACCGCGCCGAGGACGTCATCACCGCGGCCTCGGCGCCCTTACCGCAGACGTCGCCGAGGAAGAAACCCCAGGTGTCGGGTGTGAGCGGAAACATGTCGTAGAAGTCGCCGCCGACCTCGTCGACGGATGCCGGATGGTAGTAGGCGGCGACCTGCATTCCCGGCACCGCCGGCAGTTCGGACGGCAACAGGCTGCGCTGCAAGGTCGCGGCCAGGGTGAGGGCCCGTTCGCGTTCCCGCTCGGCGGCCTGGCGAGCGCGCAGGAGTTCCTGCTCGTAGGCGCGGCGTTCGCGGGCATCGAAGATCGTGGTGCGGATCAGTTGCGCGGTGCCGTCGGAACCGCATTTCACCACCGATGTCACCAGCACCGGCAGCCTGGTTCCGTCGGCGCACCGCAGATCGAGCGCGAGGCCGTTGACTTGACCGTGCATGGCCAGCATCGGCGCCATATGGGTCTCGTAGTAGATGCGCGCGCCCACCGCGAGAAGATCGGTGAAGGTGCGGCGCCCGATCAGCTCGGATTGCTCGTAGCCCAGCCAGCCCACCAGGGTGCTGTTGATTTTCGCGATCGTGCCGTCCATGAGGGTGGACAGGTAGCCGCAGGGTGCGTGGTCGTAGAGGTCCTCGGCGCTGTCTTCCAGCATCGCCGAGAACACAGGGTCGGCGTTCGGCGACCGCTCGCCGTCGCGATGGTCCGCCTCACCCTGCGGGCACATCATCAGCGGCTCATCGAGGACTGGTCTGCGAACGCTTCGATGGCGGAGGCGGTGAGTTCGGGGGCGCTCAGTTGTGGGCAGTGCCCGGTGGCGTCGAGAGTGACCAGTTCACTTCCCGCGATCTGGTCGCGGACGAATCGGCCCACCTCGCGCGGGGCGATCGGATCCTGCGCGGTTTCCAGTATCAGCGTCGGCACACTCACCTGCCGCAGGTCGGCGCGATTGTCGGACAGAAAGGTCGCGCGCGCGAAAACCCGAGCGATGTCGGGATCCATGCGGCAGAAACTCTCCGTCAGCTCGGCACCCAATTCGGGCCGGTCCGGATTGCCCATGATCACCGGAGCCATGGATGCCGACCAGCCCAGATAGTTGGCCTCGAGCGCGTCGAGCAATTCCTCGATGTCGGCGTGGCTGAATCCGCCACGGTAGTCACCCTCGTCGATATACCGCGGTGACGGCGTCACCAGCACCAGCTTCGCGAACCACTCCGGCGCCCGATTCGCCGCCAGCACCGCGATCGTCGCCGCCACCGAATGGCCGACCAGCACCACGTCCCGCAGCTTCAGCTCGGCACAGATATCGACGATGTCCTCGGCATACGCGTGCAGGTCGCCGTACCGCTCGGCCGACCACGCCGAGACGTCCGAGCGGCCCGAGCCGACATGATCGAACAGCACCACTCGGAAACGCCGCGCCAGAATCGGAGTGACGAGGCGCCACATGTTCTGGTCACAGCCGAACCCGTGCGCGAGCAGCACCGTCGGCCTGTCCGCCGATCCGACGACTACCACGTTGTTCTTCTCACGCACACTCACTCGACATGCTTACCACGCCCGCGCCGGCCAGGCGTTTTCCTCGCCGCCGTGCGTGCCCGAGCAAGATCGTCAAAGAACCAAGGTCTGTGCCGAGGGTGCCCGGTAGACTCACCCGGCGTGCGGGAATCGGCCGGGTTGCCGATTCCCGTTGCCCGCAACACGTTCGACCCGGCGCACCGCATTTCGCCAGGGCCACTTCGTCTCGGAAAGGACTGCGACCGTGGACTCCGGCGCCCCTGTCGATCTGCGACAGAACCAGCCCCACACCGCCCGCATGTACGACTACTACCTCGGCGGCCAGGACCACTACAGCGCGGATGCGGAAGCGGCCGAAAAGGTCGTGGCGACCTGGCCCGGAGTGCGGACGGCCGCGCAGCAGAACAGGGCCTTCATCCACCGCGTGACACGATTCCTGGCACACGCGGGGATTCGCCAATTCCTCGATATCGGAACGGGTATCCCGACCGAGCCGAATCTGCATCAGGTGGCCCAGGAGGTCGCCCCCGACGCACGGGTGGTCTACGTCGACAACGACCCGATCGTGCTCGTCCACGCCCGAGCGTTGATGATCAGTTCCCCGGAGGGACGCACCAATTACCTCTCCGCCGACGTCACCACACCCCAGGACATTCTCGATGCGCCCGGTTTGCACGAGACATTGGACCTGACCCGGCCGGTCGCGGTCAGCCTCAACGCGCTGATGCACTTCGTGCCCGACGAGCAGGGCGCCTACGGCATCATCGAGACGTTGATGGACCGGTTCGTCCCCGGCTCGTACCTGGTGATGACACACGTCACCCCGGACTTCGATCCGGCGGCGATCGGCACCGTGGTCGAGATCTACCGCCGCAGCGGTCTGCCGTGCCAGGTCCGCAGCCGCGACGAGTTCGCCCGGTTCTTCGACGGTATGGACCTGGTCGAGCCGGGTATCGAGGTGCCCCACCGCTGGCGCCCCGACGGCATGGCCCCGCCGAAGAAGATGGACGCGCAGGTGTCGGCCTACGCGGGCGTCGCCCGCAAGTAGTCCGGTCTCCGCGAGCGGGGCGTCCGGGCACCCCGCCGGCAGCGATCAGTCCGTGGCCGCAACGACGACGACCTTG
Source organism: Nocardia kruczakiae NBRC 101016 (assembly GCF_001612965.1). Classification (GTDB taxonomy): domain Bacteria; phylum Actinomycetota; class Actinomycetes; order Mycobacteriales; family Mycobacteriaceae; genus Nocardia; species Nocardia kruczakiae. The sequence goes on from NZ_BDBL01000037.1 coordinate 30,174, forward strand.
CCCGGCAGCGTCCCTGCGGCCGCCCGGGTGTGCACCGAAGCCAGCTCGGTCAGCGGCGCACGCTCGTCGACGTCCACGATCAGCTCGCGAAGCTCCACGCGCGCAACGAGTTCCGCCAATTGCCGCGCATCGCTACGGACGTAGACATCAACCGCACGCACCCCGCGTGCCTCGTCCGCCGGGGCGGGCATCCACACGGTGGTGCCGACCACGACGCCGCCGTCGCGGACCAGTCCGGCCAGCGCCGCGTACTCGGCCGGGCTGATCGGCGCGAGGTTGAGCAGCACGTCGACCGGCTCGGTCACCGCGGCGGCCACCTCCGTGGTGGTGTGGTCGACGACCTCGTCGGCGCCCCGCGCCGCGACGCGCTCGCGGCTGCGGGGGCTGCCGGTGGCGATCACGTAGGCGCCGGCCGCCTTGGCCAGCTGTAGCGCATAACCACCCACGGCCCCGCCGGCGCCGCTGATCAGAATCCGCTGGCCGGGCTTCAGTTCCGCGTGGTCGAACAGCGCCTGCCACGCGGTGAGACCGACCACCGGCAGCGCGGCCGCATCGGCGAGCGGAATACTCGCCGGCGCCGCCGCCAGAATCTCCGCGGGCACGAGGACGTACTCCGCCGCGGCACCGTCGTCGGTGAACGGCAGGAAGCCGATGACCCGCTCACCGACCGCCCACTCCGCCACGCCCTCGCCGAGTGCGTCGACGGTTCCCGCGACATCCAGGCCGGGGATGTGCGGCAGGGTCAGCGGCATCGGGCCCTGCATGAACCCCGCGCGAATATTGCCGTCGACGGCGTTGAACGAGGTCGCCGCGACGCGCACCCGCACCTGCGCGGGCCCGGGAACGGGCAGGTCGACGTCTTCGTAGCGAAGAACGTCGGGATCGCCGTACTCGTGAAATCGGATCGCCTTCATCGTGGGGCCTCACTCTCGATGTGATGTGCTTCGAACTCGAAGCACTCCGCAACGGTAGCAGTGCTTTGAATTCGAAGCAAGAGTTTCGAAATCGAAGCAAGTGGTACAGTCGTGCCATGTCCGACACCCCGCGGCCTCTGGACGCCGCCCAACTGGGCGCGTACTTCGCCCTCATGGAGGTGGCCGGTCTGCTGCGGCATGCGGTCGAGCAACAGCTGCGAGACGCCGGCGATCTGAGCTACGTACAGTTCCAGCTGCTGGCGCGACTCGGCCTCGACTCCCCCACCGGCAGTGAGCGCATGACCGACCTGGCCGACGGCGTCGTCTACAGCCGCAGCGGATTGACCTATCAGGCAGGTCTGCTCGAAAAGGCGGGCCTGGTCACGCGCGCACCCTCCGCGGACGACGAGCGCGGCGTCACGGTCACGATCACCGATGCCGGCCGGGCGCTGCTCGCCGAGGTGCTGCCCGGCCACACCGAGGTCGTCAACCAGCAACTCTTCGAGCCGTTGTCGCGCGAGGACACCACGGCGCTGGCCGATCTGCTGTCTCCGGTGCGCGACCATATGCGTGCGGCGCCACCCCGCTCGGCAGCACCTCGCCGACGGCGATAACCCGCCGGCCCGGCCGCTACGAATCCTTGGTGAGGTGCCCGCACGGGTTCGGACGAGGAGCTGAGGGCATGCGCATCGTGGTCGATCTGAACAAGTGTCAGGGATACGCGCAGTGCGTTCCGCTGGCACCGCAAGTGCTGCGATTACTGGGCGAGGAGGCGCTGACCTACGACCCCAACCCGGACGACGAGCAGCGCCGCCGGGTCCTGCGCGCGGCGGCGTCGTGTCCGGTCCAGGCCATCCTGGTGGAAACCCACACTCCCGACGAGGCGGAGCCCGCGACATGAGGACCGCCTCGCTGATGGCGGACCTGGTCGAAACATTCCGGGCGGAAGGCCGCATCGTCATCGTGGGCGCCTCGCTGGCCGGACTGCGCGCGGCGGAAGCGTTGCGGGAGAGAGGCTTTCACGGAAGCCTGACCCTCATCGGCGACGAGCCGCACGAACCGTACGACCGTCCGCCGCTGTCCAAACAGGTCCTGCAGGGGTGGGTCGGCGCCGATCACACCGCACTTCCGCGGATGCGGGCCGTCGACGCGCAATGGCGGCTGGGAGTGGCCGCGACCGGTCTGGACCGAGTGAACCGGCGGGTCCTGCTGGCCACCGGCGACACGGTGCCCTACGACCGGTTGCTCATCGCCACCGGCGTCCGTGCCCGGCCGTGGCCGAACCCCGCCGAGGGCGCGCTGCGCGGAGTGTTCACGGTGCGCACCCGTGAAGACGCGGCGGGGCTCCAGGCCGCGCTGAATGCGAATCCGAAGCGCGTCCTGGTCGTCGGCTCGGGATTCATCGGCTCGGAACTGGCCTCGGTGTGCCGCGAGCGCGGCGTGCCGGTGACCGTCGCCGAACGCGGCGGCGGACCACTGATCGGCCCGCTCGGCGGGGTGATCGGCGATATCGCCGCGCGGATGCAGCGCGGCGCGGGGGTCGACCTGCGCACCGGTGTGTCCGTCCGGTCCCTCGACGGTGACTCCGAGGGTCGGGTGCGCCGAGCCTGCCTCTCGGACGGAACCACACTGGACGTCGATGTGGTGGTCGCGTCGCTGGGGTCGATCCGCAATGTCGAATGGTTGCAGGGTGCCGGGCTGGCCGCCGGTTTCTGGGGCGTCGGATGTGATGCGGGCTGTCGTGCCTTCGACATCAACGGGGTGGTGACCGACAACATCTTCGTGGCCGGGGATGTCGCCCGGCAGCCGCACGTGCTGTACGAGTATCAGTTCATCTCGATGGAGCATTGGGACAACGCGGTGTGCGGTGCGCAGGTCGCCGCGAACAACATGATCAGCCTCGAGACCGAACGGCGACCGCATCTGCCGCTGCCGTCGTTCTGGTCGGCCCAATTCGGGGTGAACATCAAAGGGGTGGGGGTCTGCTCGTTCGGCGACGAGATCGCGTTCACCCAAGGCTGTCCCGAGGACTTTCGGTTCGCCGCCGTCTACGGCCGGCGCGGTCGCATCGTCGGCGCGGTCACGTTCGACCATGGCAAATGGCTCCCCTACTACGCGGCGATGATCGAACGTTCGGCGCCGTTTCCGCCGCCACCGCCGGGCTACGACCGAGCCGCAGATCCGGCGCCCATACCGTCGCGCTTTCCCGACCCGCGCGTGCCGACCGGCATTCCCGACGTGGTGCTCACCGGCCACGACCCCACCTCACGAGGCGCCGAGTTCCACTGAGCCAGGAGGCATTATGACCGCGGCGACCGCCTGGGCCGAGGCGATGAAATACGAACACCGCGCCGACCCGTACCCGTACTTCGACCAGCTGCGCCGGACCCCGGTCGCGCGTGTCGCCGACAACCTGTACGTGGTGACCGGATATCAGGAACTGCTGACCCTGGCGCACGACCCCCGGGTCAGCTCCGATATCAGCCGCAGCCCGCTGGGCAATCCGCTGGCGGGCACCGGCGCGGCGAGCACACCGCCGCCGCGCACTCGCCCGCAAAGCATCATCGCCTCGGATCCTCCCGCACACGATCGGGCCCGCCGGCAGGTGATGCGACACTTCGGCCCACCGCACTCCCCGCACGTCATCCCCGGCATGGAACCCGTCATCGTCCGGTTGTGCGACAAGCTGCTCGACGACTTCGAGGCAAGCGGCAAGACGCGGCTGGACGTGGTCGACGAGTACGCCTATCCGGTGCCGGTGACGGTGATCTCCACGATCCTCGGCATCCCGCTCGCGGACGAGCCCCGGTTCCACGCCTGGATCTACGACATGCTCACCGGCACCGATCTGGGGCCGGATGCGGATACCGAAGACGGCAGAATTCGCGCCGGCAAGGCCCACGCCGGCCGGGACGCCCTCACGCGATATCTGGCGGACCTGATCGAACAGCTCCAGCACGAGCCCGAGCCGGGTTTGCTGTCGCGACTACTGCACGACGACGGCCCCGACGGCCCGATGCCGGCCGAGGAGGTATTGGCCAATGCGGTGCTGCTGTTGATCGCCGGCCACGACTCGACGGTCAACACCATCGCCAACTGTGTGATGACGCTCCTGCGCAACCCCGGCTCCTATGAGCAGGTACGCGATCGACCGGAGCTGATCCCCCGCGCGATCGAAGAGGTCCAGCGGTTGCAGGCGGCGGTACAGTTCTTCCCCAGCCGCAGCGTCACCGCCGATATCGAGATCGCCGGCACCGTCATCCCGGAAGGGGCCGCGGTGCATCTGGTCTACGCCGCCGCCAACCGCGACCCGAACCGATTCGCCGACCCGAACCGATTCGACCTCCAGCGTTCCGACAACGAGCATTTCGGTTGGGGCAGTGGCATTCACACCTGTCCGGGCGGCCCGCTGGCCCGACTGGAAGTCAATCTCGCGCTGGAGATCTTCCTGCGCCGCGTGGCGACCCCACGACTGGTGGTCGATCCGCCACCGTATCGGCGCAGCCAGATCTTCCGGGGGCCACGCCATCTGCTCGTCGATGTCGACGCCGTCACCGCCCGCGCCGATCGCTGATCGCGACGGAGGTCACGAATCAGGGGGCGACGATTCCGCGGCGGATCTGCCCGGGGCTCGGTGTGACGGTGGGCGGCTTGCGGTTTCGCGAGGAGCGCAACTGATAGGGCACGCTGGCGACCATCACACCCGGTTCGAACAGCAAGCGCGCCTCGAGCCGCAGCGAACTCTGATTGTGGAGCACGGATCGTGTCGCCAACCGCACAGAAATCGCCGGCCGGTAGCGGGACCCCGTGCCGTATAATTGATTAGATAGGCTAAGCAACGTGGATCGGCGGTCGTGACCCGTTCGGCCGATCGGGGCCCCACCCGGCGTCACGACGCATTCACCCCCGGCCCATCCGCAGCAACCAACGCTGCTCTCACCGAACAAGGAGCTGAACGCAGGAAAGGCCGTTGTGACCGCGATCCGCACCGACGACTACCAGACCACCACCCCCGATTCGCTTCCGCCCGATCTGCCCGCCCCGGCACCGCCGGAACGCACGGGCGGGATGTTCGCCTCCCTCACCGTCCCGAACTACCGCTACTACTTCGCGGGTCAGGTGGTTTCGAATACCGGCACGTGGATGCAGCGGATCGCGCAGGACTGGCTGGTGCTCGGCCTCACCGGTAGCTCGTTCGCCGTCGGCATCACCACCGCCATGCAGTTCCTGCCGATGCTGCTGTTCGGTCTCTACGGCGGCGTCATCGCCGACCGCTTTCCCAAGCGGGGGCTGCTGGTGCTCACCCAGGCCACCATGGGCGTGCTCGCCGCGGTACTCGCGGTCCTGACACTGACCGGCACGGTCGAGGTGTGGCACGTCTACCTGCTGGCGCTGCTGCTGGGCATGGTGACCGTGGTCGACAACCCGACCCGTCAGTCGTTCGTCCCGGAGATCGTCGGCCGGCAGCGACTGCGCAATGCCGTCAGCCTGAACTCCGCGAATTTCCAGGCCGCGCGACTGGTCGGGCCAGCGGTCGCCGGAGCGTTGATCGCCGCCGTAGGGTCCGGCTGGGCCTTCGCGATCAACGCCTGCTCCTTCGCCGCCGTCATCGCCGGTCTGCTGGCCATGCGACCGTCCGAGCTGACACCGGTGCCGCGCCTGCCCCGCCGGAAAGGCCAACTGCGCGACGGTCTCCGCTATGTGAGCGCACATCCGCAACTGCTCTGGCCGATCGTCATGGTGGGCTTCATCGGCACCTTCGGCTACAACTTCCCCACCGTGCTGTCGGGCTTCGCCTATCACGTCTTCGATGTCGACGCCGGTAAGTACGGATTGCTCAACACCGCACTGGCTGTGGGTTCGCTCGCGGGTGCGCTGCTGGCCAGTCGCCGCGGGCGGGTTCGAATGCGGATGCTGGTGGCCACCGCGGTCGGCTTCGGAGTCCTCGAGGCGGTCACCGCCTTCGCACCGGACTTCTGGCTGTTCACCGTCCTGCTCGCGGTGGTGGGTCTGCTCGGACTCACCTTCAACACGTCCGGCAACTCGATGGTGCAACTGGAGACCGACCCCGCCATGCGGGGGCGGGTGATGTCGCTCTACATGATGGTCTTCACCGGCGGCACCCCTATCGGCGGCCCGATCGTGGGATGGCTCACCGAGGAGTTCGGCCCCCGCCTCGGGCTGTTCGCGTGCGGGGCGGTCTCGGCGGCATCGGCGGCGCTGATCGGTGTCGTCCTCGCCCGTGCCGCCGGTCTGCGGCTACGGATCTCGGGCAGGCGCGTCGCGTTCGTTCCCCGCGACGGATCGCCGGCGGCCGTCTCGACCGGCCGATAGGTACCGGATTTCCGGTCCGCCACCATCGGTGTTTGCTATAAAATTGCCCACCTGAGATGTCGATCCGACCGAAGTGGTTCGTAGCGGCGAAATCGTGGATGCGAGCGGTGCCGCGGCCCGACAGTGGCCCGGAGAACGTCGACACGAAGGCGGCTCTCGATGACAGACGTGGACTGTTGCGTGATCGGTGGCGGATTCGCCGGGTTGACCGCAGCACTGCGACTCGAGCAAGCGGGTCGATCGGTGGCGCTGCTCGAAGCACGCGACCGGCTCGGCGGGCGCACGTTCACCGAGGTGCGCACGGACGGCTGCTGGATCGACCGCGGCGGCGCCTGGATCGGGCCCGGACAGGACCGCATCCGTGCCCTGATGGCCGAATTCGGGATCGGGAGCTACCGGCAGTACACCGACGGCGAGGCGATGATGGTCGTCGACGGCGAGCAGTACCGCTACACCGGCACGATCCCGTGGACGATGAGTCCGTGGGCCGCCATCAACCTCGGCGCCGGCTTCGCCGAGCTCGCCTACCTGTGCAAGTCGATCCCGCTCGACGCGCCGTGGGATGCCCGCAAGGCCGAGAAATGGGATCGGATCACGGTGGCGCAATGGCTGACTCGCATCCGGTCGAAGACCGCCCACGATCTGCTCGAGACCGCCATCGCGGGCAGCTATACCTCCGCCGCCTCGGAAGTGTCCATGCTGTTCGCGCTGTATCAGATGGCGTCCGGGGGCGGGCCGAACTTCATGTTCAGCGTCCGCGGCGGCGCCCAGGACTCGCGGCCCGTGGGCGGCATGGGCGCGATCTACGGTGCGATGGCCGACCAGGTCGGCGACTCCATTCACCTGTCACATCCGGTGCACGGCATCGAGCAGGACGAGTCCGGGGTGACCGTGCACGCCGGAGCGTCGACGCTGCGCGCTCCTCGGGCGATCGTCGCCGTCCCGCTCGCGGTCGCCGGGCAGATCCGGTACGAGCCGATGCTGCCGGTCGATCGCTCGTTGCTGCATCAGCGCGTGCCGAGTGGCTCGATCATCAAAACCTCCGTCGTCTACGACGAGCCGTTCTGGCGGTACGACGGATTGTCCGGTCAGTCGGCCGCGCCGGGGTCACCGGCCACCGTCACCATCGACGCCTGCACCGATACCGCGCGCCCCGGAGTGCTGTGCGTCATCACGGAGGGGCCCACCGCACGACGGATCGGCCGGCTCGACGCCACCGAACGCAGGACCGCGATCGTGCGTGAACTGGTCGCCCGGTTCGGGAACAGAGCCGGTTCCCCGGTCGACTACGTCGAGCAGGACTGGAGTGCCGAACGCTATTCCGGCGGCGGAATGCTCAGTCACCTCCCGACCGGGGTGCTCACCGGGTTCGGCCGTGCGCTGCGCGAACCGTGCGGACGGATCCACTGGGCCGGAACCGAGAGCTCGGCCGTGATGTGCGGGTGGGTCGACGGAGCGGTTCGCTCGGGGGAACGCGCCGCGAGCGAGGTACTGCGACACGAACTCGCCGCGGTCTGAGGGCCGAAGCGTTCAGCGCGGTCCCGAGCCGAAGAATCGCCACAGATACCCGGGCAGCTTGCGCAGCGGGACAGCGCGCGGCCAATCGCCGGCACGGAAGTAGGCGTCGCTGCCGCCGTCGACGAAAACGATACTGCCGCACAGGAAACGCGCCGCCGGCGACAGCATGAACACCGCCCACTCGGCCAGGTCGCCCGGATCGCCGAATCCGCCGATCGGAACCGGGAACCGCTCGATATTCTTGGCCTCGGCCTCAGTCGCGAGCTGCTTCTCCAGCAGCGGCGTCAGCACCGCGCCGGGCGCCAGGGCGTTGAGCCGGATCCCCGCCCCGGCCCACTGCGCGGTCGTCGCCTGGCGGCGCACCCAGTGACTCACCGCGATCTTCGACGTCCCGTACGCGATCGACGGCGCGTTTCTGCCGAAGATCCGCAACGCTCGCAGCGCCTTCTCGGTGTCACCGGCCAGCAGCGCTCGAATCGCCCGGCGCGGCACCAGCGGCGTGGTGGTCGTCGAATTGCTGCCGAACACAACGACTTTCGCCTCGTCCGCGCGCGCCAGCGCCGAGCGCCAGCCGTCGAGCAGGTCGACGACGCCGCGATAGTTCACCTCGAAGATCACCCGCGGCCGGTCCGCACCGGGCGCCGGCCCCACTCCCGCGGCCAGGATCGCACCGTCGAGATGCCCGTCCACCTGTGCGAGCACACCGTCGATCGCGGTGCGGCGCCCGGCCGGAGTCGACAGATCCGCGACCACCTGTACGTCCCGCAGATCGACCCCGACCACCGTATGGCCCCGCTCGCGCAACTTCTCCGCCGCGGCCCGTCCCATTCCGGACGCCGCCCCGGTCACCACGTACACACCCACCGCATCGCCTGCTTTCCGCTACCCGAGCCTCGAACGATCAGCAACCGGCGGTGGACGACCCCGTCACCGCCGCACCGAACTGTGCCCGAGTCGGAGCACGTGCACAATGGCGACGCCCTCGAACCGGACCCGACCTCAGTCGAGGACGTAGCGCAGCATCACCGCCGTGTCGAAATGCCTCGTCTCCGCCAACCGGAGCGGAATACGCTTGTCCAGCAGGGGAAACATCGGTGTACCGCCGCCGAGCACCACGGGCAGGACGAACACTCGATACTCGTCGATGAGCCCGTGCGGAATCAGCGAGGCCGCGAGACTCGCGCCGTCGACCTCCATGACGCCGTCGCCCTCGGCCTTGAGCCTGCGCACCTCCTCCACGGCGTTCTCGCTGACCAGCGTGCTGTTCCAGTGCACCTCGGTCAGTGTCCGCGAGAAGACGACCTTCGGCTTCTCCGTCCACAATCTGCCGAATTCACGCTGGATCGGCGGCGCGTCCTCGGGCACATGCGGCCAGTAGTCGGCCATCAGCTCGTACAGGCGACGACCGTGCAGCGACATCTCGATGTCCCGATACCGGTCGTTGTGGAACTGGTGCAGCTCGTCGTCCGGATGGGACCAGTCGATGCTGCCGTCGCGGTCGTTGATGTAACCGTCCAGGGACATGCTGATCCCGTAGCTCAGTCTCCTCATAACGGGACAGACGTCGTGCGCGCCCGAAATTCATCGGCGAATGTCGAGCAGATATCACGGTAGGGCCGCGCGACGCAGGTACTCACCGCGCGGCGGTCCGCAGACTGCTCCGTCACGCAGTATTCGCCGACCGCGCAGGAAAACGTCGGTGACGCGGGCAGACATGTCGAATCCTTCGAAAGGCGTATATTCCTGGGCTGATTCGGAGGATTCGGCGTGGACGGTCCAGCGGGCGCCGAGGTCGACGAGGGCGACGTCGGCGTCGTAGCCGGGTGCGATGCGCCCCTTGCGCGTGAGGCCGTAGCGACGGGCGGGTTCGGTGGCAGTGAGGGCCGCGACCCGGGCCAGGGGCAATCCGCGTTTGGTTCCCTCGCTCACCAGGCCGGGCAGGAGGTACTCGGCACCGCCGAATCCGGATTTGGCGCCGAAGACGTCGGCGCGGTCGGTGGCGAACTTCTGTTCGTCGCGGCAGCAGGCGTGATCGCTGACCACCCAGTCGATATCGCCGGCCAGCAGATGCTGCCACAGCGCCTCGACGTCGCGACGTTCGCGCAGGGGCGGATTCACCTTGCCACCGATACCGTCTGCGGTATCGACGTCGGCGAGCAGATGCCCGATGGTCACCTCGCGCCGAAAGTCGATGTGCGGAAACGCCTTCGCCATCCGCAACGCGGCATCCACCGCTTTCGCCGATGACAGATGCAGCAGGTTGATATTGGGGAAACCGGTTTCGTGGGCGAGGTAGGCGGCCATCGTGATGGCCAGTCCTTCCGAATGGGGCGGGCGGGAGGCGCTGTAGGCACGCAGCCCGCTGAGCGTGCCCTCGCGTTCGACGAGTTCGGTGTAGGCGGCCATGATTTCGGCGGTTTCGCAGTGCAGCGACAGCGTGAGGACATCGCCGTAGCGTTCCCGGGCCTCGGCGAGCCCGCGCATGACGAATTCGAAATGCGCCAGGTCGTAGCGTTCGTCCGGGCCGATCATCAGGAATTCGGATTGGTCGCCGGAGCGTCCGTGCAAGCCGTGACCACCGTAGAACATGAAGATCTTGAACGACGTGATACCGAAATCCTCTACCAGCGTGGGGATTTCGCCGATGTGCTCCCGGGTCATCGGCGCCAGGTGGACACCGAAATCGACATACGAGCGTCCGGACATGCGGTCGAGCGCCTCGGGGACGAAGTCGCGGTAGGGGCCGCCGCGGTTGAGATAGTAACGGCCGGTGCGCAGATAGCTCAACGACGTCGTCACCCCGCCCTGCGCACACGCCCGGCTCTCCGATTCGGTGTCCGCGGCCAGGTCGGAATAGATGCCCCAGTGCTGATGCGCGTCGACCACCCCCGGAAACGCCAGCAGCCCGCGGGCATCGACGACTTCGGTCGCCGGCCCGGCCGCGATGTCGCGGGCGATATGGCGGACCACTCCCCCGGCGACGGCGATATCCACGGGCTCCGGCACCTCCGCGTCGCCATCGGGGTGAACCACGCGGGCATTCCGGATCAGCAGCTCGATCTCCGCCACAACCTTCTCCAGTTTCGTCCTGCGAAACACTCTTACCAACGAAGCGATCATCGCAGTACTATTCGCAGGTAGTCAATCGGTACGGCGGCTTGCGCATGTTTCGCTCTGAGAAACGTTTGGTCGATGAGGAGTTCAGTCATGGCGGGACCACTGTCGGGAATCCGGGTCATCGATGCGGCGACGCTGTTCGCGGGCCCGCTCGCGGCGACGCTGCTCGCCGACTTCGGCGCCGAGGTGATCAAGATCGAACATCCGGATGGCGATCCGGTGCGCGGGCACGGCGCGCAGCGCGACGGTGTCGGTCTGTGGTGGAAGATGCTGGGGCGCGGAAAGAAGTCGGTGACCTTGTATCTCGGGTCGGCCGAGGGGCAGGAGTTGTTCCGGCGGATGGCCTCCGACGCCGACGTGGTGATCGAGAACTTCCGGCCCGGCACCCTGGAACGGTGGGGATTGGGCTATTCCGCACTGCGGGAACACAATCCGGGTCTCGTCCTGGCGCGGGTGACCGGGTTCGGGCAGGTGGGGCCGTATGCTCGCCGGCCCGGATTCGGCACCCTGGCGGAGGCGATGAGCGGTTTCGCGGCGATGACCGGCGAACCCGACGGCCCACCCACGCTGCCGCCCTTCGGCTTGGCCGATGGGATCGCCGCTCTCGCCGCGTCTTTCGCGATCATGTCCGCACTGCGGGCCCGCGATCGCGACGGTCGCGGCCAGCAGATCGATCTGGCCATCATCGAGCCGATCCTCACCCTGCTCGGCCCGCACATCCTCGCCTACGATCAGCTCGGGGAGATCGCGCCGCGCACCGGCAACCGTTCCACCAACAACGCGCCACGCAATACCTATCGCACCGCCGACGGTGGCTGGGTCGCGGTGTCGACCAGCGCGCAATCGATCGCCGAACGAGTGATGCGCCTGGTCGAACGGCCCGACTACATCGAGCAGCCGTGGTTCGCCACCGGCACCGGCCGCGCCGCGCACGCCGACGAGCTGGATGCCGCTGTCGGGGAATGGATTTCCCACCGCGACACCGATGAGGTGGTGCGCGCGTTCGAGAAGGCCGAGGCGGCGGTCGCCCCGATCTACACCGCCGCCGACATCCTCGCCGACCCGCAGTTCCGCGCGCTGGAATCGATCATCACCCTCGATGATCCGGAACTCGGTGCGCTGCGGATGCAGAACGTGCTGTTCCGGCTCTCCGACACCCCTGGCCGCATCCGCTGGACCGGCCCCCCGCTGGGGGCACATACCGAGGAGGTCCTGGGCTCCTACGGGGTCGGGGAGGCGCACCTGGCCCGGCTGCGTACAGCGGGGGTGATCCGATGAGCGCGCGGGATCCGTTGACGGCGGCGGTCTCCGGCGGAGTGCGACTGATCGAATTGGGGCAGCCGTTCTTCACCGGGATGCCGTGTTCACCGAATCACCCCGGTTTCCGCATGACCCTCATCCGCCGCCACGGTGACATGACGCGCCCCGACGGTGGTTCGGCCGCCAACGAGATCATCGTCACCGGTGGGCATGTCGGCACGCATATCGATGCGCTCAGCCACGTCAGCCACGACGGGTTGCTGCACGGCGGGGTGGATGCCGCACGGGCACAGCGCGGCGGCCTCTTCCACGAACTCGGGGCGGAGAACCTGCCGGGACTGCTGCGGCGCGGGGTGCTGCTCGACGTGGCTGCCCTGCACGGGGTGCCGACGCTGCCGGGCGGGTACGAGATCACGGTCGAGGATCTGCGGCGGGCGGCGAAGGCGACCGGATCGGAACCGCAGCCGGGCGACGTCGCGCTGATCCGGACGGGATGGTCGCGATTGTTCGATGAAGGCGACGCCTACCTCGGTGCGGCCACCGGTGTGCCGGGCGTGGGGGTCGAGGCGGCGCGCTGGCTGGCGGGCCGCGGGGTGGTGGCCACCGGCTGCGACACCACCGCCTACGAATGCGTCCGGCCGGGCGCGGGGCACAGGGTGCTGCCGGTACACCGGGTGCTGCTGGTGGAGTCGGGGATCTACATCATGGAGCATCTGGCCCTGGAAGAGCTTGCCGCCGAGAAGCTTCCGGAATTCGTCTTCTTGGCGGCACCGTTGCGCATTGTCGGCGGCACCGGATCACCGGTGCGCCCGCTCGCGGCGGTGAGCCGATGACCGAACAGACGATTCTCGCCCGGCTCGCCGACTTCGCCGCGGCCGCGCGAGTCACCGGAGTCGGAGCCGAATTGCGCGCCGATACGTCGCGCCGAGTGCTGGATGTGCTCGGTAACAGCATTGCGGCGTTGGACACCCCGCCCGCGGTGGCGGTGCGCGCGGTGATCACCGAGTGGGGTGGCCACACCGGTGCGACCGCGCTCGGACTGGAGGGCGGATATCCGGCGCCCAGCGCCGCACTGCTGGGTGGCACGCTCGCGCACGCTCTGGATTTCGACGACACCCACCTGCCGTCGGTGCTGCATCCGTCGGCGTCGGTGGTACCCGCGGCGCTCGCGGTCGCCGAATCCCGCGACGCGAGCGGAGCCGCCCTGCTCGACGCGGTGGCCGTGGGAATCGAGATCACGGTGCGAGCCGGAATGGCCGGATACGATGCGACGCTGCGCAATTCGGTGTTCTTCGAACGCGGATTGCATGCGACCGCCATCTGCGGCGCCGTCGGGGGTGCGGCGGCCGCGGCGATGCTGTCCGGTCTCGAGGCGGACGGCATCGCCCATGCCATGGCGATCGCGGCGAGTATGGGCTCGGGTCTGCTGGAGGCCAATCGCACCGGTGGCACCGTCAAGCGCGTGCACTGTGGATGGGCGGCACATGCCGCGGTGGCCGCGGCGGGGCTGGCACGCGCCGGGCTCACCGGCCCCCCGACGGTCTTCGAGGGCAGATTCGGTCTGCTGCACGCCTTCTGCGGCGATCAGGCCGATCCCGGCGCACTGGTCGACGGGCTCGGCGACCGGTGGCGGCTACCCGACGTGTGCTTCAAGCCCTACCCCTGCAATCACTTCACCCATGCCGGCATCGACGCGGCACTGCGCCTGCGCGCGCAGGGTGTGCGGCCCGAGGACATCGCGGAACTGGAATTGGGCGCACCCGCGGCGGCATTGCGCACCATCGGCTATCCACCGGAACTGAAGTCTCGTCCCGAATCCGGTTATCACGCCGCCTTTTCCGGGCCTTATACGATCGCGGCGGCCCTCACCGGCGGCGGTGGACTCGGGGTGTTCCACGAGGATTTCACCGACACCGCCGCCCGCGACCCCGACCGCCTGGACCTGGCCGCTCGGGTGCGCTGCGTTCCTGATCTCCGCAGCGACGACATCTTTCCCACGCAGTTCCCCGCGGTCCTCACCGCGCGCCTGCACGACGGCCGCACCCTCACCGAACGCGTCGAATCCAACCGGGGAGGCCCCGGCAATCCGCTCACCCCGGAGGAATTGGCCCTCAAATTCCGGCTCAACACCGAGCGAGCGCTCTCCCCCGTGGCAGCGGACATCCTCAGCGAAACCGCCTTCAACCTGGCTGGAGCCGCGACCCTCGACCCGCTGCTGGAACCCCTGCGCACGATCGGGTCGGCGCAGGGGGCACAATGAACGCCGTTGTGGCGCCGGCCAGATCCCCGTTGTTCTCGAGCACTCCGCTCAGGACGCCGCGGGTGCGCCGGGGAAGACTCCGGCTCGGCCGAGCAGGGCGGGCACCGGCGCGCCCAAGACCCCGCCGAGCCAGTTCGCCGTCTCGATGACCGTCTCGATGCGGACGCCGGTGGTGACGCCCATGCGGTCGAGGGTGTACAGCAGATCCTCGGTGGCGATGTTGCCGGTGGCGGCGGGTGCGAAGGGGCAACCGCCGATACCGCCGGTGCTGGCGTCGAGAACTTGCACGCCGGCATCGAGCGCCGCTATCGCATTGGCGTAGCCGGTGTTTCGAGTGTTGTGAAAATGGCAGCGAGCCACGGCCCCGGGCGCCCGGCGGCGCACGCCGGAGACCAGGCGTCGCACGCGGTCCGGGGTGCCGACGCCGATGGTGTCGGCCAGCGCGATTTCGTCGGGGCGGGATTCGGCGACTCGGGAGACGAGGTCGAGCACGCGTGACTCCGGCACCTCCCCTTCGAACGGACAGCCGAAGGCGGCCGCGATGGTGACGGTGCGCCACAGTCCGGCCTCGGCGGCGCGGGCCGCCAACCGCGCCCAGCGGGCAATGCCATCCTCCGTGTCGCAGCCCTGGTTGCGACGGCTGAAGGTATCGGTCGCGACCACCACCACATTGATCTCGTCGACGCCTGCGGCGAGGGCACGGTCGAGTCCACGGTCGTTGAAAATCAGCCCGGCATAGGAGGTTTCGTCGTCGCGCGGTACACCGGCCAGCACCGCTTCGGCGTCGGCCATGCGGGGCACCCGGTCGGGATGCACGAAACTCACCGCCTCGATCCGGCGCAGTCCGGCATCGACCGATCGGCGAACGAGCTCGATCTTGTCAGCCGTCGCGATCGGCTCCGGCTCGTTCTGCAATCCGTCCCGCGGCGCGACGTCGACCAGCGTGATCTCCACGGCTCCTCCGTTTCCCGATCTTGCCGAGTGTTTCGCTACGGGATACATTGTATCCATTCTCACGGGACCGCGCGGCCGGATTCCGCCCGCGGCGCTGCGACAGAACGGAGTTGGCCCGATGCCAGACCATCACGCCGCGGCGGGTCCGCTGGCCGACCTGCGGGTCATCGAAATGGGACAGTTGCTGGCGGGCCCGTTCTGTGGTCAGCTACTGGGCGATTTCGGGGCCGAGGTGATCAAACTCGAATCTCCGGGCCGCGGCGATCCGATGCGGGAGTGGGGCCGGGAGAAGCCCTACGGCCGATCGCTGTGGTGGCCGGTGGTGGCACGCAACAAGAAGTCGGTGACCTGCGATCTGCGCACGGCGCAGGGACAGAAGCTGGCCCGCGATCTCATCGCGCAGGCCGATATCGTCGTCGAGAATTTCCGCCCCGGCACCCTCGAGCGGTGGGGCCTGGACTTCGAGACCCTGCGCGCCGGCAATCCCGGGCTGATCCTCACCCGGGTCACCGGCTACGGACAGACCGGCCCCTACGCACCGCGCGCCGGATACGGTTCCATCGGCGAGGCGATGGGCGGAATCCGTTACACCACCGGCGATCCCGGTCATCCGCCCGCCAGAACCGGTATCTCCCTCGGCGATTCCCTGGCCGCGGTCTTCGCGACCATCGGCACGCTGGCCGCACTGCACCACCGGGAGCGCACCGGACGCGGTCAGCTGGTGGATTCCGCGATCTACGAGGCGGTGCTGGCGATGATGGAATCGCTGCTGCCCGAATGGGATATCACGCAGTACCAACGCGAACGCACCGGTGCGGTGCTGCCCAATGTGGCTCCGAGCAATGTGTATCCCGCCGCCGGCGGTGATCTCGTCCTCATCGCGGCCAATCAGGACACGGTGTTCGGGCGGCTGGTGAAGGTCATGGGCCGCCCCGAGCTCGCGCCGACAGAACGGTTCGCCACGCATTCGACGCGCGGGGAGAACATGGCCGAGCTCGACGACATCATCGGCGAGTGGACCCGCACACTGCCGACGAACGACCTTCTGGACCGCCTGCACGCCGCCGGTGTGCCCGCCGGACGCATCTACACCGCCCGCGACATGTTCGCCGATCCACATTTCGCCGCCCGCGAGGCGATCGTGCGCCTGGCTCATCCCGAGCTCGGCGAGATTCCCATGCAGAACGTCTTTCCGAAACTGAGCGAAACTCCGGGCAGCGTGCGCCATACCGGGCCCGAACTGGGTGAGCACACTGCCGAGGTATACGAGCGGCTGCTCGGCATCGGCCCGGACGAACTGAGCCGGCTGGCCGAAAACGGCATCGTCTGAAGGGTTGTCCCATGTCCGACCTCGCCGAGGACTATCGCCGGCACGGATTCGCCGCCCGCCTCGGCGCGGGCGAGCGGCCCGCCGTGCTGGTCGTCGACATCTGCGCGGCGTACCTGACCGACGGCTCACCGCTGCGCGCACCGGTGGAAGCGGCCGTGGCGGCCGCGGACCGGGTGGTCACGCACGCTCGCGCCGCCGCACACCCCGTCATCTTCACCCGCGTGCACTATCGCCCCGGCAGCGCGGACGGCGGCCTGTTCCGCCGGAAAGTGCCGGCGCTCGACGCCTTCGAGGAAGGTAATCCACTCGGCGCATTCCTCGAGACCCCGGCACCGGAACCCGGTGAGGTGGTCGTCACCAAACAGTATGCGAGTGCCTTCCACGGCACCTCGCTGGCTGCGACCCTCACCGCGCAGCGCGTGGACACCGTCGTGATCACCGGCCTGACCACCAGCGGCTGTGTGCGCGCCACCGCCACCGATGCGCTGCAGCACGGCTTCCGTCCGCTGGTGGTCGCCGATGCCTGCGGTGATCGCGATCCGCGCCTGCACGAGGCCAACCTGCTCGATCTGGATGCCAAGTACGCCGACGTCGTCGACCTCGCCGGCGCCCTGTCGGTACTCGACGCGCGCTGAACATGCACTGTCACATCACTTTTCGACTCGATCGTGAGGAACGCTATGGGCCCGCATCCGCACGGCTGGTGGATCCTGCTGCATCTGGTGTTGTTCGTCTTCTGGCTGGGCGGTGATCTCGGCGTCTTCTACTCCAGCCGCTTCGTCATCGATCCCGAACGCACCCCACCGGCCCGCGCCACCGCCCTCGCCATCATGAGCGGTCTCGATCTGGGGCCGAAGATCTGCCTGATCCTGTTCCTGCCGAGCGGCATCACCCTCATGGCGCTGGATCCACACGGGGCCACCCTGTTCGGAATCGCCCTGTTTCCGTGGTGGTTCGTGGTGCTGGTCTGGTTGTTCGCGGCAGGATGGCTGGCGCTGGCGATCACCGCCCACCGCACTCACGGCCGGATCGTCGTCGTCCATCGCGCCGATCTGACCATCCGGATCGCGGTGATCGCCGCGGCGGCCGTCGCCGGGGTCTACACCCTGGCCGCCGCGGATCCGTTCGGCGTCACCACCGATCCCCGATGGCTGGGCGGGAAGATCCTGCTGTACACCGCCGCCGTGGCCGCGGGCCTCGGAATCCGAATGACGTTGCGCCCCTTCGGTCCCGCCTTCGGCCGGCTCCAGTCCGAGGGTTCGAGCCCGGGCCTCGAGTCGGTGCTGCGCCGTAGCGTGAACGGCTGCCTGCCGTATGTCTGGGTGATCTGGGGCAGTGTCCTGGGGGCCGCGGCGCTCGGGGTGTTCAAACCGGGCGCGAATCTCTAACCCGAATAGCCCAATTGGGTCGAGAGCGCCCCGGATGCCTTGAGCAGCATCGGCACGCACTCGTCCATGCGCGGCTCGAAGCGCGACAGTGGCCCGCACACACTGATGGCCGCCACTACCCCGCCGTCGTGGTCGAGAATCGGCGCGGCGATCGATGCCGCGCCGACCTGCCGCTCCCCCAGCGATACCGCGTAGCCGCGTTTGCGGATCGCGGTCAGCTCGGCGCGCAGTTTGCGCTGCGAAGTCACCGTGGCGTCGGTGAGCGCGGTCAACTCGTGCCGTTCGAGATAGTCGTCGATCTCCTGCTTGCGCAGATGCGCCAGAATCACCTTCGAGGAGCTGCCGGCATGCAACGGATACGGCTGTCCCAGCGCCACTTCCATCCGCAATTCCTGATCCGGCACCACCTGGTCCACGTACATGCGCGTGTCGCCACGCCGAATGGACAGGGTCGCGGTCTCCCCCGTCAGCGTCGCCAGCCGCCGCAACTCCGGACCGGCCATCACCCGCAGATCGGTGCGCGCCAGATACGCCCGCCCCAGCGCCATCGCGGCATGCCCGAGCGCGTAGCGGCGGGTGGTCGGCTCCAGCGTGATCAGGTCGCGGCTGCGCAGCGCGGTGAGAATGCGGTGGACAGCGGCCTTGGTGATGCCGAGTTCGTTGGCGATCTCGGTGACGCCGAGATCGGGCCGGCCGCTGCGGCCGAAGAGCAGCAGCACGTCCATAGCGCGTTCGACCGCGGCGATGGACCGGCTCTGACTGTCGGATTCGGTAACGGTCACCCGGCCAGTCTAGGCGGCGGATTTCCCCATGGGAAACACCATCCCCATTCGTTCCCCTTGCGCGACCAGGTCCATGGCGTTACCTTGTGCGTTACAGCGTTTCCACTACCGAAACGGAGTAGAGATGGATTCGCAGTATCTCCGTACGGTGCTGGCACAGTGGGCGAGCGGGGTCGTGGTGATCACCACCCCCGCCGCCGGCGGTGGACGACACGGCATGACCGCCAGTTCCTTCACCAGTGTGGCGCTCGATCCGCCGCTCGTCTCGATCTGTGTGGCCTCGCAGGGCACCACCTGCCGGATGATCCACGACAGCGGCGTTTTCGCGGTCAACATGCTCGGCAGCGATCACGAGGAGATCGGCCGCCGATTCTCCGCCCCGGCGTCCGGTGACCGCTTCGCGACCGGACGCTGGCAGACCGCGACCACCGGTGCGGCCGTGCTCGCCGATGCGGTCGCGTGGGTGGATTGCGTTGTCGCGGCATGCTATCCGGCCGGCGACCACACCATCATCCTGGGCCTGGTCCACGATGCGGCCACGCCGCGCCCGGCCGCACCGCTCATTTACCACGACCGCTGCTACCACGAGGGGATTGCCCGATGATCGGAGAACGACTCGTCGAACAGATGACCGCCGCGGAGCGCGAACGCGCCCGTCGCGTCGAATCGGTGCTACCGGCACTGCGTGCGGCGGCCGAGGAGGCCGACCGCACCGCCACCTTCCCGGTCTCGCATATCGCGCTGCTCCGCGACGCCGGATTGCTGGGGCTGGTGGTTCCGGAGAAATTCGGCGGCCTCGGCGGCACATTGCGCGATCTCGCCGCCGCCACCTACGCCATGGGCACCGCCTGCCCGTCCACGGCACTGGCCTACTTCTTCCACAACACCAGCGCCTCGCGCGGGCTGCTGCCGTTGGAGGCGATCGACGCCGGATTGTTCGACGAGGCGGAGATTCCGGTGGTGCGCGCCTTCGCCGAGAAGGTGCTCACCCGGATGGCGGACGGGGTGTGGCTGGCCAATTTCGCCTCCGAATCGGTGAAGACCTCGTCCGCCAACATCACCATCGCGACGACCGCGACCAAGGTCGACGGCGGATGGGTTCTCCACGGGGAGAAGTCTTTCGGCTGCGCGACCGGCGTCGCCGATTACTATCTGACCTCCGCGAAACTGGAGGGTTACGACACCGCGGAGGGTCTGGCCACCTTCTTCGTGCCACGCGCCGCCGATGGGGTGAGTGTGCGGGCGCCGTGGGACGGTCTGGGAATGCGCGCGACCGCCAACAACGGCATCCGGCTCGACACCGTGTTCATCCCCGACGACGAAGCGCTCGCTGTTCCGGGGGCCTTCACCAAGATGCTGACCATGAGCCGCGGCAGTTTCGTCGGCAATCAGCTCGCCATCGCCGCGGTCTACACCGGATGCGCACAGCGGGTGTATGACGAAATCCTCACGGCGACAACGACGAAGACTTTCGCCGATACCGGCGAGCCGATCGCGTCCTCACCGGTGCATCAGGTGTTGTTCGGTGAGATGACCCGCCAGCTGGAGACCGCGTACCTGTGGTTGCGCTATCAGCTCGCGGTGGAGACCGCGGAGGTGCCGTTCAAGCCGAAGCAGGAGGTGTTCGCGCAGTGGCGCCTGGGTAAGGGCGCGGTCACCGAGGCTTGTTTCCAGGTAGCACTGGGCGCGCTGAAGGCGGGCGGGACATCGGCGGCGTCGATGGACGGTATCGCCGGCCGCGCACTGCGCGATCTGGCCATGGGGCTGGTCATGACCTTCCCGGCCGAACGCGGACTCCTCGAGGTGGCCCGCATCGTCACCGACGCGCGCGCCAACGACCTGTTCGCCACCGCGCCGGCGGAGGCCGCGAAATGACGGTGCGCCTGCCCGCGATTCGCGATCTGATCGACGACACCTGGAGTATGCCCGGCAAGGAACTCGCGGGGACGCTGGAAGATCCGGCCACCGGGCAGGTTGTGAGCCGTACCGTCGCCACCACCGCCGACCGGCTCGAGCGCGCACTCGCGGTGGCCGACAACGCCACCGGACGCATCGAGCCCGAAACCCTCGAGGCGATCGCGGACGACCTCGAACCACGTCTGGAACGCATCGCCGAACTGGACGCCTTCGCGACCGGGGTGCCGCTGCGGCAGACCCGGCCGCTCGGGGCGATCGTCGCCGGTTCGTTCCGCCTGGCCGCCGCGCAGATTCGGGGCGGCGCACTGCGCGCGGATCGCGACGGCGTCGAGGTGCATCGACTGCCGCTGGGTCCGGCGCTGTGCCTGGTGCCGTGGAACGCACCCGCGCCGATGGCCGCGCACAAGGTCGCGGGCGCCCTCGCCGCCGGCTGCCCGGTGATCCTGAAGGTGAGCGAATTGGCGCCCTACAGTGCGGTGATACTGGCCGAGGCGATCGCCGAACGGGTGCCGGCCGGCATGTTCCAGCTGGTGCACGGCGATGCGGGCACCGGCGCCCGGCTCACCGCCGATGCCCGGATCAAGGCGGTGTCGTTCACCGGTGGCGTGGCGGGCGGGCGCGCTGTGGCGGGCGCGTCGGCGCCGCTGTTGCGGCCGTGCCAGCTGGAATTGGGCGGGAACAATCCCCTGGTCGTCCTTCCCGACGCCGACACCGAGACCGCGGCGCGGATGGCCGCCGAACTGCTCACCACCCTCAACGGGCAATGGTGCCGAGCGCTGGGGCGGCTGATCGTGCCCGCGGACCGCGCCGGGGAATTGACAGAGGCCATCGGTAAGCAGCTCGCGACGCTGTCCATCGGTCCACCACTGGATCTCGGCACCGATCTGGGCCCGCTCGTGCACTCACGGCATGTGGCCGCGATCCGCGCCGCGCTGGACGGTAGCGAACACCACGTGTACGGGGTGCTGCCGCCGTCGGGAAGTTATTGCGCCCCAGCACTTCTGGACGGCGACTCGCACGAGGAGATCTTCGGCCCGGTCGCCGGGGTCGTCACCTACGACCGCGTCGAGGACGTGGTGAACATCGCGAACGCCGTGCCCTACGGCCTGGAAGGCTATGTATGCGGAACGGACACCGAATTCGCGCTCGCGGTCGCGCGCCGGATCCGAGCCGGTGAGGTGAAGGTGAACGGCTCCTCGATCATGAGCCTGCATCCGATGACCCCGCGTCCCGCCTGGGGCATCTCGGGACTCGGCGAAGAGGGGACGGCCGAGACCTTGCAGTTCTTCACCGGCGCACGGGTCGTCGGCGTCGAGGGGCGCTTCGCCCTGCACACGTCATGACCACGGTGGCGATCGCCGGGGCCGGGCCCGTGGGGCTCACCGCCGCCTTGGTGCTGGCGCGGCGCGGTGTCGAGGTCACCGTCCTCGAGCAGGGTGCGGGACTGGCGGGTGAATCGCGCGCGTCGACCTTCCATCCGCCCACGCTGGAAATGCTGCGCGATCTCGGCGTCGTCGACACCCTGCTGGGAAAAGGACTGGTAGCGAGCACCTTTCAGTGCCGCGAGCGTGGCGGCGACCCGGTGGCCACCCTCGATCTCGGCGTACTGGCCGGTGATACCGATTTCCCGTACCGGGTGCAGTGTGAGCAGAGCAAACTCACCCCGATACTGCTCGACGCGCTACCCGATTCGGTGCGCGTGCGGTTCGGCCATACCGTCGACGGCGTCGAGACGGGATCCCACGGCGTGCGGGTGTCCACCTCGCGCGGGCCGGTGCGATGTGACTGGCTGATCGGCGCGGACGGGGCACATTCGGCGGTCCGGGGTGGGGTCGGCGCGCAGTTCGAGGGCAGCACCTATCCGGAGCGGTTCCTGGTCGCCTCGGTCGACGAACAGCTCGACGCGGCGCTGCCGGGTATCGCCCCGATCAACTACGTGTTCGACCCCGACGAGTGGCTGGTGCTGCTGCGCACCCCCGACCACTGGCGGGTGCTGCTGCCGACGCCCGCGGATACCGCCGACGATCTCGAATTGCGCCGTCTGCCCGAACGTTTGGCGCGGGTAGCCGACCTCGGCCGGTCGTGGCGGATCGCGCATGCCTCGCTGTATCACGTGCACGAGCGGGTCGCGCCACGGTTCCGCTATGGCCGGGTGTTGTTGATGGGCGATGCCGCGCACGTGAACAATCCGCTCGGTGGGCTGGGGATGAACAGCGGCATTCACGACGCGGTGCGGATGGGGTCCGCTCTCGCCGACGTGCTGGCGGGCGCTCCCGACGAGGTGCTGGAGCAGGCGGTCCGGCAGCGCCGGAGGGTGGCGGTCGACCATGTGCAGCGCACGAGCCGGTCCAACTGGACGAGCTTGCGCACTCATGATGCCGAATACCGCCGTGGTCTGCGGGAATTGGCGGCCGATCCGGCAGCGGCCCGCGCCTATCTGCGCCGCGCCTGCCTGATGGACAGCCTGGAGCCGACGGCGTGAGGATCGAGCGCGAGAATCCGGCCCGTCCCGCCGAGATCGTCGGTTCCGTCCGGGTCACCGCACCGGAGCAGGTGGATGCGCTTGTGCGGCAAGCGGAACGGAGTTTCCGTGACTGGTCGCGGCGGCCGTTGGACGAACGGCTGGCCCGACTCCGCACCGCCGCCGACCGCATCGCGGCGGACCGGGAGGCGCTGGCGCTGCTGCTCGCCCGGGAGTCCGGCAAGCCCATCGCCGACTGCCGGGGCGAAATCGGTTTCGCCGTCACCTATCTGCGCTGGCTCTGCGATCGGGCCCCGGTGGTCTTCGCCGACACCGAGATCGACGACGCGCAAGGGCGGTTGCGGATCACGCCGCGCCCGTTCGGTGTGATCGCCGCGATCACACCGTGGAACGCTCCCATCATTCTGGCGATGGTGAAGCTCGGTCCCGCCTTGGCCGCCGGAAATACGGTGGTGCTCAAGCCCTCACCGCTGGCGCCGCTGGCGGTGTCGGCGGTCGCCGAGGCGCTGCCGGAGACCACCGTGGTGCACGGCGGGCCGGAGGTGGTGCGGACGCTGATCGCCCATCCCGCGGTCGGGAAGGTCGCCTTCACCGGCGGCGAGAGCGCCGGGCGCAGCATCGCCGCCGCGGCGGGGGAAGCGCTGACGCCGGTGGTGCTCGAACTCGGCGGCAACGATCCGGCGGTCTTCCTCGATGATTTCGCGCTCTCTCCGGACGATTACGAGCGGCTGGTGCTGGCGTCGTTCGCCACCTCCGGACAGGTATGCATGGCCGCCAAACGGCTCTATGTGCCCGAACACCGCGCGGCGGAGTTCCTGGCGGCGTATACCGCTGCGGCCCAGCGGATTCTGCGGGTCGGCGATCCGGTCGACGAGGATGTCACCATGGGCCCGATGGTGACGCGCGCCGCCGCGGAACGACTTCGAGCACTGATCGCGGAGGCGGGCAGCCGTGGACGCGTGGTCCCGCTGGCGAAAGGCCCGGTGGGAGAGGGCTATTTCGTCGCCCCCGTGCTCGTCCTGGATCTGCCCGACGATGCGCCGCTCGTGGTCACCGAACAGTTCGGGCCCGCGGTACCGCTGCTCACCTACCGCACGCAGGACGAAGTCCGGGCTCGCGCCAACGATTCCGCGCTCGGGCTCGCGGCGTCGGTGTGGTCGGCCGACGAGGAGCGCGCCTTCGACTTCGCCGCGCGACTGGAAGCCGGCTTCACCTTCGTCAACACCCACAACCGCACCGGAATGTCACTGCGTGCCCCGTTCGGCGGGACCAAACGCAGCGGATACGGCCGGGAATACGGCGATGAGGGACTGCGCGAATACGTGCAGACCACCGTCACCCACCTGCCCGCAGCGTTCCGCGCCGGCGGTGCGGGGCTGTCCGCTCGCGCCTACCCGCCCTGATCGGCACACGCATTCGTCCCTGTACGGATATCCGCACAGGGACGAACACGCTGAGGTCAGGTTCGACGTCGTCGCCGCACCAGCAATCCGGCCACCGCGAGCACGACGACCACGACCACCACGATCGCGACGACGATCGCCGTCGTGTGCGAGTCGGATGAATCACTGTCCGCCGCAGCAGCTTTCGGTGCCGTCGTGGCGACCGCCGGGGCGTGGGTGAACGTCAGCGGCACCGAGGCGAGGATATTGCCGGGGTCGGTGAGGCTGGTGACGGCCAGGGTGCAGGCGCCGGGCGCCGAGGTGCAGTCCACCGCACCGACCGACGCGGTCAGCGTGATGGTGTTGCCGCGCATTCCGGGCTGCCAGGCCCCCTGCGCGTCGGCGGAGCCGAGCAGGGAGGCGCCGAGATTGCAGTCGGTGGGCGCGACCACCTGCGGTTTACACTGGCCGACCGCCACCTGGGCCAGGTTGGATGGCAGTCCGTCCACGGCGACGGTGACGACCTCACCGACGGTGACATCGCCGGTGGGCGTGGGATGCAGGGTGGGTGCGGCCGCGGCGAGCGGGGCCGTCACCAGCAGCGCGACGGCCGTCACCGCCGCGCCGGCGGCGCTGCGAAAGATGCTGCGTCTCATGGTGTCGACCTCATCCGAAGCTGAGGGGAATCGAGGCGAGGATATTGGTCGGGTCGGTCAGGCTGGTGACCGCGATCGTGCACGCGCCCGCCTGCGCCGTGCAGTCCACGCCACCGACGGAGCCGACCAGGGTGATACTGCCGGCGTCCCAATTACCCTGCGCGTCGGCGGTGCCCAGCAGCGAGCCGGCGAGATTGCAGTCCGAGGGCCCGGAGATGTTCGTCGTGCACTGCCCGACCGCGACCGAGGCCAGATCGGGTGCCAGCCCGCTCACCGAGACGCTGACGCTCTGCCCGACCGCGACACCACCGGACTGGCTCACCGCGACCGTGGCCGCCTGGGCGGGCGCCCCACCGAACATCGCGACAGCGGTGAGTCCCGCGAATACCGCGCTCACCAGGTTTCTGGTTCGAAACATGTGCTCCTCCTGGATTTCCTAGAGCCGCCGCCGGTCGGCGAGGGCGATTGCGGCGACGACGACCAGCAGTGCCGCGGTCAGCGACCACAGCACCGCGGACGGGCCGCGCGTATCGGTGGAGCCCGCCGCCACCGTGCCGGCCACCGGCACGGCCGCGGGCGGGGGAAGGCTCGAGCCCGCGAAAACAACGGGAGTCACGGCGGAATTGGCGGCGATGACTCCGGCGGGTTCGGTACCGGGCAGCGGCGCGGCCGCGATCACGCACTGCTGCCGCAGGCAGTCGATGTTCTCGAACTTCGGATGCAGAGTGAGCACGAGCGTCGGAAAGGTTCCGTCGGAGGCGATATTGACGAAGGTGGCGCCGCCGGCGAGATCGCAATCGTTCAGCCCGTTGGTATAGCCCTGTTTACACAGCCCCACGGCAACCGCCGCCAGGCCTGGCTGGAAACCGCTGCCGTCCACCGTGACTCGCTGCCCCTCCCGCAGGTCCGTCGCGGCGTCGATGTGCAGAGTGGCGGGCGTATCGGCCGCGGCGGGTGCCGCGATGGCGGCCGCGAACGCGAGGCCCAGTCCGCCCCGTAGTAGTGCGCGTTTCATCGGGCGCCTCCTTCGACGGCGATCTCGCTGGGCTGAGGGGCGGTGGGACGGTCGTCTGCATCGGCGCGGCGGTCGACGGTCTGGGTTCGGCCGCCGCCGGGCGCCGACGTCCGCGCGATCACCAGCGCGGCCAGCAACACCGGCACGCCGGCCAGGGTGAGCGCGGAGCCGGTCCCCCACAGCCGCCCGCAGGCGACGGCGCCGCCGAGGCCGCAGATCCCACCGACCCCGACGACGAGTCCGGTCACTGCGCTCCACCACTGTTGGCTACCCGGAAGTCGCTGTCGCAGTTCGTGGTCCAGCACGGAGAGGCAACGGATCGCTGCCGTGACGGTGACCGCCACACCGATCATCGACTGCCATGCGCCGGGCGCGGTCGCCACCAGCACCGGGCCGCCGGCGGCGAGAATCAGCAGCGGCGGCACCGCACGCAGCCGGTATCCGCGCGCGGCGACCACGAGCACCGCCGGCACCATCGCGAGGGCTAGGCGCGCAGGCTGATCGGCGTCGAGCACCTCCCAGCGAAACAGCAGCAGGTGCAGGGCCGGCAGCACCGTCGCCCCCAGGGCGAATCCGACTGCCGCATATCCCATCCCGCCGCGCAGCGCGGTACCGGACACGCGCAGGCCGCCCGCGACACCGCCGAAAGATGCGTTCCGCACCGACACCGACAATCCGGCCGCGATCACCACACTCCCGGCCACGAACAGCGCCTCGCCCGGTTGCCGGCCGCACGCGCCGGCCAGCACGGCACCCGCGAGCAACGCGACCGTCTCCGCTGCGTAGCAGACTCGGACACCGGCGACGGCCCGAGCAGTGACGAGCAGCGGTCCCGCCGCCACACCGGCCACGACCACGCCACACAGGAAGGCGGGCATCGACGAAAACAGCGCTGCGACAAGTATTCCCACGCCACCGAGGACGGCGAGCGCGCCGGTGCGGCGACTCGATGCGGTGAACCGGAGCCGCACGCCCGGCAACACCGTCAGACCCCCGAGCACCCCCGCGGTCAGGGCGATATACCCCACGACCGCGCCGGGCAGCCCGACCACGCCACCGAGCGGTTTGCTCAGCAAGACGATCTCGATACCCGTCATAGGCCCGGCCGCCGCCGCGGCGATGGCGAGCAGCCACGTTCCGGTCCGGCTCGCGGGGGGCAGTTCAGCACGCGTGGCTCCGGACCCGGGCCCCGCTCCCGCCGGTGGTGTCGTCATATCTCACCTCCGCCCGCGTTTCGCAGAAAGAAACACGGTTTCGCAGTTGCCATATTGAACCGTCGGCGACGACGGCTGTCAAGCGAGAACAAGCACGTAACGGCATGGAAACAGCCGATTTTCGCGATCCGGTGAGGATTGCGACAGAAATCTCGACCGTCCACTGGACAGATGCGCGGCGCCGGTACAGAATCGCAACTATTGGAAACATCGTTTCGTTCTACGAAACGGGTTCGACAAGGAGGTGCGCGCTGATGACGCGAATCGCCGCCGTCCAGCTCGCCGCCGGCACCGATGTCGCGGTCAACCTCGCCACCTGCCTGCGCCTCATCGACGACGCCGCAGCGCACGCGCCGGACCTGGTGGTCCTGCCCGAGTTCTGTAACCACCTATCGTGGTACGCCGACCGCGACCACGCGCACCGAATGGCGTGCCGGATCGGAGATCGATTCCTGACCGCGATCGCCGAACGCGCCGCACGGCATCGGATGTACACCAAGATCGGGGTGACGCTGGCCCGCGAGGACGGCCGCACCACCGGCACCGGCCTGCTGTTCGGCCCCGACGGCGCCCTGCTCGGGCAGTCCGACAAGCAGATTCTGATGGGCGCGGAGAACGATCACCTCGACCCCGGTGACTCCGATTCCGAGATCGTCGACACCCCGCTGGGCCGCATCGGCCTGTACGCCTGCATGGAGGGCGTCATCTGCGAGGTGACCCGGTCGCTGGCGATACGCGGCGCGCAGCTGCTGCTCAACAGCCTCAACTCCTTCGCCACCGACGAGGCGAGCCTGCACATTCCGGTGCGCGCGGCGGAGAACAAGGTATGGGTGGTGGCGGCCAACAAGGTCGGCCCGCTGCTACCCGACGAGGAGCTGCCCTCGATCGCGGCCCGGCTGGGGGTCCCGCCGGATCGGTTGCACGGTGCCGGCGAGAGCCAGATCGTCGCACCGGACGGGACGACGGTGGCGCGCGCACCGGCACGCGGTGAGGCGGTGGTCGTGGCGGATATCGATATCGGTCTCGCCGACGACAAACGGCGCCCCGACGGAACCGATCTGCTCGCCGCTCGCCGCCCCCGCCTCTACGCCCCGATGCTCGACATCTCACCCCGGCGCGCCCCTGCCGGTGCGCCGACCCTCCCCGTGGCCGCGGCACTCGCCGATGTCGGCCTCATCGGCGATATCGCCCGCAGCGGCGCCGCATTGATCGTGCTGCCGGCGCTGACCGGCACGGCGTCGGCCGAGCGCACATCAGCGACGGTGTCTGTTCCGGAGGTGGCGGCGGCGCTGCGGGGGACGACGGCGCATGTCGTGGTATCCCTGCGCGACGGTGACGCGCATGTCGGAGTGCTGGTGAACGCCGAGGGCGTGGCCGGATATCAGCGCCAGTTGCACCGCACCGAACGCCACCCGTGGCTGTCGGATCTGGGCGATGCCCTCGAAATCTTCGACATGCCCTGGGGCCGACTGGCTCTCGTGGTCGGCGACGACGCGCTGTTCCCCGAAACCTTCCGCCTGGCCGCGGTCGGGGACGCCGATGTGGTGGCAGTGCCGCACGCTCTCGGTGAACCCTGGGAACCGCGGCTCGGCCTGCCGGAACGAGCGGCCGAGAATCGGCTCAACATCGTCGCCGCCGCCGTGGATTCGACCGGGGCGCTGGCCGGTTCGATCTACGCGCTGAGCCCGGATTTCACCTTGTGGACGGCCTGGAGCGGGCCGTTCACCGGGGTGATCAGCGCCCCGGAGGTGACCTCCGCCCCGCCCGGCGCGAACCGGGTGCAGGCCGACGTCCGACCGGCCCAAGCCGTGAACCGAGCCGTATCCCGGGGCACCGATCTGGTCGCGGGACGTCCCGCCGCCGCCGTGTCCGCCCTCCTGCGCGAACCTGCCACCGCGACAACCGAACCGGAGCTGCCATGAGTGAAACCGTGCGACATGTCGAGCAGATGGTCGACGAGAACCCCAGAACCGATGTCACCGAGACATTTTCGGAATGGCAGCGGCTGCTGGCCGGACTGCAGGCCAGGATCGCCGGTCGGTTCGAGCTGACCCGCGACCCCAGTACCGCCGACCTCGACTCCTACGGAGACGCGGCGACCGGACCCTCCGGCCGCCTCGCCGCCTACACCGGACCCGAGATCGACTGGCTGGTGCATTCCTGGATCGGCGATCCCCGCACCGGTTTCGTGAACATGCACCTCACTGCGTGGCTCGGGCCGCAGGTACGGGTGCCGCATCTGGCGTCGGCGCTGCTGCTGTGGCCGCAGGGCTGGTTCTACGTGGATGCGGTGCCGCGTGGTGATCTGGTGGGCGACGGCGACTATTACGACCGCTACTACGCCGAGGCCGACGAGCCGTGGCTGGCGTTCAAGGCGGACCACCCCGACTTCACCTGGTTCACCAGCCGCACCGGATTCATCCGCACCAGCCTCTCACCGGTCGCCTACTGCTATTCCTTCCCACCCACCCGGCCCAATCTCGACACCGTGGCCGAACTGCTCACCGCCAAGGTCGACCAGTGGCTGGGATGGGTGGACGCCGCCGAACCGGTACCCGACGACGAGCGCGCCGACCTCGCGGCCCGGGATCTGCGGATCCGCCGCAACATCGCCGAACGCGATCCCGCGAATGTCATGGGCGAGCGCATGTTCGGCCCCGAACTCACCCAGCGACTGGTGCGCGCCCTCTGGGGCGGGGACCGGGTGCTGCCGCGGCCGGTGGGGTGACCATGAGCCTGATCCGCTCCCTGTGGTGGTCCGCGCGCACCGACGGCGACGCCCCCTTCGACACCGCCCACCTCAAGCTCTACTACCCCGCCGTCGCCTCCGGCGACGACGCCGAGCGGCTCACCGGCGTCTTCGTCCCCGATCCGGCCGGCGCACCCTATCCGGTGGTGGTTTTCCTGTCCGGTGTCAATGTCGGGCAGGACAGCTATCGCCGATTCGCGACCGCGATCGCCGAATCCGGTTATGTGGTGGTCACCTTCGATCGGGTGGCCGATCTGTTCGGTGGGCAGCGCGGGCTCACGCCCGGCGTCGATCTGGCGGCCGCGCGACCCGACACCTACGGCACCCGGCCCACCTGCCCGACCATCCCGGCGGTGCTGGACGCGCTGGCCGAACTGAACACCACCGCACCGTTGCGCGGCGCACTCGATCTGGAGCGCGTCGCACTGGGCGGCCATTCGGCGGGCGGCACCGTGGTGTTGCAGTCCGCGCGGTACTTCCCTTCCGTGCGAGCGGTTTTCGCGTGGGGCGCGCACACCATGGTCGCCACCATGCTGGGCTGGGACCCGGGTACGGTGCTTCCCGCGCAGGTGAGCTGCCCGGTGCTGCTGGGTGTCGGCGGCAACGACGGCGTGATCCAGGGCAGCGCCGACCGCTACGGTGAGGGCGAGGATCGGCCGGATCCGGTGGCCCGCACCTTCGCCGAGGCACTGCCCGAGGGTGAGCATCTGCTCGCGATCGTGCCCGGCGCCAATCATTTCGGCATCGCCGACGCCGATCCGACCGCGGCCCGAGCATTCCTCGACGGCCCCGCGGAGTCCGATGCCCTGCCGCGATTCGCGCGGCTGACCACACTGTTCCTGAACGCCCACCTGAAGGATTCGGCGACCGCCCGCGACGAACTGTCGGGTTTCGACGACGGACTGCTGCTGAAGCGGCGCTGAGGAGATCACGGTGCTCAAGAACTTCTGGTACGCAATGGAATTCGCGGACAAGGTCGGCCGGGCGCCACGCCGGGTGACCTGTCTGGGCCAGGACTTCGTGCTCTATCGCGCCGAATCCGGCGCGCCGGTCTGCCTGTCGGATCTGTGCGTGCACCGCGGCGGTGCCCTGTCGCTGGGAACGGTGAGCGGGGACTGCATCACCTGCCCGTACCACGGCTGGCAATACGACTCCGGCGGCGTGTGCGTGCGCATCCCCGCCAACGCGCCCGAACGGGCCATCCCCCGCAAGGCGCGAGTGGACGCCTATCCGGCGGTGGAGCGCTACGGCATGGTGTGGGCGTTCCTCGGCGATCTACCCGAGTCGCAGCGGCCACCGATTCCGGAGATTCCGCAGTGGGAGGATCCGGCGTTCCGAGCCGTGCAGTACGAGATGGTCATCGACGCCAACTACGAACGCGCCTTCGAGAACGTGGTGGACGCCTCGCACACACCCTTCGTGCACGGCACCGCGTTCGGCAACCCGGACAAACCGCAGATCCCGGATTTCCGGATACGGCAGACGGACTGGTCGGCGGAGGCGGATATTCCGCTGAGCCCGCCACCACCGAGGGGGCTGTGGGGCCTGCTGTTTCGCGGCAAGGCGATGCCGGAGTACGTCACCGTCACCAATGCCTGGTATCTGCCGAATATCGTGAAACTGCATGTGCGGCTGCCGATCGGCGATCTGATGCTCTACGACTTCAACATTCCGCTTTCGCAGGACCGCACACTGATCAAGATTCTCGGCTTCCGCAACTTCTTCACCGCCTCCTGGGCCGACGGCAACGCCCGCAAGCGCATCGAGAAGATCCTGCTGCAGGACCGGCCGGTGGTGGAATCCCAACGTCCGGAGCTGCTTCCGTTCGACCTGTCCGATGAGCTGCATGTGCGCAGCGATGCCCTGCAGGTCGCCTACCGCCGGCGCCGCGCCCAGTTGATCAAGGACGGCTGGTGGCTCGGCGGCGATGTGATCACCGGCGATTCGCCGCGACGCAGGGCCACCGTCATCGCCTCCCCCGCGCGCCTGGACGATCCCGAACTCGCCGCCGCCTGGGTGCACAAGGCCCGCCAGGGAGGAGACCCACGATGAGCCTGCCCACCACGCTGAGTACGCGCACTCTCGAAATACTTTCCGGCGCAACGGGTTCGATCGTCGTCGCGGAGAGAGCGCTGCACAGTCCCATGTCACCCGAACCGGTGGGCAGGTTGCGGGTGTTGCGCGGTGGTCTGATCGACAAGGTGGTGACCGTCGATCTGGTGGTGCCGCCCATCGGCCTGGACAGCCATATGATCTTCGCGTTCACCGCGGCCGATTCCGCGGTGCCGCATTTCACGCTCGACGCGGTCTACGGCGGCGAGTACTACGCCATGCACCTGGACCTGATTCCGCGTGCCGATCTGGCGGTGAATCTGGATTATCTGGACGCCGTCTATCTGCCGTTGACGCCGCTGCTGGATGCGGCCTGGCAGCTCGACGGCGTCGCACCGGCCGCCATCGGTCCCCGGCAGCGGGCGCTGATGTCACCGTGGATGGTGGTGTGCCGGGCGAGCGAATCGGCGTTCGGGCAACTCACCGAGACCGTCGACGCATACCTGCGGCATTGGCTCACCCTGCTGGACAAGGGCGTTCCGGCCCCGGATGCCGATCTGCCGGCCCGCGATCGCGCGAATCGCGCCAACCTGTTCAGCCCCGAGGTCGACCCGGTGTGGCATCAGGTGACCCGCCTGCTGGGCGCCGAGCAATCCGAACAGGTGCGCCGGGAGTTGCAGGGATGAGCACCACGGAGCCGAGCCGCTGGCAGCAGCGGATCGCGGGCGAATGGGTGGGGCGGCCCTCGCTGTTCGACGCCGAGGGCGTCTGGCTGGGATTCGAGGATATCCGCCGGTCCTCGGTGTTCGAGGACGGCACGACCACCTACTACATGGACGGCGGGCTCTCCGGCGGCGGACGGATGGCTGGGCGGTTCGCCCTCGGCGCCCCGTTCGAATTCGGTGTCCTGGACTCCGACGGCGATCGCATCTACACCGGGCCCGACTTCTACGGCTCCGGGCAGCCCTACGGCGGATTCGTCGACGCCCACTACTACGGGCCCGGCTGGCAGGTCTCGCTGAACACGTGGAATCAGACGATCGACGACACCCAGGTGTATTCGTCGCTGCTGTATCAGGGCCCGGCGATGGTCGGCGTGTTCACCGGGCTCTACACCCGAGACCCGGCGCTCGCCGAGGAGCGAGTGAATACCGAAACGCGCTGTGGTGGAGTGACATTCATTTTTCCCACCAAGGACGACAGTTGCTATGCCGGCGATCTGGAAGTGTGGTCGGTGGAGCAGCGCAGCCTAGGCACTACTCGGCTGACCCGCACCGTCGGACCCCTCGGCCTGCTCACCGCGGCCCATCGGCTCGAGTTCGCGGGGCCGCTCGGATCCGTGATCGATGTCGTCGTCCGTCGCGACGGCGCACGCACATTCCACGAGGGCCCCGACGCGTTCGGCAACGGATTGGCTTGCGGCCGAGCCAATTTCGTACGGCTGCACCACCGTGACGGCCGTCGGCTCATCGGCCGCGAATTCATGATGGACGCCGAACCGGGTATGGGCGCAGGGTCCACTCTCGCGGTCGCCTATCAAGTGTTCGAACACAACCGGCTGTCGGTGATCGTGCACGGCGTCCTGGAGCGGCAATGAGCAACGTGGTCATCACCGGCGGCACCCGGGGTATCGGATTGGGGATGGCCCGGGCGCTACTGGCCCGCGGCCATCGCGTCGCGGTCTGCGGCACCGACCCGCAACGGATCGAATCGGCACGCACCGAACTCGGCGAGGACGCCGTGGTGCTGGCCGCCGACACCACCGATCGTGACGATCTGCGCAGCCTGTGGGATGCGGCGGCGCAACGATTCGGCGCCGTGGACATCTGGATCAACAACGCCGGCGTCTCCCAGACCCGCGCGCCGATGTGGGAGCTACCGGACGCCGCGGTGCGAAAGGTGATCGACACCAACCTGATCGGCGTCCTCAACGGCTGCGTGGTCGCGATCGCCGGTATGTCCGAGCACGGCGGCCACATCTGGAATATGGAGGGGTTGGGCAGCGACGGGCGCACCGTACCCGGTCTCGGTGTCTACGGAGCCAGCAAGCGTGCGGTCGGCTACCTCACCGTGGCGCTCGCCAAGGAGGTTCCGCCCGGCGTCTCGGTCGGTGTCCTCAGCCCCGGCATGGTCACCACCGACCTGCTCACCCACGGATACACCGACCCGGACGAGTTGGCCAAGGCCCGCAAGATCTTCGCCATTCTCGCCGATCCGGTGGACACCGTCGCGCCCTGGCTGGCCGAGCGGGCCGTCACTCGCATCCGCAACGGGGCGCGAGTCGAGTGGCTGACCACGGGCAAGGTGATCCGCCGCTTCGCCGCGGCACCGTTTCGCACCCGCGACCCGTTCGCCGCGTAGCCGATTCCAGAAGGAGCTGTTTCGATGCCCGACGTACTCGGCTGGCGAGCCAAGTTCGCAGTCCTGGCCCCGTCCACCAATACCGTGGTCGAGCCCGATTTCGCGCGCCTGGGTGTGCCCGGGGTGACCGCGCATTTCGGCCGCATTCACATCCGCGACCAGGATATGAGCGACGACGCCGGAATGGGCCGGCTGCTCGAGCAGATCCGCGACGAGATCGTCGCCGCGTGCGAGCGGGTGCTGACCTGCGAACCCGATTACATGGTGATGGGAATGTCGGCCGAGACGTTCTGGGGCGGCGTCGAGGGCAACCGCCGCTTCGTGCGCCAGATTCACGACGTGACCGGACTCGAGGTCGCCACCGGCGCCGAGGCGTGCCGGCGCGCACTGGCGCTCTACGGTGCGCGCCGCATCGGCGTGGTCACGCCCTATCAACAAGTAGGCGACGAGAATGTGGTGCGATTCTTCGGCGAGCTCGGTTTCGAGGTGAAGGCGATCAAGGGACTGCGCTGCCCCACAGCCGTTTCCATCGCCCACGTCACCGAGGACGAGCTGCGCTCCGCACTGCGCGAGGTCGACGGTGACGGCGTGGACGCGCTGGTGCAGTGCGGAACCAACCTGTCGATGGTGCGGTTGGCCGACGAGGCCGAACGCTGGCTGGGCAAACCCGTGCTGGCGATCAACGCGGCGACCTGGTGGATGGCGTTGCGCGACAACGGGTTCACCGATCGCATCGAGGGCGCGGGCTCACTGCTGCGCGACCATTGACCGGTCCCGTGCCCCTCCGGCGCCAGGGAGGGGCACGGGCCGCGACCTACTGATAGCTCGGATTCGCCCACGCGCCGACCGATTTCGACCGGACCGGCTCGATGAACCGCGGCGCCGCCGTCTCCGGGAAGTCCGGCCCCCAATTGGTGGCATCGCCCGCCATGGACACGCTCGCGTTCTCGGTGTACCAGTCGACCAGATCCGCGTCCGAGCGGATGATCCAGGTGCAGCCGCGCTCGGCATCGGCGGTGAAGTCACCGTGCCGGATGTACGGCGGGCGCCAGAAGTAGGTGCCCGGCCACATGGTGCCGAAGTTGTACTCGAAACCGCCGTCGAGACAATACGCTTCCTCGCTGCACGGATGATGCGCCAGCGGCACCTCCCGCCATCCCGGCTTCGCCTTGATCAGGCGGGTGTAGAAGCCGGTCTTCTCGTCGCGGTGCAGCAGTTTGATGTAGAGCCCGGGCACGGGGGTGCCGCCCAGATCGAACCGCATCGGGCTGCCGTCCTTCACATCGATCCACGGCATCGACGCGGTATCCAGGACGACGAGTTCCTGGTCGGGACGCACGAATTCGCGATCACCGTCCGCCAGGTCGAACCCCCAGCCGCCCCCCTCCCGGAACAGCAGAATTTCCGTACCGGCCGCTACCCGGATCGGCGGCGTCCACACCCCGGCCGGCGCCGTCCAGTAGCCGTGGGTTCCGAGTTCGTTGTCGCCCACGGTTATTCGCCCGGACAGCACGAACCATTCGGTGTCGGCCACGTGCACGCCTGCGGGCCGGGACCAGTCGCTGGTGAACCGGACCTTCAGCGAGGCCGAACCATCCTCCTCGTCATAACTGAGGTTGCGTTGTTCGGCACTGCCCGTGGCGCGCTGGAACTCGGCGCGGTGCCAGATCAGATCTTTGTCGTCGATGAGCTCTACATGTGGACGCATGGGTCCTCCTCCCGGAGCTGACTTTCCGATACAGAATGTAGTGCTTATCAATAAGCAAAACAAGATGTATCGTTTATTACCGTGAACAGACCCGGACGTCCTTCCGGACCGGCCACCGACACCGCGGAGATCGTGCTCACCGCCGCGCTGGAACTGGTCCTCACCGAGGGCGCGGCCGCCCTGACGCCCCGGCGGCTGCACGCCGTGACAGGCGTTGCGCGCACCACCATCTACCGCCATTGGCCGGCACCCAAGGACTTCCTCGCCGCACTGATCACCGTGGCACCCCACCCCTCCCCGGAGCCGACCGGCGATCCGGTCGCCGACCTGCACGGCGAGGTCGATTCACTCTGTGATCGACTGCGCGACAAGCCGGTTGCCGCGTTCCTTCGCGCCCTGGTGACCGCCTCGGCGGCAGATCCCGACTGCGTCGAATTGCGCCACCGATACGTCAGCGACCTGCTCGCGCCGTTCCGCGCCGCGGTGCGCCGCGCCGGAGTGCGGGAGCAGGCGGCGATCGAGGAGATCGCGCTGTCCATCGTGGCGCCGCTGCTCGTGGACGTACTGCTGTTGGACGGCCCCGTCGACCGGGACCGCGCACACCGCGCGGTCGATCAGGCACTGGAACACAGTTCCGGCCGTCGCTGAGGCGGCCGGTCGCAGCGAGCGAGGAGACCTCGAGATGACCAATGCCGTGGGAACCCGCGCCGTCTTCGGCGTCATCGTGCCCAGTACCAATACCGTTGTCGAACACGACTATTGGCGGGCCGGGCTGCCGGGAATCAGCTACCGGGCCGGGTCGATGTACATTCCCGATCCGGTCATGGGCGACGACGACGATTTCCGGGCGCTGCTGGGCCAGATCCGCGCCTCCATCGATACCGCCGTGCGCGATGTCCTCACCGCCGAACCGGACCGCATGGTCATGGGCATGTCCGCGGAAACGTTCTGGGGCGGGGTCGAGGGCAATGCGGCCTTCGAACGACGGCTGCGGGAACGCACCGGCCTGCCGGTGACGACGGGGGCGAGTTCGTGCCGCGCGGCCCTGCACGCCCTGGGATGCCGGCGGATCGCGGTGTTCTCGCCGTATCAGCCGGTCGCCGACGAGGAGGTGGGCCGGTTCTTCACCGAGGCCGGCTTCGAGGTCGCCGCGATCACCGGGCTGCGCTGCCCGACCGCCATGGATATCGCCAAGGTCCGGCCCGACCGGCTGCGCGCGGTGGTCGCGGGACTGGACGGGCCGCAGGTGGAGGCGATCGTGCAGGTGGGCACGAATCTGTCCTTCGTGGCAACGGCCGACGAACTGGAACGCGAGTTGGGAAAACCGGTGATCGCGATCAATGCCGCGACGCTGTGGCATGCGTTGCGCGAGCACGGGATCGACGACCGCGTCGAAGGGGCCGGACGACTACTGCGCGAACAGTGACCGATCGCCCGCTTCGGCCAGCAATCGCTGGGCGCGGCGGACGACAGCGAGATCGACCATACGACCGTCGGCGTCCAGTACGACGCCACCGCCCCCGGCCTCGAAGCGCGCCACCAGATCCCGGGCGCGCGTCAGCTCCTCGGCGGACGGGGTGAACACCGCGTTCACGACCGGCAGCTGGGCGGGATGGATACAGGTGCGGCCGCGAAACCCCAAGCGCGCCAACGCTTCGGTGCTCTCTCGGAGTGCGGCCAGATCGCGGAAGTCGGTGCTGACCGGAGCCGGCGGCGGTTCGAGACCCGCGGCCCCGCTGACCAGCACCAGGTGAGTGCGGATCGCCAGCAGTTCCGCGCCGTCGGGGCCCGGCGCCATCCCGATATCGGCACACAGATCCGCCTCACCCAGCTGCAGTCGCAGCACCCGCGGCGCCGCGGCGATCTCACGGGCAGCGAGCACCGCCGCCGCGCTTTCGAGCAGCGGGCAGATGCCGACAACGCCCGGTGCCGGCTCACGGTCGCTCAGCACACCCGCCGCCGCGCGGACCTGTTCGGCCGATTCGGTTTTCGCCAGGCATACCGCGGCGGGTCCGGCGGCCGCCACCGCGCACAGATCGGCGTCGTCGCCGGAATTCACCCGCACCCAGATGCGTCCGCGGCTCGTCGCGGGGAGCGGGGCCAGCCATGCCGACACCAGTTCACGGGCGCGGACCTTCTCCCCTGCCGGGACGGAGTCCTCGAGGTCCAGCAGAACCACATCGGCAGGTCCGGCCAACGCCTTGTCGAACAGCGCCGGACGGTTGCCCGGGACATAGAGCGCCGATCTCATCAACTACCCCTCGCACCGGCTCGGGAATCGCCGTACTATTCCCTTGGAAGAAACACCGTTTCGGTGAATGAAACATAGCGGTTTCGGCCCGGAGCTGTCCACCCGTTGGGTTTCTCAGGAACCCCCTCGCGGTCGGCTCACCGCGCCGAAACCGGCTGCCCGGCACAGGGAGTCGCGATGGCCTTTCGAACTTCGGCCCTCACCGTCATGGCCGGGGCATGCGTCGCCGTCCTCGGATTCGCCCCAGCGGCCGCCGACTCGCCAGGTTTGCCGGGGACGATCGCACTGCCGTGCGCCGGGACGACCCTCGAGCAACATGCCGACTGGTATCTGCCCGCCGGCACACCGCGCGGACTGGTGTGGTTGCAGCACGGATTCGCCCGCGCCGACGGCAATGTCGCCGCGCTCGCCGCTCGTCTGGCCGGTGCCGGCAACCTCGTCTTCGCGCCGAGCCTGCCGTTCATGAACCTGTCGGGCTGCACGCTGCAGAACCTCGGCGACAATACGGTGTTCCTGGATCAGGTGGCCCGATTGTTCGCTACCGCGAACGATCCCACCGGCCCGCTGGCCACCGCCCTCGCCACCGCCGCCGCGCAGGCCGGCGTCACCGCACCTGCCCTGCCGCGGCAGTTCGTGTTCGTCGGCCATTCGGCCGGGGCCGAGGCGGTCGAGTACGTCGCCCACCGCCTGCACGCCGGCGCTGCGCAGGCCTGGCCGAATCTGCGCGGACTGATCCTGCTGGATCCGGTGAAATCCTTCCTCGGCACCAACACCGACACCGCTCTGGCCGATCTCGCCCCTACCGCCCTGCCGATTCTCACGATCTCCGGCCCACCCGGCCTGTGCAACAACTTCGCCAGCGGCACAGCGGCCCTTCAGACGCACCTGCACCGGCCGTTCGTCGGCATTCGCCTCACCTCCGGCGAACACACCGACGCCGAAGGACCTTCCAGCGATGGATTGGGCGAATTATTCTGCGGCACACCGCAGCCCGCCAACTGGGCCATGCTCGAACGAACCACCACGACATGGACCCGCGCCTACTTCACCGGCACCACCGACTATTCGGTGACCTCGCCGGCCACCGCTGTCCACCTCGAGACTCTCGCGGGGGCGTAGCGGCCGTCGTCGAGGGCGTATTTGCCGTCCATGATGCCCATCACGGCGTCGTCGTCGATCTTCTTGAAATGGTCGTGCACGGGCTGCCCGTCGAACACCATCGTCGCAGTGACCTCGCCGCGAAATTCCTCCATCCAGAGGCTGCCCTCGCCGTTGTCGGTGTTCGAGTATTTGTTGCCGTCGGCGTCCAGACAGACCAGCGGCTTCACATCGGTGGCCGAATCGAACGTCTTGCCGAACCAGTTGACGAGGGCCAGCGTTCCGTTCTCCCGGTGGCCGGTGTCGAACTCGCCGCCCTGCCATTCACCGATCATGAAATCGATGGTCGCGGGCTCCAGCGTGGCCCAGAACTCGTCGAGATCGGCGTCCGGGATGAACGAACGCTCCGGTCCGCTGACGAGACGGCGCCCGGCGCGTTCCTTCAGTTCGGTGAATGTCTTGCGAGCCGATTCGTCGCTCACGATGCTCTCCAATCCGACGGCGGAGGCTTGTGAACACGGTACCGCCGAGCGACCGGGCAAGCTATGGGCAAACCTGCGGTCGAAGTGTCCGCCACGATCGTGTGGAGGCGAACACGACCGGACCCGGGGACCCCACCGCCGATCGAGGCGACGTGTGATGGTGGGATACCGATCATGACCGGCTCGTGGTGGTGGGATCTGCTGGTCGCGGTCGCGGCCGCGCTCATCGTGTGCTGGTTTGCGCTGATCACGGCGCTGATCATCGTCCGGCCGCGCGGCAACCTGCTGCGGGAAGCCCTGCGGATCCTGCCCGACACCCTGCGCCTGATCCGCCGCCTGGCCGCCGACCGCTCCCTGCCACGCGGCGTCCGGATCCGGCTCTGGCTGGTGCTGGCCTACCTCGCCTCACCCCTGGACCTGATCCCCGACATCATCCCCGGCATCGGATACGCCGACGACGCCATCATCGTCACCGCGGTCCTGCGCAGCGTCGTCCGCGCCGCCGGCCCGGAGGCGGTCCGCGCCCATTGGCCCGGCACCGACGACGGTTATACCGCCCTCGCCCGGCTCACAGGGCTGCCGGTGCGATAGTCGTCATCGGCGCCGCGCCCGCAGAGCCGCTTCGCGGTCGATGACGATCTGCTTGCGGCGTTGCGTCATCGCTTCGGCGGGTGAGGCGGTGCCGACGATCGCGTCGAAGACGGCGCGGGCGTCCTCGAGCGCGTCGCGGGCGCCCACTCCGGCGGCCGGAGTGATCGCGTGGTCGGCGTCACCGATGAGGATGACCGAATCCTGCGGTGCGCGTGCATCTTCCAGGGGGACGTTGCGGGCGTTGCTGACGTGCACCTGTTCCGTCCGCGACAGGAAGGCCGACACCAGCGCCCGGCTGGAAGGTGTTGCGGCCAGAACGGTTTCGGCCCACTCGTCGACCGGTCGCATCCCGATATCGTCGCGGGTGCCGGGGAGCGGATCGCGCGGGATCCGCACGAACCACGGGGCTGCCGGATCCTCGGGACGCCAGATGTGGCCGAAAGTACTTCCGGCACTGCCGTCTTCGGCGACCTCGGCGTAGAAGTGGAGGACTGCGGGGGTGGTGGGCGGTGGCGGATCCAGTGGCGTGCCGGTCATTCCGTACAGCACGACGTCACCGGCGTAGACGGGAGTGCGAGCGGGTTCCAGCGCGGCGCGGACGACGGAGTCGATACCGTCGGCGCCGATCAGCAGTCCCTCGGCGGCGAGGACTTCGGAGCCGCGCCGGATCGTGTGGTTGTCCTCGCCCACGGTCACGCCGGTGATCGGCTCGCCGTAGCGCAGCTCGGCG
Organism: Nocardia kruczakiae NBRC 101016; assembly: GCF_001612965.1. GTDB lineage: Bacteria > Actinomycetota > Actinomycetes > Mycobacteriales > Mycobacteriaceae > Nocardia > Nocardia kruczakiae. Next base: position 71,719 of record NZ_BDBL01000037.1, read on the forward strand.
CCCGAGCCCGCGACGAACTCCGACAGCACGCCCATGAGGTTGCGGCGCAACCAGAAACGATGACCGCGACTGGGCATCGCGCTGCGCCGTTCGCGGCTGTCCTCGTAGTCGAGACCCGCCAGCGGATACGAAACCTCGTGCAGCGCCGAACGATCGACGCCCATCGCCGCCATCGCGTCGTGCCCGCGCCCGTCGATGAACAGAAACGCCCCGGCTCCGGGCCCCGGGCGCTGTTGTTCGTAGACCGCTACCCGATGCCCTCGCCGGGCGAGACCACCGGCCAGGCAACTGCCCGCGATCCCACCACCGATAACGCTCACCATGTCCTGCGACCTCCTAGCGTTGTCGTGCCGGCGGCCACCCGCCGGGAGAGGCACGTGTCCAGAGTGCCACGCCCACGCGGACATTCGCGTCGTCTCCCCTGGGTGAGGTGCTCAGCTGGGCGGAATTCGCTTCAAACTACCCACGCTGAGCGATCCGTTGCCCCCGGTTCGCAACGCCGCCTCCGCCGCACGGACGTAGCCGGCAGGGTCTTTGTCGACGGGCACGACACCGGCGTAGTTGCGCGCCTCGTACGCGGCGAAGGCCACCGCGAGGTGATGACGGAGCTGCAACCCGGCCAGGCGCCGGAAGTCGGTGAGCCCCTCACGCTCTTCCTCGGCCATATGATCGCTGTTGGCCAGATTCGCGGCCGCGACCGCCGCGTACCACTCGTCGGTGCCGACCTGGTGCCGTCCTACTTCGGCGACCGCGTCCCTGATCTCGTTGTGGTCACCGATCGCGTCGAGCGTCTCGTCCTCCGTCCCGCTCGCCCGCCGAGCCGCGATCCCCACCTGCAGCAGCGCCGGATAGAAAATCTCCTCCTCCGCCTGCGCATGCAATTCGAGAAACGCCGCCAACCTGTCCCAGATCGACCCCAAGGCACCGGTGTCCCCCCGATCGATCTGCTCCAGAATCGCGAACAGCCGCCGCTGCTCGTGATGGTCATCGAGGATCAACTGGGTGATATCCACATTTCCTCCCTGACGCCGCATCGCTGGTAAGCACGGAACCCAACGGCCGCCCGGTCAGCCGGAACCTCCTGGGAACCTGACGACAATGTACTACCGGGTCGCGTCCCGACGCTGCGAGCTGGATTGACTGTTCGGCGGCTAGCGCGGTCGCGTGCTGTCCAGGACCCAATCCCGATATCCCGGATGGGTCTGGACCGCTTCCGTGGCTATCACCTGCGGTGTCTCGTCCGGATGCTTGTCTTTCAGGAACGCCAAGATGTCGTCCACCCGCGATCGCCGAGTGTGCAGGATGGCCAACGACTCCCGGTCGTCTTGTACTGCGCCGTCCCACCGGTAGATACTGCGGATGCCGGGAACGATATTGCCGCAGGCCACATATCGGGCTTCCACTAGTTCACGGACCAGCCCGGCGAGAAATTCCGGGTCGCTGGCAGTGATCGAAACGTCTACTACGGTTTCAGTGTCGGCCATGCCTTCAATTGTCCCTCAGTTCGGGCCATGTCACGGACCAAGGCCTCCGCGACCCAACGTTCCCGCGCGACCGCACACCAACCTTGCACAACCGGTGCAACATACGACTGACCGACCCATCCGCCCCTCATCATCTGGCCGTGCGGGTGAAGTTCGAAATACAGCGTTCCCTTCGATCGCACATTTCCGTCAGCAGCGACGTACCAACCCATGAACGCTTCGGAGTCGTAGAGCTTCATTTCACCGGTCCACGCGTAGGACCCTTCCGACACCGGCCGGGCGCGGGCGCCAGCGAGTTGCAGCCACAATCCGTCTTGCTCGATATGCAGTTCGAGCGTGTCGATTCGTTCCCCGGCATCTCCGAATGCCTGCCCCGAGTACCACCAGTCACCAGAGAAATCGAGTCCGGCGGCGGTCTTGCCCGCGAGCGTGTTCAGTGACACGTCCAACACCTCGGAGAGCCGGACGAGGTCCGACACAACTGGTTCGGTTTCGCCTGTCTCCCAACGGGACACGGTCTTCTGGTCCGTGCCGACCAACTTCGCAAGCTGGGTCTGTGAGTAGCCAAGGACCTTTCTCCGTTGCCGGATGACGTCACCCGTCACGCTCACTGGTAATGCCTCTCGTCGGTTGGCCTACGCGGCCGATTCTATAACTAGACTCATACGTCTAGACTAGACATAGTCGCCTGGTGAGTGCATCATTGCGATACGTCCCCGCGCCGGGTTGAGACAACCTCTCCGGCGCCGGATGCAATACCGAAAGCCCTTCGAACCGGGGAGTGCCTGTCGATGCGTGTTGAGGGAAACGAGACGAAATCCGCGATGCTCGACATCGTCGCGCCGTATATCGCCGAAGACGACGGCGATGAGAGCTGAGCCCACGGCGCTCGCATGGATCGCAGACGAGGTCAGCGAGACAGCGCAATGGCATGCAGCGCAACTGAGGAGGTTGGCGCGGCATCTCGGCTACACGCTCGTGTGGCCTGAAGCAAGTCTCGTCCCACTGCCGGATCTCGTACGGGACGCCGACGTCGATGCCGTGCTCACCCCATCGCCGGAGCACATGGACGCACTTACACTCAACGCCGTCATGGCGCTGGCGGACGTGGAGACCGTATCGCCGCGCCTGTCATTCGCGAAGTGGCCAGAAATCAAGCATCGGAGGGGATTCGGATGCTCGGTCTTTTGATAGTCGTGTGCCTGCTGTCGGTCGCTGTCTACTACGCGGTGTTGTACTGGCCGCCGCGGAAGCGCAAGCCCCGCTGGGCTCACAAGGACCTACGCGCGGACATCGGCGCGCCGCGCGAGGCTCGATCTCAATCCAGCCCGACGAGATCGGCTGAGGCGGACCACAGTTCGTCGATGAGGTGGCGGTTGTGGGCTTGGGGCGACTCGGGGCCTTTTGCGCGGTGGCGGTGGAAGTAGACGCCGTTGATTTCCGGGTCGGCGCCGCGGCGGGCCAACTCGATCAGGGGTTCGGCGCCACGGGCGGGAGTGATGGTGCCTACGTGGCGCAGCGGGGTGCGGTAGAGCAGGCCGACGGCGCGGGAGTCGCGGCCGAAGCTCGAGGCCACGGGGCCGGGATGGACTGCGGCGGAAACGATTCCGTCCGATGTCCAGCGCTGCGCGATACCACGGGTGAACATGATGTTCATCAGCTTGCTCGACCCGTAGGCGCGCCATCCGAAGGCGCGGCGGCGGCGGTAGTCGAGGTCGGAGATGTCGACGCGTCCGAACAGGTTGCCGACGCTCGCGGTGTTCAGCACGAGCGCACCGTGGGCGGCGAGTTTGTCGTGCAGCAGATTGGTGAGAAGGAACGGGGCGAGGTGGTTGATCTGGAAGTTGGGTTCGTGCCCGTCGACGGTCCGCTGCTGCGGCTCGAAGAGGCCGCCCGCGTTGTTGAGCAACACGTCGATCGCGCCGGCATGTTCGCCGATCTGCTCGGCGAGACCGCGCACATCGTCGAGGACGGCGAAATCGGCCGTGAAGGCGGTCGCACCGGTGTCGGCGGTCACGGCGGCGAGTTTCTGTGCCGACCTGCCGACGATGACGAGGTCGACGTCGGGCGCGGCCAGCGCCCGCGCGGTCACCGCTCCGATGCCGTCGCTGGCACCGGTAATGACGATCGTGCGTCGCGGGTTCGAGGCTGATCGGCTCTCTGTCACCAGGGTCTCCAGTCGGTGAGTGCGTGGGGTACAGCCGCGCGAGCTGCATTGATTGTGGTGCCGTTGGACGTTCGTGGTCGGCGCCCGCCTTCGATATGTCACCAGCTTACGATTCGGCCGATGCCATGGTGCGGCAGCCGAGGTCGGCGATCAGCGACGGCGTCCGACTGCGGGCATCCTCGCGCCCGCGGGCCGGGGGTGCGCGGTCATCGTGTGCCCTCCAGCTCGCAGATGACTACCGGGATCTCCCGCGTGGTCCGCGTCTGGTAGTTCGCGTAGCCCCGGTAGACCTCGGTGATCTGTGGCCACAGCCGCGCCCGTTCCTCCGCATTCGCGGTGCGGGCGTGGATCTTCCGGCGCTGTCCGTCGATCACGAGTTCGGCATCGGGATGCGCCTGCAGGTTGCGGTACCAGTCGGGATGGCGGTCGTCGCCGCCTTTGGACGCCACCAGTATCACCCGATTTTCGTCGCGCACCGGCGAGGTCAGGTAGCACGATCGCGGCTGACCGGATTTGCGGCCGATGGTGTGCAATTCGACCACCGGCATACCGAATGGCTCGGCCAGTAGCCGATTTCCGCTGACCGCGAGCACCAGCCGGTGCGCGATGTTCATCATCTTGGCCCCGGCGTCTTTCACCGTGTTCTTGTTCACCACGTGCCCCTTGTCGGATTTCTCGCCACTGCGGTCCGCGTGACACCTGAGCGAGTAAGCGGCGCATACATTAGCAGATATGTGGACGACGTCAACATATGTAGCTTCGGGCATCACCCGGCAGCCAGAACGGCGCGCACCGCCGAGTTCACCGTGGCCGCAACGACTTCCGGCGACGACGCGTCGAGCTTGCCATCGAGGTGCAAGAAGGCCAGGCCGTGTACCAGCGCCCACACCGCGGTCGCCGTGGCATCCGGATCGGTGTGCGGAAATGCTTGCCGCACAATGCCGTCGACGAATTTTTCGATCACCTCGGCCGCAGCCCGCTCGGCATCGGCCGAACCACAGGGCTCGGCGAACATCACCCGGAACATGCCCGGCCGCGTCAGAGCGAATCGCACGTAGGCGTTGGCCACGGCCGCCAACCCGTCGGGCGTCTCCGGCTCGGGATGCGCCGCGGCCAGTTGCCCGGCCAGATCTCCGTATCCAACGGCGGCCACCGCCGACAGCAGCGCCTCACGGTCGGCGAAATGCCGATAGGGCGCCGCCGTGGAGACACCCGCCCGCCGCGCGGCCGCCCGCAGCGACAGCTCGGGCGCACCGCTCTCCTCCAGCAGTTCCACCGCCGCGCGGACCAACGCGTTGGGCAGGTCTCCATGGTGATACGACGCACTCGACAGTGCCATATCCCCACCTTCCATTGTTGACGCCGCTTACATATTCCTCTATGTTAGCACTGTCCACACAATGTGAACGCCGCAAACATACCCAGGAAGGAGGCCGCCGTGCCCAGCGCTTCGACACGAGACACGCTGTTCTCGCCGGTGGAACTACGGTCCGGCCAGGTACTGCGCAACCGCATCGCGAAGGCCGCCATGGAGGAGGGACTGGCCGGGCGGGCACAGCTGCCCGACGATCGGCTGATCGCGCTGTACCGGCGGTGGGGCGCCGGCGGCGCCGGCCTGCTGATCACCGGCAACGTAATGGTGCATGCCGAGGCGCTGACCGGACCCGGCGGCATCGTCCTGGACGCGGATTCCCCACTCGAGCCGTTCGCCGCCTGGGCCGAGGCCGGAAAGGCCGCCGGGGCCGCGATATGGATGCAAATCAGCCACCCCGGTCGCCAAATTCAGGCGAATATGCCGGGCGTCGTCTGGGGCCCATCCGATATCGCCGTCGACGTGGGCCGGCATTCCAAGCGGTTCGGCCGCCCGGTCGCCATGACCGCCGAGCAGATCCGTGACACCGTCACCCGCTTCGCCACCACCGCCGAGCGGGCCGAACTCGCGGGCTTCGACGGCGTGGAAATCCATGCCGCACACGGATATCTGCTATCGCAGTTCCTGTCGCCGCTGGTGAACAACCGCACCGACGAATGGGGCGGTTCCCTCGCCAACCGCGCGCGCCCGCTCCTGGACATCGTGCGCGCCACCCGGGCGGTGGTGTCACCCGAATTCGCGGTGGCCGTGAAACTGAACTCCGCCGACTTCCAGCGCGGCGGATTCGACGCCGACGACGCGCGCAAGGTCATCGGCATGCTGGCAGGCCTCGGCGTGGATCTGGTGGAGGTGTCGGGCGGTAGTTACGAAAGCCCCGCCATGTCCGGGCGGCCCACCGATGGCCGCACGGCGGCGCGGGAGGCCTACTTCCTGGAGTTGGCCGCCGAACTGGCCGAGACCAGCCCGATTCCGCTGATGTTGACCGGCGGCATCACGCGCAGCGACACCGCCGAGCGCGTGCTCGCGAAGAATGTCGCCGTCGTCGGCATGGGCACCGCCCTCGCGGTCACCCCGGATCTGCCCAACCGCTGGCGCGAGGGACTGGGCGCGGCCGGCGCGTTGAAGCCGGTGACCTGGTCGGACAAACCACTCGCCTCGCTGGCGCAGATGGCGCAGGTCCGCTACCAGATGCGGCGCATGGCCGCCGGAAAGGACCCGGCCCTCGGTGTCCATCCCGCGCTGGCCCTCGCCGCCGATCAGCGAGCGAAGTCGCGTGCGCTGCGCCGCTACTCACGATGGCTGGCGTCGACGCGGCGCGAACGAGCCACGTCACCGGCCTCCCGGCTCGCGACGCGGTAACCCCCGACCATCCGCCCTCGGCGAGCCCGGCTCGTCGTCGACACCTCGAAGGAATCATGTCCACGAGTACGACAGCACCGCAGCACAATCCGGCCGACACCGTCCCACACTCCCATGTCGCGATCATCGGCAGCGGTTTCGGCGGCATCGCGACCGCGGTGCGGTTGCACCGCGCGGGATTCTCCGACTTCGTGATGCTCGAACGCGCCGGCGAGGTCGGCGGGGTGTGGCGCGACAACGACTACCCCGGCGCCGCCGTCGACGTGCAGAGCAATCTGTACTCGTTCTCCTTCGCACCGAACCCGGACTGGCGCAACACTTTTGCCACCCAGCCCGAGTTGTTCGAGTACCTGAGAAACGTCACCGGTTCGCAGGGGCTGCGCTCCCGCCTGAGACTCGGCTGTACGGTCGAACGCCTGGAATGGGATCCGACCGCCTACCTGTGGCGCATCGACACCACTCTGGGTCCGCGGACAGCCACCCACGTGGTGCTGGCGACCGGTGCACTCGCCGATCCGCTGCTGCCCGCGATTCCCGGGATCGACCGATTCGAAGGTGTGAGTTTCCATTCCGCGCGCTGGAATCACGACTACGACCTGACCGGCAAACGCGTCGCGGTCATCGGCACCGGCCCCTCGGCCGTCCAGTTCGTTCCCGCCATTGCGCCCGACGTCGCACGGCTGACCGTCTTCCAGCGCACTCCCGCCTGGGTGGTCCCCCGCCACGACCGCCCGACCACCGCGCTGACCCGTGCCGTGTATCGCCGAATTCCGGCACTGCAACGGCTCGAGCGCCTGCGGGTGTATCTGCGTCGCGAATGGCAGGTGGTCGCTTTCCGCAACCCCGCGCTGATGGCATTGCCCGAACGCGGCGCCCGGCGCCACCTCGAGTCCCAGGTCGCCGACGAGCAGTTGCGGGAACAGCTGCTTCCCGACTTCCGGCTGGGCTGCAAGCGTGTGCTGATCTCCGACGACTATCTGCGCGCACTCGACCGGCCCAACGTCACCGTGAACACCCACGGGATCAGTTCGATCACCGAGACCGGCCTGATCGACAACACCGGTACCCAGCACGAGGTCGACGCCATCATCTACGGCACCGGCTTCCGCACCTCGCACCTGCCGCTGACCGACCGGACCTACGGTCCCGACGGCCGGACCATGGCGCAAGTGTGGGACGGCAACCCGACGGCTTATCTCGGCACCTCCGTCTCCGGATTTCCGAACATGTATCTCATCCACGGTCCGAACATCGGCCTCGGCCACACCTCGGTGATCCACATGTTCGAATCCCAGGCCAACTACATCGCCGGCGCGCTCGGCTACGCCCGCGACCACGACCTCGACGCCATCGAACCCACCGCCGCCGCCCAGCAGGCATTCACCGAGGACGTCGAGCGGCTCGGCGAGGGCTCGGTGTGGACCGCCGGTGGCTGCACGAGCTGGTACCTCAACGACAACGGCCGCAACACCAACATCTGGCCCGGATCGACGTTCGACTTCCGCCGCCGGACGCTGCGCTTCGATCCCACCCGTCATCTCCTGCATCGCCGCACCCGGGAGGTGGTGGCATGAGCGCCGGGGCATTGGTCACCGGAACGCCCGGCGCCCCCACGGTCGTCCTGATCCACGGCCTCGCGAGCTCGTACCGAGTGTGGGACCGGGTCGTGCCGATACTTGCGGATCGGGCGAATATCGTTGCCGTGCAGCTAGATTCGTCGGGCACCATCGAAGACGACGCCGACGACACAGCTCGGTTGCTCGGCTCGCCGTCGATCGTGGTCGGCCACTCGCGCGGCGGGCTGGTCGCCACCGCCCTGGCTGAACGTCGCCCCGATCTGGTCTCGGAGCTGATACTGCTGTGCCCACCCTGGTCGCGGGCGAGCCGGAAGTCCGCACGCGGACCGGCCGAACGGGCCCTGACGCTGCCCGGCGTCGGAGATCTGTTGTGGGCCTCGGCCTCCGAGGAACGGCAACGCGACGCACAGCGCAGTGCATTCGCCCCGGGCACCCCGATACCGGACCGGTTCGTCACCGATGCGCGCACACGCGGGCGGCGCAACTTCGCCACCAGCACCCGCGCCATCGACACCTACCTCGCCGAGGCGCCGCTGCCGGATCGGCTGGCCCGGCTGCCACAACCGGCCCGATTGGCCTTCGGCGAACTCGACGCACGGATTCGAGCGCCTACCGTGGAATTCGACAGGTCGCTGTGGACAACGCTTCGAGCGGTCGGCCATACCCCGCCGTGGGAGGCACCGGACGCCGTCGCGGACCTGATCACCCGATCGCTGCGAGCGACGGCGCCCTAGCCGTCGCATAAACTCTTCACAACTACAGGAGGTAAGCGAAAATGCCGAAAGTCCTGTTCGTCATCTCTGCCGCCGACCGCTGGACATTGAACGACGGCGAAATACACCCCTCGGGTTTTTGGGCCGAAGAGGTGGCGGTGCCGCACCGCATCTTCTCCGAGGCGGGCTGGGACATCACCATCGCGACCCCGGGCGGAAAAGCCCCGACACTCGATCGACTCAGTCTCGGAATCGCCGGCGGCCTGCCCTGGAAACGCCGCGAGGTGCAGCAGTATCTCGACCGCATCGACAGCGTCCTCGCCCATCCGGTCGCGCTGGACACCGTCGACCCGTATGCCTTCGACGTCGTGTTCTACCCCGGCGGCCACGGTCCGATGGAAGACCTGGCCTACGACGCGACCTCCGGGGCGCTGCTCACCGAGCGGCTCGCCTCCGGCAAACCCCTCGCCCTGCTCTGCCATGCCCCGGCCGCCATCCTGGCGGCGACCCCACCCGACGGGAAGTCACCCTTCGCCGGCTACCGGATGACCGGACTGTCCAACCGCGAGGAACTGCTGAACCGGTTCGCGAAGAAGGCGCCCTGGCTGCTCGAGGACAAATTGAAGGAGACAGGAGTCGAATATTCCAAGGCCCTGCTTCCGTTGCGCCCACACGTAGTCGTCGATCGGAATCTGTACACCGGCCAGAATCCCCAATCGTCGGAGAAACTGGCGCAGCGATTGCTCGCCGACGTCGGCGCCTCGGCGTAAAGGACGAAATTTCAGCGAAGTCGTGGAATATCGAGGATCGCCGACACCGCCGCTCGCACCCGCGCGTCGACGACCTTCTCGGAGGAGGCGTCGAGCTTCCCATCGAGGTGCAGGAAGGCCAAGCCGTGCACCAACGCCCACATCGCAGTCGCGGTGGGCTCCGGGTCGGCGTCCGGAAAGATCTGCCGCACAAGGGATTCCAGGTAGTCGTGGATGGCCTCCACCGCGGCGACCCGCTCCGGGCTGGTCGCATCGCAGGACTCGGTGAACATCACCCGGAACATCCCGGGCCGGGTCAGCGCGAACCGAACATAGGCGACCGCGATATCGCCGAGGCTGCCGGTGCCCACCTGCTCCGGGTGCACGGCGGCCAGATGCGCGGCCAGATCGCGGTACCCCACCGCCGCGACCGCCGACAACAGGGCATCACGGTCTGCGAAATGGCGATAGGGCGCGGCGGTGGACACGCCGGCCCGCCGCGCAGCACCACGCAGCGACAGCTCCGACGCCCCACCCTCCTCGAGCAGCTCGATCGCCGCACGCACCAGCGCATTGGGCAGATCACCATGGTGATATGGCGTCGCCGACGTTGCCATCACAACCAACCTCAACAGGTATCAGTCACCGATTTCCAGAACCTCCACACTAGCGGCGGTAGCCGTACGCGCTGTCGAGCACCGGTGCGCGCGGGTCGTCCGCTCAACCGGCCGCCGCCCCCTCCCCGCCGGACGGCCGTGCAAATACGTGGCCGCGACGCCGGCTATGGCCGGATACCGCGATCGGAGAAGACCTGCCGGGCATCGACCGGCCGGACCTCCTATCGGATTGCGTTGCCCGGCACGAGCGATAGCCCGCACAGCGGACGCTGACCGACCGTACCGGTGTGCTGTGGCGCCGACGGTGCTGTGCGGCGATAAGCCGAGCCGCACCGCCGCCGTGAAACCGGGGCGCCGTTCACGCTCGCCCACACCGTAATGCGCTGAGCAGCACCGAAACCCGGATCCCTCTGCGGCGGTGACGTCGTTACTTTCATCCGTTCGAGCCACGCCGAGCGATCAACTTTCTACGTTGCTGTCAGCGTATGGACCGACCACGCCGCCGACCCGAGTAGACCGCTACTCGAATTCCGCTGTTGCCGCCCGCAGTCCGCCGCGCAGACCCGAATCAGGCTGCGTCACATGCCCTCTGCTCGCCCTACTGTCGGCTCCACTGCCCCCACCCCCGACGATCGGCCCAGACCATCCGGGCTGTTCTCTCGGCCGCAGCCGACCGTGTCAACGAGTGGGAGAAACGGCGAATTTCAATAAATAGATGCGCATATGGCAGTAGATAGATAGATATGCCGGACCGCAAACGGCGTAGCCAGTCCCCCGCCCCGGCCGCCCACTACCGCACTGTCCCGATCCGGGCGAGGAGTGCGGGGAGTTTGGAGGCGGCCATGAGTGTGCGGAACTGCCAGCTGTCATCGCGAGGCAGGACGCCGCCGCGCTGCGTGGCGTCGAGGAAGTCGTAGAGGGTTTCACCTTCTTCCATGAGTCCGTCGGCGTTGAAGTGGTAGCGGTCGACCGCCGGGCACTGGATGAAGCGGCCGTTGCCGTAGATCACGGGGGCGGACTCGTCGTAGGGGTACAGGCGCAGCGGGCCGGTCCAGTGCCCGCTGCCGATGTAGCGGATCACGGTGCGCACCGTGCCTTCCGGCGTCACGTCCAGATACACCTGGTTGGGCAGCGGGTCGTAGCGCCAGTCCGGGATGGCGTCGAAGAAGGCGAAGTTGTATTTCACGAATTCGTCGATACCGACGATGGTGCGCCCGAAGGTCGTGACGTCGGTGTAGCGGATGTCGGGTGCGTAGAGCTCGTGGTTGAGGCTCATATCCCGGACCAGAAAGCTCCACCAGTACTTCTTGGCCCATTCCATGACCCAGCTCAGATCGACGCCGAGCTTGCCGTAGAGCTCCAGTTTGCGTTCGAACTCACCGAACCACTCGAGGGTGCCGGCCTGCAGTTCGGCTTCGGGGATCGCCCGAATCGGTACGGCGCGATTGGAATTCAGGAATTCCGGTACCGGTTTCGACAACCGCGGCTGCCGCAGCGCCTGCTGGAACTGTTCCTCGTCGAACATGAGCGACCCCTTCACACGATCGGCGCGACCGGCCACGGTGCCGGTACTGCGCGCCTCGAGGTGAATCATATGATTCATGTAGAATCAGATGATGTCAATGAGATGTGTGGTGGGGATGCGAGGATGACCGGCGTGAGCACCGCACCCAAACTCTGGCGAGGCCAGACGCTGCAGGACCGGTCCGGCGAACGCCGTGAGCTGTTGCTGGAGTGCGCTTTCGATCTGCTCGGGACAGCGGGAGCCGGGGCGGTCACGATGCGGGCGGTGACGCGACAGGCGAATCTGAGCCCGCGCTATTTCTACGAAAGTTTCGAAGGCCGCGAAGCACTGATCCTGGCCGTCTACGACCGGGTGGAAGCGGCGTTGCGCGAGCGGCTGTCGGTGATCGCCGCGGGCACCGACCCGTATACGGCGATCCGGTCGGCGCTGCAAACCTGCGCCGATTTCTTCGACGAGGACCCGCGGCGGGCGCGGGTGCTGCTGCGTGAACCGTTGGCCGACGACGATTTACGGGCGCACATCACCCGCCGCACCCCGGCGGTGATCCGGGCTCTGGCTCCCCTGTTGGGCGACAGCGCCGGGGATCTGTTCGCCAGCAGTGATGCCACGCTCGCCACCATCGGCACCGCGCTGGCCGGAGCGTTGACGTCGGTGTATCTGGAGTGGACCGACGGGCACCTGAGCATCGAGCGCGACCGGCTCGTCGACACCTGCACCGGCATCGTCGCCGCGCTACTCGGACTCGCGCTCGGCCCACGAACTCACTGAGCCGGCGGCCTCGTCGATCCGAGATGCCGGGTCAGGAACCTTTGGGCAACGTGCGTGCGAGCGCACGCACCGTGGTCTGTAGTCGTTCCGGCGGGAATCGGCCAGGATCGGAAATGACCATGCGGCCGAGGGTTTCGATGAAGCCGAGCATGACGTAACCCACGAGTTCGGGGTCGGCGTTGGCGGGCCCTCCGCGCAGCTCGATACCGGTTTCGAGGAGCTGAATCAGCCGCCCGACGATCTTCTCGCGCGCAGCCGACAACAGTTCGGTGTAATCGGCGGGCGCTCCGTCCGCGTGGGTCAGGATCAGCCGCCAGCGCACCGGGTCCGATTCCACGGCACGCAAGAAAGCCATGACCGAATCGGCATAGGCCGTATCGGGGTCGATCTCGCGAAGGTTGTCGGGCAACGTGTCCATCACCTGGCGGATACCGCGCGCATGCTCGCGATGCAGAAGGCCGGCGACGAGTTCGGGTGCGGTGGGATAGACCGCGTAGAGCACCGGCTTGGCGACACCGGCCTGCTTGGCCACCGCCTGCATCGTCAGTCCGGACAGTCCGTCCCGGCCGACCACCTGGAATGCGGCATCGAGCAACTGCTCCCGGCGCTCGGGCAGCGGGAGCCGCGGACCGTTGCGTCTACCGGTCTTTCCCCCGGGCTGCCGGGGGGAGACCTGCCACACACCGGGGAGTTTCTCTTCGATGGCCACCCACGAATCCTCTCAAACGCCAGCGCGGTCGCGAACCCCCTTGCTACGTCTCACCTCATTACTACGCATCCGTAGAAATAACTCTACTTGAGCGTAATTAACCCTCGCCTACGTGCTCGTAGCGAGGCGTGTTTTCCGATGGACCGATGAAGGGATGCAGATGTCAGCGCAGGGCACGCACGGGAGGGTGCGTTCGGGCGCAACAGGGGCGGCTTCCGACCGTCGACGCGTCATCGGATTCGGCGTCGGCTACTGGCGCGACCACCCGCAGCGCTCGGTGGAGACCGCCGGCCGCCAGGTCTCGATGACCGGGCACGCAACCCTCGCACTGGTCACCGCGGTGTTCCGGCGGCGATTTCCGTGGCGGGAGTTCATCAAGCAGTGCGCCTTCATGGCGAGTGTGTCGGCCACCCCGACACTGCTGGTCGCGGTGCCGGTCGCGGTGGTCGTCTCCATCCAGGTCGGATCGCTGGTGAGCCAGGTCGGCGCCACGACGTTCATCGGCGCGGTGAACGGGCTGGGCATCATTCGCCAGGGCGCTCCCCTGGTGACCTCGCTGATGATCGCGGGCGCCGTCGGGTCAGCCATCTGCGCCGACCTCGGTTCCCGCACGATCCGGGAGGAAATCGACGCCATGACCGTGATGGGCGTCGACCCGATCCGGCGCCTGGTCGCACCCCGCCTCGCGGCCGCCGTTCTGGTCAGCACCCTGTTGTGCGGATTGGTGATCTTCGTCGGTTTCGCGACCGGTTACGCCTTCAACGTCTACATGCAGGCGGGTACACCCGGCTCCTATATCCGCACCTTCGCCTCGTTCGCGGTCGCCACCGATCTGGTGGTGGCCATGCTCAAGGCCGCGATCTTCGGTGCGCTGGCGGCGATCATCGCCTGCGACACCGGATTACATACCCGCGGCGGACCGGCCGGAGTGGCCGACTCCGTGAACTCGGCGGTGGTGAACTCCGCCATCGTCCTGTTCGGCATCAACATCCTCATCACCCAGATCTACAACACCCTCTACCCCTCGAAGGTGTTGTGACATGGCCGTCTACGTCCCACCGCTGCTACGTCCGCTGCGTCGGGCCGCGGTCGCTGTGCGCATTCCCGTCGGCCTGCACGTCCGCCTCGGACACCAAGGGCTGGTCTTCGTCGAGGCGCTGGCCGCCGTTCCGTTCGTGCTCCGTCATTACCGAAAAGAGTTGCTGCGCCTCATCACCGACGTCACGTGGGGAAACGGCTCTCTGGTGGTCGGCGGAGGCACCGTGGGCGTGATCGTGATCCTGTGCGGATTCGGCGGCATCACCGTCGGCATGGAGGCCCACAGCGCGCTCGATCTGCTGACGATGAGCCCGCTCACCGGTGCGATATCCGGTTTCGCGACCACCCGCGAACTGGCCCCGCTGCTGGCGACGATCGCATTCGGCGCCCAAGCCGGCTGCCGATTCACCGCACAACTCGGTTCGATGCGGATCTCGGAGGAGATCGACGCGCTGGAATCGATCGCGATCAGGCCGCTTCCGTATCTGATCACCACTCGGATGCTGGCCGCGGCGGTCGCCATCGTTCCGCTCTACACCGTCGGCCTGGCGATCGCGTATGTGAGCACACGGCTGGCCGTAATGCTCCTGGGCGGAACAACTCTGGGCACCTATGACCACTACTTCCATCAATTCCTCGACCCGGTCGACATCCTCTACTCGGTGCTGAAAATCGTCACGTTCGTGGTGATCGCGTCCTTCATCCAGTGCTACTACGGTTTCGTCGCCGCCGGCGGGCCCGAGGGGGTGGGCGTGGCAGCCGGTCGCGCGATCAAGGTGACCATCATCGTGGTCGTCTTCGCCAATCTTCTTCTCACCTTGGCGATCTGGGGTATCGACCCCGGTATCCGAATCTCGGGCTAGGAGTCGCGATGATCATCGATCCGAGTGGCCGCGGCCCCGGCGCCCTGCGACTGGGCATCATCGGTGTCACGATGGTCGGCGCCCTGGCGGCGGGGATATATCTGCTGGGCCTGCGCTATACCGGCGCATTCGCCGACACGGTCGCCGTCACCGCCGAGATGACGAGCACGGGCGACGGTATGCCACCGCACGCCGATGTGAAGTTCCGCGGCATGATCGTGGGCTCCGTCGCCGATGTGGACATCGCCGCCGAGGGTCAGCGCCAGCTGGTTCGTCTGCGCCTGAAACCTTCGGTGGCGCAGCAGATCCCAGCGACGGTGACCGCTCGAGTGGTTCCGGCGAACCTGTTCGGCGTCACCGCTCTCGAGCTGGTCGACAACGGGCCGGCCCGCGACGGCTTGCGGACCGGCACGACGATCCGCCAAGACACGAGCGCGGCCACCGCCCAGCTTCAGGCCACCCTGACCACACTGCGAACGGTCCTGGACGCGATCCAGCCGCAGAGGTTGGCCCGTGTCCTGGGAACCCTCGCCGAGGCGCTGGATGCCGGCGCCCGCGTTCCCGGCTCGACCATCGAACGACTCGAAGCCTGGACCACACAGGTGCGAGCGATTCCGGGAATCGGAGACATGCTGGGCAACCTCGGTGCCGCCGCCACGGCGGTGAACCGCTCGGCACCAGAACTGATCGAGGCGCTCGGCGACTCGGTGACCGCAGCGCGCACCTTGACCGAACGGCGAGCGAAACTGGTCACCCTTCTCACCGACGCCGGTTCGGCCGTGGCGGCCACCAACGGACTGTTCGCCCGAAACCCCGATGCGGGAAAGGAATTGGTATCCGGACTCGACGACGTCTTCGGCGCCGTGGCTGCCGATCCGGATGCGATCGGCGCCTCGGTCGCGAATTTGAATCAGGCGCTGAGCGCCTACGCCACCATCTTCACCTGGGGACCACATCAGCAGATGCGATGGGCCATCGACGTGACCTTCACACCGTTTCGCCCCTATACTGCCGCCGATTGTCCACACTACGGGCAGCTCGCCGGTCCGCGATGCGGTGTGACACCCAATTCCCCTGCGCCACAGGAGTTTCCGCTTCAGTTGCTGCCGGGACGGATCGGCGCGGCAGCTCCCGGAACGGATGCCCCTGCCGGGCCGGCTCTGCCCTGGTTTCCCGGGCTCCCGCCCATCCCCGGCCCGACCGCACCGGCAGGCCCGGCGGTGGAGGGGCCGCCGGCACCGACGTCCGGGCCCGCAGCGCCCGCCTCCTATACCGGAACCGCGGCGATCACCGCCCTCCTCGGGCGCGCGCCGAACCCCGCACAGCTGTTGCTGTTGCGCCCGGTGCTTGCCGACGGCGCTGTCACAGTGCGCACCTCACCACCTTCGAACGGCGGACGTTGACATGATCACCACTCGCACAGCCGTACTCGGCTTCACGGTCTTCGTCGTCCTCGCGCTGGTCGCGAGCTGGACGGTCTATTCCACCCTGCAACGGTCGGTATCCGGCGACACCGACCGCTACCAGGCGACTTTCGGCGACGTTCTCGGACTGCGCGTGGGCGACGACGTGCGGATGGCCGGGGTTCGCGTGGGCCGCGTCGACTTCATCGAACTCGATGATCAGCGGGCCCGCGTCGGGTTCCGCGTCCGATCTCGCCAGCACCTGTTCACCACGACCAAGGCACTGATCCGATATCAGAACCTCATCGGACAGCGCTACATCGCCCTGGCGCCGGGCTCCGGTCCGGCCGCGCCGCTACCGCCGGGAGGCTCGATTCCGATCGAACGCACCGAATCGTCCTTCGACGTATCGACGGTCCTGTCCGGATTCGAACCGTTGTTCAGCGTGCTGCAACCCGATGAGGTCAATTCCCTGTCGCAGACTCTCGTCCAGGCGCTGCAGGGCGACGGTGTCTCGCTCAGCGCTCTGATCACCCGGGCAGCGGGGCTGGCGAATACGTTCCGCGACCGCGACGAGATCCTGGGCCGGGTCGTCACCAACCTCAGCAGCGTCGTCGCCGGACTCGCCCACCGCGCATCGGAGCTGGAAACGCTGATCACCCAGGCCCGCACACTCGTCACCGGGCTGTACGAAGAAGGCGAAACCCTCAAAGGGGCCGTCGACCGTGCCGCCGGAGCGACCGGGCAGCTCAGCGGTCTCATCGCCGCGATCGAACCCGGTATCGCGCACGCGCAGCAGTCGGCCACCTCGGGCGTGAATCTGTTGCTGGCCAACGGTTCCCGGCTCGACCGCGCCGCGGTCGAACTGCCGCTGCTGCTGGCCGGACTGGCTCGCATCAGCGGCAACGGCACCTACATCAACTCCTACGTCTGCGGCCTGGACGTCTCCCTGTGGGGCGTGTTGTTCCCTCCGGGGTTGTTCTCCCAGGTCGGCGGCAACTCGCACTCGGAGGTGTGTCGATAGTGAACCGATTCCTCGACCGGTTCCGCAGCATCAACTGGCTGCTGGACCGATTCCAACTTCCCACTCTCCCCGAGATGTGGGACGCGATTCCGTCCTACCGGCAGAACCGGCACTTGTGGCTCGGCATCGGCGCCGGGACCGCGGTGATCGCGCTCGTGTCCGGCGTCGTCTTCGTCACCGGGCTCGACCTCGGCCACCGGACCGTGCGCGCCGAGTTCGCACAGGCGGCGGGACTGCGACCGGGCAACAGCGTGGACGTGGCCGGGATCGACGTCGGCACCGTCGCCTCGGCACACCTGGCCGGTGATCGCATCGTCGCCGAGTTGAAGATTCGCCCCGAGGTCCGTCTGGGTCCCGACGCCACCGCCGCGATCAAGATGAGCACGATTCTCGGCAAGATGCACGTCGAGCTCCACCCCGGAAACGGAAAGGGATTGCCAGGCAATGTGATTCGACTCGATCGCACCGAAGTCCCCTACAATCTGGACAAGGTCGTCAACGACCCGAAATACACGAACTCCTTCGAACACCTCGAGAAACTCGACCCCGCTGCCCTGCGGGCCTCCCTCGATGCCGTGGCCCGTCAGATGGGAGACTCGCCACAGCTCACCGCCGCGGCCCTCGACTCGGTCGGTGTGCTGGCCGACGTGATCAGCGACCGCCGCGACGAAGTCGACACGCTGCTGAAGAACATCGACTCGGTAGCCACATTGGTCGACGAGAACCGCAACGGCGTTCTGCTGCTGCTCACCCGGGGCCGGGCGATCGGGGACGCGGTGGCACAGCGCCAAGACCTGGTGAAGAACCTCCTCGACAACATCGCCACGATATCGACAAGCCTGCAGCAGATCGGCGCCGGCAACAACGGACAACTCGGCCCGCTGATCCGCAGCCTCGACACCATGTCGCAAGGCCTGCAGCAGAACCGGGACAACCTCGACCATCTCTATCAAACGATGCCCGTGGCGTTGCGGCAGGTCAACAACACCTTCGGCAACGGACCGTACGGAGAGGTCTACCTGCCCTGGGGGTTGTTCCCCGACAACTGGTTGTGTGCCACCCAGGCCGTCGCGGGGTGTCGCTGATGCGGATCACGACCATCGTGCGCGCCGCCATCGTGAGCGCCGTCACGCTGATGCTGGCCGGATGCGCCCTTCCGCACAGCTTGACGTCGACGCCGAATCGGTTGCTGGGCAGACAGATTCACCTCACCGCCGACTTCGACAATGTTGCCGGTCTCTACCTCGGCAACGAGGTATCGGTGCTCGGACTCCCTGTGGGCCAGGTCGATTCGGTCATCGCGCGCGGCCACTACGTGGAGGTCGCGATGACCGTCGACGACGGCGTGACGATTCCGGCCGACGCCATCGCCGCACTGGTCTCACCGCAGCTGATCACCAACCGCCACATCGAGCTGACGCCCGCCTACACCGGGCGCGGCCCCACTCTCGGCGACGGCGCCCACATTCCGCTCGAGCACACCCGCACTCCGGTAGAACTCGACCGCATCCTGCGCACCTTCGACGACCTCGGCAAATCCCTGGCCGGGGACAACGCGGGCGGACCGATGGCGAGCAGGGTGCTGTTCCCCTTGCTCGACGGCAACGGCGACCGCATCCGCGAGACCCTCGATGCCCTGTCGACGGCCTTCCGGACCACCCTCGCGAACAAGGACCAGATCTCCGATGCCGTCATCCGGCTCAACGACCTCACTCAGGTCGTCGCCGACAACGACCGGACCGTGCGCGAATTCAGCGCCCGCCTCACCGAGCTGGTGACACTGATGAAAGATCAAGCGCCCGGCCTGCGGGCCGTTCTCACCCAGCTCGACGATTTCGTCGCGAACACCAGCTCCGTGGTGGCCGAGAACCGGCAGCCACTCATCGACGCGCTGAATCGGCTGACCACCATCACCACCCAGATGCGCGGCCACGGAACCGATCTCATCGAGATCACCGATGTGGCGCCGCTGTTCTTCCGGAACTTCGCCGATGCCATGAGCCCGCAGACCGGTTCGGTCCGGCTGCATCTGCTCACCGACAAGTCCCTGTTCGACGGTGAAGCCCTGTCGCTGCTGTGCGAACGCGTACAGCTGCGTGCCGACGGCTGCCGCACGGGCAAACTCACCGACTTCGGACCGGATTTCGGCCTGGCCGGCGCGCTGCTGGGGCTGACCCGATGAGGGCCCGCACCGCCCGCCTCCTGGCCGCCGCCACGGCGACGCTGTCGATCAGCGGGTGCGCGGTCACCGTCGACAATGTCCCCTTACCGAAGCCCGGGGTCGCCGGGCCCACCTATCACCTGCACGCGATTTTCGGCGACGCCCTCAACCTGCCGGAACGGGCACGAGTGCGGATCGGCGGCTCCGATATCGGCGTGGTCACCCACATCGACACCACCGACTTCCTGGCCGCCGTGGACCTCGACATCCGCGCCGACATCCAGTTGCCGCGCGGCACCCGAGCCGAACTGCGCCAGCCCACGCCACTGGGCGACATCTTCGTCGCCGTCATCCTGCCGGAGCAGCAGCCCGGCGCGGTGATGCTGCACAACGGCGACACCATCGATCGCGCGCACACCTCGGCCGGCGCATCGGTCGAGGAACTGATGACAGCGGTCTCGATGTTGCTCGGTGGCGGCGCGCTCGAACAGGTCGCCCGCATCACCAGCGAGATGAACTCCATGTTCGCCGGGCGCGGCCCGCAACTGGCGCACCTGCTCACCGAACTGACCGCGACGCTGACCGCCTTGGATCAGCGCACCGGCCAGATCGACAGCGTGCTCCAGGGACTCGACGGCCTCACCACCACCCTGGCGCAGCGCAAGACCGAGCTCGGACAGACCGCCGACACCTTCCCACCGCTGCTCGGGGTGATCGCCGAAAACAACCGCGCCATCACCGATCTCACTGCCGGGGTATCCACGACCATGGCCGCGCTCGGCGACTTCACCTCGACCACGGGACCACGTTTCGTGAACCTGTTCGACAGCGTGCAACGACTGATGGACGGCTTCACCGGTATGGGCGACAATCTCGCCGGGGCCCTCGACCGCCTCCACGCGATCCAGCCCGGGCTACTCGGCTCCACCCGCGGCAACGCGCTCGCGGTCGGAGCCACCGTGTCGTACCTGGATATCGGTGCGCTCACCGACCCGCAGGGCAGCAAGCTGCCCGACGGATCCGATCTGAGCGCGTTCGCCGGCAGTCTCGCTCAGGTTCTGCAACGCGTGCTCGGTCGGCTACAGGGAGGCCATCGATGAAGCCCTCGGTGCGTACGCGGGTCACGAACGCCGCGATCCGCGCGGTCGGCGACCTCGACGAACTGCTCGACCTGGGCGCCTGGATTCTCGTGCGCCTCGGTGAGTGGGCCCGCCGCCACCTCGTGGCCTTGTCCACCGCCGGGCTGATCGTGCTGCTGATGGCCGGCACCGGATATCTCACCGTGGGCGTGGTCGGCGCCAACCCGCTGCGTCAGGTCTACACCGTGCGGGTGCAGCTGGCCGAGTCCGGAGGTCTGCTGCCCCGCAACGACGTCACCTTCCGCGGGGTACGGGTCGGCACCGTCCGCGCCGTCGAACCGGCCGGAGCCGGCGTCGTCGCCCTCGCCGCCATCGATTCCTCGGTCCGCATTCCCGCCGGCGGCACGGTCGCGGTGGCACGACTGTCGGCGGCGGGAGAGCAGTACCTCGACTTCCGGCCCGTTTCCGACGGCGCGCCCTACCTGCGCGACGGCGCGGTCGTCGACGTCGCCGCCACCTCGACACCGGTCACGATCAACGAATTCCTCAGCAACACCAGCGGATTCGTCTCGGGACTGAATCCGCGGCGCCTCGACGGCATCATCGACGAACTCGACAAAGCCCTCGCCGGCGGCCCCGACCGGCTCCGCACGGTGATCAGCGGTCTCAGTCACGCCATGGCCGGCCTGACCGACCTGCTGCCCCAGACCCGCAGCCTGATCGGACATCTCGAGGTGATCGCCGAGACCACCTCGCACGCGCAACCGGATCTGGCCACACTCGTAGCGGGTTCCAGCGAACTGTTCAGGCAATTCAGCGACGCCGACGACGAACTGAAGCGACTGCTCGACACCGGGCCCGGCCGGCTCGCGACCCTGGGCGGGGTGGTCGCCGAAACCACCGACCCCGTCACCAACCTGGTCACCAACTTCCTCGCCATCACCCGCGCCGCCCGGCTGCGCACCCCCGCCCTGCGAGCGCTGTTCCCGGAGCTGAGGGCCGGCACGGGTGCCATGGGTGTTCCCGTGCACGACAACGCCTTTCACACCCTGATGGACATCTGGCCTCGTCCCACGTGTGAGTACGACAGCATCCCCGTGTCTCCGGTGCGGCTCAGCGACGGCAGGGCCCGCCTCTACAACTACTGCGTCACCACCGATCCGGGCATGCAGATCCGCGGCAGCGCCAACGCCCCGCGCCCGGATGCCGGTGCCACCGCGGCGCCGCCGGGCGCCGACCCCGACGCACAGACCCCGCCCCTGCCGCCGAAGTGAGCAGAAACCCCATCACACGAAGGAACCACGATGACCTCGGACTCCGAGCGGACGACGACTCCCGCCGAACCCGTCACCGAACCCGCGGACGGTGACTCCACCACACCCCGGCGGCGCGGAAAGTGGTTGCGCCGCAGCGCATCCGCCCTCGCGGCGACGGGCGCTGTCGCGGCCGCGGCCTGTGCGGTGGTGTTCGGCACGAAATACGAGCAGGCCGATGCCCACGCCGAAGCCCGCGAGCAGGCACACCAGGCGGCGTGCGCTTTCGGCCCCATCCTTGCCACCTACGACTCCACGACGATCGATGCGTACTTCGCCGCGGTGCTCGACCACGCCACCGGTGACTGGAAAAAGGAATTCGACGCCACCAGCAAAGATCTTCGCGACGTCCTCACCCAGGGCCACGTGGTCGCGACAGCGGGAACCGTCCACTGTGCGATCGGATCCAACACCGACACCACCGCCGAGGCGATCCTCATCATCGACCAATCGATCACGAGCGTCGGCACCCAGGGCCAACCCCGCCACGGTCAGCTCGCCCTCACACTGACCCTGCAGAAGAGCGGAAACCGGTGGCTGATCGGCAAACTCGACTCCCCCGCCCTGCAACCCTGACGACCACGCAACACTCGAACGCCCGGCGGCACAAGGTGCCACCGGGCCATTCATGTCTCGAGCCGGTTTCCCCGGTCACTTCAGGGTGATGTCAGAAATCACCAACGGCGGCCACGCGATTATTTCTCCGATGACGGAAAAGAGTTTGTCGAACCCGTGCAGCTCACCCAGATGATCGTGATGTGTCCACAGCCAGATCAGGCCGATGCCGAAGTACGGAATGCCGACCACGACAGCTGCCATGATCGCGAGATACAGCATCTGACGGAAACTCAGTTGCCGATCGAGAAATTCTTTCAACACGCCTACTCCCCCACGCTCTCAGGCCATCCGGCCGAGGATGGGTTCGGATTCGATGAGCCCCTCGTCGCCAGGTGCCAGCCCTTTGTTCAACACCCGGTTGCGCTGCTTTTCACGCAGCGCATGATGCGCCGCACCGGGAATCGCGTACCCATACCGCTTCTGCGCCTCCCGCGGCGTCGTCGTCACGGGAGCCACCGGCGCGATCTTCATCAAGACCGGCGCCGCGATATCGACCGTCATGGGGGACAAGAACCGCAGGAGCACGACCTGGAGCCACACATTCATGCTGATCAGGGTGACGATCGCGCTGATCGGCGGAACGATCAGCAGGTCCAGCACCCGGTTGGTCGGCAAGCCCGCCATCTCCCGCATCCACCGCGGCATCGTGGCCAGCGTCGCGCGCCGCAGGAATGCCGCCACGATCGTGAAGAACGGCCTGACCACGAACGGCATCGGCGGCAGCATCACATCCGCTCGCAGCAGGTGCCGCATCGCCTTTCGCGCGATGTCGGAACCGATCAACTGCGGCCGCATTCGCTCGAAATATTCCCGGACGCCCTCCCGGGTTCGCGGTACATCGGCGGGGTCGCACGTCTGCAACTCGGCAGCGCGAGCGCACTCCTCCCAGAACTGATTCTCCTCGGCCTCCGACAGCCGCCCGGGACCGTACTTCTCGTAGGTGATCAATATCGAATGCCACGCGGTCAGATGAATCCACAACTGCGACTGCGGATCGTTGGCGTCGTAGATGCCGCCCGTCACCGGATCGATACCCACCGCCTTGGAATGCACCTTGACGAGCACGTCGGCCGCCTTCGCCGTCGACCGGCTGTCACCGAACAAGACCATCGCGAAATACCGCAGTGTCCGGTCGTAGCGAGTTCGCGGCCGACTGTAGATGGCACTGGTCTTGTCCACCGCCGCGATCAGCGCCGGATCGAGCTCTTCGATCACCACGGCTCGCTGGAAGCCGAGCGACAGACTCGTCGGATAACTCCACACCTTCCATGCGACGGAGTCGGGTCCGAAGAAGCCGTAATCCTCCGGCGGCTCCACCTCGGGCAGAAACAGCCATTCACGCAGCGTCGCCATCACAGCTCCTTTTCTACGGTAGCGTAGAGAGTTTTCTACGCTTGCGTAGGAATGCTAGGGGTGGCATTCCGCGACGTCAATAGGCGTACGAGGGGGGCTGACTCCAGACGAGCAAACGGATCAAGTTCAGCCCGTTGGCGTGTCGGCTACAGCCGACCGAAGTCGTCGACGACCGAGTTTCCCGAGCCGTCGAATAGCGAGGTATGGACCTGGCGGCGTTCGGCATCGAGCGAAATCGGCACCCTTCCCAAGGGTCGCACGCGGGATCGGAAACCGTTGTCAGGCACCGGGTTCGGAAGATCCGTCACCCTCGATATGATCGACGTCCACCGCCCCTTGTCGCCGCAGTCGCAGAGCCAGCTCGACATGTCCGTTGTCGAGCAGGAATCCCAGGAACAGCGCACGGAACGCCGCGTGCACCGAATCCGGCGGCAGCGTGCCCGGGACGGCCATTTCGTGCAGCGCCAGCCCGTGGGCCAGGGCGGTGAATGCCGGTGCGGCCGTGTCGGGTTCCGGCGATCCGGCCGCGCGGACGCCCGCGGC
>NZ_BDBL01000038.1 GCF_001612965.1 Nocardia kruczakiae NBRC 101016
AGGACAGGGACATGGAACCGGAGAAGTCCTCGATCGGCGAGAGCTCCTCGAGCACCTCCTCCAGCCCACCGACCGGGCTGGCGTCGCCCCGGGCGATGGCCCGCTCACGCCAATCGGGGGCACCGACCAGCCACGCGAACGATTCGGTTTGTAGATCGAGAAGGTCCGGAACCTCCAAGGGCTCACGAATCTTCGCGAAAGACACCCGCTTCGGGGCTCCGGGAATACCGGCCTTGGTCTGGGTGGAGACTGCCAAGATGCGTCCTTCCAGCACCTCACGCGCGTCGCCCGGTGCCTGTACGTACGAGACACCAAGCGACCGTCGCTTGTCTGCTACGAGTTCTGCTGGTTACAACCCGGACAAAACCCGAACAGCAAACAACGGAAGTAACACCTCAACGGTGGAACTTTCGTGATGCGATCAAGGAATGGACAGGAGGCAGCCAGCGCAAAGTCCAAACCTACACCCACGAAGAAGGGGTGTCAAAGTACCATCCGAACCGAGTTCCGGATGTTCGGCGCGCCGGACCCGCTTCCGCTGGCTGCGTTCGAGTCTCCGGCGGCGCCTCGACCTGGGTACTCGACCCTGTCACAGCTGCCGCTGTTGTGAATAGCGTGACGGTTCGGACGTAAGTCGTCAAGTGGCGAGACCACCTCGATAACCGCGAGATCCCCTGTGGCGCTGGCGAATCACACCGTCAGGCGGGCAAATATCCGCCGCTGAGCTGGGAAGATTCCGCAGGTGACGGGCTCGAACATACTTCCGAACCCGTCTGGGCCACTCAACGGTCGGCGATCTCGCTCGCCAGCCAGTGACCGTCCACCTTCTGCATGTGCAAGACGATCGGACCCGACGCGCTCTCCTGCGGAGCACCGTTCTTGGTCGCGCTCACGGTCAGATTCACCAGCAACTCCGCCCGGTCGTCAGTGAGCAAAGTCACACCGATGGGGTCGGGAGTGGCCTGCGCGGTCGACTGCGCCTGCTGGATCGCGGACACCGTGGTGTCGGCGAACTTGTCGAAATCACCGCGCATCTTGCCGGTGACGACCTTGTGCACGGCATCCTTGTAACCGCCGACGGTCTTCACGTCGTAGGAATAGACCGTTTTCAGCGCGTTGTCGGCCGCCGCGGTCACCTCCTGGGTGGCCTTGGTGTCCACGAAGGCCTTGTTGCCGTTGTCCACCCCCGGCTCGAGCGCCGCGACCACCGCGAACGCGGTCAACAGCACACTCGCCACGATCAGACCGGCGGCCAGACCCCAGCCGGCCGGCGCGGGCCGCGTCAGGCGGCCGGGACGCGGCAGCCTCCGGGACGGACGCGCTGCCACCGACGGCGCCGGACGCGTGGTCGCCGCACCCGCGCGCACGGTCCGGGTACGCGATTTGGTGTTCGTCGACTTGCCGGCGGGCTTGGCGGATTTCGCGCCGGACGCGGTGCGATCGGCGCCGCCGCGGCGGCGGATCGTGCGCTCGGCGGATTCGGACGAGCGGTCACCGGGCTTGAGCCGCGGGGAAACCTTGTTGATCGGCGGACGGGATGCCATCGGTGTACCTCTCCTACGATCCCGGCTGGGGGGCGGGCGCCTCGGACGGATTCGCGGGCGCGCTCGGCGCGGGCGCGGTGTTTCCGTTCGCGGGCGGTTGGGCCGCCCCGGCGGGACCGGGGGTGTCCAGCGACACCAGCTGGCCGAGCGAATTGGCCTGCTCGGCCTTCCAGGTGTCGCCGTCCTTCTTCATATCCAGCGTCCAGGTGGCCCGGAAGGACTGCACCGGAACGTTGGGCGCGGTCTGCGTGAGTTTCAGCACGACGATCGCCGAGGCCTTGTCGCGCTCACTGTCCAGCGAGCTCAGCGCCGCTCCCAGCACCTTGCTGTCGATCTTGGTCTTCGACTTCTCGGCGGCATCCTTGATGCGGTCGTGGTTCTCGTTGAGCTGGGTCAGCATGTCGCCGGTCATCGAGGACCGCATGGTGGTGATCGACCCCTCGACATCGCTGGGATTCATCGAGGTGAGGTTGATCGCCGCCTGCCGGGCCGCATCCAGCGCGGTATCGCGCGCATCGGCGCGCGGACCGTCGGTGAACCACATCGCGCGGACCCAGCCGGTGCCGAACAACGCCGCCAGGACCAGGGCCGCCACCAGCCACACCGCCGCGACCGAGGTCACGACCGTGCGCAGTGTCGACGAACCCGGCCGGGCGGCCGGCGACGCCTCAGCTACCGCCTTTTCGGCGTCGTCCGGCGGCTCCACCGCAGGTTGCGAGGAGGGGTTGGGCAGATCAGAACTCACAGCGACACCCTAGCGTCGTCGGTTTTCCGGACTTGCCTCCCGTACCCGCCTCACCGCTTCGGGGTCACTCCGATGAGAGTGGCCAACTGGATGGCGACGGGGCTCAGGTTGAGCTTGTCCGGATCGGTCTTGGGCTTGGAATCCCACGGCTGCGGGACATTCGGATCGGCGTACTGCGCACGCGCGCCGCCGCGGACGTCGGTCGGACTTCCGAACGGCACCGTGCATTTCGCGTCCGTGTTGAACGGGAAATCGTCGCGGGTGTCGTCGAAATTGGGATTCTGCGCCTTCATCTGGTCGAGAATGCGCTGAGTTCCCTCGTATCCGACGGTACAGGCCGGCGGATTGTTGGTTTCCAGCACCAGGCCGAAGTGGGTCGTGCCGTCGCCGGGCGCGGTCGCCGAACCACCGACCGAGAGCAGCGGCAGCATCTGCAGCAGCGGCTTCAGCGTGTAGGTCTGCGGCGACACCGCCTGCAGCAGCAGTCGCAGATTCGACAGATCCGTGGTCAGCGGCTGCCCGCTCCGGTCGAGCAGCTTGCCGATCTGCTCGCCGGCATCGGCACCGGTGCCGATCAACCGCCGGATATCGGGATCGTTGGCTCGCAACTGCACGGCGAGCCGATCCAGGCCGTCGCTGAAGGTCCGGATCGCCGGCGACTGGTCGGCCTGGGTGCCGAGCACGGTCTGGGCGTCCCGGATCAGCTGCACGGTCTGTGGCAGCGCCTCGACACCGGTCTGGGAGAACTTGTTCAGCGAATCGACGAGTATGCGCAGGTTGTCGCCCTGCCCGTCGAAGGCCTTACCGAGTTCGGTGACGGTCGTGCTCAACGCCGTCAGATCCGTCGTACTCGCGAAGTGGTTGACGCTGGCGAGCAGATCCTCGACCGGGATCGGGGTCTCGGCGCCGTCGATGACCGAACCGTCGCGCAGGTAGGGACCCTTCGACGTCTCCGGCACCAGATCCAGGTACTGCTCACCGATCGCCGAGCGGTTGGCGATCACGGCCTTGGCACTGGCGGGGACCTTCGGCTTCCCGGAATCCAGTTCCAGATAGATCATCACGCCGTCGGGGGTGACATCGAGGGAGTCCACCCGTCCGACCGGCACACCGCGATAGGTGACCTCGGCGCCCTTGGACAGGTTGGCCGTCGTCTTGGCCTTCACCTTCACCTGATACTGGCCGAAGCCGAGCATGTGGTCGAGGTGAATGTACTTCGCGCCGACGAAGACCACGCCGAGCACGGCGATCACCGCGAAGGCGATCAGCTGGTAGCGCACCAATCTACTCATCGCGGCTTCACTCCCAACTGATCGAGAATCGACCCGATCGGGTCACCCGGCTTGGCGGGGGCCGGAGCCACCACGGTCGGCGGCAGCGGCACCAGCGACACCGTCGGCCAGCCCGGCCGCGGGCCGTTGCCGTTGTAATACGGATTGGTCGGATCCACCGGCACCGGCGGCCCGTACTTCGGCGGGATGTACACCGGATCCGGTTTGCCCACACCGAGATTCGACATCAGGACACCGATCTGGGTGTCGACCGACAGCCAGGTGTTCACCGAACCACCGAAGGTCGATTTGATCGCCTCGTCCGGGAACGGATAGGTCAGGATCAGCGGGAACGCGGTCACCAGATCCGGCGCCGAACGGCCCAGCTCCTGCAGTGTCGGCCGCAGCGCCTGCAGATCGCGGATCAGGTTGTCCTTGGACTTGTCCAGCACGTCGACCCCGGCCTGGCCGACCCGGTCGAGTTGCTTCAGCAAGCCGATCAGCTGCGGCCGCTGCTCGTCGAGGATCTTGATACCGGCCGGCAGTTCGTCGAGGATCTTGCCGATCTGCTCGGACTGCTGACCGACCCGGCTGGACAACGTGCCCAGGCTGTCGAGCGCGTGCTGAATATCGGCGACCTGCTGATTGAGGCCGTCGATGAGGGTGTCGGCCTGATCCAGCAGCGACCGTACCCGGTTCTCCCGGCCGGCCAGCGCCTTGTTCAGTTCCACCACGATGGGCTGCAACTGCGCCACGCCACCGCCGTTGAGCAGCAGCGACAGCGCGCCGAGGACCTGTTCGATCTCGACCGCGTGCCGGGTCCGGTCGACGGGGATGACCGCGCCGTCCTTCAACCGATCGGGCGAGGCCTCGTCCTTCGGTGCCGAGAGCTCGACGAATTTCTCGCCGAGCAGATTCGACTGCCGCACCTCGGCGTGCGCGTTGGCGGGCAGCTTCACCGAGGAGTTGACCACCGTGTGCACGCTCGCCGTCCAGCCGTCGGGGGCGACGTCGATGGACTCCACCCGGCCGACCGGCACACCCTCGACCTTGACCGCCGACTGCGGCACCAGATCCAGGACGTCGTCGAAACGCACGTCGATATGCATCGGATGGTCACCCACATCGGCGCCACCGGGCAGCGGCACGCTGTAGATACCGTCCGAGGAACACGAACCCACCAGCATCGCGGTCACGCCGACCACCGCGACGGCCCCCAGTCCGCGGGCCGTCCTGCGGAATGCGAAGGGCGTCATCGCTGGCCACCTTCCTGCTGCGACGGCGGCTGCCGGTCCGACGGGGTGCCCGGCACACTGCCGGGAGCCGGGGTCTTCTGGATGTTGTCGCCGCTGAGGATGCCGAACGGCAACACCAGCGACGGCGTCTGCACACCGTCCTTGATCTGATCGGTGATCACCTTGCACTGATCCAGGATCGGGCGCATCTGCCGGCTGATCGCATCGAATTTCGGGTCGCCGGGCCGCAATTGGCCCAGGTCGAGCATCTTGCAGACGGTCCCGAACGGATTCTGCAGATCGGTGAAGTTGGCGCGCATGTCGAGCGTGCCGGATTCACCGTTGTGGATGTTGATCAGGTTGCTCAGCGCCACCGGCAGCACCGGCAGCGCGTTCGCCACATCCTGGCGCTGATCGGCCAGGGTCTGGGTCAGCTTGGTCAGCGCATCGGCGTTCTCGGCGACGAGGTCCCGGTTGTCGTCGATGAACCGGGCGACGTCGCCGAGCGCGATCGACAGCAGATTCAATGCCTGCCCGAGGTTCTCCCGCTCACCGGAGAGGAATCCGGCCAGATCCGCCAGCTGCGTGTTGAATTCGCGCACCTGCTGGTCGTTGACCGCCAGGGTGTGCACGAAGATCTGCAGATTCTTGATCGTGTCGAAGATGTCGCCGCGCGCGTCCGACAGATACCGGGCCGCGTGCGAGAGCTGGGTGAGGCTGTTGGCCAGCGCGTCCCCGTTCCCGGACAGATTCGCGGCACCGGTACGGACCAGCTCGTTCACCGCGCCGTCCTTGTTGGCGCCGTTGGGCCCCAGCGCATCCGACAGTTCCTGGATGCTCTTGTACAGCCGGTCGACCTCGACCGGGGTCGCCGTGCGGTCGCGCGGAATGGTGGCGTTGCGCGGCATCTTCGGCCCGCCCTTGTAGACGGGCGTGAGCTGGATGTAGCGGTCCGACACCACCGAGGGCGTGATCTGGGCGGCCTTGGCATCGGCCGGAATGTCGTACTTCCGGTCGACGTGCATGGTGACCTTCACCTGATCACCCTGCGGCGTGACCGAATCGACCTTGCCCACCGGGACGCCGAGGATGCGCACCTCGGAGCCCTCGTAGATACCGATCGACTTGTCGAAGTAGGCGGTGATCTTGGTGGTGTTGTAGCTGCTGAACAGCCACCACAGCACACCGGCGACGACCACCACGGCAACCGTGCCGAGGGCCAGGGCGATCTTGGTGCCGCGGCCGGATTCGCGGATCACCGTCAGCGGATCCCGGCGCGATCCCCTACCGAGAGCAGCCTGCATCAGTTGCCTCCCAGGGTGCGGATCGGCGGGCGGTTACCCGGAATCTCCGGCAGCGCCGGCGGGATCAGGTTGACGATCACCGCGTCGAACCAGCGCCCGTTGCCCAGCACGTTGGCGTAGAGGCCGTAGAACGGCGCCGCCAGCTTCAGCGTCTTGGAGATGTTCTGCTGATTGTCGTTGAGCATGTCGATGGACTTCTTCAGATTGGTCAGCGCCGGACCGATCTGCTGCTCGTTGTCGTGCACCAGCGCACTCAATTCGGCGGCGACGGTTTTCGCGCCGTTGAGCAGCTGCGAGATGGCCTGCTGGCGGACGTTCAACTCGGCCAGCAGCTCACCGCCGTTCGCCAGCAACCGCTCGAACTGCTCGTTGCGGTCGGCGAGCACCTTGGTGGTCTTGTTGGTCGCGTTGAACAGGTGCTTGAGCTCCTCGTCGCGCTTGGCCAGCGTCTCCGACAGCCGGGCGACGCCGTCGATCGAGCCGCGGATCTCCGGCGGGGTGCCGGAGAACGCGTCGGAGAGCACCCGGAAGCTGGTGGCCAGCTGCGCGGTATCGGTCTTCTCGATATCCGAGGCGGCATCACTGAAGGCCTCGACCACGTCGTACGGAGAAACCGTGCGCGACAACGGAATTCGCTTGTCCGGATCGGCCGGGTGGGAACCCTTGGGATCCAGCGCCAGATACTTCTGCCCGAGCAGGGTCTTGATCTGGATGGACGCCGTGGTGGCATCGCCGATCCACGCGTCCTTGGTCCGGAAGTCGACCAGCACGCGGTCGCCGTCGAGGCGCACATCGGACACATCGCCGACCTTCACGCCCGCGATGCGTACCTCGTTACCCTTCTTCAGGCCCGCGGCCTCGGAGAATTCCGCGGTGTAACTGGTGCTCGCGCCGATGATCGGCAGCTTGTCCAAGAAGAACGCCGACAACGCGATCAGCAGCACCATGAACAAGCCGAGCCCGCCCATGAACGCCGGGCTGCGCTTGCCGAGGAGAACCCGGTCTTCCATCAGCGGCCACCCTTCCCGTGACAGCGCGGCGCCGGGTTGGTGTAGACCGGCTGATTCACCGTCGGCATCTCGGCCGGCAGGTTCAATTGCGGCGCATCCTTCACTCCGGGACCAGCGACGATATCGATACCGCAGAGGTAGAACTGGAACCACGAGCCGTAACTGGCCGCGCGACCCAATTTCTCCATCTTGATCGGCAGATTCGTCAGTGCCTCGTTCACCTCGTCGGAACGATCGTTCAGGGTGCCGGTCAGCTGGTTCAGGCCGGCGATCGACCCCTGCAGGGTCGGCCGGGTGGGAACCAGCAGATCCGCGGTCGCCGAGGCGAGATTGCCCAGCGACTGCACCGCCGAGCCGATCGTGCCGCGTTCGGCGTTGAGCCCGCTCACCAGCGCTTCGGTATTGACGATCAGATCGTTGAGCTGTCCGTCGCGAGCGTTCACCGCGTCCAGCACCTGGTTGAGGTTCTTGACGATCTCGCCGATCACCGCGTCCTTGTCGGCGATCTTGTTCGTCAGGCTCGCGGTGTTGCGCACCAGATCGGTGATCGTGCCCGATTCACCCTGGAAGACCTGGATGATCTCGTAGGACAGCTTGTTCACGTCCTCGGCCGACAGCGTCTGGAACAGCGGCCGGAAACCGTTGAACAGGGTGGTGAGGTTCAGCGCGGGCTTGGTCCGCTCCAGCGGAATCGTGGCGCCCTTCGTGATCTTGCGGCCCTGCTGTCCGGCGCCCTGCTCCAGCGCGATGTAGCGCTGCCCCACCAGGTTGCGGTAGCGGATGGTCGCGGTGGTGGAGGCGGGCAGCCAGTCCCGGTCGGTGAGCTGGAAGTGCACCTCGGCCATGTTGCGATCGACGACCGACACCTTGGTCACCTTGCCGACCCGCACACCGGCGATGCGCACCTCGTCGCCCTTGTTCAGCGATGTCACATCGCTGAACCGCGCCTTGAATTCGGTGCCGCCACCGGAATAGTTGGCGATGGTGAGCGCCAGCAACGCGGTCGCGAGCACGGTCACGAGCACGAAGATGCCCAGTTTGGTCAGGGGCCCGCCCAGACCACGCAACGTGGCCTTCATCGCACACTCACCTCACTTCCACGCATCGCGGGGGCGCCGATCCGGCTCACCCAGCTGGGCACCTGATCGGGCGAAACCCCGTTCGCCGCACCGTAGATCGCACCCAGGGTGTGCTGTTCGGCGGGCGAACCCATGGTCGTGGCGCCGGCGGCGCCGTAGACCGAGAACTGTGCCGCCGGCAGCTGACCGATGTTCTGGTCACCCGGATTCCGGGTCGGCGGCTGATAGGAACCGTCGTTGGCCGATCCGGTCGGATACTGACCGGGATCCACCCCGAGCGGATATTCGGGGAAACACGCCGGCGGCCGGTTCGTATCCAGCCAGCGCGGCTCGTCCTGGTTGGGCAGATAGCGGCCACGCGGATTGGTGATCTCGATCGTGACCCGCGAACCCGGGGTATCGGTGCCCTTGCCGAAGATGTCGTCGATACGCGGCTTCAGCTGCGCGAAATTCTTCATCGTGCAGGGGAACGAGGGGGAATAGGTCGCCAGCAGTTCCAGCGCCTCACGCGAATCGGCCGCGATATCGATGATGTTGTCGTGGTTGGCCGTCAGGAAATCGGCGGTCTTCGACGACGTCGGGGTCAGGACCGAATACAGCGTGTCCAACTGCGAACGCTTCTGCACGATGGTGGCATTCAGCGTGCGCAGATTGTCGAAGGCATCGACCAACTGCGGCAGCGCGTCCGAATAGGTGTCGGCGACCGTCGCGAAGGTGTGGATGTCGTCCTGCAGCTGCGGCATCACGCCGTTGATATCGCGGAAGATGTCGTCCAGCCGATCGATGGTGTGGCCCAGTTCCTCACCCTGACCACCCAGCGCCTGCGACAGCGCGCCCAGCGTCGAGGCCAGGTACTGCGGCGGAATCGCCTGCAGCAGCGGCATGATCGAATCCAGCAGCTGGCTCACCTCGACGGCGTTGCCGCTGGCGTCCTGATACAGCGTCATTCCCGCCTGCAGATGCTTCGGGCTGGGCTGCTCGGGCCAAACCAGATCGACATAACGCTCGCCGAACAGAGTTTTCGGCAGCAGCCGGGCCGTCACATTGGACGGAATCTTCGAGGCCTTGTCCGGATCGATCGCCAGGTGCAGGGTCACCTTGCCGTTGGCGGATTCACTGGAACGCACCTCGCCGACATTGACCCCGCGAACTTTCACATCCGCATTGCGGGTCAACGCGTTTCCGACGGTATCGGTGATCAGATCGACCTTGACGACCTTGACCCACACCTTGTTGTAGGCCGCGATCGTCGTGCCGAGAAACAGCGCCATCACCACGAAGAACACGATGCCCAACGTGCGGATTCGGAGTTTCTCGGTAGAGCGCCAGAATTGCACACTGCGCGCGCTCATGCTCCCACCTTTCGGGCTGCCGCCGCGCCTGGTCCGCTCATCCCGCGACTCGCACTGTCGTCGTCGTACCCCAGATCGCCAGGCTGAGGAAGAAGTCGAGGATGTTCACCAGCACGATCGACGCACGTACCGCGCGTCCCACGGCCACACCGACGCCGGCCGGACCGCCGGTGGCGTTGAAGCCGTAATAGCAATGGATCAGGATGATCACGAAGGCGAACACCAGCACCTTCACGAACGAATACAGCACGTCCTCGGGTGGCAGGAACAGACCGAAATAATGGTCGTACGAACCCGTGGATTGCCCGTTGAACCACACGCTGATCTGCCTGGACGCGATGAACGTGCCGAGCAGGCCGACGATGTAGAGCGGAATCACCGCCACGAAACCCGCGATGACGCGCGTGGTCACCAGGAACGGCACGCCGGGTACCGCCATCACCTCGAGCGCGTCGATTTCCTCGGAAATTCGCATCGCACCCAATTGCGCGGTGAAACCACAGCCGACCGTCGCAGACAATGCCAATGCCGCGACCAGCGGCGCCAATTCGCGTGTATTGATGTAGCCGGTCAGAAAGCCGGTGAGCACCGAACTGCCCAGGGCGTCGAGAGCTTTGAAGCCCTGCAGGCCGACGACGACACCGACCGAGGCCGACATCATCACCACGACACCGATGGTGCCGCCGATGACAGCGAGTGCACCCGAACCGAAGGTCACCTCGGCCAGCAGCCGCATGACCTCCTTGCGGTAATGCACGACGGTGCGCGGAATCCACGCGATCGCCTTGGAATAGAACGACATCTGATCGCCGGCGCGATCGATGACATTCACCGGCGACTTGAGCGCAGCACCTACTCGGCGCATCCGCCTCGAAAAGATCGGAGAACGCTGGGAAACAACCATCGTCACGAACCCTTGGCCGGGACGACCTGCAGGTACACCAACGTCAGCAGCAGATTGACGAAGAAGAGCACCAGGAAGGTGATCACCACGGATTGATTCACCGCGTCACCAACACCTTTCGGTCCCCCCTTGGGATTCAAACCTTTGTATGCGGCGATCACGCCCGCGAGCAATCCGAAGATCAGAGCCTTGAATTCACCGATCCAGAGGTCCGGGAGTTGCGCCAGCGCGGAGAACGACGCCAGGTAGGCGCCGGGAGTTCCGCCCTGCAGCAACACATTGAAGAAATATCCACCGCAGATGCCGACCACCGAAACCAGGCCGTTGAGCAGCAGCGCCACCAGCATCATGCCGAGGACACGCGGCACGACGAGACGCTGCACCGGATCGATGCCGAGCACCTCCATCGCGTCGATCTCTTCGCGGATGGTGCGGGAGCCGAGGTCGGCGGCCACAGCCGAACCCGCCGCACCGGCGATGATCAGCGCGGTGACGACGGGAGCGGCCTGCTGCACAGTTGCCAGCACACTGGTTGCGCCGGTGAACGATTCAGCACCGAGCTGCTTGATAAGTGAACCGGTCTGCAATGCCACAACGGCGCCGAACGGGATTGCCACCAGTGCGGCGGGCAGGATCGAGACGCTCGCGATGAACCACGACTGCTCGATGAACTCGCGCCATTGGAAAGGCCGGCGCAGGGTGTTGCGTGCCACGGAAATGAGCAGTGCAAAAATGTTGCCGGCCTGCGCAAATCCCGACTCGACCGGAGTGCGCAGCCGTGCCAGGGGTTGATTCACGGTTGCGTATGTTACCCGTTGGTTGTGTCGTGTCGCACGGTGGTGTCGTACGTGCCGCCCTGATATTGCGGAGCGTTACCCGTATACGCCGGAAGGACTTGTGTATCGCCGTTCTCTTCCATCGACTCGCGGATCGCCACCTGCGCCGAATGCGGCAGGGTGTGCATGATCTCGAGCACGCGGCGGCGACGACGTTCCACGGCCTGGCGCACGGGCATACCCGGGGTGGCCTTCATCTGCGGGATGATGCCCTCGACGTCCTCGGTGCCGTTGTCGTAGTGGCCGGCGTCGGCGAGCGCCTGCTCGCGCGCCATCTGGGCCTCGTCCTTCTCCTCCGACATACCGATCGGGCCGACCATGCGGCCGTTGAGGAACTGCTTGACCACCGGCTCCTCCGAGGTCAGCAGGACCTCGCGGGGGCCGAACATGACCAGCTGGCGGCGGAACAGCATGCCGATGTTGTCGGGCACGCTACGAGCCAGGTTGATGTTGTGGGTAACGATCAGAATCGTCGCGTCGATCTGCGCGTTGATGTCGATCAGCAGCTGCGACAGATAGGTCGTACGCACCGGGTCCAGACCGGAGTCCGGCTCGTCGACGAGGATGATCTGCGGGTCCAGCACCAGCGCGCGGGCCAGGCCGGCACGCTTGCGCATACCACCGGAGATCTCACCGGGCAGTTTGCCTTCGGCGCCGAGCAGACCGGTCAGCTCGAGCTTCTCCATCACGATCTGCTTGATCTCGGATTCGCTCTTCTTGGTGTGCTCGCGCAGCGGGAAGGCCACGTTGTCGAACAGGTTCATCGAACCGAACAGCGCGCCGTCCTGGAACAGAACGCCGAACAACTTGCGGATCTCGTAGAGCTCCTTGTTGGAGCAGGTGGTGATGTCGGTGCCGTCGATGTAGATCGAGCCGCGCTCGGGGCGCAGCAGACCGATCAACGACTTCAGGAACACCGATTTACCGGTACCGGAGGGGCCGAGCAAGGCGCTGACTTCCCCCGTGGGCAGGGTCAGAGTGACATCCTGCCAAATCCGCTGGGACCCGAAAGATTTCGTAACACCTTCGGTCCTGACCTCGACGCCCACGTCGACCTCCATATTTCTTCTGACGAGCGCCCACGGCCGCGTCACCGAATTTCTGCGCGGTGTGACGCGTCACACTGGGGTGCGGCCACTGTATCGCATGCCGCTGGTGCAGGACACCCTACCTGACTGGTCGGTAGAAATGTCGACGGTAATGAGCCGGTCGCGACAGTTCACAACATTCACCACGAATATGTGAAAAGGGCGGCCCCGCAACGGGACCGCCCTTTTCCGGACTCGATTACCGCAATTACTTGACGGAAACCTTCGCGCCGGCCTCTTCCAGCTTGGCCTTGGCGGCGTCGGCGGCGTCCTTGGCGACCTTCTCCAGGATCGGCTTCGGGGCACCCTCGACCAGGTCCTTAGCTTCCTTCAGGCCCAGGCCGGAGACGATCTCACGCACGACCTTGATGACCTGGA
Source organism: Nocardia kruczakiae NBRC 101016 (assembly GCF_001612965.1). Taxonomy (GTDB): domain Bacteria; phylum Actinomycetota; class Actinomycetes; order Mycobacteriales; family Mycobacteriaceae; genus Nocardia; species Nocardia kruczakiae. The sequence goes on from NZ_BDBL01000038.1 coordinate 12,747, forward strand.
TCTTCTTGTCGCCGGCACCCTCGAGGATGACGTCGAACTCGTCCTGCTCCTCGGCGGCCTCGGCCGGAGCAGCGGCGCCACCGACAGCGGCGACCGCGACCGGAGCGGCGGCGGTGACCTCGAACTTCTCCTCGAACTTCTTGACGAAGTCCGAGAGCTCCAGCAGGGTCATGTTGCCGATGGTCTCGAGCAGCTCGTCCACGTTGGCCATGGTGTTTCCTTTCGGTAGTTCATCCCCGCATCGGCGGGGAGAAAAGAGTTGGTTTGTCGACTTGTTCGCGTCGGCTTATTCGGCGTCGGCGGCGGGAGCCGCCTCGGCACCGCCCGCGGCGCGCTGCTTGTCCTCGAGCGCGGCGAACAGGCGAACCACCTGGCCGGCCGGCGCGGCGAACAAGCCGGCCGCCTTGGTCAGGTTGCCCTTCATGGCGCCGGCCAGCTTGGCCAGCAGCACCTCACGCGACTCCAGGTCGGCGATGCGCTCGACCTCGGAGACCGACAGCGCGGCGCCGTCCATGTAGCCACCCTTGATGACCAGCGCCTTGTTGTCCTTGGCGAAGGTCTTGAGGGCCTTGGCGGCGTCGACCGGCTCACCGGTGATGAAGGTGATCGCGGTCGGACCGACGAACAAGTCATCCAGGCCTTCGACGCCCGCCTCGGCGGCCGCACGCTTGACCAGGGTGTTCTTGGCGACGGAGTAGGTGGCATTGCTGCCCAGCGCACGACGCAGCTGGGTGAGGTTGCCGACCGACAGACCACGGTATTCCGTGATCACAGTGGCCGTAGCGCTCTTGAACTGCTCGGTGATCTCCGCGACCGCGGTGACCTTCTCTGGTTTCGCCATACTTCGCCTCCTCTCTGGATGGTCGGTTCTGCGATGAACTACCGACTCGCGGAGGCTGGACCCGGGGAGGCTACGTCGACCCGGCGACAAAGCAAACGCCCCGGACGCAGAGTGGTCCCGGGGCGCACAAGAAACTCGACATGAGCACACGGCTCACATGTCGTCCCTCACCTCGGCTCTCCCTGCGTGGGCCGCCGGCAATATCGCCGGACCTTCGACTGCCTGACGGCAGCAACCAACGGTCTTCGGTAGAACGATTGGGGGTGATCGCCAGACTGGCTGACGACCGTAGAACAGAATAGCGGACCCGCAGCTAGAAGCCAAAACGAGGCGTACATGGCCCAGGGGGCCGAGAACCCGCCGGAGCGAAGCGGAGGCGAAAAACACAGGGCCGGTAGGAGTTTCTCCTACCGGCCCTCGTCGAAAGCTACCTACGCCTTACGCGTCCTCTTCGGTGAGGTTGCGGGTGCGGTTCGGGTCCACCGGGATGCCCGGTCCGGTGTTCGTCGAAATCGTCACCTTCTTGACGTAGCGGCCCTTGGCGGTCGACGGCTTCACACGCAGGATCTCCTCCAGCGCGGCGCCGTAGTTCTCGACCAGCTTCTTCTCGTCGAAGGAGGCCTTGCCGATCACGAAGTGCAGGTTGGCCTGCTTGTCGACGCGGAAGTTGATCTTGCCGCCCTTGATCTCGTTGACGGCCTTGGTCACATCGGTGGTGACCGTGCCCGTCTTCGGGTTCGGCATCAGGCCGCGGGGGCCCAGCACACGCGCGATGCGACCGACCTTGGCCATCTGGTCCGGGGTGGCGATCGCGGCGTCGAAGTCCAGCCAGCCGCCCTGGATGCGCTCGATCAGATCCTCGGCGCCGACGGCGTCCGCACCGGCGGCCTCGGCCTCGGCGGCCTTCTCGCCGGCCGCGAACACGATGACGCGCGCGGTCTTACCGGTGCCGTGCGGCAGGTTGACGGTGCCGCGGACCATCTGGTCGGCCTTGCGGGGGTCGACACCCAGACGAACGGCGACCTCGACGGTCGCGTCGGTCTTCGTGGTCGAGGTCTCCTTCGCCAGCCGGGTGGCCGACAGCGGGGAGTAGAGCTGAGCGCGGTCGACCTTGGCGGCCGCCTCGAGATAAGCCTTGCTTCGTTTTGCCATGATTCTCTGTCCTGTTCGTAAGTCAGAAGTGGTTGTCGGGACTGGCCGTCCCTCCCACGCACATCCCGCCGGTCACCGGCGGAGACGGGACCGTCAGTCGGCGACGGTGATACCCATCGAGCGAGCGGTACCCGCGATGATCTTGGCCGCCTGATCGATGTCGTTGGCGTTCAGATCTTCCTGCTTGGTCTTGGCGATCTCACGGACCTGATCCATGGTGACCGTGGCGACCTTGTTGCGGTGCGGCTCGGCGGAGCCCTTCTGCACACCGGCGGCCTTGAGCAGCAGCTTGGCGGCGGGCGGAGTCTTCAACTTGAAGTCGAACGAGCGGTCTTCGTAGACCGTGATCTCGACCGGGATGACGTTGCCACGCTGCGACTCGGTCGCCGCGTTGTACGCCTTGCAGAACTCCATGATGTTGACGCCGTGCTGACCCAGCGCGGGGCCGACCGGCGGAGCCGGGTTGGCCGCACCAGCCTGGATCTGGAGCTTGATGAGCCCGGCGACCTTCTTCTTCTTGGGGGGCATCTTTCTTTCCTTGGTTTAGGTTCCTTACGGACTTCCGTAAGCCTGTCCCGGGGCGCGAACCCCGGAAGTCTCAGATCTTCGCGACCTGCGTGAACGCGAGTTCCACCGGGGTCTCGCGACCGAAGATCGACACCAGCACCTTCAGCTTCTGCTGTTCGGCGTTGACCTCGGAGATGCTGGCCGGCAGCGTCGCGAACGGACCGTCCATCACGGTCACCGACTCGCCGACCTCGAAGTCGACCTCGATGGCCGGCTTGGCGGCGGTCTCGGTGACGGTCTCCGACGTGGACGCGGCGGCGCCCGCCGCGGCGGCAGCCGGCTTCTTCTGCTGCTGCTCGGCCGGGACCAGGAACTTCACCACGTCGTTGATCGTCAGCGGCGACGGACGGGAGGTGGCGCCGACGAATCCGGTGACGCCGGGGGTGTTGCGGACCGCGCCCCACGACTCGTCGTTGAGATCCATCCGGACCAGGATGTAGCCGGGCAGCACCTTGCGCTGCACGTTCTTGCGCTGGCCGTTCTTGATCTCGGTGACCTGCTCGGTCGGCACCTCGACCTGGAAGATGTAGTCCTCGAGGCCCAGGTTCTGCACGCGGGTCTCGAGATTGGTCTTCACCTTGTTCTCGTAACCGGCGTAGGAGTGGATGACGTACCAGTCGCCGGGGGCGCGACGCAGCGCGGCCTTCATCTCGGCGACGGGGTCGGCGGGTTCTTCCGGTGCCGCGGGCTCCGCGGGTGCGTCGGTCTCGGTCTCGTCGGTGTCGGTGGTGTCGCCCTCGACTTCGCCGGAGGACGCCTCGGTACCGTCCGAGACGGTCGCCTCGTCGACGGCCGTCTCCGCCGCCTCGTCGTCGACCGGGAACTCGTCGGTTGTGCCGTTCTCCGGGGTGCTCACTGGGCACTCGCTTCCTGTGTCGTCACGTACATCCACTACGCCGGAGGTGAATCCGGCGGATGGTTTCCGTCCTCGCGTGGCGGACGGCTGGCAGCGCCCATGGGTCGCTCCGTAGGCTCCGCTCCCGACGCACCGGTCAGCTAGCCGAACAGCCAGTTGACACCCTTGATGAACGCCAGGTCCAACCCGCTGATGAACGCGACCATGAAGATCACGAACACCAGGACAACGCTTGTATAGGTGACCATCTGCTTGCGGTTGGGCCAGATCACCTTGCGCAGTTCCGCGATGACTTCCCGCAGGAACTTCACCAGGCGCTTGAAGGGATTGCCCCGACCGCGTTCGGCGGTCTTCTTCTTACCCGCCGACTTGGACGCCCTGCGCGATGCCGAATCCGAGCTGTCGCCACGGTCGATCGTGGCGACGGAGCCGGTGTCCGAGGAGGATCCGGTGCGAGCCCGGCGAGTCGACCGCTTACCACTCGGCCGGCTGACCGCAGCGGTGTCTTCGTCATCGGCGGCATGCGCGCCGTGGCGAATGTCCCGCTCGTCGCTCACGTGAACCCTCTCTCGTCGCTGGCATCCAGTGCAGGGGCGACAGGACTTGAACCTGCAACCTGCGGTTTTGGAGACCGCTGCTCTGCCAATTGAGCTACGCCCCTTCGGCTGGAATCGCAATGTCATCCAGCACGGTGCTTATTCAGTTGTGCCAACCCGGGGCCACACAACACGCGCGCCGCTCCGCCGGTGTGCCGGCCCCGGCGGTCACCCGCCCGGAACCAGCCCCTCAGAGCAGCGCGCAGTGGCTGGCGACCCCAGAAATCCGAGTGTACGTTACCGCCCCGGCGGATAGCCAATCGGGCCGTCGGCCACCGCGAAGCGACTTGCCGGCCCGCCGACCATCATGCCAGCTGCACCGTCGCGGTCGCACGTCCGAAGATTTTCCGGCCGCCGGATTTGGCGACGATCGCGATCACGGCGGTGCGGTTCTCCGGGTCCACCGACTTCACCTTGCCGGTGTATTCGACCTCGGCCGGGTGGTCACCGGGCACGTAGACCGGGCTGGTGAAACGCACGTTGTATTCCTTCACCGCGCCCGGGTCACCGAGCCAGGAGGTGACGAATCCGCCGCCCAGGCCCATGGTGAGCATGCCGTGCGCGACGACGTTGTCCAGGCCGGCGAGCGCGACGACCTCGTCGCTCCAGTGGATCGGGTTCGCGTCACCGGAGACGCCCGCGTAGTTCACCAGGTCGCCGCGAGTGAGCCGGACGATGCGGGCCGGCAGTTCGTCACCGACGGCCACGCTGTCGAACGAGCGCGTGTGCTTGCTGACCGTGACCTCGGGAACCGTGGTCACCGGCACCGGGGGCGCCGTGATGGGCGGCTCGGCGGTCGGGCGGTCGGGCGCCTCCCCCATGCCGTGCATGAGGATGTTGCGGACCGCGTCGGCGATATTGGGATCGACGTCACCGCCGCTGCGGCCGACCAGGGTGGTGTACGTGGTGAGCACCAGTTCGTCGTTCTGCGCCGTGACGATGTTCTTGGTGACGATGATGTCGCCGCCGAAGGCCTGCCGGAACGAGTGCAGGTAGACGTCGCAGGTGAGCTGGTCGCCGACCCGGATCGGGCGGTGGAATTCCAGGATCTGGTCGGTCTGCATGATCTGGCTCAGGTCGTAACCCGTGACGACCTGTTCGAACAGCTTGCGCTGGGCCAGGATGCCGACCAGGGAGATGAACGTCACCGGTGCGAGCAGTCCGTCGTGGCCGTACTCGCGGGCGACGCTCTCGTCCCAGTGCGCGGGGTGGTAGTCCTGCACCGCGCGTGCGTATTCGCGCACCTTCTCGCGGCCGACCTCGTAGTAGTCGTCGACGCGGTAGTGATGTCCGACCATGGCGGCGGCGTGGGCCGACGGGTCGAACGGTTCGGTGTCGGCGTTCTGCGCGTCCACGGCATCGGTTCCGGTGTTGATTGTCACGGAGAGTTGAGTCCCTATCTGACTCCGCTACCGGGAGTCTGCGGAGCGTGAAACTACCGCAAGTACAGCAAATGCCGGAGCGGGTCGGGAAACCTGCTCCGGCATGAGGTGCTGCATGGGTCGGCGCGGTCCACGAATATCCGGGAAGGTCATCGACAGACCTCCCTGGATCCGGGCGCCGACTTCGCGCGCGGCAGCGTGCACGCGATGAGATCTAGCGAGATTCGCGGTGCGCCCGGTGGGTGCCGCAGTTCGGGCAGAACTTCTTCAGCTCCAGACGATCCGGGTCGTTGCGCCGGTTCTTCTTGGTGATGTAGTTGCGATGCTTGCACTGCTCGCAGGCCAAGGTGATCTTTGGCCGGACATCGGTGGACTTCGCGGCCACGATATGCCTTCTTTCGGGTCAACCTGACGGGGTATCAGTTTTGTAGCGATGGCCGGACTTGAACCGGCGACACAACGATTATGAGTCGTTTGCTCTACCGACTGAGCTACACCGCCATAAGGTCGGTTTGCCATGGCGCCCGGCCTCGGACATGCCGTCGGTCACCACCGGCAATCCGGCGAGCCCCCTAACGGAATCGAACCGTTGACCTTTTCCTTACCATGGAAACGCTCTGCCGACTGAGCTAAGGGGGCATGGCTTCGTTCGCTCCGAACTCGATTCCTCGAACCCGGGGCGCTGAAGCCTTGAACGAGGTTACACACTTCCCTGCGGAGATACCAAACCCGCTGGTCAGAGCGGAATTTCGAACTACTACACCAAGGTCTTCGCTCATCGGGCGAGACGGACACCCCAACCACTCCACAACCCCGGGCCCGCGCGCCGGCGGAACGCAACCGAAGCCGGAAACGCCACCGGCTGGAAGGGGCGAAGCCCTCCCGGCGTGGGGGTGTGGGGCCGGGCCCCCACGAATCACCCTCGAATACGACGAGGGCTCCTCCCGAGTAGGAGGAGCCCTGAGAGGGTGGCGGATGAAGGATTCGAACCTCCGAAGCTTGCGCGGCTGATTTACAGTCAGCTCCCTTTGGCCACTCGGGCAATCCGCCTTTCGCACTGTTGCCAGCGCGCAGAGCAGAATACAACGACCAGGGCGCTCGGATGCAAACCGGCTGGCCAGCGGGGGTGCCGTGACCGATGCGGGGCGGCCGGGGTAGAAAGTTCCCTACCGGAGTTCCGGGTGAAATGTGAGCCGTCAGACAGGAGCGCAGCGTGGCCGATTCGTCATTCGATGTCGTCAGCAAGGTCGACCGGCAGGAGGTCGACAACGCCCTCAACCAGGCGGCCAAGGAGCTCAACACCCGCTATGACTTCCGCGGCACGGGTGCGAGCATCGACTGGTCGGGTGAGGAGAAGATCGTGCTGTCGGCCGAATCCGAGGAGCGGGTGAAGGCCGCGCTGGAGGTGTTCAAGGAGAAGCTGATTCGCCGCGACATCTCGCTGAAGGCGTTCGACGCGGGCGAGCCGGCCGCCTCGGGCAAGACCTACAAGATCACCGGCACCCTGGTGCAGGGCATCTCCCCGGAGAACGCGAAGAAGATCGCCAAGAAGATCCGCGACGAGGGCCCCAAGGGCGTGAAGGCGCAGATCCAGGGCGACGAACTGCGGGTCAGCGGCAAGAAGCGCGACGACCTGCAGGCCGTCATCGCGCTGCTGAAGGGCACGGATCTCGACGTGGCCCTGCAGTTCGTCAACTACCGCTAGTAGCTGCGGGGCCCGCCCGCCATGTGCTCGAGGCGCTGGATGCGCTCGCCCATCGGCGGGTGGGTGGAGAACCAGCGCGCCATCTTGTCGCCGGCCCGGAAGGGGTTGGCGATCATCAGGTGCGACTGCGCGGTCAGCTGCGGTTCGGGCGGTAGCGGCGCGGCCTGGGTGCCGCGTTCGAGCTTGCGCAGCGCCGAGGCCAGGGCCAGCGGGTCGCCGGTGAGTTCGGCGCCGTCCTGATCGGCCTGGTATTCGCGGGAGCGGGAGACGGCGAGTTTGATCAGGGTGGCCGCGATCGGGCCGAGCAGCGAGACCAGCAGCACGCCGAGGATGTTCGGGCCTTCACCGTCGCGGCTGCCGCCGCCGAACATGCTCGCGAAGAAGGCCAGGTTGGCCAGGCCCGAGATGACCGCGGCGAGCGCGCCGGCGACCGAGGAGATCAGGATGTCGCGGTTGTAGACGTGCGACAGTTCGTGACCGACCACCGCGCGCAGCTCCCGTTCGTCGAGGATCTGCAGGATGCCGCTGGTACAGCACACCGCCGCGTGGCGCGGGTTGCGACCGGTGGCGAACGCGTTGGGGGCATTCGTCGGGCTGATGTACAGCCGCGGCATGGGCTGGCGCGCGGTGGTGGCCAGCTCACGCACGATCTTGTACATCACGGGCGCTTCGAGTTCGGATACCGGCTGCGCGTGCATGGCCCGCAGGGCCAGCTTGTCGCTGCTGAAGTAGGCGTAGGCGTTCATGCCCACGGCCAGCAGGATGGCGATGATCAGAATCGTGGGGCTGCGGAACATCGCGCCTGCGAACACGATCAGTGCCGACAGGCCGACCATCAGCCCGAAGGTCTTCAAACCGTTCGCGTAACCATGCATGTCGGATCAACGATCGGCGGGGAACTCGGGTTCCGCCCGGAGCACGGGCGCTCGGCGTTTGCGTCATCGATCACAGCGCTGCGATATCGATCACAGCGGCGCGACTACCGAACTCCGAGCCTGTCCGCCGGTGCGACGGCGGACAGGCTCAGCCGACTCGCTCGATGGTGTATCGGACCAGGCGCTCCAGCGCATCGTTGGCCGGGCCCTGCGGCAGAGCCGAGAGTTCGGCATGCGCGATATCGGCGTAGCCTTGCAACTTCTGCTTGGCCAGCACCATGCCGCGCGAGCGGGACAGCAGCTCCAGCGCCTCGGCGACCTCGTCGTCGGATTCCAGCGGCCGGGCCAGCAGCGTGCGCAGCCGGTCACCCTCGGCGCCCTCGTCGCGCAGCGCGTACAGCACCGGCAGGGTGTGCACGCCCTCGCGCAGGTCGGTGCCCGGTGTCTTACCGGACTGCTCGGACACCGAGGAGATGTCGATGATGTCGTCGGAGATCTGGAAGGCGGTGCCGACCGCGTCGCCGAGGCGAGCCAGCCGCTCCACGTCGTCCAGGCTCGCGCCGGAGAAGGTGCCGCCGAAGCGCCCCGATGCGGCGATCAGCGACCCGGTCTTCTCCCACACCACCCGCAGATAGTGTTCGACCGGATCCTGAGATTTCTTGGCGCCCAAGGTTTCCCGCATCTGACCGGTGACCAGTTCGGCGAAGGTCTCGGCGATGATGCGCACGGCGTCCGGGCCCAGGGTGGACACCAGGCGGGAGGCGTGCGCGAACAGATAGTCGCCGGAGAGGATGGCGATGCTGTTGCCCCATCGCGAGTTCACGCTGGGGGCGCCGCGGCGCATCGACGCCTCGTCCATCACGTCGTCGTGGTAGAGCGTGGCCAGATGCACCAGTTCGACCACGGTGCCGGCGGTGATCAGATCGGGGTCGGTCGGGCGCGGACCGAGCTGACCGGTGAGGATGGTGAACAGCGGCCGGAACCGCTTACCGCCTGCGCGCGCCAGGTGTAGCGCGGCTTCCAGCAGGAAGTCCTCCCCGTCGGAGAGCTCGCTGACCAGCAGCTTCTCCACCTCGTCGAGCCCGTTGCGCACGGTCGCCGCGAGCTCGGGATCGCCGAGATCGACCCCGGCAACCACGGTGCTTTCATCGCTCACAGCCGATGCACTCATGTCTTCTCCCAATGCCGCGTCCGTCCCCACACCGAAGAACCTAGCGTGTTGTCCTCCCCCCTCCCATGAACACCGTCACTCTGCCTGTGGCCTCCGCTTCGCTCCGGCGGGGTTTCGGCCCCCTGGGCCTCGATTTTTCCCTCCTCCGCTCCTCCGCTTCACTCCCCCGCTCCGTCGGTCCGAAATCGAGGCCGAAACCGCTTTCGAGCACCATCCTAGAAACCCATACCCAGAAGTGCGGCGTGACTACCGACCGAATCGTTTCGGGTAGCGCAACATCGTCGGCGTACCGAGCGGCTCGGCACACAACCCGCCCGAGCGAACCGGGAGCTGCACCTCTGCCACTATTGGGCTTATGGGTTCAGCTCAGGACGGCGGTTCGACGGCACCGGAACGTGAGGGCGGCACGATCTTGCCCGAGCACGTCGAGGTGCTGGTGGTGGGCGCGGGACCGGCCGGTTCCGCGGCGGCGGCCTGGGCGGCGCGGGCGGGGCGCGAGGTGTTGCTCACCGATGCCGCGGTGTTTCCCCGGGACAAGACCTGCGGCGACGGATTGACCCCGCGCGCCACCGCGGAACTGGAGGCGCTCGGGCTGGGCGAATGGCTGCGCGCGCATACCGTCAACCGGGGCCTGCGGATGGCCGGATTCGGCCGGGAGGCGCTGCTGCCCTGGCCGGGCGGATCCTTTCCCACCTACGGAAGTGCCGTTCCCCGAACCGAACTCGACGACAAGCTGCGTGAGACCGCGGTCAAGTGGGGCGCCCGCATGGTCGACGGGGCGCGGGTGGTCGCGGTGGCGCGCGCGGACGATCAGGTCACCGGTGTCACCGTGCAGACCGAATCGGGCTCGCAAGACATTCGCTGCGACATCCTCATCGTCGCCGACGGGGTGCGTTCGCCGGTCGGAAAGTTGCTGGGCCGCGTCTGGCATCGCCGCTTCGCCTACGGTGTGGCCGCCCGCGCCTACATCCGCTCCGCCCGCAGCGACGACGAATGGATCACCTCGCACCTGGAACTGCGCGATGCCGAGGGCGCTCTGGTGCCCGGCTACGGCTGGGTGTTCCCGCTGGGCAACGGCGAGGTCAACATCGGCGTGGGCTCCCTGGCCACCGAACGCCGGCCCTCGCATATCGCGTTGAAACCTCTTCTGCAGCATTATGTTTCGCAGCGTCGGCAGGAATGGCAGTTCGAGGGCGAGGCGCGGGCCGTCGCCTCGGCGCTGCTGCCGATGGGCGGGGCGGTGTCGAATATCGCGGGCCGCAACTGGGTGCTGGTGGGCGATGCCGCCGGATGTGTGAATCCGCTCAACGGCGAGGGCATCGACTACGGGCTCGAGGGCGGTCACCTGCTGTCCGGACTGCTGGGCGAACCGGATCTGACCACGCTATGGCCGGATCTGCTGCGGGCCCGCTACGGGCGCACCTTCTCGGTGGCCCGCCGGATCGCGGCGCTGGCCACCCATCCGCGCATGGTCCCGACCGGCGGGCCGCCGGTGATGCGTTCGGCGCTGCTGCAGCGCACGGCCGTGCGGGTGATGGGCAATCTCGTCGATGAAGAGGATGCCGACCTCACCGCCCGGGCCTGGCGGGCGGCGGGCCGGGCCTCGCTGCGTTTCGACGATCCGGCACCGTTCAGCTGAGCGATGCGCGGGGCCGTCGGGCAGGCAGGAGGCAGCGTGGGAAACCGCAGCGTGGACAACCGGCGCGCGGATGACCGCGGTGCCCGCCGCGATCGAACCCCGTCGGTGCCCGAGGATCTGCTTCCGCATCTGCGCCGGGCGCGGGATCTGGTCGATCGCGAATACGCCCGTCCGCTCGACGTGGACGAACTGGCCGCGACCGCCGGGGTCTCGAAATATCATTTCCTGCGCTGTTTCGCCGCCACCTACGGCCGCACCCCCGCGCTGTATCTGGCCGAGCGGCGCATCGAACGAGCGCAGGACCTGTTGCGCGCCACCAACATCACCGTAACCGAGGCGTGCATGCTGGTCGGGTATACGAGCCTGGGCTCGTTCAGCCGCAAGTTCACCGAACTGGTGGGGATGACACCGTCGGCCTATCAGGCGAAATTCGCGGCAGACGGAGTTCCGCGCATTCCGGGGTGTTACGTGTTCATGCACGGCCTCTCCGATCGGAAACCGCCGGAGCCGGCGCCCGGTCCCGGTGGCGCAATTTCGGAGAAGCCGGCGGGCACCGAAGGCTCATAGCCTCAGCTCATGACGACGATCACCAACGTATCGCTGGTCACGGTGTATGTGACCGATCAGTCCGCCGCCAAGCAGTGGTACATCGACAAGCTGGGTTTCATCGAAACCGCCGATATCTCGATGGGCGACAACGGTTTCCGCTGGGTCACCGTGGCGCAACCGGATCATCCGGAACTCGAGGTGACGCTGATGGTTCCGGGTCCGCCGCTCGACGAGACGATGGCCGAGGCGATCCGCCGCTCCCTCGGCAAGGGCACCATGGGCGCGCTGGGATTGCGCACGGAGGACTGCCAGAAGGCCTACGAGGAGCTCACCGCGAAGGGTGTGGAATTCGTGCAGCCGCCCGCGGAACGCCCGTACGGCGTGGAGGCGGTGATGCGCGACAACTCCGGCAATTGGCTCGTCCTGGTCGAACAGCGCGAATTCGACGGTGGCGCTTTCGGTCCGGGGGCGCAGTAGCCGAACGTGCGACGGGTGCGAGCCTGCGCCGCTCGCACCCACCACTGCCGGCTATGCCCCGGATTCGGTGGCGAAGTACTTCTCGACGAACTTGCGCTCGCTGTTGACCACCCGGTGCTGCAACTGTTCGGCGAGCGGCTCGATGGCCCCGCCGACCAGCGGGACCTTCACCTTCACACTGCCGGTGACCTCGAGTTCGGAGCCCGTGCCCGCGGCCCGCAGCAGGTACTTGCCGGTCATCTCCGAGGAGATGCCCGAGGAGGTCGCGGAGAACGTGCCCGTGGCGGAGTCACCCTCCAGCGGGCCCCAGTCGTCGGTGCGTTCGAGCACGAGTTCGGCCTTGAGTACCTTGCGGACGATGGCCGGGATCTTGTCCTGGCGCGCCGTCTCGGTCATGCGCAGATGGATGGTGCCGGGCCCGTTCGGGTGGGCCAGTTCGATGGTCGCGGTCTCGGCGCCCTCGAAGCGGGCGTGCCAGAATTCGTCGCTCGTGAGCGCCCGGTGCAGTTCCTCGACCGGGACGGTATATGACACGGTGAAGCGGAAGTTTCGGGACATGAGCGCACACGCTATCGGAACCATGCAATAGCCTGGTGCGGTGTCGGAAACCACCGAGTCTGCTGCGCGCGAGCACCGAGCCGAGGCCGGTTCACCTCGTCTTCGCCGGACCCGGATCACCATCGCGGTGATCGCTACCGCGGTGAGCGTGCTGGCCGTGCTGCTGGTGCTGGCGGCCTGGCGCGACGATCTGCTGATCAGCTCCGACAAGGGCGTGACCAGTGCAGAGGTGTTGTCGGCGGGCCGGTTGCGGTCCGCGGTCACCTATGTGACACCGGACGGTGTCACGCACAATCCGAAGGTGGGGGTGCTGTATCCCACCAAACTCACCGCCGGCGAGCGGATCAATGTCGAATACAGCCGCAGCGATCCGGAATTGGTCCGGGTCGCCGGGCGCGACGCCCGGGTCGCGGTCATTCCGGCGCTCTCGGTGATCGTGGTGGTGTGGGTGGTGGCGCTGCCGGTGCTGTGGGTGGTGCGCCGCTTCGAGCGCCGTTCGGTGCGCACCTCCGGTTAGCTGTTCGCCCGAACTTCGCACACCCGTCACGTGGGTGTGGTGTCCTGGCGTGCCGCGCATCGCACACTGCAGGTGTGCGTGTAGCGATCGTCTCCGAATCGTTTCTGCCGAATATGAACGGTGTCGTGAACTCCGTGCTGCAGGTCCTGGCCCACCTGGACCGCAACGGACACGATGCGCTCGTCATCGCCCCGGACACTCCTCGCGGCCGGGCCGCGGCGCCGCGCTCGTACGGCCGCTTTCCGGTGATCCGGGTGCCGGCGGTCATGGTGCCGCGGATCAGCTCGCTGCCGGTCGGTCTGCCGCAACCATTGCTGACCTCGGCCATCGAGGATTTCGACGCCGATGTGGTGCATCTGGCCTCGCCGTTTCTGCTCGGCGCCGGCGGGGCGGCGGCGGCATTGCGCCTGGATCTGCCCGCCGTGGCGGTGTATCAGACCGATGTGGCCGGATTCGCGGCCAGTTACGGGCTGGGGGCCGCGCAGCGGGCGGCGTGGGCCTGGACGCGGCGCATCCACAATCGCGCGGCGCGCACCCTGGCGCCCTCGTCGGCGGCGATGGCGGATCTCGAGCGCCACGGCATCACCCGGGTGCACCGCTGGGCGCGGGGCGTGGACGCGGTGCGGTTCACGCCCGGTGCGCGCGACGCCGGCCTGCACGCGCGGTGGGCGGACGGCGACCGGCTGGTGGTCGGATTCGTCGGCCGACTGGCGCCGGAGAAACACGTCGAACGTCTCGCCGCGCTGGCCGGCGATCCCGATATCCGGCTGGTCGTGGTCGGCGACGGACCGGAACGAGCGCAGCTGCGGCGCCTGCTGCCGACGGCCGTCTTCACCGGCGAACTCGGCGGCGCCGAGCTGGCGCGGGCCTATGCGAGCCTGGATCTGATGGTCCACCCGGGCGAACACGAAACCTTCTGTCAGGGCGTACAGGAGGCGCTGGCCTGCGGCACTCCGGTGATCGGCCCCGATGCCGGCGGCCCTCGCGATCTGATCGCCCACTGCCGCAACGGATATCTGCTGCCGGTCGACCGGTTCGCCGAACTGCTGCCGAGTGCGGTTGCGGCGCTGCGTGATCCGGCTCTTCGAGCCCGATTCGCCGGCGCCGCACGCAAATCGGTGCTGCACCGCACCTGGCCCGCGATCTGCACCGAGCTGATGGGGCACTATCACGAGGTGATCGGCGGCCGGGAAGTCTTGCACCGCAGCGCCTGATCCCCGCGGTGCCGCAAGCGGTCCAGCGGGTTCCGGGCCGCTGCGGTTTCGGGGCTTCTGCTGTTTCGGGAACTCGGCAGTGTCAGGGCTCGTGAGTTTTCCGCGGACTCCGGAGCAGACGGTCGACGGACCGTCGTGCCATGGCCATGCCGGCGTCGTCGCCGAGGCGCAGTGCGAGATTCAGGGCATTCAGTACGGCCGCGACCTCGAAGGCGGCGGTCTCGGGTTCCGTATCGGCGATCTCGCCGGCGTCGACCGCCCGCCGGAACTGGGTCGCCAGCAGGGCAACCCAGGCACTCTGCTGCTCGCGCAACGCATCGCGGACCGGCCCCGGCCGGCTGTCGAAGATGGGCAGATTCGCACCCCAGAAGCATCCGCCGGGAAAGACCGGACGCTCGGCGTACTCGATCCATCCGTCGACGAGGGCGCGCAGTCGCGCGACACCCGCCGGGACGTCCCGGGCCGGACGGACGACGACGTCCACGAACACGTCCCGCGCCGCCTCCACGGTCGCGAGTTGCAGCGTCTCCTTGGTTCGGAACAGGGTCTGAATGCCGGCCTTGCTGACGCCGAGATCCTCGGCCAGCCGCCCGAAGCTCAGCCCGTCGAGTCCGTCCACCGACGCGATCTCGATCGAGCGACGGGTTACCGCGCGGCGCGATCGAGCACCGCGTCGTAGCCGCTGATCGGCACTTTCCACTGCCGTCTGCTGCTCGGATACACCCATACGGTCGATCGTATGTCATTCCTGCTCGGATGACTCACTATTGCGATAAACATACGGTCGACCGTATTCTTTCGTACACATCGGCGGCGGCACCCGCCGGTGGCGACGAGAAGGGATGCCTGATGGATGGCGCTACAGCCGAACAGTCCTTGACCGCGGACGAACCCACGCCGGTTCGCGACCGGTCGACCGCGATCGTCTGGATCCTGTGCTCGGCCGCATTCGTGGCGATGCTCGACGTCTTCGTCGTCAATGTGGCCTTCACGAAGATCGGCGAGTCCTACCGGGGATCATCACCGGCCGATGTGAGCTGGGTGCTCAACGGCTACGCGATCGTCTATGCGGCCCTGTTGATTCCGGCGGGCCGATTCTCGGACCGATTCGGCCGCAAGACCGGATTCCTCGCGGGCCTCGCCCTGTTCACGGTGGCGAGCGTGGCCTGTGCCGCGGCTCCGGCGCTGTGGGCCCTGGTGGCGTTCCGGCTCGTGCAGGCGGTCGGAGCCGCGGCCCTGACGCCGGCCGGCCTGGGATTGCTGCTCACCGTGCTGCCGGCGGCCCGGGTGCCGGGCGCGGTGAAGATCTGGGCCACGACCAGTTCGTTCGCCGCGGCCTGCGGCCCGGTGGTCGGCGGAGCGCTGGTGGAAATCTCCTGGCGCTGGGTCTTCTTGATCAACCTGCCGGTCGGCGTGGTGACCGGGCTCGCGGCCGCATGGCTGGTACCGAATCCGCCGCAGCGAACCTCCGCCCGGATGCCCGACCTACTGGGGGTGACGGTGTCGATCGTGGCGATCGGCGCGCTGTCGCTGGCCCTGGTCGAAAGCGATGCGTGGCCCGGCGGCGCGACCTGGGCGGCCGCGGCCGTGGCGGCGCTCGGCATCGCCGGATTCGTCATGCGGATGCGGCGGCATCCGGATCCGGTGGTGCCGCCGGATCTGTTCCGGGTGCCCACGTTCGCCTGGGCCAACGCCACCGTGCTGGCGTTCTGCACGGCCTTCGGGGCCTGGTTTTTGAGCATCACGCTGTGGCTCGAGCACGCGGCCCACTTCAGCACGATCGAAACCGGGCTCGCCATCGTCCCGGGCCCGATCATGGTGCCGATCTTCGCCGCCGTCAGCCAGCGACTGGTCCGCCGGTTTCCGGCGGGTGTCGTTGTGGCCCTGGGCAATACGCTGTTCGCGGCCGGTGTCGCGCTCGTGCTGTTCAGCGCCGACACGCCCGTGCGGTACACCACCGCTGTGCTGCCGGGCTGGGTGATCTCCGGTATCGGCATCGGCCTCGCACTGCCCACGATGATCGCCTCGGCCGCCGTAGATCTACCGCCGGACCGCTCGGCGACCGGCAGCGCCGTGGTCAACACCGCCCGCCAGCTCGGCTATGTCGTGGGCGTCGCGGTACTCATCGCGCTCCTCGGATCCTTCGGCACCACCGACCGGATGGTGACCGCTTTCCGGCACGGCTGGTCGTTCATCGCGATCGTCGCCCTCGCCGGCGCGGCAACGGCCTTCGGCATCACACCCCGTACCCGTCGATCGAAGCGAAGCGAGTGACCATGTCGACACCCACCACACCGGCGACGGGCGAGGAGTCCGATCGGCTCTGCCTGGCCGAGACCACCGCGGCCGCATTGCTGTTCGACGCGCCGTGGCGCCGCTTCGGCGTGGCCGGCGACAGCTTGTCGGCCGGCGTCGGCGACCCTACGCCGGGCTACTCGAACGCGGGCTGGCCCGAACGGCTCATGCGAATACTGCGGCGCGTGCGCCCGGACATGCGATATCTCGCCACTGCGAAGATCGGGGCCACCACGGCGCAGACGTCGGCCCACCAACTCGACCGCATCGCGGCGTTCCGCCCGGACCTGCTGCATCTGCCGTGCGGCCCGAACGACATCACGCGGCGCGATCCCGATTTCGACGAGATCGAGACGACGATGCGGCGCATGTACGACGTCGCGGCGAGCACGGGTGCCCTGCTCACGACGTTCACCCTCGGGAGCGCCTATGTCGTACCGGCCGTGCCCGACTGGCCCGAGCGCATTCGCAGCATGAACGACATCACGCGCCGAGTCGCCGCCGACCACGGGGCGGTCGTGGTCGACATGTGGGACCACCCGGTCAACGCTCGCGACAACCTGCTCAGCGCGGATCGCATCCACTTCTCGACCTCCGGTCAGGCGGTGCTGGCGACCGAGATGGTCAAACATCTGGCCTACGCACTGTCGAGCCGGAGGAGCGAATAGCGCAGGCGCCCAATCCTCCCCGTGATCGCGCACCGGCCCGCCTCCCTGCCCCGGGCGCCGGGCGCTAGGGTCACTCCCGTGGCGAAGACAGAGTCGTTTCGGGCCTCGTTGGACAAGCAACCGCATGAGGTCGCATCCATGTTCGACGGGGTCGCGAAGCGGTACGACCTGACCAACACGGTGCTCACCGGCGGACAGGACCGCTATTGGCGCTGGGCCACCCGCCGCGCGCTGGCCCTGCGGCCCGGGGAGCGGGTGCTGGATCTGGCGGCCGGAACCGGCGTCTCCACCGCCGAATTCGCGAAGTCGGGAGCCTGGTGCCTGGCCCTGGACTTCTCCAAGGGCATGTTGGAGGCGGGGCGGTTCCGCCGGGTTCCGATGGTGAACGGTGACGCCACCGCGCTGCCGTTCGCCGACGATTCCTTCGACGCGGTCGCCATCTCCTACGGCCTGCGCAACGTCTCCGCACCGGACGCGGCGCTGCGCGAAATGCTGCGCGTCACCAAACCGGGCGGACGCCTGGTCGTGGCGGAATTCTCCACCCCGGTCTTCGGGCCGTTCCGCACGATCTACATGGAATACCTGATGAAGGTGCTGCCGAAGGTCGCCGAGGCCGTCAGCAGCAATCCGGACGCCTACGTCTACCTGGCCGAATCGATCCGGGCCTGGCCCAATCAGCGACAGCTGGCGATGCGGATCTCCGACGCCGGCTGGTCGTCGGTGCAGTGGCGGAATCTGACCGGCGGCATCGTCGCGCTGCATCGCGGTTACAAACTGGGGTGAAGTAGCTCACCGCGCCCGGCCGGACCGCCGGCGGAAACGGCGCCCGACCGGGCGCGAACCGGAAATCTCACCGCGTCCGCGCCGCTGAGGTGAGGATTTTCGTCATCTGCCGATAACGTTCGGTAAATCCGTCGCAACGGCAGCTCGCCATCATCGGGGGTGTGTCGAGCGCCGAGAACTCCACGAGCACCGTCCGGACCGCGTGCTCCTACTGCGGCGTGGGCTGCGGCATCACGGTGCGGACCGAGTGCGACGCGGCCGGCGCCCCCGTCATCGCGAAGGTGAGTGGCGACACACTGCATCCGGTCAATGCCGGACGACTGTGCACCAAGGGCGCCACCCACCTGGAATTGATGCGCGCCCCCGGACGCATGACCACGGCCCTGCACCGGCCCCGGCGCGGGCAGGAACCGGTCGAACTCGCGGTCGAGGAGGCCCTGCGGCAGGCGGCGCAGCGGTTGCGCGCCATCGTCGACGAATACGGGCCCGATGCCGTCGCGCTCTACGTCTCCGGGCAGATGACACTCGAAGCGCAGTATCTGGCGAACAAACTGGCCAAGGGCTATCTGCGCACGGTGAATATCGAATCCAATTCGCGCCTGTGCATGGCGAGCGCCGGCACCGGATACAAACAATCGCTGGGCGCCGACGGCCCGCCGGGCTCCTACGACGACCTGGACCGCGCCGACCTGTTCTTCGTGATCGGCTCGAATATGGCCGACTGCCATCCGATTCTGTTCCTGCGCATGGCCGATCGGCTCAAGGCCGGCGCCAAACTGATCGTGGTGGATCCGCGGCGCACCGACACCGCCGCCCGGGCCGACCTCTTCCTGCAGATCAGGCCCGGCACCGATCTGGCGTTGCTGAACGGATTGCTGCACCTGCTGGTCGGCAACGGTGATATCGACGCCGAATTCATCGCCGCCCACACCGAGGGCTGGGAGGCGATGCCGGAATTCCTCGCCGACTATCCACCGGCCCGCGTCGCCGAGATCACCGGACTGGCCGAGGACGATATTCGCACCGCCGCCGCGTGGATCGGCGCGGCCGGCGAATGGATGACGCTGTGGACGATGGGGCTCAATCAGTCCACCCACGGCACGTGGAACACCAATGCCATCTGCAATCTGCATCTGGCCACCGGCGCCATCAGCCGGGCCGGAAGCGGTCCGTTCTCGCTGACCGGGCAGCCGAATGCCATGGGCGGGCGCGAAATGGGTTATATGGGTCCCGGTTTGCCCGGGCAGCGCAGCGCCCTCGTCGACGCCGATCGCCGTTTCGTCGAAACCGCATGGCGGCTTCCGGCAGGCACCATTCGCGCCGAATCCGGACGCGGCACGATCGATATGTTCCGGGATTTGGCCGACGGCCGGATCAAGGCGTGCTGGATCATCTGCAGTAATCCGGTGGCGTCGGTGGCGAATCGCAAAACCGTCATCGCCGGTCTGGAGGCGGCGGAACTGGTGATCACCCAGGACGCCTATCTCGATACCGCGACCAATGCCTATGCCGATCTGCTGCTGCCGGCGGCGCTGTGGGCCGAAGCCGACGGCGTGATGGTCAATTCCGAACGCAATGTCACGTTGTTGCGGCATTCGGTGGAGCCGCTCGGCGCGGCGCTGCCGGATTGGGAGTGGATCGCGCGGATCGCGACGGCGATGGGATTCGAAGGATTCGACTACGCTTCCAGCGCCGAGATCTTCGACGAGATCCGCGGTTTCGCGAATCCGGCGACCGGATACGACCTGAGCGGAATGAGTTACGCCGCACTGCGCGAGGGCCCGATGCAGTGGCCCTGCGCCGATGCCGCGCAGCGCCGCAACCCGATTCGCTATCGCACCGGCGATGCGCGCGAGCTGGTCTTCCCCACCGCGAGCGGCCGGGCCGTGTTCTGGCCCCGGCCGCATATGGCGGCCGCCGAAATGCCCGACGACGACTATCCCTTCGTCCTGAATACCGGTCGCGTCCAACATCAATGGCACACGATGACCAAAACCGGGCGGGTCGCGAAGCTGAACAAATTGAATCCGGCGCCGTTTCTCGACGTGCATCCCGACGATGCGCGCGCGCTCGGTGTGCGACCCGGCGATCAGATCGAGATCGCTTCTCGCCGTGGGCGAGCGGTGCTGCCCGTGCGGATCACCGATCGGGTGCGACCGGGCGCGTGTTTCGCCCCGTTCCACTGGAACGACGAACAGGGGGAATATCTGACCATCAATGCCGTGACCAACGACGCCGTGGATCCTGATTCGCTGCAACCGGAATTCAAGGCGTGCGCGGTGACGCTGCGCCGCGTCGGCCCCGCTCGAGACACAGGCGACGGCACCTCGGAGGACATATCGCATCCCCTCGCCGCCATGCTGGGACTCGATTCCGCGCCCGCGCCCATGCTCAGCGAGGCGGAGCGGATCTACCTGGGCGGGTATCTGGCCGCGCTGCAATCGCTTCCGGTCCAGGGGCAGCCCGTCCTCCCGGAATCGGCGCCGCTGTCCGACCGCAGCCGCTGGTGGATCGACGGGCTGCTGGCGGGGATGTACTCGCGGGCCACGGCCTCCCCGCCCGGCGACACCGCCACAGCCCCCTCGGCGGCTCCGGCCGGCCCACAGCGACGGCCGGTGACCGTACTGTGGGCTTCCCAGACCGGTACCGCCGAAGAATTGGCGGCGGCGGTCGCGGCAGCCCTCGCCGAGCACGGGCACGCGCCCCGGCTGGTCGAGATGAACGCGTGTGAACTGCCGGAACTGACCGGTGATGTCCTGCTCGTCACCAGCACCTTCGGTGACGGCGGCCCACCGGACAACGCCGCCGACTTCTGGGATCGATTGCAGGACAGCGCCACTCGCTTCCCCGGCCTGCGGTACGGGATCTTCGCCCTGGGCGACTCCTCCTACGACGATTTCTGCGGCTACGGCCGCAAGATGGATCGGCTGCTGTCCGAACGGGGCGGTTTCCGGCTGCTGGATCGCGTCGACAGCGAACCGGATCACGAGGATGCGTCGCAGGAGTGGATCACCGCGGTCCTCGCCGCCCTGGGCGACGGTCACGCGAATGCGGCCACCGAGGACCCCCGTGCCGGCGCGCCCAGCGGTGGTGGTGCGGCGGCCACACTCAGCGCGGGTCCGGGTCCGTCCACCGATGCCGGTCGTGCCGGTGCGTCCGCGGGGCTCGGCGTCCGGGTACTCGATCGCGTCGAGGCCCGCGCCCCCGCGCCCGCGCGCACCACCCGATCGGTCCCCGCGCCCTTCACCCGCAACGCCCCGGTGCTGGCCCCGCTGATCCGCAACGAACTGCTGTCACGGCCCGGATCCGGTAAGGAGGTGCGGCAGTTCGGATTCGACCTGAGCGGTCTGGAGGCCGGCTACGAGGTCGGCGACAGCCTCGGCGTGTGGCCCGCGAACGGCGCTGCCGCCGTGCGGAATTGGCTGGCGGCGACCGGACTCGACGGTGCCCGGCCGGTCGAGGTCGACGGGCGCGACGTGCCGCTGGAATCGGCACTGCGCACACATTTCGACATCACCAAGATCAGCGGCGATCTGCTGTCCTTCGTCGCCGCCCACAATCCGAGTCAGCAGTTGGCGAAGCTGCTGCGCCGCGACAACCGCAACGAGCTGGACCGCTATCTGTGGGATCGCCATGCCGTCGACGTTCTGCGCGACTTTCCCGTGCGGGCCGATCTGGTGGAATGGCTCGCGGTGCTGAAAAAGCTGCAACCACGGCAATATTCGATTTCGTCGAGCCCGCTGGTGAGTCCGCGCGAGGTGCAGCTCACCGTCGGTGTGGTGCGCTACGGCGCCGCCGACGACCCGCGCGGCGGGGTGTGTTCCACCTTCCTCGCCGACCGTGACGAGACCGGCGGTGTGCCCGTATTCCTGCAGCGCGCACCACATTTCCGGCCGCCGCTGGATCCGAACGCGCCGATGATCATGGTCGGCCCGGGCACCGGCATCGCGCCGTTCCGCGGCTTCCTGCACGAACGCCGCGCGCTGGGATGCCGCGGGCGCAACTGGCTGTTCTTCGGCGATCAGCACGCTCAGGACCACTTCTACTACCGCACCGAACTCGAGGACATGTTCCGCTCCGGCTTCCTCACCCGGCTCGACCTCGCCTTCTCGCGGGACCAGCGCGAGCGGATCTACGTGCAGCACCGCATGATCGAACACGGCGCCGAGCTGTGGTCGTGGCTGCGCGACGGCGCTCACCTGTACGTCTGCGGTGACGCCGCGCGCATGGCCCGCGACATCGACGACGCCCTGCTGAAGATCGCCCGCATCCACGGCAATCTCGACGAGGATGCGGCGCTGGCGTTCAAGAAGCAGCTGACCGCCGAAAAACGGTATGTGCGCGATGTGTACTGAGCCGCCCGCTACGCGACTCCGATGGGCGGGTTGACCCGCGCGAAATCCGGCAGCCGGTAGTAGGGGTAGTACGGATACGGCGGAGTCACGGCGCTGACCTTGTTCAGCCGGGCCAGTTGCCCGGGCTCGAGCTGCCAGCCGACCGCACCGAGGTTCTGACGCAACTGTTCCTCGTTGCGGGCGCCGACGATGACCGTCGCGACGGTCGGACGCGAGAGCAGCCAGTTCAGCGCGATCTGCGGTACGGACTTCCCGGTTTCGGCCGCGAGCTCGTCGAGCACATCCACGACGTCGTAGAGCAGTTCGTCGTCGACCGGCGGGCCGGCCTCGGCGGTGCGATGCAGCCGGCTACCCACCGGAAGTGGTTGTCCGCGCCGGATCTTGCCGGTCAACCGGCCCCAGCCCAGCGGGCTCCACACCACCGCGCCGACGCCCTGATCGTGGCCGAGCGGCATCAGCTCCCATTCGTAGTCGCGGCCGACCAGCGAGTAGTAGACCTGATGGGCGACATACCGTGGATGACCGCCGCGGTCGGCGGCAGCGAGGGATTTCATGAGCTGCCAGCCCGCGAAGTTGGAGGCGCCCAGATAGCGGATCTTCCCGGCGCGCACCAGATCCGCGAGCGTGTCCAGCACCTCCTCGACCGGGGTCGCGGCGTCGAAGGCGTGCAGCTGGAACAGATCGATGTAGTCGGTGCCGAGCCGGCGCAGCGCGGCATCGACGGCCGTGATCAGGCGGGAACGTCCCGATCCGGCCTCGGCGGCTCCGGGCCCGGTGGGCAGGCCCGCCTTGGTGGACAACAGAACTCGATCCCGGCGGCCGCGGATCGCGCGGCCCAGAATCTCTTCCGAGGCGCCGTCGGAGTAGACGTCCGCGGTGTCGAACATCGTGACGCCGGCCTCGAGCGCCACATCGACCATCCGGCGCGCCTGCTGAGCGTCGGTATCGCCCCACGCGCCGAACAGTTCGCCCCGGCCCCCGAACGTGCCCGCTCCGAAGCTGAGAGCCGGGACGAGCAGACCCGAGGCACCCAATCGACGATAGTCCATGATCAACTCCTAACGGAACTGCAGTTTCATTAACAGGAGGGACGATACACTCGATTCGACACTAATGAAACTGGAGGACCGTTATGAGCTCGGACGCTGCCGCACCCGGTTCGGTACGCCCGGGCGGTCGCACGGCGCGCGTCCGCGAATCCGTCCTGCGTGCGGCCGGGGATCTACTGGCCGAACGCGGCTTCGCCGAACTCGACCTCGCCGAGGTCGCGGCCCGCGCGGAGGTCGGCAAGACGACCGTCTACCGCCGCTGGCGCACCCCGGCCGGGCTGGTGGCGGACATGCTCACCGATATGGCGGAAACCTCACTGCCGCACGCCGATACCGGATCGCTGCGCGGCGACCTCACCGCCAATGCCCGCCTCGTCGCGCGCACCCTGACCGATCCGCGCCAGGGTCCGCTGTTCAAAGCCCTTGTCGCCGCGGCCATCTGCGATCCGGAAACCACCGCGGCCCTGCACCGGTTCTACGATGTGCGCATCACCGAATGGGAGCCGTGCGTCACGGCCGCGGTCGAACGCGGCGAAGTCGGACCCGGAACCGATGCGCGCGCGGTCGTTTCCGCCGTTTCCGCCCCGCTCTATTACCGCTTCCTGGTCTCGGGCGACCCGATCGACGATGCCGCGGCCGTGACCGCCGCCGAAGCCGCGACGACAGCGGCCGCCGCGGGCCTGTTCATTCGATGAGACCGGCCGGGCGGACCTCGCTCGGCGCGACCGGAGGTCGAACCCGCTCGGCGGCGGGTCCGGAGTCGAACAGGGCGCTCAGACCTGCCGGTACGGGTCGCGCCCGGTCAAGCCGAGCAGCCGCTCCCACGGTGAGGCATCGGCCGGAACCTCCACCACCGGGCCGAACAGACCGGGAGTGCCTTCGCGCGGCGTATCGCGAAACTGCTCCAGCAGCACCGCGACATCCTTGTCGGCCGGCTCGAAGCGGCGGCCGGTGGCACAGGCCAGGTCCCAACTGTGCATCACCACCTCGTTCAGGGCGAATCCGGCCATCACGGGCGCCGGAGCGGTGACGCCGCCGACCTCGGTATCGCCCTCCCAGGCGGCCGGGTCGCGCCACGCCTCGGTGAGGGCTTTCAACTGCGTGGTGATCAGCTCACTCCACCCGTCCGGCAGATCGACATCCGGCGCCTGCTGCGGCGGCGCGGAGCGGCCGACGCCTTCCTTGGTGGCACCCTGGCGGAATCCTTCGGTGAATCCGAGGGTGTGGAACAGCAGATCCCGCACGCTGACCCCCGGGCTCGGGGTCGCGGCGCTCAGATCGTCCGCACCGATGCCGCTGATGATCTCGGTCATCGCGTCGGTGGCGCTCTCCAGATCGAAGTGGGGTGTCGCCATGTGGTCCTCCTCCGAATACGGCCTGTACCGGCACAGGCACTCATAGAGAGGACGAGGCGGGCCACCCGGATTCATCGGCGGCCGGACACGAGCGGGTTGCCAGCCGCACGAGGTGAGGGCATCCTCGACAGTGCCGGATCGCGATATCCGGCAAGTCGGACCCCCAGCGGAAGGGAGCAACCGATGACCGATCGCACCACCGACACCACCTCCGTCGATATGGTTCCGGAGGCCGACCAGCTGGATCAGCATCTCGAGGTGGCACCGGACGAACCCGAATTCGACGCACCGGCCGTCGACCGCGAAGCCGCCGAGGCCGACCTCATCGAGCAGTCGATTCCCGTGCCGCTCGACGACGAATACGACGAGCCCGAGGCCGGTTACTGAGCTGTCCGGTGACCGGCCTATTCGGTACCGGTCTATTCGGTACCGGTCTATTCGATGCCGGCGCGCACCGCGGCATGCAACTCGCGCAGACTGGATCGCTCGGTCGCGACCTCCAGCACGCGAATGCCGTGGGCGTGCCCGGTCATTTCCACCGCCAGTTCGGCCGGGTCGACCTGCCGATGCGGAATTCGGTAGGCGGCGCACAGCGCCGCCAGATCCATCCCGTGCGGGGTGCCGAAGATGCGCTCGAAGACGCCGGCGTACTGCGGATCACCCTGTTCGAGCAGTTCGAAGATGCCGCCGCCGTCGTCGTTGGCGACCACGATCGTCAGATCCGCCGGGCGCGGCTCCCCCGGACCGATCAGCAGGCCGGAGGCGTCGTGCAGGAAGGTCAGGTCGCCGATCAGCGCGAAGGTCCGGCCGGGATGGCTCAGGGCCGCGCCGACCGCGGTGGACACCGTGCCGTCGATACCGGCCACGCCCCGATTGGACAGCACCTTCACGCCGGGACGCGGATGCGACACCAGCGCCGCGTCCCGCACCGGATTCGAGGCGCCGAGCAGTAGCTGGTCGCCCTCGCGCAGGGCGTCCATCACCACCGAGGCCACATGCAGGCCGGTCGGCTTGGGATGACGGGCGAGTTCGGTGCGGACCGCGCGGCACGCCATCGCGTCGAGTTCGCGGCACCGCTCGAGCCATTCCGGGCGCGGCGCCCCCGAGGTGACCGCGCGAGTGCCGGTGCCGACGACATTGCCGGACACATCGGGCCAGCGCGGCCCGGTGGTCAGCGCGAAGACGGTGACATCCGGATCGGCCAGCACCTTCGACACCTGCCGATGCAGCGTCGGCCGGCCGGTGATGACGGCCTGGCGCGGCTTCAACAGGGGCAGCGCCAGCGGATGCAGGGCGGGGCCGGGCATCGCGGCGGTGGGTTCGGCGACCGTGGGCAGCTGCGCCAGCTCGGCGCGATAGCCCGCGCCGTGACCGGAGATGACGACGGTATCGAGCGTCAGGTCGATGTCCAGCGGTACGTCCAGGGTCGCGTACTGGGTTTCGGTCCACGGCGCGTCACCGGCGCGCCCGGCCGGAATCGGCTCGCCGGCAACGGCATCGGGGACCAGCGGCTCGCGCAGCGGAATGTCGAAGTGCACGGGCCCGGCATTGCCGGACCGGGTGCCGCGCGCGGCGGCCAGGACACGACAGACCGCGGCCCGCCACACACTGTTCTGACTGCGGTAATCCGGTTCCGCTTCGGCCAGGCCCAGGCTGATCGCGGCCCGCACCTGACTGCCGAACAGGCCGAACTGCTCGACGGTCTGGTTGGCGCCGCTGCCCAGCATCTCGTAGGGCCGGTTGGCGCTGAGCACGATCAGCGGCTGCCGGGCGTAGTTGGCCTCCAGCACCGCGGGCCCGAGGTTGGCCACGGCGGTTCCCGAGGTCATCACGACCGGCACCGGCGCCCCGGTGGACACCGCCATGCCGACCGCGAGGAATCCGGCGGTCCGCTCGTCGATGCGCATATGCAGTCGCAGCCGCCCCGCCGCATCGGCCGCCTGCAGCGCGAAGGCCAGCGGCGCGTTGCGCGAGCCCGGGCACAGCACGACATCGCGCACACCCCCGCGCACCAGCTCGTCCACCACGACCTGGGCCTGTGCTGTCGATGGATTCACATCCCCAGACTGTCAGACCTTCCGGCCGAAGGGCACGTCGACCCGCTCACACCCTGTTCATCGAGTTAGGTTTTGCTAACCTAATACTCATGGCCAAGCCGACCAAGTACGTCAAGCCCGCGGAGCGGCGGATCCTCACCGCCGAGGTGCTGGCGAACAAGCGGATCAGTCCGAATTTCGTGCGGGTGACACTCGGCGGCGCCGGCCTCGCCGAGTTCACCCCGATGGGATTCGACCAGTGGTTCCGGCTCTTCCTGCCGCGCGCCGGTGAACTGCGGCTGCCCTCGGCGGCGAGCAATCTCTGGTACGCGCAGTGGCTGATGATGAGCAAGGAGCACCGCCCGGTGGTGCGCAACTACACCGTGCGCGAGTTCCGGCCGGCCGGCCAGGGAGAATTCGGCGACACCGCCGAGCTGGACATCGATTTCGCCATGCACGGCGAGCACACCCCCGCCTGCGGGTGGGCGGCGAACACCACCCCGGGCACCGCGGTGGGACTGCTCGACGAGGGCATCATGTACCAACCGCCGCAACACGGTTCGTGGTCGCTGCTGGTGGGCGACGAGAGCGCCCTGCCGGCGATCGCCGGAATCCTGCGGTCGGCGCCGCGGGATCTGCGAGGTGCGGCGTATCTGGAGATCACCCACCCCGACGATGCGCAGGATCTGGGCGAACCCGAAGGGGTCGTGGTGAATTGGCTGGTCCGCGGCGATCCGGAGGCCGAGATCGGCAGTCTCGCATTGGCAGCCGCGCGGGCGGGAGACATCCCGGCGAGCGGGGTCTACGCCTTCGTGGCGGGAGAACAGAAGCTGGCCTCCGGCCTGCGGCGACATCTCGCGAACGAGCGCGGAATCGCCAAGGCGGACATCACTTTCACCGGCTACTGGCGGTTCGGGAAGTCGGCGCCAGGCTGATCGACACCGCGCGACGCGGGTGGATGCGACGCGGGTGGATGCGGACGGGACCCGCGACGCTCACCTCGTGCCGTCGCGGCCCCCGCCGTCCGGCATCCGGGGATCACACTCCATCCGGATGCCGAACGACGAGGTCGTAGAACCGCAACTCAGCCGGCGTGCCGCTGGACCAGGTCGCCGACGCGCGGGAGCGCCTCGACCACATGCTTTTTCGCCGACGAACGCAGCGACGAGTACGCCTTCTTCAGCGCCGGCCGCGACGAGGCCTCGGCACGCGCGTCGGTCACCGCGAGCAGCGACTCGGCAACCTCGTCGGAGTTGGCGACCAGCAGATCGGCAAACGAGCCGCTACCCGACGCCTGGTACTGGGCCCAGTACGGTTCCAGCCGCTCGACGAACTTGGGTGCGAACGACTCCAGCGCGTCCGAGACGATGGTCGGGCTGACCTTCTTCACCGCGGCGTAGCCGCCCTTCACGGCCAGGCCCGATGCACCCCCCTTATCGGACACCTCCGCATCCAGAACCTCCTGGGCGTCGGCCAGGAAGGCCGGGCGTTTGGCGTCATCGAGCAGGGATTCAGACAGTGCTGCAACCACTTTCAGGTTCCTCCGGATAGTTTTTCGATGAGCGAGCGCGGGTAACTATACGCATCGGACGCACCGGACACACCGTCCTCTCGCCGACTACGGCTGCCAGGGCAGCAACTGCACCATGAGCCCTTCACAATCGGCGAGCAACGTTTCGGATTCGTCGCGCAGTCGCGCGGAGACGAAAGTCTTGCGCCCGTCCACCCGATCGACGGTTCCCTCGACCGTCAGCGGCGTCTCCAGCGGCGTCACCTTGCGGTAGTTGACGTGCAGAAACGCGGTGCGGCTGATCGGCCGGCCGGCGTAGTGCACCAGCGAGCCGAACAGATCGTCGAACAGCAGCGGCAGCACGCCGCCGTGCACGGCGTTGTTGCCGCCGAGGTGATACCGGCGGAATTCGCCGCGCATCCGGACTCCCGTGGGACCGGCCTCGGTCATCACCCACGGCGGCAGCAGCAGGCTGCCACGCCCCGGCAGCGCCGGCACTCGTCCCGACGGGCCCTGCAGTTCCGGTGCGCGATAGGGCGCGAGCAGTTCGGCCAAGGCGTTCGCCTGGGCGAGGGCCTGCCCGAACACCTCGTCGGGACAGTCGACGGAGACGGTGAGGTCCTGGAGCGTGCGCATCGCCTCCAGGAACGGCGCGTAGTTCGCGCCGAGTTCGGCCTCCTCCACCTTGGGAAATCCGCCGTGCTTCTCGTACCGATCGGCATCGACCGCACTGGTGTCGATCGCCGGTTCCGCGCGCTCACTCATACCTGCACGGTAACGCCAGTTCTTACACCGTCCAACCCAACCCGTCGGTAGCTCGCCGGTTCCGCGACGTACCGGACGAACCTCACATTCGCGGCGGCCGGCCCGGCGCGGGCGAGCAGCCGGTGACGGGTGGGGTGCATGATGGCTCGGGTGACGTTCAATCCGAAACTCTGGGAGCCCGTCGCGGGTTTCGAGGACCTGACCGACATCACCTATCACCGGCACATCGAGCAGGGCACCGTCCGCGTGGCCTTCGATCGCCCGGAGGTGCGCAACGCCTTCCGGCCGCACACCGTCGACGAGCTGTACCGCGCGCTCGACCACGCGCGGATGACGCCGGACGTGGGTGCGGTCCTGCTCACCGGGAACGGCCCCAGCCCCAAGGACGGCGGATGGGCGTTCTGCTCCGGCGGCGATCAGCGCATCCGCGGGCGCAGCGGATATCAGTACGCCGACGGCGAGACCGCCGACACCGTCGACCAGGCCCGCGCCGGACGCCTGCACATCCTCGAGGTGCAGCGGCTGATCCGGTTCATGCCGAAGGTGGTCATCGCGCTGGTCAACGGCTGGGCGGCCGGTGGCGGGCACAGCCTGCACGTGGTCTGCGACCTGACCCTGGCCAGCCGCGAGCACGCCCGGTTCAAGCAGACCGACGCCGATGTGGGCAGCTTCGACGGCGGCTACGGCAGCGCCTACCTGGCGAAGATGGTCGGACAGAAATTCGCCCGGGAGATCTTCTTCCTGGGCCGCCCCTACACCGCCGAGCAGATGCACCACATGGGTGCGGTGAACGCGGTCGTCGACCACGACCGGCTCGAGGACGAGGCGCTGGAGTGGACCGCCGACATCCTCGCGAAATCGCCGCAGGCCCAGCGCATGCTCAAATACGCGTTCAACCTGACCGACGACGGCCTGGTGGGCCAGCAGCTCTTCGCCGGGGAGGCGACCCGCCTCGCCTACATGACCGACGAGGCGGTCGAGGGCCGCGACGCGTTCCTGGAGAAGCGCAAGCCGGACTGGAGTCCCTACCCGTACCACTTCTGAGCAGGGCTTCCGGCCGGACCTCGGGAAGCGGCCACTCGTCCCGAGCCCGTCCCTCTAGGCTCGATTCGTGGACATCCTCAGCAGTCGAATCATCCTGCGGCCGAGCGATTACGAACGCACGCTGGCGTTCTACCGGGACGGGCTCGAGTTGGCGATCGCGCGGGAGTATCCGGGCGGCACGGTGTTCTTCGCCGGGCAATCGCTGATCGAGGTGGCCGCACACGGACGCGACGAGACGGCCCCGGCCGGTTTCGCGGGCGCTGTCTGGTTGCAGGTACGCAACGCGCGTATCGCGGCCACGGAATTGGCGACCCGGGGAGTCCCGATCGATCGCCCGCCCGTGCGGGAACCCTGGGGTCTGATCGAGATGTGGCTGCGCGATCCGGACGGCGTTCCGATCGTGCTGGTGGAGGTGCCCGCCGACCATCCGATCCGGCGCGACACCCGCAAGCCGCCGGAATGACCCCGCCTTACCATCCCGGTTCGTCCGACATGTCGGGAACCTGGCCAACGCATTAACGGAGCGATAACGCACACTGGAGGCGTGACCGCCGAACTGTTCGTTCTGCTCATCGTCGTCGTCACGGCTCTCGTTTTCGACTTCACCAACGGCTTCCACGACACCGCCAATGCCATGGCGACCTCGATCGCCACCGGCGCCCTGCGCCCGCGCGCCGCGGTGCTGCTGTCGGGCGGGCTGAATCTGATCGGCGCCTTCCTCAGTGTCGAGGTGGCCGCCACTGTCGCCGAAGGCATCGTGCGCCTGGACGAGGTGGGTGGCGCCGATCTGCTCGCCATCGTCTTCGCCGGACTGGTCGGCGGCATTCTGTGGAATCTGCTCACCTGGCTGTTCGGGCTGCCGTCGAGTTCCTCCCACGCCCTGTTCGGCGGGCTCATCGGGGCCACCATCGCCGCGCTCGGCTGGAGCGGGGTGATCTGGTCGGCCGGGCAGAAGGGCGTGCTCACCAAGATCATCGTGCCCGCGGTGCTGGCGCCCGTGGTCGCGGCGCTGGTCGCCTCGATCGGCACCTGGCTGGTGTACCGGATCACCCGAAGCAGCGATCAGCGGGTGGTGAACCGGAGTTTCCGATGGGGCCAGATCGGTTCGGCCTCGCTGGTGTCGCTGGCCCACGGCACCAACGACGCGCAGAAGACCATGGGCATCATCTTCCTGGCGCTCATCGCCTACGGCTCGAAACAACCCAGCGACCCGTTGCCGCTGTGGGTGATCGTGGCCTGTGCGGTGGCCATCGCCGCGGGCACCTCGCTGGGCGGCTGGCGCATCATCCGGACCCTCGGCAAGGGTCTGGTCGACATCACCCCGCCGCAAGGGCTGGCGGCCGAATCCACCAGCGCCGCGATCATTCTCACCTCGGCGCATTTCGGCTTGCCGCTGTCGACCACGCAGACGGTGACGGGCGCCATCCTCGGTACGGGCATGGGCCGTCCGGGCGCCGAGGTGCGCTGGTCGGTGCTCGGCCGCATGGTGGTGGCCTGGGTCTTCACCCTGCCGCTGGCCGGGCTGGCGGGCGCGATCTGCTGGGCGCTGGCGCATCTGATCGGCGGCCTGGCCGGCGTGCTGGTGGTCTTCGCCATCCTCGTAGCGATGGCCGGCCTGATCTATCTGCGTTCCCGCCGGACCCCGGTGCACGCCGCGAACGTCAACGAGCAGTGGACGAGTCTGCCGGGGGCCGACGGCACCGGACCGGCCGACGAATCCCGGACCGGCGGCCCCCGGTCCGGTCCGCCCGCCGGCGGTGCCGCCGAATCCGGGACCGCCGGTTCGGCACCCGCCGACCCCGAGGACGCCGCCACGACCTCGGCACCGCCCGAGCCCGGAAAGCCCGCACGGACCGACGACTCACGCGCCTCTCATCGCGCCGCAAGGAATTTCTGATGCAGACCCTGATCGACGATCTGACGGAACTGTGGCGAGTCACCGCCGCCGCCTTGCTCTTCGGGGCGGGCCTGCCGGCGATCTTCGCGCTCGGGGTGCGACTGCATTCGATCGCGGGGGCTGCGCCACAACCGGATTCCACCCGCCGGCGTGCGGCTGCGGCCTGCGCGGGGTTGTGTTATTCGGTGGTAACGCTGACCGTCATCGCCGGAGTGCTGTTCGTTGCCAGAGGTTTTCTGGCCGCGCGGCTCGGCATCCATCTGTTCGGTCAAAGCTGAGCGGCCGCACGGCGCCACCCTGATCGTCGAAAGGACATTCGTGACCACCGAATCCGCATCGCCCCAGCAACCCGAATCGAACGAGACCACGCCCTCGGTCCTGCAGAAGGTGCTGGGCTGGCTGCGCGCCGGATATCCGCAGGGTGTGCCGCAATCCGACTATGTCGCGCTGCTGGCCGTCCTGCATCGCCGGCTCACCGACTACGAGGTGCATCTGGTGGTCGAGGAGCTGGTGCGCGAACGCGCCGGCGACGACGAGATCGCCCAGCACGAGATCGAGGCGGCGATCGCCCGAGTTGCCAAGGAGCTGCCGGGCGAGGACGATATCGCTCGAGTGGCATCGCACCTGGCAGCGGGTGGTTGGCCGCTGGCGACACCGACGTCGGACTGACCTTCTCCCCGATTCAGCGAAGGAAGTGCGGACCCGTTCACGGGTCATCGACCTCGACATGACACGATCGCGAACGTGAGCACCACCCTGCGGACCCTCCCCATGCCCACCGGAGCCGCGGTGGGTGACGTCTTGCCGCATCTGCGGGAAGCCTTGGAGGGCAACGGTCCGGCGTGGCTGCCGATCCCCACCGGCGATCGCCGGGAATCCCATCGACTCTCCAGCGCACTGCGCCCGGGTGAGGAGATCGAGGACGACGTATCCCTGGTGGTCACCACCTCCGGCACCACCGGCGTACCCAAGGGCGCGATGCTCACCGCGGCCGCCCTGCGCGCCAGCGGCGATGCCACCCACGAGCGGCTCGGCGGACCGGGCCAGTGGCTGCTGGCGCTGCCGACCCATCACATCGCCGGGGTGCAGGTGCTGTTGCGCAGTATTCAAGCGGGCACCGAACCGGCGGTGCTGGACGTCTCGGGCGGATTCCTGCCCGGCGGACTCGCCACGGCGGTGTCCGGTATGACCGGACCGCGACGCTACACCTCGCTGGTGCCGACGCAGCTCATCAAGGCACTCGACGATCCGGTCGGCGCGGAGGCGCTCGCGGCGCTGGACGCGGTCCTGGTCGGCGGCGCGGCGACACCGAAGCCGGTACTCGATCGAGCCCGCGCGGCCGGGATCAACGTGGTCCGCACCTACGGCATGAGCGAGACCTGCGGCGGCTGCGTCTACGAGGGGGTGCCGCTGACGGGTGCGAAGGTGCGCATCGAGGACGGGCGGGTGCTGCTGGGCGGGGCCATGCTGGCCAAGGGCTATCGCGGCATCCCCGATCATCCGGCGTTCGCCGAGCCCGGCTGGTTCCGCACCGAGGACGCCGGCACCTTCGACGACGGCGTGCTGACCATCACCGGCCGCCTGGACGAGGCCATCATGACCGGCGGCCTGCTGGTGATCCCGCAGGTCGTCGAGGCCGTGCTCGCCACCCACCCGGCGATCAACGAGGCCGTGGTGCTGGGCCTGCCCGATCCGCGCCTGGGCCAGCGGGTGGCGGTGGCGGTGGTGCCCAATCCGGGTGCGACACCCACGCTGGACGAATTGCGCGCGCACGTGGTGGCCGAGCTCGACCCGATCGCGGCCCCGCGGGAACTGGCGATCCTCGACGAGATCCCGATGCGCGGTCCCGGCAAGCCCAATCGCGTGAAGCTGCGCGAGCACCTGCTGGAGCAGGCGACGCACTGACCGCGCCGGAGTGACACCACTCACACCGCCGCGAGCCGGCCTACGCCTTCCACCTGCGACGATGCCGCCGCTTGCGTGGGTGGTGCGGCGTGCAAGCGGCCCTCGATCGCCCTTGCGCGACCGTGCAACAGCGGCGCAAGCCGGGTGCAAGAGGCCCCCCGCACAGTTGTGGCATGACTTCTTACGCACCTGCTGATGCACTCGCCATCGAGGCGGACGGGCTGGTCAAGCTCTTCGGGGAGCAGCGGGCCGTCGACGGGGTGAGCCTGGCGGTGCCGCAGGGCGCCGTCTACGGCGTGCTCGGCCCGAACGGGGCCGGCAAGACCACCACCATCCGCATGCTCGCCACCCTGCTGCGCCCCGACGGCGGCCGGGCCCGGATCTTCGGCCACGACGTCGTGGCCGAACCCACCGCGGTCCGCTCGCTGATCGGCGTCACCGGCCAGTACGCCTCGGTCGACGAAAAGCTCAGCGCCACCGAGAATCTGATCATCTTCTCCCGGCTGCTCGGGCTGAGCCGGGCCGAGTCCAAGCGCCGCGCGGCCGAACTGCTCGAGGAATTCGGGCTCACCGAGGCGGCGACCAAGGCCCTGGAGAACTTCTCCGGCGGTATGCGCCGGCGCCTGGATCTGGCCGCCAGCCTGATCGCGACGCCGCCGCTGCTGTTCCTCGACGAGCCGACCACCGGCCTGGATCCGCGCACTCGCGCGCAGATGTGGGAGACCATCCGCCGGCTCGTGCGCGAGGGCGCCACGGTACTGCTCACCACGCAGTACCTGGACGAGGCCGACCAACTCGCCGACCGCATCGCGGTGATCGACCACGGCAAGGTGATCGCCGACGGTACCTCCGACGAACTCAAGGGTTCGGTCGGACAGTCGGCGCTGCAGATCACCGTCGCCGACCGCGACACCATCGAACGGGCCCGCACGCTGATCGGCGAATTCCTCTCCCGCGCCGACGGCAAGCTGGTCGAGGCGAGCATCTCCCCCGAGGCCGGCCGTGTCACCGCCCCGCTCAGCGATCCGAGCGTGACCGCGGATCTGCTGATCCGGTTGCGCGACAACGATATCCGCGTCGACGAGATCACCGTCAGCAAGCCGAGCCTGGACGAGGTGTTCTTCGCCCTCACCGGCCACGCCGCCGAATCCGAGGACGCCGGTACCGATTCCGAGGGCACCGCGGCATGAGCCCGGCCCCCGCCACGTTCCCCACTCCCCCGAAGGACATATCGTGACCACCACGCTTCCCGCTCCCGCAACCGGCCGGCACGCCGCGCGCGCCGCGATTCCCGTTGCCAGCAACCGCATTTCACTGCGCCAGACCGTCGCGAATTCGCTCACCATGGCGTATCGCGGCATCCTCAAGATCAAGCACAATCCGGAGCAGCTGTTCGACGTCACCGTGCAGCCGATCCTGTTCACCGCCCTGTTCGCCTACATCTTCGGCGGCGCGATCGGCGGCAGCGTGCAGGCCTACCTACCGGTGCTGATTCCGGGCATCCTGGTCCAGACGGTCGTGCTCACCTCGGTCGTCACCGGCACCCAGTTGCGTGAGGATATGGACAAGGGCGTCTTCGACCGCTTCAAATCCCTTCCCATCGCACGGGTTTCGGCCCTGGCCGGCGCGCTGATCGCCGATATGGTGCGCTACGGCATCGCGACGGTACTCACCATCGTGGTCGGCCTGATCCTGGGCTACCGGCCCGAGGGTGGCGTCCTCGGCGTGGTCGTCGCCGGTCTGGTCGTGGTGTTCTGCTCGTTCGCGGTCAGCTGGATCTGGGCTCTGGTCGGTGTCACCGGTAAGAGCGCCGCCTCGGTGCAGGGCATCTCCATGATGATCATGTTCCCGCTGACCTTCATGTCCGGTGCGTTCGCTCTCGTCAGCACCATGCCCGGCTGGATGCAGGGCATCAACAAGGCCAATCCCGTGTACTACATGGTGAATTCGTGCCGCGAGCTGATGAACGGCAACATCTACAGCAGCAACCTGGCGTGGTGCCTGATCGGCTCGGCGGTCGTGATCGCGATCTTCGCCCCGCTGGCCATCCGGGCCTACATGCGCCGGGCGTGATCCCCTTCCCCGCGGTGTCCTCCGGTCGTGACAGCGACCGCAGGACACCGCTTTTCGCTGTGCCCGGCCCGTCGCGGGCGCGCCCGGCCGGCCGCTCGACTGCCGCCTCAGGCGCCGAGCAGGGTCTCGAGTTCCGGCAGCATCGCGAGGACGCGCTGCGCGGCCGAACGACGGTTGACACTCGAGACCGCGTCCTGCCCGGCGGCGATCAGCTCCGTCCCGACGGTGGCCCGAGCCAGCGCCAGGTGCCGATTCCAGCGCATCGAGGAATAGTCTTGGCGGCCCACCACTTTCATTGCCAGCGCCAGCAGCGTCGCGCCGGTTTCCGGATCGACTCCGGACCGCACGAGATACGAGCCCAGCGCGCAGGCGGCACCACCGATCTGCGGGAGATCGACGAACTGGGTGAGCCGTTCCCGCGCGACCCGGGCCACCTGACCGGGCAACTCCGGCACCTCGTGCACGGCATCATGCAGAACATGGGCGTCGAGCACGGCGGCGGCGACGATCACATCGCCCGGTCCGGGCCCGGGACCGCCATTCGGCCAATCGAACAGTTGCAGGCTGCGCCGGAACGTGCGCAGACCACGCTCGATCTCGCCCTCCGCCAGTTCGAGTTCCGCCATTCCGGCGACGACCGCACCCTTGCGGTGGTTCGGCTGCGTCACCGGTTCGTCCAATCCGACGCCGTCGTCGATGACACCCAGCGCGTACTCGAGTTCCCGCCGCGCATCGACCAACTGGCCGGCGCCGACCATGGAGACGGCGAGGAAGCTACGCACTTCCACACTTTCCTCGAAGCAGCGCAACTCCTGCATCAGCTCGGCCGCGCGTTGGTAGTAGCCGACCGCCTCCTCGTATCGCGCCGCCTGCGAGGCCATCTGCCCGAGATGCTGGGAGCACATCGCGGTAGCCCACACATCGCGGCCCTCGACCAATGCGAGAGCGGCTCGCGCATCGCGGATCGACCCGGCGGTATAGCTGGCGTTCTCGCGCATATTGGCGCGCAGCAGCAGGGCGAGCGACCGGACGAGCTCGTCGTCGGCACGGGTGCCCGCCGCCATCAAACGCACTCCGTGGGCGACATTCACTCGCGTGCAGAGCATTTCGCCGAGGTACCGGATTCCGGGCGTGAGGTCGGCCGTGGCGAGCACGCGACGAGCACGGGCCCGGATCACCGCGAGGGGCCGCAGTCCGGGCTCGCCGAAGGCCAGATGCATGGCCAGGAAGACATAGCTCTGCAGTTCCAGATCCGACTCGATCCGGGTGCGCGGGCCCTCGGGCGGCGGCACCGGCACGACCCGGGGCGCCCAGCTCATCAGCTCCATATGCGCGCCACGCATGACCCACAGCATGGCGACGGGCGCGAAGACCGAGAACACCGTGCGGGAATCGGCGATCTCCACGGCATGGCGCAGCACCGCCAGCAGATTGTCGAGTTCGGCGGCGAGCGACAGCACCGTGCGGACCTGATCCGGTCCGGGATAGCGCAGTGCCGTCTCGCGCGCGAATTCCCTTGCCCAGCCGCACATCCGGTCCATCACCAGATCGGCCTCACCGGACGCGGTCAGCTGTTCCTCACCGAATTCGCGCACCGTCTCGAGCATGCGGTAGCGGGTGGCGACCATCTCGTCGTCGGCCAGTACGGTCAGCAGCGACTGGCTCACCAATCCGTCCACCGCGGCCACCGCGTCGATCGAATCCGTCCCCGCCACCACGGATTCCGCTGCGTCCAAGGAGAATCCGGCGGGGAACCGGCACAGCCGCCGCAGGGCCACCCGCTGTTCGGGTTCGAGCAGATTCCAGCTCCACTCGATCACCGCGTGCAGGGTGCGGTGGCGTTCGGGTGAGCTGCGGTCGCCCGAACGCAACAGCGCGAAGCGATGTTCGAGCCGGCTTTCGATCTCCTCCACGCTCATGGTCCGCACGCGGGCCGCGGCGAGCTCGATGGCCAGCGGCAGCCCGTCGAGGGTGCGGCACAGCCGGGCGACGACCGCCGGATCCAGCCGGGCCGAGGGCCGCACCGCCCGCGCCCGGCTGACGAACAACTCCGTGGCGGGTGAGCCCTGTGCGTCGATCGCCAAGGGCGGCAACGGATACACCGTTTCCGCCGTGATGGCCAGCGGCGCCCGGCTGGTGGTCACCACCGTGAGATGTTCACAACTGCCGACCAGGTCGGCGACCACCTCGGCCGCCGCGTCGATGAGATGTTCGCAGTTGTCCAGGATCAGCAGGATGGGGCGCAACGACAGCGCCTCGCGCAACCGGCGCCGGCCGTCGATGGTCTGGTTGCGGCGCAACACATTCGCTTCGCGGGAGTATTCGTTGACGCCGAGGACCGCACCGATGGCCGCCTCGATCTCCGCGCACGTTGCGGCGTGGCGCTCACCGGCGTCGCCGTCGGAAACGGCTCGCAGCGAGGCCAATTCGACCAGCGCCACCGCCTGTCTGCCCGCCATCCGCGCACCCAGCTCGTTGGCGACGCGGGTCTTGCCGGTACCGCCCGGACCGAGCACGGTCGTCACCCGGAATTCCTGGACGAGTTTCTCCAGCGCCACCAGATCGCCGTCGCGGCCGAGCAGCGGATTGGGGGCCGCGCGCAGGCCGAGGGCCGTATTGGGCGGCGCGGCAGCGGTTTCCGGGTGGCCGAACGGCGCTTCCGAGGCCAGCGCGTGCTGGGCGGTGGACACCCGCTGTGTCGCGGAGGTGACCGGCACGGGGTGCGACGGCACCGGGCCCACCGCCGGATGGTCGCCACGCAGAATCGCGGTGTTCAACGCGACCAGCGCCGGGCCGGGGTCCGCGCCCAATTCCTCACCGAGCCGCGTCCGCAGGCCGGCGAAGACCTCCAGGGCCTCGTTCGCCCGCCCGTCGCCGGCGAGCAAGCGCATCAGGGTGGCGTGCGCGGGCTCGTCGAGCGGCTCGGCCGCGGCCGCCCGCCGCGCCACTCGCAGCGCACCACCGAGATCCCCGGCGGCCTCCCGCGCCGCCAGTTCCAAAGTGTCCAGGGCCGACCAGCGCGCGGCCGCGAATTCGTGCAGCTCGTCGGCGACGGGGCCGGGCGGCAGATCCGCACCGGGTTCGCCGCGCCACAGCGCGCGCGCCCGCTCCACCAGGCCGAGGCATCCGGCGGTGTCACCGCGCTCGAACCGCAGCTGCGCCTCCCGTTCCAGGGCGCGGGCCAGGCTCAGGTCGACCTGCTCCTCGGTCAGCAGCAGCCGGTACCCCGCCGGGCCGATTTCCAGCGCACCCTCCGGCAAGGCCGACCGCAGTCTCGAGACCTGCGTATGCAGGGCGTTCATCGGCGCGCGCGGCGGCTGCTCACCCCAGATGTCGTCGATCAGCGCCTGGGCACTGCGGCTGCGCCCGGGATGAACCGCGAGCGCGGCGACCAGCAACCGCGCCCGGGCGCCGGGCACCGCGAGGAGATCCGCGTCGCGGCGCAGCGCGACCTCCCCCAGAAGCGCCACGCGAACATCCATCTCGGGCAGCCTTTCGTCCCGGCCGCTGCTGTCCGGCCGGGTATGCGTCGTCCCGGCATTCGCACGGGCGGAACGCGATGCCGGCCCGGAGCCGCTGTGATCAGGAAACATGCCGTCGCAATCGTATGTGACCGGTCGAATGAATATCGGGCGCTGCACCGGGGCCGACCGCTCCCCGGGCCACGCATCTCGTAGAGTTTACTCCGATATATCGTAATAATGTTGTCGACAGGGGTGTCCGGTGACGCTGTACTGCCGCCCCCGGTGACGCTGCGCTGCCGCCTTCGGGCCACCACCATTAGGCTGCCGGATATGGCTAGTGCAGCACAATGGCTCGAAGGCGCCCGTCCGCGGACGCTGCCCAATGCGATCGCCCCGGTCCTCGTCGGCACCGGCGCGGCCGCGTCGCTGGATGCCGCGGTGTGGTGGAAGGCCCTGCTGAGCCTGCTGGTTTCGCTGGCTCTCATCATCGGCGTCAACTACGCCAACGACTACTCCGACGGCATACGCGGCACCGACGACGAGCGCGTCGGCCCACTGCGACTGGTCGGTTCGGGTCTGGCGAGTCCGGCCGCGGTGCGCGGCGCGGCCATCGCCTGCCTGAGCGTGGGCGCGATCTTCGGGTTGATCCTGGTGATCACCACCGCCTGGTGGCTGCTGCTGATCGGCGCGGCCTGCCTGGCCGGCGCCTGGTTCTACACCGGCGGCAGTAAACCCTACGGCTACAGCGGTTTCGGTGAGATCGCCGTCTTCGTCTTCTTCGGCCTGGTCGCGGTGCTGGGCACCGAATTCGTGCAGGCCGAACGGCTCGACTGGGCCGGACTGGTCGGCGCGATCGCGGTCGGCGCGTTCTCCAGCGCGGTGCTGGTCACCAACAATTTGCGCGACATCCCCACCGATTCGGTGACCGGGAAGACCACCCTCGCCGTCAAACTGGGCGACACCCGCACCCGCACACTGCATCTGGTGCTGATGGTGGTGCCGTTCGTCGCCTCGCTGCTGCTGGTGATGCGCACACCGTGGGCCCTGGTGGGCCTGCTGGCGATACCGCTCGCCGTGCGATCCAACGCTCCCGTGCGCGGTGGGCAGCAGGGACCGGGATTGATTCCCTCGCTGCGCGATACCGGTTTGGCGATGCTGGGCTGGTCCCTGCTCACCGCACTGGCGCTCGGCCTCGGCTGACGAACGGCGACGCGACAGCGTCAGTCCCGGCCGCCCTCCGGGACCACGACGCCGAGCACCCAATTGACGAGGGTCACGATGACCGCACCGAGGATCGCCGCCCAGAACCCGTCGACCCGCAGGCCGTAATCGGTGGTTTCGGTGATCTTCGCCGTCAGCCACAGCATGAGGGCATTGATCACCAGCAGGAACAGCCCCAGCGTGACGATCACCAGCGGGAGCGACAGCAATTTCACGATCGGCTTGATCAGCGCGTTGACCAGCCCGAAGACGATCGCGACGCAGACCACGACGAGAATCTTGCCGCCGGTGCCCGCATCGGGCGGATCCTTCAATTCGATACCGCCGACCCAGGCCGCCGCGAGCCAGATCGCGAGGGCGTTGATCGCCAAACGGAGCAGAAGTGCCATGCGGCAATGCTAACGGCGGACGGGCCCGGTCACCGGTCGTGTGAATCCCCACGAGTCGCGGTCCTGCCGGGCCCGGCCGTTCATGCCGCGCGATCGAGCATTTCGTGAACCGCGGAGCGTAGATGCTGCATACCGTCGTCGCCGCCCAGCAGTTCCTTGGTCGTGGGGTTGGCCGTGCGCAGGATACCCAGCAGCACATGGCCACCCT
The DNA here is from genome assembly GCF_001612965.1 of Nocardia kruczakiae NBRC 101016. Classification (GTDB taxonomy): domain Bacteria; phylum Actinomycetota; class Actinomycetes; order Mycobacteriales; family Mycobacteriaceae; genus Nocardia; species Nocardia kruczakiae. The sequence goes on from NZ_BDBL01000038.1 coordinate 53,863, forward strand.
CGATGCGATCGTCACCGCGCGAAACCGCCTCACGCAGCGAGAGTTCCAAGGTCTTCTTGGCGGCGCGGGAGAACGGGATGTGCCCGAAGGTCATGCTCCCACCGAGCCGGAACCTGCCGCGCCCCTTGCCCTCGGCGGGAGTGGGGTCGTCGAAGACATCCTGCCCGAAGGTCGCCTGCACGCTGTCGCGGACGGCATCCAGGTCGATGCCGATCGCTTTCAGCGCGGCGGCGTCCTCGTCGCCGAGCGGCTTCTCCGGAACCTCGCGCGACAACTTCTCACGCACCTGTTCGGCGGTGATGTCGTTGTCGCTGAGCAACTTTCGCAATCCTCGATCCGGGCACATCGCGAGCCCCAGCAGCAGGTGCTCGACATCGATGAGGGGCGAGCGCAATTCGCGCGCCTCCTCTTGGGCGACCACGATCGCGGCCCGCGGCGCTTTGGCAAATCGTTCGAACATCAGCGAATTCCGCCTCTCCGGTTGTACTTCTGGTGGACCGCCTGCCGGCTGACTTCGAGCGCGTCGGCGATCGCCTGCCACGACCAGCCCTGTTGGCGGGCGTTGGTCACCTGGATCGCCTCGAGTCGCTCGGCCAGCCGTCGCAGAGCCAGTACGGCACGCAGTCCGACCTGCGGGTCCGGACTGCCGGCCGCCGCCGCCAGCGTCGTTGCTTCACTCATATCGTCAATTTACGTTGACACTGCGGGCGCGTCAACAAAAATTGACATTTCATGCGTTCGCTTGCGGTGAACCCGAACGGGAGGCCCGGATCAGGCCGTGCGGCGGCGGCCGATCAGGCGGTCCAGATCCCGGAGGAAGTGAATTCGGTCAGGACGTGGTGGGCGCCGGCCAGGTCCAGCCCCTGCCCCGCGACCCACTCGTCGTTGAAATACGTTCCGGCATAACGATCCCCGCCGTCACACAGCAGCGTCACCACACTGCCCTCGCGGCCCGCGGCGATCATCTCGGCGATGAGGGCGAACGCACCCCACAGATTGGTTCCGGTGGATCCGCCCACCCGGCGGCCGAGCACCGCACTGGCATGGCGGCACGCGGCGATGGAGGCGGCATCGGGCACCTCGATCATCCGGTCGACCACATCGCCGATGAAGGAAGGCTCCACCCGCGGCCGGCCGATGCCTTCGATCCGCGACGGCATACCGGTCTGATATCCCGGGTCCCCGACCTCGTACCCGCCGTAGAACGCCGAATTCTCCGGATCGACCACGGCCAAGCGGGTCGCGTGGCGGCGATAGCGGATGTACCGGCCGATGGTCGCGCTCGTTCCGCCGGTACCGGCGCCGACCACCACCCAGTCCGGAACCGGATGGGTCTCCAAAATCATTTGCTGATAAATGGATTCGGCGATGTTGTTGTTACCGCGCCAGTCGGTGGCCCGCTCGGCGTAGGTGAACTGATCCATGTAGTGGCCGTCGCATTCGGCGGCCAGCCGCACGGCCTCGGCATAGATATCGGGCGCGCGGTCGACGAAGTGGCATCGGCCGCCCTGCGCCTCGATCAGCGCGATCTTCTCGGGCGAGGTCTTCGCCGGCACCACCGAGACGAAGTCCAGGCCGAGCAGTTTTGCGAAATAGGCCTCACTGATCGCGGTCGACCCCGAGGACGCCTCGACGATGGTCGTCCCCTCACAGACCCAGCCGTTGCAGATCGCGTAGAGGAATAGCGAACGCGCCAGCCGATGTTTCAAGCTGCCGGTCGGATGCGTGGACTCGTCCTTGAGATACAGCCGCACACCCCATTCGGGCGGCAGCGGGTACCGCAGCAGATGGGTGTCGGCGCTGCGCTGCGCATCGGCCTCGATCAGCCGCACCGCATTGTCGACCCACTCCCGCGAAGCACTGCGATCGCAGTACTTCACCGCAGCTCCCGCCCGCTCACTGCGCTCACTGCGTTCACTGCGCCTCTTCGCCGCGCAGGCGAGCTCGCAGGTTCGCTTTGTCGTTGCGGCGCTTCTCGTCGACCGCCGCGATGTCCTCGTTCACGCGCGCCCGCAGCCGCTTGAACAGCACGAGCGACAGCGGCATCGCCACGATCAGCGCGAACAGCAGCGCGACGATCAGCGGGATGTCGACGTTCACCACGTGTGCCACCACCAGGATGATCGCGGCGATCACGGCGACCAGGGCCAGCCGGGCCAGGGTGTACAGCGCCAGGTTGCGCGCGAGCCGCCGACCCGCCGAGGCCGGGGCCCGATCGCTCGCGGCGTCGTCGGATCGGGATGCTTCACTCACACGACCAGGGTAGGCGACGCCGCCGCACCCGTTCCGACCTGCCCGGGTCCCGCCGGATTCGATCGCCGGATGTTCGCCGGCGCGACGTACTCAGCCGTACGTATATCCGTTTTGTCTATTACTTCCCCTTTACCAACGTTAGATCGTTCGAACACCTGGGGGTCCGGGTGCAACGATGTCGCTATCTGATGAGGGATCTGTCGATTACGGAAAGGTTTGCGAATGACTGCGATCACCGCGGCGAGCCGCACGTTGGGTTCCGTCAACGGCCAGGAGGCCCTCCTGACCCCGGGCCAGGTGGCGGCGCTGTTCCACGTCGATCCGAAAACGGTCACTCGGTGGGCGCATGCCGGACGGCTGGGCTCGCTACGCACCCCTGGCGGACATCGCCGCTTCCGTGAGTCGGAGGTAATGCAGCTGCTGAAGTCGCTGACCACCGAGGCGACCCGCCCCTGAGTTCGAGAGTTCATTCTCGCGGTCACAGTGCGACAGGTACGTACACGGGATTACCCTCGATGTCAGGAGGTGAGCGACGTGGCGTACCTGTTGGCACTCATCGCGGTCGTGGCTGTCGCGGTGCTGTGCTGGAAAGCGTTCGGGCCGGAGCATGCGCCCCGCATCGGCATCGGACGGGGACCCGAGAAGCGACGTCGAGTCGTGGGTCCCGATGACGACCCCGAATTCCTGTGGCGGATCTCCCGCCAACATCGCGACCGCGATCCCGGCTCGGATCACTGACGCGCATATCCTCCCCGTGAGGTGGCCGGCGCGGGCTGGACCCGCCGCAGCTCAGGGGATCGGGCCTGGCGCCGGCTCAGGTGATCGGCTTGGCGCAGGCTGAGTGATGGGCATGCCGGAGGCTCAGCCAATGGAGCCCGCGGCGGCCAGCGCAGCCGAGACCGAATCGGCACATGCGGGAAGTAGCGGCAGGCGCACGTGCGCGCTCGGTATCCGGCCCTGCGCGGCGAGCACCCCCTTCACCACGGTCGGGTTGGCCTCGGCGAACAGCGCCCGCGCCAGCTCGACCAACCGGTTGCCGATTTTGCGCGCCGCCTCGACCCGCCCGTCCCGCCAGGCCGCGATCAACTCCGCATAGGCCGCGGGCGCCACATTCGAGCAGGTCAGAATGGCTCCCTGCGCGCCCATCGCGAGCAGCGGCGACGCGTACAGGTCGTCGCCGCACAGCACCGTGGTCCGGTCGCCGGCCGCCGCCAGCCACGCGACCGTGGTCTCGTCCACGACGCCCACGGCATGTTTGAATCCCGCGACATTCGGGAGTTCGGCCAGTTCGGTCAACGTTTCCGGATCGAGCGGCCGGCCCGTGCGATGCGGCACGTTGTAGATCAGCAGCGGCACCGGGCTCCGCTGCGCGAGCCGCCGGAAATGTTCCACCACGCCGCGCTGCGAGGGTTTCGTGTAATACGGGACCACCGTGAGCGCCGCCGCGACCCGCTCGTCCAGCGCGGTCAGCGCGAGCTCGGAATCGGCCGTCGAATTGGAGCCGGTGCCCACGATCAGCGGCGCGTCACGCTCGGCGCAGACCTGGGCGCAGATGTCGACGACCCGGCGCTTCTCCTCCGGCGTCAGGGTGGCCGGCTCGCCGGTGGTGCCCAGGGCGACGATGCCGGAGGCCCCCGCGTCGAGGACGTCGTGCGCGAGCCGGCCGAGAGCGTCGCAGGCCAGCTCGCCGTCCGCCGTGAACGGCGTGACGAGTGGAACGAAGAGACCGCTGAACGTCATGCCACCTACCCTCGTCTAGGCGTTGATTCAGGTCCAGTTCACAAAACTTCCGTTGAGATTAAGCTGAACTTATGCTTGATGTACGCCGCCTCCGGCTGTTGCGGGAATTGGCCCATCGCCGAACGATTGCTGCGGTCGCCGAGGCCGTGTCCTACACCCCGTCGGCGGTATCCCAGCAGCTCACCGCGCTGGAACGCGAGGCAGGGGTCACGCTACTGGAACGCAGCGGACGGCGCGTCACCCTCACCGCGGCGGCGCGCCGCCTGGTGGAGCACACGGAATCGGTCCTCGCGATCCTGGAGCAGGCCGAGGCCGAATTGGCCACCGCCGAACTCACCGGCGCCCTGCACATCGGCGCCTTCCCCACCGCTGTGCAGCGGATACTGCCGCATGCGCTGGTCTCGCTCAGCCGTGCTCATCCGCGCTTGGAACTGCATGTGACGGAGCTGGATCCGGCGGCCGTGCCCGCGGCACTGCGCACCGGCACGCTGGATATCGCACTCATCCAGGAGTACGACTACGTGCCCGCCGAACCGGAAGCCGGCCTGGAAGCCGAACCGTTCCTGGAGGAACCGGTCTACCTGGCCGCCCGCACCACCCAGCCGCTGGCCGCCTACCGCGAGGCGGCCTGGATCTCCGGAACACCCGGTACCCTCTGCCACACCATGACCGTAAGAGCGTGCGAGGCAGCGGGTTTCGTTCCTCGCATTCGCCACCGCTCCGACGATTTCGGCACGGTGCTCGCGCTGGTCGCCGCCGGACAGGGTGTCGCGTTCATCCCGCAGCTGGCAATTCCCCTCCACCCCGAAACCGACACCACCCCGGTCGAATTGACCCCGCTCCCCATCCGCCGCCGCACCCGAATCGCCTACCGCGCCGGCACCCGCACCCACCCCACGATCTCCGCCGCCCGCACCGCCCTGCACGCCACCACCGGAACCATCCCCCCGGTGGACGACCTCGCCTGAACTGCGGGCGTATCCCCCTGCTCGCCGAGCCGGTGTGCCGCTGCCGTCACGCCAGAGGTCGGCTGTTCAGCGGGCTCGGGGCATTCGAAAGCTGCTGCCGTTCAAAGGCTGCGGCCATTCGAAGACTGCGGGCTCAAAGGTCGCAGCCACTCGAAGGCTGCGGTCGCGCAAAGGCTGCCGCCGCCCGAAAGCAGCGGCGGCTCGAAGGCCCGGCCGCCCGAGGGCTGCGGCCGCTCGACGGCTGCCGCGGCCCAAAAGCAGCGGCCACTCCAAGGCCCGGGCCGCCCGAAAGCAGCGGCCGTTCAAAGGTTGCAGCCGCTCCAACGTTGCGGCCCGATCAAACGGCCGGTCAAGGCTCTGGCCGGTCAGAGGCTTCGGCCGTCGACCACTGTTCGGAGTTCTTCGGGGTCCCAGAAATCTCGGACGCCCGGGAGGTCGGACAGGTAGTGCAGGATGCGGTCCGGAGGCCAGCCGTGGGATTCGCCGAGTCCACCGGCCAGCATGCTGAGGTACCGTGCGGACGGTTTGGTCAGATCGACGGTCCGGGGGCTGTCCGGGGCGGTGAAGGTCAGGACCGGGATGCCGTCGACGTCGTCCACGTGCCAGAGCGTTTCGTAGTGGCCGTCGCCGAGTTGGAGCGAGCCGCGGCGGACCACCTCCTCGGGGTCGAAGACCGGCCCGTGTCCCGGTTGCCGGTGCATCTCTTGAGCCATCAGATCGCTGAACTGACCGACGGTCAGCAGGTAACCCCGCGCCGCCGCGCCGACCGGCCAGTCCGGCGGTGGACGGTGGGCATAGAACGCCACACCGCCGCTCCATACCGGACTCTGCCCGGCGAAATAGACGCATCCGGGAAGTGACAGCGGACAATTCCGCGCGGGCGGCGTGGGATCGCGGAAACCCCCGTAGAGACGCGGGGTGCCCGGCGGATTGCCGCCCGCCCGGTAGTAGGTGAACCGCTTCTCGAACAGGTTCGATCCGTAAGCGGCGTACCACACGCGCTCCGTGGTCATCGGAGCTCGGTTCCTTCCGGAATGGCCACATCCCGACCATACGGGAGGACAGGGCGAAACCTTCGGCACCTGCGATCCGCCGACCTCATTCCCGCAGGTCTTCGATGCGCCGGCGCAGGTGGTCGAGTAATTTCTCCGGATCGTCGAACTCCTCCGGATCGATGGGCGTGCCGAAATGGATCCGCACCTGCTGGCGGCGGTCGAATGCGGGTCCGTCACCTCGATTGCGGCGCATCGGCAGCACTCGGTCGCTGCCGGTGGTGCCCACCGGAACGATCGGGACTCCGGTCGCCAGAGCCAGTTTCGCCACGCCCGGCTTGTACGGCTCGGTGTCGCCCGCTGCGACCAGCCGCCCTTCCGGATAGATGATCAACACCCCGCCGTACCGCAGAATCTGTTCCGCCTGTGCCATCGCCGACTGCCCGGACACACTGTCGCGCCGCACCACCGGAATATGGCCCAGTCGCCGCACCAACCACCCGACCACCGGCCACGACCACAACTCGGCCATCGCGATGGCAATTGCCCTGCGCCGCAACGCACCCCACAGGAACACCGCGTCCAGCATCGAGATGTGGTTGCTCGCCACGATCACCGGCCCCGCCTTCGGCACCAGTTCCCGCCCCACCACGGTGACGTGCACGAAGTTCGACCACGCCAGCGTGCGCAGAATCCGCCGCACGAACTGCGTGGTGAGCCATGCCCGCTTACCCAACCCCTTGGGCCGACGCCCGGATCGTTCGCGCCGACGCCCTGATTGTTCGCTCATTTCAACCCCCCCGATTCCAACCGAACGAATTCGATTCTCCCACGGGGCACCGACATGTTCGGGCCCTGCTGACGTGCGCTGGCGGGGACCGGCTGCCGGTGGCGTGTGGACGATCGCGCACCGTGAACTTTCCGTGCAAACCTCTACGAAAAGGTGCGAAAACCGCGAAAGTTGGCGAGGTTTGCACGATTGATTCGGGCTCGAGCCATCAGCGCCTCCGCCACCTCACTATCGTGAACGAGTGAGTACTGGCGTGAGCGATGATCCGCGCGGCACGAGCGCGCGGGATCGGCGGCGGGCGGAGCTGCGAGAATATCTGCGCAGCCGCCGCGAGCGGCTCACGCCCGCCGAGGTGGGACTTCCGGAGGCCGGGCGGCGGCGCACTCCCGGGTTGCGGCGTGAAGAGGTCGCCGTGCTGGCCGGGGTAGGCGTGTCCTGGTACACGTGGCTCGAGCAGGGGCGCGATATCAAGGTCTCGGGCGAGGTGCTCGACGCCGTGGCCCGCGCGTTGCTGCTCGACGAGGCCGAACGCGCACATCTGTATCGCCTCTCCGGCCTCAATCCGCCGCAGCGCGAGGCTGCGCCGTCGGTCCCGGCTTCTCCGCAGATGCAGGCGCTGCTGGACGCATGGGCGCCGCGCCCGGGATACATCCGGGACCGGCATTGGAATTTCACCGCCGTCAACGACGCCGCGCGGCGCGTGTTCGGTTACGGCGACACCGACCACAACTGCCTGGTGTCCTACTTCACCAATGCCCGCTACCGCGTCCTGCATCGGCAGTGGGCGGAGAATGCGCCGGGCGTGGCGGCCGGGTTCCGGGCCGACTCCGCCCGTTATCCCGACGATCCCGAATTCGACCGCATCGCAACCGATCTCGCGCAGGTCAGCCCGGAGTTCGCCGAGCTCTGGGCCCGGCACGACGCCGCCGAACACAGCGTCGCGGTGAAGGCCGTCGAACATCCCGATGTGGGCTTGCTGATCTTCGACGCCACGCTGTTCCCGGTGCCCGACCACCCCGGCCACCACCTGATCCTGCACAATCCGCGCCCCGGAACCGATACCGCCGAACGCCTGGAACGGCTGTTGCAGCCTGGTGGTCTCACACCCAGGATGAGCTGACACTGCCTCCTCGCCTGCCGCGCGCCGATGATCGTCGTCATGAGCAATGCACAGATGCAGGCGATCACCATCCCCGAATTCGGTCCCGCGGAGGTACTGCGGCCGGCCACCGTCGACATCCCGGCACCCGGTCCGGGCCAGGTCTCCATCGACGTCGCCTACGCGGGAGCCAACTTCGCCGAAGTGCTGTACCGGCAGGGTGTGGTCGGTGTGCCGTTACCGTTCGTGCCGGGTATCGAGGTCTCGGGCCGGATCCGTGCCGTCGGACCGGACGTGACGGGCCTGACGGTCGGACAGCCGGTCGCGGCGCTGACCATCGTCGACAGTGGCGGTTACGCCGAGGTCGTGGTCACCTCCGCCGCCTTGGTCGCACCGCTCGACGGCCTCGACCTGAGCCTCGATGTCGCGGCGGCGTTGCCGTCCAACAGCACCACCGCCTTTCTCGTTCTCGATCGCGTGGCGCGGATCGAACCCGGCGAGAGTGTGCTGGTACATGCGGCGGCCGGCGGCGTCGGCAGCCAGCTCGGCCAGGCCGCACGATTGCTCGGTGCGGGCCGGGTGGTCGGCACCGTCGGCAGCGCAGCGAAGATCGACGTAGCTCGGTCCTTCGGCTACGACGAGGTGATCCTTCGCGAGAACATCTCCAGCGCAGGAGAGTTCGACATCGTGGTCGATATGGTCGGCGGCCCGGCCCGTCGCGCGAGCCTGGACCGGCTTCGCCCGCTGGGCCGAATGGTCGTGATGGGCAACGCTTCCGGTGCCGAAGACGTCGGAGTTTCCGCGAACGAGCTGTGGTTCACCAATAGAACGGTCTCCGGCTTCAATCTCGCCGCCTTCGCCGCCGCCTACCCCGCCGAAGCCGGAGCCGCGCTGCGCCGGGCCGTCGAAGCCGCCGCACGCGGGGCGCTACGCGTCCAGGTCGAGTCCCTGCCGTTCGACCAGGTGGTCGAGGCGCATCGACGCATCGAATCAGGTTCCAGCACAGGCAAAATGGTGTTGGCGACGGCCAGGGGATGAGGACCCGGCCGGAGTGCGGATCCCACGTCGGTCTCCTCGGTGCGCGGGGGCGTCACTCGCGGTGGGCGGTGGGTCGCATGCGGGTCGCGGTGCGCGGGTTGCCGGTCGCGGCTCGCGGATCGCCGGTCGCGGCTCGCGGATCGCGGCTCGCGGATCGCCGGTCACAGGCCGCCGGTCACGGGCCGTGGGCCGGCGGTCGCGGGCGCGGGTTGGGATTGCGGTTGGTGGATTCCCTTCTGTTGCAGCGCGACAGTGGGCCGTGGGCCTGTCGATCGCAAGCGGGGAGCGCCGTCGTTTGCGGTCTCGGCGCGCGGGTACTGCTGAGAAGCCGCACACCGGAATCTTTTTCGGCCCGGAAGCTCGCGGCACAGGAGGAGTGATCATGAACTTGTTGCTGGCTGCCGCCCACACCGATCCGGAAGCGGCCGGATTCATCCTGCGCGGCGTCAAAGGAATCTTCGTCGCCATCGGCAGCATCATCGCCGCGTTCATCTGCGCCGCCATCGCCGCCGCCAAGGGCCGCAACCCGTTCGGCTGGGGGCTACTGGGACTGTTCTTCAGCATCCTGACCCTCATCGTGGTCATCGTCATCCCGAGCAAGAAGTCCTGAACCTTCGATCCGCATGACGTCGGAGGTAATGGACGTGCGGCCCCCGCGCGGGCAGGGTCGACAGTGTGAACGATTCCGCTGCCACCCGCACCGTCGTCGAAGATCTGCTCACCCGCATGGCGGGCGGCGATCCGGAAACCATTGCCGCGCTGTACGCCCCGACGAGCGACTGGAAGCTGAACTGGCCGGAGGACGAGCACGGCCGCGCCGCCACCCCGTGGATCACACACCGCTCCACCCGCGCCGACGCGGCCGCGCATTTCCGCGAAATCGCTGAGCACCATGTTCCCGAAGAGGTCGGTACGGTGGTCGAGCGCATTCTCATCGACGGCCCGGATGCGGTGGTACTCGGCGAGATTCGCCAAACCGCACGCGCAACCGGACGCCCCTACCGCGCCCGCTTCGTCCTTCACCTCACGGTGGAGAACGGCCTGATCACCCGCCACCACGTCTACGAGGACAGCCTTGCCGTCGCCCGGGCGTTCGCCCCGGACGCCACAGCTGTCGCCGCGCCGTGAGGTAGAGACCACCCGTGGGCCGAGATATGTATTCGGAGCGGGCGAACCGTGAACTAATCGTGCAAACCTCGCCCACTTTGCGGGTTTTCCTCCATTCCGGCGGAGGTTTGCACGAAAAATTCAGCCCATGAGCGAAAGCCCGGTGACGATGCGATCTCGTCGAAGCCCAGCGCCGATCCACGCCGCGAGGTCGACCGCCGGGAGGGCCGAGATACGCGTTCGAGGTGGGCGGACCCTGAAAACGAAGGAGTTTTCGCTAGAGCCCCGCCCCGATCCACGCCGCGAACCCCAGCAACCCCTCGGATTGACGGCGCTGCGCCGCAGCGATGCCGTACACGGTCTCACGAACCGAAGGATGCAGCCGCGTCTGCTGCGGTGCGGCGGCACGGGCCTTGTTGAGCGCCGCCAGCGCTCGATCCGGCTTACCCGACATCAACCACGCGCGCGCATTGTCCTGCCAGTGATGGCCGATGCGCGGCGCGGCAACGTCGGACGGGATCCGCAGTTCCGCTCCCTCACGGGCCGCTCTGCCCGGATCACCGGCTTCCAACTCCACTGCGCAGGCATGGATTTCGACGTTGCCAGGCCCGAAGTCCGTGGTGTACAAGTCGCTCTCATGGCTCATCGGCCGTGCGATGTCACGTGCGGCGGCGATGTGGTCCTGCGCGAGTTCCAGACGACGGCCGCGCGCGGCCACGATGGCTGCCCGCAGGTGCCCGTAGCCGCGCAACACCCGCTCTCCCTCGGTGGCACCGGGGACCAACGCCATCCCTCGTGCCACCAAATCCATTGCCACATCGGTTGAATCGTGCGCCATGAGTAGCCGCGAGCGCTTCATCAAACTGCGAACCGCAAAGCCGGGGTCGTCCGCGCGCGCCGCGACGGTATCGAGCCGATCGAGTACCAGAGCGGTCAACGACGAGTATCCGAGCCGGCAGCATGCACCTTCCGCTGCTATGTAGGCCGCGCACAGCATGCCGTACACAGCGGCGCGCCCAGCATCGTCGGAAGCTGTCTCGGCGGCACCGTGCAGTCGTCGAATCAGGTTCGGCAGCAACGCAAGAGCGCGGCGCGTCCGATCGTTGTGCAACGCAGCTTCGACGGAGTCGAGTTCTGCGCGCAACTCCGCGGCGGTCGTCGGCTCCAGTGCCCGCACATACGAACCTTCGGCAAGTACGGCGCGCAGCTCGGGCAGGCCTTCGAGGGGTCCGTCCTCTTCCAGCGTCTCGAGATAGGGCGTGCCCTGCAACCTGTCCGGGTCTATCCCCAACGCCCTGGATACCGCCGCGATGAACCCCGGTGATGCCACCTCTCGGCCCTGCTCGACCGCCTTCACCATCGACAACGAATAGTTCGCGCGCGCCGCCAACTGACGCTGCCCCAGTCCCGCGATCTTGCGCTCGGATGCGATCCGCCGCCCCACGTGTTCGCCCATGCACCGAGAGTAGATCGATACCGCCGCCCTGTCCCCCTGTCCCTTCACTGGTCTTCGAGGCTCCTACCTGCGCCGAATCTGACATACACAGACAGGAGGGGTAGGGATGAGAACACGTCCGACAGCGCTGGCTTGGATCGACCCGGAGGTCAGCACCGCGCCGAACTGGGATGCGGCACAGGTGAAACGGCTGGCCCGCCACCTCGGTTACACGCTGCTCTGGCCGGCGCCGCATCGGACGATTCCACTGCTCGACCAGATCCGCACGGCCGACGTGGATGCGATCGTCATGCCCACACCGGCCCATCTCGACGCCCGCACCCTCGACCAGATCATGCACCTCGCGGACGTCGAAACCGCTTGCCCTCGCCTGTCTTTCGCACGATGGCACGCCTCCGGAGCCCGCGCGTGAATCCGACCGAGCGCGCCGTCCTGCGCACACTCGCGCCCGGCGGGCTCCTGACCACCGCCCAACTGCAACGAGCCACGGCGCACACCACGCGAAGCATTCGTAACGCGCTGGCCCGCCTGCACGCGCGCGGCCTGATCGTCCCGAGCCGGGACCGCTGCCGTTGGCAACTGAGCCCGCGTGGTCGCGCGGTCGCGGCAACGATCCGGTGATCGGCCTGCTGATCGCCGCGGGAATTCCGACGACCGTATTGCTCTGGGCCGCATGCTGTCCGACTCGTACGGGCGAAACCTTGTTGAGGCACCCGCACTCGGCAGACGATCTCCACCGCACCGGACCGTCATCAACGGTGACGCCATCGGATGCCCCGCAGACCGGGATGAAACCCGGCCCACCGCGCGGGTGCCGGGCCTCACCGAACCCCGGCGAGGCGACCCATCCGGAAAGATCCACGATGCGGTGACCGGCCCCGCCCACCGGCGAATGTCGTCGGCGCGGCGCGACAGTAGGCAGCGGGAGGAGGCAGTGCCCCACCCGCTGGGCGGCTCAGACCACTGAAGTGGGGCACCGGTTCATCCCCTAGCAACGAAGGCCGACGTATCCGCTCCAGATGAAGGGCAACCTTCGCGCGATCACAGTAACCGGTTCCAACCCTCCGGTTGAATCGCATTAATGCGATTGCAATGAAACTTGCCACATCCTTAACCAGACATAACCGTCGGCGCAGGCAGTGCCGGTGCCGCGCGTTTACGCAGGTTGACGCGCTACCGACACTCAGCGACGCCTAACCGAGAACATCGCTGCACCACCGCGGGCAGCCAGGTCGCAATATTGCGCATCAGGCTCACTGCCGACTCACGCTGCCAGTGATCCCCCATGCGGAGTGGATACCCGAGGACCCGAGAGAGGCACTCGAGCCGCGGCCGAACAGCCGCCGAATCTCAGTTGAGACCCGCGTAGGAGTGCAACCCACTCACCACGATGTTGATGATGAACAAGTTGAACAGCATCGCGACGAAGCCGGCCACGTTGATCCACGCGGCCTTGGTTTCGCGCCAGCCGGAGGTCGCACGGGCGTGCAGGTAGGCGGCGTAGATGACCCAGGCGATGAAGGAGACGGTTTCCTTCGGGTCCCAGCCCCAGAAGCGGCCCCACGCGCTTTCGGCCCAGATGGCGCCGAGGATGATGCCGGTGCCGAAGAGGGGGAAGGCCACGACCGTCGTGCGGTAGGCGAGGCGGTCGAGGGTGCGGGCGTCGGGCAGGCGGCGGGCGAGGGCGCCGAGCGGGTTGCTCGATTCCTGGCCCTCCGGCTGGTTCATGCGCAGCAGGAACAGCAGGCTCGCCACACCGGAGAGCATGAAGATGCCGCTGCCGATGCTGACGATGGTGACGTGGATCGGCAGCCAGTACGACTTCAGCGCCGGAACCACGGGCGCGGCGTCGGCGTAGAGCACCTGACCGGCCAGGAACATCAGGATCAGCACCGGGACCAGCAGGAAGACCCACATCGCGCGGTACCGGCGGTCGTGGATGAAGACCAGGCCGGTGACCATCGCGGCCGCGGTCGCCATGGTGATGAACTCGTACATGTTGCCGAGCGGGAATCGGTGGGTCGCGAAGCCGCGCAACACGATCGAGGCCAGATGCAGGCCGATCGCGACGAAGACGACCGCGAACGCCATATTGCCGAGCCGCTCCGCCAGCGAACGCTTCGGCGCGGGCTCCAGCTTGCCGGGCACGAGCGGCCGGTCGGCGCTCACGCCACCGGAGGCACCGACGCCGACCAGTTCGCGCTCACGCTCCTGGGCGCTGGTCACCTTCTTCTTCGCGGAGGCGTACTGCACGATCAGCATCGCCAGCACCAGCAGGTAGACGACGAACGCCGTCTTGAAGGCGAGATTGCTGTAACCGGCGAGTGTCTCGTCGATCGGCATGTTCACTCTCCCGTGCTCTCGGTCCGGGCGACCGGGCGCTGATCCGTGGGGCTGCCGGTGTCGGTGCGGTCGGAGCCGAGCAGCCGCGTCAGCAAGCGGTCGAACTCGCCGCCCCAGCGCGCCTGGTCGGTGCGGGCCAGCCCACCCATTTCTACTACAGTACGTCGTTCACCGGAACCGCCCTCGTCCGGGCCTTCCGGATAGGCGCGCAACCAGATCCGCCGCCGCTTGACCACCAGCGAGACCAGCAGACCGGCCATCATCGTCAGCGCGCACACCAGCACCCAGCTCTGCGCCGGATCGTGGGAGACCTGCAGGTTCGCGTATTGCTGCGCGCCGTCGAAGGTGACCTTGGTGCCGTCGGCCAGCGTCGCCGATTCACCGGGCCGCAGATTGACGCGCTGCTGCTTGGTCAGCCGGCCCTGTTTGATCATCTCCGGATCGAGCGAGAACAGCGACTGCGCGCGCCCGGTGTCGAGTCCGGTTTCGCCGCGATAGATGTCGATCGCCACCGCCGGATCGGTCAGTCCCGGATATGAGGAGGTCAGCAGGCTGCCGTGCATCAGCGCGGTAGGGGCGAACAGGCCCTCGATCGCGATCTGGTTCTTGCGCCGCTCGTCCTCGCTGCCGTACATACCGCCCGGCGGGTCGAATCGCATCACACCGCTGGACAGGAAGGTGGCGCCGTCGTCGGGCCGCCACTGGATGGTCTCGGTGCGCTTCTGCCCGTTCGGATAGGTGACGGTGAAGGTCGGCGCGTAGCCGTGTCCCTGCAGGTAGACGCGGTCGCCGGCGACGCGCAGCGGATGGTTGACCTGGATGGTGGTGTCACGCCAGGTGTCGGTCGCCAGATCCTCGCCGGTCTGATACGAGATGTCGGCGGTGAACATCTCGGCCTGCCCGTTGGGCAGGTAGTCGGCCTTGAAATCCTTGACGCGCACGCAGACCGGGGTCAGCCCGGTGCCGTCGTTGACCCGCCCGGCCTTGAACGAATCGAAGACCGCCGGCGAGGTGGTGCAGAATCCGGGACCGCCGTCGGCGACGACGATCACGTTGCCCTCGTAGCCGAACAGCTTGCCCGCCGCGATCGCGACCAGCAGGCCGACCAGGGCCAGGTGGAAGACCAGATTGCCGAGCTCGCGCAGATATCCCTTCTCCGCGGAGAGCGTCACCTCACCGGGACGGCCGTTGCGCACGGCGGATTCGTCCCGCACCACTGTGCGCCAGCCGCGCAGCCCGCGCCGCGCCTGCTCGATCGCCTCGGCGGGGGTGTCGTCGGTGGTGGTCGCGGCGTGATGCGGCAGCCGGACCAGGTTGCGCGGCACCATGACCGGCGGTGTGCGCAGCGCCTTGTAGTGGTCGAAGACGCGCGGCACGATGCAGCCGACCAGCGAGACGAACAGCAGGGCGTAGATCGCGGTGAACCAGAAGCTGGAGAACACGTCGAACAGCTGCAGCCGGTCCATCCACGGACCGAGGGTGCCGCGATCGGCGATGTACTTGTCGACCTTCTGCGGGTTGAGACTGCGCTGCGGCAGCAACGCCCCCGGAATCGCCGCCAGCGCCAGCAGGAACAGCAGCATCAGCGCGGTGCGCATACTGGTCAATCCGCGCCAGGCGTTGCGCAGCAGTGCGAACGCGCGGCGCGGCAGCGACTGGCGCGGCGGCTTCGCGGCGGTGGACGGGGGCGTCATCGTGGCAGTCATGGGGCTCAGATCGGCAGGGTTACCTGGGAGACGAAAACATTGCGGATCCATCCGACGAACTGATCCCACATCCCGGTGACCAGTGCGACGCCGACCACGACGAGCAGTACGCCGCCGATGATCTGGATGGTGCGCGAATTGCGCCGGAGCCAGCCGACTCCGCGCAACGCGGTGGCCGACCCGAACGCGAGAATCACGAACGGCAGGCCGAGACCGAGGCAGTACGCCACGATGAGCACGACCCCGCGAGCGGCCGTCGCCCCCTCGGTACCGGCGGATACGGCCATCACGCCGGACAGCGTCGGACCCAGGCACGGCGTCCAGCCGAGGGCGAACACCGCGCCCAGCAGCGGTGCGCCGACGATTCCGGTGAGCCGGCGCGGATGCATTCTGGTGTCGCGCTGCAACATCGGCACCAGGCCGAGGAACACCAGACCCATCACGATCGTCACCACGCCGCCGATGCGTTGCAGCAGTTCACGATTGACGTTCAGGGTCTGGATGACCCCGAAGACCGTGGCCGAGGCCAGCACGAACACCACGGTGAAGCCGGCGACGAAGAGTCCGGCCGCGCCCGCCACGCGCATCCGCCCGGGGCGCAGCGCGACGGCCGCGCTCTTGCCCTGGGCCTCGCCGACGGTGACCGGCGGCGCTTCGGCGCCCACGAGCCCGGCCAGATACGACAGATAACCCGGCACCAGCGGCACCACGCACGGCGACGCGAACGAGACCAGCCCGGCGAGCAGGCAGGCGCCCAAGGCCAGCAGCAGCGGCCCGGTGGCCGCGGTCTGCTGGAACGATTCGCCGATCGAAGCCAATGCCGGGGAAGCCGATGCCGGCGAGGCCAGAGCCGTCACTGCCGGCCCTCCTGCGCGACCTGATTCACCACCGGCAGCAGATCCTCGGCCAGCAACGACCGCAGGAAGACCGCGGCGACGCGATGCTGCCGATCCAGCACCAGCGTGGTGGGGATGACGCTGGTGGGGAATTTGCCGCCGAGCGCCAGCAGGCTGCGCATCTCGGGGTCGTAGATGGACGGATAGCCGACGTGATTGTCGGTCACGAAGTCGCGCGCCTTGTCCTGCTGCGGATCACGCACATTGATCCCCAGGAAGGCGACGCCCTTGTCCTTGGACTGTTCGTAGACCTGTTCCAGCGCGGGCGCTTCCGCGCGGCACGGCCCACACCACTGGCCCCAGAGGTTCAGCACGACGACCTGATTCGGGAAGTCGTCGACCGAGACGGTCTTGCCGGTGAGCAGATTCGGTCCCGAGAGGTGGCCGATCGTGCCGCGTGCGGCGGGTGGGTCGTAGCGGATGTCGGTCTTCCCACCGGGTGAGACGAAATCGAAGGTGCCGCCCTGGGCGACCGCGTCGTTACCCGACGAACAACCGGCCAGCGCGGCGACGACCGCCACGCAGGCCAGCAGCATCGGCAGCAGACGCCGGACCGCCCCGCTCACGCCCCGGTCACCCTGGGATCCGAGCCGCCGGACGGCTCGGAGTAGACGATGTCGATCAACGTATCGCCTTGGTACACAAGTGAAGTCAGCGAAGCCAGCGAGCACTGCCGCTGCCGCGGATCGTGCCACAGCCGCTTGCCCTCCAGGAAGCGACGCAACGTCCACACCGGCAACTGATGCGATACCACCACGGCCTCGTGCCCGGCCGCCTCCACCCGCGCCTTGTTCACGGCGGCGAGCATGCGATGCGCGATCTGCAGATACGGTTCCCCCCACGACGGGGTGAACGGATCGCGCAGCTTCCACCAGTGCCGCGGCTTGCGCAGTGCGCCGTCGCCGACCGACACCCGCAGGCCCTCGAAGGTGTTACCGGCCTCGATGAGGTTGTCGTCGGTGCGCACGATCAGCCCGTGCTGTCCGGCGATCGGCGCGGCGGTCTCCTGGGCGCGCTGCAGCGGCGAGGCGACGACCAGGGCGATGTCGTGGTCGGCGAGGGTGCGCGCGACCGTCGCCGCCTGCGAACGGCCGGTCACCGAGAGACTGAAGCCGGGCAGGCGGCCGTAGAGGATGCCCTTGGGGTTGTGCACCTCGCCGTGGCGCATCACGTGCACGATCGTCTCGGTATCCGAGGCGACATCACCGGGGAGTGAGGGAACCTTGCCGGCATCTGTTCCAGAGCCGGGCACGGGCGCCTGCGACGATTCGGTGTCCCCGCTCGCCGGGGCCGCACCGGACGACGCCGGTTCTTCGTGCGAGGGGGATTCTGTTGCGGCAGTGACGGATTCGAGCTGATCTGAGTCGCTCACGCGCGGGATCCTTCGGGTGTGGCGGCCGCGGCTGCCGCGGCGGCGGCGGGCAGTGCGGCAGCGATACGGTCGAATGCGTCCTCGTCGAGGGCGGCCGAGACGAACCAGGCCTCGAACGGGCTCGGCGGCGCGTAGACGCCACGCTCCAGCAGCGCGTGGAAGAAGGCCGGGAAACGCCAGGTGGCGGTGGCCTTGGCGGTGGCGTAGTCGGTAACCGGACCCTCGGCGAAGAACACGCTCACCATATTGCCCGCGAATTGCACGGTGTGCGGGACCCCCGCGGTGGTCAGAGCCTCGGTGATCAGGGATCCGAGTCGTTCGGCGTTGCGGTCGAGGGCCGCGTAGACGTCCGCGTCGGCGGCGCGCAGCGTGGCCAGCCCGGCCGCCACTGCCACCGGATTACCCGAGAGCGTGCCCGCCTGATACACCGGTCCGATCGGCGCGAGGTGATCCATGACCTCGGCGCGGCCACCGAAGGCCGCGGCCGGGAGTCCGCCGCTCATCACCTTGCCGAAGGTGTACAGATCGCCGGCCACCGGATCGCGGCCGTACCAGCCCGCGGCGCTGACGCGGAAGCCGGTCATCACCTCGTCCATGATCAGCAGGGCGCCGTGTTCGCTGGTCAGCTCGCGCAGGCCGGCGTTGAAACCGGGCAGCGGCGGGACCGCGCCCATATTGCCGGCGGCCGCCTCGGTGATCACGGCGGCGATCTGGCCCGGATATTCGGCGAAGGCCGTGGCGACGGCTTCGAGGTCGTTGTAGGGCAATACGAGGGTGTCGGAGGCCTGCGCCCCGGTCACACCCGGCGAGGTGGGCAGACCCAGAGTGGCGACGCCGGAACCGGCATCGGCCAGCAACGCGTCGACATGGCCGTGATAGCAGCCCGCGAACTTGACGATCTTGCTGCGCCCGGTGAATCCGCGCGCCAGCCGCACCGCGCTCATGGTGGCCTCGGTGCCGGAGTTCACCAGCCGCACCCGCTGCACCGGATCGACCCGCGCGGCGATCGCCTCGGCCAGCTCGATCTCGGCCTCGGTCGGCGCGCCGAAGGACAGCCCGCTGGTGGCTGCCCGCTGCACCGCGTCCACGACGGCCGGGTGCGCATGTCCGAGGATCATCGGTCCCCAGGAACACACCAGGTCCACATACTCGTTGCCGTCGGCGTCGGTGAGCGTGTACCCGCGCGCCGAAGCGATGAATCGCGGGGTGCCGCCGACCGAATTGAAGGCCCGCACAGGCGAGTTCACACCGCCGGGGATGATCGCGGCGGCGCGTTCGAAGAGTCGGGCGGAGACCGGCACGTTTACCTGGGTCGCGCGCGGAGAAGAACTCACGACCACCAGTGTCGCAGCCCCCGCCGGAGCGGTCGACGACAGGGTGTAGTGGGGTGAGCCACCCCACAGGACGGGCCGGTGCATTGTACTCTCGCTCGCCCGACCAGCGGTTTGCCGAGAATTTCCTCACATTCGCCCGTCGGCGCCCGCAGCGCAACACGCGGCGTAAATTTCCTGCCATAAGGGTTGTGGCCTGGTTGCCCATGCGTAACCTCGTACCCACCATCACGCTCACCGCCGGGAGGGTCCATGCGTAAAGCAATATTCGGGTTAGCCCTGTTGACAACCCTCGCCGGCTCCGTCGCGGCAGCGACCCAGGCCGCCGCGGTGACGCCGGTCGTCCAGCCCGAACAGCAGCGCGCCGGAGTCATCCTCACCCACGACGAGACCGCCGCGCTCGGCGACGGGCCGATTCCCGCACTGGTCACGATGGTCGTCCCGGAGAGCCGGATCGGGGCGGGCCTGAAGCCGGACACCCAGCTCTATCACGATCAGAACGGCAACGTGCACGCCTCACTGCGACAGGTGATCGAGGAGGCGGCGAGCCATCCGGACGGCAGCGTCGTGGTGATGGCGAACGTGCCCGGATCGCACGGCACGCGCCTGCTCGACGTCTTCCAGCAGTGGCACTGACCGAAGGTCTTCGACCCCGGCGCGGCGGCGGGTCAGGGCACCGGCACGCCCAGGCACAGCAGCGCATACCCCGTGGACAGCAGGCAATTCAGCGGCGTGGGAAGCAGATCCAGCAGTGAGGAAACCTGCCCGGCGCGCGGCGACACGGCAGTGGCGGCCACCGAATCGGCGACACCCGCGGCGGCTCGGCTCTGCGCGCCGGATACCTGCGGGCCGGCCGGCTCCACGGTAACCGCCGAAGTGCGTGCGGCCGAAGGACTTTCAGGCGAGGCGGCGGCCACGGCCACCGGGGCCATACCGATCGCCGCGGCCGCGAGAATCGTGAACGAGGATTTCCGCACTGCTCGGGTGCGCGTCATGGTGCTCATTTACCTGCAATACCCACAACACTCGATCCGCTATCGGGCGACGCGCAGCGAAAACGGGTGCGGCTGTGGGAAACAGACGTTTCAGCGCGGACGCACCGCGCACCGCACCACCAGATCGATCGCCGCGAGCCCCGCGGCGGCGACCAGTACCGTGGCCAGCGCCAGCCACGGACCGGCGTAGTGAGTGGATTCGAAGGCAGGCTGATCTCCCACCGCCGCGAACCAGGTCCGGTGCACCCCGTGCCGCCAGATGGGCACGGCGGCCACCGCGCAGGCCACGACCAGCACCAGATCGAGCAGGATCCACAGCCGGCGCATCACGCGACATCCTCCTTGCCCTCGGACCCCACGTCGCCCTGGCTGTCAGAACCGGACGCCACCACCGAATTCTCCGCATCGTCCGCGCTCGCCGCGAGCACGGCCGCGGACTCCTTCGCCGGAGAGTCCGCGGAATCCTTCGCCGCGGGAGCCGATTCCTCGGCGAGCCGCTCGAGTGCGGCGCTCAACTCGGCGCGCAACTGCTGATGATCGCGCGCCCAGGCCTGCACCATGGCGCCGTCGCGCAATTTCAGGCCGATGCCGCGGCGACGGCGCGGCACTCCGGTCAGTTCACCCAGTGCGCGGGCCGACTCCCAGGGATCGTCGTCCCACGATTCCTCGTCGTGTTCGGGAAACACCCGCGCGATCGACTCCAGCGGCAGCGTTTCGGTGCCCTCGCGCAGCGCGGAGTCGGTGAGTTCGACGCTGACGTGGCGTTTTCCCGCGACGACCTGCAGAGTCACGAATCCGGCGAGCAGAATCGCGCAGAAGGTGAGACCGAACCAGTGCACCGGGCCGCGCCGCAGCGCGAGTTCCAGGATCAGCACCAGCAGGCAGAGCAGCGGGCCGTAGGCGACCGTTCGCCAGCGGGCGCCGGGCTCGCTGAACAGCACGGAATCCGGCCGCACCGCGGCGGTGGGTTGGGCGTCGCTCACGCAAGACCTCCGAATACGACGCGCGTGCCGGACCGAGCGGGTGGCGGCGGAGTCAGCCGACCTTCCCCGGGAGCAGCAGTCCGGCGAGGGTGAGCAGTGCGAGAAGCAGCAGCAGTCCCATCACCAGAACATCGCGTCGAATGCTTTGTCGCTGCTGAATCACCACGCGCATCGATGTCTCCGATCCACCGAAGCCATCCGTGCTGCGCTTTCATCGCGGTGACCGATCGATGGGACCACCGACCGAAAAACCACATCCGAAGAGCAACGCACAACCAACGACTTTCAGTTCCCGAGCTATCTGTGACAACCCTCACCATACATCCCGGTCGGCACGCGACAAATTCGGCCTCGCGTCTCAGTGGCCGTCGGCTCGGAAGTAAGCCTCGGATTCCTTTCTGCGGCAGAGGAATACGGCTCCGCAAGCCAGGACCGCCTGTAATATCGCCGCGGCCCCGATCAGCACCGCCGGGCCGCCCACGACCGCACCGAGTCCGAACATCGACCCGACGGCGCCGAGCACCAGCACCACGGTCGCCACATCGGCAACCGTGCGCGCCCACAGTCGCCCGCGACCGAGCTCGTGCACCACGGCCACCGCGCCGATCCCCAGGGCCAGGCCGTAGGTGAGCACCAGCACCTCGAGAATCGAGACCACGAGCTCCATCTGCGCAACGCTGAAGTCGGGCCGCTCGCCGTGCAGCTGGTCGTAGAAGTCCTGGGCGACCTGACGGCGATTGCCGAGACGGTCGACCGCGCCGAGGATCAGGCGCAACACCCCGAGCGCGACGACGGCCCACCACAGCTGGCAGGCGGTGCGCACATCTTCGGGTCTGGTTCGGATGCCGGGCTCGGCCGGCATTGTCGCAGGATTCACGACAGCCAGTGCGCGGCCTCGGTGGCCCAGTAGGTCAGCACGATATCCGCGCCCGCCCGGCGGATGCCGAGAAGCGATTCGAGGATGGCGCCGCGGCGGTCGATCCACCCGCGTTCGGCGGCGGCCGTGATCATCGCGTACTCGCCGGAGATCTGATACGCCGCGACCGGAACCGGCGAATGATCGGCGACGTCGCGCAGGATGTCGAGATACGACATGGCCGGTTTGACCATCACGATGTCGGCGCCCTCGGCCAGGTCCAGCTCGAGTTCGCGCAGCGATTCGCGCCGATTCGCGGCATCCTGCTGATAGGTGCGTCGATCGCCCTGTAGCGACGAGCCGACGGCCTCCCGGAACGGGCCGTAGAACGCCGAGGCGTATTTGGCCGCGTAGGCGAGGATCCCGGTATCGATGTGACCGGCGGCATCCAGGCCCGCGCGGATCGCGCCGACCTGGCCGTCCATCATGCCGCTGGTGCCCAGCAGTTCGGCGCCGGCCTCGGCCTGGGCCAGCGCCATCTCGACGTAACGGTCCAGGGTCGCGTCGTTGTCGACGGAGCCGTCGCCGGCCAGCACCCCGCAGTGCCCGTGATCGGTGAATTCGTCCAGACAGGTGTCGGCCATCACGACGGTGTCGCCGCCGACCTCCTCGGTCAGCGCGCGCAGGCCGCGGTTGAGAATGCCGTCCGGGGCACTGGCCTGGCTGCCCACCGCGTCCTTGTCCTCCGGACGCGGTACGCCGAACAGCATGAGGCCGCCGACGCCCGCGCCGACCGCCTCCGCCGCGGCCTTGCGCAGCGAATCCATCGAATGCTGGTACACGCCGGGCATCGAGCTGATCTCGCGCGGTTCGGCCAGTCCGTCGGCGACGAACATCGGCAGTACCAATTGCCTTGGTTCCAAGGTGGTTTCGGCGACGAGGCGACGCATCGCGGGGGTACGACGCAACCGCCGCGGGCGGTCCATTCCGGTCATAAACGCACGATACGCCGCGCGGAAGCCCGGCTCCCAGGCACCTCCCGGCCGGTTGGCGCGGATCACAGCCGGCAAATTCCGGGCGACGAGCGGGCGATCCGGCCGCGCGCCGAAACCCGTTGCGGGGCCCGGTTTTTGTCGGTGCCCTCCGGTAGAATCGAAGATGTGTTCGAGGGGATTCGTCAACAGTCGAACCGGCACCGGTAGCGCGCTACTGCCCACGGCGCACGACCGATCGATCGGCGGTGGGACGGACTGCCCATATCCGTCCCGCCTTCGATTCGGCGCACCGACGACCCGGCGAATCTCCATCCGAGGGGAGGATTCTCATGCCCACCGCACCGACGATCATCGATCCCTACGCGCCGTTGCTGAAACAGCCTCTACCGGCCGGACGGCCGCGCTCCTGGTACGTCATGCACAACCGCAGGCTGAAGGCCATGCGACTGGCCATCGCCCTGCTCGACTCCGGCGTCTACCGCGCCAACCTCGCCGACAACCAGACCATCCGGCGCACCGCCGAGGTCGTCGGCATTCGGCCGCCCTCGAACAAGACCTGCAGCCTCGTCCGCGACCTCATGCGCGTACGCCGGGTGTGAGGGTCTTTCGCTCAGCCGCTAGCGGCTGCGGCGGCTCTTCTTGCGCGGCGGGGGCAGCAGGCCCTCGGCGCGCAGGTGGGCGGCGTGTTCGGCCAGGGCGTCGACCAGCGGGCCGACCTGGGCGATCTCGGGCTGCACATCCACGCGCAAACCGAATTCGATGGCCGTTTCGGCGGTTTTGGGGCCGATACAGGCAACGATGGTGCGCGCGTGCGGCTTTCCGGCGATACCGACCAGATTCCGGACCGTGGACGAGGAGGTGAACAGCACGGCGTCGAAGCCGCCGGTCTTGATCATCTCCCGCGTTTCGGCCGGCGGCGGCGAGGCCCGCACGGTGCGGTACGCGGTGACATCGTCGATCTCCCAACCGCGGTCGCGCAGGCCTTCGGCCAGCGTTTCGGTGGCGATATCGGCGCGCGGCAGCAGCACCCGGTTGACCGGATCGAAAACATCGTCGTAGGGCGGGAAGTCGGCCAGCAGACCCTCCGAAGACTGCTCACCGCTGGGCACCAGCTCGGGATTGATACCGAACGAGCGCACCTTGTCGGCGGTCGCCTCACCGACGCAGGCGATCTTCACACCGGAGAAAGCCCGTGCGTCCAAACCGAATTCGCCGAACTTCTCCCACACCGCGCGCACGGCGTTGGTGGAGGTGAACACCACCCACTGGTAGCGACCGTCGACCAGGCCCTTGACCGCGCGTTCCATCTGCGCGGGGCTGCGCGGCGGCTCGACGGCGATGGTCGGAACTTCCATGGGGATGGCGCCGTGCATGACGAGCTTCTCGCTCATCTCACCGGCCTGCTCCTTGGTGCGCGGCACCAGCACGGTCCAGCCGTACAGCGCCCGCGACTCCCACCACGACATCTTGGAGCGCTTCTCGACCTCCTTGCCGACCGTGACCACGAGCGGTCCGACCAGCTCCGAGGCGGCGGAGTTCAGGGTGGCCAGCGTCGCCTCGATGGTGCGCTGCTGCCGGGTGGTGCCACGCACGGTCACCGCCACCGGGGTCTGCGGCGCGAGGCCGTGCTCGACCAGCGCGCTCGCGGTCTCGGCCAGGTGGCCGGAGGTGGCGTGCAGCACCAGCGGGCCGGGGGCGGCGGCGACGGAGGCCCAGTCGACCTCGCCGCGCACGTCGACCTCGGTGTGCGAGGAGCCGAGCGCGATGCCGGCGTACGCCGGAACCGTGGTCGCCGACGGCAGCCCGGGCAGCACCTCGAAGTTCAGATGCGACCGGGTGACGGCGTTGACCTCGGAGATCACCGAATCGGTGGTCATCGGGTCGCCGGAGACCAGCCGCACCACATCGTGTCCGGCGCGGGCCTCGTGGACCAGCGTCTTCGCGACCTCGGCCGGCTCGCCCAGCGCGGGGCGCACGTCGACGGCGGATTCCCCGTCGGGCCCCGGCTCGACGGCGGTGCCGATCATGGCCAGCACGCCCTTGTCGACATCGGGATCGGTGAACGCCAGGCGCGCTCGTCCCAGCACCTCGCGGGCGCGGACCGTGAGCAGCGCCGGGTCACCAGGACCCGACCCGACGAACAGAATCCGACCGGGATGCTTCTTGGTGGCTCGGCTCATGGCTTGTTCTCCATCGGGCTGGGATTGGTGAAGTCGGACGCGCCGGCGGATACCTCGCCGGCCAGCAGGTCGCGCGCCCCCAGCTCCAGGAGCTCACGCGCCAGATCGCGGCCCAACTGCTCTGCGTTCGCGAGCGAGCCGACCGCGGAGGCCCGGATGACATCCGAGCCGTCGATCGCCGCCGCGCCGCCGCGCAGCGACAGTTCCTCCACCACGCGGCCCTCGTCGTCGAGCGATTCGACGACTTCGGCGAGCGCACCGACCGGCGCCGTGCAACCGGCTTCCAGTTCGGCGAGCAGCGCGCGTTCGGCGACGACCGTGGCGCGACTGCCCGGATCGTCGAGGGTGGACAGGATGCTGACGAGATCGCTTTCCTCGCTGCGGCATTCGACCGCGAGCGCGCCCTGAGCCGGTGCCGGCAACATCTGCACGGGCTCGAGGGCCTCGGTGACCGAACCGAGCCGGTCCACGCGGGACAGCCCTGCCCGCGCGACCACCACGGCGTCGAGTTCGCCCTCGGCGACCTTACGAAGTCTGGTGTCGATATTGCCGCGCAACGGCACGATCTCGAGACCGAGTCCGAGTGCGCGCAACTGAGCGGCACGCCGTGGCGCGGAGGTGCCGACCCGGGATCCGGCGGGTAGTTCGCCCAGCACCAGGCCGTCCCGGGCGACCAGCGCGTCACGCGGATCCTCGCGCGGCGGGATCGCGGCGATGGTGAAGCGCGGGTCCGGCGCGGTGGGCAGATCCTTGTAGGAGTGCACCGCGATGTCGACGGTCCCGGCGGCCAGTTCCTCGCGCAGCGCGGCGGTGAACACCCCGACACCGATCTTCTCGACCGGGTCGGACGACTGGTCGCCCGCCGTCTTCACGATCACCAATTCGGCGTGCTGCCCGGAGGCGATCAGCGCGTCGCGCACGGTGCCGGCCTGGGTCAGTGCCAGCACGCTGCCGCGGGTGCCGATCCGCCACGGGGCGTCCGTGGTGCCACGTCGCGTCATGTTGTGCTCCTGCGTGTCGACCCCGGTGGCCGCGCCCCCGAATGCGGTGGCCGTATCAGCGCTCACTGCGGATGCCCCTGTTCGTCTCCGAGATGGCTCGTGGTGAAGTCGTCGGCCAGTTCGCCGCCGAGGGTGGCGATTTCCATCGGCGCCGCAACAGCTTGTGCCGCACCGGGTTTCAATTCGAACAATTCGCGCAGCGCCTCGGCGTAGCTGCCGCCGCCGGGCACCGAGGCCAGCTGCTTGACCCGGACCGTGGGCGCGTGCAGCAATTTGTCGACCACCCGGCGCACCGTGCGGGCCACCTCTTCGCGCTGCGGATCACCGAGATCGGGCAGTTTGGATTCCAGCCGCATGAGTTCCGCCTCGACCACCTCGGCCGCGCGCTGGCGCAGTGCCGCGACGGTCGGGGTCACCTCGGCCATCCGCTGGCCGGACAGATATTTGGCGAGCTCCTCGGCGACCAGGGCGCGGGCGGCGCTGGTGTCGTCGGCCGCCGCACCCGCCGCCGGATCGCGCTGCAGCGTCTCCATGTCGATGACGGTGACATCGGGCAGTCCGGCCACCGCGGGATCCACATCGCGCGGCAGTCCCAGGTCGCAGATCACCATCTGATGTCCGGCGCGGGAGACGTTGAGTGCGCGGTGGGCGTCGGCCAGGCTCACCACCGAACCGACCGCGCCGGTGCTGGTGATCACGATGTCGGCATCGGCCATGGCGTTCACCAGGTTGGACAGCTCCATCGCGGTCGCCGGTGCGCCGTGCATGGTGGTCGCGGTGTGGGCCAGCCGCTGGGCACGCTCGAGCGTGCGGTTGACCACGATGATTCTGCCGATACCGGCCCGTGCCAGATGGGCCACCGACAGCCCGCCCATCGCGCCCGCACCGACCACGACCGCGGTGCGCCCGGCCAGATCACCGAGCACGTTCGCGGCGCGATCCAGTGCGACCGACACCACCGAGGCGCCCGCGCGGTCGATCCCGGTCTCCGAATGCACCCGCTTGCCGACCCGCAGCGCGTGCTGGGCCAATTCGTGCAGGGTGCGCCCGGCGGCCTGCTGGGCATCGGCGGCGGCGTAGGCCGAACGGATCTGGCTGAGCACCTGCTGCTCGCCGACGACCATCGAATCCAGGCCGCTGGCCACCGCGAACAGATGTTCGGCCGCCGCCTCGCTGTAGCGCACGTAGGCGTGTTTGGTCAGTTCGGGCAGCGGCAGATCGGAATGCTTGGCCAGCAGGTCGCCGACCTCGGCGAGCCCGCCGTGGAAGGCGTCGACCACGGCGTAGATCTCGACGCGGTTGCAGGTGGAGACGATCATCGCCTCGGAGATGTGCTGGGAGGCCAGCATGCGATCGGTCAGCTTGGGCCGGTCCTCCTCGGTGACCGCGACCTTCTCCAGCACCGCGACGGGAGCGCTGCGATGCGAAATTCCGACGAGAAGCACGCTCATGGTGCGACCACCGATCCCTTGCTGGTTGGCTCCGTTGCCGAATGCGAGGTTGTCTTGCGGGGTGCGGGCTGGTGGGCCGCGCGTCCGGCCATCCGCCGCCCGATCGGGGTGGACACCGCGTGCACGGTCTCCCCCGCGGCGACGCGCTCGGTCGCCGCCGACTCGGCGGCCTCGAGTTCCGCGCTGCGAGCACGCTCGAACGACAGCATCTGCAGTTCGACGGCGAGGTCGACGCGGCGGACCTCCACGGTGGCCGGAACCGCGAGGTTCACCGGCGAGAAGCTGAGAATGCACTGCACCCCGGCGGCGACGAGTTCGTCGCAGACGCCCTGGGCCGCGGCATCGGGAACGGTGACGACGGCGATCGTGGGGGCGAGTTCGGCGACCGCGGCCCGCAGCCGGGCGGTGTCGAGCACCCGCAGCCCGGCGACCGAGGCGCCGATCACCGCGGGATCGCTGTCGAAGATGCCGACCATGGTGAAACCGCGCCGCGAGAATCCGCCGTAACCGGCCAGGGCCCGGCCCAGATTTCCGGCGCCGACCAGGATCACGCGATGGCCGTCGGCCAGGCCGAGAACGTCCTCGATGCGGTTGCGCAACTTGGCCACGTCGTAGCCGACGCCGCGAACCCCGTTGGGGCCGAGGAAGGATAGATCCTTGCGAAGCTTCGCCGAACCGACACCCGCCGCGACAGCCAGTTCTTCACTCGATACGATGAGCACACCCTCGTCGGCCAGGACGGCGAGCACTCGGAGGTAGGTGGCCAAGCGGGTCACCGTCGCCTGCGGGATGTCCTTGTTGATGGATTTGCCGGAAACGCTGTTCAGAGCTCTGCCGGAGACGCCACCTGGCGTCTCATGCTGCTCTGTCACGTCGTTCGGCTCCTCGTCCGGCCGGGGGGTAGTGTCCGGGTTTCGCTTGGTCCGCCGCCGATACCGGGCACAGGCATCGGTATCGGATCGGTATTGATACACGGGGTGCGGTTGCGTCCGCCGCCAGAAGCAGGCGGGTCGCGTGTCACCACCGTAACCGCTTGTGAAGCCCTGCACAAAGTCGGTGAATTCAGTCACTCTCCACTCGCCGGCTTCACGAATGCCTGCTCACATTCAACCGCCGTGGCACGGGCTTCGGTGCAGGCACGCCGGACCGGCGATTTCGTCTCGCGAATCCGGCGATTCGCGGCTAATCGCAGGTCTGTCGGCACCGTGGCATTTAATGGCGATATGAGTACTGCCACGCATTCGGTGACTTTGCTGACCCGCGAGGGCTGCGGTATGTGCACGGTCGCACTGACGCAACTGCGCGCCATCTGCGCGGACTTCGGGCTGGAACCGGCGACCGTCGATGTGGACGCGGCGGCGGCCACCGACCCGTCGCTGCGGGCCGAGTTCGGCGACCGGCTGCCGGTGGTGCTGCTCGACGGCCGGGAACACAGCTACTTCGACGTCGACGAACCGCGATTGCGGGCCGATCTGAGTCACTGAGCACACATCGCCGAGCAGCCATCGAGACAACGCTGTGCTCGGCTAATGTTGGAGTGTTCGCGCGAACAGGCGGAGGTACTGGTGCCGGAACGATCGAAAGATGCGAGGACGGGCTTCATCGCGGGCAGGTTCGGCGAATTCCCGGCGCGCTGGGGGCAGGGTCTGTCGGACCAGCTCACACGGATCGCGCGCAGCCCGTTCGGGCCCAGTGAGGAGGAGGTGCGCGCCAACCTCGCCGGTGAGGCCAGCGCCGACGCCGCCCTCGCACTGCACGACGCGGAATTGGCCGAAACCTTTGGCGCCGAATCCGATTCGGAATTACCGCCGCATGCGCGCCCGCCCCGCGACCTGACCGCGGCGGCATTTTTCGACGTGGACAACACGATGGTGCAGGGCGCCTCGATCGTGCACTTCGCGCGCGGCCTGGCGGCGCGGAAATATTTCAAGACTTCCGACCTCGTCGATATGGCCTGGAAGCAGGTGAAATTCCGGGTCACCGGCAAGGAAAGCCAGGGCGATATGGCCAGCGGCAAGGAAAAAGCGCTGTCATTCATCGCCGGCCGCTCGACCGCCGAACTCGCCGCACTCGGCGAGGAAATCTACGACGAAATCATCGCCGACAAGATCTGGCCCGGCACCCGCGCGCTGGCGCAAATGCATCTGGACGCCGGGCAGCAGGTGTGGCTGGTCACCGCGACGCCGGTGGAACTCGCACAGGTCATCGCGAAACGCCTCGGGCTGACCGGCGCACTGGGCACGGTCGCCGAAAGTGTGGACGGCGTCTTCACCGGACGGCTGGTCGGCGATATTCTGCACGGCCTCGGTAAAGCGCATGCGGTGCGCACCCTGGCCATTCGCGAGGGTCTCAATCTCAAACGCTGCACGGCCTATTCCGACAGCCACAACGACGTGCCGATGCTCTCGCTGGCCGGTACCGCGGTGGCGATCAACCCGGATTCGGACCTGCGCGAGGTCGCCAAGAACCGCGGCTGGGAGATTCGCGATTTCCGCACCGGCCGCAAGGCCGCCAAGATCGGCGTGCCCACCGCATTGGCGCTGGGTGCGGCCGGTGGCGCGGCGGCCGCCGTGCTCACCCGCAAGCGCGAACAACACGGCTGAGCCTCCTCGCCGCAGCGAGGAGGCTCGGTCTCTTCGGCTCGGCTTCGGTCAGCCGGTGAAGGGGTTGCGCCGCTTGGTGAGCAGCTTGTACAGCGTCTGCTGAATGGTTTCGCGGACCTGATCGGTGACCTCGAACATCGTCATCGGATCGTCGGCCGCCTCGGCCGCGTAATCCTCGGTCGCGATGGGCTTGCCGAATTCGATGGTCCACTTCGACGGCAACGGAATCGCACCCAGCGGTCCCAGATGCGGAAATGTCGGCGTCACCGGGAAATACGGCAAACCGAGCAGCCGCGCCAACGGCTTGATATCGGCGAGTTTCGGATAGATCTCCTCGGACCCGACGATCGAGCACGGAATGATCGGCACACCGGTTTTCACCGCCGCCGAAACGAATCCGCCGCGGCCGAAGCGCTGCAACTTGTAGCGCTCCGCATACGGCTTGCCGATGCCCTTGAAACCCTCGGGGAACACCCCCGCGACCTCGCCCGAGCGCAGCAGCCGTTCGGCGTCGGCCGGGCAGGCGAGGGTGTGGCCGGCCTTGCGGGCCAGCCCGCCGACCACCGGCATCTCGAACACCAGATCGGCGGCCAGCAATCGCAGCGACCGATGGGCGGGATGCCGATCGTGCACCGCCAACTGCAGCATCAGCGCGTCCAGTGCCACCACGCCGGCGTGGTTGGAGACGACCAGCGCACCACCGGAGGACGGAATGTTCTCGATGCCGTTGACGTCCACCCGGAACCACAGATCCGACAGCGGTCGCAGTGTCGGCAGGATGACCGATTGGAGCAGATGTTCGTCGCGCCCGAACTCGTCGACCTGATAGTCCCCGGTGAGGCGGCGGCGGGCGAAATCGGCGGTATTGCGAATACCGTCCGCCACCGCGCCCCGCACCAGATCACCCAGCGAGCGCGGCGGCGCCGATTCGGCCAGCCGCTCGGTCAACGAGGTCACCGGCTGCAGGGCCGACTCGCCGGGCCAGCGCCGCGATGCCGGGCGCTGCCGGGCCTCGAAATCCGTCTCGTGCAGGTGAATGACTTTGGCCACGTCGTTCATCGATGTGCTCCCGTCCCGGCCCCGACGAGGCCGAGGAGTCTGTTTTCTGCAGCGTCGATCCAGCGCGGATCGATGACGGGCCGCAACGCTGCGCCCCCGATGAAGTCGTCGAACGCCTGCACCGTCGTCCAGCGCGGTGCGAAGCCGAGTTCGGTACGCATTCTCGTGGTGTCCAATCCACAGCCGAAGTGGAAGTAATCGATCTGCTCGGTGGTGAACTCACGCATCACCGGGCCCATGAACGACCGGCCGACCGTCTGGAAAATACTCATCGGCACCGGTAGTTCGACGCGACCCGCGCGACGGATGGCCTGCGACAACGCCAGCGACCCGTCCCCGGCGACGTTGAACGTGCCGCCCGGTGCGGAATGCGCCGCATGCGCCAGCGCCGCGATCGCGTCCTCTTCGTGCAACAGCTGCATACGGGGGTCGCGACCGAAGATCGTCGGCGTGATCGGGGAGCGAAAATACTGCACACCCCGGCCCGCCAGGCGCGGCCCCACAATCGGTGGAAATCGAAGGATTGCCGCGGCGATATCCGGACGCCGGCGCGCCATTCCGCGGACGAATCCCTCGACCTCGATCATGTCGCGCGCGAACCAGCCCTTCGGTGGTGTGCGCGCGCTCATTTCCTCGGTGAATTTCGCCGGATCCTTAGGACCACAACCGTACACCGCCGAGGAGGACCGGAGCACGACGCGGCGCACGCTGGGCGCCTTCTGACAGACCGCCATCAGCTGCATGGCGCCGAAGACGTTGTAATCCTTCATCGCCGCGCGGCCGCCGCCGGCGGGCGGGCGGGAGAGCACGGAGGGGTGCACCACGGTGTCGACGTTGTTTCCGTCGATCACCTTGCGGATCAACGGATTTCGGATATCGGCGCGGACGAACTCGGCGCGACCCATCCGGCGCAGCAGATCGCGGCTGGGCAACCGGGCATCGACGGCGATGACGCGTTCGATCGTGGGATCGGCCGCCAGCCGAGTGACGACATTGCCGCCGAAGAAGCGGCTCGCGCCGGTGACGAGGACAACTGTGGGCGGCTGGTCATTGCGGCCAGCCGTACGCCCGTCCCGCATATCTGAACCCACGCCGAATCCCACCTGTGCACCCCTGCTTTGGCTAGTTCCGTCAACCAGAGTAGCGGCTGTTACGGAGGTGGCCGACAGTATTTACCAGGATCTAACGATGACTTCAGTCACCGGAAACAAATGCTGAAGCCCGCCACCTGAAACGGTGGCGGGCTTTCAGCTAATTTCCAGCGTGTAAGACTTACTTGCCGAGTTTGCGACGCTGCACGCGCGTACGGCGAAGCAGCTTGCGGTGCTTCTTCTTCGACATCCGCTTACGGCGCTTCTTGATCACAGAACCCATAGGGTTGTTCCTCGCGTTCTCTCTCTACCCTCGGCACGCACGCCGGTTACGTACGCCCATCTTCCGGTTCGCTCGGCGGCCGCCTGGCAACCAGTGTTCAGCTCCCGACCTGACCCAGATCGGCAGCGGGTAACACAACGGTGGTTCATCGTACCGGGCCAACCCACGGCGAACGAAACGGGCACCGATGTGCCCGGTCGCCGACACCGCCGACCGGCGTTCCCACGTCGCTACCCGGCGTCGAAGTACGACGTCTGCAGGTAGTCGTGTACCGCCTTGGCGTGTACCCGGAACGATCGACCGACTCTGACAGCGGGTAGTTCTCCCGAGTGAACCAGCCGATACACCGTCATCTTGGAAACCCGCATCAGATTCGCCACCTCGGCAACGGTGAGGAACTGTGTTCCTCCACCGCCGATGACAGGACCGGAACTCGCAGAGCTGTTTCCAGACATCATTGCGCCACTGACCTCCGGCACGTCCGCGCCGCCGGCTTCCCCACCGGCGGAACAGACACGCACGTGCTCCCTCGAGCTTAGCGTGACCAGTGGGATTGCTGCGACGGGTGGGAGAAATAGCAGTGTCACCAGCGGATGTCACGTCACACCCGGCGGCCACCGCGCGGTTACTCGCCGGTCGCTCCCTGTTCGACCGAGCGGCGCTTGGCCGCGTGCAACGCCTCCCAGAATGCCGAACGCACGCCGCCGCGCTCGAGCTCGCGCACGGCCGCCGCGGTCGTCCCCGCCGGCGAGGTCACGGCGGCACGCAACTCCGCGGCATCCTGGCCGGATTCCTCCAGCAGCGCCGCCGAGCCGAGCATGGTCTGCACCACCAGTTCGGTGGCCACGTCCCGGGTCAGCCCGAGGCCGACACCGGCCTCCACCATGGCCTCGACCACCAGGAAGAAGTACGCGGGCCCGGAGCCGGACACCGCGGTCACCGCGTCCATCTGGCTCTCGGCGACGGTGACGACCCGGCCGACCGCGCCCAGCAGTTCCGAGACCGTATCCAGCTCGGCCGATTTGGCGTGACGGCCGGCCGCGATCGCGCTCATACCCTGGCCGACCAGCATCGGAGTGTTCGGCATGACCCGCACCACCGGGAATCCGGCGGGCAACTTCGACTCCACCCGGGCGGTGGTCACGCCGGCCGCGAGCGACACCAGGATCTGATCGCGGTCGTTGTCGAGTTCGAGTTTGCCGAGTTCGGTCAGCACGGCGTCGACATCGTGCGGCTTCACCGCGACCACCAGCACATCCGCGCCCGCCGCGGCCTCGGCCAGACTGTCGGTGACCCGGATGCCGAACCGCTCGCTCAACACCTGCGCGCGTGCCGTCACCGTCTCGACCACGACCAGATCCTTACCCGGTCGCCCGGCCTCGAGCAGCCCGGCAATCAACGCCTCGCCGATCCGTCCGCCACCGATCACCGCAATTCTCGTCATGAGGCCCAAGGCTATCCGTGCGTGGCGAGCGATGCGGGGCAGGGGCGATCAGGAAGCCTGCGAGGCAGCGAATCAGCGCGGCAGGGGAATCAGCGCGAGCTGGCGGGTCTGCGCCACCACCGCGCCCGTGCTGTCGAGCACCAGCTGATCCTCGTCGAACATGCGCTCACCGATCTCGTGGGCGGTCGCGATGACCCGCAGCCACCCCGGCGCGGGCCGCCGCCGCAGGTAGGTGGTGAGCTGCACGGTCGGAGCCCAGCCGAACCGGCCCATATTCATCGGCACCGGCGGGCTCATATCGCCTGCCATCATGGCGAAATAGGCGGCGACATCCGGATCGCTGCCGTCCCCGGCGCGTGGACGGATCCACAGCCGCAGCCGCGGCTCGCCCTGCTCGCCGGACAGGAACCGCGCCCAGGACGGATCGATCGCCACCGACGCGCCCCGTGCGACGTTCACCAACCGGCCCATCGGAGAATCCGGCGCGTCGTATCCCAGGGCGTCGGCCGGCGGCTCCGGCGGCATATCCGCCACGGTCTCGCGCCGGTAGGCCGGTTCGGCGTCGTCGAGGTGACCGAAGGTGAACGCCGAATGCACCAGCGTGCGCCCACCCTGGACCAGATCGGCGTCGACCAGGCAGATCTGGCGGCCGGTCTTGCGGATACGGACCTCGTACTCCACCTCGCCGGGATCGGGGGCGCCGAGGAAATCGGTGCTCGCCGCGATCGGGAACATCTCGGCCAGATCGGGGTGCGTGGTGCGCAACCGGGTGGTGGCGGCGGCCGCCGACGAGGCGATCATGGTGCCGCCGTGCAGTTTCTTGCCGATCGTCCACACCGGATCGATGACGCCGCGATAGCGCGCGAGTTCCGCGGAAGCCTCCACCTCGGTCACCGCGCACACCCGGCTGAACGGTGCGTCGTCCACCTCCGGTCGTACCGTCTCGACCGCCAGTTCCGTCACCCGCCCGCTCCTCTCCGTGGGCCCAGCCGGTTCCGACCCGGCTCGTACACCGTATAAGTCTGCCGGAAGGTCGCTCGATTCCCTACCGGGTGTGACGAAGCTGTACGGGCCGGGCTGTACCTGGCGGGGCCGATCACCGCTGCCGGGTCGGTTCCCGCCCGGGCGCCGGCTGCAGATTGTTCAGATGGGTGCGGGCGAACCGCAGCGACCGCCCCAGCATCGCCGCGCGGTCGGCGGTGGTCCGTGCGTTCTGGGTGTTCACCTCGATCACGGCATGCCCATGGAAACCGTTGCGCACCAATGCTTCACACACTTCCACACAGGGCTGTGCACCCTCGCCGGGGATCAGGTGTTCGTCGTGTGCGGCGCCGCGCCCGTCGGCCAGGTGCAAATGCGCCAGACCGCTGCCCATGCGGTCGGCCAATGTCAGGGCGTCCATTCCGGCGGTCGCGGTGTGCGACAGATCCAGCGTGTAGTGCCGGAAGCCGGTGTCGGTCGGATCGTAGGACGGACTGAACGCGGTGACGGAAAGTCCCGGTCCGCCACGGCGTTCCAGCCGGCGCGCCGAGCCGGAGCGGCGCCCGAACAGCGTGTCGGCGCGCATGGGGAACATGTTCTCCACCGCGACCACGACCGGACTGCTGTCCTCGAGTTCGCCCACCTGCTGCGCGAAGCCCTCCGCATAGCGCCGCTGCCAGCGGAACGGCGGATGCACCACCACGGTCGCCGCCCCCAGCGCCTCCGCGGCCCGCACACTGCGTTCGAGCTTGGCCACCGGGTCGGCGCCCCACACCCGCTGCGAAATGAGCAGACAGGGCGCGTGCACCGCCAGCACGGGCACCGAGTACCGGCGCACATACGACTGCACGGTGGCGATGTTCTGGCTGGCCGGTTCGGCCCAGACCATCAATTCCACGCCGTCGTAACCCAAGTCGGCGGCGTACCGGAACGCCGCCTCGGTGTTCTCCGGATAGACCGACGCCGTCGACAATCCCACCTGAACGGTGGTCCCCACCTGACCGCTGTACCCCACTTGCTGCTCCCTGCTCAGTTCGTGCTGAGAAGAAAGGCTAGCGGTCCGAGCGTCACGAAGATGCCCACAACGACCGCGATCACCGTGCTGAGGATGTCGTCGGTGCGGCGCAGCACCCGAACCAGCGCGACCAGACCGAGGATCACGACCATCGCCAGCACCAGGGCCACGAACGGCATGATGTCCCACATCTGCTCGAAGCCCTTGAACAGCAACATTCCCGCGACCGCCGCACCGACGGCCTGGCCGCCCAGGAAGATCCACTGCCGGCGATTCAGGTCCTCGACCGATCCACGGCGCGGAGCCGGCCGGCTCAGCTGCGGCAGTTTGTCGCGCAGCGAGAATCCGCGCGCCGAGAATCCACGCGGCGCGGCCCGGCGACGGCGCGGGGTGGCCTCGATCTCCTCGTCGTCGAGCAGATCGTCGTCGTAGTCGTCCTCGGGCTCGTCGAGTTCGACCGGTGCGTAGAACTCGGTGCGCGCCTCGGCCGGATCGAGCAGATCGATGACCCCGCGGCGCGGCCCGCGATCCCGGCGCGCCGCGGCTTCGCGTCGCTCCTCACGGGCTCCGGCGTCGCGCAGCAGATCTCCGGCAACGGTCTGCCCGGACAGCAGCGGCTGCTCGGAAGCGGCCAGCGACCATCCCGGCGACCGATCCTCGGCCGGCTCGTCCTCGTGGCCGCCCGGCCCGGATTCGTCGAAATCACGGGGAGCCGAAACCGGAGCACCCGGCCGCCGCCGGGCCGACCACGCGGGGAGACCCCGGCCCGGGTCGGCGCCGTTGCGACCGCCCG
>NZ_BDBL01000039.1 GCF_001612965.1 Nocardia kruczakiae NBRC 101016
ATCGCCCCGCGGATGTCGACGCCGGCTATCGCGAGCCCGCGCAGCCGCGTGCGGCGGCGCCGGACCCCTACGCCGACCACGGCTACGATCCCGCCGAATCCGGCCCGGCCACAGGCGGTTTCGCCGCCGCCGCCCCCTACCGGCAGCCGGCCGGGACGCACCCGGGCGACGCGTACGCCGAAACTCCCGGTTACGCCGATGCCTACGCCGAGCCTGCCGGAACATCGGACTACGCGGACGGTTCCGCCTATGCCGGCGCGGAGGCCTATGCCGAGGACGACGGCTACGACGCCGAACCGCTGGATCACGGCGCCGGCGAGTACGACGCCGACTACTCCGACTCCGACTACGACGACGAGTACGACGCCGACGACTACGCCGACGAGGACGGCGAGGACAGCGAGGCCGAGGATTCCGCACCGCGGACCGGCCCCTTCGATTACGAAGAGGTGTCCGAGATCCTCGCCGAGATCTCCGATCAGCATCTCGATCTGGGTTCGGTGCTGCTCCCGGTCCCCGACGGCGGTCAGTTGCAGGTGGAGATGACGCCGGACGGCACGCCGCAGGCGGTCCATCTCGCGACCCCGCACGGACGTCTCACCGTGGCCGCCTATGCGGCACCGAAGTCGCCGGGCCAGTGGCGCACTGTCGCCGCGGACCTGGCGGAATCGCTACGGGCCGACGGCGCGCAGGTCTCGGTGCAGACCGGGCCGTGGGGCCGCGAACTGCACGCGGTGACCGAGGGCGCCGATCTGCGTTTCATCGGCGTCGACGGCTATCGCTGGATGGTCCGGCTGGTGGCGGCGGGGCCGTCGGGCGCCGCCGACGAGGGCGGTCCGCTGGTGGAGGCGGCCCGCGCGATCCTCGCCGAAACAGTCGTGCGGCGCGGCGACGAGCCGATGCCGGTGCGGGAACCGCTTCCGGTGGTGCTGCCGCAGGAGCTCGCCGACCAGTTGATCGCCGCGCATCAGCAGCAGGTCGAGGCGCAGCAGCAGGCGCTGGCCGCGCAGGCGGCCGCGGCCGAGGCGGCCGCGACGGGCACCTTCCCCGTGGTCACCGCCGAACAGCAGGGACCGCGCCGCGGCGCGGAAGGTTCGGCGATGCAGCAACTCGGTCGCAACTGATCGGCGCCGGGCGCCCGCGGTAGTGCGGGCGCCCGGCGGCCGTCATGCCTGCAATCGGGGCGCGATCAGGCCGGGAATGCCCCGGGCGCCGAGAATCCCCGGATCTGCGCCGAGTTCGTCGAGGGTGATGCGGTGGATGCGCGCGTGCGGGATCAACTCGTACCACTGTTCGGCGACGGTCAGCGGATGCACCGGATCGTCGATCGCGCCCACGACTGTGGTCGGAATCCGCAGTGCCGCAAGCAGTTTCGTGTCCGGCCAGGCATAGGTGGCGGCCTCTTCCAGTGCCCACGGCAGATCGGGCCAGTGGGTGCGCCACGACTGGGTCAGCGCCCGCCCCAGCCAGGCCGGGCTGCCCGCCCGCATCCGTTCGATCACCGGCTCCAGGCCGTCGGCGCGCAGCTGAGCCGCCGTGGTCGCCGCGCTCAGGGCCGCCGGGCACCCGGTGATGTCGGAGCCGGTCCATGCCGGCAGGGCCGCGACCACCCCGAACGCCGATTCCGGGTGGGCGGCGGCCCATTCCACCGCGATCGCGGCGCCCAGCGAGATTCCGGCGGCGAGCACCGGCCCGGTGCGGGCCGCCTCGTCGAGCGCCGCCCGGCAGCTCGCGACCACCGCGCGCGGATCCGGTTCCACCGCGACGAACGGCAGATCGATTGCGGCACAAGCGGGTTCGAACGCACGCCGGGCGAAGTCGGCGTCGGATCCGGTCCCCGGCAGGGCGACGACGACGGCCGGGCGCGGGCCGCCGGCACGGGGTAGCTCTGACACGGGCCGCAGCCTAGCCGGTGGGCCGGGCGAGCCCGCCTCGCGAGGCCCGGAAAACGTGTTGTCGACCACTCGAATCCGAGGGTTCGCGCGCGGAGCGGCGGGGAACCCAGCAAACGGTGCGGTCAGCGCCGTCTCGGTGGTACCGGGCTCCCGTAGCGAGGGCGTCCGGGTGCATCTACAGTGGCGGTGTACGGCCCATCAGCCGGTCGTGTGGGAAACCGACGACGTGTGACCCACGCCGTCTGTAGTGCAGGAAGTGTTGCAAGATGCCTTTCACAGGCGGAAACAAGGCGGGTTCCGGTGCCACGGGCAAGGTGGGACCCGACAGCGGTTATTTCCGGCGTCTGGGGCGTCGTCTGACGGCCGATCTCGACGTCCTCGATGCGGAGGAGCTGGCGGAGACCTCGGAAGCGTCGGGCGCGTGCAGGGCGGCGGAATGCCGACGTGGCGAAGAGGTCACCATGCTGGGGCGATTGCGCAGTGTGGAGGCGTGTCCGAAGTCGGCCAGCGCTTCGGTGGAGGCCGAATTCTTCGACGGCACCGATGCGGTGACACTGGTATGGATCGGCAGGCGCCGCATACCCGGTGTCGAATCGGGACG
This sequence comes from Nocardia kruczakiae NBRC 101016, assembly GCF_001612965.1. GTDB lineage: Bacteria > Actinomycetota > Actinomycetes > Mycobacteriales > Mycobacteriaceae > Nocardia > Nocardia kruczakiae. The sequence continues at coordinate 2,497 of NZ_BDBL01000039.1, forward strand.
CCGTATCCTGGTCCGTGGTCGCATCGGTGAACGCGATGGCGCCAAGGTGATGTTCAACCCCTACTACGAACTCCGCGAGAATTCCTGACGTATGCCGATACCCCACAACGACGAGGGCGCCGACCCGGCCGCCGTGGCCGGACTCCGCGCGAACCCCGTTGCGGGGCGCGGCCGTCACCGCCTGCGTGAGCCCGACGGCGAATCCCCGGCCCGGCATCCGGCCGCCGGCGAGGACGGACACGCCTACACCGGCGAGGACCGCGAGGAAGAGATCCAGCAGACGCTGCTCGAGCAACTCGGCGGTATCAGCGGACTGATCTACTCCACGCTGCCGGTGGTGGTGTTCGTCCCCGCGAACACGCTGTGGGGTCTGACGGCCGCCATCTGGACGGCGCTGGCCACCGCCGCCGGCGTCCTGGCCTGGCGGCTGATCCGCCGGTCGCCCATCCAGCCCGCGATCTCCGGATTCATCGGGGTCGCGGTCTGCGCCTTCATCGCCCACCGCACCGGCGCGGCGAAGGGATACTTCCTCTTCGGTATCTGGGCGAGCCTGGTCTACGCCGGAGTCTTCCTGGCGTCGCTGCTGGTGCGCTGGCCGCTGGCCGGGGTGATCTGGGGCGTGCTCAACGGCCACGGCCACAGCTGGCGTTCGGATCGGCGCGCGATGCGACTCTACGATCTGGCCACGGTGGTGTGGGTGGTCGTCTTCGGCGCCCGCTACCTGGTGCAGAACCACTTCTACGACACCGGCAGCACCGGCTGGCTGGCCGCCGCCCGCATCGCGATGGGCTGGCCCTTGACCGCGGTCGCCCTGCTCGTCACGGTGTGGGCGGTGCGCCGGGCCGGTCATATGCCCGTCTCCTCGGCCGCCGAATAACGCGCCGGGACGTTCGACCGGCGGACCGAACCGACTCGAAGTCGGCTTATGCCCTCAATTCTGGGGGCATACAACGATGGGGTGAGGTGAACCCACCCCTGGGGTATCTATTCCGCCAACCGGATTCGGCGCACGATCGTGTTAGTCAGTAGCGATCGGCGAGAGGACCCCCGGTGGATACCGAGAACAACACGGTGACAGCGACCGGCCCGGCGAAGGGTGCGGGAGTGCGGTCCCCGAGATCAGCGCCCGCGGGTTCCGACAGCCGCCGCGCCGCCGCCGAACTGGACCGCCTGATCGGGCCGGCCGCCGCGGGCGATCAGCGCGCGGTCACCGAGATCATCCGCATCGTGCATCCCCTGGTGCGCCGCTATTGCGCCGCGCGCGTCGGAAGCAGCCACAATCCGCACGTCACCGCCGACGACATCGCGCAGGAGATCTGCATCGCGACCGTCACCGCGATTCCCCGCTACCGCGATCAGGGAAAGTCGTTCCTCGCGTTCGTCTACGGCATCTCCGCGAACAAGGTGGCCGACGCGTTCCGACGCGCCCAGCAGCACCCGTCCTATCCGGTGGCCGAATTCCCCGACAGCGCCTGCACCGCACCGGGACCCGAGGAGCTGGCGCTCAATCTGGAGCGCCGCCAGGCCACCCGCGAGCTGATGAAGATCCTCGCGCCCGCCCATCGCGAGGTGCTGGTGATGCGGATCGTGCTCGGCTGGACGGCCGCGCAGACCGCCGAGGCGATCGGGACGAGCCCCGGCGTTGTCCGGGTGATGCAGCATCGCGCGCTGACCAAACTGCGCGCGCAACTCGTCCCCGAAAACGCTTGAGCGACGCTCAGATCGAGGCGGGCGGCTCCGCGCCGGTGGGCGCCGCGCCCGCGGGTTCCGTGGCCAGGCTGCGGCGCAGTTCGTCCTCGGCCTCCACCGTGGACACGAACAGCAGCTCGTCCTCGCCCTCCAGCGGATCGTCGGGCTGCGGGACGATCACCCGGCCGCCGCGCAGGATGGTCACCAGAGCGACATCGCGGGGCAGCGAGAGCGTACGGACCGCGCGACCGGCCAGCGCGGTATCGGTGGGCAGCGTGATCTCGACCAGATTGGCCTGGCCCTGACGCAGCGTCATCAGCCGGACCAGGTCGCCGACGGAGACCGCCTCCTCTGCCAGCGAGGCCAGCAGCCGCGGTGTCGAGACGGCGACGTCCACACCCCAGGAACCGTCGAACAGCCATTCGTTGCGCGGATCGTTGACGCGTGCGACCACCCGGCGCACCCCGAATTCGGTTTTGGCGAGCAGGCTGAACACGAGATTCGCCTTGTCGTCGCCGGTGGCCGCGATCACCACCTCGTAGTCCTGCAGGCCCGCTTCCTCGAGCAGTTCGAGTTCGCATGCGTCGCCGTGCATCCAGGTGGCCGAGGGCGCGACCGTCGGGTCGATATGGTCGAGCCGCCGCTCGAGCAGGGTCACCCGATGCCCGCCCCGCAGCAATTCCTGGGCGATGGAGCGGCCGACGGCGCCTGCTCCCGCGATCACTACGTTCACGACTTGTCCTCGCTCGACGGTGCGGTGGCGGCAACGGCGACGGCCTCGCCGACCTTGTCGGAGACGGCGGCGATGTAGACCGCGTCGTCGGCCTGCAGCACCGTTTTGCTGGTCGGCAGCAGCGCTTGCCCGAACCGGACCAGGAAGGCCACCCGGACCGGCACCGCATCCTCCAGATCACGCACGGTACGCCCGTACCAGTCCTCGTGCAGGACGAGTTCGGTGACCGTGCCGGTGCCGGTGGGATCGCGCCAGGTGGCGGTGGTTTCGTCACCGGTGAGCGTGCGCAGGAACCGGTCGGTGGTCCACGGGACGGTGGCGATGGTCGGAATGCCGAGCCGCTCGTAGACCGCCGCGCGTTTGGCGTCGTAGATGCGGGCCACCACCCGTTCCACGCCGAAGGTCTCGCGGGCGACGCGCGCGGAGATGATGTTGGAGTTGTCGCCGTTGGACACCGCGGCGAACGCGCCGGCGCGCTCGATGCCCGCGCGGATCAGCACCCCCCGATCGAAGCCGACGCCGGTGACCCGCTCGCCGGGAAAATCCTTGCCCAGGCGCAGGAATGCGCCCGGATCCCGGTCGATCACGGCTACCTCGTGGCCGATCCGGACCAGGGCGCGCGCCAATGCGGAGCCGACTCGGCCGCACCCCATGATCACTACGTACACCGTGTCAACCCCAATTCCGCCGAAAACCGTGGTGTGCGGTCTGGTTCCCTCTCGGGGGAACCGTACCCGTTGACGGTTCCCCGCAGCACGTTCCCCCATTCGCCGGCACCGAAACGCGAGTGAACCGCCCGCTATGCCCCTCGAGGCCGTGCGCTTATGCTGTGCCGAGTGTCCAAGTTGACGACGGCCGTCAAGCGTATGGTGGTCGGCCGCCCTTTCCGTAGCGATTCCCTGGGACATACCCTGCTGCCCAAGCGGATCGCGCTGCCCGTCTTCGCCTCCGACGCCCTGTCGTCGGTGGCGTACGCGCCCGAGGAGATCTTCCTCGTGCTCTCCACGGCCGGCCTGTCCGCCTACGTCTATACGCCCTGGATCGGGCTGGCGGTCGCGGCCGTCATGGCGGTCGTGGTGGCCAGTTACCGCCAGAACGTGCACGCCTATCCGTCCGGTGGCGGCGACTACGAGGTCGCCACCGTCAATCTCGGCCCGATGGCCGGGCTCACCGTGGGCAGCGCGCTGCTCGTCGACTATGTGCTCACCGTCGCGGTCTCCATTTCCTCGGCGGCGTCGAACATCGGTTCCGCGGTGCCGTTCGTGGCCACCCACAAAGTGCTGTTCGCGGTGGCGGCGATCGTGCTGCTGACCGCGGTGAATCTGCGCGGCGTGCGGGAATCGGGCACCGCGTTCTCGATTCCCACCTACGGCTTCATGATCGGTGTCTTCCTGATGCTGGCCTGGGGCGTGGTGCGGATCTTCGTCTTCGGTGACGATCTGCATGCCGAATCGTCCGGATTCAGCCTCAACGGCAACGAGTCACATCTGCAGGGCATCGCCTTCGCCTTCCTGATAGCGCGCGCGTTCTCCTCCGGATGTGCGGCGCTGACCGGTGTGGAGGCGATCAGCAACGGCGTGCCGGCCTTCCGTAAACCGAAATCCCGCAACGCCGCCACCACACTGCTGCTGCTCGGTGCCATCGCGGTCACCCTGTTGATGGGGATCATCCTCATGGCGCGCAAACTGGGCGTCGTCTTCGCCGCGGACAAGGCGGATCTGGTGGGCGCGCCACCGGGCTACGAGCAGAAGACGCTCATCGCGCAGCTCGCCGACTCGATCTTCTCCGGCTTCCCGGCCGGCTTCTTCTACATCACCATCGTCACCGCGCTGATCCTGGTGCTGGCCGCGAACACCGCCTTCAACGGTTTCCCGGTGCTCGGCTCGATTCTCGCCCAGGACCGGTTCCTGCCCCGGCAGCTGCACACCCGCGGCGACCGGCTGGCTTTCAGCAACGGCATCCTGTTCCTGTCCGGCGCCGCGATCGCGTTCGTGGTGCTGTTCGGCGCCGAGGTGACCCGGTTGATCCAGCTCTACATCGTCGGCGTGTTCGTCTCGTTCGTGCTGAGCCAGACCGGCATGCTGCGGCACTGGACGCGGCTGCTGCGCACCGAAACCGATCCGGCGGTGCGCCGCCGGATGCTGCGCTCGCGAGTGATCAACGCCATCGGCCTGACCATGACCGGCGCCGTGCTGATCATCGTGCTCATCACGAAGTTCCTGGCGGGGGCCTGGATCGCGATCGTCACCATGGCCGCGATCTTCGGCCTGATGCGGCTGATCCGCCGCCACTACGACACGGTCGGGCGCGAACTCGAGGAGCAGGAGTTCACCGGAGTCCTGCCCAGCCGCACCCATTCGATCGTGCTGGTGTCGAAACTGCATCTGCCGACGCGCCGCGCGCTCGCCTATGCCCGGGCCACCCGGCCGGACACGCTGGAGGCGGTCACCGTCAACGTCGACGAACCCGACACCCGGGCATTGGTTCGGGAGTGGGCCGACAGCGATATTCCGGTGCCGCTCAAGGTGATCGAATCGCCCTACCGCGAAATCACCAAGCCCGTGGTGGATTACGTCAAGCGGGTGCGCAAGGATTCGCCGCGCGACGTGGTGACCGTGTTCATCCCCGAATACGTGGTCGGCCACTGGTGGGAGCAGTTGCTGCACAACCAGAGTGCGCTGCGGCTCAAGGGCCGGCTGCTGTTCGAGCCGGGCGTGATGGTGACGAGTGTGCCGTGGCAGTTGAGTTCGTCGGCCAAGGCACGCCGTCCCGAAGTGGTCAACGCGCCCGGCGCGGTTCGCCGCGGCTACGAGGACCGTTCGTGAGTGCCGGGCCGGACTGGTCGGGCCGCACACTGCAGGTGCGGCTGGGGCCACCCGGCCATGGCGGTTTCTGCGTTGCCCGGCACGAGGGCCGAGTGCTGTTCGTCCGTCACGGTTTGCCCGGTGAGGTGGTACGAGCCCGGGTGACCGAGGACCGCGGCGGCTCGTTCTGCCGCGCCGAGGCGATCGAGATCCTGGAGCCATCCGCGGACCGCGTGACGCCGAACTGCCCGGTCTCCGGCCCCGGCGGCGCCGGCTGCTGCGATTTCGCCTTCGCCACCCCCGAAGCCCAGCGTGGCCTGAAGGCGGCGGTGGTGCGTGAGCAGTTGCAGCGCCTCGCCCACTGGGACACCGACATCGTCGTGGAACCCCTGCCGCTCGGCCCCGGCAACGAGGCGCCCGCGGGGGGAGCGGCTCCCGAGCGATCCGGCGAAGTGCCCGAAACCGGGTGGCGGACCCGCGTCCGGTTGGTGGTCGACGCCGAAGGCCGGGCGGGCGTCCATCGGTACCGCAGTAGTGACGTGATAGCGGATCTGCGCTGCCCGCAACCGGTTTCGGGCGCGGTGGTCGGCATCGCCGAGAGCGCGTGGACGCCCGGTGCGGAACTGGTGATCGCGGTGGACGCCGACGGTATGCGGCACGTGGTGGAACTCGCCCCGCCGTCCACGCCGCCGCGCCGAGGGGGCGACCGTCGCGCCACCGCCGCTCGCCGTGCCGCGGCCCATGCTCGCCGCCGGGAGCGGGTGGTATCCGGCAGCGGACGGGCCGTCCAATATGTGGCCGGCCGCCGCTGGGACGTCTCGGCGACCGGGTTCTGGCAGCCGCATCGCGATGCGGCGCAGCGCTATTCCGATGTGGTGGCCGACTGGGCCGACCTCGATCCCGGCTCCATTGCCTGGGATTTATATTGCGGCGTAGGGGTTTTCGCGGCCCGGCTGGCCGAGCAGGCGGGACCGCGCGGATCGGTGCTCGGCGTCGAATCGGCCCGCTCGGCGGTCGCGGACGGCACCGCCGCGCTGCGCGATCTTCCTGGCGTCGACCTGCACGCCGATCGGGTGGAACGCTGGATCGCCACCCAGGACCGTGTCCCGCGGGTCGTCGTCCTCGACCCGCCCCGTGCCGGCGCCGGCAAACAGGTCGTCACCCCGCTCGCTGCCGCCGGGCCCGCGCGCATCGTTCATATCGGTTGCGACCCAGCCGCTTTCGCCCGCGACGTGGGTCTCTACCGTGAGGCGGGATACCGGGTGCGCGAACTGCGCGCATTCGATGCCTTTCCCGCAACGCACCATGTGGAGTGTCTGGCCCTGCTCGAACGGGCGTGACGGCGATGTCGCCGCTCAGGCCAGGTGCCAGGTGGCCCGCAGGTCTGCTGTGACCTCGTGTTCGCCGTATTCGACGGGGACCGGGGCGCCGGGGGCGGCCGAACGAGCGGCCACGAAACGGATGTCGCCGCGGGGTTCCGGTGTGCCTGCGGCGTTTTCGGTGATCTCGAGGACCGATCCGAGGCTGCGGCCGGCGCGTGCGGCGTAGCGGCGGGCGCGGTCGAGAGCGTCGTCCCATGCCGCCTCGCGCGCTCGGATCAGCAGGTCGGCGCGGTCGGCGACAGTGAGGTTCAACCCGCCCAGGCGGACATCGTCGCCCCCGGCCTCGACGGCACGGGCGATGACGGCGGCGGGATCGGCCGGTGTGGTCGTCTCGGGACGGCCCGTGGTACCCAGGTCGGCTGTGGACCCGGTCGGAGCGCCGGGGATGCGCAGGCCGACCGTCAGCGACGTGGTCGCGACGTAACCGGTGATGCGGGTGCCCTCGTTCTCGGTCCAGGTCGTCTCGGTCCGTACGGACAAGCCGGTGGTGGAGATATCGCTCGCGGCCACCCCATCGGCGCGCAGTGCGCCGGTGACCGCGGCGGTGCGTTCGCCTGCCCGGCCGTAGGCGAGGGCCACCGCCTCGGCCCGCGTCTCGATCGAGATCGATACCTGCATCCGGTCGGGCGTCGCGGTCGTCACCCCGTGTCCGAATGTGGTGACGGTGGCGTGTCGCTGCCGCGCCGAAGAGTCGGCTCGTTGCTGCTCGACGGTCATATCGTCCTTCCTGCGGGCGGGACGGGCAGTCACCTACTGTAATGCGGTTGATCTATGTCGAGCCTCACACCGAGATCGGATGTCGCAGCTCGCCGGTCGTTCCCGTCGTCGGGCGCGGATGCGGCTCCGTAGACTGTTCGAGACAGATGAGCCATCGGAGAGGGAGCGAGAACGGTGGGAGTTCTTTCCCGGGTCGATACGCCCGAGGACCTGCGCCGGCTGACGGTGCCGCAGCTGCGCGAACTGGCCGAGGAGATTCGGGAGTTCCTGGTCCGCAAAGTAGCGGTCACCGGCGGCCATCTGGGTCCGAACCTGGGGGTGGTGGAATTGACCATCGCCCTGCACCGGGTCTTCGACTCCCCGGCCGATCCGATCATCTTCGACACCGGGCATCAGGCCTACGTGCACAAGATCCTCACCGGCCGCAAGGACGGATTCGATCGGCTGCGCAAACACGGCGGGCTGTCCGGATATCCGAGCCGCGCCGAGAGCGAGCACGACTGGGTGGAGTCCTCCCACGCCTCGGCCTCGCTGTCGTATGCCGATGGTCTGGCCAAGGCCTTCGCGCTGACCGGGCAGGCTCGCCACGTGGTCGCCGTCGTCGGTGACGGCGCGCTCACCGGCGGTATGTGCTGGGAGGCGCTGAACAATATCGCCGCCGGTCAGGATCGGTCCCTGATCGTCGTGGTGAACGACAACGGCCGCTCGTATTCGCCGACGATCGGCGGATTGGCCGACCGGCTGACCGCGCTGCGCATGCAACCGGCCTACGAACAGGCGCTCGACGCCACCAAACGGTTCGTGCAGGGCATTCCGCGCGTCGGCAGTTCGGCGTATTCGATGCTGCACGCGCTCAAGGCCGGCATCAAGGACGCGGTCGCTCCGCAGGAGCTTTTCAGCGATCTGGGACTCAAATACGTCGGCCCGGTGGACGGGCACGATCCGGTGGCGCTCGAGGCCGCGTTGCGGCGCGCCAAGGATTTCGGTGGTCCGGTCGTGGTGCACGCGGTGACGCTCAAGGGCCGCGGATATCAGCCCGCGGTCGACCACGTCGCCGACCAGATGCATTCCATCGGCGCCATCGACCCCGAGACCGGACAGCCGACCGGGGGCAAGACCGTCGGGTGGACGTCGGTGTTCTCCGAGGAACTGATCCGCCATGGTGAACAGCGCGACGATATCGTCGCCCTCACCGCGGCCATGTCGGGTCCGACGGGGCTGGCGCCGTTCGGTGAGCGCTTCCCCGACCGGTTGTTCGATGTGGGTATCGCCGAACAGCATGCGATGACCTCCGCCGCCGGATTGGCGCTGGGCGGTCTGCATCCGGTGGTCGCGATCTACTCGACCTTCCTCAACCGCGCCTTCGATCAACTACTGATGGATGTGGCGCTGCTGAAACTGCCGGTGACCCTGGTGCTGGACCGCGCCGGTATCACCGGTGACGACGGCGCCAGCCACAACGGCATGTGGGATCTGTCGGTGCTGGGCATCGTGCCCGGTATTCGCGTCGCCGCCCCGCGCGATGCGGTGACCCTGCGTGAGGAACTGGCCGAGGCGCTGGCCGTCGCCGACGGGCCGACCGCGCTGCGCTTCCCGAAAGGACCTGTCGTCGAGGAGGTTTCGGCGCTGGAACGGCTCGACGGCGTCGACGTGCTGCGGATGCCGGAGGGCTCCTCGGCGCAGGCGGTGCGCGGCGACGTCCTGCTCGTGGCGGTCGGCGCGCTCGGCGCCACCGCGGTCACCGCAGCGGATCTGCTTGCAGCCCAGGGTATTTCGGTGACGGTGGTGGACCCGCGCTGGGTGCTGCCGGTCTCCGACACCATCGTCAAACTGGCCGAGAACTACCGCCTGGTGGTCACCGTGGAGGACGGCGGCCTGCACGGCGGTATCGGCTGCACCGTCTCGGCGCGGCTGCGCGATTCCGGACTCGACGTGCCGACCCGCGAACTCGGCGTGCCGCAGCAGTTCCTCGAGCACAGCTCGCGCGCCCAGATCCATCAGGAGCTGGGCCTGACGGCCGAGAACATCGCCGAGCGCGTTACCCGGTGGCTGACCGGTGGCGCGGTGTAGATTCTGAAACCGGTTACAGTTTTCGTCGCCGGTAGGAGTCCGCATGTCGTTCGTGCTCGTCGAGAAGCCTCGCCCGCAGATCGCGCTGGTCACGCTGAACCGGCCCGAACGCATGAACGCCATGGCGTTCGACGTCATGATCCCGCTGCGGGAAACGCTCGAGTCGGTGGCCGCCGACAACGACGTCCGCGTCGTCGTACTCACCGGAGCCGGCCACGGGTTCTGTTCCGGTGCCGATCTGCAGGGCGCCGGCCGGGTGCCGAACGTCGAGGGCCTCACCCGCACCACCGTGGCGCGGCGTTCGATGGACCTGCTCGACAATGTGATGACCACGCTGCGGCGCATGCATCAGCCGGTGATCGCGGCGATCAACGGAGCCGCGATCGGCGGTGGATTCTGCCTGAGCATGGCCACCGATATCCGCATCGCGTCGGAGCATGCCTATTTCCGTGCCGCCGGCATCAACAACGGCCTGACCTCCGCCGAACTCGGCATCAGTTATCTGCTGCCGCGCGCGATCGGCGCCTCCCGGGCCTTCGAGATCATGTTGTCGGGCCGCGATATCGATGCCGCCGAGGCCGAGCGGATCGGCCTGGTCTCCCGCACGGTCGCCGCCGACAAACTCCTCGACACGTGTTACGAACTGGCCGAACGCATCATCGGCTACAGCCGGGTGGGCACCGAGCTCACCAAGCGCATGCTGTGGAGCGGGATGGAGGCCGGCAGCCTGGAATCGCATATGCAGCACGAGGGTACGGCGCAACTGTATGTGCGGCTGACCACCGAGAATTTCGACGAGGCCATCCGCGCCCGCCGCGACCGGCGCACCCCGGTCTACGAGGACTGATCCGCCCCCGGGAACAACGCCGCGGTCAGCTCGGGAACCGCCAGTTCACGCTGCCAGGCCCGGGCGCCGCCGGCTTCGAGATATTTGCCGATCGCGCCCGCCGGGTCCGACGGTGTTGCGCCGGTACGGAATTCGGGCAGGCCGTCCCAGCAGAGCCGGCGCAGCAGATCCGGGGTCAGCAGATTCTCCACCGGCACCGCGTGTCGTTCCGACAGCCCGTTCATCGCGGCCCGGGCAGCGGCCAGGCGAGCCGCCGCGACCGGATCGCGGCGCTCCCAGCGATTGACCGGCGGCGGGCCGTCGAACGGTTGCGACATCGGCGGCAACTGCGAATCCGGTAGCGCGCGAGCACGTTCCACCGCGTTGAGCCATTCCCGCGAATATCGCCGCTGCCGCGGTCCGCCGAACACCGGCAGCGTGCGCAACTGCGGAACCGTCTTCGGATCCGCCTGCGCCGCGGCGATGATCGCCGAATCCGGCAGAATCCGCGCCGGCGCCACATCGCGATGGCGCGCGATACCGTCACGGGCCGTCCACAATTCGCGCACGGTCGCGAGCTGTCGCGCCCGCCGCAGCGTGTGGATGCCCGAGGTGCGCCGCCAGCGATCCGGCTTGGGCGGGGCGGGGCGAGCGGTCCGCACATGGTCGAATTCCTGTGCGGCCCAGTCGGATTTACCCTGTTCGGCCAGGACGGCGGCGACCTCGTCGCGCAATTCGACCAGCAGCTCCACATCCAGGGCCGCGTAGTTGAGCCAGTCCTGCGGCAGCGGCCGGGTCGACCAGTCCGCGGCGCCGTGTCCCTTGCGCAATTCCCGGCCCAGCAGCCGCGCCACCATGGCCGCCAGGCCGACCCGCTCGAATCCGGCCAACCGGCCACCCAGTTCGGTGTCGAACAGCCGGGCCGGTCGCAGCCCCAGTTCGGCCAGGCACGGCAGGTCCTGGTCGGCGGAATGCAGTACCCATTCCAGGTTGTTGATCACCGCCGCCAAGGTATCCACCGCGCCCGGATCCGGAATCGGATCGATGAGGAAGGTTCCGCTGCCGCGCCGGCGCAGCTGGATCAGATAGGCCCGGTTGGAGTAGCGGAATCCGGAGGCGCGTTCGGCGTCGACGGCCAGCGGGCCGGAACCGGCGGCCAGTGCGGCGGCCGCGTCCGCGATCTCGCGGGCGGAATCGAGAACCGGGGGGATGCCGTCGGCCGGGGCGAGCAGAGGAACCGCGCTGTCCGCGTCGTGCTGCGTGGGCTGCTGCGGTGGCTGTGATGTCCTCGCGATGGTGTCGGACTCGTCGGCTTCGGGCATAGCCCGAACTCTACGTGTCGCTCAGAACTGGTCGTCGGCAATCTGCGGATGCGGTCGCAAATGGGTGATGCCGGCCGGGGGCAGTCCCGCGGCGTAGGCGAGCACCTCGCAGAACGCCTCGACGTGCGGAGCCAGCTGGGGCGAGCCGACCGTCCACGAGGCACGCAACTCCAGTTGATAGGCGCGTGGCGGCCCGGCGATATCGCCGTAGCGGACCGAACTCGTCGAGGTCACCGTGCCGCCCAGGGCCGTGAACTCCTCGCCGCGCGATTCCAGCGCGTCGACCAGCCAGCTCCAGGCCACCTCCGGCAGCAGCGGATCGCCGGCCAGCGCCGCATCGATATCGGCCTGGATGTAGGCCACCAACCGGAAAACCCCGTGCCAGGCCTCGTGCCCGTTCGGGTCGTGCAGCAGGATCAGGCGGCCGAAGGCGTCGTCGTCGGAATCGACCGGGATGACAGTGGTGTCGAGATGTTTGACCTCGGCTCCGATGGCGTACGAATAGGGTGCCAGGCGTTGTGGGGGCCGGATCGGTGCGAGCTCGATCCGGGGATGGACGGATGCGGTGCCCATCGCATCGACCGCGGCGCGAAACTGGGCTGGTTCGCTGTCAGGGCCCGGGGTCGGTGCGGCGCCGTCGCGGAAGTCGAGCGGTGTCACGACTCGCAACGGTAGACCTCTCCGGTGTCCGGCACGCGGAGGCGCGCCGCTACGGGCGCCCTGACCGGGCGGGGACGGCCGCGCGGGTGGGTGTCCGGCGGCGGCATACGATAGCGGGGATGAGCACACCAACCCGCCGCCGCTTGCCCGATGCGCCGTTCCTCGCTGCCGCCACCGGCGCCGGACCCGGCCGCCGTCCCGTCTGGTTCATGCGGCAGGCCGGCCGGTCGCTGCCCGAGTACCGCGAACTGCGCGCGGGCATCGGGATGCTGGAGTCGTGTTTCGACCCGGAGCTGGTGTGCGAGATCACCATGCAGCCGGTCCGCCGTCACGGTGTGGACGCGGCAATCCTGTTCTCCGACATCGTCGTTCCGCTCAAGGCGGCCGGTATCGATCTCGATATCGTGCCCGGCGTCGGGCCGGTCATCGCGAATCCGGTGCGTTCGGTCGAGGATGTGCGTGCGCTGCCGCGGCTGCGGCGCGAGGAGGTCGGCGCGGTCACCGACGGGGTGCGGCTGTTGCTCGACGAACTCGGCGAGACACCGCTCATCGGATTCGCCGGTGCCCCTTTCACTCTCGCGTCGTATCTGGTGGAGGGCGGGCCGAGCCGCCACCACGAGCGGACCAAGGCACTCATGCTCGGCGATCCGCAGACCTGGCACGCGCTGCTCGGTGTGCTCACCGATATCACCGTGGAATTCCTGCGCGCCCAGATCACGGCCGGCGTGGACGCGGTGCAATTGTTCGACTCGTGGGCGGGCGCGTTGTCGCTGGCCCAGTACCGGGAATTCGTTCTGCCGCATTCGGAACGGGTCTTCGCCGAGATCGGGCAATCCGGTGTGCCGCGTATCCATTTCGGAGTCGGCACCGGTGAACTGCTGGGCGTGATGGGGGAGGCCGGAGCCGATGTCGTCGGCGTCGACTGGCGGGTGCCGCTGACCGCCGCGGCGCGCCGGGTCGGTCCCGGAAAAGCGTTGCAGGGCAATCTCGATCCGGCCGTTCTGTTCGCCGGCAGCGAGGTCGTCGACCGGGAGATCCGCCGCATCGCCCACGAGGCGGACGAGGCGATCACCCTCGGCGCCACCGGCCACATCTTCAACCTGGGCCACGGCGTGCTGCCCGACACCGACCCCGGCGCGATCACCGCGGCGGTCGAGCTGATCCACGACCTGCCCACGCCGTTGTAAGCCGCGACCCTCGCCGAACGGCGGGGCGCAGGCCATCCGGTGACTCGGAGGCGGAACCCGGGCTTGCTCCTGGAGACGGGTACGTTGCAGGGGCGGTAGTGCCGCGGGTACGAGTGAGGAGCAGGCTATGCGGGTCGTGGTGGTCGGGGGCGGGATCAGTGGTCTGGTCGCGGCGTATCGGCTGCGGACGGCCCTCGGCTCGGAACTCGAACTGGTGTTGCTGGAACGGCGCCACCGGGTCGGCGGCATTCTGCATACCGCTGAGCTGGCGGGCGAGCCCGTGGATCTGGGGGCGGAGGCCTTCGTGGGCCGCCGGCCCGAAATTCCCGCGCTGCTCGCGGAATTGGGCCTGACCGAGCAGCTGGTGCACCCGGCCGGGCGGCGGCCGCTGATCTGGTCCGGTGGCACCGCGCACCCCCTGCCGGAACGCACCCTGATGGGCATTCCCGCCGGTCCCGAGGCCGTGGCGGGCCTCGTCGACGCCGGCACCCTGGAGCGCATCGCCACCGAGCCTGCCCGGCCGCTGCGCTGGGAACGCGGCGGTGACGTCTCGGTCGCCGAACTGGTCGGGGACCGTTTCGGCGCGCAGGTGGTGCGGCGCAGTGTCGATCCGCTGCTGGGCGGGGTGTACGCCGGGCGGGCGGAGTCGATCGGGGTGCGGGCGGCGCTGCCGACCCTGGCGGCCGCCCTCGACGCCGGTGCCCCGAATCTCACCCGCGCGGTCGCCGACGCCCTGCCGCCGCCGTCCACCGCCCCGGTCTTCGGCGGTCTGCGCGACGGATATCGCGTCCTTCTCGACGCCCTGCGCGAGGCCGCCGCGCCGAAGGTCGAAACCGGCACCGCGGCAACGGGTCTGACGCGGACGGCCACGGGCTGGCGCATCGATCCGGTCGGCGAGGCCGACGCGGTGATTCTCGCCACCCCGGCGCCGGTCACCGCCACCCTGCTGCGTGCCGTCGCTCCGGACGCCGCCGGCGTCGCCGCCACTATCGACCTGTCCTCGTCGGCCGTGGTGGCACTCGGCCTGCCTGCCGACACCCCACTGCCCGACAATTCCGGCATCCTCGTCGCGACCGGAGAACCGTTGCGCGCCAAGGCCTTCACCCTCTCCAGTCGCAAATGGCCGCATCTCGCCGAACGCGACGTGGCGCTGGTGCGTGCCTCCTTCGGCCGCTTCGGTGACGACACCCCGCTGAACTGGTCGGACGACGAGCTCGTCGCGGCCGCGGTGGCCGATCTGTCCACCGTCACCGGCCTCTCGATTCGCCCCGAGACGTCCGTGGTGCAACGCTGGCGCGGCGGCCTCCCGCAGTACGCCCCCGGCCACACCACCCGGATCGCCGAACTGGAATCGGCGGTCGCCGCGTTACCCGGCCTCGCGATCGCCGGTGCATACCTGCACGGGGTCGGCGTCCCGGCCTGTGCCGCCTCGGGAACCGCTGCGGCGCAACGGATTCTTGCCCGGTGATCGTGTGATGCGCGCGGTCGGCGGACCCGGTAAGGCGACGCCGGGAATCTCGTCGCGTGACGCACCGTAGCGGACGACCGGACTCGTCCCGGTCGGCGCTAGCGGCTGTCGTCGGCTGATTTTCGCGCCGATCCCGGCACACGGCGGCCCTCGATGCTTTCCGCCCCGCTTTCGCTGATTCCGGGACTGTCGGTGCGCAGCGAAAGTGTGGCGGGCAACGGATGTCGGCCGCTGCGTGCGGGCGCCGATGCGCGAAGCGACCGTGCCGAACAACATGGGTGCGGGCGTTCTACCGGAAACCGCCCAGTGGCACGATGGAGGCTATGGCGCGACTCGATTACCAAGCTCTCAACTCGACCATCCGGTATCTGATGTTCTCGGTGTTCCAGGTCAAACCCGGAGTGCTGGGCGATCAGCGCGACACCGTGGTCAAGCAGGCACGGGAGTTCTTCGACTCGCTCGAGGAACGTGGCGTCGTGGTCCGCGGCCTCTACGACGTGGCCGGCCTGCGCGCCGACGCCGATTTCATGATCTGGTGGCATGCCGAGCGGATCGAGGATCTGCAGGCCGCCTACGCCGACTTCCGCCGCACCACCGATCTGGGCCGGGCGAGCACGCCGGTGTGGAGCAACGCCGCCCTGCACCGCCCGGCGGAATTCAACAAGAGCCACATCCCGGCCTTCCTGGCCGGTGAGGAACCGGGCAACTACATCTGCGTCTACCCGTTCGTGCGCTCCTACGACTGGTACCTGCTGCCCGACGAGGAGCGCCGCCGCATGCTCGCCGACCACGGCAAGCAGGCCCGGTCCTACCCGGACGTGCGGGCCAATACGGTGGCCTCGTTCGCGCTCGGCGACTACGAGTGGATCCTCGCCTTCGAGGCCCCGGAACTGCACCGCATCGTCGACCTGATGCGCGATCTGCGCGCCACCGACGCCCGCAACCACGTGCGCGAGGAGATTCCGTTCTTCAGCGGCCCGCGCGTGGACGTCGAACATCTGGTCAACGCCCTGCCCTGAGCCGCGAGTCCGCCGGTGCCCCCGGAATTCGGGGCGTGCCGGAATGCGGCCGGGCCCGTAAAGTCTTCCCGTCAGCTCGATCGCGCGCCTGCTCGGCGCGCGATCCGCAGCGGTCGGCGGATCGCATCCGGCACTCGGGCGGCGGGTTCCAACCTCGCCCTTCGCGATCAGCCCGCCGCGTCGTCCGAGGGGTGCAGGCGCAGCGCGATCGAGTTGATGCAATACCGCTTGTCGGTCGGGGTCGGATAACCCTCGCCCTCGAAGACGTGCCCGAGGTGGCTGTGGCAGTTGGCGCACAGCACCTCGACCCGGCGCATACCCAGCGAGTCGTCGGCTCGCAGGATTACCGCGTCGGAATCGGCCGGGTCGAAGAACGACGGCCATCCGCAGTGGGAATGGAACTTCTCGGTGCTGCGGAACAATTCGGCGCCGCAGGCCCGGCAGGTGTAGACGCCGGTGGTTTCGGTATCGGTGTATTCACCGGTGAAGGCGCGTTCGGTGCCCGCTTCGCGCAGCACCGCGTACTCCTGCGGGGTCAGCCGCGTCCGCCACTGCTGCGGACTCAGCTCGATCTTGGGTGCCGGAAGCGATGAGGTCGCGGGCGAACCATCCTGTGAGCTCATGACGCGAGTCTAGTGGCGCCGCCCGACCACTACCGGGCCGCGCCGGATCATCGCAGGTCAGCGCAGTGCGCCGGCCTCGGACTGAGTCGTCGTATCCAACGTCTCGTCATCGGGCACCGGTTCGTGGCGCTCGATGCGCGGCGCCGGCTCGGCAGGAGCGGCGGGCTTCGCGGTCGCCTCCGGCAGCAGGAACGCAGGCTCGATGCCCGAATCCAGCCGGCCCTCACGCCGCGCCGCGAGATACCGGTCCCCGAGGACGCAGAACGTCACGATCAGCAGCAGCGCCCAGCCGAAGGTCACGCGCAGGTACTCGAGCGCTCGCCCGGTGCTCTGCCAGTGATCCAGCAGCCATTTGTCGTAGGTCATGAACCCGAAGATCGCCAGCCAGGCCGGCCAGTTGCGCAGTACCGAATTGCGCAGCACCACGGTCATCAGGAACGGGAACAGCATCATCGAGTAGTACTGCTGTCCCAGACCCGACAGCAGCCAGGAGGCGACGAGGATGATGCCGGCGGTGGTGCAGACGAAGAACAGCTCGTCGTCGCGGCAGTACCGGTACAGCAGCCACAGCGAGATCAGCACCAGCACACCGAGCCCGATGCGCATACTCCAGGTCAGCCACATCGGCAGGCCGTAGTACTCGGCGTTGCCGGAGATCGCGCTGTTGAAGTAGTCGCGCGATTTGAGCAGGTAGGGCAGCGTGCGGTGGACGAAGTCCATCGGATCCTTGGTCAGCGGCCACGCGACAGCCATCAGCACCACCGGCACGCCGATCGCGGTGATGAAGACCTGCCACTGGCGGCGCGCCAGCGGTATCAGCAGCAGCGGCGCCAGCGTCGGTTTGACCGCGATGGTGAGCCCCATGACCAGTCCGGCCAGCAGATCGCGCCGCTGCAGCAGCAGTTGGATGAACAGCACCTCGGCCAGCAGCAGGCAGCCGTTGACATTGCCGAAACCCAGTGTGTTCATGACGGTTTCGGAGGCGAACATCAGCAACAGCAGCAGCGGCGCGGCGACCGATTTCGTCGAGTACTTGAACAGCCGCAGCAGCAGATACCAGGCCAGGATGATCGCCACCGCGTTGAGCGCGATGAAGCACCAGCGCGATTTCTCCGGGTCGATCAGCGCCAGCGGCGCGATCAGCAGGGTGCCGCTGGGCGGGTACAGGTAGTGCGGGTCGACCAGGTCGAAGTTCTCGCCGTAGATGGCGCGGCCGTTGAGGAAGGCCAGCGACGCCTTGTAGACGGGCGCGAAATCGTCGGTGATGGAGAAGTTGGTCCCTTTGACGATGACCTGATGCAGCACTGTGAGGATCGCAAACGGCCACAGTGCGAAGTTGAACACTTCGGCGGTGGTGCGAGCGGTGCGCGGCTCGAGCTGACGAAGGAACACTGGGGCACGGTACACCGGAAACCTGGGCGACGGTTGCGCGGACCCGCCGTCGGGCGCGCCGGAGACCGCTTGTGCGGGGTGTGCGCCGCGCCACTTCGTGCGCCCCCGCACGATCACCTCAGGCCGGGCAGGCGGTGCCGTCGGCGGGCAGTGTGCCGTCCTTCAGGTAGCCGACGATGTTCTGCTGCGCGCAGCCCGAATGGGTGAACACCGGATGCCCCCAGCCCTGCCACTGCACGGTGGAGGTGCGCGCACCGGCGGCACCCAGCGCGCCGGTGACCGAGGATCGCCCGTCCCCGCCGACGACGGGATCGGCGGTCGTGCCCAGCACCAGCACCGGCAGGGTGAACTTGTCCGGCAGTCGCGGCGCCTGCGCCACCGGCCACGCCGAACATTCCATCAGCCCGGTCGCCGCGGTCTTACCAAAGGCGGGATATTTGGCGGCCCAGTCGATTTCGAGCTGCTTGGCGCGGTCGGGGGTGGCGGGCTGCTGGTCGTCGCTGCACCGGGAGACGAACTGCCCGTCGGCTCCCACCGCCGCCGCCTCCCGGGTGACCAGAGTCTGCAAAGCCCCCTGATCGCCGCGTCCGGCCGCCGACAGCGCATCGGCGAGTTCGGTGGTGTGCGCGGCCTGATCCGCGCGCGGATCGCCGAGGAACGCGGTGATCGTGGTGGTCAGCGCCGAGGCCGAGAGGGTGCCGAGCTGTCCCGCTCCCGCCCGGTTGATCAGATCGGTGATCGCGGCGCGCGGATCCGCGCCCAGTGCGCATCCGAGATCGGCGCAGCGGCGGGCGAATCCGGTCAGCGCCGCCTCCGCGCCCTTGACCTGCTGCTCGGTCCGGGTCACCGCGTCGGTGTTCGCCGGTTCCGGCGAATCTAGCACCAGCCGGGCCAGCCGGTCGCCGAATTTGGCGGCGTAGCTCAGCGCCACCCGCGCACCGTTTCCGGTGCCCAGCAGATCGATGTGGTCGACCTGCCACTGCTTGCGCAGCTGGTCGATGTCGTCGGCGGCGTGCGGGGCGTCGAAGGTGCCCTGATAGGGCTGCAGGAAGTCCTGGCAGGCGATGGTGGCGTTCTGGCTCAGTGTCGCCACCGAGTCCACCCGGTCGCCACCGCCGGGCGCGAACTGGGCGTTGTCGGCCAGTCCCTGCCGGGTGTCGTCGGGCAGACAGTCGATGGGCTGGGAGCTGCCGATACCGCGCCGGTCCACCCCGACCACCGGCCGGCTCGCCAGAATCGCCGCACCCGGTCCGGACACCAGGCCCGCGACGGTCGCGGTGGAGGAACGGTCACCGCCGGAGGTCACCACCAGCGGCGCGGCGTCGGCGGGCGTCTGCGGTGTGCGCGCGCGGACCGCGGCGATTCGGAAGGTGCCCAGGACGGTGCCACCGGAATCGATCGGCGCCGAGAACTCCGCGCAGTCGAAACTCACCCCGGCCGGGGGCGCCCCGGTCCCCAGCAGAGCGAAGGTCGGTGCCGCGCAATCGTGCCAGGCGAGATCGGTTTTGGGGACCTGGGCCTGCGGTGGCGGCGCCGGCGCGGCGCTGGTGCTGGTGGCCGGACCGGAGCCGCCGTGCGGCTGTTCCACCGCCACGCCCGGCCGCTGCGACGGCCCGGCACCACAGGCGGTGGTCAGCAGAACCGTCAGCGACGATGCCAGCAGAGCGGCGCGAGTCCAACGCATGCGCTACAGCCTGCCAGGTCCGGTGCGCCGTTTCAGCCTTGGGTGCGGCTGCGCTCCCACCGTGTCAGCACCGTGCCGTCGTCGTCGATCAGTGCGTGACGCAGGCTCATCGGGGTCGGCAAGGCATTGGGCGACACCGCGATTCGGCCCGCCGTACCGCCGACCAGCAGCGGCGAGACGGTCAGGCACAACTCGTCGACCGCGCTCGCGCCGATCAGTTCACCGAACAGCGACGGCCCGCCCTCGCACAGCACCCGCGGCAGTCCACGTTCGCCGAGCACACGGCGGATGTCGGCGGCGGTGACGGTGCTCTGCCCGGCCTCGATCACCTCCGCGCCGGTCTCGGCGAGCAGGCGTTTGCGTTCGCGGTCGGCCGCGGCGGTGGTGAGGATCATCGGCGGGCGCTGGGTGTCGGTGAACAGCCGGCTCGCCGGGTCCAGCGCCGCGCTGGCGGTCACGACCGCGATCGGCGGCGGCGCACCGTCGCGCGCCCCGCCCAGCCCATGGTGATGCAGGCGCATGCGGCGCCGGGAGTCGGTGCGCGCACCGCCGTAGTTCTCCACGCGCGCGGTTCCGGCGCCGACGACGATCACGTCGGCCAGATCCCGCAGGATGGCGAAGACGGTGGCGTCGGCGGGCCGGCCCAAGGCGCCGGAGCGGTCGTCGACGGTGACCGCGCCGTCGAGGCTGGCGATGAAGTTGACCCGGATCCACGGCCGCTCCAAGGCGGTCGGATAGGTGTAGAGCTGAACCAGGTCGGTGATCTCGCCGGCACCGTCGGTGGTCAGTGCTGTGAACTGGATCGCATCGGGGACACGCTGCATAAGGTCCGATCACACCACGTCAGTACGCTACGAGCGTGCAACAACGCCTCGTCGATCGTCATCCGGAGGTTCCGGCCGATCAACTCATCGCCCAGATGGTGCCCCCGCCCACCTTCGACGAGGTGAGTTTTGCCTCCTACATTCCCGACCCCAAGGAGCCGACGCAGGCCGCGGCCGTGCGCGCGGCCGAGGATTTCGCCGCGCGGGTCGGCAAGATCCACGCCGCCGCCGGTAAGAAATCCCTGTTCGGGAAGAAGAAGCAGGTCGACGGCGCCGGACTGTATCTCGACGGCGGATTCGGTGTCGGCAAGACGCACCTGCTGGCCTCGATCTTCCACGCCTCACCCGGTCCGAAGTCGTTCGGCACCTTCGGCGAGGTGACCAATCTCGTCGGCGCGCTGGGCTTCACGAACGCGGTGGAACGCCTGGGCGGCAACAGCGTGCTGTGCATCGACGAATTCGAACTCGACGATCCGGGCGACACCATGCTCGTGTCGCGACTGCTCACCGAATTGACCGCGCGGGGCGTGTCGGTGGCGGCGACATCGAACACGCTGCCCGATCAGCTGGGCGAGGGCCGGTTCGCCGCGCAGGACTTCCTGCGCGAGATCCGCAAGCTGGGTTCGCTGTTCGACGCCGTCCGAGTCGACGGCCCCGACTACCGCCACCGGGATCTGCCGCCCGCGCCGGAGCCGACCGATCCGGGGCTGCTGTCCGAAAAGGCCGCGGCCACACCGGATTCCACGCTCGACGACTTCGACGCGCTGCTCGCCCACCTGAGCACGCTGCATCCGTCGAAGTACGGTTCGCTGATCGCCGGGGTGTCGTCGGTCTACATCTCTGCGGTGCACACCATCACCGATCAGGCGGTGGCGCTGCGAATGGTGGTGCTGGCCGACCGGCTCTACGACGCCGGCACGCCGGTCACCGTGTCGGGCGCGCCGCTGGACAAGATCTTCTCCGAGGAGATGCTCGGCGGCGGCTACCGCAAGAAGTACCTGCGCGCGATCTCGCGCCTGCTGGCGCTGTCGCGATTCGAGGTCCCGGCGGGCTGAGCCCGGTTCGTACGGCGTACTGTCGGAAGGCGAATTCCCATTATGGACGACTGTCCAGTTTCCCTCTGAACGGAGCTGACATGGCCCATCGTTCGATTCGCCTCGCCGCCACCGTCGCCGCCGGCGCCCTCATCGCGGCCGGTCCGGCGCTGGGTGTCGCGGTCGCCGCCGATCCGCCCGCGGCCCCCTCGTCGGCCTCGGTGAATACCGAGGATCGGTCACTGCATCTGGCGCGTGTGCAGAACGCCCGCGATATCGGCGGATACCGCACCGCCGACGGCCACGTAGTCCGGACCGGCCTGGTGTTCCGTACCGCCGACCTGAGCAAACTGTCCGACGCGGATTCCGCCGCGCTGTCCGCTCGCGGGCTGCGGGTCGTCGACGATCTGCGCACGAGCTACGAACGTGCGCTGGGACCGGACCGGGTGCCGGTGGGCGCGACGCTGAACATCCGCGATGTGATCGGCCAGGCGCCGCCGCAGGCCATGGCGTCGACGCTGAGCGCCGGCAGCGACCTGTACCGCGCGTTCATCACGGCTCCCGGTGCGAGCGAGGCATTCGCCGGAGTCCTGCACGACATCGCCGGCAGCGACGGGTCGGTGCTGTTCCACTGCTCGGCCGGTAAGGATCGCACCGGCTGGACCGCGGCCGTGCTGCTCACCATCCTCGGCGTGGATCGCGACACCGTGAACTACGACTTCCTGCTGTCGAACTACTACCGTGACGCCGCCGAGGGCGACACGATCAACGGGGTTGTGCAGTCGGCGCTGGATTCCGCCTTCGATCAGGTCGATCGCAGCTACGGCAGTTTCGACAAATACGTGCACGACGGATTGAAGCTGACCGACGGCGAAATCGCGGTCTTGAAGGCGAAACTGCTGTCCTGACCGGAGATTTCGGCACGTGGGTGGAATCCGGTTGCGGGACAGCCGGATTCACAACTCCCGTCGCATCACGAAGTCGTGGCATACCTGGTCACCGACGGTGAAGGTCTTGGTGCCGATTCGCTGGAAACCGTGCTTGGCGTAGAAGCGCTGAGCACGCTCGTTGCGTTGATTCACACCGAGCCAGATCACCGGATATCCGTCGCGGCGGGCGTAATCCACCGCCGCGTTCATCAGAGCGGTCGAGACGCCACTGCCGTGGTGTCCGGGCATCACGTACATCTTGCTGATCTCGAGCGCGGGGCGTGCCTCGATCAGGGTGGCGACGGCGGAATCGACCGGTTCACCGGAGATCAGCATGGTGTAGCCCACGATGTCGCCGCCGAGGACGGCCTTGAGCACGGTCCGCTGCGGATCGCTCAGATAGTCGCCGAAGCGCTCGCCGGACAGCACCTCGGCGATGAAGGTGTCGATGCTCTCCTCGGTCAGCTCCGGCGGGCAGGCCAGGGGAAACGTCGCGGTGGCGACATCGCTCAATTCCTCGGCGTCCCAGAGTCCGGCGCGGTCGACGACGACTTCCTGCTCGGTCATGGGTCCAGTACAACATGTCCGGTGCGCGTCGCCGACAGGTCACCGGGCGCCGGACGCGGCCGGAAGAAGCGGGCGGTGGCGATGAGGGCCAGCGCGAACAGCAGCGGGATCACGAACCCGATCCGCAGGCTCGACGCGGCGGCGACCGCACCGACCACGCCGCCGCCGATCAACGTGCCCGCGTAGTTGAACAGGTTGAGCCGGGCGATCACCGCGTCCAGTCCGCGGCCTTCGGTGAGTCGCCCGGCCTCGCTGAAGCACAGTGGCGCGATCACGGGCAGCCCGAGGCCCGCGATGAGAAATCCGGCCAGTGCCGTGGCCGGTCCGGGCGCGGCCACCACGAGCGTCAGCCCGAGCACGCCGATGCCGGCGGCCACCCGCACCACCGCCCGTGCGCCGTAGCGGCGCACCCACCAGTCGCCGCTGAGCCGGGTGAGCAGCGAGGCGCCCTGGTAGGCGGCCAGTGCCAGGGCCGCCGTCGCCGACGAGGACAGCAGATCGTCGGTGAGGTAGAGCGCCGACCAGTTGCCCACCGCCAGATCGATCGCGAACACCAGCGCCATCGCGATTCCGAGGGCGAGATAGGCCCGCAGGGCAACGGCCGCAACGGGTTCGGGGGTACGGCCCGAGTCGGTGGGCTGGGCCTCGGCCTGGCCGGCGCCGAGCAGGCGCGGCCCGGACACCAGACTCGCCACCGCGACCACCGCGGCGGCGATGGTGACCGCGTAGGGCAGCGTGATTCCCACCTTCTCGCAGCCGGAGACGAACAGGGCGCCCAGAATCGACCCGGCACTCCACGCGGCGTAGAACGACGACAGCACGAATCGCCCGTACCCGTGCTGGATGAAGACAGCTTGCATATTCGTGCCCGCGTCGACCATGCCCACCGCGACCCCGTAACAGCCGAGCGCGATCAGATCGATCACGAGATTCGGGGCGACCGCGATCGCGAGCCCGCTCACCGCTATCAGCGTCAGCCCGGCCCGCAGCGCCACCCGGCTCGACCAGCGCACCGCGACCCGCTCGGCGAGCAGGCTGCCGCCGGCGGCCAGGCCGGAGATCATCACGACCGCGACCAGGATGACGGTGTCGGTGAGCCCGAGCCGATCCCGCTGTTGCGGCAATTCGGTGAGCACGACCGCGAGGAAGAAGCCCTGGAGGGCGAACGCCACCGAATTGGCGGTGCGGGCGGCCCGCAATGTGGTCGATACAGGAATGTATCCGCGGTCGAACATCTGCGCAGCCTAATGGGTGAGCGCCCGGAGACGGTAGCGGAGAGTTCGAGCCACGGAGGGCCGGCGACGGAAGTTCCGGCTTCGCAACGTCGCGATTACGCCGCTGTCCGACGGCGGCCGATTCCGCAGTTCATCGGTCTCGATGATCACGTCGGGCTCCCGGTTGGATAACGAAACCGGTCACGGGGACGTGTAGCCCCCTGGCCGGTGCGGCACTCTGGATACAGCGGACCGCACGGGCCGCTGGTGCACGGGTAGGGGAGTGGTCGCGTGAGTACGACAGAACGGGCCGACACGAGGCAGCAGACGACGACGCTGGCTCCCCTGGAGCCGGTGAAATTGCCTGTGGTGGAGCCGAATCCGCGCGGACATCAGGCGGGTGACCGGTGTCGCGAACCCGGGTGTGGCGATTGTCACTGGGATGTGCAGCGGCTCAAGTACTGGTTGCGCGGCAGGCTGCTGGCGGCGGGCGCCGACGATGCCGAGGTGGACAAACCGCTGGGTGCGCAGACTCCGGGTCTGCTGTGGCGGCGTGGGAACCGGTTGTGCGCTATCGAGGTGCGCAGCGCGCCGGTCTCGATCGAGCACGCGCGAAAACGCACGGCCCGGTTGAAGGCGGTGGGCTGCGACGAGGTGTTGTGGTTGTGTCCGACCGGATACTGGATCGGGCAGATACCGGCGCTGGGCGTGGACGATTTCGCCGCCGCCGGGTGTGAGTACCGGGCATTGTCGGGTGGGCTGGTCGTCGATTCCGACGGTATCCTCAGCCCCAGGCAAACCCCGTGGGGAATAAGGGAATTCATCGATGGTTGGGTCGCGGGTGAGTTGGCCTGCGGGTATCTGGACGAGGACACGAGAGGGTGGGCGACGGTGAGCGATTGGGAGGCCCACACCCACGCACAGGCGATGATGATCGCGCAGCAGCGGCAGGAACTGCTCGACCAGCGCACCGAATTGGCCTTGGCGCGCAGGGCGACTCGCGACAAGGCCAAACAGATGCACAAGATGATGCACCGGCTCGAACGCGCCGAACTCGTCGCCGGGGAGTTGGATGCGGTCAAACGCCGGCTGTCGGATCGCGACCGGCTGGAGGCCGGCCTGCGGGTGCGGATCGCGCGTCAGCGCGAGGCGGTACTGCACTGGCAGCTGATGACCTGTTTCGCGATGCTGGTGATCGTGACGTTCATCGTGGCGGGATTCATGTTGAAGTAGGGCTGGTCAGATCGCGCTCAGCCGGAACGGGGCACGATCCCAGCGCCAGCCGTGGCGCAGGACCAGCGCGATCAGATCCACCGGTTCCAGGCCGGTCTCGTCGGCCAGGCCGCGGAACTCTGCCCAGTGCACGGCGCCGGTGGCTATCCGGTTGCGGAGGATGTTCTCCGAGCGAGCGGACATGGTGTGCCGCAACAGATCCGGCTCCCCGAGCCGGCTGCCGGTGAACACCAGCCAACCCCAGCCGCGGGCGTGCGCCTGCGCACGGGCCGCCGCGAGCCGCACCCGGTTGGCGTGTAAACCCAACTGTCCCAACGCGACCACATCGATCAGCAGCACCCGTCCGTCGGTCAGCCGTGCGCCGACGGTGGGGCAGTAGGAATCCTCGACATCGTCGACGGCGAAGTCGACGGCCACGGGCCGCTCGGTGTAGCTGTCGACCTGTTCGCCGTCGTCGAGCATGCGCAGCAGCCGGGCCTGCAGCGCGGTGTCGAATGTGGTTTCGCGGCCGAGTTTCTCGGCGAACATGTGGCCGCGGGCGTCGTCGTCGGCATCGACCGTCGTGATGGGCAGCTCGGGCAGGTCGTCGGGCTCGCCACTCGGCCAATCCACGCGCCGCAGCAGCGGAAGCAGTTGCCCGGCAGCGGGTTCGGGCACACGAGGGCGATCGAGATGCCACCGGCCGCGCTGCTGCCATCCCGCGATGCGCTGATAGACGAAACCCGCGACCCGTTTGGCGTCGATCAGCGAATGCCCGGCCAGCCGCAGCTTCAGATACGCGAGATCCTGGGCGGCGATATCGCAATCTCCGACGTAGGTTTCGATGAGCAGCGTGCGCGTCAGCCGCTGATCGCCCCAGCCGACCGGATACTGCTCGGCGAACACGGCGGGGTCGGGGTAGCCGGTGGCCTGTACTCGCCGCAGCAGCTGCCCCGCCGCCCGCGTGTAGAGCTGCCGCACCCGGTCGCGGGAGAGTTCGAAGCGGGCGCCCAGCAGCGTCAAGGTCTCCGGTCGCGCACCGTCGAGCCCGAGCCGGCGGGTGAGCAGTTCGCCGTCGCGGGGGCGTTCCTCGGCTTGCGCCGCGACCATGTCCGCCAGCGTGTCGGCCATCTGCTCGGAGGTGAAGGAGATACCGTCGCGCAGGTCGTCGAGCAGCCCGGCCTGTATCTCCTCGATCCGGTTGGTCGTCACCACATGCCTTTCGCTGTCTCGCACGTCCTTTCGAAAGCCTATGCCCTCGTGCGAGTTCCGGGCGCTCGTGATCGGGTGTGTCCGACGATATGGTGACCGGATATCAGCGGCGGGCCGCTGCGGTGACTCAGCGGCGGGCCGGTTCGGTGAGGCGGCTGTTCGCACCCGCTCCGGCCGTTCGCGGCCCGCCGGCTTCGATGGCGAACACGGTGATCAGCAGCGCCAGCACCCACGCGAGCGCCGATCCGATCGCCAGGGCGTGGATGGCGCCGACGAAGCCCGGTCCGGTGGGTGATCCGGCCACCGCACCGAATATCGCGACCCCGCAAGCGGTTCCGACCTGGCGGGCGGTGTTGGACACGCCCGTCGCCAGTCCGGACCGGTCCGCCGGTGTGGCGCGTACCGTCGCGGCGACCACCGATGTCGTGATCAGGCCGGACCCGCAGCCGAGCACGGTGAAACTCAGCAGCAGCCCGCCGCTTCCGCCGCCGCCGTCGAGTGTCAGCAGCATCGCCGAACCGCAGGCCGCGAGGGCGCAGCCGATCGCGATCGCCGGGCGCGGACCGTACCGGGCGGTCAACCGTCCCGACACCGGTGCCAGCAGCACCAGCGGCAGGGCCAGCGGTAGCACGCTGACGCCGGCCGCGACGGGGGAGCGCCCCAGCGTGTCCTGCAGATACAGCATGCCGATGAACAGGATGCCGTTGAAGATCAGGTTCATCATCAGGGCCACGACATTGGGAGCGAGAAATTCCTTGTGCCGCAACAGGTCCACCGGCAGGAACGGATGCGTGCTGCGCCGCGCCGCGCCGTATGCGCCCGCCAGAGCGCCCACCGCGACCACCGCCGCGGTGCCGACGACCGCGGTCCCCGCATGGTGGCCCGCGGAAATGATGGCGAACACCAGCGCGCTCAGGCCGAGGACGAACCCGGCCAGCCCCGGCACATCGATACGCCCGCCACGCCGTGCTGGCGCGGCCGGTACCACGGCCCGCGCGGCGACGATCGCCGCGACCGTCAGCGGCACCGCGATCCAGAACACCGGCCGCCACCCGAACCGGTCCACGAGAATTCCGCCGAGCAGCGGCCCCGCCGGCAGCGCCAGCGACGAGACCGCCGCCCACGTGCCCAATGCCTTCGCCTGTCGGGCCCGGTCCGGGAAGACGTCCACGATCACGGCCATGGTGCTCGGCAGCAGCAGCGCCCCGCCCACGCCTTGGACGACCCGCGCCGCGATCAGCACCCCGATCGCCGGAGCCAGTGCGCACGCCAGCGACGCCAGCCCGAAGACCGCGAATCCTGCCAGCAGCATCCGGCGATGACCGATCCGATCGCCGACGGTCCCCGCCGCCAGCAGCAGTCCCGCGATCGCGATCACATATCCGTCCACCACCCATTGCAGCGAGGCGACGTCCGTATGCAGACCCCGCCCGATCGCCGGCAGGGCGACATTCACGATGGTCACATCCAGCAACACCAGAAACATCCCGGCGCACATCACCGTGAGGATGACGGCCGGGTTGCGCACCTGTGGAATCGAAGTCATATCCGCAGTGTGGGCGCGAAACCTTTCGGTCCGGACCGAAGTATCGGCGGCGGGCAGCGCGTGACGACCAACAGTCTTCTGCCGCGGCTTCTTTCGTTCGTGGGCGCAGAGTCAAGTCCGGCGGCGGAACCATCGCCGGCGGCGGTGGCGGCGATACACGACGGCGGTGACCCGGGCGCCCAGGGAGTCGGTGACATGGAAGTACTCGCCACCGAGGTCGGCGGCGGCATACGCGATCTCGTCGATCGAGCCGTGGATATCGCCGGCACCGAACGCGCTCAACGTCATCTCGACCGTTCCGATCGGGTCGAACCCCTCGGTCGGCGGCGCATCGAGTTCCTCCGCACGCACACGCACCACCTCAATGTCGGCCGAACCAGGACGGTAGTCAAGGTCGCGGAGCCGGGGTCACCCGCCGATCGCCGACGGCGGGGCGGCGGATGTCGCCCGTCCTGCGGTCGACGATGATTCGGTGGGCACCGAAGTGTTGTCGCGGCAGACTCGAATCATGACCGATTGCCGACCTCTCTACGGATATGCCGATATCGCCGCCGTCGGCGCCCTGCTGGCGGACCCGACCCGGGCGCGCATGATGATCGGCCTGGCGGACGGGCGCGCGCTGCCCGCGTCGGTACTGGCCGCGGAATCCGGGGTCGCGCCGTCCACGGCCAGTGAGCACCTGACCCGGTTGGTGGAGGGCGGGCTGCTCACCTTCGAGCGATCCGGCCGGCACCGGTACTACCGCATCGCCGATTCCCGGGTCGGCGCCGCGATCGAAGCGCTGGCCGTGCTGGCGCCGACGCGGCCCGTGCGCTCCCTGCGGGAATCCACCCGGGCGGCCGCGCTGCGCCGTGCCCGCAGCTGCTACGACCACTTGGCCGGGCGACTGGGTGTCGCGGTCACCGAGGCGCTACTCGACCGTCAGGCCTTGACCCGGACCGACGGTGTCGCGGGAACCGCACGCGCACAGGGGGATCCGATCTCGGCGCCGATGACCGACCACCCGTACCGCCTGGGCCCGAATGCCGAGCCCCTGTTCGCGGAGCTGGGCGTGGATCTGGACGCCGCGCGTGCCCGGCGCCGCCCGCTGCTGCGTTTCTGCGTCGACTGGAGCGAGCAACGCCATCATCTGAGCGGCGCGCTCGGCGCGGCGGTCCTGACCCGCATGGAGACCGCGGGCTGGGTGGAACGACCAGGGACCCGCCGCACGCTGCGGTTGACCGACAGCGGAGCGCGGGTACTGGACCGGGTGCTGGGTGTCGAACTCGCCGGCTAGCCCCGCTTCAGCCGTGCTCGACCGCGATCTTCATCCGGTTGAGCGTGGTCGCCATGTCGTTGTGGTTGCGCCGGCCACGCGCCCATCCGAGCGCCGTCCAATACAGCCGCAAAGGTGCGATAGCCGCCAGCTCGAACGATTCGGTGACATCGGTGCCACCGTCGCGCGGTTCGAGCCGGTAACTCCACCTGTTGACAGTCATCCCCCTGGGCCCGAGGACGGTGAAGGCGAATTCACGCTCGGGCTCGCACACCTCGACCCGGCAGGTGGTCCAGTACACCGGCCCCACCTGGTTGCGCCGCACATGCCCCCGGAACTTCGCCCCCACCGCGGGACCCGTTGCCCCGCCGACCCATTCGGCCTCGAACGTCTCCGGACTGAACTCACCGATCCGGGTGACATCACTGACCAGCGCCCACACCCGCGCCGGCGAGGCCGCCATGTGGACGGTTACCGAATCGCGCACGCCGTCTCTCCTTGCCGCTCGGTTGTCGTTCGACCGTATCGCAGGCGATGGGACCGCGGGACACATTCGTCGATGGTTCGGGGGCAGGGTGGTGTCGCGCTTCAGCTAGGCGGCTCCGAACAATTCTGGCCGGCTCGAAACAGTACTCTACCAGCGCATATGATTGATCGGATCAACTCCGAACTACAGCGAACAACTCGGGGTGAACTCTGCGTACGTGTGCTGTGTGGATTCACGCGGGCAGGGCTCTACCCGTTGCGCTGGTCTGCCGGGGTTGCTGGTTGCGACGTGGTCGCGCGCGGTGCGCAGCGGGTGAACGCAC
This sequence comes from Nocardia kruczakiae NBRC 101016, assembly GCF_001612965.1. Lineage (GTDB taxonomy): Bacteria > Actinomycetota > Actinomycetes > Mycobacteriales > Mycobacteriaceae > Nocardia > Nocardia kruczakiae. Next base: position 32,675 of record NZ_BDBL01000039.1, read on the forward strand.
CCGTAGCCTTGGTACATGGACCTTGGGGAACGGCTCCAATCTGTTAGGAAGCGTCGCGGGCTCACCCAGCGAGAGCTTGCGCAGTCCTCTGGGGTGTCCATTTCGCTGATTCGTAAGATCGAACAGGGCGAACGCGACGACACCCGCATCGACACCCTGCGCCGCTTCGCTGTAGCGTTGGGGTGCCCTTTGACGGTCTTACTCGGCTCCAATCCCGCACCGCCGCAAGGCAATGGCGGGGGTGAGCTGTGGGCGCCCACACGTCGAGCCCTGGAGTCGATGCGCGACGCGCCGACTGCGGCAGCGGAACCGGTATCCGTGCGCAGCCTGGAAGCGGCCCTGGCGCACGCCACGCGGCTGTATCACGACAACGAATACGACCGTCTGGCCCGCGTCCTGCCGCGTCTGATAGATGACGCCGATTCAGCCCCCGCGCTGTTGCGTTCGCGCACACTGCAACTGGCTGGTTCAGTGATGGTGCAGACCCGCCAGCCCGATTCGGCGCGGATTGCGCTGAACCAGTCCCTGACCGACGCCGAATCGACGGGCAACGTTCTGGACGCAGCGTCGGCGGTAATCACACTGTGCTGGCTGTTGATTGTCGAACGGCAATTCGAGGCCGTGCGTCATCTCGCTACCCAGTGGGCCGACCGCGTGGAACCACGATTGTCCATCGCGACGACGCGCGAACTTTCCACCTGGGGATGGTTGTTGCTTCGGGCGTCGGCGGCGGCGGTACGCGATAACCGGCCCGATGAGGCCGACGAGATGATGAGGCTCGCCACCGCCGGTGCGGCGGCGGTGCGGCCCGAATCCGGTCCCTATCACCAGTATTGGACGACGTTCGACGCGGCCACGGTGGCTATGAAGCGGGTAGAGAACGCCGTGGTGGACGACCGCCCAGACGTCGCTTTGCGGCTTGCCGGCGACATCCCGCAGGACCAGCGGCCGACGTCGGACAACCGGAACCGGCACCTGATCGACGTCTCGGCGGCCCACCTGGAATTACGCCACTACGATGCCGCGTTCGACGTGCTGGTGTCGCTGTCGCACAGTGCGCGACCGTGGCTGGTCGAACAGCGCTCGGCGCGTGAACTGCTGGGCCGCATCATCTCCAAGCGTCGCACCCTCACGCCGGAAATGCGTGAACTGGCCGACTTGGTACAGCTCGAATACTAACGGCCACAACCGATATCGGATGTGGCACTTCCCCGGCCGCATCCGGAAAGTGCCATTGTCGGGCGCCCCCGTCCGCTGTGACGCTCGGTACAGCCACGCCGTCGGGTCGAACTCGATTCCCCGCGGCGGGCCTACCAACAGCATCAGCGGAAGGTGGGGAATGGACGACGCACTCGGATGGGTAGACCCGGCCTCGCCGACAACGGAATGGGATACGGCACAGGTGCGCCGGTTGGCGCGGTGGTTGGGCTACCCGCTTCGGTGGGCCGATCCGACCTCCGTGCTCGGTGTGGTCGAGCAAGTCGGCTCCCTGGGGGCCGAGGTGGTCTTGCTGGCGTCGTCGGCGCATGTGGACGCGGTAACACTGGACCGGTTGATGTCGGTTGCCGACGTGGAATGCGCCTCGCCGCGTGCGTCGTTCGGCCGCTGGCCCGCACTCGGCGGGGTACGCCGGTGAGCGCGGCGCAAGCTGGTCTTGTTTTCGTGACAGCGCTTCCGGTGACCGTCGTCGTCGCCGCGATCTTCTGGCCGTCCGACTACGACGAATGAAGCACACACCGCGCTACTGGGGCGCGGCCATGTCGAGTAGCCGGCTGGATGCTCCCGTTGGTCCGGGTCACTCGATCTGGTGTTACTGCGTGTCCGGAGACCGAAAAGCAGGAAAGGCACTTTCCGAGTCTCCTCGGAAAGTGCCTCTGACCTGTTCTTCGTTGGTGCGCGATACTGGGATTGAACCAGTGACCTCTTCCGTGTCAGGGAAGCGCTCTCCCGCTGAGCTAATCGCGCGTGGTTCGCCTACTCAGAGGCGGCGACGGGAATCGAACCCGTGTGCACGGCTTTGCAGGCCGTTGCCTCACCACTCGGCCACACCGCCAACCAAGGCCGGGTTGGCCTTCGAGCGGATGACGGGATTCGAACCCGCGACCCTCACCTTGGCAAGGTGATGCGCTACCAACTGCGCTACATCCGCATGCTGCGTCTCCGGGGCTTTTCGGCCCCTTCCGGCTGCGAGAGAGAACATTAGCCCACAACCCGCGCGCTCAACAAATCGCCTGGTAGATCGGGGTAAAAGTGAATAACATGGGTGTGTTTTCCGGAGTGCGAGTGCGCTCTATCGGGTTACGCCGGTGTGGTGACCGAAGGGGCGGTGTCCTTCCGGCGTCGCCGACGACCCGCCCCGAAGGGGCATCCCGTTCGGTGTGGCGACTTCAGCCGCCGAGCCCAGTAGGCGTCCGCCGCGCGTTGCGGTACGGGAGGGCGGGTATCTGGCGGGGTGCTGGGTGTCGAGCTCGCCGGCTAGGTCGGGCCGGGGACTGGGCAGTCCCGGTCGGTCCTCTATGTGACCCTCTCTCTGCGACTCAGGCAAGCGCAACTGCGTCCCGGTCGGGCGCGGCCCCGCCTAATGTCCCGCAATGCTTCACGCCGAGAGCGGGCGCCGACCGCACGACGATCCGCCTCACACGAGACCTTCTGCGCCCGTTCATGTCCCGTCCATCACCAACCGACTGAAACATCCAGGTCAGGCCCCGATTTGGTGTGACCCCAGGGATGCGTGTTAAGGTTCCTTCTCGTTCGGAACGGCACTCCAGCCGCCCCGAAATATCCCGGTCCCATAGCTCAGCGGGAGAGCGCTCGCCTCACACGCGAGAGGTCGCTGGTTCGAAACCAGCTGGGACCACTTCGCTTATGCAGGTCAGCTGCAGTGTCCTCTAACGCTGGCGGTCTCCGTACGATATCCGTGCAATATCGCGCGTGCTAGGCGCGTTGTTCAACGGGCAACGGCCCCAGCAGACCCACCGCTCGATCCGCCGGGCCGGGGATTACGGGTCTGCCCGAACGAGCCCTCGGTGAAGCTACGTGGGTGTACCCGCGAGGTCGATGTCGTTTTTGACGGCGATCGGCGCGCCGAGCGGGGGAGCACAGCCTGGGTCGCTTCGGTGTCACCGCCAACAGTGTGGCGCTGGAATTACCCGGACTTCCGCCATGGACGCGGTGCTTGCCGATCGCGATCTTGTCGACCGGGTCCTGTCCCGGTTACCCGCTGTGCCGCGTCCTTGCGGCGGGTAAGCAGCTACAGCGGCCACCAATGGGGGTACGAAACCGGTACGGCCGCCTCGTCCCCGTCGCTTGCGATGAGCGCCCGGGCCGGCTTCCATCTCGAAGAACCGGTCCCTGCCTGCCAACTTCTTGACCAGGAAACCCACCTCCAGCACACGTCAACAATTGGCTTTTCCGGCTCGAACCGAGCAAGAGGTTGTGGCCGATAGGGAGTTGCGTGCTTCCGCAGTGGCAGGTCGGCCCTGCCGAGAACGATGGGGGCGCGCCGCATCGACTTGCGAGGCAGGACGTCGTGAACCCCAGAACCTGGGCAAGACACAGATTCGTGGGCCCGAACGTCCGTTCAGTTCGTGGGGCGTGTGCCCGCGGTCGAAGCCGCGGCGATGATCCAGTTGCTGAATTCCGCGGCCAGATGCCATTGGTGTTGGCGGATGAGGCGGGCGGGTACGGTGCCGGGGAACTGGACGGTCAGCAGAGCGTCGAGGGTGCCGTCGCGATCGCGGAATTGATGGCGGACTCCACCGATGACCAGGCCGTCATCGAGACTTGCCTGTCCCGCGATTTGGATCGGGTAGGCGGGGTCGATCGGGATGGTGAGGGTGTCGCTCGCGGTGTAGTCGATGATGAATCTGGTTGCGGCGGGGCTTCCTCCGGTGGTTTCGAGGACTTCTTGGCGTCCGTCGGGTAGGCCGCGCACAAGGTAGTGATCCGGGCACGCGGCGATCATGTCTGCTTCGGCGTTGGTGGTCGTCAGGTCGTTGAACCACGTGGCGAATCGTTCGGCGGAGTAGCCGGGTACCTCGAGGCGGGTAACGCAGTGTTTGGTTCGGCCTCTGCTCGCTGCCACCCCGATGCGGGATGTGCGTTCGGAGAAGGCCAGTTCGTGCCGGAGTAGCGCGTAAATGCCGGCGTGACCGAGTCGGGTTTTCAGTGTGATCAATGCGGAGCGTTGCTCGTCGAGCGGAGCGGTGCGCAGCTGGTGAGGTGTGCGGTCGGGCATGAGCTCGTTCATCCCGAGATGTCCCAGGCGCGCAGCGAGTTTCCCGAGAACTGCTGTGGCGCGGCGTGATTCCCATGCGCGTACCTGTTCACGTGTCACGTTCTGCGTGCCGACAGTCGCCCGGATCTGCGCGGTTTCGGTCATGTCTGCTCCTGCGATTCTTGTTCTTGTTGGCCCGGCACCCAGGTTCCGGGCGCATGTGCGGTGCGCACATCGATGACTGGAAGGTCCGGCTCGTCCCGGACGAGCCCACATTCCTGCGGCTGCCGAGTTGGAGAGACTCCGTAACCGTTCGAGGCGAACGTGCGGCAACTGCTGGCCGATCTCACCACGCATCGAACGTTCTGTCTACACATTCTTCAACTCACAGTGAACAGTAGCGTGTGACTGTTCGGCCGCGAAACCAATCCGATCGCCCACCTCGAGTATCACTAAATATTCACTTTACGTGGGCTGTTAGCCGGAGTTTGGGCCCAGTCTTGCGATTATCCTCGTGACCTCGGAGCTACCCCGCATTCCTTGCGGGTTGACATCGTCTCCCGAACTGTTCCATGCTACTTAACGCCACTCGGGTTGCCGAGACCGCCGCTTCCCGTCATCGACGCCGAAGGAGCCTTGATGTCATCCTCGATCTCTCGACCATGGTCGACCTGCGCACGGTGGCCGGCCACAACTCTCGCTCGCTGCCTTCGCCGTTCGAGCGGGGTAGGCCAGCTGGTCGCTGGTTGGGCTGTGCCGTGCTGATCGGTTTCGCTGGATTGGGGCGGATGGGACGGCCGATGGCCGCCCACCTCGCGGCGTCGGGGCATACCGTCCTTGCCTATGACCCCGTGGCCGAAGGCGTCCCACAGGGGCTCACCATGGTCGACTCGATCGAGGATCTCGCGGTGGCGCCGTTGTCGATCAGCATGCTGCCCGACGGTCCGTCCACGCGCGCCGTGGTCGTCGACGGACTGCGAGCGGTCGCGGTGGGCCACGTGCACATCGTGATGGGCACCATCGGCCCGGAGGCCGTGCGGGAACTCGCGGATCGCACCAAGGCGGAAATCGTCGATGCGCCGGTGTCGGGGAGTGTGTCGATGGCCGAATCCGCCTCCATCACAACGATGGTCGGATCGTCCGTCGCGCAATTCGAGCAGGTTCGCCCGGTGTTGGCGGCGATGACCGCGGCGCAGTTCCATGCCGGACCACTAGGTTCCGGCTCGGCGGCCAAGCTCGCGGTGAACGCTGTTCTCGCCGGGCTGAGCCAGGCCGTCGCGGAAGGGCTCGTCCTCGCGGAGGCCGGCGGTCTGGACCCTGCGGTCTTCTACGACATTCTGCGTAACAGTGCGGCCGGGGCGCCCTATGTCGGATACAAGCAGCAGGCGTATCTGGCGCCGCAGACCACCGCGGTCGCGGCGACCGTTGCGCTGATCCGCAAGGACCTCGGCCTCGCCCTGGATCTCGCTCACCGCCACGACCTCGACCTCCCGGGAGCGGAGGCCGCGTTCGGCGTGCTCGAAGAAGCCATGGAGGCCGGACTCGGGCAGGCCGACATGGCAGAGGTCCTCACTGTGCTGAGGCGGCGAAGCGATGTGTCGACACGCCCAGCGATTCCGTACGGCCAGCAGATGGGAGCACACCCATGACACGCGAAACCACCGCCGCCGCAGCCGAATCGACGATTCGCTCGCTCGAGGACCAGCGCTACGCGGCTGTGATCGCGGGCGATGTCGACGGCTTCCTCGCCCTCGCTCATCCCGACCTCGTCTACACCCACTCCAACGCCGAGGTCGACACCCTCGACAGTTACGTCGACAAACTGCGATCCGGCCACTACGTGTATCACCACATCGACCATCCGGTGAGCCGGGTCCTCGTCGCCGGTGATACCGCGGTCGTCGTGGGCGAGATGCACGCCGATCTGACCGCCGGGGGAGTGCGCAAGAAGCTGGCCAACCGTGCGCTGGCGGTGTGGGTGCGCGACCGTGATCGCTGGTTGCTGCTCGCCTATCAGCCGACGGTGATTCCGGGAGATGACCGATGACGATGTTCACCTACGACGCGCTGCCCGGCCGAGTGGTCTTCGGCGCGGGCGCGGCGCGCACCGCATTGCTCGACGAGGTCGACCGACTGGGCGCGCAGGCGATCCTGCTGATCGCTTCCAGTTCGGAATACGAGCTCGCGGCCAGGCTGTGCGAGCGGTTCGCCGCCCGGCTGTCGGCGACATTCTCCGAGGTGCGTCCGCATGTGCCGGTCGAGGTCGCCGAGCGTGCCCGCGAGGCGGCGGCCGGCTCGGACCTGGTGTTGTCGGTGGGTGGAGGTTCGACGACGGGCACCGCGAAAGCTGTTGCGCTGAAAACGGGTTTGCCGATCATCGCCGTCCCGACGACCTACGCCGGTTCGGAAGTCACCCCGGTGTGGGGAATGACCGACGAGGGCCGCAAGACCACGGGCACCGACCGGCAAGTGTTGCCACGGACGGTGATCTACGACCCGGAATTGACACTGTCGTTGCCGGCGGAACTCTCGGCGGCCAGTGGCCTCAACGCCATGGCTCACTGCGTGGAAGCGTTCTGGGCGCCGGGGCGCAATCCGGTGTCGAGTGCGGTCGCCGAGGACGGCATCCGGCATCTGAGCCGGGGCCTGGAAACAGTGGCCACGGCACCGGGCAATCTGACCACTCGGACCGAACTGCTGCTCGGCGCGTATCTGGCCGGGTCGGCCTTCGCGGTGGCGGGATCGGGACTGCACCACAAGATCTGCCATGTCCTCGGCGGTGCCTTCGATCTGCCCCACGCGCAAACGCACGCGATCGTTCTGCCGTATGTGCTCGCGTACAACGCCCCGAACGCATCGGCGGCAACCGACCGGATCGGTGCCGCGCTCGGTCGCCCCGATCCCATCGCCGCGTTGCGAGAGTTGAGCGAAAAGCTCGGTATTCCAGCAGGATTGCGTGATCTCGGGGTCGGCGAAGCCGACATCGACGCCGTCGCCGGCGACATTCTCGCGATTGCGCCCGACGACAACCCGACCCCCGTCACCGCGACCGGCGTCCGTGCGATCCTGCACGCGGCGTGGGCCGGATCAGATCCGATAGGGCTCAGTGCATGACCGTCGACCACACCGTCGTGACCGGGCGGGCACACGCAGTCACCGAAGAGGTCCTGGCCAGCTTCGATGCGACGCCGGACCCTCGGCTGCGCGCGCTGTTGCACAGTCTGGTGCGGCACCTGCACGCCTTCGCCGTAGAAGTCCGCCTCAGCGAACGCGAGTGGCAGCGGGCGATCGAATTCCTCACCCGCGCCGGCCATATCACCGACGAACGCCGCCAGGAGTTCATCCTGCTGTCGGACGTTCTGGGGTTGTCGATGCTGACCGTCGCCATCAACGAGCCCGCCGAGCCCGGTGCCACCGAATCGACCGTATTCGGCCCGTTTTTCGTCGACGACGCTCCCGAAGTGCCTCTCGGCGGCGATATCGCTCGCGGCGCCTCGGGGCCGCCCTGTTACGTGTCCGGTCAGGTCCGCTCGATCAGTGGCGCGCCGATCGAGGGCGCGCGGATCGAGGTCTGGGAGGCCGACGAGGACGGCTTCTACGATGTCCAGTATCCGGACGGCCGCTCGGCCGGTCGTGGATGGCTTCGCTCGGATGCCAACGGCGAGTACAGGTTTCGGTCGGTGCTACCGGCACCGTATCCGATCCCGCACGACGGTCCGGTGGGTGATCTGCTGCAGGCGACGAATCGTAGCCCCATGCGCCCCGCGCATCTGCATTTCATGGTCACTGCCCCCGGATTCCGGACCCTGATCACCCACATCTTCTTGTCCGGCGACCCCTACCTCGCCAGCGACGCTGTGTTCGGTGTGAAGGAAAACCTGGTGGTGAGCGCCATCCATCACGACGACGGTCCGGCCCCGGACGGCACCCACCCCCGCGGCGGCTGGCACAGCATCACTTTCGATCTGGTCCTCGCCACTGACGACGACCTGTAGAACCGTTGAGGAAATCGCCTGTGCCACAAACGATGAGGGCTGCTGTGTACTACGGTGCACGCGACATCCGGCTCGAAGAAGTACCCGTGCCGACTCCCGGCAGCGGCGAAGCGCTCGTCCGAGTGCTGCGGTCGGGGATCTGCGGTACCGACGCATCCGAGTGGATCGCCGGACCGAAAAGCTATCCCGTCACACGCCGCCACCCGCACAGCGGCCATCTGGGTCCTATCATTCCCGGGCACGAGTTCGTGGGTGAGATCGTCGCGTCCGACTCCGATTCCGACCTCGTTGTCGGTGATCTGGTCGCCAGCGGAGCCGGAGTATGGTGCGGGGCTTGTCGCAGATGCCGCGAAGGTCGCACGAATCAATGCGTGCACTACAAGACTGTGGGGCTCAATGTCCACGGCGGTATGGCCGAATACGTCGCGGTCCCTTCGATAACGCTGCGCCGGTTGCCCGGCGGGTTGTCGATCGACCACGCCGGTCTCGCGCAACCGCTCGCGGTCGGCATCCACGCCGCTCGACGCGCCGGGGGCCGTGAGGGCGACAGCGTCGTCGTGATCGGCGCCGGCGCCATCGGCTCCTTCGTCATCGCGGGGCTCGAGCACATCGGTGGCTTCGACATCACCGTCGTGGATATCGCGGCCGACCGGCTCGAGCGTGCGATGCGGCTGGGCGCCCATCGAGCACTGACCGCATCGGAGACGATCGCCTCCGATGTCCGAAAAGCCCTGGGCGGTCACCGGCCGGAGGTCGTCATCGAAGCCAGCGGCGCGCCGGGGCAGCTCGCCGAAGCGCTGGCCATGGTCGCCGACGGCGGCCGCGTCCTGGCAGTCGGCATACCGAAAGGCAAGCCCGAGTTGGATATTCACTCGATGATCTTCCGCGAGGTCACCCTCGACACCACACTCGCGCACGTCTGCGACACCGATCTGCCCGCGGCACTGGACATCCTCGCCGACGGTGTCATCGGCGGCGAATTCATCGAACCCGCCGTCGCGCTGGACCAGCTCGGCACCTCCCTCGACCGACTCGCCGCCGGTCGAGTGGAAGGAAAGATCCTCATCGATCCCGGCATGTGAGGTCACCGATGACAACGACCCGCGCCGGCGTAACCGCCGCCGTCTGCACCGCCGCCTTCCTGGTGAGCGGATGCACCGCACTCGACACCCCGAGCCGCGCCGAGAACCACATCACCGCCGACTTCCGCTCCACTGCGGGCATTTTCGACGGGAACCCGGTCACCGTGCTCGGGCTCCAGATCGGCACCGTGGACAAGATCATCCCGCACGGGGAGTACAACGAAGTCCACATGAGCATCGATGCTTCGGTGCAGATCCCCGAACACGTTGTCGCGGTCCTTGTTTCACCGTCGATCGTCACCAACCGTCACATCGAACTCACGCCCCGCTATACCGGTGGTCCGACACTGCCGGCCGATGCGCACCTGACCGTGCAGCAGACCCGCACACCCGTCGAGCTGGACACGATGATCACAACGATCGACCAGTTCGCCGCCGCCCTGAAACCCGAACCCGGCGCCGAAATCGGCCCGCTCTCGGGACAGCTGCTCTACTCCATGGTCGACGGACAGGGGCAGAAGATCCACGACACCCTGGCGGCCCTGTCCGGAGCCCTGAAGGTCGGCGTCGGCAACGGCGATGCGATCGCCGGCATCATCAGCAAAATCGACGAATTGACGACGATGCTGGCCGACAACGACCATTCGGTGCGCGAGTTCAGCGACACAATGACACAGCTGTCGAACTTGCTGGCCGAACAAGCACCAGGACTGCAAGCAACTCTCGACCAGCTCAACGGGATGCTGGCCAACACCAGCGGAACCCTGAGCCGGTATCAGGACCAGCTCGCGGGAACACTGTCGAACCTGACCAGCGTCACGGCCCAGCTGCGCGCCAACGCCGCCGGAGTGACGGAAACGGTGGACCTCGCTCCGCTGCTGCTGCAAAACCTCGACCGATCGATGAACCGAAGCCAGGGATTCATGCGCGGCCATGTCGTGCTCGGCACCGCGCTCACCGGCGAGGTCGTCAGCCTCTTCTGTGAACGCATCCAGATGCGATCGGACGGCTGCCGCACGGGCCGCTTGGAAGACTTCGGGCCCGACCTGGGACTCACCTCGGCACTTCTCGGACTGACACGATGAAATAGTAAGGAGCCCAGCGGTGTTCGAGCCCTGCCCGGGAAATTACGTCTGGAATCTCTCGATCAATCTGGCGCTCGCGCAGGGCGCCGCGATCGGGGAGATCGACGAAGTATGCCGCCCCCTGATCGGTGCCGAACCGGATTCGGGGCAGTTGTTCGCGAGCCTGTGCGCGGTCGCGGATCGCGTCCGCCGGCAGGCCGACGTGGATGTTACTGCGGGCCATAAGCTTTCGGCGGCGACGAGATACCGCCGTGCATCGATCTGCTACCTGACCGCAGAGCGGATGCAGAGCCGGTCGTTCGAGCCGTGGACAGTGGCTTACCGTAACGGTCTCGACTGCTTCCGTAGGTCGGTCGAGCTCGGTGGTGATCGGTGTGAGTTCGTCGAAGTTCCGTACCGTGACGGCGATATCGACACCACCTTGCCCGGCCTGCTCCTACCAGCGGACGGCGATGGCCCGACGCCATACATGGTGCAGTTCAACGGCCTCGACTCGACCAAGGAGATGGTCTACGGCACCGGCCTGGCCCAGCAATACCGCAAGCGCGGAATTTCCACCCTCATCATCGACCAGCCCGGCACAGGGGAGCCACTGCGACTCCATGGGATGACCGGCATCGCCGAGGCCGAGCGCTACGGGTCCGCCTGCGTCGACTACCTTGCCGAGCGGTCCGACTGCGACACGGAGCGGATCGGCGTCGGCGGCTGGTCGCTCGGCGGCTACTTCGCACCCCGCGCCGCCGCCTTCGAACCCCGATTCAGCCTCTGTGCCGCGTGGGGCGCCATCTACGACTGGGGTGAATTGCAGCGCACCCGTCGGGAGCGTCAACGCACGGGAACCGCGGAGCCGTCGGTAGCGCATTTTTGGGAGCACGTGATGTGGGTGTTCGGAAAGAAGTCGGTGGACGAGTTCGTCGACTTCGCCGCGTCGCTGACGATGGCCGAGGTTAGCGCGAAGATCGAGGTCCCTCTTCTGGTGGTCCATGGCGGCAACGATCGCCAAGTTTCGCCGGCCATGGCGCAGAAGCAGTACGACGCAGCCGTCAATTCGCCGAACCGGCAGCTGAAGATCATGACCCTCGACGACGGGGGAGTCGAACACTGCGCCGCTGACAATATGTCGGCCACAGTCGACTTCATCGCGGACTGGGTGGCTGATCGGTTCGGCACCGGACGATAGTTGACGACGGGGTGGGCACTCACCCAGGTGACCGTCGTTGTCCTGTCGCGAACGCATACGGATGTGATTCGACGGCGGCACGACTCGGACCGGTCCGAGTCGTGCCGCCGCGGTTGTTTCGTCGCTCAGACCGATGCGTTCGGAATGAGATCGACCGGGCCCAGATGTGGACGTTTGGCGACTCGCCCGTCGCCGGAGGACCTGCCGGTGAGGCGGCGAAGCAGCCACGGTGTCAGAAAGCCTGTTACCCAGCGCAGTTCGGCGGTAACGGCCGCGGCGGTGCCGAGTTGTGGTGCAGCGGACGGAAGCGGTTCGGTCCAGCCGTTGCCGGACCCCGGCAGGTGCAGGACCTGGGCCAGTGCGTCGGCGAAACGCTGGTGCCCCAGCGGGGTGGCGTGCAAACGGTCCCAGGACCACATGCGCGGATCGGTCATCACGTCGTGGTCACCGGTTCCTGCCACCAGCACGCCATGGCGAGCGGCCGCATCCCGGATCACCTCGTTGAGCGCGGCTGTGCGCGGGCCGAGCACCCGGGCCAACGGAATGACGCGAGCGACATCGGGAAATGTCACAGTCGCCACGACCGCACCCTGGGCGGTCAGCTGCGCGAATGCCGCCTCGAGATGCTCACCGACGGCCTCGGCGTCGAAGTTCGGTCGCAACAGGTCGTTCCCGCCGGCGATCACCGTGGCGACATCCGGCTGAAGCGCTATCGCAGCGTCGAGCTGTTCGTAGCGGACTTGGCTTGCGAGCTTGCCTCGCACGGCCAGATTCGCATACTGCAACGCAGGATTGGACGCGGTCATCGTCGCGGCGAGCCGGTCGGCCAGGCCGACGAGTCCCGTGCTTTCATCGCCGTCGCCGAGTCCCTCACTCTGGCTGTCGCCCAACGCGACGTACCGAAAGAAATGCGTGGGTGTGCGCACCCTTGGCCTCCTGGGAAATTGGTTGAACAGCCCGAACGAGATGTTCGGTTGCGAACTATCGGAGCGTGTCCGCCAGGCTCAGCACGTCACGGGACTTGATGTCCGGCAGCGAATTCGAGGGGCAGAGCGAGGCGGTTTCGTAGTTCGTCCAGACCTGTCGCGAAGGTCTCGCGTACCTCGACGCCGTGAGCGGTGATGTCGAAGATGGCGTGGTCGGTGTAGACGCGGCTGACGCAGTTGATGCCGGTGAGGGGGTAGCTGCATTCGGGGACGAGTTTCGGGCGTCCGGATTTGTCGAACAGGGTCATCATCACGAAGACGCGTTTCGCGCCGATGGCGAGGTCCATGGCTCCGCCGACTGCCGGGATAGCGTCGGGTTGGCCGGTGTGCCAGTTGGCGAGATCGCCGGTCGCGCTGACTTGGAAGGCGCCGAGGACGCAGACGTCGAGGTGGCCGCCGCGCATCATGGCGAAGGAGTCGGCGTGGTGGAAGTAGGCGGCGCCGGGCAGTTCGGTGACCGGTACTTTGCCGGCGTTGGTGAGGTCGGGGTCGATGTCGTGGCCGGTGGCGGCGGGGCCCATGCCGAGCATGCCGTTCTCGGTGTGCAGGGTGACGCCGAGTTCCAGGGTCAGGTGGTCGGCGATCTTGGTGGGTTGGCCGATGCCGAGGTTGACGTAGGCGCCGCGGGGGATGTCTCGGGCGATGCGGGCGGCGAGTTGGTCGGAGGTCAGGGCCATGTCAGCGGGCTCCTTGCACGGTGTAGTGACGGGCCTGAGTCGCCACGATGCGGTCGACGTAGATGCCGGGTGTCACGATCGCTTCGGGGTCGAGGGTGCCGGCCGGTACGATGTCGGCGACCTGGACGACGGTGGTGGTGGCCGCGGTGGCCATGACGGGGCCGAAGTTGCGGGCGGTTTTGCGGTAGACGAGGTTGCCGAGCGTGTCGGCGCGGTGGGCGGCGATCAGGGCGATGTCGCCGCGCAATGGCATTTCCAGGACGTGGTCGCGGCCGTCGATGGTGCGGGTTTCCTTGCCTTCGGCCAGTATCGTGCCGACGCCGGTGGGGCAGTAGAAGGCGCCGATGCCCGCACCGGCGGCGCGCATTCTTTCGGCGAGTGTGCCCTGCGGAACGACCTCGAGTTCGACCTCGCCCGCGCGGTAGAGGCGATCGAAGACGTAGGAGTCGCTTTGGCGGGGGAACGAGCAGATCACCTTGCGCACGCGGCCTGCCGCGAGTAGCGCGGCGACGCCGACGTCGCCGTTTCCGGCGTTGTTGGACACGATCGTGAGGTCGGTGGCGCCGTGGCGGATCAGCGCGTCGATGAGATCGAACGGCATTCCCGCCAAGCCGAATCCACCGATCAATACTGTTGCACCGTCCGCGATTCCGGCGACCGCGTCGTCGGTGCTGGGGCAGAGGGCGGCGCTCATCGGGTGGCCTCCAGGTTTTCCAGCACGACGGCCAGGCCTTGGCCGACGCCGATGCAGATCGCGGCGACGCCCCAGCGTTCATGGCGTTCGCGCAGCACCTTCGAGAGTGTGGCGAGGATGCGACCGCCGGAGGCGCCCAGCGGGTGGCCGAGGGCGATCGCGCCGCCACGGGTGTTGACGATCTCGGGGTCGATGTTCCAGGCGTCCACACACGCCAGTGATTGCACCGCGAACGCTTCGTTGAGTTCGACGGCACCGACCTGGCCCCAGTCGATACCCGCCCGCGCGAGCGCCCGGTTGGCGGCCTCGACCGGTGCGTAACCGAACGCCTGCGGTTCCACGGCGTGGGCGCCGCGGCCCGCGATCCTGGCCACCGGAGCCACCCCGATCAGGTCGGCGGCGGCCGAACTGCCCAGCAGGACAGCCGAGGCGCCGTCGCTCAGCGGTGAGGCATTGCCGGCGGTGATCGTCCCGTCGGGGCGGAAACTCGGCTTCAGCCCTGCCACCTTGTCGAGGGTCGCATCGGGGCGGATGCCCTCGTCGCGCAGCAATTCCACGCCCTCGACGGGCACGACGAGGTCGTCGTAGAACCCGTCGTCCCATGCGGCGGCCGCGAGAGCGTGGGAGCGGACCGCGAAGGTGTCCTGCCGTTCGCGGCTGATCGAAAATCGTTGCGCGAGTTGCTCGTTGGCCTCGCCGAGGCTGACCGTCCACTCCGCCGGCATGCGTGGGTTGACCAGTCGCCAGCCCAGCGTTGTGGACACCAGTGTCGCGTCCCCGGCGGGGAATGTGCGGCCCGGTTTGGGCAATACCCATGGCGCGCGGGTCATCGATTCGACGCCGCCGGTCAACACGAGGGTCGCGTCGCCGGTTTCGATCTGCCGGGAACCGATCATCGCCGCATCGAGCCCTGATCCGCAGAGCCGGTTGACGGTGGTGGCGGCAACGCTGACCGGAACTCCGGCCAGAAGCGCCGCCATGCGGCCGACGTTGCGGTTGTCCTCACCGGCGCCGTTGGCGTTGCCCCACACGACCTCGTCGATCGCCGCCGGATCCAGTCGGGGCGTTTTTGCGAGCGTGGCATGGATGACAGCGGCGGCGAGGTCGTCGGGCCTGGTTCCGGCCAGCGCGCCGTTGAAGCGGCCGAACGGGGTTCGCACCGCGGTGTAGAGGAGAGCTTCGGTCACCGCTTCGACGTTAGAGTCCAGTGTTTATATCGTGAAGTATCTATTCTGCGCACGATTAGGATGTTTTCGATATGGATGTTCGGCACCTGCGTTACTTCGTCGCTGTCGCCGAGGAACAGCACTTCGGGCGGGCCGCCGCGCGCCTGCACATAGCTCAGCCGCCGCTATCGCAACAGATCCGCCAGCTGGAAGCGAATCTGGGCGTGCTCCTGTTCGAACGCACAACCCGCAAGGTGGAGCTCACCGCCGCCGGGGCCGCCTACCTCGCCCGCGCACGGCAGATCCTCGCCTCGCTCGACGACGCCGCACGCGAGGTGCAACTGGTTGCGGCGGGCTCCGTCGGGCACTTGACCATCGGCTGCGTCGGCTCGGCGACATCCTCCCTGTTGCCGACGCTGTCGCGTCACCTCGCTACCGAACTGCCCGGAGTCGAGTTCGCCTTCCGCGGTGAGATGCTGGTCCCCGACCAGATCGAGGCGCTGCGCACCGGCGCCGTCGACATCGCGCTGCTGCGCCCACCGGTCACCGACCGTTCCCTGGCCGTCGAGCCGCTCCGCGACGACGAACTCGTGCTCGCCACGCCCTCCGACCATCCCCTCGCCGCACTCGCGCACGTAGATGCCCGCGAGCTCGCCGACACCGACCTCATCGTGCACTCCGCCGACCGGGCATCGGTCATGTACGGCGTCGTGATGCGAATGCTGCGCGACGCCGGCATCCAACCCCGCATCCGATACCAGGTCGGCGAAACCTCGACTCTGGTCACTCTCGTCGCCGGCGGACTCGGCGTCGCGATCGTGCCCGCACCGGTATCCGCGCTCGCCCTCGACGGCGTAACCTACCGCCCGCTACGACCGACCACCACCGTCGGGCTCGCTCTCGCCTACCGCGCCGGCAGAACCGAACCACACCTCACCCGAAGCCTGGACGTCATCAAGAGACTGACCGCGACGAAAGATGTTCCATCGCAGCATCTTTCGCTGAATGAACCGAAGGTCTAGCTGCCGCGGCCTGATCGAGTCGGGTGGGAACGCGTCGTCGCGGTGCCGAGCAGATCCAGCGCATCGGCCGCATTCGTCACTCGTGGTGGTGATTCGGGGCCGGTCTCACCGAGTTGCGCGTCGACCCATTCCCGGGTCGGGCCGGATTCGTGGCGGCCGGTGACGAACCACACTCCGCTCGCGCGCTGGTCGGACTGATTGACGTACATGTGCGGGCGAGTGGAGTCGAAGCAGAGTGAGTCGCCGGCGCTGACCGTGTATTTGTCGAAATCCAGCAGCAACGTCAATTCCCCGGAGAAGAGGTAGGCGTACTCGGTTCCGGAGTGCCGCATCGGCATTCGATCCACCGAGCTCGCAGCGCCGGGTTCGTATGTGACCAGCAGAGTGTCCGCACCGGCCCCCGACCCCACCGCGAGCCTTTCCCAGCGAACCCCGTTGGCCATCTCCAGCACCGGGTTGTCCGCCGCACGTTGAACGACTCCGCTCGGCCGAGTCGTGCCCGTCGACGACTCGTGCGCCGGTTCCGCACCGGAGGCGGTGCGACCGTACGAGATCCCCAGCAACTCGTCGAGTGAGACCTCGAGACGATTGACCAGAGCATAGAGAGTGCTCACCGACGGCTGGGACTTGTTGTTCTCGATCTGCGACAGCTGACTAGCGGAGATTCCGGCCGCCGCGGCCAGCGCGCGCAAGCTCAAACCTCGATCCAGGCGCGCCTGCTTCAAAGCCTGGCCGATCCGGTCCTGCATGAGGCACCCCTGTCTACTCGCCCGGCTAATCAATCCTCGGTGAACACTAGCCGTTTATCTCCAATAAACGGTACCCGTACAGACGGCGGATACGAGCCGTCTGCCGTTCCTGATGTATTCGCCGTGGCGGACCGCATCGAATCTGCAACCTATACTGGATATGGCGCGGTCTTACCGGTCTGCCCGTCCACTCTTACGCGATGGAGCTTATTTGTCGGACTGTTCGTCTGTGGTTGACATCACGCAACAGATGTTTAATGATGCTGAACACGGCGTGGCGCCGGACTGTACTCGTCCGGATCGCACTCCTACGACAACACCTTCTGTCCGGCTGCGCCTCGGCGATTCATCGGCCGGGACCGACCCATACCTGCGGGGAGCGCTCGCCCCCGGTTTCGACGATCACCGCTGCCCGCGCTCGATGAGCCCTGGCAGCTCATATTGGAGGTACAACGATGCGACGTAGTCGTTGGATCGTGCTCGGCGGGTGCTTTCTCGCCTACCTGTTCGACGCACTGGAGATTGTCCTGCTCTCCATGGCGCTACCGACCATCCGCAAGGACATGGGGCTGACGATCTCCCAGGGTGGACTTCTGGCCACCGCGACCCTGATCGGCATCGGTGTCAGCAGCGTCCTCGGCGGCTATGTAGCCGACAACTTCGGCCGGAAGAAAGCACTCGTGGCTTCGCTGCTCACCTTCGGTGCCTTCACCGCCGCGATCGCGATCGCACCCAACTACGAAACGGTCCTGTTACTGCGATTCCTCGCCGGAGTGGGGCTCGGTGCCGTGTGGAGTGTCGTCTCGGCGTACGTGGTCGAGACCTGGCCCGAAGAGCGCCGCGGCCGCGCGGCGGCATTCGTGATCAGTGCCTTCCCGGCCGGTGGTGCCATGGCCGCCACCGTCGCCGGCTGGTTCCTGCCGGACTGGCGCCTGATGTTCCTGGTCGCCGGCGCCGCGGTAATCCTGCCCGTCGGTGTGGTACTGCTCTTCTTCGCCGAATCCGAAAGCTGGGCAGCGGAGAAAGCCCACACCGATGCCGAAGTCGTGTCGGTCCGCGACGTTCTGAGTTCCTCGCTACGGCGCCGGACCGTGCTGGGTACCGTCATGGCTGCCTTGGCCCTGTTCGGCTATTGGGGCGCCACGACCTGGCTGCCGACATACCTCACTACCGAGCGTGATCTGCCGTCCAGCTCGGTCGCGACCTTCATGACCGTCCTGAACGTAGGAATGTTCCTCGGCTACAACGGTTTCGGTCTCCTCGCCGACCGCATCGGCCGGCACAGGACGATCGTGCTCACGCTGCTCGGAGTCGCGCTCACACTGCCGATCTACGCACTCACCACACACCAGACCGCGCTGCTGTGGATGGGACCGGTATTCGGTGCGTTCACCGCATTCTTCGGCCTGTTCGGCTCCTACCTCGGCGAACTGTTCCCGACGAGGGCACGCGCCACCGGCGCCGGATTCTGTTTCAACGTCGGGCGCGGAGTCTCCGCGCTGGCGCCGTTCATCCTGGCAGGACTGGCCACCGGCATCGGATTCCGCGGCGGCCTCATCGTGTGCGCCGGATTCTTCGCCCTCGCGGCGCTGGTGGCCTTGCTGCTGCCGCGCGCCGGGACCGGCGCCGAAGACATTGCGGCCGAACCGATCACAGACCCCCGCGACGACACACCCGCAGCGGTGTGACAGCACTCCCCGGAAAGTAAGGAAAAAGATGAGGAAAACCGTCGTCACCTCGGCCCTGCTGGCCGCCGCCATCAGCGGCTCCTGCGCCACCGCGTCCGCGGATACCGGACACGCACCCACACAAGTGGGCTACACCGCCACCCTGACACCGACCTCCGCCGTCATCGAAACCGACTCCGCGGGAACAATATCCACCGACCACGGTGTCCTCACCATCCGACCCGAGGGCGGCGGCCCGGTTCTGGCCGGCGCCGAACTCTCGTTCCGCGTCGACGACTTCGTGTTCCCGGTCGCCGCCGACATTCACGGCAACCGCGCCGTTCTCACCCCGCAATTCGACCTGCGGCACGCGGTATATCGGCCGGTGGCGCTGCCCTTCGAGAACCAGGCGCCGTGGAAAAACGAGTACGACCGTGAACAGGCCGCCTGGAGCCGGCTCTCGAGCACAATCCTTACCGGCGCCACCATCGGCACACTCGTCGGTGGTCTCGGCGGCGCTGCCGTCGGTTGCGTGCTCGGCGGCATCGCAGGGGCGACTGTCGCCGCGGCGGCGATCATCGGATTGTTCGGTGGGTTCCTGCCTGCCGCCGCGATCGGATGCCTCGGCGGCATCGTCGCGGTCGGCGCGCTGGGAACCGCCGCGGGCCAACTCTTCGTGACCGCACCGATTGCCATCATGGCGGCGGTGCAGTACTTCACGACCGTGAACCAGCCCGCACCTTCGGCAAAGTAGCTGCAGCGCACCGGGGTTCGGCTGTGCACCGGCCGAGCCCCGGCGCAGGGTGCCTGAATCCCATTCGCAACTCGATGAGCAAGGCGGTTGATGGATGCCGACTGCGACACGGCACTCGAGCGAAGGAGACGTCCACCTGAGGATCTGGCTCGGCGGGGCGCTCTTCGACTACAGGGTGACGGCGACAGCCGCACGAAATTTGATAGACGAGTGGGCCCGCAGACGGTGGTACTCGGTCGAATTGGTGCGGACCCCGGCCCGAGACTTGGAACTGCTGCCACGCATGCCATGCGAGCGACTGTTCAACGGGCCTTGAGAACAGTCTCTATGTCGCACGCTCCACAGCTGTCCCGATGGTCCGAAGGTTTGCTGCCCATTGGCTATCGGCATGAAATTGTAACGCGTTCGCGCGTGTCGACAGCGATGTCTCATGCTGGCGCCCGCCGAGGGGTCGGCGAGTGCGGCAATGCGATTCGATGTGGCTCCGAAATCGGAGCAGATGCACATTCAGTTGTTGTGGTTTCCTCCGGCCGGGCGCATGGGAGTTCCGCGTTCGCGGAGTGCGTCTTTGATTGTGGTGGCGGGTGTTCCGGTGAGTCGGCTGCATGAGGCGAGGGAGTGGCCGGCGAGGTAGAGATGTTCGAGGTGTTCGATGTCGGCGTCGGTGAGAGGTTGATGCCGGCGGGTGACGCCTTCTCGGGTGAGCAGGTTCAGGACGGCTGTTTTGGAGATGTCGTATCGGGCGGCGAGTTCGAGTGTGGTTGCGCCGCCGCGGTAGGTCTGGACGAGTTGGTCGATGGTGTGGCGGGGGAGTCGGCGTCGGATGTTCCGGGTCGGCTTGGCCTGCGCCGGTGTGGCCGATTTCCGCGGCCGTCGCCAGCGTTCGAGGCTGTCGGATTGGATTCCAGCCGTGAGGTTTTCGAGTTTCCGCAGGTCATCCCGTTTCGCGTAACGCCCAGCCAGGTCCACAATTCTTATACTGCCTGGTCAGAGACTTTCTGTGTTCTGGCCCTTCGTGGTGTCTGGGTCGGCTTTTGGCCTGTGCAGCCATCTGACCTGCGGAAATATGGTCGTTTTCCTGTTTCGAACCGAGCTGGGTGTTTTGTGTCTTTTGATGCAGGTGTGACAAATGTGTTTTCCGTGGTCATTGGATTCGGTAGGCGCTCCTGTCGTCGGGGGGATGCTTCGTTGAGCTAGTTACTCCTGGTTGGTCCATCGCCAGGTGTCGAGATCGGACGGACGTGGGGGAGTCCGCAGCGACGCCGGCTGAGTGGGCGCGGACGCACGGAAGGGCTGGCCGACACTCGGCAGCCGCGAACCGGACCGCTCTATCGCGAGCCTATGAACTGGGCCCTTGTTTCGCTCCCTCAGCTCACCGGTGTGGAGCCCCGCCTCGCGTTACGTCGGCTCCCGTTCACTAGATCGTTGAACCGATCGACGGCCCAGATGGTGCGTAATCCCCACGGGCCTATCATCATCGGGGGTGGAAACTTCGGCTTTTGCTGCCACAGTGCCTGCAGATCCTCGTGCGGCTTCCCGTCGACGATCAGGTCCGCCATCAGCGATCCGAGGTAGGGCGCCTGGGCCAATCCGTGGCCGTTGCAGGCGATCGAGTAGAGGATGTTGTCGTCGATCCGACCGGCGAGTGGCAGCCACGAGGAGGTGATTGCGATCCAGCCTCCCCACGCCCGAGCGACCGCGACGTCGGACAGTGCCGGGAATCGTGTGGCGAAGGCGTGGGCCAGTTCGGCGACGAGCCCCGGATCCGGTTGCTTGGTAGGCAGCGGGCCAGGCTTTCCTCGTTCGATCCGGCGAACACCGAAAACGATTGTGTTGCGCGCGGTGAGCCGGTAGTTCTCCATCAAGTTGTGCTGGGTGATCAGCCCGGCGCGGCTGGTCCACCCCAGCGCGGCCAGACGAGCGGGGTCGATCGGCTCGGTCTCCCCCTCGACCACCCAGATGGGCGCGGACAGGTGCTTGGGGGTGATTGCCAACTCGCCGCCGTAAGCATTCGTCGCGAGGACGACCGTGTCGGCCCGCACCAGACCGCCGGGCGTGCGGATGACGACGTGTTTGCCTTCTCGCGTGACGTCGGTGACCCGGGTCTGTTCGAAAACCTGTGCGCTGGAAGCAAGGACCGCTCCGCGCACACCCCTGGTGAACCTTCCCGGATTCATCGTTCCGCCGGTGGCCTCGCGCATCCCGCCGAGAAATCCGCGAGGGATGCCCAGCTCCGCGCTCGTACCGAATTCGGCCTTGGCGCCGGCCCGCTGCAGAATCTTGGCCACGCGGCGCGCACGTCCCAGCTGTCCGCGCGAAACCGCCACTGCGACATTGCCGGTCGCTTCGAATTCACACTCGATGTCGTGTGCTGTGATCATATCTTCGACGTGGTGCTCGGCGTGATCTGCGAACTGCACGATGCGCGGCAGTTTCTTCGGGTAGAGGAGATTCAGAAGCTGGATGTCGCCTCCGGGGCACCCGGCAGTTGGCCCGCATTGCGGGAACTGGCTCCGTGCCCGCAGAATTCGGCTTCCAGCAAGACCACGTCCCGGCCACGCTCGGCCAGCCGCAATGCCGTCGACATCCCGTTCAAGCCGCCGCCCACGACTGCTACCGCGCAGGTGACGTCGTTGTTCAAGGCCGGGCGGACATCATCGGGCGGTTCGATCCACCCGGTGAAGGTGGTGTATTCGACGTTGTCCGTGTTCACTTCGCTGATCCTCGTTTCGAAACCGTCATGGTCGGAAGTGTTCTGCGTTCAGGCCACGGAAACTGCGGCGCGTCGGCGAGCACGGGCACGGGAGATCAGGACAGTCACCGGAACAAGTGCGGCGAAGGCGGCCGAGATCCAGTAACTCGTGCCGTACAAGCTCTCTCGTGCGACACCGACGTCCGTTCCGAGAACGTGGACGACCGAGGCGCTGAGGACACCGGTGATCAGTGCCGTGCCGAACGCGAAACCGACGGCCATGGACGTACCCGCGACGCCGGCGGCCATTCCGGCCTTCTCTTCGGGTACCGCGATCTGCACCACGGTGAAGCCCGCGGCGTAGCCCATGCTGCAGCCCAGTCCGATGACGCCGGCGCCCACGAGGTACTGCCACGGGCGGTCGTGGGCGAGCGCCAGCCAGGCGAGTCCGGCGACACAGATGAGTGCTCCGACCACGAAGACGCGGGCGGCGTGTCCCTTGGCGATCGGCCCCTCGGCCACGCGGCCTCCGACCCGGAACAGCACGGCGAACGGCACCATGAGTAGCCCGGTGTGCAGCGCGGAGAGTCCGAGCCCATACGCGTCCGAGGGGGCGAGAGAATCGGGATCGACCTGGCTGTAGGTGCTGAGCAGCAACAGGAATGCCGCGTTCACTGCGGCGAACAAGGTGATCGACACACTTGCCGCGGCGACGAAGGGCGCTTTCAGCATGGCGACGTCGAATACCGCTGCCGAGGATCTACGTTCGACGCGCACCCACAGGGCGCCACCGACGACACCGGCGGCCAGGGGGATGAGCGCCCCGGCACCCCACACCAATCCTTGGGTCAAAGCCAGCAGCAGAGCGGCCACCCACGCGATCATCCACACCGTACCCAGCGCGCCGATCCGACCGGAAGGCTCCGCCGGCGGCGAGTGGGGGATGACGACGAACGACACGACCGTCGTCACCGCGAAGGCGGCAGTGAGGATGCAGAAGAAGCTACGCAGGGACAGGTCCTCGACGATCAGGCCGCCACCGATCATGCCGACGACGATGCCTATCCCGGTGGCGACAACTAGAACCTTGACCGCCGTCGCGACTCCGTTGTCGGCCAGGTTCCGTCGCAGAAATCCCAAGGGCAGCAGCTGCGCCGCCCCGCCGATCCCCATCAGGGCGGCACCGATAAGAAGGGCGGGGTACGAATCGCCGAGGGCGGGGACGAGCGCTCCCAGCGTGAGGCATCCAGCGGCGAACACGGTCGCGTTACGGTCGCCGAATACGTCGGCGAGCCGCGGCAGCAGAATGAAGCCGGCCCCGCCGCCGAGCGTGAGAACGGTGTAGATCCATGTGGTTTCGGAGACCGTGGCAAGTCCGTACTGCGCCTGAATGATCGGCAGCAGCGGCGGCAGGACGAAGATGATCGCGTTGGTCAGGGTGACCAGCAGGGCACCGACTCCGATCAGCACCCCCCTCGGCGGGGTAGCCCCGGCGGTCGAATTCCGGCCGGGGCCGGTCGTTTCATTGATCTCAGTCATGGTTCGTTCTCCGTAGAAACCGGCGGCCTCATCCGCGCACTTGCGGGCAGTCACCGCGCCGAGTTGTGATCCGCGCCATACGGTAGAAGGAACGTAGTCATGTGATCAAGGTATTTGACCAACTCTTTGCAAAACAAACGGTGTTTCTCTGGTTGTCTGGTCGCCCCACCTGGCAGTTTGCTAATTGATCAAATGACAATGTTCGGAAGGATGCCCCCGTTGTGCTGCCGTCGAGCCCAGCTGCGCAGGTACGCGCACACGTCCTCGATGGCCTGCTCCGTCTTCGCGAAGACGCCCACTTCGGTGAAGAATCCGTGGAACACGCCCGGGTAGCGGATCGTCGTGACCGCAACGCCGTTCCGGCGTAAACGTGCGGCGTAGGCCTCCGCATCGTCGCGGATCGGGTCGACTTCCGCGGTGAGAATCAATGCCGGCGGCAAGCCGTGGAGCGACTTCGCGCGCATCGGTGCGGCCAGCGGGTCGGTATGGTCCCGGTAGTCGTGGCCGCGGTACTGCTCGATGAGCCATTTGGCATCTGCGCTGGTCAGCAGCGGCGCGTCGGCGAACTCTGTCCACGACGAGGTGGCGAAGGAATCGTCGACCGGCGGGTATGCCAGTACCTGTGACATCGGCAGCGGCTGCTCGCTGTCGCGGAGCGCAAGGCAGAGTCCGGCCGCGAGGGCCCCGCCCGCGGAATCGCCGCCCACCGCGATGAAGTCGGGATCGATGCCGAGGTCGCGCGCATGCTCGCGGAGCCACGAGTATGTGTCGAGGCAGTCGTCGAGCGCCGCGGGATACGGATTCTCGGGAGCCAGCCGATAGGCCAGTGAGACGACGACGAAACCCGAACGAGCCGCGATGACCCGGCAGAGCTCGTCGACGCCGTCCAGAGTGCCGAGTATGAACCCGCCACCGTGCATGTAGAGCAGAGCGGGGGCGTCCGTCGCGGCGGTGTCCCGATATATCCGCGCGGCCAAATTTCCTGCCCTGGAGGGTATTTCGCGATTCTCCACGTTACCGACTGTGTTCATGGGCTGTGGCCGCGGTGGTGTCGCCAGGAGCTCCCGGGCGGTTTCGGGTCCGAGCTCCCGGAGCGGCTTCGGGAGTGCGGCCGCCATGGCCCGCGCGGCGATTTGTGCGTCTGTATCCAGCAGATCCCAGTACGTGGGTGGCGATATGTGCATCGGCGTTCCTATTCGAGTGTTTGACAACGAGTGATCTGTGCCTCACGATCATAGTCACGTGACCCAGACAGACGACTATGACGGTCGCGTTCTATTCGAGATCTGCAGCAGCGCGCGCCACACGATCTCGCGGAGTCGAAAGGACTGGAAGATGACCGAAACCACGATCGACCGCGTGGTGCCGAGCGCCGCCGCGGCCGGAGGTATCGACATACGGATCGAGGAGGACGCCACACCGATCGTCCGGCTGATCGGCCGGACGCTGCGCGATTCCGCCCGCGCCGGCCACGCCTTGCCGGCGCTGCGGCGAGCCGCTGCGACGGTGGCGATCCGCTCACACGACACGCCGCAATCCGCGACGATCGTCTTCGATGGTGACGGGGGCGTCGAGGTGTCGAGCGGGGTCCTGGACGACGCCGACGCCATCGCCACCGTCGACCTGAACGCAAGGTTCGCCCCGGTCGGCGACCCGGTCGGTGATCAGGAACCTGCCGCCGACGCCTTGACTGCGTTGAGGCCGCCGCTACCCGATTGGCGCACAGCCGCCGAGCACTTCTGGACCGTGTCGCGGTCGGTGCCCGGCGTCCCGGACGTCCTCATCGCTGTCACCGAGGGGCCCGAGGGAGTGGAACAGGCTGTCTGCGGTGAGGGGGAGACCCACTATGTGATCGCCGGCGCGCCCGAGACGCTGGCCGGTGTCTTCTCCGGTGCGGACGATCTGTTCGCGACCCTCGCCACCGGTGCCCTCGGGGTCCAAGGCACCCTCTCTCAGCTGTCCGTCATGATCGGCGCATCCTGGAAGGCTCGTTTCGATGTCTGA
Source organism: Nocardia kruczakiae NBRC 101016 (assembly GCF_001612965.1). Lineage (GTDB taxonomy): Bacteria > Actinomycetota > Actinomycetes > Mycobacteriales > Mycobacteriaceae > Nocardia > Nocardia kruczakiae. The sequence goes on from NZ_BDBL01000039.1 coordinate 58,183, forward strand.
AATCTCCACCGCTGCTTCGGAATTCGGTATCCGCAGCCGCGACGTCCGGGCCGTGCGGCTCGAGGCCACCAACCACGAGGGATGCTTCCTCGGTAAGAACGTCTCCCCGAAGAAGTTCGATTCGAGCGCTCCGGCGGGATTCAATTTCGCCGACCTGCTGTTCGGCCTCGACCTCGGCAATGCCCCCAGCATGGGCTTCGCCTATCCGGGGTGGCGCGGTCATCTCGACGATGTCAGCTTCAAACCCGACATGGCGACCCTGGTCGAGTGGGAGCCGGGGCTGGAATCGGTGATCGGTGACTACTGGCTGAAAGACGGCACGCCGGTACCCATCTGTCCGCGAAATCTGCTGCGCAAGATGGTCGATCGGTTGGCGACGTCGGGATACGTCGCGACCATCGCCGTCGAGATCGAGGCGACCCTGTTCGAGGAATCGATCCACGACGCGCGGGCCAAGGGCTACCGCGATCTGACTCCCCTCGGCGGGACTGCGGGCACCGCCTATCACCTCGCGAAGTCGAAGGACTGGATCGACTACATGACTGCGGTGTCCCGGCGCCTCGACGAACTCGGGATCGAGTGGGAGGCGTGGAGCGATGAGGATGCCGCCGGGCAGGTGGAGCTCAATCTTGTTCCGGGCGAACCGATTGCGGTGTGCGACGCCTGGGCGCGGGCGCGGCAGGTGATGCGTGAAGTCGCATTCGAGCAGGGACATTCGGTCACGTTCATGGCCAAACCCACCGCAGGATACGGACAGGCCTCGCACATCAACCTCTCGCTGCAGCGCGACGGCGTGAACGCGTTCTACGCCGCGGACGGCCCCTCGGTGACGATGCGCCACGCTATCGGCGGACTGCTCGCCACGCTGGAAGGCAACACCTCGATCGTGTTGCCGCAGATCACTTCCTACCGGCGGCTGGTGGATCTCAGCGGTCCACCGGTCACCGTCAGCTGGGGCATCAGCAACAAGACCACCGCTGTCCGTGCCGTGTGCGGGCACCGTACCTACTCCCGGCTCGAGTATCGTCTTCCGGGCGCCGACGCGAACCTCTATCTCGCGACGGCGGGTGTGCTGGCCGGTGTGATCGCCGGACTCGAGCGCGAAATCGAGCCCCCTGAGCCGGTATCCGACATGGCCTGGTGCATGCCGCCGGGAATCAAGCGCCTGCCGGACACCATCACCAAGGCGGCCGAAGCGCTCGATGCGGACCCTCTTCTCCGCGAACTGCTCGGCGACGAGTTCGTCGACTACTGGATCGGAACTCGCCGATGGGAGTGGATGCAATTCCACACCGGCGGCGGTGACCCGTTCGCAGAACTCTCGGAGTGGGAGTCCGCGCGTTACTTCGAGTTCCCGTGACCGCGGTACGCGAGACGGCGACCGCCGTGCGACCGCTCATCGGCATCACCGGCCGACGGTTCCGCTTGGGACTGATCAACGGGCTGGACTCCCGATACGCGGATCGTCTCACCGACGCGTTCATGTCCGACTTCTCGGACCGCATCGCACGTGCGGGCGGGATCCCGGTGTTACTGCCCTATGACGCCGATCCCGTCGCGGCCTGCCATTGGCTGAGCGGAGTGGTCGTCACCGGCGGGCAGGACGTCCATCCCGCTTGCTGGGGCGGTGATCTGTCGGTGGTGCGTGCGATCGATGCGCGGTCGGATCCGACGGTGCACGACCCGGAACGGGACGCCTACGAATCGGCGCTCGTGCGCGCGGCCATCGAGAGCGATACCCCGGTCCTCGGGGTGTGCCGCGGCCTTCAGATTCTGAATGTGGCGCGAGGTGGCACGCTGATCCCCGATCTTCCCGCCGGACCGGTACAGCATCTGTCGGAGCGGTCCGCGCTCACCGACGGTGGCCACGATCATGTGGTGTCGTTCCAGCCCGGATCGATCGCACAGGCCCTCTTCGGAGACCGCGCCGTCACCAACTCCTGGCATCATCAGGCCGTCGACGAATGCGGCGAAGGCTTGGTGGTCACGGGCCGGACCGTGGACGGCGTCGTGGAGTCGATCGAGCTCCCCGGTGCTCCCGTGCTGGGAGTGCAGTGGCATCCGGAGTGGATGGAGCGGGACGACCGGGCCCTGAGTTGGGTCGTCGGAGCAGCGGCCGAGCGGTTGTGCGTCGGCCGGCGCAGCTAGGCCTGCGGCGTCGGATCATGGACAGAACGCCTTCTGCCACAAGCGGAATGCCGGGCCGGCACAAGCCTTTCGGGGCGCCGGCCCGGCCTGCCCGGAGATGCCGAGCGGGCGGTGGTAGCCGAGGGCTGCGACGATCGGTGCACTCAGCCGACGTTCACCCAGGAGACCAACGCGCTCAGTCCGGTCTTCTGCTCGACCTCAGGTCCGGGTGTCGGCTGCGTGGCCGAGGCCGGCGGCGTGAGCTTCGCGGCCAGCCACGAGTCGAGGACGGCGATGCTCAACTCCATTCGCCGGGCTTCCTCCTCGGGACTGCCGAAATGGAGGCAATTGATCGCGAATCCGTCGGAGAGCGCGGCGACGACATAGCTGATGTCATCGATCGTTTCAGCGGACAGCGCGCCGTCGCTGTTCGCCTCTCCGAGGATGGAGCGCAGGACGGCATAGGCCTGGTTGTAGACGATGCTTGCCGGGTTTCCCTCTTGACGTTGCGCCCAGCTGATGAGCTCGATGGTTGCGGCGCTGAATTCCTTCGAATCCAAGTACCAGCGCATGATTCCACGCAGCAGTTCCCTGGCGGTGGTCGTCACATCGCCGTGCACGTCGCTGCCGATGATCACCTCCTGGTACCGGGCGGCTACTCGCTCGAACACCGACGCGAACAGAACCTCCTTGGACTCGAAGCAGTAGTGCAGGGTCGCCAGCGGTGCATCGGCTTGTTCGGCGATACGGCGGGTGGTGGCGCCGTCGACGCCGTGGGTGGCGATCACCTGGATGGCTGCGTTGACGAGGTCGTTGCGCCGTTCGGTCGCAGGGATCCGTGGCACTGCTGCCTCCTGAAAGAGTTGGGCGATTGATCAAGTCTAACTCGAACATATCACTGTCCATAACCGCCCGATCATGGTCGGCGGGGCAGACGTACCACAGAAATCGGTCATTTGGCTTGGTCAAATGACCATGATCCGGCTACGGTTATGGCCGGCATCACACCGCGAGGAGAAACTGTGAACGCAATCGAATCGACCCGGGACGCGGTCCGCCGGCCGGCGATCGTCCGGGATCGCCTCGGGGACGATCCGGCGTCGGCGACGTTGGTCGAACTGTTGTCGACGCGTGCCCGGACATCACCGGATCGCGAGTTCCTCCGGGTCGGGGACGAGTCGTGGACGTTCGGTCGTATCGACGCCTGGACCTCGCGCCTGGCCCGTCGACTCATCGAGGTCGACGGCATAGCACCCGGTGACCGGGTCGCGATCATGCTGCCCAATCTCGTGCAGTGGCCGGTGATCTGGTTGGCGACGCTCAAGGCCGGCGCCGTGACGGTACCGGTGAACTCCTCCTATCGCAGGGCGGATCTGGCCTTCGTCCTGCGCGACTCGGGGGCCCGCGTCGTCTTCTCGGAAGGGGAGAAGCTGGAATTGCTGCGCGACGTGGCGCACGCCGAGCGCGATCTGTCGGGTCTGCGCATTGTCGATATCGCCGCCGACGGCTCCGAGGATTTCCCCGACCGGGCCCCCGATGTGCCGGTCACCGGCGACACTCTCGCGAATCTGCAGTACACCTCCGGAACCACCGGATTTCCCAAGGCGTGCATGCTGACTCACGACTACTGGGTCCGGCTGGGCTGGATCTGCGCGGCGGCCGCCGGCCTGCACGCGGACGACGTTCTGCTCACCGCGCAGCCGTTCTCCTACATCGACCCACAGTGGAATACCGCTCTGGCCTTGACGATCGGGGCGCCGCTGGTGGTACTGCCGAGGTTCTCCGCCTCGGGGTTCTTCGCCGACGTCCGACGCCATCGGGCGACGTTCACCTACGTTCTCGGCGCGATGCCCACCCTCCTGTTCAAACAGCCGCCGCGCCCCGACGACCGGGAGAACGACCTGCGGCTGATCATGTGCTCGGGGATCCCGACGGGACTGCATCGACAGCTGGAGGAGCGGTGGGGTGCGCCGTGGCGGGAGATCTACGGTCTGACCGAGTCGGGTTCCGACCTCGTCAGCCTTCCGGAAGATACCGGCGACGTGGGAAGCGGGAACCTCGGGCGGCCGGTGCCCACGAAGCGGGCGCGCGTGGTGAACGCGGACGGCATCGACGTGGCTGACGGCGAACCCGGCGAGCTGATCCTGTCGGGTAGACCGATGATGCTGGGCTACTGGAACCGCGCCGAGGCCACCGGACGCACCCTGCGCGACGGCTGGCTGCACACCGGCGACGTCGTCGTTCGCAGCTGCGACGGCCGCTACCGCCTCGTCGGCCGGATCAAGGACATGGTTCGGCGGGGAGGAGAGAACATCGCGAGTGCCGAGGTCGAGGCCGTCCTGGAAAAGGATGCCGCGGTCGTATCGGCAGCCGTCCTCGGCGAACCGGACGATATCTTGGGAGAAGAGGTCAAGGCCTACATCCGGCTGGCTACCGGCATCCCGGCCGAGCGTGCGACCGCTGCCCGCATCATCGAGCGAGCGCGCCAGGAGCTGGCCCGTTTCAAAGTCCCGCGCTACGTCGAATTCGTCGATGATTTCCCGCGGACCCCGTCCGAGCGAGTGTCGAAGCCGGCGCTGGCGGCGCGTGCCGCCGAAAGCCCGGGAATCGTTTACGACTTGCGCGAGAACGGAACTCGCGGATGAGCGCCCCGTCGGCACACTCCCTCGACATCCGGATCCAACGCGATGTCGCCGTCCTGACCCTGCATCGGCCGGAAAAGCTGAACGCGATGAACGTCGACACCAGGCTGCGCCTGGCGAGCGCAATCCGGAACTTCGGAACGGGCGACGACGTGCGGGGAATCGTCCTGACCGGGAAAGGGCGAGCCTTCTCCGCAGGCGAAGACCTCACTACACCACCGGCGTCGTACGCGGACCTGAGCGCAGCCGTCACCACATTCCACGACATCACCCGCGCGATCCTGCAGACGAAGGTTCCCGTCGTCGCGGCTGTCAACGGTCTCGCCGTGGGCGGTGCATCGGAAATCACCCTGTGCTGCGATGCCCGGATCGGGACGCCGGCGACCGAATACTTCCAACCGGAGAACAGTCGCGGAATCGCCATCTCCAACGCCTCGAGCGTGCTGCTGACCCGTCTCGTCGGTAACCACGCGATGCGCATGGTCCTCGGATCGCCGCGGGTCGCCGCCACGGAGGCGCTGGAGATCGGGCTCCTCGACGAAATCGTCGAACCCGGCCGGCTGCTCGAGCGCGCGGTCGATCTGGTCGTCGAGTGGACCCCGGAAAACAACACGACCGCACTTCACCTCGCCCTGCTGCGCCCGGCGCTGGACGTGATCGAGTCGGCCTTTGCCCGCGAGGACATCGCCGCGCAAAAAGCTTGGGAGAGCGGTGTTTTCAGCGCCGGTATCACGAAGTTTCACGACGCTCGGGGTGATCGGAGCCGAGAAGACGCGCCACCTCGTGCACACAAGAACGACAGATTGGACAGACCATGATCAACACGGAAGCCGCAGTGCTCACCGCGATCGACGAACCATTGGAAATCACCACGATCCACGTGGATGATCCCGAACCGAACGAGGTGCGCGTCGCGGCCTCGAATGTGGGCTTGTGCCATAGCGATCTGCACTATATGACCGGGACCGTGCAGACCGAGCTACCGGTGGTCGTGGGCCACGAGGTGGCGGGTGTGGTCGAGGCGGTCGGTTCGGCGGTGTCCGGTTTGCGGCCGGGGGACCGGGTCGTCGGCGCCCTCACGCCATCCTGCGGCCGTTGCGTCAACTGCGAAGCAGGCCGCTCGACACAGTGTCAGCGTGTCGACGAAATCCGTCGCCGTCCCCGGCCCGCCTACCAGCTGCCCAGTGGACAGCCGGTCGAACGGCTCGGCGATGTGGGCGCATTCTCACGGCACATCCTGATGCGGGAGAACGCGCTGGTGAAGGTGCCCGACGCGGTGCCGCTACACGTGGGATGCCTCCTGTCGTGCTGCGTCATCACCGGCGTCGGGGCGGTGTTCCGAGGAGCGCGGGTTCGTCCGGGCAGCACGGTTGCGGTAATCGGTTGCGGCGGAGTCGGTTCGGCCATCATCCAGGGCGCACGGCTGGCCGGTGCTTCCGCTGTCGTCGCGGTCGATCTCGACCAGGCCCGGCTGGCGGCAGCGCGCGGCTATGGAGCAACCCATGTGGTCGACGGTGGTGTCGCCGACGTGGCTGCCGAGATCCGGAGTGTGCTGGGTGATGGGGTCGACTACTCCTTCGAAGCGGTCGGTTCCGCCCGTACCGCGGCCACCGCGCTGGCGGTACTGCGGCCGACCGGCACCGCCTGTCTGGTGGGCATCGCGCCGGACGGCACGCAGCTGACGCTGCCCGCGTCGGACTTCTTCTTCGGCGAGAAGCGCGTGATCGGCTCGTATATGGGGTCGGGGCAGGCACGGCAAGACATCGCGCAGTTCGCCCAGCTGTATCTGCAGGGGCGGCTGCTGCTCGACGAGATGGTGACGCAGGTGATCCCTTTCGGCGAGATCAACAAGGGCTTCGAGGTGATGCGATCCGGCGACGTGACCCGCGTCGTGGTCGATATGGAGCAGTAGCGGCCTGAATCCCCCTGTACCGAAACCTATCCCGAATGTAGAGGTGTTATCGAATGACGAATCCGACCATGTCGATCCCCGAGCCGGTCAACTACATCGCCGACAGCTGGATCGAATGCGACACGATCGCGGGCGAATGGAACCTCGACCCCAATACCCGCGAGCATCTGCACCGATCCGTCACCACCAGCGACCGTGATGTGGAACGAGCACTTGCCCACGCCGAGCGTTCCTACCGCGGTGGATGCTGGAACGATGCCGCTCGCGAGGAGTGCGCCGAAATCCTGGAGCGTGTTGCCGACCTGATCGAAGGGCGTGTGGAGGACATCGCGCGCACCGACGCCATGACCAGCGGAGTACCGATCGGTGACACCCGCAAGGCGGCGGCCTTCCTGCCCGCGCGCATCCGGGCCACCGCGACGGACCTGCGAACCATCCCGCGGGTGCGCGCCTTGGCCGCCGGCGGCCGAGACGTTCGCCTGCACAAGATCCCGTGGGGTCCGGCGGCGATCCTCACGCCGTGGAACGGTCCCAGTTTCATTCCCGCGGCCAAGATGGTCAGTGCGGTGGCGGCCGGATGCCCGGTCATCCTGAAGCCCTCGGAACACGCGCCGAGCAGCGCGCAGATCGTCGTCGAGTGCTTTATCGAAGCCGGATTACCCAGCGGCACTGTGCAACTCGTACACGGGCGCGGCGACGTCGGGGCCGCGATCACCGGAGATCCACGCGTGAAGATCGTGTCGTTCACCGGCGGCCCGCATGCCGGGCGCGCCATCGCACGCGCGGCGGCCGAGGATTTCAAGGTCCTGCAATTGGAGCTCGGTGGCAACAACCCGGCGCTGGTCCTCGATGATGCCGATATCGACGTCGCCGCCGACGGCATCTTCGAGGGGATGACCAAGCTCAACGGCCAGTGGTGTGAAGGACCGGGCAAGGTTCTGGCGCACCGCAGTCTGGTGCAACCCCTGGCGGAAGCGCTGAACGAGCGGATCGCGAAAATCGTGATTGGCCATTCCTTGGACGACAGCGTCGAGCTCGGGCCGATCTCGAATGCGCCTCATTTCGCGACCTTGCAGCACCGGATCAGCGAACTCCGAGCCAAGGGTGCGAGCATTCACCAGCCGGCTCGGCTGCCCGAACTCGGGGGATTCTTCCTTTCCCCGACCATTGCCACCGGAATCGAGGGGGCCGCGGCCACCTCGGAACTGTTCGGTCCGGTCGTGACCCTGCACGCCGTCGACTCCGACGAGGAGGCGCTGCGCGTGGCCAACGCGAACCCGTCCGGCCTGGATGCCTACGTCTTCGGCGGTGACACCGACCGAGCCATCGACGTCGGCGCGCGAATCCTGTCCGGCGAGGTGCGGATCAACGGCGCCAAGGTCGCCGATCTCGGCGACGACTCCGCGCAGAGTTTCTGGGGGTCGGCGGGCATCGGTGGCCACGGCCCTGCGGAGTCGGTCCGAGTCTTCTGTGGCGACCGGGTGGTCGGCGTCGATTCGCCGGATCTTCCACTCTGAAACAGGTTGGAACACAAGCATATTCGCGGGAGTGGATCTCTGTGACGGCGTCCTGGATCGATGCCGGCTCCATGGCGTGCCGATTGTGTCCTCTCAGAATGATCGCGAGCCCCGGGACGAAACCCTCCCGCCCCGGGGCCTGCCAATGCCGTCCGGGCCTCAGATGTCGCCTGCGGCGTGCAGCGAGTTGTACATCTGAACCGCGCTGGCGACGCCGACCGGAATTCCGAGCAGCGCGGCACCTGTCACCCCTCCGATCCCAGCGCCCAGCGAGGCGCCCATGACGCAGCCCAGTGCCGCTGCCGGCGCGGCGATCGGCCCCGTCGGAATAGCGAGGAAGCCGCCGGTCAGCGCCCCTCCCACGCAACCGAGGCCCATACCGACCACACCGCCCGCCAGCGTGCCCACGCCCGTGGCGAGACCGAATTGCACGGCGGCCTGACCCAACGCCGCGTTGAAATCGGCGCTCGCATCGATCTCCCGATTCGGTTCCGGGACGGACGAAGTCGGCGGTGAGGATGTCACATCATCGGCACCGTTGCCGTCCTGCTGCGGCCGGGCCGCCAACGGCCATTGCGCAGGGTCTACCCCACGTGTGAGTGGTTGTCCGGCGACGTACCCGCCGAGCTGGTCGAGTACCTGGAACTGGTTCCCCCTCGTCGTCAGCGAGCCGAACGGTGTGATGACGAAAGCCGAACTGTCGTCGGTATTTTCGGTGTAGTCGATGCCGGGTGCCGGTGTCGTATGCAGCGATGCGGCAGGCTCGATCGGTTGGGGGGCGTCGGGCCGATCGGAAGTGGCATGGGCCGTTCCGCACGCGAGGCCGACGACCGCTGTCCCGCCGGCAATGGACGCGGCAATTCGTGTGTAGTTCATGCGAATTCGCTTTCTCCGGGAATGACTTCGACAACGGCTCGATGAACCCGCGGTGAAAGGGGCGCCCTGTCGAAGGAGGAGCCGCAGGAAGGTCGTGACCGAGTGAGAGGTGGTCCCTGCGGGAAACTCGACGACTACTCGTCGAGTTCCGTGAAGTGTGACCGTCATTACATGCCCGTGTCAAGAGCGCGGGCGGTTCGGTGACTTGATCGCCTGGTACAGGTCTAATTCGATTCGAGGTCATAAGACAGGGTCATTTGACCAACTCGCCGCGAGGTGCAACGCCGCAGGTGGGAAAATCGCTTCGAATGCTATCCAACCTCTTGACTGTGACTGGCACCACTGCTCTACTAGCATCTGAGTCAATTGACCGGGACAGATGACTACTTCGGATGAAAGCAGCAATTTCCATGAACCCCTCCACTCCCACCGCCGCCTCGGCCGCCGAAATTGTCGACGTACTCTGCGTGGGCGCCGGCTTCAGTGGCCTTTACCTTTCGCACCGGCTCACGTCCGCCGGATGGACCTTCGCGGGCTTCGAGGCCGGCCCCGGTGTCGGCGGCACGTGGTTCTGGAACACCTATCCCGGTGCCCGCTGCGACGTGGAGAGCATCTATTACTCGTATTCGTTCGACGAAGCGCTGCAACAGGAATGGACTTGGAGCGAGCGGTTCGCTCCGCAGGCGGAGATCCTCAGGTATCTGGAGCACGTCGCCGATCGTTTCGACCTGCGCAAGTACTTCACGTTCGACACGCGTGTGGTCGGTGCCAGGTGGAACGCGGGCGACCGACTGTGGGAAGTGCGGCTGGACAACGGCGAGACGCGTCGCGGCCGATACCTGATCTCGGGCGCGGGCGGCCTGTCCGCTCCCAAGGACTTCGATGTGCCGGGGCTGGAGAACTTCACCGGGCTGCGAGTGTCGACCAGCCGGTGGAACATCTCCCTCGACGACCTCGCCGGCAAGCGCGTGGCCGTGATCGGTACCGGATCGTCCGGCGTGCAAGCGATTCCGTTGATCGCGGAAGTCGCCGAGCATCTCACGGTGTTTCAGCGCACTCCGAACTATGTGATGCCGGCCCGCAACGGTGTACTCGCCCCGGACCAGGTCGCCGCTGTCAAGGACCGCTACGTGGCGATCCGTGAGGAGTGCCGGCATTCGCCCGGCGGAATTCCCGATCGGCCGGTCACCGACAAAGCCTTCGACGTCTCCGACGAGGAACGTCGGCGGCGCTACGAGGAAGCCTACGAGCGCAGCGGATTTCTGGGGGTCGGCGCCGAATTCGTCGACCTGCTCACCGATGCCGAGGCCAATCGGACCGCGTCGGAGTTCATCCATGACAAGATCCGCGAGATCGTGAAGGATCCGGCCACGGCCGAGCTGCTGGTACCGAAATATCACCCGCTGGGCGCCAAGCGCAGCGTGTTCGGTACCGATTACTACGAGACCTACAACCGCCCGAACGTGTCGTTGGTGTCGCTGCGGGACGAGCCGATCGAGACGATGACCGAGAACGCGATCGTCACCTCCCGAGGCGCCTACGAGGTGGACGTCATCGTGCTGGCCATCGGGTTCGACGCCTTCACCGGACCGCTGTACGGACTCGACCTCACCGGCGCGTCGGGCGCGAAACTGCAGGACGCGTGGCGCGACGGCATCCGGTCCTACCTCGGCATCATGGCCGCCGACTTCCCCAATTTCTTCATGGTGGCCGGCCCGTTGAGCCCCGCGCTGGTGAGCAATGTGGTGGTGACGATCGAGCAGGCCGTCGACTGGATCGCCGACCTGCTCGAGCACGCCCGTGACACCGGCGCCACGATGATCGAGGCGACTCCCGAGGCCGAGAACGAGTGGGTGGAGATCACCGAAGGGACCGTCGCCCAAACCCTCTACGCCACCACCGAATCCTGGTACCGCGGATCGAATATCGACGGCAAACCCAACACCTTCCTGGGGTACGTGGGCGGTGTCGGCAAGTACCGCCGCATGTGCACCGAGATCGCCAAACGCGGCTATCCCGGCGTCGAGATCGACGGTGAAGCGCGCTCTCGTACCATCGGCCCGATCCACTCCGAAATCGCATGAGTCGCGTGCTCCATCGGCGCTACGTCGCCTTTTCCGACGCGCACTACGCGGGCAACCTCGTCGACGGCGCCTACGCATTGAAACTGTTCGGAGACGTCGGCACGAATCTGTCGATCGAGTTGGACGGCCACGAGGGCTTGTTCGCCGGATATTCGTCCGTCGAGTTTCTCGCCCCGGTCCGAGGCGGCGATGTCGTCGAAGCCGAGGCAACGCTGGTCGCAAAGGGAAACCGCAGTCGCACAGTCGATTTCGAACTGCGGGTGCTCTGCCGCGGCTGTGATGACACCGGCCGCGCGCAGGTTCTGCAGCCCCCCGTGATCGCGGTACGCGCTCGCGGCACCGCCGTCGTCCCAGCGGGCGAAACGACATGAAAGAGCCATCGCCGCCGGTCGGCTGATGTCAGCTTCCACACAACTTACGGAGAAATACATGTCCATCAGAGAGCTGCTGTTCGCGGTGTCGGACATCTGGATGATCGCGGTCGGATTCAGCTGCGGGATCGCATTCATTCGGAACTACAAGAACTACCTGCTCGGTATCGAGTGGATGATCGTGGCGACCTCGGGAACGAACTTCCTCATCTACGGTCTCATCCAAGCGGGTCACGACAGCCCGATGTACCACTTCGCCTACTTCCTCGACGCCTTCTCCCGGTCCGTCGGCATCACGCTGATTCTGGTCCTGGGGCTGATGAAGGTCACCCACCGATACAAGCCGTCGGTCGCGGTCGACATCGGCGCCTTCGCGCTCGCCGCCGTGGTGGGCTTCGTTCTCAGCACGTTCGCCGAACAGATCGGCACCCCGGGCAAGCTCTTCTACATCGTCGTGAATGTGCTCACCACGAGCTTCCTGATCTATTTCGTCAAGCGCCTGTGGAATATCGGCGAGCGGCGCCACGCGGTCTGGGCCGGCATCGCCACCGCCTGCGCGTTTTTCATCGCCGCGATCTACGACTTCGTGCACATCCCGGGCGACGATTCCGAGCACACGATTTTCTACATTCTCGCCCTGTCGACGTGGGGCTTGCAGATGTTCACGTACTACCGCGCCTATCGGGCCTTCGACGCGCACAACAAGCGCGTCGACGCCCAGGTCGGCGGTGCCGACGCTGCGGTCACCGCCCGACCTTGACCCGGGTGCCGATCGCCGCGACGGCCCACGTGGGCCGTCGGCGGTGCACCGGATCCTCACGAAAGCTTCACAGTAAGGAGTCACCATGCAAACCCACGATGTCGTGGAAGAAACCACCGACGTAGTCGTCGTCGGCGCCGGAATGGCGGGATTGACCGCGGCGACCACGCTCGGTCGACACACCGACACCGTTGTCCTCGAATCCACCGATCGCACCGGTGGCCGCGTCGACACCGTTCGGCAGGGCGACTATTGGATCAACGTCGGTACCCAATTCACCGAGGGCACCGGCACCTTGATCGATGCACTCGACCGGCACGGCATCGAGATGGGGTCGCTCGCGGGTAAGAGCATCGCGCTGCACCTCAACGGCGCGACGGTCGACACCTCGAACCCGTTCGCGCTCATGTTCCGCACTCGGATGACCATGCTGGACCGCTTCGGCCTGGCCCTCGTCGGCTCCCGCATCCTGGCGGTGACACCGTTCCTCGAATCGGAAAGCTCTGTCGCCCAACGTGTTCGCGCCAGGCTCGACACCAAGCTCGCGTCGTATCTGCTGAAGGGAGTGCGTTCGGAACTGGCTCGCTCGGTCGTCCGATCATGGTCGGCGCAGTGGATGGGATGCGATCTGCACGAGACGGCCGCCACCCAATTCGTCACTTCGGTCGGTTTGGCACTCGCCGACCCCGAGAAGATCCCCAACTTCTCCCTTCCCGCCGGTGGCAATCAGACCCTGACCGACGTGCTGACCGAAGATCTCGGGGAACGAATCAGGCTGAACTCCGTGGTGCAATCGGTGCGCAGCGACGGTGACGGAGTCGTCGTCGACTATCTCGCCGGCGATCGCCCGGCCCGGTTGCGAGCCCGGCGAGCGATCGTGACCGCGCCCGCGGACGTCTGCGAGCGGATCATCCCGACCCTTCCGCAGCGGTACCGCAACGCGTTGAACGACATCACCTACGGGCGGTACGTCGTTGTCGGCTTCTTCACCGATGAAGCCGGGCCGCAGCGCTGGGACGACTACTTCGCCATTTCCACACCCCAGCTGTCTTTCCAGGCGGTGTTCAATCACGCCGCAGCGCTGCGCACCGGCAGCGACCGCAAGCCCGGCGGAGCGCTGGCTTGTTTCGCAGGCGGCGGTAAGGCCGACGCATTGCTCGACCTGCCCGACGAGGAGATCGTCGCCCGATTCACCGACGACCTGCTCACCGTCCTGCCCGAGCTGGAAGGGAAATTGGGGGAGGGCATACTGCGCCGGCACCACCGCGTCGTTCCGTTCTGGGCGCCCGGGCGTCGCACAACGCTCCCGGCCCTGCGCGACCCGCTCGAAAACATCTATTTCGCAGGCGATTACCAACTCGATCTGCCGTCGCTCGCCGATGCGGCCACCTCCGGCGAGCGCGCCGCGAAGGCGGCCTCGGCGAGCCTGGGGCTTCCGAGTTAGGTCGGCGGAGCACCTGCCGGCCGGCACTCGGATGCCGTCTGCCTGCACTGTGGTGGCGGCATCTCGGCGGTAACGGCGCCGGGAAACCTTCAGGTCGAGGCGCCGTGACGCGGTACCCCGGCGTAGCGCGTGTTGTCCGACTGCGACAGCAGAACGACGAAACGGCGCGCGCTCGACGGGGTGATCCGGCCGGCGGGTGCCGACGATGGCGAGGGGAGTAAGTCTGCAGTTCCAGGGCGATGTGGCTGCCATCGGCGAAGAGCACGCGGACATCGCTGCGACGTTCGCGGCCCGGTAACGCGACCTCGTTTCGGACTTCGAGCACACCGGAGTGTGTCCTTGCCCATTCGGAGGGGAGGGCCTGACTGGTCAAGCGCCACACCGGTCACACGCGGTGAATCGACCCGCGGGTCCCGTTGATCGCGGTGACGATCGGCTTGCTCAGCACTTCCGGCGTGGCGTGTCGCGGTAAAGCCGCCGCGGCCGCGATTCGCTGGCGTCGTGGAATTTGTGTCTTGTTCGGGCGTGTCGACGGGTGGGCGGCGGGGCGGCGAATGTGACGAGTGTCACTTCATGTCAGATCTGGCGGGCGGCGCGTGTCTCGGGGGTATGACTGATTTCAACTCCATCACCAAGGTGGTCGTCATCGGCGGCGGTTACGCCGGAACCGTGGCGGCCAATCGGCTGCGGCTGCGTAGCGATGTCGAGATCACGCTGGTCAACCCACGCCCGGAGTTTGTCGAGCGGATGCGGTTGCACCAGTTCGTGGCCGGTACCCACGAGGCCGCCGTCGGTTACGACACGTTGCTCGGCGCGGGTGTACGGCTGATCGTGGATCATGCCGTCCGTATCGATACCGCCGCTCGCACGGTGGAACTGGGCTCGGGGCGCACGCTCGGGTACGACTATGTGGTCTACGCGGTCGGCAGCACCGCCGCGGTGCCCGTGTCGGTGCCCGGCGCGGCCGAGTTCGCTTATCCGATCGCCGAATACGAACACGCACAGCGGCTGCGCGCCGCGCTGGGGGAACTGCCCGCGCAGGCGCCGATCGTCGTCGTCGGCGGCGGGCTCACCGGTATCGAGACCGCCGCCGAGCTCGTCGAGCAGGGCCGCGTCGTCACGCTCGTGGGTGGCGGTATGGTGGCGGCGAAATTCTCCGATCCGGCCCGGCGGGCGGTGGCGAAGTGGCTGTCCGAGAACGGAGTCGAGGTGCGCGAGCAAGCGCGGGTGCGCGAGGTGCGAGGCGACGGGGTCGTCTTGGCCGGCGGCGATGTGCTGCCCAGCGCGATCACGATCTGGACCGCCGGATTCGGAGTGCCCGAGCTGGCGGCGCGCAGCGGGCTGCGCACCGACGAACAGGGCCGGTTGCTGACCGATGAGACGTTGACCAGTATCGACGACGATCGCATTGTCGCCGCCGGGGACGCGGTCGCGCCCTCGGGCCGGCCGCTGCGGATGAGCTGTTACGCCGCTCAGCCCCTGGGCGCGCAGGCCGCAGGCAACGTGCTGGCCCGCATCGCGGGGTCCGAGCCCAGCGTGCTGGATGTGGCCTTCGTGGCGTGCACCGTGGGTTTGGGCAGCCGCGCGGGTGTGATGCAGTTCAGCCGTCGTGACGACACGCCCGTGCCGATGTACCTCGGCGGACGCGTGGCCGGACGGATCAAGGAGCGGGTTGGTCTGGCCGGGCCGATCGGGACCATCCGCAAGGAGGCCCGCAAGCCCGGTGCGATCCCCACCTTCATGGGCTTGGGCAGGCGCAAGGAATTGCGTGTAGCCGAGCCGGAGGGGATCGTGAAGCCGTGACCTCTATCGACGATCACACCGAGCGTTTCGTGCACCTGCGACCGCTGCTGTTCACCATCGTCTACGAAATCCTCGGCTCGGCAACCGAAGCCGACGATGTGTTGCAGGACAGCTATCTGCGGTGGCGGCGAGTGGACCTGACCACCGTGCGTGACACCAAATCCTATCTGGCCCAACTGGTCACCCGCCAGGCGCTGAATGTGTTGCGGGCCGGGGCCAGTCGCCGCGAGGAATACGTCGGCCCGTGGTTGCCCGAGCCGCTGCTGCTCACCGACGGCGACGCCTCGAGCGATGTGGTGCTCACCGAATCGGTCTCGATGGGGATGCTGGTTGTGCTGGAATCGCTCACTCCCATCGAGCGAGCGGTCTTCGTGCTGCGCGACGTATTCGGCTTCGGCTACGACGAAATCGCGTCCGCGACGGGCAAATCCGTCGACGCTGTGCATCAGACGGCCCGCCGCGCACGCAACCACGTGCAGGCCCGGCGCAAGCGGTACGCCCCCGTCGACACCGCCCGAACGGCCGCGGTCACCGAACGCTTCATCACTGCAGCGACCACCGGGGACATGGAAGGCTTGCTGTCGCTGCTCGCGCCCGATATCACCTGGACCACCGACAGCGGTGGCAAGGTGACCGCGCTACCGGAGCTGGTCATGGTCGGCGCCGAACGGGTGGGCGCGATTCTCATGGCGGTCTTCCGATACGCGCAGCGACGACCGCAGGTACACATCGAGACGGTGAACTGCAACAGCCAACCAGCACTCGCGTGCTACATCGACGACAAACTGGAAGCCCTTCTCGTGTTCGACATCGCCGACGACAAGATCATCGACGGCTACGGTATCCGCAATCCCGACAAACTGGCCGCCCTCGAAATCCCCCGCGCAATCAGCCGCGGCGAGACACCCACGGCGTAACCCAACTTCACGCGATGCCGGCACCCCGAAATGCCGCATTTCGGCGAGATTCCGCCACACGATCGTTTGCTACGCGCTAGCCCCAGCGGCCAGATAGCTCCTCGCGAAGTGGCCGCGCGTGGGGAATTTCAACTGGCCGCTGACACGACTGCGCAACGGCCTTGATGCACGCTCCCCAACCGTCCCGACGGCGCGAGCGCGTAACACGTGCTGCCGATGGGTCTCGCTGAGCGTGTTTCCGGCGGTTTCTCTCAGTAGGTTCGGGCGTCGGGCCGGCGGTCGGCGAAATGATCGCGAAGGCGTTGACCGCGGGCTTCGTGCGCCGTGAGGCGCTGTGATTTGAGTGGAGGTGGTCTCGATCGGTCTGTGCTCGCAACGCCGGACAAGCCCAGATCTGTAGGCACGTATTCGAATTCGTCACTGTCCGGGGATGCGGCAACGATCGGTCTTGACGTCCAGCCGGCCGTTGAGGATGTGCTGGTGGACAAACACCGTGCCGTTGCAGATGTAGGCGAGGTCGTTGTCTCTGGGCTGGATGAGAGTCGCTTCCTCGACCTTTCCGCTGGTGGGAGTGCCCTCGCCGGCCTGGCAGTTCTGCCCCGCGATGGCCTTGGTTCCGTCGAGTTCCGTCATACCGAACCCTTGCTCCGCGATGTCGCAGGTATAGACCGGCAGCGGACCGAGCGGCTCGGCTGAGGCCGTCGGCGCCCACACTGTCACCGTGGCCGCGGCGGCGACGAAGACGGTGGGCAAAAGGGACCGGGCACAACGAGCATCACGCATTTTCGACCTCCTGGGTGTCGTACCGATCCGGTCGTGCCGCCACGAGGTCGGCTTCTCCCCGCGACAGCGCAAGAACTTGCTGGACAAGCTGATCGACAGGCCGGCCGCGCTCACGCGCGGCGCCGGGCAGACAACCCGACGCGACCACGGTAGGCGCACCGCCCGCACCGGCTGACACGTCCGCTCATCCCGGCGTGTCTGGCTCCCGAACCTGTGCACCTGCAGAGTCGGACACCGGGGGGAATTGCATCGCCGGCGCGGTGTCGCGGTTGCCGAGCGGGTAGATGACGGTCTGCTCGATCCGGTCCACCGCGTCGGAAAGGTCCGACGGGTCGGTGAAGAAGGCGCGCCAGAACAGAAAGACATTGTTCGTCCGGGATCGGTACACGTAGCCGTCGGCCGGTTCCGGGCCGTCGTAGTCCGGCGGCAGCAGCACATAGGTGCCGCCCTTGCCCGCGTCGGGCCTGGCCAAGCCCACATCGCCGCGCCAGAGATGCCCGTCGATGGTCGGACCGGCGATGGGGCGCTGCCAGAAGTCGTCGAACACAGTTCGTCCCGGAGCAGCCGCACCGTCTCCGCGGTCGGGAATCCGCCTTCGAATCCGGCATCAGCAAGCTCGCCATAGCGTCCCACGCTTCGGCGCCCTTTCCCCATGGCAACGTAGCCGACGTCAGGCAACCAGC
This sequence comes from Nocardia kruczakiae NBRC 101016, assembly GCF_001612965.1. GTDB lineage: Bacteria > Actinomycetota > Actinomycetes > Mycobacteriales > Mycobacteriaceae > Nocardia > Nocardia kruczakiae. The sequence goes on from NZ_BDBL01000039.1 coordinate 76,102, forward strand.
TGGCATATCCGCGATGCTTCACCCGTTTCGGATGATCCGGGACGCCGCTCTTCACGAGCACCCTGACGGGGACGAACCGAACGGTTGGAGATCTGTATGGCTGAACCGCTGCCAGGGCCGCTGCCCGGTACGCACCTGACCGAGGACTATGTCCGGTCGCTGGGGCGGCTGGCCTACCTGTGGGGGTGGCCGCTGGTGAACATGCACAACAGGCACGAAGTTTTCGCGCGGCTACCTGAACCGGGCCTGATCGACGGGGTGGTTCCCGGAGCACCTCCCGGCAGTCTGTGCATGCTCTCGGACTACATCTCGCCCAAGCAGAAACATGTGGCCTGCCCGAACCAGGATGTGGTCTACGGCGCGGGAATCCTGGCGGCCGAGTTGGGCCCGTCGGTCATTCAGGTTCCGGATTTCGGTGATCGATTCTGGGTGTATCAGGGCGTGGACCAGCGCACCGAATCATTCCTGCGGCTGGGTGCCATGTACGGCACGAAGCCGGGGTTCTACCTGCTCGCGCCCGCGGGCTGGGAAGGACCGACTCCGGCAGGCATCGAGGACGTATTCACCTTCGACACCCGTGTCGCGATCGTGCTGCCCCGGGTATTCCTCGACGACACCGCCGAGGACCGCGTCGCCATCCAACCGATCCTGCACCGGATTGTCATGTATCCCCTCGCCGACTTCACCGGCGAGACTCACCACCGTGACTGGTCGACCGTGCCGCACTTCCCCGGCGACGGCGGATCCGGGGAATCGGAAACCCAATTCGTCGTGCCGGACAAGTACTTCGACGAATTGCCCGCCATCTTGAACGAGGTCCCGGCCCGAGCGGGCGAGCAGGCCCTGCACACTTGGTTCGCCGCCCTGACGGACGCGGCCGCCACCGACGCCCGAATCGCGAATCTCTTGCGCGACACCGCGAAAGACGCCGACGCCACCCTCGTCACCGAGCTGTTCCAGTTCCGGAATATCGGGATCCCCAGCGACCACCACTGGAGCACTCAACGTAACGGTGCCGCGTTCGGCACCGACTATCTCTCCCGCACCGCGATGGACAAGGCCAACATCTTCGTCAACAGCCCGAACGAAACCGCCTACTTCTACCAGGATCTCGACGAATCAGGGACCCGCCTCGACGGCGCGAACAGCTACGCCGTCACCTTCCCGGCCGGCGGCCTGCCGCCGGTCCGCGGCTTCTGGTCGCTGACTCTCTACAACACCCATCACTTCTTTCATCCGAACGATCTGGGCCGCTACTCGCTCGGCACCAAGAACAACAACCTGCACTACGCCGACGACGGTTCACTGACCCTGATCGCAAGCGCAGAACCACCGAAAGATGCCTCCCTGCAATCGAATTGGCTGCCCGCCCCACACGGCGAGTTCTCCCTCTATCTCCGCGCCTACTGGCCCGATCAATCGGTCCTGAACGGGACGTGGACCCCGCCGGCGGTCCGCCTCCTGCCCTGACACCACCGCCGGTCATCCGGCTCCACATCGGAACAACCTCACCAGCCGGGATCCCGCGAGGGGACTGTGGGGTTCGAGCGCTGTGGCCGTCCGGCGACCAACGGCGAGATCGGCCATTCTCAGCGCCTTGCATGGCGGAATCTTCACCGCGGGGTCAGGCCGGAACCTGGTCGGCGGCGAGGAAATCGTCGACGAAGGCCAGCGCCCGGTCTTCGAAGCCCGCATAGTGGGCTTCGCGAACCGCGCCGGTGAGAGCCGCGTCGAGCAGCAGATTCCCGGCGGCATCCAGGCGCTGTCGTTTTTCCTCCGCGCCCGGCAACAGCCCTACCGACGACTGGGTGAGGCCGCAGTAGTAGGCGATTCCGTCGTCGAGTTGTGCGCTGAGCGCATCCTGCATGGGTTGAACGATCGCGTCGTCGTCTGCCACGCCCGCCAGGCCCAGCCACAGCATCCGCTTGCCCGCGAGTCGCGGTTTGCTTCGGCCGTAGGCGAATCCGTAGTTCCACACGCGATCGATCCAGCCCTTCAGAATCGCCGGGACCTGCATCCAGTACACCGGGAATACCGCGACGATCACCTCGGCGGCGAGGATGCGTCGCATATGGTCCTCGACTTCGGGGGAGTAGACCTTCTCCCGGTTGCCCCACTCCGGGAGGTCGGCGGCGGTCATCCGGGGATCGAAGTTTTCGGCGTGCAGGTCCAGCAGGTCGATTCGGTAGCCGGCGGCGGTGAGCCGGCGGGTCGCCAGGTCGGCGATATGGGCGGTCAGCGACTCGGGCCGGGGGTGAGCGACGACGACCAGCGCGGTGCGGGCGGTCGCGGTATCCACAGTCGGGTTGTGCTGCACGGGGCCTCCTGAATCCGGGAGTGTTCGAAACGCTCGGTTGTGCGTTCCGGGATCAATTCCACATCCAGGAAGATGGACGATCTATGGGTAAAGATCTACATTCGATAGGAGTTCGTCTACTCTCGATCGGGTGGATCCACTGAGCAAACTGCTGGGCGGTATTCGTGCCGAGGGAGCTGTGCTCACCACCGCGGTCCTGGACGCGCCGTGGCGCATCCGATTCGCCGACCAGGCGCCGTTGACCATGGTCACCGTACTGCGGGGTGGAGGCACACTGCTGCTTCCGGACGGTATCGAACGTCGAATCACGATGGGGGACACCGCGATAGTGCGTGGCCCGGAAACCTTCGTCCTCGTCGACACTGGCGGTACCGCCGCCCTGCCGCACGAGGAATACGAGGTCGCCTGTTTCGCGCCGGACGCGAAATGCGATCCAGAACTGGACGGTGTTCGCTGGGACGGCGACCCCGCCGGCGAGACCGCTCTGATCGTCGGCGCCTACCGGGCGTCCGGGCGGCGCCATGAACGGCTGCTGCGAGCGGTACCCCCGGTCCTGGTCGTGAACGATGACGTGGAGGTGTGCGCGTGGATGGAGTCGATGGCCGCGGACGCGGCCCGGCGACCGGCCGGAGCGCAAGCGATGATGGACCGGCTCCTCGACTGGGCGCTGGTGTGCACACTGCGCGACTGGTTCGACGGGCTGGAGGCGGACGCGCCGGGCTGGTATCGCGGGCCGGCCGATCCGGTCGTGGGCCCGGCATTGGCGGCGATGCACGGAAGGCTGTCCGCCGGTTGGACGGTCGCGTCGCTGGCTGCCGAGGCCGGGGTCTCGCGGGCGCTGTTCGCACGACGGTTCTCCGAGGTCATGGGACAGTCGCCCCTGGCGTATCTCACCCAATGCCGCATGGATGAGGCCGAGGAACTCCTGGCCGACCGGAGTCTCACCGTGGCGCAGGTAGCGAAGGCCGTCGGCTATGCGGACCCTTTCGGTTTCAGTGCGGCGTTCAAGCGCCATCGTGGCATCCGGCCCAGCGATTTCCGCGCCACCCCCGATATCGGAGCGTGAACCGGTAATTCGGGCGATTCCGCATCACCCTCCGACCAGGGCCGGGGGGATCGGGTGGACGCGCCCGATATAGGTGGCCGACGATATCGGCATGTTGCTCACGCGCGAAGCCGATGTGTTCGAAAGTTTCCGGGCCCGTCTGGAAGCGATCGCCTATCGCCTGCTGGGCTCGGCCAGTGATGCCGAGGACGCGGTACAGGAGACCTACCTGCGCTGGCAGGCCGCCGACCGTGAGTACGTCCGGACGCCCGAGGCGTGGCTGACCAAAGTGCTCACCAACCTCTGCCTCAACCAGCTCACCACGGCCCGCGCCCGCCGGGAAACGTATGTGGGACAGTGGCTTCCGGAGCCGGTGCTGGCCGGCGACTCGATGCTGGGGCCGGCCGACACCGTGGAACAGCGGGAATCGGTCTCGATCGCCATGCTCACCCTCATGGAGCGGCTCACCGCCAAGGAGCGCGTGGTGTACGTGCTGCGCGAGGCATTCGGCTATCCGCACCACGAGATCGCCGAGCTGCTCGACATCACCGAAGCCAACTGCCAGCAGGTCTACCGCCGCGCCAGACAGCATCTGTCGGTGGAGCGGGCGCGCGTCGAGGTCGACGAGGCCGCCGCTCGACGGATCGTGGAGGAATTCCTGGCCGCGGCGGTCAGTGGGCAGACCGAGAAGCTGGTGGCACTGCTCACCGATGATGCCTCCATCGTCGGTGACGGCGGCGGATTCCTCGCCACGCTGAGCCGGCCGCTTCGCGGTGCACAGCGCATCGCGCGGTTCGTGTGTCTGGCGATCAAACCCTCCAACGGCACGTGGAACAAGCTCGGCGGCAAGCCCGAGATGTTCGCCGCGATCGCCAACGGGATGCCCGCGCTGGTGCTGGTCTCCGAAGATCGGGTGGTCGGCATCGTGGTCCTGCAGGTCACCGTCGACGGCATCGCCGCCGTGCACGCCCACGTCAACCCCGACAAGCTGGCATATGCCAACCGGCAGTGGGCCAGCCGTACACCGGGAGCAGCCCTGCCCGAACTTTGGTGACGCACGTCACATCTCGTAACTGTCAGTCTTCGTGGCCCTGTCCGGTTCAGGTTTCGAACCCCACCGAGACAGGAGCACAACCATGAAGCACCGCATCGTCGTCCTCGGAGCCGGGTACGCCGGAGCCATCACCGCCGGCCGCCTGGCCAAGCGACTGCACCGCGACGACATCGAGATCACCCTGGTCAATGCCGATCCCGATTTCGTCGAACGGATCCGCCTGCACCAGCTCGCCACGGGTCAGGATCTGCCGGCCCGTCCGCTGCGGACGATCTTCGCGGGCACCGGCGTTCAGGTGCGGGTCGCACGGGTGGATTCGGTCGACGCGGACCGCAAGACCGTCGAGCTGATCGGCGAGAACGGCGCCGAGACGCTGGCCTATGACACCCTCGTCTACGCCCTGGGCAGCACCATCGCCGACATGGGTGTGCCCGGGGTCGCCGAGCACACCCACAATGTGGCCGGCAAACAGGCCGCGCTGCGGTTGCGGGAACGCCTGAACGAGTTGGTGGCGGGCGAGACCGTGCTGATCGTGGGCGGCGGCCTGACCAGCATCGAGGTTGCGACCGAGATCGCCGAGGCACGCCCGGATCTGAAGGTCGCCCTGGCAGCGCGCGGCGGCGTCGGCGACTGGCTCGACGAGAAGGCACAGACCCACCTGCGCGCCGGTTTCGAGCGTTTCGGAATTACCGTGCACGAACACGCCGACGTCACTCGCGTCACCGAAGGCGGCGTCGTCACCCGAACGGGTGCGGAGATCCCCGCTCGAACGATCGTCTGGACAGCAGGTTTCGCCGTGCACCCGATCGCGGCCGCCAGCACGCTCACCGTCTCCGAGTCCGGGCGCATCGTCGTCGACGACACCCTGCGCTCGGTCTCGCATCCCGACGTCTACGCCGTCGGCGATGCCGCGCACGCCGCGGGAGTAGGCGGCAAGACCCTGCGCATGGGCTGCGCCACCGCCTCCCCGATGGCCTGGCTGGCCGGCGACGTCATCGCCGCCCGGCTGACCGGAGGAAAGGTCCCGAACGCCCCCATCGGCTACAACAGCCAGTGCATCAGCCTCGGCCGCCGCGACGCCATCGTGCAGAAGGTCACCAAGCAGGATCAGCCGACCTCCAAGGTCGACGTCGGCCGCAAAGCGGCACGCATGAAGGAGCTGATCTGCAAGGGGACCGTGTGGAGTGTCAACCATCCCACCTTGCTGATGCCGAGCCGGCGTCGCCACCTGATCACAAACCCCACCGAGACCGGGCGTGGCCGGCCGACCAGCGACCGGACCGCCGCTGCCGAACAACGATCGACTGCAATCGTCTGATCGGCAACGCGGCTGGCGGGGCAACCCGATCAACGACCGGCCCCGGACATGCGGCGAATCGAATGCGACGAAGGCCGCTCGGAACCGCCGCAGCCATCGCGGCGAACCCGCGCCTTTGTGCGATCGCGCCGGCTGCTCGTTTGAACCGGCACGATCTAGGTCCCCGCATACGCCCGGGCGGATGCGGGGACTTACCGAGGCAGTACCCGGCCGACGGCAGGCGAACCGCTGTCCGGGTGGTGAGGTGCACAGCCGGGGCCCGAATCTCCAGCGGGGTAGTCGATCTCGAACCCTCGTGGAGAGGCGCATGGTGGACGTCGGCTTACTTCGCCCCCCGCTCGGTTGCGTGAATGTAGTTGTCGTGCGAGCCTTTTCATCCGTGGGAATCGGATCGCGGCTTCGCTGGCAGACACCGGAAGTAGAGCCGCGATCGAACACGTCTGCGTCGGGGGCAGATGCGCCCGTGGCCTGGCACGACGTGATCGGTGCCCTCGACCGCCTTGCGCCGGAAATTGCGGCAACCTGCCGCGCACGGCAGGTCCCGTCCCGCGAGCGGTCACTGCTGACAGGGCGGGGGTGGCTCCTCGACTTCTATCCCGGTGCGCGCCTGCAGTTGCGGATCGATTGGACCGGCGGCTGGGCGTTCATGCACCGTCCGGTCCCTCAGCCCGGCGCATACCGGGCTCTTCCCGGGCACGGAGCGAAGAGGATCTCCAGAAACGATGCTCGTCTGCACTGGGAGACCCGGGTAGCCGGAGATCCCAGCGTCCGCTCGGCGTTCACAGAACATGCCCTGCGCGAAAGTTTCCGGAATCAGCTCGCACGTCTGTCGCCGGCCGGAACGCACTGAGTAACCGGCCGGCGAGACCTGCGACTGAGGTCGGATTCGCCGGGAGGTCCGGGGGTAGGCAGGGGTCATGGGTGTCATCGACGAGGACATGCGCTCGATCGTGGACAGCGCCAAACTGGGGTTCGTCGCCACGGTGTGCGCGGACGGATCACCGAACCTCTCCCCGAAGGGAACCGTGCGGGTCTACGACGACGACCATCTGGTGTTCCTGAATCAGGCATCGCCGGGCACGGTCGCCAACTTGCGGCGGGATCCCCGGCTGGAGATCAACGTCGTCGACTTCCTCAAACGCCGCGGGTACCGGTTCAAGGGAACCGCCGAATTCCACGGCCCCGGCAGCGCGGTGTTCGAGTGGATTCACGACTGGTTGCTCGCCACGCAGGGACCGGGATATCCCGCGATCGAAGCGGTACTGGTGACCGTCGACCGCGCCATGCCGGTGGACTCGCCGGCGTATCAGTTCGGACATGCCACCGAGTCCGAACTGCGGGCGGCCTGGGCCAAAACGTACGGGGTCGAGTAAGTCCCGGGCCGTGAGCGGTGCGTCATCGGCCGAAAGGAGGCAGGCACGATGGCCGGGATTCCGGACGTGATGTACGCGGCCTACGTGAAGGCGCTCGGCCCGGCCGACGCGATCCACTACGGACGGTTGCCCGTGCCGCGGATCGGACCCACCGATGTGCTGGTGGCCGTCCACGCGGTCGCGGTCGACCCGGTGGACACGTTCGTGCGGTCGGGGGCCTATGCGACGCCGACTCCCTTCCCGTTCATCATCGGCCGCGACCTGGTCGGAAACGTCGCGGCGGTCGGCGACGGTGCAGTCGGCTATGCGGTCGGCGACGCGGTGTGGTGCAACAGTCTGGGCCACGGTGGCCGGCAGGGCTCGTTCGCGCAGTACGCGGTTGTCCCGGTCGACCGGCTGTACCACCTGCCCGGCGGGGTGGATCCGGTCCAGGCGGTCGGTGTCGCGCATCCGGCTGCCACGGCGTGGCTCGGACTGTTCCGGCACGCTCGGCTCGGGTTGGGAGACGCCGTCTATATCGGCGGCGGTGCCGGAAACGTCGGCGATGCCGCGGTCCGCCTGGCACGCACGGCCGGCGCGCGGGTGATCGCGTCCGCCTCCGGGGACGGGCTCGAGCGGGTCCGGAATGCGGGGGCCACTGTGGTGGTCGACTACCGCGACCCCGGCATGGTCGAGCAGATCCGGGCGGCGGCGCCCGACGGGTTGGAGGTGTATTGGGACACCTCGGGCCACCACGACTTCGACGTCGCGGTCACATTGCTGGCCCGCGGGGGCCGGCTCCTGCTGACCGCGGCCGGACCACAGGCGCGGGTGCCGCTCCCTGTCGACCGCGCCTACACCCACGACGTCACCGTGGCCGGGTTCGCGATCAGCAACGCCACCGTCACCGACCTGGCCGCCGCCGCGACCGCGCTCAACCACACGCTCGCCGACCGAACCCTGGCCGCACGGATCGCCGACACGATGCCCCTGGCGCGAGCAGCCGAAGCACACCACCGTCTCGAAAAGGGCGGCGTCCACGGACGGCTCATCCTGATGCCCTGACGATGAACCGAGCCTGGCTCAGGACGCGGTAGGTTCGCGCGAAACGAAAAGGGAGTGGGCTGTGAAAGATCCGCATCGTCGACCGGAGTCGCCGAAGATCGACCTGCGGGACGCAGCCGCGGTTACCGCGGGATTCATCGCGCTGGTCCTCGGTCTGCTGACCGGCACCGCCGGAATCGCATGGATCCTCTATGTAGTAACCGGTCTCGAAGAGCACGAACCCGATTCGTCGGTCGAGATCGCTCACACCCACTTGATCGTGGGGATCGTCGTCGTGGCCATCGGACTGCTCTGGTTCGTTGGCGGATTCTTGCTGCTGGCGGAAAAGACCGCGGGCCGAGTCTTGTTGATTCTCGCGTCCGGCGCGGCGCTGATCGCGAGCATCGCGCAACTGGTCGACAGCGGTTTCGCCTACTTGTTCATCCCGATCATTGGGAGCCTTCTGATTCTCGTCCTGTGCGTGGTCCCGGCAACGGACCGCGAGACGGCGTCGGAGGAGTGACCCGGCGGGGTTGGGATGGAGGTTGTCGGGGCCGGAGAAGCCGGGTGCCAGGGTGTTCGGCGCAGCGGGGTTTACGCGGCACGACGATCTCACACCGGCCACGGCTCGCGGACAATCGTGGATCATCGGACGGCCGGCGGAAGGACCGCTTTACCCCTATCGAGGATCCGCGTTCGCGACCGGAGCCCACACCAACCCGGGCCGATCGGCTGTGTGGTCGATTCACGGTCGTGCCTCGAGTGCGACGCTGACCGGGTCAGCGACACCGCGCTACCGGCACTCCGACCAAACGGGTTTCCTCGGCGGTATCCACGTCGACCTCGACACCCTGTTGGAAAAGCAGCACGATGTCGGAACCTCCGAAGGTGAAGTAGCCGAATTCGTCTCCCTTGGTCATGTGTTTTCCGGGGGTGCAGGTGAGGGTGACCGATGCGACGTTCTGCATGCCGACGCACACGACCGCGACCGTTCCGATGTCGCCGTCGGGGGATTCGGCGGTGTCGATGACGACCACGCCGCGGGTCTGGAAGAACTCGAAGCCGGTTTCCGCGTTGTCCTGGCCCTTCAAACCGTGGTCGGACAGCTCGACCTGCATGAACGCTTGCCCGTGAGTCACGAACGACTCTTTGACGACACCGCTCACCGGGAGGTGGAAGCGGTGATAGGCGTTGGTCGGCAACATGTAATGGGCGAAGGTTCCGCCGGCGAATTTCCCGGCGTATTCGCTGCCGGTGAGCAGCGTTTCGATATTTCCGTACTTGTGTGTGCCTTTGATCGTCGTCGCCGGAATGTTCGAGGCGTCGTCGATGCCGTAACGGTGCTGGAACATGCAATCGGCGGGCGAGGATATCGACTTGTTGTTGCCCGGTTCGGCGACCGGTCGCAGACCTCCGTTCAATTCGCGGGCGAAGAACTGGTTGAACGTCATCCAGCCGCTGGGCGCGTTCGGCTTGCCGTCGATCATGGAATCGCCCACGTGATATTCCGGAGCATTGTCGACGAACGATTTCAGCACGTCCGCCCCGAAGGATTCGGGAGTGTCGAGAAAACTTCCCCAGTCGCGGGCGAAGTCGGTGACCCATTCCCGGAAGGTGTCCGACCCGTACGCCACGGACGTGTCACGGTCGTCCGTCTTCTGGTCGATGATCCAGAAGAAGTGGGAAAGCCGGTCGCTGACCTCCTGGGAGTACCGGTGCTGTGGCGCTTGGGCGCGCCATGCGGGCGAGTCGGTCTCCCGCGGTACCCAGCGAGCGAAATCATCGATGTAGTCGATATATTCCGCGACCGACTGCGGCCACGGTAACGCCGCCAGCAGTTCGTCCTTCAGCCCCTGCTCGGCGACCAGGCGCGCCTGCACCAATGATCGCTCCAGGCCGGCGGCCAGGTCCGGATCCTCGTCGAGAAGGTCTCTGAGCCGCTGCGCGATCGCCATGTCGCTCACGTCGAACTCCTTCCGCTCACCGCCCCACCGTTGGATTACCCCCGCGGCCTCGTCTACACCGTGCGGGTGCGCGGGGTGAATCGCGGCGACCAGCGCTACGGCACGTCGTGGTATTCGCCGGCGGTCAGTGGGCGCGCGTACATGTGGCCGTCGCGGATGCCGAATTCGATGCGGCAGGGAAAGCTCGGGACTTCGGCGTCGGCGCGGTGATGATGAGTGACGAGCATGGCCATCGCCCAGTCGCGCAGCGGCACGGGCAGGGTGAGCGTGGTTCCGTCGCGTAGTCGTAGGTGGGGTTCGCCGCGGCCGAGGGGGTCGGCGAGGGCGATGCCGGCGATGTCGAGAATCAGGCCGGTGTCGGTCGCGGAGGCGACCACGGGTGGGTCGAGCGCGAGAACCATATCGGCAACTTAGCCGCCGATTCCGTCGCGAGCACGGTGTGCGGGCTCGTGTCGGCTGCGGGTTTTCCCGGCAGGTCTACCAGCTGTGACCAGCATCGTTGCCGACGCGCGAATGTGCGTGCACTATCGAAATCGGCCGATCAAGGATGCTCGTGCAGGACCGAGCGGGCCCGGCCGCCGAATGCGTGAAATCCCTTGGCGACTCGTCACTCTCACATCGTGAACGGTGAGCCCTGCTCCCGGTCACGGCTGGTGTTCCGCCCCGGCCTCGGCAGACCTTGGCGGTGGTAGCAGCGAACGGAATCGTCGCGGAGAGGAGCGAATGCGATGACAGACACCCTGACCGATATTCCCACCGCACCCCTTCGGCTCGCACGGCCCGTCCCGGTCGCGCGGGCGACCTCGGCCCGCCCGGTCCCGGTGACCGGGGCCGCGAGCGAGTGGCATGAGGCGAAGACGGTGCTCGTCACCCGCGTCGCCGGCCCGCAGCAGTTGGTGACCGTCCCGCGCCTGGTCGTTCCTATCGGGTTCGGCCAGTTGGCGTTTCGTATCTCGTCGCGGGCGCCGGAAGCCGACGATCTGGTGCGCGATGGGCGGGTGCTGGTCCAGGCCGGTGATTGGCGCGGTCATCCGGCGCTGGGATCCCATCAGCGCCAGGGACACGCGCAGGTGGTGACCGCGGGCACGCTGGTGTCGTTCGTTCACGCCGAGATCGAAGCCAAGTATCGGTGGCGAATTCCGCTGGCGAAGTTCGGCCACCGGCTGGCGCGGGGAAATGCCCCCTACGGCGACGTCGTCGTTCTCGTCACGGTGCAGGAGTCTCCGTCTCGGATGCTGCCACCGTCGCCCTGACCGACGCCCGACTCGTGTCGCCGAACGAAGCGATGCCGCCGGGGTGGCGATCGGCCCGGCGGCATCGCAACGACTTTCGCGCAGCCCGTCATGCCGTCGGCCTACGCGCGGGCCGGCGCCGGGCAGGACGTCGGCCGCACTTCTCTGTTACCCGCTCCGCTATCGTCAGCAAACCTTCAGCGCTCGGATTCGAATCACAATCGCCTGATGTGCGGAAGTATTCGATCGACGTTTTCCTCCACGTCACCGAGGGTGCATCGAGTCGACGAACGGCATGCCGCCACTGCGCGCGGCGGGTTTGCTGCCGCGGGTCGCTGAGAAGTCGGGAACGATCGGGACATCACCGAGGTGAGGAGTTCGCCGCCTGCTCCTGGATGCGGGGGAAGGGTTGTTCGGCCTCGAGGAGGTAGGCCAGTTCGATCAGCGTGCGCTCGTCGCCGTATGCGGCCGACAGTTGCACGCCGACCGGCAGGCCGTCGGGGGTGCGGCCCATGGGGAGCGAGACGGCCGGGGTGCCCGCGATGTTGTTCACCGGCGTATAGCTGACGTAGCGGGTGAGCCGGTCGATGAGTTCGGGGAAGGGGACCGTCGGTGCGATGTGGCCCAGCGGCGGCGTCGTGTGCGAGAGTACCGGCGACACAACGACTTCCAGGTGGGTGAACATTCGCGCGTAGGTGGCCGGGATGCGTCGCAGCCGGCGCAGTGCCGCCGGTGTGCGGTGCAGGTTGCGCCGGTGATGGGCGCGTAGTCCGCGCGTGAGTCCGTCGGTGGCGGCGGCGTCGAACGAGCGATCCAGGATGAGCTTGCCCGTGCTCACCGCGAGATCGGCCAGCAGCGCCCAGTATTGGACGAAATCGGCGGCGAACTCCTCGGTGACCGGGAGCGCGATCGGTTCGACGACGTGCCCGGCCTTCTCCAGCAGCGTGGCGGTGTGCTCGACCGCGGCTCGGGTGGGTGCGTCGACCTCGGCGCCGGTGACGCTGTGCATGACCAGCCCGACTCGCAGCCGTCGTCGCGCCGGGCCTCGGACTTCGCCGATGGGGGCGAGTTTCGGGTTGCGCCAGACGTTCTCGGCCGCGGCGACGAATGCCGCGGTGTCACGTACGGTACGGGTGAGCACGCCTTCGGAGATCATGCGGATCGGCAGGCTCCGCACCTGTTCGCCGTCGATGTGGCGGCCGCGGCTCGGCTTGAGTCCGACGAGTCCGCCGCATGCGGCGGGGATGCGGATGGATCCGCCGCCGTCGTTGGCGTGCGCGATCGGGACCACGCCCGCCGCGACGAGTGCGGCCGACCCGCCGGACGAGGCGCCGACCGAGCGGTCCAGATCCCACGGATTGCGTACGGGCGGTTCGGTCATGAATTCGGTGGTGGCGTTGAAGCCGAACTCCGGCAATCGCGATTTACCGAGCAGCGTCAGCCCGGTGCCGAGCAACTGGTCGGTGTAGGCGCCGTTCTTCGCGGCGGGCCGCGCCCGGAACGCCTCGCTGCCGTGGTTGGTCGGCAGGCCCGCGACGTCGGAATTGTCCTTCACGAAGGTCGGCACGCCGTAGAGGGCGGCATCGGAGCGCGAGTGGTAGCGCGGAGCGTCGTAGATCGCGCAGGCGACGGCGTCGAGTTGCGGGTCGACCGCGCGCGCCCGCTCGATGGCGGCGGCGGCGAGCTCCTGCGGGCTGACCGAGCCGTCGCGGACCAGTCCGGCGAGGGCGACCGCGTCATGCTCGGCGAGCGCATCGTCGCGGAATGCGTGAAGGGACGTCATGGCGGCTGAGTCTAGAAGAATTTACAGACTCTGCCCAGAGGGAAACTGTAAGGAGTTACAGAGATGGCCTAGGGTGGGCCGCGTGACCCCGCGCCGCCACCGTCCCAGCGCCCAGGCTCGCCGCGAAGCCCTGCTCGCGGCCGCTGTCGAGGTCACCGCGGCCGTGGGTGTGGCCGGAGTGACCCACCGCGCGGTCACCGAAAAAGCCGGCCTGCCGCTCACCACCGTCGGCTACTTCTTCGACTCGATCGACGCGCTGACCGAGGAAGCGCTGCGCGTCTACACCGACGCCGACGCCGATGCCCAGGTCGCGCTCGCCGAGGCGCTGGCCGAGGCGCACAGCACACCCGACGAGATCGCCGCCGCGCTGTCGTCGGCCGCGACCCCGCGCTCGCCGGAGACGCCGGCATTGTTCGAGGCCTATCTGCACGCCGCGCGGCATCCGGAG
>NZ_BDBL01000040.1 GCF_001612965.1 Nocardia kruczakiae NBRC 101016
CGGGTGGATCGCCAAGGCCGGCTGGCAGGTCGACGGCGCCGAATCCGGCAACCTTCCGGACTGGGCCAAGAGCCTGCCCGAGGAGATGCTGGGCCAGGAAGCCGACACCAATATCGCCACCCCGGTGTTCGACGGTGCGCAGGAGGACGAGCTGACCGGTCTGCTGGGTTCCACCCTGCCGAACCGCGACGGCGAGACCATGGTCGACGCGAACGGTAAGTCGGTGTTGTTCGACGGCCGTTCCGGTGAGCCGTTCCCGTATCCGGTGGCGGTGGGTTACATGTACATCCTGAAGCTGCATCACTTGGTGGACGACAAGATCCACGCGCGGTCGACGGGTCCGTACTCGATGATCACGCAGCAGCCGCTCGGTGGTAAGGCGCAGTTCGGTGGTCAGCGTTTCGGTGAGATGGAGTGCTGGGCCATGCAGGCCTACGGCGCGGCCTACACGCTGCAGGAGCTGCTGACCATCAAGTCCGACGACGTGGTCGGTCGCGTGAAGGTCTACGAGGCGATCGTCAAGGGCGAGAACATCCCCGAACCGGGCATCCCGGAATCGTTCAAGGTTCTGCTCAAGGAACTGCAGTCGCTGTGCCTCAACGTCGAGGTGCTGTCCTCCGACGGCGCCGCGATCGAGATGCGCGACGGCGACGACGAGGATCTCGAGCGTGCCGCGGCGAACCTCGGCATCAACCTGTCCCGTAACGAGGCTGCGACGGTCGACGACCTCGCGCAGTAGCCGATCGGTCCCGGCGCCCGCATTGGGCGCCGGGGCATAGTTTCCCGCTCCGCGGAAGTGGTCCGCCACGGCGGACGAACTAGCGAACTTTGCTCGATACTGAACCCGAACAGGGGAAAGGAAGTTACGTGCTAGACGTCAACTTCTTCGATGAACTCCGGATCGGCCTGGCGACCGCCGAAGACATTCGCAACTGGTCCTACGGTGAGGTCAAGAAGCCGGAGACCATCAACTACCGCACGCTCAAGCCGGAGAAGGACGGCTTGTTCTGCGAGAAGATCTTCGGTCCCACCCGGGACTGGGAGTGCTACTGCGGCAAGTACAAGCGTGTCCGCTTCAAGGGCATCATCTGTGAGCGCTGTGGCGTCGAGGTGACCCGCGCCAAGGTGCGTCGTGAGCGGATGGGCCACATCGAACTGGCCGCGCCGGTTACCCACATCTGGTACTTCAAGGGTGTGCCGAGCCGTCTCGGCTACCTGCTGGACCTGGCGCCGAAGGATCTCGAGAAGATCATCTACTTCGCCGCCTACGTCATCACCACCGTCGACGAGGATCTGCGCCACAACGAGCTGTCCACGCTCGAGGCGGAGATGGAGGTCGAGAAGAAGACGATCGCCGACCAGCGCGACGCCGACCTGGAGGCTCGCGCCCAGAAGCTCGAGGCCGACCTGGCCGAGCTCGAGGCCGAGGGTGCCAAGTCCGACGTCCGCCGCAAGGTCAAGGACGGCGGCGAGCGCGAGATGCGTCAGCTGCGCGACCGTGCCCAGCGGGAGCTGGACCGGCTCGACGAGATCTGGACCACCTTCACCAAGCTGGCCCCCAAGCAGCTGATCGTGGACGAGGTCCTCTACCGCGAGCTGCAGGACCGCTACGGCGAGTACTTCACCGGTGCGATGGGTGCCGAAGCGATCCAGAAGCTGATGGAGACCTTCGACATCGAGGCCGAGGCCGAGAACCTGCGCGAAACCATTCGCACCGGTAAGGGTCAGAAGAAGCTGCGCGCGCTCAAGCGGCTGAAGGTCGTCGCGGCCTTCCAGACCAACGGCAACTCGCCGATGGGCATGGTGCTCGACGCCGTTCCGGTGATCCCGCCGGAGCTGCGCCCGATGGTTCAGCTCGACGGTGGCCGCTTCGCCACCTCCGACCTGAACGACCTGTACCGCCGCGTGATCAACCGCAACAACCGCCTCAAGCGACTGATCGACCTCGGCGCCCCCGAGATCATCGTCAACAACGAGAAGCGGATGCTGCAGGAGTCCGTGGACGCGCTGTTCGACAACGGCCGTCGCGGTCGCCCGGTGACCGGCCCCGGTAACCGCCCGCTGAAGTCCCTGAGCGATCTGCTCAAGGGTAAGCAGGGTCGTTTCCGTCAGAACCTGCTCGGTAAGCGCGTCGACTACTCGGGCCGTTCGGTCATCGTCGTCGGCCCGCAGCTGAAGCTGCATCAGTGTGGTCTGCCCAAGCTGATGGCGCTGGAGCTGTTCAAGCCGTTCGTGATGAAGCGTCTGGTCGACCTGAACCACGCGCAGAACATCAAGTCCGCCAAGCGGATGGTCGAGCGGCAGCGCGCCCAGGTGTGGGATGTCCTCGAAGAGGTCATCGCCGAGCACCCGGTCATGCTGAACCGTGCGCCCACGCTGCACCGCCTCGGTATCCAGGCCTTCGAGCCGCTGCTGGTCGAAGGTAAGGCCATCCAGCTGCACCCGCTGGTCTGTGAGGCCTTCAACGCCGACTTCGACGGTGACCAGATGGCCGTGCACCTGCCGCTGTCCGCGGAGGCGCAGGCCGAGGCCCGCATCCTGATGCTGTCGTCGAACAACATCCTGTCCCCGGCGTCCGGCCGCCCGCTGGCCATGCCGCGTCTGGACATGGTGACCGGTCTGTACTACCTGACCCGCCTGGAAGAGGGCGCCAAGGGTGAGTACCGGCCTGCCACCGCGGATGCTCCCGAGCAGGGCGTCTACGCGTCCCCGGCCGAGGCCCAGATGGCCGTCGACCGCGGCGAGCTGACGGTTCGCTCGCTGATCAAGGTGCGCCTGACCGAGCAGCGCCCGCCGAAGGATGTCGAGGCGGAGCTGTTCCCCGAGGGCTGGCAGCGCGGCGACGCGTGGCTGTGTGAAACCACCCTGGGCCGGGTCATCTTCAACGAGTTGCTGCCCGCGGACTACGCGTTCATCAACGAGCAGATGCCGAAGAAGCGGCAGGCGACGATCATCAACGATCTCGCCGAGCGCTACCCGATGATCGTGGTCGCGCAGACCGTCGACAAGCTCAAGGACGCCGGCTTCTACTGGGCCACGCGTTCGGGTGTCACCGTCTCCATGTCGGACGTTCTCGTTCCGCCGGAGAAGGCCGAGATCATGGAGCGCTACGAGGCGCAGTCCGACCAGATCGAGAAGAAGTACCAGCGTGGTGCTCTCGACCACCAGGAGCGCAACAACGCCCTGGTCAAGATCTGGCAGGAAGCGACCGAAGAGGTCGGTAAGGCGCTGCGTGCGCACTACCCGGCCGACAACCCGATCATCACGATCGTCGATTCGGGCGCCACGGGTAACTTCACCCAGACTCGTACCCTCGCGGGCATGAAGGGTCTGGTGACCAACCCGAAGGGTGAGTTCATTCCGCGACCGATCAAGTCCTCGTTCCGTGAGGGCCTGACCGTTCTGGAGTACTTCATCAACACCCACGGCGCGCGAAAGGGTCTGGCCGACACCGCGCTTCGTACCGCCGACTCGGGTTACCTGACCCGTCGTCTGGTGGACGTGTCGCAGGACGTCATCGTGCGCGAGACCGACTGTGGCACCGAGCGCGGCATCCTCGTCGCGATCGCCGAGAAGCAGCCCGACGGTCTGCTCATCCGCGATCCGCACGTGGAGACCAGCACCTATGCCCGGACGCTGGCCGCCGACGCGGTCGACGCCGACGGCAACGTCATCGTGGAGAAGGGGCACGACCTCGGCGACCCGGCCATCGAGGCGCTGCTCGAGGCGGGCATCACCGACGTCAAGGTCCGCTCGGTGCTCACCTGCACCACCGGCACCGGCGTGTGTGCGACCTGCTACGGCCGCTCGATGGCGACCGGCAAGCTGGTCGACATCGGTGAGGCCGTCGGTATCGTCGCCGCCCAGTCCATCGGTGAGCCCGGTACCCAGCTGACCATGCGTACCTTCCACCAGGGTGGTGTCGCGGGTGACGACATCACCGGCGGTCTGCCCCGCGTGCAGGAGCTGTTCGAGGCTCGGGTGCCCAAGGGCAAGGCGCCGATCGCGGAGGTCTCGGGCCGGATCCGGCTCGAGGACGACGACCGCTTCTACAAGATCACCATCATTCCGGACGACGGTTCGGACGAGGTGGTCTACGACAAGCTGTCGAAGCGTCAGCGGCTGCGGGTGTTCAAGCACGACGACGGTTCCGAGCGTCTGCTCGCCGACGGCGACCACGTCGAGGTCGGCCAGCAGTTGCTGGAGGGCTCGGCCGATCCGCACGAGGTGCTGCGCGTGATGGGTCCGCGTCAGGTGCAGATTCACCTGGTGCACGAGGTCCAGGAGGTGTACCGGTCGCAGGGTGTGTCCATCCACGACAAGCACATCGAGGTGATCGTTCGCCAGATGCTGCGCCGCGTCACCATCATCGACTCGGGTGCGACGGAGTTCCTGCCCGGTTCGCTGGTGGAGCGTTCGGAGTTCGAGGGATCCAACCGCCGCGTCGTCGCCGAGGGTGGCGAGCCCGCGTCGGGTCGCCCGGTGCTGATGGGTATCACCAAGGCGTCGCTGGCCACCGATTCGTGGCTGTCGGCGGCCTCCTTCCAGGAGACGACTCGTGTCTTGACGGACGCGGCGATCAACTGCCGCTCCGACAAGCTGATCGGCCTGAAGGAGAACGTGATCATCGGTAAGTTGATCCCGGCCGGTACCGGTATCAACCGCTACCGCAACATCCAGGTGCAGCCGACCGAAGAGGCCCGTGCCGCGGCGTACGCGGTGCCGTCCTACGACGACACCTACTACAGCCCGGAGGGCTTCGGCACCACGACCGGTGCCGCGGTCCCGCTGGACGACTACGGTTTCAGCGACTACCGGTAATCCGGTAGGAGACAACCACATTCGGCCCCCGTTCCGCTCGGAACGGGGGCCGAATCGTATTCAGGTTCACTGGGTGCGATCGCCCTTCGGGCGACCGGGTCGACTGAGCGAGGAATCGGACCTGATCACGATCGATCGAGCGGGTAGCCTTCAGGTATGACCGTCGCCCACCATCACCACGACGAACCGATCCGCGGTCGGATGGTGCTGTTGCCGACGCCGCCGCCCGGTGGGTTCACCGCCGAAGATCTACCTCGCTTGATGGAAGTAGTAGATGGCAACTTCGAGCTGCTGGACGGTGAAGTCGTAATGATGGCCCCTGCTGATCCCTGGCACGACGAGGTCCGGGATACGCTGAAGGCCGCGTTACGACCGATCCTGCCGGAGAATATGGTCGTCATCTCCGAGAAGGGCATCGACCTGGGCCATTCCGTGCCGGAGCCGGACGTGCTGGTCGTGTCGCGGGGTGCGTTCGGTCCGCATACGTCGGTCTACCAGTCGGTGGATGTGCATCTCGCCGTCGAAATCGTTTCGCCCAGCACGAAGACCAAGGATCGCAAACTCCGTCCTGCACAGTATGCCGAGGCAGGCATCACGTGCTTCTGGCGCGTCGAGAACGAGGATGACGCGATGGTCGTCTACACGTTCGAGTTGCTGCCGGAGGGCGGTTGCTATGCCCCGAGCGGTGTCTTCCGCAAGCAGTTGCGCATCGAGCGGCCTTTTCCGATCGACGTCGAGCTTCCCGAAATCACCTGGTAGGGCGTACGGCAAGCGCGAGCGGCGGCAATAGCGGGAGCTCCTGGGAGTGAACGTCCGTCAGTGGCCCGATTTTTCGAAGGTGCGGCGGGCGGCGATGAACAGGGTGGTGCAGACGTCGGTGAGCGCGGCGGGGGATTGCGGGCTGCCGCCCATCAGCCAGTCGACCAGGAGATGGTTGACGCCGCCGACGAGGGCGACCGCGGCCGAATGTTGTTGGAGCGACAGCGGTTCGGCGCGGGTGGCGGCCCAGGCGGCGGTGACGATCTCGGCGAATTCGCGCAGTACCTCGTGGCGGCGTTCCTCCATGGCGGGGGATACGCCGACGGCCTCGATCAGCGCCACCCTGGCAAGTCGCCGATCCTCGGTCAGATAGCCGATGAACGTCTGCAATCCGGCGCGGGTCTGGGCGTCGATGTCGTCGCCCGCGGAGGTCATCGCGGCCACGGTCGCGGCGCGCACCCGGGTCACGACTTCCGAATACAGAGCGGCCAGGCAGCTTTCGCGGTCGGTGAAGGATTCGTAGAAATATCGCTCGGTGAGCCGTGCGGCGCGGCAGATCTGTTTGACCGAACTGCCCGCATAACCGCTGGTGCCGAAAACCTCCAGTGCGGCGTCCAGGATCGCCGCGCGCCGCTGTTCCCGGCGCTCGTCCGGCATCAGTCCCTGATACTTCCGTCCTGGCATGCCCCTGTCCTCACGTCCCGGCCTATGGCACACTAGAGCATCGTTGCTGACACGCAGGCATGTCAGAATGGAGAACCATCCATGACCTCACCTATCGCCGGTCGTGTCGTCGCGGTGACCGGCGGGGCGCGCGGCATAGGCCGGGATATCGCACGTGTGCTCGCCGAGGCCGGTGCCCGGGTCGCCGTCGGCGACCGCGACGAACCGGCGGCCATCGCCACCGCGGCCGAATTGTCCGCCACTGAGGCCGAATCGTCCGGTACCGCGGCCGAATCGTCCGGTACCGTGCGCGGATTCGCCCTCGACGTGACCGATACGGAGTCCTTCCGCACCTTCCTCGCTGCCGTGGAAACGCTGTGGGGTCCGATCGATGTGCTGGTCAACAATGCCGGCGTGATGTGGGTGGGCCCGTTCGACGACGAGCCCGAGGCCGCGACCGCACGCATGCTGGAGGTCAATCTGCACGGCGTGATTCGCGGTGTGCGGCTGGTCGCACCGGACATGCGGGCGCGCGGGCAGGGCCATATCGTCACCATCGCCTCGGCCGCCGCGCGGTTGTCCCCGCCCGGCGAGTCGACCTACGCCGCGACCAAACACGGGGTGCTCGGCTACCTGACGGGCGTGCGCGAGGAACTGCGCGGCAGCGGCGTGCGGATCTCGGTGATCATGCCGGGGGTGGTCGCGACCGACCTGGCCGCGGGCACCGACACCGGCGCCGCGAAACTGCTGGAGCCCGCCGATGTGGCGCGAGCGGTGCTGCGGACGATCGAACATCCTCGGTTCGAGGTCACCGTGCCGCGGTATATCGGTCCGCTCGTCCGGCTCGCCGAACTGCTTCCCCAACGCCTGCGCGACCTGACCTTCCGCCGCATGGTTCCGGATCAGGTCGCCGCGACCCGCGGTTCCACGGCCCGCGCCGCCTACGAACGTGGCATGGCCGATCCGGCCGGCGGGGACCGCTCGTGACCACGACCCGAGGTCGGCGGGCGATCATCGCGGCCGGCCGTCGCTGCATGCCGCGCTGAACGCGGCGTAGCGACCACAGACCGCGTCGGCGCAGCATTGAGCCGCCCGCGCCGACGCGTCCGGCCTGCCGGTTCCGGTCGACCGGAACCGGCAGGCGCTCGGGGGGAGCGATCGGCGTTGTCCCGGACTATCCGCCGACGTAGGCGGCGAGGTGTTCGCCGGTGAGGGTCGAGGAATCGGCGACCAGATCGGCCGGGGTTCCCTCGAAGACGACGCGCCCGCCGTCGTGGCCGGCGCCGGGACCGAGGTCGATGATCCAGTCGGCATGTGCCATCACGGCCTGGTGGTGTTCGATGACGATCACCGATTTGCCCGAGTCCACGAGGCGGTCGAGCAGGCCGAGCAGATTCTCCACGTCGGCGAGGTGCAGGCCCGTCGTCGGCTCGTCGAGAACGTAGACCCCGCCCTTCTCGCCCATGTGGGTGGCGAGTTTGATGCGCTGGCGTTCACCGCCCGAGAGCGTGGTGAGGGGCTGGCCCAGTTTCAGATATCCGAGTCCGACATCACGGAGGCGCTGCAGAATCTTGTGCGCCGCCGGGATTTTCGCCTCACCCGCGCCGAAGAACTCCTCGGCCTCGGCGACCGACATCTCGAGCACCTCGCTGATGTTGCGCCCGCCGAGGTGGTAGTCCAGGACGGCCGCCTGGAAGCGTTTCCCGTCGCATTCCTCGCAGGTGGTCGCGACGCCGGCCATCATCGCCAGATCGGTGTAGATCACGCCGGCGCCGTTGCAGGTGGGGCACGCGCCTTCGGAGTTCGCGCTGAACAGTGCCGGCTTGACGCCGTTGGCCTTGGCGAAAGCCTTGCGGATCGGCTCGAGCAGTCCGGTGTAGGTGGCCGGATTGCTGCGCCGCGAACCGCGAATCGCGCCCTGGTCGACCACCACGACATCCTCGCGGTCGGCGACCGAGCCGTGGATGAGTGAACTCTTACCGGATCCGGCCACGCCCGTGACCACACACAGCACCCCGAGCGGGATGTCGACGTCCACGTTCTGCAGGTTGTGGGTGGAGGCGCCGCGAATCTCCAACGCGCCGGACGACTTCCGCGGTGCGTCCTTCAGTTTGGCCCGGTCGTCGAGGTGGCGGCCGGTGATCGTGTCGCTGGCGCGCAGGCCCTCGAGATCACCCTCGAAACAGACTGTGCCGCCCTGACTTCCGGCCCCCGGACCCAGATCGACGATATGGTCGGCGATCGCGATCGCTTCCGGTTTGTGCTCCACCACCAGCACCGTGTTGCCCTTGTCGCGCAACTGCAGCAGCAGGTTGTTCATCCGCTCGATGTCGTGGGGGTGCAGGCCGATGGTGGGCTCGTCGAAGACGTAGGTGACATCGGTCAGGGACGATCCGAGGTGGCGAATCATCTTGGTGCGCTGCGCTTCACCGCCGGAGAGCGTGCCTGCCGGCCGATCCAGCGACAGGTAGCCGAGGCCGATCTCGGTGAACGAGTCGAGCAGGTGCTGCAGGCCCTTCAGCAGCGGCGCGACCGAGGGCTCGTCGAGCTCGCGCACCCATGCGGCGAGATCACTGATCTGCATCCGGCAGACGTCGGCGATGCTCTTGTCACCGATCTTCGAGGAGCGGGCCTCGACGCTGAGCCGGGTGCCCTCACATTCCGGGCAGACAGTGAAGGTCACCGCACGCTCGACGAACGCACGGATATGCGGCTGCAGCGAGTCGACATCCTTGGACAGCATCGACTTCTGGATCTTGGGGACCAGGCCCTCGTAGGTGAGGTTGATGCCCTCGACCTTGATCTTGGTCGGCTCCTTGTAGAGCAGATCGTGCAGCTCGCGCTTGTTGTATTTGCGGATCGGCTTGTCCGGGTCGAACAGTCCGCAACCGCGGTAGATGCGGCCGAACCAGCCGTCCATGCTGTAGCCGGGGATGGTGAGCGCACCCTCGTTGAGCGACAGGCTCTCGTCGTAGAGCGCGGTCAGGTCGAAGTCGGTGACCGAGCCCATGCCCTCGCAGCGCGGGCACATACCGCCGAGACGGTGGAAGGTCGCCTTCTCGGCCTTGGTCTTACCGCCACGCTCGACGGTGATCGCACCGCTGGCGGTCACCGAGGGCACGTTGAACGAATACGCGTTCGGCGAGCCGATCTGTGGCTGGGCGAGGCGGCTGAACAGGATGCGCAACATCGCGTTGGCATCGGTGGCGGTGCCGACCGTGGAGCGGGGGTTGGCGCCCATCCGCTCCTGGTCGACCGAGATCGCGGTGGTGAGGCCGTCCAGGAAATCGACCTCCGGCCGCGACAGCGTCGGCATGAAGCCTTGGACGAAGGCGCTGTAGGTCTCGTTGATCATCCGCTGCGATTCCGCGGCGATGGTGCCGAAGACCAGCGAACTCTTCCCCGATCCCGAGACGCCGGTGAAGACGGTCAGGCGCCGCTTGGGGATTTCGACGCTGATGTCCTTCAGGTTGTTGACCCGCGCGCCGTGCACGCGGATCAGGTCGTGGGTGTCGGCAACGTGGCGGCCCGGCGTCGAGGCCTTGCTCATGATTTCTCCAAATTCGGGTGGGCGGCCCGGTCCGCCGACCGGCTCGGTTGTGGGGGGTCGGCTCAGGAGGCCTGTTGGATCCGCAGCAGATTGCCCGAGGGGTCGCGGAACGCGCAGTCGCGCAGTCCGTAGGGTTGATCGGTCGGTTCCTGCACGACCTCGGCCCCCTTCGCCTGCAGCCGCTCGAACACCTCGTCGACGTTCTCGGCGGCCAGATTGAGGCTGGCGAAAGTGCCCTTGGCCATCATCTCGGAGATGGTGCGCTGCTCTTCCTCGGTCACGCCCGGGGTGGCGTTCGGCGGGTAGAGCACGATCGAGATGTCGGGCTGTCCGGCGGGGCCCACCGTGATCCAGTGCATGCCCTTGAAGCCGACGTCGTTGCGCACCTCGAAGCCGAGGGTGTCGCGGTAGAAGGTCAGCGCCGCCTCCGGATCGTCCTGCGGGAGGAAGGTGTCGTGAATGGTGATGTTCATGTCGCTCACGCTAATTCCTACTCCGTAACCTGCGCTTCTCGATTCCTGATCGGTCTGGTCACCTGTTTCGCGACACACGACGGCATGCCCAGGGTGGCGTCGGCGGCCTCCCGCCGGTAGACGCTCGGCGGTACTCCGACCAGTTCGGTGAAGCGGGTGCTGAAGGTGCCCAGTGATTGGCAGCCGACCTCGAAGCACACCTCCGTGACGCTGAGATCGCCGCGCCGCAGCAGCGCCATCGCGCGTTCGATGCGCCGGGTCATGAGGTATCCGTACGGTGACTCCCCGTAGGCGAGGCGGAACTGCCGGCTCAGATGCCCCGCGGACATGTGCGCATCGCGGGCGAGGGCCTCCACGTCCAGGGGTTTCGCGTATTCCCGGTCGATGCGGTCGCGGACCTTGCGCAACCGCGCGAGATCGCGCAGGCGCGGGTCGGGGGCAGATGTGCTGCTCACAACGCGATGGTGCCACGTCGCACCGACATTGCCCAGCAACCCTCACCACGAGCGGGACGAGAGGATGCGGGAGGCGAGGTCAGCGCTCTCGGACCGGTGGGCATGTCTTCCCCGCGAGATGGCATTTGTCCTCGAATCCGGCGGGCAGCCAATTTCCGGACAGCAGCAGCGGATGATTCGGGAAGTGCAGATGGGCGGCGACGACGAATATCAGTACGGCCCAGGGTGTTCGGACCTGCCACTGGTGGAAGGTGTTGTTGCGGTCGACGTAGCGCGCGACCACATGGTCGGCGGCGGTCAGGTCGATCGTCTCGAGCGAGGCCCAGCGGATCCGGAAGGAGTAGTCGGGGTTGGTGAGGTGGATGCGGCGGTCGGAGATCATCACCGAACCGGGACGTTCGGCGATCCAGCGCGGCTGGGACGCGGCCTCCGCACGCTGGCGCCGGGCCTGGTTCACCAGCGCATTTCCCAGTTGCGCGGCCGCGACGAAGGAGGCGCTGCCCGCGACGTAGATGTTGTTGCGGGTCCAGCCGCCGTTGCCGGGCGAGCGCCAGAACGACCAGGTCGCCGGGCCCTCGGCGATACACACCTCGCCCGGATCGATCCGGATCCGGGTCGACTTGACGGGCATGTGCGCCAGCTCCTCGCGGCGCAGCAGATCGAGCACCCCGCACGTGTACAGCAGGTGGTCGTCGAACCACGTCCATCCGGCCCGGTCGGCGAGGGCCCGGTCGATATCGGCCAACGGGTCGAACACTGCGATCTCACCACCTTCGTCGACATCTGCGGCGCTGGATATCCACGGTATCGGAGGAGGCCGCGCCCGGCGAGGGCCGCCGAATCCGCCCGGTGAGGACGCCGGATTCGTCCGGTAAGCTGCTGACGCCTCGGTGGGCTCGACCAGAAGGGGGACCGTGGCCGCACTCGCGATCGGCGAGACGTTCGCCGATTACCTCATCGAGGGCGTGCTCGGCCGTGGCGGAATGGGAACGGTCTATCTCGCCCGCCATCCCCGACTGCCCCGCCGGGTGGCATTGAAACTGCTCGACCGGGAGGTCTCCGCCGATCACGAGCGGCGCCGCCGGTTCGACCAGGAAGCCGATATCGTTGCCCGCCTGGAACATCCGGGCATCGTGCGGGTCTACGACCGCGGCACCGACGACGGGCACCTGTGGATATCCATGCAATACGTGCATGGCACCGATGCGGCCCGGCTGGACCGGCGCGCCCTCACCACCGAACGGGTGCTGCGCATCGTCACCGAAACCGCTGCGGCACTGGACTACGCGCACAGCAAGGCGGTGTTGCACCGCGACATCAAACCGGCGAACCTGCTCCTCGAAGCACCCGAGGCCGGTCGCGCCGAGCGGACCGTCCTCACCGATTTCGGCATCGCCCGATTACAGGACGCCGACACCGAACTCACGGTGACCGGCACCCTCACCGCCACGCTCGCCTACGCCTCTCCCGAGCAGCTCTCCGGCGAACCGCTCGACCACCGCTGCGACCAGTACTCCCTGGCCTGCACCCTGTTCACGCTGTTGTGCGGCCGGCCGCCCTATGCCGGAACCAATCCGGGCCAGGTCGTCGCCGGGCACGTCACCAAACCGATTCCCCGGCCGACCGCGCTGCGAGCGGATCTGCCGCCCGCCCTCGATCCCGTGCTGGTGCGCGCGATGGCGAAGCAGCCGCACGAGCGGTACGGCAGCTGTGCGGAATTCGTGGCAGACGTGCGGGAAGCACTGTCCGGCAAGGGGTTCGGCGCGGTAGGTCACCGCTACCGTGCTTCCGCTCCGGAACACGCGGCCGGCGCGGATCCCGCTGTCCCTGTGCCGCAATCGGGTTCGGTTCCGGTCCGTCCGATTGTCACGCCGCCGATATTCCCGGACCGCTCGACCCCGTCGTGGGAGTCCGCCTCGCAGCCGCAGGAACGCTCGGCGGCGCGGTTCGCGCAGGGATACCCGACATCGGCGACCGCGCCGACGCAGTCCCGGGCACAGTCGGCATTCGATGCGCCGGGTCCGGGGCAGAGGCCGCTGCCTCCGCATTCCGACGGCGGCGGTTCCGGGCAGTCACCGGCAATGCCCGCCCGGGCCGCGCGGCGGAAAGTGTGGATCCGGCGGGGTGCGGCTGCGGCGGGTGTCGTCATCGTGCTGGCCGGCGCCGGAGTGGCGGTCGACAGATTGCCGGGCGGGCATTCCACGGCCGACGGCGGCTGGGGACCGAAGTACCAGCCCATCGCGGACAATTTCGCGCAGGTGGTATCCGCGCGCCCCGGTGGGACCGGATGGCTGGGAACGCGGTGCGCGGTGGATCCGACGACGGGCGATCGGGCGGCGATTGCCTGTGAGAATCCGGACCGCGGTCTGCGAGTGGAACTCGTTGTTCTCGAAAAGGCCGACGCCGCAGTGGAATTCGCCGCCGACGCGAGTAAGCACAGTGGCGATCTGCTGGCGAGGCATCCGGGCTTCACCGATCCGCTGGATGTCGTATTACCCACGCCGGATGCGACCGGGCCGCAGGACCTCTACACGCTGTTCCCGCAGGATGCGCGGCGGTCCCGATTCGTCGTCGGCCTGCGCTGGACCAAGCATGCGGCGCTGGAGGTCTACGATCGCTGGTGGCGGCAGCTGCCGATGGGTATCGCCCCGCCGGATGCGCCACCCGCGACGGATGCGAAAGCAGAAGCGCCGGACAGTGTTCCGTGGTGCTACGCGGCCAGGACCGCGACCGACGTCAACGACGATACGCCCGGCGGCGCCGGATCCGGTCCGGATGCCGTGCTGGGCTACGAATACGCGCAGTACGCCACCCGAAGCGGTTCGGCGGCACGGCAATACGTCGTCCCCGAAGCGACGGCGGTGCCCGCTGCCGAAACCCTGCAGGCCCGGATCGCCCAGGTGCCGGTCGGCACCCAGCATTGCGTGCACGTGACCGGTGGCGATGTCCCGGACCGCTTTCAGGTGCAGGTCTTCGAACGCCGACCCGACCGCGGGTTCCTCTACCACGCCTACACCGCCATCACGACCGACCGAGACGGTCGTGTGCTGATCCGGGAGATCCGCACCTGAGCACCGGCCCGCCCGGCCGCATGCGGAGTTCGCACGTAATCCGGTCGTGCCCGACGCTGCGATCCGGCAGCATGGGCGGCGATGCCGTACACACTCGCCGATGTCCTGCCGTCCGTAGCCGCATCGCTGGGGATGGATGTGGACAACTCGCTGGGCCTGGCCCCCGCCCGTGATGTCGTGGTGCTGCTGATCGACGGGCTGGGCGCCGAACTGCTCGCCCGGCACCGAGATATCGCACCGACCCTGGCCGCGCACGTCACCACCACGCTCGACGCCGGTTTCCCGGCCACCACCGCGGTCGGCATCACCAGCCTGGCCCTCGGTGCGCCCTGCGCGACCCACGGAATCATCGGCTACAGCTTCGCCGTACCGCACGCCGGGACGTCGCGAGTGTTCAACGCGCTGCGCTGGCGGCTCGACTCCGCGACCGGCCCCGACGCCCTCGCCGAGTTACCACCGGAAGACGTGCAGCGCAGAGCGAGCCGGATCCAGGACCTCGCCGCCCACGGTGTCGACGTGCACTACGTGATCCCCGAGTATCAGCGCGATTCGGGACTGACCCGTGCGGCCTTCCGCGCCGCGGGCACGGTGCATCCGGCCGCCGACCTCGATCAGGTGCGGGCCGGAATCCGCGCCGTCGCACGCCATTCCGGCACCGGCCGGCGCTTCGCGTACGCCTACTTCGCCGACCTGGATGTCGCCGGCCACCTGCACGGTCCGGAATCACCGGAATGGCTGCGGGTACTGGCCGATGTCGACAGCGCGGTGGCGGATCTGCTGACCGACCTCCCGGCCGAATGCACCCTCCTGATCACCGGCGATCACGGGATGATCCACGCCGATACCGTCGTCGACCTCGACGCCCGCCCACATCTGCATCGCGGCGTGCGGACGGTCGCCGGCGAGGCTCGGGTGCGCCACATCTATCTCGAGAATGCGTCGGCGCGGTCCGATGTGCTCGCCGCCTGGACGGAGGAATTGTCCACGGTCGCAACGGTTGTCACTCGCGAACAGGCCGTGGAGGAGCACTGGTTCGGCCCGACGTCACCCGACCCGGTCGTCACCGCGCGGATCGGAGACGTCATCGCGGTGGCGGAGCATCGCGCCGTGCTGGTCTGCCCGGCCCGCGAACCGCTGGAATCGGCGATGCTCGGCCACCACGGTGCGCGGACCGCCGACGAACACCTCGTTCCGCTCATTGCGTCGCGATGACTCGTCTCCACGCGCGAGTGTCCGATCACGCCCCGGACGTGCCGGGTGCCGAGTCCCGCCGCCGGGTCGATCGGTGCTCGATCGCCGCGGCGACCTCTTCGATCGCCCTTCGGATGAGCCGTCCGTAACCATCGTCCGCGAGCGCGCCGGTATGCCGTCGTGCCGCCGCGATGTGCTCGGCGGCGGCACAGAACGATCCGAGCAGCCGGTAGTTGTCGGCGAGGTTCAGATGCAGTGAGGGATAGAAGCCGGCGATGTGCAGACTCGCGTGATGGCTCTGCACGCGCGCCTCGGTGAGGGCGTCGGCCGCGTCCAGCGCCCGCACATCCCACACCAGCGCCTGGGCCGGATCGGTGTGGAGGTCGGCCAGGTAGTGGGCGAGGGTGCAGCGGTGCAGCGGATCGCCCGCCGGTCCGATCTCGTCCCACAGCGCGACGAGTCGCACTCGGGCGGAGTCGGTTTCGCCGTCGCGGCCGCGTTCCACGGCCGCGCCGATGGCCGCCATGGTGGGGTCGTGGGCAACGGTGTCGGTCATGATTCCTCGATGTGGCCAGGGGCGACGGGCATCGCCACGGTGGTGAGGTCGCCATCGTCCGCGGATCGGATGACGACGGGCTGCTTCGGACCGGCGATGTCGATCATCACGTCGGGCCCGATGGCCGCGCCGATCGCCGGATAGAGGGTGGTGATATCGAAGGTGAGCTCGATGTCGGGGCCGGTGACCGTGGCCGAAACCGCTTCGCTCGCACCGGAACTCGCGAGCGCCACCGCCCCGGCGCGGACGCACAGCCGGATATGCCGCGCGCGCAGCGATTCCATCGCCCGGACGAGGGTGTCCCTCGGTGTCACGATGCGCGTGCGGGCGGTCTCGATGGATCCCAGCAGCATGCGATGGTCCGGAAACGGCCCCGGCAGGATGCGGCACGTCCCGGCCGGCGACTCGCCCGCCCGGAACCGGACGGAATGCGGTCCGGCATCCAGCCGGACCTGGTGGTGGCGGCGGATCCGCGGCACGGCCAGCCGCAGATCGTCACCGTCGACGGTGGCCGCCCACTCGGTCGAACTCGGCCGCTCGGGGACGAGGGTGCGGGTGGCGAGCCGGTAGCGGTCGGTGGCCGTGAGCGTCAGCGCCTCGGCCGAGACCTCGACGTGGACGCCGCTCAGAACGGGATGCTCCGGTTCGTGCACGGTCGCGGCGAGTATCTGCTCGATCGCCGTCGCGAAGACCGGACCGCTGACGGTCGCGACCGCCCACCCGCGCCCGGTGCCCAGGGCCGCCTTGATCTCGGCCGCCCGTCCCCGAGCCCGCCGCACATGCTGTTCCAGCCCGGCGACGTGCTCGTCGATGAGCTGTCCCGCGCTCTCGCCCTCGGCCGCCAGCACCGCCGCGATCGTGTCCAGCGGCATTCCGATCTCGCGCAGACCCCGAATCGCCACCGCCCGTGCCAGCTGGTCGTCGGCGTAATACCGATATCCCGACACCGGATCCACGATCGCGGGCGGCAGCAACCCGGAATCGGCGTAGAACCGCAGCGCGCTCGCCGTGAGCCCGCTGGTCCGCGCGAACGCCCCGATCGTCACCATTCCGGATTCCGTCACCGCCCCATCATGAAGCTTCAGCCGACCTGAAGGTCAAGGGCCGTGACGGCCGAAGGCGGTGCCCGGCCTCAGCGGCGCAAGGTTCGCGAATGCGCCGAGACCAGTGCGTGCGGGCAGTGCGGCCGGGCGCGGGGTGGGGACGCGAAGCCGTCGAACCGCGACGGCGGCGCCGGTGCGCGCAGCGTCACCGTCGACGTCCACGGCCGCGCCGGCATCTCCATCCGGCACGCGACGTTCCAGCCGAACGGAATCGCATGGGCGCGTTCTCCGTGTTCCTCCAGGCGATCGGTGAATTCCGCGAGGACGTCCAGGGTGTCGGCGAGATGGGTCAGCACGTCGGCCTGATCGGAGCCGAGGGTGAAACGGCTGCCGCTCGCCACGCAGAAGGGGCTGCCGGCGAGTACGACGAAGGATGCGTCGCTGTCGGCGCACAGCCGCCGGACCGTGCGCACGGCGTCACCGCTGATCGGGCAGTCGCCGGGTTCGACGACGATCCGCACCAGCAGGCACTCGAAGAATCGCCGCGGTACGCCCACGGCGGCGGTGGGCAGTTCCACCGCGCACGGACCGGCGTCGACGGGCGTGTATTCGAAACTGCGCCAACGGCTTCCGGTAATTCTCATCGCCGTGCCCGCCTCACGGTGCGGCCGGCGCGTTCCGCTCGACGCCGCAGAGGGTGTAGCAGAACACGAACGGTTCGGTGCCGTCGTTGAACCAGGCGTGCGGCGCGCCGTGCTGCACGACGCAATCGCCCGGTCGCAGTGCCACATCCACGTCGTCGCCGATCCGCAGCCGGCCCGCGCCGCTGAGCACCACCACGAAGTCGACGCTCTCGGTGGCATGCACGCCGGGACGAGCCGGGTCGAAGGCCGCCATCATGCCCGGCAGCTTCTGCTCCGCCTCGGCGGCCACCACCGCCATCTCCGCCTCGGACAACTCGGCGTCCGGCTCGTAGCTCAGGCCCGGCGGGACGGAGATGAACCCGAAGCGCACTCCGCCGGGTCCGGGAAAGTAGCTGGTGTCGACGTCGGACGGCATGCGATCGACCGGAAGTGCCGGCAGTTCGTCGACCTCCCACATCCGATGAAGTTGCGCCCCCGGCAGCAGCGCCAGCGTCAGCGGCTCGACGTTCTCGTCGGAAAGTACTCTGCCCTGTCCGGAACCGTCGTCCCCGACCACGATCCTGCGCATGGAAACCTCCTGATCCTCATCCATTCCGCGCCGATCCGGACCCGTATTCCGCCGTTGTACAGCCCGTTTCCGGTTATCAGCTCTCCGGCACGGTAGCGAGCGCCGGGGCACGCCCACATGTCCTGGAACGCACGGACATTGTTCAGGTGCGCAGAATCGGAAAACCGGCGATGATATCCGCGATGACCACTGCCGAATCGGAGACGACGAGTGCGATCGAGCCGCACGAGCGGGTCGATTACTGGGCGCATCTGATCAGTTCGTACCAGTGCGCCCTGGGCTACCGGTTTCCGACCTCCGCGGATTTCCGCGGCCGGACCTCACTGCGGCGTACCGAGTCGTATCAACTGGTCGGCTGGGAATCCGATGCCGTCACCTATTTCCGGAGTCCGCGGCTCATCCGCGCCGACCCGGACCCCGACTATCGGTTGCTCGTGCCGATCACCGGCACCCTGACTTTCCGCCACGGTGACGACACCGGTGCGTTGCCGCCCGGCAGTGCGTGCCTGGTCTCCACCGACGAACCCTTCGAGATGTCGATGTGCGAGGGCTCGCACGGGCTCATCGTCACCATTGCGCGCGAGGACATCCGGCACCGTCTCAACCGCCGGGAGCCGCCACCGCGGCCGCTGAATCTCAGCACCGGAATCGGCGGAGTCGCGGGAGCGGTCGCCGGCACCCTGTACACCGAGCGCGCCGCGCTCACCGACCACCAATTCGACACCGTCGCAGAACAATTGGTGGATCTGCTGTGCATGCAGATTCTCGGGGAAACGCCGAGCGCGCCCGCCCAGCTGGCGCAGGTGGAGGCGAGCGCCCGGCGCTACATCCGTACGCATGCGGGCGATCCGGAGCTCACCGGCGCGCGCGTCGCGGCGGCACTCGGCTGGTCGCTGCGCCAGCTGCAACTGGCCTTCAGTCAGGCCGGTACCACGCCGAGCGAGGTGATTCGGGAGCAGCGCCTGCAGATCGCCCGCGACCGCCTGCGCAATCCTGCCTATCGGCAGCGCAGCGTCGCCGATATCGGCGCGGATCTGGGATTCGGTTCGGCGAGTAGTTTCACCAAGGCATTCCGCCGCCGCTTCGACACCACCCCCGGACAGCTGCGCGGCTGAACGTCCCGGCCGTCGGCCGGAATGCGAACGGCCCGCCTCCGGGCATGGGGTCGGGGGCGGGCCGGCGGTTACGGAGCGCGGCTCAGTTGAAGATGCCGCCGCCTTGGGTGGCGGACCCGGCCGACCCCGTCACGAACAGGTTCATGATGTTGGTGAAGACGCTGCTCGAGTTCACTGTGCCGGCGGAGTTGGAGTCGATCAGGGCGATAAAGGCGTTCATGAACTGCTTCCTCGTGCATCATGGGTCCGCGGACCCGGTTGAGTGTCCTGCCGTGCTCAGCGCAGTGGAATGAAGCTTAACCAAAATCCGGCAAATCTGAACCACCTTCTTTTCGGATTTTTCGGACACCCCGCCGGGCCGGTGGGGCGGTGTGCTGTGGACAGGATTCCTCGTACAGAGTAAAAAAGTGGAACACGTTTCAATTCTGTGCGCGACGGGAGACGCAATGGACCACGCTGCCATGGGCGAGCTGGTGATGGCCGGATTTCAGAAGCTGGGGTTCATCCAGTTCGCGGGGGTGGAAGGGGTGGAATATCTGCCCGGCCGCAACGTGGTGAGCATGGCGCCGAAGCCGGAACACCTCAATCACAACGGCGACGTGCATGCCGCCATTCTGTTCGGCCTGGCCGAAACGGCCGCGATGGGCGCCTCCATCTCCGGCATCGTCGACCTGATGGGCGAGACGTTCATCGTCGCGCGCGACGGCCGGATCGAATATCTGGCGCGGGCCGAAGGTGAGGCGGGCCCGTTCCGCGCCACCTCGGAATTGACCGCGGCGGAATTGGAACAGGCCCGCGCCGATATCGCCGCGCAGCAGCCGGTGGAACTGGCGATGCCGGTCGACATCACCGACAGCACCGGTAAGTCGGTCGCCGCGGCCACGTTCACCGCGGTGATCCGGCCGCGGCGCAAATAAGCGGGCGGCGAACGGGTTTCAGCGTTCGCTGTCCAACATGGCCATCTGCGGGGCGGCGTAGCGGTCACCGGCGACCGCCTCGGCGGGCGCCGCCGCCTCGATCGCGGCGAGCTCCGACTCGGAGAGCCGAACCTCCAGTGCGGCAACGGCTTCGGCCCAGCGATCCACGCGGCGCGCGCCGATCAGCGGAACGATATCGGCGCCCCGGGTCAGCACCCAGGCGATCGCGAGTTGTGCCACGCTCACGCCGTGCCGGTCGCCGATCTCCGCCAGCGCCGCGACCAGCCGGAGATTGGCGGTGAGATTCTCACCCTGGAATCGCGGGCTGTGTGCGCGGAAATCGTCGGGGGCGAAGGTCTGGTCGGCGCGCAGGGAATCGCTCAGCAATCCGCGTGAGAGCACCCCGTAGGCGGTGATCCCGATGCCGAGTTCTCGTGCCGTCGGCAGGATTTCGCGTTCGATGCCCCGGGTGATGAGCGCGTACTCGATCTGCAGATCGACGATCGGTGCCACCGCCGCCGCACGCCGCAGAGTCTGCGCGCCGACCTCGGACAGCCCGATGTGGCGCACATAGCCGGCCTGCACCATCTCCGCGATCGCGCCCACGGTGTCCTCGATCGGCACCGCCGGATCCAGCCGGGCGGGACGGTAGATATCGACGTAGTCGACTCCCAGCCGCTGCAGTGAATAGTGCAGGAAATTGCGCATCGCCTCCGGTCGCGTGTCGACGCCGCCGAAGCTGCCGTCCGGACCGCGCAGCGCACCGAATTTCACGCTCAGCTGGTAGTCCTCGCGCGGGCGCTGGGCGAGGGCACGGTGGATCAGCATCTCGTTGTGGCCGGCGCCGTAGAAGTCGCCGGTGTCGACGAGGGTGGCGCCGGAGTCGAGGGCGGCGTGGATGGTGGCGATCGATTCGGTCTCGTCGGATGCTCCGTAGGCGCCCGACATCCCCATCGCGCCCAGACCGATGCGTCCGACCTTCGGACCCGTCTCACCCAATTGTGTCTGCTCGATAGTCATGACCGAATCCTGCGCCTCGAACCGCCGCCTCGGCAGAGATCGTTTATCGGGGGATCGGCGATCCCTGGCTGTGGCCGTTCGCGCGGGGCACAGTGGAGTG
Organism: Nocardia kruczakiae NBRC 101016; assembly: GCF_001612965.1. Lineage (GTDB taxonomy): Bacteria > Actinomycetota > Actinomycetes > Mycobacteriales > Mycobacteriaceae > Nocardia > Nocardia kruczakiae. The sequence continues at coordinate 20,947 of NZ_BDBL01000040.1, forward strand.
ATGAATCGCGAGGAATTGGCCGATTTCCTGCGGCGGCGGCGCGAGCAACTCCAGCCCGCCGATGTGGGCCTGCTGCCGGGCACCCGCCGCCGGACTCCCGGCCTGCGTCGCGACGAGGTCGCCCTGCTCGCCGGGATGTCCACCGATTACTACACCCGCCTCGAACAGTCGCGGGGCCCGCGGCCCTCCGTACAGGTTCTCGGCGCGCTCGCCCGCGCGCTGCGGCTCAGCGACGACGAGCGCGACCATCTCTACCACCTGTGCGGGCATGCGGCGCCGCATCGCGGCGGCGGCGACCGGCACGTCGGACCCGGGCTGCTCTATCTCCTGGACAAGCTGGAGGACACGCCCGCCTGCGTGGTGTCGGATCTCGGCGAAATCCTCGCCCAGAACCGCATGCACATCAACATGATGGGTGACCACACCCGCTTCACCGGCATGGACCGCTACCTGCTGTGGCGCTGGTTCACCGATACGACCGGCCGGGAGACCTTTCCCGACGCCGACTGGGACCGGCTGACCCGCCGGCATGTCGCCGATCTGCGCGCGACCGCGGCCCGGCGGGCGGGCGACGCCGACGTCACCGAACTGGTGACGAAGCTGCGGGCGGTCAGTCCCGAATTCGAACGGCTGTGGTCGGCGCACGAGGTCGCGGTCCGGATCAGCGACGCCAAGCGGATCCGGCACCCGCAGGTCGGGCTGCTCGACCTGGTCTGCGAAACGCTGGTCACGCCGAATGCGGCCCAGCATCTGCTGGTCTACTATCCGCGTCCCGGAACCGACGCCAAGGAGCGGCTGGAACTGTTGCGCGTCATCGGAACCCAGTCCATGACCGACGACACCGATTCGGGCAGTACGGTTTTCGACCGGAGCTGATCAGCGGGGCGGGAACGTGCGGCGGGTGCGCGGGCGCAGCCGCAGATTGGGCAGCGGCGGCGCCGGAATGCGTTGCTGCGGAGTATGTCCCGCGACATCGCCGAAGCGCTCGGTCTCGTGCTTCTCCCACGCGGTGCGGGCGGCGTCGATCTCGTCGTGACTGCGGCCGACGAAATTCCACCACATCACCAGATCCTCGCCGAAGGGCTCGCCGCCGATCAGCACCACCCGCGCGCCGGATTCGCTGCGCAATCGCAGTTCGGCGCGGTCGCTGCCCAGATACAGCAGCGGACCGGGTTCGGCGACGACGTCGTCGATGCGCACCTCGCCCGACATCACCAGCATCGCGTGTTCGAATTCCGGTGCCAGCGGCAGACGCGCGTCCGCACCCGGGCCGACGGTGATGTCCGCGCCGACGATCGGGGAGTAGGTGATCGCCGGCGAGCGCACCTCCCCGAGCGAGCCGATGAGCACGGTCGCGCGCAGTCCCGGCCGGGCCAGCACCGGCAGCTCGCGATGCTGCTCGAAATGCGGTGCGATATCGCGGTGCGCATCCGGCAGGGCGATCCAGAACTGCAGTCCCTGCCCGGCGGGCGCACCGGGCACCGTGTACTCCGAATGCGCGATGCCGCGCCCGGAGGTCATCAGATTCAGCTGACCGGGCTCGATCTCCACATCGGATCCGACGCTGTCGCGATGACGGATCCGGCCGTCGAAGGGCCAGGTCACCGTCTGCAATCCGATATGCGGATGGGGATCGATATCCGGCGGCAGCCGATGCGAGGTCTCGGTCGAACCGAAGTGGTCGAGGAAACACCAGGCGCCGACCGTCGGCAGATCACGCTGAGGCAGTACCCGCATCACCGTGACGCCGCGCACGCCGCCCAGTGGCACCTCCCGCGCCGGATGGAAATCCGCCCGCGGACCGGGCGCCGGCGACGATTCGCACAGCGCCTCGGCGGGATTCGCCTCGAGATCGCTCATCGGCCACCTCCGGTCCGGGGTCACCGCTGATGCCGGGCGCGGTTACCGCTGAATGCCTTTGCCCACTACGTGAGCATCGTAGTCCGGGTGCTTGTCGAGCCAGCTCTTGATGAACGAACAGCGGGGCACGATCGCGCGGCCGCGGTCGATCGCGTCCGTGATCGCATGCTGTGCCAGCGTGCCGGCCAGGCCCTTTCCGCTGAACTCCGAATCCACCTCGGTGTGGATGAAGGTGGTGTCCTCGCCGTTGTCGCGATATTCGGCGAATCCGGCGAGTTTGTCGCCGTACCACACCTCGTAGCGGTGCTGCGCGTCGTTGCGGACGACTGCTGCGGTCGCGGCCTGATCGATCATCGGGTTACTCCTTCCGTTCCCGCACCGGATGCCTGCTCATGATCGACACGCGATTGAACGCGCCGATGGTCGTCGCGACCCAGACGATCACCGAAACCTGTTCGTCCGACAGCTGTTTCCGCGCATGGGCGTACACACGTTGCAGGGTGTCCTCATCGGGCAACGTGGTGGTCGTCTCGGCGAGTGCGAGTGCGGCGCATTCGGACGGGGTGAACAACTCGGTACGCCGCCAGGCCGGCAACACGTCGAGCTGCTGTCGGGTCACGCCGGCCTTCAGTGCGGCCTGGGAGTGCAGGTCCAGGCAGTACGCGCAGCCGTTGATCTGCGAGACGCGCACATTGACCAGCTCGACCAGGGAACGGTCGAGACCGGCGGCCGCGGCCGCGTTGCGGACGGCCAGTGCGACGCTGTTGAGCGCACGGAAGGGCTCGGGACTCTGTTTGTCGATCCAGATGCGGGCATCGGCGGCGGGGGTTTGCATAGCGCAGGCATCCTAACCGTGCGCTGCGTCACCATGCGCGGGATGTATGCGACGTCACGCGGGTTCAGATTTGTTGCATGTCAGCCACTCTGCCCTCGTAGAGACCGATCTTGCGGTCGAGCACGGCGAGTGTGTTGTGCAGGTCCTCGATCTGGGCGAGCACGCCCTCGCGGGTTTTCCGGAACATCTCCAGCCGCTCGGGTGTGGTCTCGTCACCGGCCCGCACCAATTCGGCGTAGTGGACCATATCGGCGACCGACATTCCGGTGGTGCGCAGACAGCCGATCAGATGCAGCCAGCTCAGATCGCGATCGCTGAACCGGCGCTTACCGCTGGAATCGCGGCCGATGTAGTCCATCAGCCCGATTCGCTCGTACCAGCGCAGTGTGTCGCGGGTGAGGCCGGACTTCTCCGCGGCATCGCCGATCGAATACTTGGGGCGCTCGTAGTCCTCGGTGTGCTCGAGGGGATTCGCCGTGGTTGCCGTCATCGCCGCTCGCCTTCCTGACCCGCTTCCCGACCCGCGGGCCTGCGCTTCGACAGTACCGACCTGGAGTGCACTCCATGCAAGCCCGAGCGTATCGCCCGGGCTCGGCCCGGCCGCGGCTCAGCCCCGCTGCGGCAGTTCCTGCACGGCCCACTTGTTGCCGTCCGGATCGGCGAAATAGGTGAACAGGCCCCAGCCCTCGTCCTTGACCGGCGTGGCCTCCACGCCCGCGGCCACCAGCTGTCGATAGGCCTCCTCGGCGCTGGCCACCACCATCTGCATACCGACCACGCTGCCCGGCGCGGCGTCGGTGATGCCCCGGCCGATGCAGATCGAACAGCCCGAACCCGGCGGAGTCAGCTGCACGAACCGGATGTCCTCGGTCGGGCTCGCGTCGTGGTCGGCGTTGAATCCGATGCTCGTGTAGAAGGCTTTCGCCCGGTCGACGTCGCTGACCGGGATGGCGACGAGTTCGATTTTCCAATCCATGTGAGGAGCATCTCATCGACCACCGACAAGCTGGGTTGCCGGACAATTCGGGCGCATCTGCCGCCGACCACCTACCCTGAGTACATGGCCAAGGAAATCGATCGGGTCCGGGCGCGGTCGGCGCTGGAGACGGTCAAGGAAAGCCCGTTCATCGCTCTCGTCGCGGCGGTCCCGGTGATCGTCGTCCTGGGCGTCGTGTGGGCGCTGACGAACTGGTTCGTCGCGTTGCTGGTGCTCGTGCTGCTCGGCGCGGTCGTCGTCGTGCGCGGCAAATTCCTACGCTGACAAGCCTTCTCGCGAACGTCAGCGCGGCACGTGGAACCGGACCAATTCACCGGTGCCGGGGTCCGCGCGCGACCACGGTCGGTCGAATTCCAGCACCGCCAGTGCGGAGGTCGGGAATTTGCGGCTGAGCTCTTCGGCCGGCGGCGACGCGCGATTGGCCGCCAGCTCCCACGCCGTCCACGGCATCCCCGGGGAGTGGCCGATCAGCAGCAGCGTCTCTATCGCGTCGTCGGTCAGCTGGATCAATTCGATCAGGGTGTGCGGCGTGGCCTCGTAGATCGAATGCTCGTAGACGACCGGCGCGTCGACTCCGGTCGCGGCCAACGTTTCGCGGGTCCGGACCGCGTCGGAACAGGACACCGCGTCGATCGCCGGCTGGGTCTCGCGCAGCCAGGTTCCGGCCAGCGCCGCCTCCCGCCGTCCCCGCGGCGCCAGCGGCCGGTCGTGGTCGCCGACACCCGGCGGATATGCGGATTTACCGTGTCGCATCAGGATCAGCGTCCGCGCCATGAGCAATACCGTAGCGCCGTAGAAAGTAAACGGTGTTATCTAAATCGCTACCTGATGAGAGATGTAACTCACTCTCGAGGCACACTGAAGGTAGTGTCACAGCGGGGGCCGACCGGCAACCGGTGCGATGCACGCCCTGTCCAAACCCGGGTGGGGACGTCCCATGATGTTTCGAGGATCTGCGAGATATGGCCTACGTGATCACGCAGCGTTGTTGCAACGACGCCAGCTGCGTTCCCGAGTGCCCGGTCGATTGCATTCGTCCCACTCCGGAGCAACCCGAGTTCGCGACGACCGAGCAGCTGTACATCGACCCCGACACCTGTATCGATTGTGGTGCGTGTGTGGATGCCTGCCCGGTGGAGGCCATCTTCTCCGAGGACGATCTGACCGCGTCGCTGGCTCGTTTCCGCGATATCAACGCCGCCTACTTCCAGCGGCACCCGCTGGAGTCGAATTTCGATCCGCTGGTGACTCCGGCGCGCCCGCCCAAGGAGCTGGGCACGCTGCGGGTGGCGATTGTGGGCGCCGGTCCGGCGGCCTGCTACGCCGCCGACGAGTTGCTGCGCCGCGCCGATGTCGAGGTGGAGATGTTCGACCGGCTGCCCACCCCGTGGGGTCTGGTGCGCGCCGGTGTGGCTCCGGACCATCCGGGCACCAAGTCGGTGTCGGCCATGTTCGAGAGCGCCTTCCGTCGTGACACCCTGCAGTACCGGCTGAACGTCGAGGTGGGTAAACACATCTCGCACGAGGAACTGCAGGCACACCACCACGCGGTGATCTACGCCGTCGGCGCCTCGACCGACCGCCGTCTCGACGTCCCTGGTGAGGATCTGCCCGGCAGCCACTCGGCGACGGAGTTCGTGGCCTGGTACAACGGCCACCCCGATTACGCCGAGCGCAGCTTCGACCTCTCGGGTGAGCGGGTGGTGATCGTGGGTAACGGCAACGTCGCCCTCGACGTCGCCCGCGTGCTGACCCTGTCGCCCGACGAGCTGGCCAAGACCGATATCGCCGACCACGCCCTGGACGCGCTGCGTGACAGCAATGTGCGCGAGGTGGTGGTGCTGGGCCGGCGTGGCCCGCTGCAAGCCGCCTACACCTCGGCGGAATTTTTGGCGCTGGGGCATCTGAAGGGGGTCGATGTGATCATCGACCCCGCCGAGCTGGAATTGGATCCGGCCAGCCAAGCGCTGCTGGACGACCCGGATATCGAGCCGTCGCTGCGGTTGAAGTACGAACTGGCCCAGGAATACGCGGCCAAGGCCCCGAACCCGGACAACAAGCGCATCGTGTTCCGCTACCTGGCCTCGCCGACCGAGATCCGCGGTGACGGTCACGTCGCCGAACTCGAGTTCGTGCACAACGAACTGGTCTCCGAGGACGGGCGCGTGGTGGCGCGGGCCTCGGATCGGCGCGAGACGCTGCCGGCGTCGATGGTGTTGCGCTCGATCGGCTACCGCGGTGTGCCGATCGCGGATCTGCCGTTCGACGAGCGTGCCGGGATCGTGCCCAACGAGCACGGCCGCGTCGTCGCCGACGGCGCCCACGTGACCGGTGTGTATGTGTCGGGCTGGATCAAGCGTGGTCCGCGCGGCGTGATCGGTTCCAACCGCGTCGATGCCACCGAAACCGTGGAACAGCTGCTCGAGGACTTCACCTCCGGCAAACTCGCTGCCCCGCAAGGAGATCGGGCCTCGCTCGAAGCCCTGCTCGCCCAGCGTCAGCCCGACGCCGTCGGCCGCGACGGCTGGAAGGCAATCGACGCGGCCGAGAAGAGCGCCGGCAAAACCGGCGGCCGGCCGCGGGTCAAATTCACCACCATCGAGGATCTACTCAAAGCCGCCCGCGGCTGAACGCCGCCTCTTCCGGACCCTCCCGTATGAGGGTCCGGAAGTCGGCGGGGGCCTTCGCGAACTCTCCGCTATCCGCACTCAGGTCGGTAGCGCGCCGATCCGCACGGTCGTGGTGATGGTGCCGCCGACCATGAACCACAGCCGCAGCACCGGCTGACCGTTGCGGTCGCCGGGCTCGTAGCGGCTGCGCACGCTGATGTGCTGGCGGGCCAGCACGGGCGCGACATACTCGATCACCGCGCGATGCGGACCGGCCACCAATTTCGGATAGTCCACCAGGAAGTGCTCGACCGCCTGCCAGTACATGGCGTTGTTGACGTGGTTGAACTGGTCGATATCGGTCGCGCGCACCGGGAACGTCAGATCGGTGTCCGATTCCGGCGGCACCGCATCGGTCAGCCACGGCCGCCAGCGCAGCCGATGTTCGTCGGTGGTGCGGGCCAGATGCGCCAATCCCTGGTCGCTGATCCGGGTCGGCATATTCGTCGACTCGTTGATATTGATCCAGAAGCCTTCGGTCTCGATCAGGCCGCCGCTGTCGCTGGTGATCCGCACCCGCATATTCGTCCACCGGGTCGACATCGCCGAACACCAGCGCCGCAACTGCACCCGGTCCGGCCAGACGATCGGACGCACCACGTCGATCACGGTGCGGCGCACGATCCACGCCGGGTCGGTGCGGTGGAAGAACGTGGTCTGCAACTCTTCCCAAGCGATGTCTTGCAAATATCGAGCCACGGCGTCGAGCCGCAGCCGACTGTAGGGATCTACATCGCCAGCCCGGATGGGCCACGCCGAGGCGAAGCCCATGCCCTCCTGGGGAAGCGGGGCGAGTGGCTGATCGAGTGACACTGGTGCTCCTCGCGCTGCACGGTGTGCCGCGTACTTCATGCGGTGCTTCTTGTGACATGACTTTACGGGGCGCAGGTCACACTGTTACGCCGAGATGGCTCTACTCACACGTAGCAAATGTCCAGTTGTGTCGCGGCGTGCGGTGTCTGCGGCCGCCGATCAGTAGCCGACGTAGCCGCCACCACCGGAGACCGCGGAAACGCCCGGCACGTTGTCGAGCGAACCGTAGCGGTCGATCGAGTAGCGCGTGGCGGCCACGATGTTGTCGACCGGGTTCCAGATATCGGTGTGGCCCGGGGCCGCGTGGGCGTTGAAGGTGCTGTCGATGCACTGCATCAGACCCTTCGACGGATGACCGGCCGCCGCGTTGCTGTCCCAGTTGTTGATCGCGTTCGGATCACCGCCGGATTCGTGCTCGATGATGAGCGCGATGGCGTTCTCGTCGATCGATTCCGGGGGATAGCCCATCTCGATCAGGACCTGTTTGGCCTGGGCGATCCACTGCTGCACATCGCCGGACGGATGGGCGGTGGGCGGCGGACCGCTGGCCGGGCCGTTGTAGCTGCCGCCGCCGTAGCTGCCGCCACTGTAGGAGCTGGTGGCGCCGCCGTGGTGGGAGTTGCCCATCAGGCTGGAGGACGCCGGGCTGCCCGAATGGCTCGCGACCGGTGTGGCGGTCGGGGCGGCGGATGGCGCCGCGGCGGCGGGTGTGGTGGGAGCGGGTGGTGCCGGAGGTGCGGCGCCCGCGCCGGTGACCGGGTCGCCGAGTCCGGCGAACGCCGCATCGACCGGGGCCTTGGCGCCGTTGAGGGCCGTGATCGCCGAGTCCGCGACCGTCTGCGCGTTTTTCAGGGCGTTGACGATTGCCCACTCGTGCGTGGCGGCATCGGTCTTGATCTCGGTGGTCTTCGCCGTGTACTCGATGTCGTTGAGTTTGTCGCGGTGCTGGTCGAGCCAGTCGAGCCGCTTCTGCGGATTCACCGTGCCGTCGGGATTCACTTCGAACGCCGGCATCACGCTGGGGGCGGGTACGAAGGTCGCCTGATCGCGCATCTGCAGCACCGCGAGCTTGGCGTTCTTCAGATTCTCGACCTGTTGGTTCAGTGCCGTCTGCAAACCCAGAACCGCCTGGCTCACCGTCGAAGCCCGGCTTTTCTCCACCTGCATCCGGCCGTCGGCGGCCTGTGCGGCGCCGCCGCCCCATTTCTGGTCCTGACCGAGTTTCTGCGTGCTGTTCACGGCGGCGACGACGGCCTGATCGAGATCCCCGGAGAGTTTGCCGACGGCGGTCGCGGCGGTGCCCAGCTTGTCCGGGTCCCATTTCTCGACGTCGGGGATGGTCAATGCCGCGCCGCTCATGCGCGGATACCGATCTTGTTCAGATCGTCGCGCAGCTGCTGGTCGGTATCGATGATGACCTTGCCGGCCTGTTCGACGGTGTCGGCGATATGCGTTACGCGCGAACCGATTCGCTTCAACGCGTTCTCGACCGAATCCTTCGCGCCGTTGCAGGCCGCGTCCCAGCCGGTGCCCGGAAGCGCACCGGCGGCGCCGGCCAGCCCGGAGTCGAGTTTGCCGATGGCGTCGGACTCGTCGCGCAGGGTTTTCGCGAAACTTTGCAGGGCCGCGGGATCGATCTTCATCGCGTTCGCGGGTGGATCGTTGGGACCGGCCATGAGAAATCCCCCTCTTCGCTCAGTTCAGCGGGCCCCAGCGTAGCAAATCGGGGACCTGTGGACAGGGGTGTGCGAAGACCGGTTAACTTGTGGGAAAGCAGCCGCGGACAGAGAGGTCGTTTCATGCGCGCAGCCCAGGTGAGCAAGCTCGAGGGGCCCGAATCCATCGAGGTCGTGGACATCCCCGAACCGGCGGAATTCCCCGGTGGAGTGGTGATCGACGTCCATGCCGCGGGGGTGGCGTTCCCGGATGTGCTGATGACCCGGGGGCTCTATCAGATGAAACCCGAACTGCCGTTCGTGGTCGGCGGCGAGGTGGCCGGGGTCGTGCGCTCGGCGCCCGAGGATGCGCGGGTCCGGGCGGGCGACCGGGTGGTGGCGCTGACCATGCTCGGTAACGCGGTCGCCGAAACCGCGGTGACCGCAAAGGAAATGGTGTTCCGGCTGCCGGACAACATTTCCCTCGAAGCGGGCGCGGGCATCCTGTTCAACGATCTGACCGTGCACTTCTGCCTGCGCAACCGAGGCCGGCTGGCGGAGGGTGAGATCGTGCTCGTGCACGGCGCCGCCGGCGGCATCGGCACCTCCACCCTGCGCATGGCGAAGGCGCTGGGCGCGGGGCGGGTGATCGCCGTGGTGAGTACCGAGGAGAAGGCCGAGGTCGCGCGGGCCAACGGCGCCTCCGACGTGGTACTCACCGACGGCTGGCTGGCCGCGGTGAAGGAACTGACCGGCGGCCGGGGCGTCGACATCGTGCTCGATCCGGTCGGCGGCGACCGGTTCACCGACAGCATTCGCTCGCTGGCTCCGGCCGGGCGGTTGCTCGTGGTCGGCTTCACCGCGGGCGAAATCCCCACCGTGAAGGTGAATCGCTTGCTGCTCAAGAACGTCGAGGTGATCGGCGCGGCCTGGGGTGAATGGGTGATGACCCATCCGGGCTATCTGCAAGAGCAGTGGGACGAGGTCGCGCCGCTGCTGGAATCGGGCAAGATCGCGGCGCCGCAGCCCGTGCTGTACCCGCTGACCGAGACCGCGGCTGCCGTCGCCGCGCTCGACAACCGTTCGGCGAAGGGCAAAGTCGTCGTCACCGTGCGCTGAGCGGCCCTCGTCCGGCAGGCGTTCGATGTCGGTGCCGGGTCGTAGGGTGAGCGCATCATGAAACTGTCCGATCGGATTCTGAATCGCACCCTGCTGGCCCGGCAGCACCTGCTGCGGCGGTCGTCGGTGGCGGTCCCGCAGCTGTGTGAACACCTGGTCGGGCTGCAGGCCCAGGACGTGACGCCGCCGTATGTCGGATTGTGGAGCAGGATCAGCGATTTCGATCCGGCGGCGGTCTCGGCCGGACTCGAGAATCGTTCGCTGGTGCGAATCACGTTGATGCGCGCCACTATTCACCTGGTGACGGCGGCGGATGCGCTGCGCATCGCGCCGCATATCCAGCCGGAACTGGAGAAGATCCCGTTCCGCAAGGGCTTCTTCTACGGCGCGATGGTCGGGCTCGATCCCGAGGAGGTCCGCGCCCGGGGCGAGAAGGTGCTGGGGGCACAGCCGATGTCGTCGGCAGAGCTGCGGGCTCGTGCCGTCGAGGAATATCCCGACCGCGAGCCCACGGCCGTGACGCAGACCTGGCTCTATCAGCTCCCGGTGCTGCAGACCCCGCCGCGGGGGTTGTGGGGGAACAACAGCCGCCCGGTGTGGTCGCGTATCGAACCGTGGCTGGAGGCGCCCCTCGACGAGGCATATCCGGTGCAGGAGTTGGTCATTCGCTATCTGCGCGCCTTCGGTCCCGCGACCACGATGGATGTGCAGACCTGGTCGCGACTGCTCGGTATCAAGGAAATACTGGACGGGCTGGGCGACCGCGTGCGCACCTACACCGACGAGCGCGGCCGCGTCCTCTACGACGCCGCCGACGCCGAACTCGCCGATCCCGATCTGCCCGCACCCGTCCGCCTGCTTGGCTGGTACGACAACGTCCTGCTGTCGCATCGGGATCGCAGCCGGATCATTCCCGGGAACGCCCCGCTGCCCCTGCGCCATATGGCCGCGCAGGCGTGCCCGGTGCTCATCGACGGGTTCCTGGCCGGCATCTACAAAATCTTCACCGACAAGTCGGCGGCGCGGTTGCGCATCGCCCCGGGCCGGGAGTGGTCGGCGCGGGAAGCGGCCGAGGTCGAAGCGGAAGCACGCGGCCTGCTGGGTTTTCTGGAGCCGAGCCTGCGCCCGGAGGTCGACATCCTCGCGCCCGGAGCGAATCTCAGAACCGGGAAGTAGCCACGCGTCGCCGGTGCGCGCTCAGGGCGTCGAATTCCGGTATGCCGGAGCCTTACTCGTCCCCGCCGGGGTGAGCGTGCGCAGCAGTGGCAGTGTGCGGGGGGCGACCACCGTGGACAGCACGATCACACTGTGCGACCGCACCACCGCGGCGCTGCGGTCGATACTCAGCAGCACCGCCTGCAGGCCCGCATGCGAATCGGCGCCGATGCGGCACAGGACATCGCTGGAACCGGTGGTCGCATAGGCCTCGAGCACGCCGGGGATGGTCTCCAGATCGGTGGTCACCGCGTCCAGGGCGCCCTGGGCGATCTCCAGGCTCACGAAGGCCTGCACGTCGAATCCGGCGGCGGTGACGTCGACCTGCGGATCGTAGGAGGCGATGACCCCGGCCTCCTCCATACGCGCGATGCGCGACTGTACGGTCGCCCGAGCCACCCGGGTCCGTCGCGACAGTTCGAGGACGCCCGCCTTCTGGTACTCGTGCATGGCGGTGAGGATCGCCAGATCCAGTTCGTCCAGTTTGGCGTGGGTGCGCGTCATCGTCGTCTCCTGTATTCGGCCCGGCGGCCCCGCAGGGGCGCGGCCGGGGCGCAGCTATTCAAATTGTCCAGCACTCGGCGGCCTGTGGTGACCAATTGAGCCAGGGTGTCTACTCGAAATCCTCGACATTGCCCAGAACCTCGGCGCGGAGATTATCTGGAGGTATGACAATCGAGGACCTCTCCCGCACCTCCCGGCCCGCGGTGCCGGGCGATGCGGAGCTGCGCCGGCTGGTCGGGCTCGTCGACCACGATCCCGGTGCCGATCCCTTCCCCGTCCTCGGGTGGGACGCGCTGGTGTGGGTGGTCGGCAACGCGACCCAGTTCACGCACTATCTGCAGGCGTTCGGGATGGCGCTGGAGGCCTATTCCGGACCGGAGACCGGCAATCGCGATCACAAGTCCTACGTATTGCGCAGCGGCAGTGCGCGATTCGTGGTGTGCGGGGCGGTGGATCCGGCCAGTCCGCTGGTCGCCCACCACGACCGGCACGGCGACGGCATCGTCGACATCGCGCTCGAGGTGCCCGACGTGGACCGCTGCATCGCCCACGCCCGGCGCCACGGCGCGCGGATCCTGGTCGAGCCGCACGACGCGTCGGACGACTTCGGCACGGTCCGTACGGCTGCCCTGGCCACCTACGGCGAAACCCGCCACACCCTGGTCGATCGGTCGCGCTATCACGGTCCGTATCTGCCGGGATATGTCGCACGCCGGTCGGGTTATCAGCCGCGCGCGCCGCATCGGCTGTTCCAGGCCGTGGACCATGTCGTGGGCAATGTGGAGCTCGGGCGGATGGACGAGTGGGTGGAGTTCTATCACCGCGTCATGGGCTTCACCGATATGGCGGAATTCGTCGGCGACGATATCGCGACCGAATATTCGGCGCTGATGAGCAAGGTCGTGGCCAACGGCAACCATCGCGTGAAATTCCCGTTGAACGAACCGGCGGCCGGGCGTAAACGCTCACAGATCGACGAATATCTGGAGTTCTACGGCGGCCCCGGCGTCCAGCACATCGCCCTGGCCACCGGCGACATCCTGAGCACCGTCGACGCCCTGCGCCGCGAAGGCATCGAATTCCTCGACACCCCGGACACCTATTACGAGGATCCCGAACTGCGCGCCCGCATCGGCCACGTCCGGGTGCCGGTGCGGCACCTGCAGTCGCGCGGCATTCTCGTCGACCGTGACGAGGACGGCTATCTGCTGCAAATCTTCTGCAAACCGCTCACCGACCGCCCGACCGTATTCTTCGAATTGATCGAGCGGCACGGCTCACTGGGCTTCGGAAAGGGGAATTTCCAGGCCCTGTTCCAGGCGATCGAGCGGGAACAGCACGCGCGCGGGAATCTGTGACAGGGCGTTCTCACTCGTCCTCGGACAGTGCGCGCAGCCGCGCCTTGACGTCGAGGCGTCGTCGCGACCGCACCGTGTGGAACGCCAGCGCGGCGATGATGGTCCATTGCACCGGGTTCATCAGCGCGACGGATGCCGATACCGGCAGGGAGTAGATCAGCAGGAGCCGCACCACCGCGTCGACCGCGAGCCCGGCGCTCCACACCACCGTGGCGGTCGTGAACGTGCGCCGGACCTCTGAGTCGTTGTGCCACAACGTTTCCCATCGCCCGGACGAATCCGGTCCGAGTGCGTGCATGCGCTGCGAGACCGCGAACATCGCCGGCCGGCCCAGCAGGCAACTGCCCGCCAGCAGCACGCTGATCACCGCCGAGGTGATCGGATCCTTCGCCAGCATCATTCGCTCGTCGCCGCCCAGTACGGCCAGTACGAGACCCAGCGCGTTGAGCAGGAAGACGAATACGGCGACGCCGTCGGCCTTGCGCCGCGCCGCGGCGATCCCGAGCGCCCATATGCCGGCGACGACCGTCGAACACACCAGCGCGCGATAGCTGGTGCACCCGGCCGCGATCAGCAGATAGTAGGTCGCGGGCGACAGCCCGATATCGGCTGCGAGTGCCAGAATCCGCCGCGCCCGGCGTAGGCGGCTCCCGGTGCTGTCGGGAGTGAGTGTGGCGGTGTCGGTCATCGGAATCTCCCCTGCGAGTACTGGACGTTATGTCATTGCCACGCTAGGGATTTCGGGCCGCGGCTCGCCTCGGCCGGGAGATGGATCGTGGGATCTCCACCCGCGGGTGGAGCGACCGCGGCCGCATCTCGGCCCGGAGGTCCTTCCGGCGGCGATCCGGACGCGCCTACCGTCGTGGTACCCGGCGCGGAATGTCACCAGGAGGGTCATGCGAGAGGGGTTGCGGGAGTTCGGGCGACGGCTGATCGGCAACGATCCCGACGCCAGCCCGCTGATGCGTGTCATCGGCGCGACGTTGCTGGCCGCCAATCTGGTGTTCGGCCATCGCGGTCCGGTGCCGGCGTGGCTGTGGGCGGTGCTGGTGGCCGCCTATGCCGGGTGGCTCGTGTTCGCCGTGGTCGAATCCCGGAATCCACGGGTGGCCACCCTGGCGTTGACCTGGTGCGCGCTGCTGAGCGCGGCGGTCGTCGGAGCGGCCCCGGACGTCTCCGCATTCATCATGCTGTGCGCGGCGGCCAGTGTGCTCGCCCAGCAGTTCCGGTCCGGCACGCGAACCATCGTGCTGGGGTTCGCGGCCCAGGTCGCGGTCCTGATCGCCGGTTGCGCGATGGCCGGCAAGGACCTCGGCGATACGCTCACCTATGTCGGCGTGCTCGTCATTCTGTTGCTGCTCGGGTTGTATCGGCGCCTGCATCGACTACGCGTCCGCCAGACCCAGCTGCTGCTCGAGCAAACCCGTCGCGCGCAGGACGAACACGCCCGGGCGGCCGCGCTCGACGAACGCGCTCGGATCGCGCGGGAGCTGCACGACGTCCTGGCGCATTCGCTCGGTGCGCTGAGTATGCAGTTGGAGGTCGCGGAACTGCTGCTCGACGAAAGAGGCGATATACCGGGCGCATTGGCGCATGTGCGGCGCTCGCACCGGCTCGCCCGCGACGGGTTGATCGAGGCGCGCGGCGCGGTGGCCGCGCTGCGCGGCGACGTGCCACCGCTGCCCGATGCCGTGCGTGAACTGGTCGAGAGCTATCGCCGCGATCACGGGATGACGGTGGAGTTGCGCTGCGACGGTCCCGCCCGGCCGGTGGATTCGGGTGCCGCGGTCTCGCTGGCCCGCACGCTGCGCGAGGCGTTGACGAACGCCGCCAAGCACGCACCGGGACGGCCGGTGCGCGTCGCGCTCGTCTTCACGGCCGGCGACGTGCGACTGTCGGTGCGGAACACGGTCGCGGAAACGCAGACTCGCGATCCGCTGCCCGGCGGGCACGGTCTGACCGGGATGCGTGAGCGGATCGCATTGGCCGGGGGCACACTGTCGTCCGGTGTGGCCGACGGCGAATGGGTTGTGACGGCGGAGGTTCCGATTGAGTGAGCGCCGGGAACCGCTGCGGGTGCTGGTGGTCGACGACCAGCAGGTGATGCGTGAGGGTCTGGTCGCACTGCTGGGACTTGTCGACGAGGTGAGCGTGGTCGGCGCCGCGGCAAACGGGGAACAGGCACTGCGGGCGGTGGCGGAGACCGATCCGGATGTGGTGCTCATGGATCTGCGGATGCCCGTCATGGACGGCGTCGAGGCGACCCGCCGGATCGCGGCCGACCATCCCGGGACCGCGGTGCTGGTGCTGACCACCTACGCCGACGACGCCTCGATCGTGAGCGCCTTGCGAGCGGGCGCGCGCGGCTACCTCACCAAGGACGCCGGCCGAGTGGAGATCGTCGCCGCGCTGCGCGCCGCCGCGGCGGGGCAGTCCACCTTCGACGCCACGGTGTCCCAGCGGCTGGTGGACGCGCTGATCGGCGATCCTCCCCGTGCCGAGGCGGTGTCCGCACCCCCTGCCCCGAATCCCCCTGCCCCGCATCCCACTGCGCCGAATCCGGACGGCCTCACCGCTCGCGAGGCGGAGGTCGTCGCCCTCATCACCCGCGGACTGAGCAACGCCGAGATAGCCGCCCACCTGTTCGTCTCGCCGGCGACGGTGAAGACCCACATCAACAACGCCTTCGCCAAGATCGGCGCCCGCAACCGCGCCGACGCCGTCCGCTACGGCTACCGCCACGGCCTGGCCGACCCGACCGCCGAGTAGCCGGGTCGGCGCAGCGGACAGCACCTGCGCCGCCGATAACATAGAGTGCCCATCATGCGATTGACGGCGGCGATTGTCACCGGGACGGCTCTCGCGGCGCTGCTGGCGGGCTGCGGGTCGGGGGATGATTCGGGCAGCGACTCTCCGTCGGTCCGCCCGCCCGCGAAGGTGGCGGCGCTGGGTCCGTTCGCGGGGGAGTGCGGGCATGTCACCGATGACGAGGTCCGGAATCTGGGCGGGCTCGGTCAGATCTCGCAGGTGTTCAAGAACTCGGTCGGGTGCAATTGGCAGGCCGGCGGCATCGGCGGTCCGAGTGTGACGTTCGCGTCGTATCGAGGCAGCCCGATCGGGCGGGAGAAGGCGTGGGTCACCGCGCAGGGCCGCAATCCGGAGTCGATCGAGGTCGGCGGCCATCAAGGTTTCCAGGACGCGAGCCAGGACGGCACCATCTGTGATTTCGCCGTGCAACTGGGCGATGACTTCTTCGAATGGTCGACCTCGGCCGGCGCGTTCGGGCAGGTGTCGGCGACGCCGTGCGACAAGAACCGCAAACTGGCCGAACTGACCGTGCAGCGTCTGAAGTGAGGGCGGCTGATATGAGCAACGGCATGCGTGATCGGGGCCGCGTCCGGCGCGGTGTGCGGGCGGGCGGGATCGCGGTCCTCGCGCTGACGGTCGGGGTGGCGGTCGGCGGCTGCGGCCGTACGGTCTCCGGGACCGCGTTGCCGGCGGGTAGCGGCGGCGGGGTCAACATGAACTTCGACAAGTTGCTGCGCGAATGCGAAGTCGTGAAGCAGGACGACATCGCCAAGGCGACCGGCGCCCAGGACGCACAGGGGTCGTTCAACGGCGCGGTGTGCATGTGGGATCTGTCGGGTACGCCCGGCGGCGACGGTATGGCCACGCTGAACTGGTACGAGATGGGTTCGCTGCCGAACGAGAAGGCCAACAACGACCGGCTCGGCTACACCACCACGGATGTGAACGTGCAGGGCCGGCGCTCGCTGCAGGTGCAGCGGCCGGGCGATCCGGATTCGTGCGGCGTGATGGCGCCGGCCGCGGACACCGGGATCATCGGCTGGTGGGTGAACTACCGGCCGGGCGGCCATCCGGATCCGTGTGCCGGAGCGAAGAAGCTGGCCGAGTTGACCCTGAATCTGGCGCGGTAATTCGCGGTAATTTCGACCTCCGCTTCGCGCCGAGTGCCCGCGTGTGGGGCCGGGGAGCGCTCGAGAGATAGTTGTTGTGCATCGTGAGTGGTGAAGCGTGCTTGCCGGACCCCACTTTTGCCCCCCGCCGCGCCGACGGGTATCGTGGACCGCTGTGCCCGGAAGCGTGCGGGCAGGTTTGTGCGTAGAACGTAAGCCAGCGAGAGCGGCCGACCGTTTCAGCGTGCCCGGAAAAGTAGGCATGTACTGCGCGCGACACGCCCGACCTCGGGACGCGTGCGAACGCGATCCGGGCAAGTGGTGACAGCTCTATGACCGCGGCGTGAACTCCGGGGAATCGGGGAGCGCCGCCGACAAACAGACATCGAAGAGTTCCAGACACCTGGTTACTGAATAAGGAAAGCCGGTATATGCCAACCATCAACCAGCTGGTCCGCAAGGGTCGTCGCGACAAGGTCGCCAAGACCAAGACTGCGGCCCTGAAGGGGAGCCCGCAGCGTCGTGGCGTGTGCACCCGCGTGTACACCACGACCCCGAAGAAGCCGAACTCCGCGCTGCGTAAGGTCGCGCGTGTTCGCCTGACCAGCGCGGTCGAGGTCACGGCTTACATCCCGGGCGAGGGCCACAACCTGCAGGAGCACTCGATGGTGCTCGTTCGCGGCGGTCGTGTGAAGGACCTCCCCGGTGTGCGCTACAAGATCATCCGCGGCTCGCTCGACACCCAGGGTGTGAAGAACCGCAAGCAGGCCCGCAGCCGCTACGGCGCCAAGAAGGAGAAGAGCTGATATGCCACGCAAGGGCCCCGCACCCAAGCGTCCGCTGATCAACGATCCGGTCTACGGATCGCCGCTGGTCACTCAGCTGGTCAACAAGATCCTGCTGGACGGCAAGAAGTCGACCGCCGAGCGCATCGTCTACGGCGCGCTCGAGCAGGCGCGCGAGAAGACCGGCACCGATCCGGTCGTGACCCTCAAGCGTGCGCTCGACAACGTGAAGCCCGCCCTCGAGGTGAAGCCGCGTCGTGTCGGTGGCGCCACCTACCAGGTCCCGGTCGAGGTTCGTCCGGGTCGCGCCAACACCCTGGCGCTGCGCTGGCTGGTCAACTACTCGCGCGCGCGTCGTGAGAAGACCATGATCGAGCGTCTGGCCAACGAGCTGCTGGATGCGAGCAACGGTCTGGGCGCTTCGGTGAAGCGTCGCGAGGACACCCACAAGATGGCCGAGTCCAACCGGGCGTTCGCGCACTACCGCTGGTGATTGGTCACCCGGTCCGCCGGTGAAGGAACGGCGCCGGGAGGCGAGTCACAGTCGGGTGCGGCACGTGCTCTCAGCAGGGCACTTATCAGCCGCACCCGACGTTGACATAGTGATGGCCAGGGGCCCGCATCGCAGCGGAACCGCCCGGGCCGTTCCCGAAAATCCCAACTAGCTGATCGCTAACAGAGCAGAGCGGGGAAGATTTCCGTGGCACAGGACGTGCTCACCGACCTCAACAAGGTCCGCAACATCGGCATCATGGCGCACATCGATGCCGGCAAGACGACCACAACCGAACGAATCCTGTTCTACACCGGTGTGAACTACAAGATCGGTGAGACCCACGACGGTGCGTCGACCACCGACTGGATGGAGCAGGAGCAGGAACGCGGCATCACCATCACCTCGGCGGCGGTGACGTGTTTCTGGAACCAGAACCAGATCAACATCATCGACACCCCCGGCCACGTGGACTTCACCGTCGAGGTGGAGCGTTCGCTGCGTGTGCTCGACGGCGCCGTCGCGGTGTTCGACGGTAAAGAGGGCGTCGAGCCGCAGTCCGAGCAGGTGTGGCGTCAGGCCGACAAGTACGACGTGCCGCGTATCTGCTTCGTCAACAAGATGGACAAGCTGGGCGCCGACTTCTACTTCACCGTCCAGACCATCAAGGACCGTCTCGGTGCGAAGCCGCTGGTCATCCAGCTGCCGATCGGCGCGGAGGACACCTTCGAGGGCATCGTCGACCTGGTCGAGATGAACGCCAAGGTGTGGACCGGCGAGACCAAGCTCGGTGAGAAGTACGAGGTCACCGAGATCCCGGCCGACCTGAAGGAGAAGGCCGAGCAGTACCGCCAGGAGCTGCTCGAGACCGTCGCCGAGTCGGACGAGGCGCTGCTGGAGAAGTTCTTCGGTGGCGAGGAGCTCTCGATCGACGAGATCAAGGGCGCCATCCGGAAGCTGACCGTCGCCTCGGAGCTGTACCCGGTGCTGTGTGGTTCGGCGTTCAAGAACAAGGGCGTGCAGCCCATGCTCGACGCCGTCGTGGACTACCTGCCCTCGCCGCTGGACGTCGAGAACGTGGAAGGCCACGTCCCCGGCAAGGAAGACGAGGTCATCACTCGTAAGCCGAGTGCCGACGAGCCCTTCGCCGCACTGGCGTTCAAGATCGCCGTGCACCCGTTCTTCGGCAAGCTGACCTACGTCCGCGTGTACTCGGGCAAGGTCGACTCCGGCGCTCAGGTCATCAACTCGACCAAGAGCAAGAAGGAGCGTCTGGGCAAGCTGTTCCAGATGCACTCCAACAAGGAGAACCCGGTTCCCTCGGCGTCGGCCGGCCACATCTACGCGGTCATCGGCCTGAAGGACACCACCACGGGTGACACCCTGTGCGATCCGCAGAACCAGATCGTGCTGGAGTCCATGACCTTCCCGGACCCGGTCATCGAGGTCTCGATCGAGCCCAAGACCAAGTCCGACCAGGAGAAGCTGGGCACCGCGATCCAGAAGCTGGCCGAAGAGGACCCGACCTTCTCCGTCAAGCTGGATGCCGAAACCGGCCAGACCGTCATCGGCGGTATGGGCGAGCTGCACCTCGACATCCTCGTCGACCGGATGAAGCGCGAGTTCAAGGTCGAGGCGAACGTCGGTAAGCCGCAGGTCGCGTACCGCGAGACGATCACCAAGCCGGTCGAGAAGCTCGAGTACACGCACAAGAAGCAGACCGGTGGTTCGGGTCAGTTCGCCCGCGTCATCATCGGCCTGGAGCCCTTCACCGGCGAGGACGGCGCGACCTACGAGTTCGAGAACAAGGTCACCGGTGGTCGCGTTCCGCGCGAGTACATCCCGTCGGTGGACGCCGGCATCCAGGACTCCATGCAGTACGGTGTCCTCGCTGGTTACCCGCTGGTCAACCTGAAGGCCACCCTGCTCGACGGCGCCTACCACGAGGTCGACTCCTCGGAAATGGCGTTCAAGATCGCGGGTTCGATGGCGCTGAAGGAAGCGGCCCGTAAGGCCGGTCCGGTGATCCTCGAGCCGCTCATGGCTGTCGAGGTCATCACGCCCGAGGACTACATGGGCGATGTGATCGGCGACCTGAACTCCCGCCGTGGCCAGATCCAGGCCATGGAGGAACGCAGTGGTGCCCGTGTCGTCAAGGCGCTGGTTCCGCTCTCGGAGATGTTCGGTTACATCGGTGACCTGCGGTCGAAGACCCAGGGCCGGGCGAACTACTCCATGGTGTTCGATTCGTACGCGGAGGTTCCGGCCAACGTGGCGAAGGAGATCATCGCCAAGGCGACCGGCGAGTAATCGCAGTCGGGGCGGGTTTGCGAGAATCCGCCCCGTTCGGTCGCGCACGACCCCCTGTAAGTACAAACCGCACTGCTGCACAAAAGCACGCACTAACTAGTCCAGGAGGACAACAGTGGCGAAGGCGAAGTTCGAGCGGACGAAGCCCCACGTCAACATCGGCACCATCGGTCACGTCGACCACGGCAAGACCACGCTGACCGCGGCGATCACCAAGGTGCTGGCTGACAAGTACCCGGACCTGAACCAGAGCTTTGCGTTCGACCAGATCGACAAGGCTCCGGAGGAGAAGGCTCGTGGTATCACGATCAACATCTCCCACGTCGAGTACCAGACCGAGAAGCGTCACTACGCGCACGTCGACGCCCCCGGCCACGCCGACTACATCAAGAACATGATCACCGGTGCCGCCCAGATGGACGGCGCGATCCTCGTGGTCGCCGCCACCGACGGCCCGATGCCGCAGACCCGTGAGCACGTGCTGCTCGCCCGTCAGGTCGGCGTGCCCTACATCCTGGTCGCGCTGAACAAGTCGGACATGGTCGACGACGAGGAAATCCTCGAGCTCGTCGAGATGGAGGTCCGCGAGCTGCTGGCCGCCCAGGAGTTCGACGAGGACGCCCCCGTCGTCCGCGTCTCCGGCCTGAAGGCCCTCGAGGGTGACGAGAAGTGGGTCGAGTCGGTCGTCGAGCTGATGAACGCTGTCGACGAGTCCATCCCGGACCCGGTTCGTGAGACCGACAAGCCGTTCCTGATGCCGATCGAGGATGTTTTCACCATCACCGGTCGTGGCACCGTGGTCACCGGTCGTGTCGAGCGTGGCGTGATCAACGTCAACGAAGAGGTCGAGATCGTGGGTATCCGCGAGAAGACCCAGAAGACCACCATCACCGGCATCGAGATGTTCCGCAAGCTGCTGGACCAGGGCCAGGCGGGCGACAACGTCGGTCTGCTGGTTCGTGGTCTGAAGCGTGACGACGTCGAGCGTGGTCAGGTCGTCGTCAAGCCGGGCACCACCACCCCGCACACCGAGTTCGAGGGCCAGGCGTACATCCTGTCGAAGGACGAGGGTGGCCGTCACACCCCGTTCTTCAACAACTACCGCCCGCAGTTCTACTTCCGCACCACCGACGTGACCGGTGTCGTGACCCTCCCCGAGGGCACCGAGATGGTCATGCCGGGCGACAACACCGAGATGAGCGTCAAGCTGATCCAGCCGGTCGCCATGGAAGAGGGCCTGCGCTTCGCGATCCGCGAGGGTGGCCGCACCGTCGGCGCCGGCCGCGTCACCAAGGTCATCAAGTGACCCTGTGAGACAACGCCGTCACGACACGTGACAGCATGAAAAGGGCCGTTCCCCTCGGGGAACGGCCCTTTTCGCGTTCTCAGTTCTCGGTGGCGGCCAGGAGGGCTTCGGCGAATTCGCGCATCTGGTCGGCGCCGCCGAACCAGGTGGTGACGAGTTCGACTGCGGCGGTGCGGGTTCGGTGGGCGGCGGTGATGAGGCCGTTGAGGTCGACGTCGCCGGCTTCGGCGTTGCGAGCCACATTTTCCAGCGTGTGGCTGGCCAGCAGTAGCTGCATCACCAGGCCGACGTCGATGGCCGGGGGTTCGCCGGTGGTTTCGGCTCGGCGGCGCGCCGCGCGCCGGGAGGTCGGGGGTACGCCGGTGCGCGAGGCGATGTCGGTCGGGGCGTCCCCGGAGTGATCATCGTTGGTGGCGCGTC
This sequence comes from Nocardia kruczakiae NBRC 101016, assembly GCF_001612965.1. GTDB lineage: Bacteria > Actinomycetota > Actinomycetes > Mycobacteriales > Mycobacteriaceae > Nocardia > Nocardia kruczakiae. The sequence continues at coordinate 43,203 of NZ_BDBL01000040.1, forward strand.
GGTTTCGGCGGCCACCGGTACCCGCTGCCGGTTCGGCGTGAGCGGCGTCGGTGGCCGAATCGTGCGATGTGGCAATTGCTTCCGCCGACTCGGTCGCCGGGTGGTCGTCGGCTCTGGTTCCCTCCGTGGGCGATCGGTGCCGGCTGGTCGGAACGTACTCCGCCGCAGGAGCTTTCGCCGCACGTCGTCGGAGGATGTCGGTATCGGACTGTTCGAGGAGGGCGCTCGCCGGGGCGGAGCGCAGTCCCACCGTCGCCCCGTTGCGGGTGGGGAACGGGCGCGACGTGGCGTCGGCGCTCTCCGCGCGGCTGCGAATCGCCGGCAGCGTGTCGGTGTTCTGCCAGGATTGCGGGTCCGCGGAGTCGGCTCGGTCCGTACCGTCTGCCGGGCCGGAATGGGCCGGGCCGGTGGTTTCGGCGTGGTCGGACCGGGGCGGCTCGTTCGAATGCCGATGCGGAAGCCGTGCGGGAGGCGACTTCTCGCCCTTCTCGGTGGTGCGGTCCGTCGGATCCGCTTCGGCGACAGTATGTTCGGCGGCGATGCGTGCGCTGTCGGCGACGGATGCGGCGCGCGTGCTGAGCGGGGTGTGGTCGCCGTGGGTCACCGATCCCGTAGCGGTGGTGGACCGGCGGGCGTCGTCGCCCGGCTGCCCGGCCGGCGGTGTCGCGGCGGACGATGTGGGCGCAGGATCGGCGTCCTCGCCGGGTGGTGTCGTGCGTCCGGTCGCCGATGTGTCATCGCTCGCCGTGGTGCGACGGGTCTCGGCTTCGTCGGCCGCCGCGGCTGTGGTGGCCGGCGACTCCGCGCTCGCGGAGCGTGCGGTGCCGTGCTGGCCCTCGCCCGCGGGCTCGGCTGCCGTGGATGCGGAGATTTCACCGGACAGCCGGGACTCGGGGGTACTCGCGGCGGGCTGCTCGTTGTCGCGTGCCCGCCGGGCCGCCCGGGGGATGGGGCGGCGGGTGGCTTCCGGGCGGGCATCCGTGCTCGCCGATGCCGCAGCGGATTCCGTTCCGGCATCCGCAGATTCGGCCCGGGCGATGCCGTGGGCGGGAGTGGGGAGTCGCGTCGGCAGTTTCGGCGGCGCCGGGACGGATGTGCTGGCCGAGGCAACCGAATCGGCCGCTTCGGCCCGACGCGGCTCCGCCGGCTCGGCGGGAGACGTCCCAGCAGACGCAGCCTCGGCAGGAGACGCTTCGGCAGGAGAGGTTTCGGCGGGCTGGGGCTCGGCGCTGCGAGAGCGACTCTGCAGCCCGGGGTCGATGCCCAGGCTCTCCGCGATGCGGCGGACCGTGTCCTCCGGATCCGAAGATCCGGCATCGAGTTCGTCTGCCCAGTTGGCCTTTTCCGTCGTCTCGATCTCGCCGGGAGCCGCAGACGATCCCAGGACACCCGATCTCGGATCCACCGGAGGCATCTCCGCTGCGCTCACCGCGAAACTGGAAGTGGGAGCGGATTCGTCGCCGGCCGAGGTGGGATGGCCCGGCGGCTGCCCCGTGCCCCGCTCGTAGTCGGCATCGAACGGCGAGGCGAACATGCTGCGCTGCGCGGATTCTCGGGTGGGCAGCGGCGGAATGGCGGTGCGGGCCGACGAGTCGCGGACCGGTAGCGGCGGTACGGCAGGAGGCGCCGGAACCGCGCTGCCGCTGAGGTAGTCGGGTGAATAGGACGGAACATCGGTGGGCGAGGCGCCCGGTGGCGGGCCGAAAACGCTCTCGCTCTTTCCGGACTCACCGAATTCGGCACTGTCCCAGCGCAGTCCGAACTTCTCGGCGCCACCGTGCGCGGGTCCGCTGCTGCCCGCCTGCTGACCCGGCTCCTCCTCGGAGCGGGTCAGTCGGTGCCCCTCTCGTGCAGTATGGGGCTCTCCGAAACGGGCATTGGCGGGATCCGTCATACACCCCATTCTTATCGCTCGCCTTTCCGGGTGCGAGTTCGCGGGGTGTGCGAGGGCTCCCGCCACCGTTGCGCCGCAGCTCAATCCGTTCGTTTCTCGAGTTCGGTGCCGCGACGAAGGGTGAGCGACATCAGTTCGCTCGGCTCGTCCACTTCGATTCGATGCCAGTGCCCGCGCGGCACGATGAACGCCTGTCCGGCGCGCAGGGATACCGATGCCGCCGGGTCGCCGGTCTCGCGCAGATATATCCGTATCCCGCCCGAGAGCACCGCCACCAGTTCCTCTCCGCTCGGATGCATTTCCCAGTGATCACCGTGGACGTCGGCGTCGGTGGCCACCCGGAAGGCCGCCAGGGTCCATCCCTCCACATCTCCGGACATGCGGCGTTGTTCATCGAAAATCCTGCCGTCGGGCAGCATTCGGATACCGCGTGCGAACAGGTCGACAGGTGCGAGTGACATGGTGTTTCCTTTCATTCGGCCACGACCGGAGCCGGGGCGGGCAGGGGTGTGGAAGTGGACCGGCCGGTGGTCCGCGGCATGACCACCGCGGCGACGACCCCGGCCCCGAGGAGCAGGACCGCGCCGATCGCCAGCCCGGTCGCATATCCGGCGGTGACGGCCTGGGGCGTCGGCGCCGACCCGGTGCGCTGGGCGGCGACCGAGGCCAGCGCGGCCAATCCGATCGCGCCGCCGATCTGGCGGGCACTGTTCATCAGCCCGGATGCCATGCCGGCCTCCGCGGGGGCGACGCCGGTGGTCGCCGCGGCAGCGAGCGGCGCCAGGCACAGGCCGAAACCGATACTGGTGACGAGCGAGGGGCCCAATACCGAGGTGGCGAAGTCGCCACCGGCGTCCAGTAGCGCGAACCATCCGAGGCCCGCGGCGGCGAGCAGCGATCCGGAGATCAGCAGGGTGCGCGGCGAACGCCGGTGGCCGAGCCGAGTCGCGACCACGGTCCCGGCGACCACCCCGGCCGAGAACGGAACGAAGGCCAGACCCGTTGCCGCCGCGGACATTCCGAGCGACTGCTGCATATAGAGCGAGACGAAGTAGAAGGCCGAGAACTGTCCCGCCGCGGCCAGAGCGACGAACAGATCCGCCCCGGCGACCCACCGGTTGCGCAGCAGCGACAGCCGGATCAGCGGCACCGCGGCCCGCCGTTCGAACCATACGAAGGCCGCCAGGAGCAGCAGTGCGGCCGCGACCGTCCCCACGGTCGCGGGTGAGAACCACCCGTAGCGGTCGGTACGGACGACGGCGAGAACGAGCAATCCGGCGCCGCCGGTCGCGGTGAGCGCCCCGGCGATGTCGAGCGGCGGGCGCATCCCGTCGCGGCGGTCGGTGGGGATGCCGAAGAGTCCCAGGCCCAGCGCGATCGCGGCGATCGGCAGATTGACGAGCATCACCCACCGCCATCCGGCGTATTCGGTGAGGAGGCCGCCCAGCAGTACGCCCAGCGCGCCACCGGCGCCGTTCGCCGCACTCCACAGTCCGAAGGCGCGCACCCGCGCCGGGCCGTGCGGGAACAGGACGGTCAGCATCGCGAGGGTGGCGGGTGCGACGGCCGCGGCCGCCACGCCCTGGACAGCGCGCGCGGCGATCAGTTGCCACGGTTGCTGGGCCAGCCCACCGGCCAGCGAGGCGAGGGCGAATCCGCACAGCCCGAGCGCGAACAGTCGCCGGCGGCCGAACAGATCGCCGGCCCGCCCGCCCAGGAGGAGGAATCCGCCGAAGGTCAGGGCGTAGACGTGCACCACCCACGACAGATCGATCGGTGCGAAGCCCAACTCGCGGCGAACGGCGGGCAGCGCCACGTTCACCACCGCCATATCCAGCGCAATCATCAACTGCGCCATCGTGATCGCCGCCAGCGCGAGCCCCGGCGAGTACTTTCTATACATGTATAAAAAGTAACCGACCGCACTGCTCGTTGTCGAGACCTCGTGTCAAGATGGCCGGGTGAGCACTCGAACCGGACGTCCGCCGCGGCTGTCGCGCGCGCAGATCGTGGCCGCCGCGCGCGAGCTGATCGAGACCCACGGCGTGCAGGCGCTGACCATGCGGCGCCTGGCCACCGAACTCGGCGCGACGCCGATGGCGCTCTATCACCACGTACCGGACAAGGACGCGCTGCTGCTGCTCCTGCTCGACGAGGTGGCCACGGGTGCGGCGCGTCCGCAACTGCCGCGGGACCCGCGGGAACGCCTGATCGTCGCGGCCCGCGCGATGCACGACGTCCTCGCCCCGGTGCCGTGGATCACCGAGGTGCTGACCGCCGACGACCTGCTCTCACCGGCCGCGCTCTGGTATCCCGAGGCGATTCTGGACGCGGCGATGGATGCCGGGCTGGATGCCGATCGCGCGGTGCACGCCTACCGGAGCGTCTGGTACTACACGGCCGGCGAAATTCTGATCCGCGCCGCGGCTCGCCGGCGCCGCGACGACGACCGGCCCGTGTTCCGGGAGCGAGTCTTCGCCGATATCGATGCCGAGGAGCTTCCGCGCCTGGCGGCCGTGGCCGACCGGTGGAGCGCGCTCACCGCCGCCGATACCTACGAACAGGGATTGCGCGCGCTGGTCGACGGCCTGCTGCCGGATCGCTGAACGGGCGACGCCGACTCAGCCGAGGCTGCTCATACCGGCCGCGACGACCCGGGAGAGATTCGTGATCTCCTCGGCGCCGGCGAGAGTCAATCCGTCGAGTGCGTGCAACCGGTCGGTGCTCGCGATGGTGAGCATGGCCGACACCCATGCGGCCGCGCAGGCGCGCAGGGTCCCGGGCTGGACCTGCCCGGGCGCGCTCGCCTGCAGTACCCGGGCGGTGACGTCGAGGAGTTGATCGCGCATGCGGCGCATCTGTTTTCGCACATCCGGATGCGTATCGGCCTCGCGCCACATGATCACGCGCAGGACCGAGGAGCGGTGGTCGCGCAGATTCAGCGCCGCGTCGAGGTTCACCAGGCTGGTCGCCGGATCGCCGGGCCTGACCACCGTGGCGATGTCGTCGATCGGATGGGCGGGGACCCGCTCGGCCATCAGCGCCGAGAGGATCGAGTCCTTGGTGGGGAAGTAGTAGAAGACCAGCCCCTTCGGAACGCCGGCCGCGGCGGCGATGGCAGCCGTCGCGGTCGCGTCGAATCCGTGTGCCGCGAACAGGCTTTCGGCGGCATCCAGAATGAGAGCGCGGGCGTCGCCGTCGACCTTCCGGCTGCGGCGACGCCCCGCTCGATGGGGTGTGGGCCTCTGCATCAGTGAGCAGTATGCATCCGCGCCGATACCTGCGGAAGGGCGGCGAGGGCCACCACGACGGTCAGCACGCCCACGATCCACGCCGTCCACGACGCCGCGCTGAATCCGCTGTAGTTCATCACCCACGGCGAGATGAACAGCAGGACTCCGAACAGGCCCATGGCGTAATCGGTTCCGGCGATTCCCGGACGGGTGAACTGGACCAGGCCGGCCAGGGCGATCAGCACGCCGAGCACGATCAGGGTCCACATGGCGCGATTGCTGTGGTCGGTCCAGATGGGGGACAGGGCGGTGTAGGCGCCCAGTGCCACGGCCACGAAACTCAGGGTGCGGTTTTCGGTGAGCATGGGGGGCCTCCTCAGGGGCGGAATTGTGTTCTACTCTCGGTATAACTCTGATTGACCGCCCGATCAATACTTCGCGAAAATTCCTGCACGTGTGTCGGATATGGCGCCCGTCACGACAATCTAGAACGTGTTCTAGTTTATGGTGGATTGGTGCAGCAATACGTGCCGGCAATGGGAACCGAGCCAGGAGGGCGGCGATGACAGCCCCGATCGTGATCGTCGGCGCCGGTCTGGCGGGCCTGCGGACCGCGGAGGAATTGCGCCGCGCCGGATACGAGGGCGGACTGATCCTCGTCGGTGACGAACAGCGCCTGCCCTACGATCGGCCGCCGCTGTCCAAGCAGTTCGTGCGCGGCGAGATCGAGGATACGACGCTGCGCCCGGCCGAATTCTTCGCCGAGAAGAACATCGAGCTGCGACTGGGACTGGCCGCGACCGGAGTCGACACCGCGGCGCGCACCGTGACCTTCGACGACGGTTCCGTGCTCGAGTACGGACAGCTGATCATCGCGACAGGACTGCGTCCCAAGCGAATTCCGGGTTTGCCCGAGGCCGCGGGCGTCCACGTCCTGCGCCGGCACGAGGATGCGGCGGCACTGCGCGACGGTCTGGCCAGCGCGCGGCGGGCGCTGGTGGTCGGCGCCGGCTTCATCGGCTGCGAGCTGGCGGCGAGCTTCCGTTCGCGTGGTGTCGACGTCGTGCTGGTGGAACCGCAGCCCACTCCGCTGGCCGCCGCGCTGGGTGAGACGGTCGGGCGCCTGGTGGGGCGGATGCACCGCGACGAGGGCGTGGATCTGCGCTGCGGTGTCGGATTGAGCTCGCTGCAGGTCGAAGACGGCGCGGTCACCGGGGCCACGCTCGCCGACGGCAGTACGGTCGCCGCCGATCTGGTCGTCATCGGTGTCGGCTCCGCGCCGATCACGGAGTGGCTGGCCGGATCCGGCATCCCGCTGGCGGAACCGCAGGCGGGTGGGGGTGTCCTCGCCGACGAGGTGGGGCGCACCTCGGTCGAGGGCGTGTGGGCGGTCGGCGATGTGGCGGCCTGGCGTCACGACAACGGCCGGCACAAGCGCGTGGAGCACTGGACCAACGCCGGTGAACAGGCCAGACTCCTGACGACCGCCCTGCTCGGCGGTGACGTCCCCGCGGCCGCGCGGGTGCCGTACGTGTGGAGTGACCAGTACGACCTGAAGATCCAGGTGCTCGGCACGCCGGCGGGCGCCGACGAGATCCGGGTGATCGAAGACGACGGCCGCAAATTCCTGGCGCACTACTTCGACGGCGGGGTCCTGACCGCCGTGGTCGGTGGCGGACGCACCGCGCAGGTCATGAAGATGCGCGCCGAACTCGCCGCCAACGCCCGGTCCGCCGCACCCCTGAGCTGAACGCATACGCCCGGGCGGACCGAAGGGGCGCGGGAACCACTCGGCCGATACCCCGGTCGGGCGCAAGGGTGCGTGGCGACGCTAATACAGTGGCTGCGTGATCGTTGCGCTCATCGATTCGGGACTGGGGTTGTTGCCGACCGGGGCGTGGCTGCGCAAGTTGCGTCCCGACCTCGATCTGCTGCTGCAACTGGATCCAGATGGTGCGCCGTGGGGTCCGAAACCCGAGCAGTGGGTGATCGATCGGGTGCTGGATGCGGCGCGCCGCTCGTTGCGGCTCGGCGCGGAGGCCATTGTGCTGCCGTGCAATACCGCCAGCGTCACCGCACTCGAGCAGGTGCGGGCCGAGGTCGGGCCCGAGGTGCCGGTGATCGGCACCGTCCCCGCGATCAAACCCGCCGCCGCGGCCTGCGCGTCGGTCGCCGTGTGGGCGACCGCGGCCACCACCGCGAGCCGCTATCAGGCCGATCTCATCGCCCGCTTCGGCGGTGAGGCCGATGTGACGGGTGTGGCGTGCCACGGCCTCGCGGACGCCATCGACCGCGGGGATCTCCCGGCCGTCGAGCATGCCATCGCCCGCGCCGCCGAGCAGACCCCCGCCGGAACCGAGGCGGTCGTACTGGGCTGCACCCACTACCCCCTGGTCCTCGATTCCATCGTGGCCGCACTGCCGCCCGGCGTCCGGCTGTTCGACAGCGCGGAAGCCGTTGCGGGCCAGACGCTTCGGCGCATCGACGCGCTGGGCCGGCCGACCGCCGGGACCGGCACGGTGACCGTCTACAACAGCGGCCGTGCCGGTGAACTGCCCGCGAGTGCGGCGGCCTTCGAATCGGGCCGGGTGCTCGGGGCGGTCGATACCGCCTGCCCCACGGTCTAGTCTCGCGAGGGCACCGGGCGGACCGTGTTGAACCGGTCACGATTCCGGCTGTGTCTCCCGCCGGCCGCGCCGTGCCGAAGCCTGTGGCGCTGAACGAATCCTGTTCCGGGACATGTTCTTTCGACAGCTCCGCGCTGCTGTGGCGCGGAATCGGAGGCGGTGCTGTGACCTGCGCCCCAGCCACTCGTGGGAGGTCTGGTGGTCCGTGACCGGGCGCGGTTCTACCGTCGTTTCGCAGACGTACAGCGCGGTCGTCGAGGCATTTCCGCACCCACCCCCTACCGGGCCGGCCGCCACGGCGCCGGCGCATCGGTAACAGACAGACCCGGAGTTATGGCTACCCGAACGCCTTGGAGCGATGTTCATCCCGGAACCGGCGACACCGAATCGTCGTACCGCCCACTACCGACGCCGCCGAGTGCTCGCCGTCCGGTGTGGGGATATCTGTGCGGTGCCGGGTTGAGTGCCACGACTCTCGTGCTGTTGTTCCAGCCCTGGTTGTCCGCGTCCGGGCCGGGTGGCGCGATCCGGTCGGATGCCTTCGGCCGGCTGGCTGGCACCGAATCCCAGCAGGACTGGGGAGGCGTAGGTCTGCACGACACCGATATCAGCGGCACGTGGGCGGTGCTGACCTGTGTCGCGATCCTCGCGACGATCTTCGCCGCGGCGGCGTATCTGCGGACTCGCGCGGCGATCTTCTCCACCGCCGCCACGGTCGCGGGGAGCGGCGTGGCGCTGTTCGTTCTCGCGGACGTGCTGTATCTCGACAACAAGGAATCCGAGCTGCGGGCGGCGGTCGCGGACGACAGCAGTTTCTCCGGCATCCTCCGCGGTCTGTTCGGTGGTGCCCACGCCGCCCACCAGCTGGCGGGCGCCCACCTCGACATCGCCGCGATGCTCGCCGGAATCACCGCATTCGGCGCGGCGGCATGTCTGCTGACCAGCCATCTGCGCGAAACGCCGATCGGCCGCACCGCCTCCCGGCCGATGACCACACTCGTCGAAGCCGCACGCATCTCGGCGCCGACCGCCCGGCCCCAGCAACGGATCCACACACCGCCCGCCCCGCCCATTGCGCCCCACCCGATACCGGCCGCACCCCAGCCCCCGTCGATCGGGCAGCAGCCGGCGCCGACCCCGTCCCACCCGGCGCCGACCGCACCGGAACCGGTTCCGACCGCACCACACCCGGTGTCGGCCGCCGCTCGCGTGGTACCGCTCACGCCCCGGCCGATCCCGGCAGCACCGCAGCTGGTGCCGGACACGCCGGCCGCATCTCACCTGGCCCCGGGCGCCAGGAAACTCGCGCCGAGTGCTGCCCACGCGGCGCCGAACGAAGCGACACCGCCGGCGCCTGTCGTCGAATTCGCGGATATCACCGCCGAGCGGCACGAACCCGCGCCGAGCGCCGCGGAACTCCCGCCGTTCCCGGTGCGCAAACAACCGAGCTGGCGCATCGTCATCCCCGCGGGAGCGGTGTCCACACATGCCCCGGCACGGGCGGAGCGCACCTTCGCCAAGTGATGTCGAGCGTCCCGGCCGGACGCGTTGTCGTCGGGAATCGGGTGCGCGGTGAGTGATACTGCCGTACATGACCGTTGCGCATTGTCCCGATGAGCAGCTCGCGGCGACCGGCCGTTGCGGCGGAGCCCGGGCATGACATCCGCTCCGACCGCCGCCGATGTCGCGCGTGCCATGGACGAATTGGGTGATCCCGCGCGCGCCGTCGAGTTGCGGCGGTTCTTCAAAACCGGGCCCGGGGACTACGGCGAGGGCGACGTCTTCCTCGGCGTCCCCGTGCCGCGGACCCGCAAGGTCGCGAAAACATTTTCCGCCCTGCCGATTTCGGAGATAGCCGAACTTTTGCGGAGCCCGGTGCACGAGCATCGGCTCGCGGCCCTGGTGATCGCGAACAATGCGATGGCGAAGGCGGGGAAACCGCGCACGTACGACGGGGCCGCACAACAGGAAATCGTCGACATGTATCTGGCGGCGGTGCGCGGCGGGCGTGTGAACAATTGGGATCTGGTCGACGTATCGGCCGAGAACATCCTGGGCCCATGGTTACTGGGACGGCCGCGCGATCTGCTCGACGAACTGGCACAGTCGGATTCGCTGTGGGAACGCCGGGTCGCGCTGCTGACGACCTTCGCCTTCATCAAGGCCGGCGACGCCTCGACCACGTTCGCCCTGTGTGAACGGCTGCTCGACGATCGGCGCGATCTGATTCAGAAGGCGGTGGGATGGATGCTGCGGGAAGTCGGTAAACGGGTGGACCGCGCGCTGCTCACCGATTTCCTGGACCGACGTGCCCACGATATGGGTCGCACGGCGCTGAGTTACGCCACCGAACATCTGGAACCCGAGGCGCGCGCGGCCTATCGGGCCCAGCGACAGGCGCCGTAGGCCCGCCCGCCGTGCCCGGACTCCGGGCCGGCCACGGCGGCGACGGACCTCAGAACTGGATCTTCAGATGATCGGTGACCGGATGCGCCTGGCAGCCGAGGATGTACCCGGCTTCGATGTCCTCCGGATCGAGGATCTCCGAATTGTCCATCTCCACTTTGCCTTCCAGCACCGTGCAGGCGCAGGATCCGCATTCGCCCTCCTGGCAGGAGTACGGCACGTCCAGACCCTTGGCGAGCATGATGTCGACCAGAGTCTGGCGGCGCGGCCACCGCATGGAATGGGTTTCGCCGTCGAGTTCGACCTCCACGGTGGCCGCGTCGGCGGCGTCCTCCTCGCTGACCTCGACCGGGGCGCCGGCGGCGAACGGATCGCCGGACAGCGAATTGAAGACCTCGGCGTGGGTGCGGTTGCGCGGCACCTCCAGCTGCGCCAGTGCGTCGTGCACCCGGTCCATGAACGCCTTCGGCCCGCACATGAAGGCGCGGAAACCGGTGTACGGGGTGCACAGCGCGGCCAGTCCGTCGGCGGTGGGCAGACCCTGCAGCGTCTCCAGCCAGTGCACCACCACGAGCCGCTGCGGATTCTTGTCGGTGAGCTCGCGCAGTTCGTCGGCGAAGATGACCGATTCCGGATCGCGGTTGGCGTAGACCAGCACGATCCGGCCGTTGCCGCGGGCCAGGGCCGATTTCAGGATCGACATCACCGGGGTGACACCACTGCCGGCCGCGAACAGCAGCAGATCCTCGTCCAGATCCTTCGGTGTGAAGACGCCGGAGGGCGGCAGCACCTCGATCTCGTCACCGGCTTTGACGTTGTCGCACACCCAGTTCGACGCGTATCCGTCGATCGTGCGCTTCACGGTGACCTTCGGCTGCACATCGGTGTGCGGCGAGCTGGCCAGCGAATAGCAGCGCGCGACCGAACCGGTGCGCTCGCTCGGAATGCGCAGCGTCAGGAACTGGCCGGGCTGATAGGCGAAGCGCTCGCGCAGATCTTCGGGCACGTCGAAGACCAGCGAACAGGCGTCGGCCGTCTCGTTGACGACAGCGGCGACCCGCAGCACGGCCGAACGCGAGCTGTGCGGTACGACGGGATCGGCGGTGGTCATGGTGTCCTCTCGGGGCCGGGCGCTGGAGCGGGCAAACTAGAACGTGTTCTAATTTATGATACGTGGCCGTCCCGCTGCCGGACAAGCTGGGCCTCGAGCCCCGCGATCAGCACATCCATGCCGAAGTCGTAGGAGTATTTGCCGCGCAGGTCGCCCATGTGCTTGACGGCCCGCTCGACGGCTTCGGGAAGCGGCATGTCGACCAGCGCGGATCGGTCCCGCGGATTGACCCGGGCGCGGCCGAACAGATACGTGTGAATGGTGGCATAGGCGGCGAGCACATTGCGATCCTCGAACCCCGCATCGGACAGGATTTCCATCACAGCGGCGATCAGATCGAGCTGTTTGCCCAGTGTCTGTTCGATCAGCACGTCGCCCAGGCCCGGATGTTTGCGCAGCTTCTCGTCGATCTGATCGATGAGTTCGCGCAGGCGCTGCTGCCAGGTGCCGAATTCCGGCGGCGGGGTCCGCACTCCGGTGAGGGCCGCGCTGGCCACCAGATCCAGCAGTTCGCGCTTGTCGGCGACGTAGTAGTAGGGCGCCATCGGCGAAACGCCGAGTTCGCGGGAGAGCCGGCGCATCGACAGCTTCTCCACGCCGTCGGCGCGCACCACACGCAATGCGGCCTCGACTATCTCGGCTTCCGAGAGTGTGTTGCCGCCCCCGCTCGTCTGCATCCGTCCGACTCCCATGCCACCTCTAGACCTGCGCAGCCCGCCCGACGGCCACCCGTCATCTGCTGTTCAACGTGCTTGCCTTCCGCAGTCTAGAGTGCGCGTTCGTGGTCGCGGCCCGGTACGTGGAGCAGATCGGCGCACACCGCCACGCCGCACGTCACGCGGTAGTAGCCGGAGATGAACTACCGCGCCCCGCGCGGTATCTCGTTGATCATGAAGTGAATGTTGCCGTGTGATAGCCAGATAGCGTCGATGGTCATTGACAACCACGCAATGCCGGAGCCGGTGCGTTGCCGCCGGTTTCGTATCGAATTCGATCCGTTTTTTTCGACACGGGATGCCCGGCGGGCGGTTAGCGCATAGCATTCTTGGAATGCGCCATGATCGACTGCCCAACGGGTTCGGGGTGCGAATCGATCCTCGGGTGCGCACCTATTCCGGTGGACGGCTCTTGGTCGGCGGCTCGCCGACGAGGTTGCTGAAACTTGCTCCGGAAGCGGCCGCCCTGATCGGTGACGGGTATCTCGAAGTGACGGATCCCCAGTCCGCCGTGGTTGCCAGACGGCTGCTCGACTCCGGGGTGGCCAACCCGCGTCCGCGCCTGCTGCCCTCGCCCGAAGAGGTCACGGTCGTGGTGCCGCATTGCAACGACGCCGCCGGGCTGCAGCGGCTGCTGTCGACCCTGCGCGGGCACAGTGTGGTGGTCGTGGACGACGGTTCCGACCGGCCGGTCCGCATTCCGCGCACGAGGGGACGGTGCCGCGTCACCGTGCTGCGCCACGATTCGCGGCAGGGCGTGGTCGCCGCGCGCAATGCCGGACTGCGGGCGGCGACAACGGAATTCGTCGCATTCCTGGATTCCGATGTGGTCCCGCGCGCGGGCTGGCTGGAGGTGATGCTCGGACATTTCAGCGATCCCGAGGTCGCCCTGGTCGCTCCGCGCATCGTGGTGCGCGAGCCCGATGCCGGTGTGCTGGGCCGCTACGAGAGCGCGCGGTCGTCGCTGGATTTCGGTCGCCGGGAAACCGCGGTCAGCTCGCGCGGCTCGGTGTCGTACGCGCCGGGCGCGGCGCTGCTGGTGCGGCGCCACGCACTGCTGGCCGAGGGGGGATTCGACGAGCAGATGCGCGCGGCCGCCGATGTCGATCTGTGCTGGCGGCTCGAGCGCGCCGGCTGGCGGTTGCGGTACGAGCCGGCCGCGCACGTCGCCTGTGATCAACCGGCCTCGTTCGGTAAGTGGTTCGGCCGCAAGGTCTCTCACGGTGCCGGTGCGGCGCCGCTGGCCCGCCGCCACGCCGGGATGGTCGCTCCGCTGTCGGTGCCGTTCTGGACCATCGCCGCGACCGCGCTGCTGGCCACCGCCTCGCGCGCCGGAATCCTGGGCGGGCTCGCCACGCTGCTCGCCGCGCTGATCCGCCTGCGGCGGGTGTTCGCCGAACTCGACAATCCGACGCGGGTGGCGGCCATCCATCTGGCCCGGGGTTTCTCCGCCGGGGTGTGGCGGATCGTTTCGGCCCTGTGCCGGCACTACTGGCCGGTGACGGTGCTGGCGATGATCGCCTCCCGGCGCATCCGCCGGCTGGCGGTGGCGCTGGCGGTCGCCGACGGACTGGCCGACTGGTTCACCCATCGCGACGCCGGCGGCCTGGATCCGGTGCGATATCTGATGTGCAAGCGGCTCGACGACCTCGCCTACGGAACCGGCCTCTGGTCGGGTGCGCTGCGTGCGCGCAATGTGGCCGCGCTGCGCCCGGCCGTTCCACGGCATTGATGGCCGGGGTCACATGTGGCCCCGATATGCCGTCTACCTCACATTTCGCCGCGATCCGGTGCCGATGTGACCTGTCGGACAAAGCGTATGCTTCGCCCATGCCCTTCCTGACCCGCCGGTACAGTGTGGGACGGGAAAGAAAGGCAAATGGTCAGCAATCTCACAGGCGATAACCGTCCCGAGGGCAGGGTCGAACCCGGGACACAGCTCGGTGCGCTGGAAGCCTATGCCGCTCAGGCCCACGGTTACCTCAGTGTCGGGGGCGATCAGCTCAATCAGCTGCCCGGATTGCTGCGTCCGCTGGTTCTGGAGTCCTGGCTGCGCAGTGTGCGCGGCGGGGTGGATCCCATGGACGTACTCGACGGCCGCGGTCTGCGCGGCGCCGATCTGCAGCGCTACCGCGACAACCATCCGATTGCCACGGTGATGCCACTGGTCGACAAGTTGCTGCTGCAGGACGCCACCGGCATCGGGCTGATCGTGGTCGTCGCCGACCAGTTCGGCCGGGTGCTCTCGGTGCACGGCAATCCCGATCGGGTCGAGGCCGCCGCCGAGGTCGGCCTGCGCGAGGGCGACGATCTGTCCGAACGCCGCATCGGAACGAATGCGGTCGGACTGGTGGTTCGCACCGGCCGCGCCACCTGGATCCACGGCCCGGAACATTTCCTGCACCGGATGCATCAGCTCACGGGTGCGGCCGCGCCCGTCCACGATCCGGACGGCCGGTTGGTCGGCGTGCTGATGATCGCCGGCGGCGTGCGCGTCGCGCGGCCGGAGATACTGGCATTGGTGAAGGCCGCCGCGACCGCGGCGGAGATGGATCTGGTGCTCGCGGCCGTGCGCACCGAACAGCGCGGCGCGGATCGTCGTGCGCCCGTGGATCATTCGTCGCCGCCGCGGACCGCCGGCCGGCTGGCGCTGGAGGTGCTGGGACTGGGCCAGCCGCAGCTGTCGGTCGACGGGGAGCGTATCGCGTTGTCGCAGCGGCATGCCGAGATCCTGCTGTTGCTGGCCGAACATGCCGAAGGTCTGTCCGCCGATCATCTGGCGCTGCTGCTCGACGACACCGACCTCGACAACGCCACCATCCGGGCCGCCATGTCGCGGCTGCGCTCGGTGGTCGGCCCGGACGTCTTCGGCTCGCGGCCGTATCGGCTGCGGGTGCCGGTGTCCACCGATGTGGAGGCGCTGCGCGCGGCGCTGGATTCGGGGGATGTGCACAGTGCGGTCCGCCATTACACCGGGCCGGTGCTGCCTCGTTCGACCGCTCCGGGAGTTATAGACATCCGCGATGAATTGCGGGTGCGGCTGCGGACCGCAGTGTTACGTTCCGGTGACGCTGCCGTGCTGAGCCGGTGGACCTCGGGCGCCGAGGGCCGTGACGATGCCGCCGCATGGGTGGCCTATCGAGCCACCGCGGATCGCGATTCTGCTCTGTACGCCCAGATCGAGGCCAAGATCCGGGTGCTCGATCGGCGGATGGGCGCCGATGCAACGCAGATGCAACGTTTCGGCTCGTAGGCTCCGCGTCTGAAAGTGTCCTGACTCACACAAACAGGTCACAGTGTGGTTTCGGGCACATCTCTGCCCGGATATCGACCGAATTGGACGCTAGTCCGAGTTTTTTTGAAGGATCTCGTTCCTTTTTATTAGTCTTCGGCCTAGTGTTCGCTGCATCGGTGGCGTAAGTCGCCACCGGCCGATGCAGGAGATGAGGCCGCGGGAGCTCGGGGCCGCGATGTTGGAGGAAGTCGAGTTCGAGGATGAGTTGGTGACCGCACCGGTTCACCGAAATTACTGAGACACAAACCATTTCGCTCTTTCACACCTTCGCGATCGCGTGAGGTGTATTCGCCGAACCAACCGTGGCAAAGCCAGGTCCGCGTCGTCGCGCGGTGCCCGGGGCTTATTTCGTGCTGCCCGAAAAGCGTTCGGACGCTGGGTATTTCGTCAATCGAGGAGGCTCTGGTGCAGGGTTCGGAGTTGAGCGGATTCGGTCCGGGGGACAGTCACGGTGCCGAGACCACGTCGGATCCGTCGCCGTTCCCGTTGACACCGGCGCAGCTCGGAGTCTGGTACGCCCAGCTGCTCGATCCGGGGACTCCGATCAATATCGCCCAGTACGTCGACGTGCACGGCGACCTCGATGTCGAAGTCCTGCAAAAGGTCTCGGTCGACGCGGCGCGAGAGTTCGGGTCCACGGTGGTGCGGCTCGGCGAAACCGACGGCGAGCCGTATCAGTGCGTGGACCCGCGGCTTCCCGTCGACATCGTGCCGGTCGATCTGCGGGATGCTCCCGATCCGGTCGCCGCCGCCCACGACTGGATGCGCGCGGACTACACCCGACCGGTGGATCTGCTGACGGACCGGCTGTTCGCCGGGGCCGTGCTGCGGGTCGGCGAACGGCGGTGGTTCTGGTATCTGCGCGCCCACCACATCGTTCTCGACGGATTCGGCGCCCTGACCAACACCATGCGCGTCGCCGAGCGCTACACCGCCGAACTGCGCGGCATCGAACCCGAACCGGCCAAGGCGGGCAGCCTCGAATCGCTGGTGGAGGGCGAACGCGGCTACCGCGACAGCACCCGATTCGGCTCGGACCGGCAGTACTGGGGTGAGCGGGTCCGCGATCTGGACGGCGCGACCACCCTCAACGGCCGCACCGCACCTCGTGCGGCCGGGAATCTGGTGCACGGCCGCCGCCTGCCGGACAAGGTCGTCACCCGGATGAACGACCTTGCGACAGCGCATGATTCGAGCGCGGCAGTGGTATTGCTCGCGGCCTTCGCGGCCTATCTGGCCCGGCTGACCGGACGCGACGAGGCGGTGCTGAGCCTGCCGGTCACCGCCCGCACGACTGCCGTGATGCGGCGCTCGGCCGGCATGCTCTCCAATATCGTCCCGCTGCGGTTGAGGGTCGGGGACGCCACCTGGGCGCAGCTGCTGCAGCAGACCCGGGTCGAGGTCGCCGGTGCCCTGCGGCATCAGCGCTACCGGCACGAGGACATCCGCCGCGACGCCGGAATGGAAGGACTGGCCACCCGGCGCGCGCTGTTCGGGCCGCTGGCCAACATCATGCTGTTCCGCAGCGATCTGACCCTGGGCGATACCGCCGGCCGCTATCACGTGCTCTCGACCGGGCCGGTCGAGGATATGAGCCTCAACGTCTACTACGGCGACAGCGACCGGGTGCACGTGGACTTCGAGGCCAACCCGAATCTGTACGGCGCCGACGACATCGCCCGCCACCACGCGCGCTTCGTCCGCTTCCTCGAGCGGCTGGTCGACCTCGATCCCGGGCGGCCGCTGTCGTCGGTGGCGGTCACCACCGATCTGGAACGCGAGGTCAGCCTCCGGATCTGGAATGCCACCGAGGTGGATATCGCCGAGCTGGCGGGGGCGGACGCGACCCTGGTGTCGATGTTCGAGCGTCAGGTCGCGCGGACCCCGGAGGCCGTCGCACTGCGCGGCGCGCGGACCCTCGGCTACGCCGGATTCGCGGCCGAGGTCAACCGGCTCGCGCGCCACCTGATCGCGCGCGGTGCCGGGCCGGAAACCACGGTGGCACTGCATATTCGGCGTTCGCCGGAGCTCGTGGTCGCGATGTACGCGGTGCTGGCGGCCGGTGCGGCGTATGTGCCGCTGGACCCTGATCATCCCGCCGAACGCATCGGGTACGTGCTCGAGACCGCGAAGCCGGTCTGCGTGCTGACCACCGTCGCCGATCACGGTGACGGTGACACCCGATGGATCGACATCGACGCACTGGACCTGTCGGCACTGTCCGATCGGCTGGTCACCGATGCCGAGCGCATCTCGCCGCTGCGGCCGCAGCATCCCGCGTACGTCATCTTCACCTCGGGCTCCACCGGACGGCCGAAGGGCGTCGCGGTCACGCATGCCGCGATCGTCAACCGGCTGGTCTGGATGCAGAGCGCCTACCGGCTCACCGCCGCCGACGTCGTCCTGCAGAAGACCCCCGCCACCTTCGACGTGTCGGTGTGGGAGTTCTTCTGGCCGTTGCAGGCGGGCGCGAGCCTGGTGCTGGCCTCGCCCGACGGGCATCGCGATCCGGCCTATCTGCGTGCGGTGATCGCCGAATTCGGTGTCACCATCGCGCATTTCGTGCCCTCGATGCTCGCCGCGTTCCTCGGCGGCGTGGTCGACGGCTCCGCGCTGGGTTCGCTGCGGGCGGTGTTCGCATCGGGTGAGGCGTTGCCCGGGCCGCTGGCGCAGCGACTGCTCGCCGTCGCGCCGCGCGCGCGGCTGCACAACCTGTACGGTCCCACCGAGGCGGCGGTCGATGTCACCGCGCATCAGGTGGGCCCGCTCGATACCACCGGTGTGCCGATCGGCGCACCGGTCTTCAACACCCGGCTGTACGTGCTCGACGCACGGTTACGGCCGGTGCCCGTCGGCGTTCCGGGTGAGCTGTATCTGTCGGGGGTTCAGCTCGCCCGGGGCTACGTCGGGAGGCCGGAGCTGACCGCCGAACGGTTCGTCGCCGATCCGTTCGCGGACAGTGAATCGGAGGCCGGTCCCGGGGCGCGGATGTATCGCACCGGGGACCTGGTCCGCTGGACCGCAGACGGCGAGCTCGACTATCTCGGCCGCACCGATTTCCAGGTCAAGCTGCGCGGACTGCGGATCGAACTCGGCGAGATCGAAGCGGTGCTGGGCGCGGTGCCCGGGGTCGCGCGCGCGGTGGTCGTGGTGCGCGACGATGCCGGGACCGGTGCGCAACTGGTCGCCTATCTGGTCGAAACCACCGCCGGCGCGGTCGACGTGGCGCGGGTGCGCGGCGCGGCCGCGCGGGAGTTGCCCGGTTATATGGCGCCGGCGGCCTACGTGATGCTCGCATCGCTGCCGGTCAACGCGTCCGGCAAACTCGATCGGGCCGCGCTGCCCGCGCCCGAGCGGAGCGCCGGACGGTACCGCCGGCCGCAGTCGGTCTCGGAACGGGCCGTCGCCGAGGTGTTCGGTGAGGTTCTCGGCCGGGAGCGCATCGGACTCGACGACGACTTCTTCGCCCTGGGTGGCAATTCGCTGGTCGCGACGCAGGTGGCGGCGCGGCTCAACGCCGATCTCGGCTGCGCCCTGGGTGTGCGGGAATTGTTCGAGGCCACCACGGTCGAGGCGCTGGCCGAGCTGATCGACCGTGCCTTCGAAACCGAGGACATGTACGAGAGCGCGGGTCCGGTCGCGGGGGCGCGTCCGCGGATGCTGCCTCTCTCGCCCGCCCAGCAGCGCATCTGGTTCCTCAACCGGTTCGAGCAGGACAGCGCCGGCTACAACATGCCGTTCGTGGTCCGGATGACCGGTGCGGTCGATACCGATGCCCTGCGCCGCGCCCTCGCCGATGTGGTGGCCCGGCACGAGGTGCTGCGCACGATCTTTCCCGCGGACGACGACCTCGTGGCGCGCCAGCATATTCTTCCCGCCGAGCAGGTGGGCCCGGAAACCTTCGCGGTGGAAACCGTCGCCGCGGAGGGGCTCGACGCCGAGCTGGCCCGGCTGGCCGCGCGGGGCTTCGATCTGACCGCCGAAATCCCGTTGCGTGCGGTGATTTTCGAGCTGTCCGCCGACGATGTCGCGTTGGCGATCGTGCTGCACCACATCGCCGCGGACGGACTGTCGCTGCCGGTGCTGGCGCGGGATGTGGCCGCGGCCTACACCCTGCGCCGGTCGGGAGTCGACGCCGTCGAGGCGCCGCCGGCGGTGCAGTACGCCGATTACGCACTGTGGCAACGGGATCGGCTGGGTGATTGCGACGATCCCGATTCCCTGGCCGCACAGCAGCTCGGCTACTGGTCGCACACGCTCGCGGGAATTCCCGACCAGCTGGACCTGCCCGCCGATCGGCCGCGGCCCGCGGTGGCCGGCGGCCGGGGCGCCACCTACCGCTTCGACCTTCCCGCGCACCTGCACATGGCAATCGCCGAACTGGCTCGCGCCCAGGGTGTTTCGACCTTCATGGTGCTGCACGGCGCGCTGGCCGCGCTGCTCGCACGCATCTCGGGTGGTGAGGACATCGTGATCGGCACCCCGGTCGCCGGTCGCGGCCACCGCGAACTAGACGATCTGATCGGCATGTTCGTCAACACGCTGGTGCTGCGCACCCGAGTGGCGGCCGACGAACCGTTCACCGCTCTGCTGCAACGGGTCCGGGCGGTGGACCTGGGTGCCTTCGCCCACGCCGATCTGCCCTTCGAACAGTTGGTGGAGGCGCTCAACCCCGTCCGATCGCAGGCCCGGCATCCGTTGTTCCAGGTGATGCTGGGTGTGGCCGACACTCAGGACATCACCGTCGAGTTACCCGGATTGTCCGTGCGGACGAGTACCCTGGACACGGCGGTGACCAAGTTCGACCTTCAACTGACGGTCACCGAAAGCTTCGCCGGTGCCGGTCCCGGGGAAGGTCCGGCACCGGCGGGGATCACGGCGGAATTCACCTACGCCACAGATCTTTTCGAGCCGGACACCATCGCGGGCTATGCGCGGTGGTGGCGGCAACTGCTCGCCCATGCGGTCGCCGAGCCCACCCGTGCGGTGGGGCAGCTACCACTGCTCGATGCGGCCGAGTTGCGCCGCGCGATCGAATCCGGCCGTCGCGGCGCCGAGGAATCCGCCCCCGACGTGCTCACCGCATTCGAGCGGCAGGTGCTCCTGCGGCCCGACGCGGTCGCCGTGGTCGACGGCGAGCGGCACTACACCTATGCCGAGCTGTCGGCCCGGATCAACCGCCTGGCGCGCCATCTCGTCGGCGCGGGCGTCGGCCCGGAATCGCTGGTCGTCCTGGGGATGCGCCGGTCCGCCGAGCTGGTGATCGGCGCCTACGCCGTACTGGCCGCCGGTGGTGCCTACGTGCCGGTCGACCCGGATCAGCCGACGGCACGCTTGCGGCAGATGGCCGAGACCGCCGCGCCGGTGTGCATGCTGACCGCCGGTGACGCGCCCGACCTCGACGTCCGGCAGATCGCGATCGATGCGCTCGAATCGGACGGCCTGTCCGAACGCCCGCTCACCGACGCCGACCGGCTCGCCCCGGTGCGCTCGGCCGCCGCCGCGTACGTCATCTTCACCTCCGGATCGACGGGAACACCGAAAGGTGTTGCCGTCCAGCGCGGTTCACTCGGCAACCAGATCGCATGGATCACCGCCGAGTACGGGATCGGCGAGCGGGACGTGGTGCTGTTCAAGACCCCGGCCACCTTCGACGTCTCGGTATGGGAGCTGTTCGCGCCGCTGACCAGTGGAGCGCGGCTCGTGGTGGCCACCCCGGACGGGCACCGCGACACCGCCTATCTGGCCGCGACCATCGCCCGGCACGCCGTGACCATGACCTCGTTCGTACCGTCGATGTTGGCGACCTTCGCGAACACCGTGGCGCCGGCCGATATCCGCACGCTGCGTTGTGTTCTCGTCGCCGGCGAGGCGCTCAACGGTGCGGCGGTGCGCGCGTTCGCCGCGGTGAGCGATGCCGCGGTACACAATCTGTACGGGCCCACGGAATTCACCGTCCACGCCACCCACGCACCGATCACGCCCGGCCACAGCGGCCCGGCGCCGATCGGAAAACCGGTGCGCGACAGCCATGTTCTGGTGCTCGATACGCAGCTGCGGCCGGTGCCCGATCTGGTGATCGGCGAGCTGTACCTGTCCGGTGCGCAGATCGCCCGCGGCTACCAGGGGCGGACCGGCGCGACCGCCCAGCGATTCGTGGCCGATCCGTTCGGCCCCGCCGGCGCGCGCATGTACCGCACCGGTGACCTCGTACGCCGCCTCCGCACCGGGGATCTGGAATATCTGGGGCGCAGCGACTTCCAGGTGAAGGTGCGGGGCCAGCGCATCGAACTGGGCGAGATCGAGGCGGCCCTGCTGGCCACGCCGGGCATCGACGCCGCCGCGGTGCGGGTGTACCGGCATCGGGCCGGCGATCTGCTGGTGGCGTATGTGGTGTGCGACGGCGATCCGCAGACCCTCGCCGAGAGCCGGCTGCGCGATCGGCTGCCCTCGTACATGGTGCCGAGCGCGTACGTCGCGCTGGCGGCCATGCCGCTCACGGCCTCCGGCAAACTCGATCGCGCGGCCCTGCCCGATCCCGTCCTGGCCGCCGAGCGGTTCCGCGCGCCGGAGAGCGCCGAGGAGAAGGCGGTCGCGGCGGTCTTCGCCGGTGTACTGGGTGTCGAACAGGTCGGACTCGACGACGACTTCTTCGCCCTCGGCGGCAATTCGCTGGTGGCGACCCAGGTTTCGGCGCGGCTGGCGGAGACGCTGGACCGCGAGGTCCCGGTACGTCTGCTGTTCGAGAGTCCAGGAGTCGCGAACCTCGCTCGGCGACTGCGGGATTCGGCCCCGCGCCGCCACCGCGCGCTGACCGCCGGGCCGCGGCCGCACTCGCTGCCTTTGTCCTACGCGCAGCAGCGGATGTGGTTCCGCAACCAGTTCGACACCGAATCCGCGGTCGACAATCTGACCACCGCCATCCGGCTGCACGGGGCGTTGGATATCACCGCCCTCGCCGCGGCGGTGCGCGATGTGCTGGCACGGCACGAGGCCCTGCGGACCCGCTATCCCGCCGTCGACGGGGTGCCCTTCCAGGATGTGCTCGATGCGGCGGATGTGGTGATCGACCTGACGCCGCAGCCGGTGCACGAGGACGAACTGCCGCAGCGTCTGCGGGCCGAGGCGGCCGTCGCCTTCGTGGTGCGCGACCAGGCGCCGATCCGGACGGCGCTGCTGCGCTGCGCCGCCGACGTGCACGTACTCGTCGTCTCGATTCACCACATCGCGGCGGACGGCTGGTCGATCGCGCCGCTGACGCGGGACCTGATGCAGGCCTACGCCGCGCGCACGGCCGGTCGCGCACCGCAGTGGCAGCCGCTGCCGGTGCAGTACGCCGACTACGCGCTCTGGCAGCGGGCCGTGCTGGGCTCCGAAGACGATCCGAATTCTCCCATCGCCGAGCAGATCCGGTTCTGGGCAGGCGAACTGGCGGACCTGCCCGATGTGCTGGCCCTGCCGGGCGATCGGCCGCGGCCGGCGACGGCGACGGGCCGCGGGGCCCGGTACCGCTTCGCGCTGCCCGCCGAGACCGTCTCCGCGCTGCGTACCCACGCCGAGCGGGCCGGCGCCACCTTCTTCATGGCGCTGCACACCGCGTTCGCGGTGGTCCTGGCGAAACTGTCCGGGCAGCGCGATATCGCGATCGGCACGCCTATCGCCGGCCGGGGTGAGGCCGCGCTCGACGATTTGGTCGGCATGTTCGTCAATACGCTGGTGCTGCGCGCCGACGTCGCGCCCGAGTCCTCGTTCACCGCGCTGCTCGGCACCGTGCGCGACGCCGACCTGCGCGCCTTCGCCCACCGCGACGTCCCGTTCGAACGTCTGGTCGAGGTGCTGAACCCGATGCGCTCGGCGGCCCGGCATCCGCTGTTCCAGGTGATGCTGGATCTGCGCCAGGCCGCCGCCGGTGCACCGCGGCTGCCCGGTCTGCGCGCGACGACGCTCGAACTCGATTCCGGCACAGCCAAATTCGACCTGCACCTGACGGCCGAGGAACAGGCCGACGGCAGCCTGGCCGCGGCCTTCGAATATGCGACGGACCTGTTCGACGAGCCCACGATCGCGGGATTCGCGCGCCGGTTCCGCCTGGTACTCGAAGCCCTGGTCGCGCAGCCGGAACGGCCGGTCGGCGATATCGAACCGATGTCGGCCGCCGAACGCGAACAGACCCTGGTGACGTGGAACGACACCGCGCACCAGGTGCCGGCGACCACGCTGGCCGATCTGTTCGCCGAGCAGGCGCGCCGCAGCCCGGATGCCGTCGCCGTGCGTTTCGAGGGCGCCGCATGGACCTATGCCGAGATCGCGGCGCGGGTGAATCAGTTGGCGCGGCTGCTGGTGTCGATCGGCGTCGGCCCCGGGCGCACCGTGGCCCTGGGTATCCGCCGCAGCGACGACCTGGTGGTCGCCATGTACGCGGTGGTGGCCGCGGGCGCGGCCTACGTACCGCTCGATCCCGACCATCCGGCCCACCGCACCGGTGACGTGCTGCGCACCGCCCGGCCGGTGTGCGTCCTGACCCGTTCCACCGACGGGCTCGATCTCGATACCAGCGGCCTGGTCAGTCATTGCGCCGTCCTCGACATCGACCTGTTCGACACCGGTGACTACTCGTCGGCACCGCTCACCGACGCCGACCGCCTGCGACCGCTGTTGCCGGGCCATCCCGCCTATGTCCTGTTCACCTCCGGGTCGACGGGCCGGCCCAAGGGTGTGGCGGTGAGTCACCGGGCGATCGTGAACCGGCTGGTGTGGATGCAGTCCGAATACGAACTGACCGCCTGCGACGTCGTACTACAGAAGACTCCGGCGACCTTCGACGTGTCGGTGTGGGAGTTCTTCTGGCCGTTGCAGGTCGGCGCCCGGCTGGTGGTGGCCCGGCCCGACGGCCATCGCGACCCCGCCTACCTCGCCGAAGTGATTCGCGCCGAACATGTTTCGGTGGCGCATTTCGTGCCCTCGATGCTCGCGGTGTTCCTCGCGCACGCGCGGCCGGGTTCGCTGCGGACGGTGTTCGCCTCCGGTGAGACGCTGCCGGTCGAGGTCGCGCAGCGCATGCGGGCGGCGACCGGTGCGCGACTGCACAACCTCTACGGGCCGACCGAGGCCGCGGTCGACGTCACTCACCACGAGGTCGTCGACACCGACACCGCGACCGTGCCGATCGGCCGCCCGGTGTTCAACACCCGGCTGTACGTACTGGACGCGCGGCTGCGTCCGGTGCCGGTCGGCGTCGTCGGTGAGCTGTACCTGGCCGGCACGCAGCTGGCCGAGGGGTACGTCGGGCGCCCCGACATCACCGCGGAACGTTTCGTGGCCGATCCGTTCGTCGCCGGGGAGCGGCTCTACCGCACCGGCGACCTCGTCGCGTGGAATCCTCGCGGTGAACTGGAGTACTTGGGCCGCACGGACTTTCAGGTCAAGGTGCGCGGCCTGCGCATCGAATTGGGTGAGATCGAAGCGGCGCTCACCGCCCTGCCCGAGATCGATCGGGCCGTGGTGATCGTCCGCCCCGACCCGCAGATCGGCGACCGCCTGGTCGCGTACCTGCTGCCCGCCGAGGGCGCCGGCATCGATATCGACGCGGTGAAGGCCGCACTGGCGCGGCGACTACCGGTCTATATGCTCCCGGCGGCGTACGTCGTCCTCGACGCGTTCCCGCTCAACGGCTCCGGCAAACTGGACCGCGGCGCCCTGCCCGATCCGGTCTGGCAGGCGCGCGAATACCACGCCCCGGCGACGGCGGCCGAAGCCGTGGTCGCCGAGGTCTTCGCGGAGGTTCTCGGCGCCGAGCGCGTGGGCCGTGACGACGACTTCTTCGACCTCGGCGGCAATTCGCTGCTCGCCACCCAGGTGCTGGCCCGCATCGGCGCCGCCCTGGACACCCAGCTGCCGGTGCGCCTGCTGTTCGAGGCCACCACGGTGGCCGAGCTGGCGGCACACGCCGAGCTGCTGGCCGGTACCGGCGCGCGCGCCCCGCTGACCGCGCGCACCCTCCCGGAGCAGGTGCCGCTCTCGGCCGCGCAGCGGCGGATCTGGTTCCTCAACCGCTACCGCGCCGACGAACGGGCGGCGGCCGCGGTCGACGTCATCCCGCTGGCACTGCGGTTGCGCGGAGAGCTGGATGTCGACGCCCTGCGCGCGGCCCTGGCCGATGTCGTCGAGCGGCACGAGACGCTGCGCACCCGCTACCCCGATACCGCGGACGGACCGGTGCAGGTCGTCGAGCCCGCCGCGGCGCACATCCCGGCGTTGCGCGTGGCCGCGGTGAGCGAGCACGTGCTGGCCGAGCGCATCGCCGGGATCTGCGCCACCGAATTCGACCTCACTGCCGAGACCGGCCTGCGCGCAGAGCTTTTCGCGCTGTCGGGCGATCATCACGTGCTGCTGCTGGTCCTGCACCACATCTGCGCCGACGGCCTTTCCCTGGGCCCGTTGGCCGCCGATGTGACGACCGCGTACGCCGCACGCCGCGCCGGGCACGCACCCGACTGGCAGGACCTGCCGGTGCGATATCGCGACCACACGCTGTGGCAGGCGGAGGTCCTCGGCGATCCGGCCGATCCGGAATCCGAGCTCTTCCGCCAGCGCGAATTCTGGCGCACCCGCCTGGCCGGGCTGCCGGAACAGCTGGAACTGCCCACCGACCGTCCGCGTCCGGCGACGCCGTCGTATCGCGGTGGCAGCCACCGCTTCCAGATCGACTCCGATCTGCACAGCGAACTGGGCGAACTCGCCCGCAAACACGAGACCACCCTGTTCAGCACGGTGCATGCCGCGCTGGCGGTACTGCTGTCGCGCATGTCGGGCACCTCCGATATCGCGATCGGCACCCCGGTGGCCGGGCGCGGCGAGGCCGCGCTGGATCCGATGGTCGGCATGTTCGTCAACACCATCGTGTTGCGCAGCGAGATCGACAGTCGCGAGCACTTCCACACGGTGCTCGACACCGTTCGCGCGCAAGATATTTCGGCCCTGTCCCAGGTCGACGTGCCGTTCGAGCAGGTGGTGGAGATGCTGGCGCCGGCCCGCACCGCGAGCCGCCATCCGCTGTTCCAGGTGGCGCTGACCTTCCAGAACTTCACCCTGCCCGAGGTCGATCTGCCGGGACTGCACGTCACGCCCGAGCCGGTCGACGCGGCGGCGGTCGCGTTCGACCTGCAGTTCACGCTGGTCGAGTCCATCGACGACGACGGCCGCGCGGGCGGAATGTCGGTCGAGATCACCTATGCCACAGACCTTTTCGACGCGCCGACGATCGCGGAGCTCGCGCGGCGCTTCGAGCAGGTACTGGCCGCGGTCAGCCACGATCACACCGTCGTGGTCGGCGACATCCAGTTGCTCAGCGCCGAGGAACAGCATCGCGCGCTGTACGAATGGTCCGTCAGCGGCGCCGACCGTGCCGAAACGACCACCATCGCCACGCGTTTCGCGGCGGCCGCGCACGCCGACCGCACGGCGGTGGCGGTACGCGCCGGCGACGCCACCCTCACCTACGGCGAACTCGCGGACCGGGCCCACGGCCTCGCGCGGCGCCTGATCGCGGCCGGCGCCGGTCCGGAAACGCTGGTGGCCGTAGCGCTTCCGCGCTCGGCGGACCTGATCGTCGCACTGCTCGCGGTCGTCGAATCCGGCGCCGGCTATCTGCCGATCGATCCGGATTACCCCGCCGACCGGATCGCGTACATCCTCGCCGACGCCCGGCCGGTGTGCGCGATCACCGATGCGGACGGCGCGGCCCGGGGCTGGTTCGACGGCCCGGTGATCGACCTGGACACCGTGTCCTGGCAGGAGCTGGACACCGCGCCGATCACCGATGCCGACCGCCGCTCGCCGCTGCGCCCGGACAACACCGCCTACGTCATCTACACCTCCGGTTCCACCGGCCGTCCCAAGGGTGTGCAGGTGCCGCACGCCAATGTGATTCGGTTGCTGGACAATACCCGTGAGCGATTCGACTTCGATCGCTCCGACGTGTGGACGCTGTTCCACTCCTACGCCTTCGACTTCTCGGTGTGGGAGCTGTGGGGTGCGTTGTTGCACGGCGGCCGGATCGTCGTCGTCGACTACTTCACCTCCCGGTCGCCGCAGCAGTTCCGGGACCTGCTGATCGACGAGGGCGTGACGGTCCTCAACCAGACGCCCTCGGCGTTCTACCAGCTGATGAGCGCGGCTCTGGCCGAAGCTCCGGCCGACCATCGCCTGCGCTACGTGATCTTCGGCGGCGAAGCGCTGGAGCCGGCGCGGCTGCGGGACTGGCTCGCGCGGTATCCGCACACACCGCGGCTGATCAATATGTACGGCATCACCGAAACCACGGTGCACGTGTCGTTCCGGCCGATCGACGCGCGCACCGGCACGGCCGGCGTGATCGGTGGCGCCCTGCCGGGTTTGACCGTGCGACTGCTCGATTCCCGGCTGCGGCCGGTCCCGGTGGGCGTGCCGGGCGAGATCTACGTCTCCGGCGGACAACTCGCCCGCGGATATCTGCGACGGCCCGGCCTGACCGCCGGGCGATTCGTGGCCGACCCCTACGGAACGGCGGGCTCGCTCGCCTACCGCTCCGGCGACCTGGCACGGTGGACCGCGACCGGTGACCTCGAATATCTGGGTCGCGCCGACCATCAGGTGAACCTGCGCGGCTTCCGGGTGGAACTCGGCGAGATCGAGGCCGCACTGCTGGCCGTGGATTCGGTGGCGCAGGCCGCGGTCGTGGTGCGCGCGGACGAGGGAGCCGAAGCCCGGATCGTCGGATATGTGGTCGGCGCCGGCCTCGACGTGCCGGCGGTGCGCCGCACGGTGGCCGACCGGCTGCCCGAGCACATGGTTCCCGCGGCCGTGGTCGCGGTGGATCGAATTCCGTTGACGGTCAACGGGAAACTGGATGTGCGCGCCCTGCCGGCGCCGGTGTTCGAGACGGTGGGTTACCGCCGGCCGACGAGCGCCGCCGAGCAGATCGTGGCGGATGTGTTCACCGAGGTGCTCGGCGATATCGACACCGAGCGCGCGGTGGGCGCCGACGACGACTTCTTCGCTCTCGGCGGCAGCTCGCTCTCGGCGGCCAAGGCCGTCGCCCGGATCGGCGCGGCGCTCGGTGTGAGCGTCCCGGTGCGCACGCTGTTCGAGAATCCTCGGGTCGCCGACCTCGCGGTGGCGGCGCTGTACGGCGGCGCCCGGCCCGCCCTGGTCGCCGGTGAGCGTCCGGCCCGGCTGCCGCTCTCGCCGGCCCAGCAACGGATGTGGTTTCTCAACCGGTTCGACCGCACGTCGGCCGCCTACAACATTCCGCTGGCACTGCGCCTGTCCGGCGACCTGGACCGGCAGGCTCTCGATGCGGCGCTGCGCGATGTGGTGGCACGGCACGAATCGCTGCGTACCGTCTACCCCGAGATCGGCGGCGAACCGGCCCAGGTGATCCTGCCGGCCGAACGGGTCCACATCGACGCGACGGCCGAACCGGTCACCGAAAACGCACTGGCACAACGCATCCGCGAGTTGTTCGGCACCGGATTCGACGTCACCGCCGACGTGCCCGTACGGGTGCGGGTATTCGAACTCGCCCCGGACGAGCATGTGCTGGCGGCGGTGCTGCATCACATCTGCGCCGACGGCTCCTCGATTGTGCCGTTCGTCGCCGATCTGATGCGCGCCTACGAGGCCCGGGTCCGCTCCGACCGGCCCGGCTGGTCGCCGCTGCCGGTGCAGTACGCCGACTACGCCCTGTGGCAGAAGCGCCTGCTGGGCGCCGAGGACGATGCCGAATCGGTGGCCGCCCGGCAGATCGCGTTCTGGCGCGACACATTGGCCGGCCTGCCGGATCAGCTCGATCTGCCGACCGACCGGCCCCGTCCGGCCCGCCAGAGCCTGCACGGCCGTCGCGTCGCATTCGCCGTCGACGCCGAATTGCACCGGCGGCTGGCCGGATTGGGCCGCGGCGCCGGCGCCACGGTGTTCATGGTCGTGCACGCGGCCTTCGCGGCGGTGCTGGCCCGGCTGTGCGACACCGGCGACATCGCGGTCGGCACGCCCGTCGCGGGGCGCAACGACGCCGCGCTGGACGAGGTCATCGGCATGTTCGTCAATACCGTGGTGTTGCGGACCGCGGTCGACGTGGACGCCTCCTTCGACACACTGCTCGACGCCGTGCGGGCGGCCGATATCGCCGCTCTCTCGCATACCGATGTGCCGTTCGAACGCCTCGTCGAGGTGTTGAATCCGCGTCGCTCGACGGCCCGGCATCCGCTGGTGCAGGTGGGCCTGTCGTTCCAGAACCACGATCGCGCCACCCTGCGACTACCGGGCCTGACCGTCACCGAGGTCGAATCCGACATCGACATCGCGCAATTCGATCTGCACCTGTTCGCCGTCGACCACCACACCGAGACCGGCGCACCGGCGGGCATCGAGCTGGCACTCGGCTACGCGACCGATCTGTTCACCGCCGAGACCGCCGAGCGGATCGCCGCCCAGGTGAGCCGGGTCCTGCACACGGTGGCCGCCGCACCCGCGACCCGGATCCGCGATCTGGATCTGCTCGGCGAGCAGCAGTACCGGTTCCTGATCGAGGACTGCAACCGGACCGAGCGAGAGGTTCCCGAGGCGACGCTGGTGGATCTGGTCGACGCCCGGGTCGCCGCGGATCCCGCGGCAGTGGCGCTGATCGACGAGAGCGGCCGCGAACTGAGCTATCGCGAATTCGACACCCGGGTCAACCGGCTGGCCCGCCACCTCATCGGCCTCGGTGTGCGTCCGGAGACGAATGTGGTGCTGGCGCTGCGCCGTTCGGCCGAACTCGTGATCGCCATGTTCGCGGTGGCCAAGGCCGGCGGCGCCTATGTGCCGATCGATCCCGACCATCCGGCCGACCGGATCGCGCATATCGTCGAGACCGCGCGGCCGGTGTGCGTGCTGGGCAGCGGTGCGGTGCCCGGGGTGCGCGACGACATCGCGGTGGTGGATCCCGGTACGGATCTGTCGGACCATCCCGGAACGCCGATCACCGCTGCCGATCGGGTCGCGCCGCTGCGGCCGTCGAACACCGCGTATGTCGTGTTCACCTCCGGCTCCACCGGACGCCCCAAGGGCGTGGCGGTCTCGCACGGCGCCATCGTCAATCAATTGCTCTGGCTGCGAGCCGAATTCGGCATCGACGGCACCGATCGCACGCTGCTCAAGACGCCCGCGACCTTCGACCTCTCGGTGTGGGAGTTCTGGTCCGTGCTGGTCAGCGGCGGTGCCCTGGTGATCAGCGAGCCGGGCAGCGAACGCGATCCCGACCACCTGCGTGAGCTCATGCGGCGACACCGGGTCAGCGTGCTGTTCACCGTGCCCTCGCTGCTGGGCATGCTGCTGGCCGACGAGACCGCCCTGCCGCAGACGCTGCGCGCCGTCCTCGCGATCGGTGAGGCGCTGCCGCAGTCGACGGCGCGGCAGTTCGCAAGCCGCAGCGACGCGACGCTGTTCAATCTGTACGGCCCCACCGAAACCGCGGTGTCCATCACCTCGCACCGGGTGGGCACCGATCCGGCGCCGGTGGTGCCGATCGGCGCACCGGTGTGGAACAGCCGGGCCCATGTGCTCGATCGCCGGCTGCGGCCGGTCCCGCCGGGTGTGCCCGGTGAGTTGTATCTGGCCGGTGACCAGCTGGCCCGCGGCTATCAGGAACAACCGGCGCTCACCGCGGGGCGTTTCGTCGCCGATCCGTTCCACGGTGGCCGCATGTACCGCACGGGCGATATCGTGCGCCGCCGGACCGACGGGCTGCTCGAATATCTGGAGCGGGCCGACTTCCAGGTCAAGATCGGCGGTTTCCGGATCGAACTCGGCGACGTGGAGGCCGCTCTGCTGCGCCGGCCCGGCGTCGAGGCCGCGGTCGCGGTGGCCCGCACCGACGGCGGCGCCGGACCGCGCCTGATCGCCTACGCCGCGGTACCCGGCGCGGGGGTCGACGCGAACACGCTGCGCGAGGCGCTCGGCAGCGACCTGCCGAAGTACATGGTGCCGGCGGCGGTGGTGGTGCTGGACGCACTGCCGCTCACGGCCAACGGCAAGGTCGACCGTGATCGGCTGCCCGCCCCGGTGCTGTCCGAGGCAGAATTCCGGGCGCCGGGCACCGATACCGAACGCCTGGTGGCAGCGGAATTCGCCGATATCGTCGGACGGCCCGCCGACGGCGAGTCGCCGATCGGCGCCGGCACCGACTTCTTCGAACTCGGCGGCAATTCGCTCGCGGCCGCCCGCCTGGCCGCGCGGCTGGGTGCGGCCTCGGGCGTGCGGGTGCCGGTGGCCGCGGTCTTCACCGCCCCGACCGTCGCGGCGCTGGCCGCCTGGATCGATGCGGCCGAGCGTGACGTCCGTCCGCCACTGCGCCCGCGGACCACCCGCGCAGCGGTACCGCTGTCGCTCGCCCAGCAGCGGATGTGGGTGCTGAACCGGCTCGCCCCGGATTCGGCGGCCTATCACGTGCCGGTCGCGTTGCGCCTGACCGGTGCGCTGGACCTCGATGCCCTGCGGGCCGCGCTCGCGGATCTGGTGCGCCGCCACGACATCCTGCGCACCCGGTATCCGGAAGTCCGCACCACCTCGGCCGAACCGGAACCGGTACAGGAGGTGCTTCCCGTCACGCCGGTCGACATCGATCCGATTCCGGTGCGGCGCACCGAGATCGACGAGCGTATCGCCGAGATCGTCGCCGTCGGCTTCGACGTCACGGCCGCCCCGCCGGTGCGGGTGCGTCTGCTGCGGGTGGCCGACGACGAACACATCCTGGTCGTGGTGGTCCACCACATCAGTGCCGACGGCTACTCGATGGCGCCGCTGACCCGCGACCTGATCGCGGCCTACACCAGCCGCCTGGCCGGAGCCTCGCCCCAGTGGAGTCCGCTACCGGTCCAGTACGCCGACTACAGCGAATGGATGCGGACCGTGCTCGGCGCCGACACCGACACCGACAGCGTGCTGTCCGAGCAGCTCCGTTACTGGCGCGACCGGCTGGCCGGCGCGCCCGAACAGCTGGCACTGCCGACCGATCGCCCGCGTCCCGCCCGGCGTGAGATGCGCGGCGCGACGGTCGATTTCGCCTTCGACCAGCCGCTGGTGGCGCAGCTGTCCGGCGTCGCGCGAGCACACGGAACCACACTGTTCTCCACGATGCACGCCGCGTTCGCGGTGCTGCTGGCGAAGCTGTCCGGACAGTCCGACATCGTCGTCGGCGCACCGGTGGCCGGCCGTGGTGAGCGCGAACTCGACGATCTGGTCGGCATGTTCGTCAACACCGTGGCGTTGCGCACCGAGATCGACGCCCGCACGAGTTTCGCCGAACTGCTGCGGAATGTGCGCGACGGCGACCTGGCGGCGCTCGGCCGCACCGAGGTGCCGTTCGAACGGGTGGTGGAGGCGCTGGGCCGCACCCGCACCAGTGCGTATACGCCGATCTTCCAGGTGCTGTTCACCTTCCAGAACCTGCCGGCCACGACGGTCACGCTGCCCGGTCTGCGGGTCGAGACCCTCGAACCGGCCTTGCCGGAGGCGAAATTCGATCTGCAGCTGACCGCGCTGGAGGAATTCGGCCCGGACGGTGAACTGCAACGGTTGCGGATGCAATTCTGCTATCCCACCGACATCTTCGACGAGCGCACGGTGCGATTGTTCGCCGAGCGACTACAGCTGATCGTGCGGGCGGTGGCGGCGGATCCGTCGATCACCGTGCGCGCGATCGACATTCGCACCGCCGAGGAACGCGATCGCCGCACCGGCCGCGCGGCGTCCACCCGGCTGCCCGGCGATCTGGTCGATCTCATCGCCGCCGCGGCCGGAACCGCACCCGATTCGCTGGCCGTCGAATTCGGCGGTCGCGGAATCGGATTCGCGGAACTGCACCACAAGATGGTCACCGTCGGCCGGGCCATGGGCGCGAGCGCCAGTCCCGACGCGCTGATCAATGTCGCGCTGGCCGGACTGCTGCCCGGCGTTCTCGCCGCCGGCGCCGGCGGACTCACCACGATGCTCGAGGCCCTGCATCTGCGCGCACAGGGCGTGCTCACCACGGAAGGAACCCACTGATGACGCATGCAGAGTCGGTTACACCCGTCCGGTCCACCGAGCACCCCGCGCTGCGCGGCGCCTACGGCATCGCGGATCTGCCGTATCTGATCGAGGTCGTCGCCGACCTGGAACCGCAGCGCGTCGCGGTCCGCCACGAGGACACCGCGCTCACCTATGCCGAGCTGGGCGCGGAGCTGACCACGCTGGCCGCGGCGATGGGTGACGCGCTGACCCCCGATGCGCTCGTGCAGGTGGTCGTCTCGGGCCGGCTGCCGGCGCTGCTGGAATCGGGGGAGGGCGCGCTCGCCGCCGCCGTCTCCGATCTGCTCGACGACGCGCTCACCGCGGCCGCGGACGTGCTCGAACCCGGCCTGGCTCCCGCCGATACGCTCGCCACGCTGTTCGCCGAGCAGGTGGCGCGCACGCCCGGTCTGGTCGCGGTGGAATTCGACGGCCGGACCCTGACCTACGCCGAACTCGATGCCCGCGCGAACGCGCTGGCGTGGCAGCTCGTCCGGCTGGGAGTCGGCCCGGACGCGCGGGTGGGCCTGTCGATGCACCGGTCGCTGGAACTGGTGATCGGCATGTACGCCATCCACAAGGCCGGCGGCGCCTACGTGCCGATCGACCCGGAGCATCCCGCCGATCGCATCGCGTATGTGCTGGAGATCGCCGCGCCCGTCGTCGTTCTCACCCACGCCGGGAGTCCGTCGTTCGACGGTGTGCCCGTGCTGCGAGTGGACGAACTCGATTGGGAGACGGGCGATCGGTCGCCCGTGCCGGAGTCCGAGGAGGTGGTGCCGGCGCGCCCGGACAACACCGCCTACGTCATCTTCACCTCCGGCTCGACCGGTCGGCCCAAGGGGGTCGCGGTCTCGCACCGCGCCATCGTGGCGAATCTGCGCTGGCGTCAGCGCTGCTACCGCATGCACGCCGCGGATGTGGTGCTGCAGAAGACGCCGTTCACCTTCGACGTGTCGGTATGGGAGTTCTTCTGGCCCTTGCAGATCGGCGCCCGGCTGGTACTGGCCGCACCGGACGGCCACCGCGATCCGGCCTATCTGATCCGGACTATCGCCGCCAAGCACGTCACCATCGCGCATTTCGTGCCGTCCATGCTGGCGGTGTTCGCGGCCGCGGTCGCGGATGCGCGGGCGATGAGCGATATCGACTCCCTGCGTGCGGTGTTCGCCTCCGGTGAGGCGCTACCCGCCGCGACCGGCGCCGCCTTCCGCGATGTGAGCGGCGCGAGCCTGCACAATCTGTACGGCCCGACCGAGGCCGCGGTCGACGTGACCGCGCACGAGGTGACCGCGGCCGATACGGTCGCGGTCCCGATCGGCGCGGCGGCCGACGATACCGATCTGCACGTCCTGGACGACAACCTGCAACTCGTTCCGGACGGTGTGGTGGGGGAGCTGTATCTGTCCGGTGTGCAGCTGGCCCGCGGCTACCTCGGCCGCGCGGCGCTGACCGCCGAGAGGTTCGTCGCCAGTCCGCACGGCGCCCCGGGCGACCGCATGTACCGCACCGGCGACCTGGTGCGCTGGAACAGCGGGATCGACGGCGGCCCGCGCGAACTGGAATATCTGGGCCGCAGCGACTTCCAGGTGAAGCTGCGTGGTCTGCGGATCGAGCTGGGTGAGGTCGAGGCGGCGCTGCTGGCGCACGAAGCGGTCGCACAGGCCGCGGTGGTGCTGTACCGGCACGGCACGGGCGACCACCTGATCGGCTACGTCGTGCCGGCCGGTGGGTGCGAGCTCGATTCCGGCGCGATTCTCGGCGACGCCGCGCGGCGGTTGCCGGAATACATGGTGCCGACCCTGCTCGTCGGCATGGACCGCATGCCGGTCAACGCCAACGGCAAGTTGGATCGCAAGGCCCTACCCGAACCTGAATTCAGCGGTGCCGCAACGGAATTCCGTGCACCCGAGACGCCGGGCGAGCGAGCGGTGGCGGAGATCTTCGCCGACCTGCTCGGGATCGAGGCCGTGGGCGCCGACGACGACTTCTTCGCCCGCGGTGGCAATTCGCTGCTGGCCACCCGCGCGATCGCACGCATCTCGGTCGCCCTGGACATCGCGGTCGACGTGCGGGACTTCTTCGACCGCCCCACTCCGGCCGGCCTCGCCGCCCTGGCCACCACCGCCCGCGTGCGACCGCCGCTGGTCGCCGGTCCGCGCCCGGAGGCGGTCCCGCTGTCGGCGGCGCAGCGCCGCATGTGGTTCCTGAACCGACTGGCCAACAGCGACGCCACCGGCAACTCCGCGGCGGCGGTGGACAACATTCCCGTCGCGCTGCGCCTGCGGGGCCGGCTCGACACCGCCGCCCTGCGTGCGGCCGTCGCCGACGTGACCGCGCGCCACGAGGTGCTGCGCACCGTGTATCCGCAGACCGCCGCGGGGGCCGTGCAGGTCGTGCGGCCCGTCGCCGAGCCGGAACTGACGCCGGTCGAGGTCGCCGAGGCCGATCTGGTCGCCGCGGTGCGCGAGGTCGCCGCCACCGGTTTCGACGTCGCCGCCGAGATTCCGGTACGGGTCCGGTTGCTGCGTACCGGCGCCGACGATCACACCCTGGTGCTGGTGGTCCATCACATCGCCGCCGACGGGGTGTCGATGGGACCGCTGCTGCGTGACCTGATCCAGGCCTACACCGCCCGCAGCCGCGGCACCGCCCCGGCCTGGACGCCGCTGCCGCTGCACTATGTCGACTACACGCTGTGGCAGCAGCGAGTGCTCGGCGACGACACCGATCCGGACTCCGAAGCGGCCCGGCAGCTGACCTTCTGGCAGCGCGAATTGGCCGAGCTCCCGGCGCAATTGGATCTGCCCGCCGATCGGCCGCGCCCGGCCGCGGCCTCGTACCGGGGCGCAACCGTCGAATTCACCATCGACGCCGGCCTGCGCGCGGCGATCGACGAGCTGGCCGAGCAGCTGCGGGCCACGCCGTTCATGGTGCTGCACGCGGCGCTGTCGCTGCTGCTCGCCCGGTTGTCCGGGACGAGCGATATCGCGATCGGCACGCCCGTCGCGGGCCGCGGCGAGCGCGCACTCGACGATCTGGTCGGCATGTTCGTCAACACCCTGGTCCTGCGGACCCGGGTGGCGAGCGACGCCGATTTCGCGGATCTGGTCCGCCGCACCCGCGCCGTCGACCTCGATGCCTTCGCCCATGCCGAGATTCCGTTCGAACGCCTGGTGGAGGTGCTGAACCCGGCGCGTTCACAGGCGCGCCATCCGCTGTTCCAGGTCGGCCTGTTCATGCAGAACATCGGGGTCGGCGCGCCGGCACTGCCGGGTCTCGAGACCGAGCTCGTGGATTTCGATCCCGGCTTCGCGAAATTCGACCTGCAGCTCACCATTTCCACCCCGCCCGCCGCCGACGGCGGATACCGCGCCGAATTCACCTACGCCACCGACCTTTTCGACGCGGCCACGGTCGAGGAATTCGCCGCCAAATTCCTGCGCCTGCTCGGCGGCGCCACCGCCGACCCGCGGCTGCCGGTCGGCGATCTGGAACTGCTCGACGCCGGCGAACTCGACTATGTGACCTCGAGCTGGAACGCCAGCGGCCACAAGGTGTTCGACCACTTCCTGCACGAGGGTTTCGATCGGCAGTCGCGCCGCACGCCGAACAACCGCGCGCTCGTCTTCGAGGGCACCGAGCTCACCTACGGCGAGATGTCCGAGCGGGTGAACCGGCTCGCGCGCAAGCTGATCGAATCCGGCGTCGGACCGGAGACGCTGGTGGTCCTGGCCATGCCGCGGTCGATCGAACTGGTGCTCGGCATGTACGCGGTGCTGCACGCGGGCGGCGCCTACGTTCCGGTGGACCCGTCCCATCCGGCCGAGCGCATCGGCCACATCATCGCGACCGCGCGGCCGCACACCGTGCTGACCACGCGAGCCGCCGGCTTAGCACTACCGCCGGCGACCGCCGATACGGTCGCCGTGCACCACCTCGACGAGCTGGACCTCACCGACTACTCCGGGGCCGCGATCGGCGACCGGGAGCGCAACGGCACGCTGCATCCGGACCATCCGGCCTATGTGCTGTTCACCTCCGGCTCGACCGGGCGGCCCAAGGGTGTGGCGGTCAGCCATCGCGCCATCGCCAATCAGCTCGAATGGATGCACGCCGAATACGGGGTGCGCGCCGGCGACATCTACCTGCAGAAGACCGCGACCACCTTCGACGTCTCGCTGTGGGGCTATTTCCTTCCGCTGCGCGCGGGCGCCACCCTGATCGTGGCCACCCCCGACGGCCACCGCGACGCCCGCTATCTCGCCGAAACCATTGCCGCGCAGCGAGTCACGCTGACCGACTTCGTCCCCTCGATGCTCACCGTCTTCCTCAACCACGCCGAGGCGGACGAACTGACCACCCTGCGCGCGGCCTTCGTGGTCGGTGAGGCGCTGCCCGCGGAGACCGCGGCCCTGTTCGCCGAGAAGTGCGACGGCGCTCTGCACAATATGTACGGCCCGACCGAGGCGGCGGTGTCGATCACCTGCCACGAGGTCACCGCCGACGATGTGCGCAGTGTGCCGATCGGCGAGCCGGAATGGAATTCGCAGGTCTTCGTGCTGGACTCCCGCCTGCATCCGGTGCCGATCGGCGTGCCGGGCGAGTTGTACCTGGCCGGAACGCAGCTCGCGCGCGGCTATTGCGGGCGCGCCGATCTGACCGCGGACCGATTCGTCGCCAATCCCTTCGGTTTCGGCGGCGAACGGATGTATCGCACCGGCGATCTCGTGCGCTGGACCCCCGAGGGCGAGCTCGACTATCTGGGTCGCATCGACTTCCAGGTGAAGTTCCGCGGCCAGCGCATCGAACTGCCGGAGATCGAGACCGCGCTGCTGGCCGCGCCGGGCGTGGGCCAGGCCGCGGTGCGGTTGGTCACCGGCGAGAGCGGCGACTACCTCGCCGGATACGTGATCCGCACGCCGGGCGCCGAACTCGATGTGCGGGCCGTGCGGGAGGGGCTCGGCGCGGTGCTGCCCGCGTACATGATCCCCACCGCCGTCGTCGAACTGGCGGAATTCCCGCTCAACAGCAGCGGCAAATTGGATCGCGCGGCATTACCGCTGCCCGTGCTGGCGGCCGCGGAATTCGATGCTCCGCGCACTCCGCTGGAGGAGCGGGTGGCCGAGGTGTTCGCCGACGTTCTCGGGCTGGAACGGGTCGGCCGAGACGACGACTTCTTCGCCCTCGGCGGCAGCTCCCTCGACGCCACGCAGGTCAGTGCCCGCGTCGGCCGGATCGTGGATGCCCGGGTGCCGGTGCGCACCCTGTTCGAGGCCTCGACCGTGGCCGCGTTCGCGGCCGCCGCCGGCGGCGACGTGGCCGAGCGGCCGCGTCCGGCGCTGGTGAAACAACAACGGCCGCCGCGGATTCCGCTTTCACCGGCACAGCAGCGGATGTGGTTCCTCAACCGGTTCGATCCCGACTCGGGTGTCCACAACATTCCGGTCGCGGTCCGGCTGAGCGGGGAACTGGACCTCGCGGCGCTGGCCGCCGCCGTCGCGGATGTGGTGGAACGCCACGAGACCCTGCGCACCCGCTATCCCGAATACGAGGACGGTCCCGCCCAGGAGGTGCTGCCCGCCGCCGATGTGCGCGTGGACCTGACGCCGGTCGGCGTTGCGGCGGCGGAGATCGCGGGCCGGATCGCCGAGCTCACGGCGCGAGGCTTCGACGTGACCGCGGCACCGCCATTGCGAATCGCATTGCTGCGCAGAGACTTCGAAGACAGCGACGACGCCGGCTCCGAGGATGCCGAGCCCGAGCACATCCTCGTCTCCGTGGCGCACCACATCGCGGCCGACGGCTGGTCGATCGCCCCGCTGACCCGCGACCTCATGACCGCCTACGCCCACCGCGCGGCCGGAACCGCACCCCAGTGGGAACCGCTGCCCGTGCAGTACGCCGACTTCAGCATCTGGCAGCACACGGTGCTGGGCTCGGAATCCGATCCGGACAGTGTCCTCAGCGCCCAGGCGGCCTACTGGCGCGCAACCCTCGCCGGACTGGCCGACGAGCTGAACCTGCCCACCGACCGGCCGCGCCCGATGCGCCCCTCCTATGAAGGGGGCCGCGTGCGATTCGCTGTCGGCGGCGATATCCGCGACGGGCTGCGCGAACTCGCCCAGCGGCGACAGGCCACCACCTTCATGGCCGTGCACACCGCACTGGCGATCTTCCTGGCCCGCATGGCCGGCACCGACGATGTGGCGATCGGCTCGCCGATCGCCGGGCGCGGCGAGCGCGAACTCGACGATCTGATCGGCATGTTCGTCAACACCGTGGTGTTGCGGACCGCGGTGCCCGGCGGCGCGAGCTTCACCGAACTCCTCGACCGCACCCGCGATGCCGACCTGCGTGCCTTCGCGCATGCGGACCTGCCGTTCGAGCGTCTGGTGGAACTGCTCGATCCGGAACGGTCGACCGCGCGGCATCCGCTGTTCCAGGTGGCGCTTGCCTTCGAGAACCTGCCCACCGGCGAGCTGGAGCTGCCGGGGTTGCGGGCCGGAACGGTCGAGCAGGCCGCCGATACCGCGAAATTCGATCTGGCCCTGAACATCCGGGAGACGCCCGACGGCATGGCCGCGGAGTTCGCCTATGCCCGCGACCTTTTCGACCACACCACGATCGAGGGTTTCGCGAGCCGTTTCCTCGGACTGCTGCGGCAACTGGTCGCCGATCCCGAGGCCGCGGTCGGTGACATGTCGCTGCTCAGCGCCGACGAATACGTCCGGCTGACCCGGGTGCGGCCCGACGAGGCGATGGCGACCGCGCTGCTGCCGGAACTGCTCACCGCCGGGCTGAGCCTGGGCCGCGACCGGATCGCGGTGCGCTACGAGGGACGGTCGATCACCTACGGCGACCTGGACGACTACTCCTCCCGGCTGGCCCGCCGGCTGATCGCGGCCGGCGTCGGCCCGGAACAGCTGGTGGCCGTGGCACTCCCACGGTCGTTCGAGATGGTCGCCGCGGCCGTCGCGGTGGCCAAGGCCGGCGGCGCCCACGTCCCGGTCGACCCCACCTATCCCGCGGAACGGGTGCGGTACATGGTCACCGACTCGGCGGCACGGGTCGGCATCACGGTCGCCGCCTACGCCGACGCCCTCCCCGAGGACGTGCGCTGGCTGGTCCTCGACGCGCCCGCCACCGAGGCCGAACTCGCCGCCCTGCCCGCCGATCCGATCGGCGACGCCGACCGGATCGCCACGCTGCGGATGTCGCATCCGGCGTACGTGATCTACACGTCGGGCTCGACGGGCAGGCCCAAGGGCGTCACCGTGACGCACGCCGGCCTGGGCGGGCTGGCCCAGTACGCGATCGAACGGTACGGGTTGCGGCCCGAACACCACATGCTGCACATCTGCTCGCCGAGCTTCGACCCGTCGGTCCTGGAATGGATCTGTGCCTTCGCCACCGGCGCGACGCTCGTGGTCGTGCCGGCGCGCATCATCGGCGGCCCCGAACTGGGGGCGCTACTGCGCACGGAAGCGGTGACCCACGCGATCATCACCCCCGCCGTGCTGGGCACCCTGGACGCGGCCGAACAGCCACAGCTGCAGGTCCTTTCGGTCGGCGGAGATGTGACCACCGACGAACTGCTGGCGGCCTGGGAGCCCGGCCGCCGCTACTTCAACGGCTACGGTCCGACCGAAACCACCATCATCTCCTCCTACGCGCGGCTGAGCGCCGGACAACCGGTCACCATCGGCACTCCGGTGCACGGCATGTCGGCACTGGTGCTGGACCGGCGACTGCGGCCCGTGGCGCCCGGTGTGGCCGGTGAGCTGTATCTCGCGGGCGGCGGCCTGGCCCGGGGCTACCGCAACCGATCGGGAGCGACCGCTGAACGCTTCGTGCCGAACCCGTGGGGTAGGCCGGGCAGCCGGATGTATCGCACCGGCGATGTCGTGCGCTGGCGCGCCGTCGCACCGACGGTGCGCCAGACTCAGCCGGAATGGGAACTGGAGTACGTCGGGCGTTCGGATTTCCAGGTGAAGATCCGCGGCTTCCGCGTCGAACTCGGCGAGATCGACGCGGTGCTCGGCGCCCACCCGGACGTCGACTACGCGACCACCCTGGGGCGCGAGCACGACACCCGCGGCACCATGCTGGTGTCCTACGTCCTGCCGAAGCCGGGACGCGCGGCCGATCCCGTCGACCTCACCGATTTCGCGGCCCGCCGGTTGCCCTCGCACATGGTGCCCGCCGCGCTGGTCGTCCTCGACAAGATTCCGCTGACCCCGGTCGGCAAGCTGGACCGCAGGGCGCTGCCCGCGCCGGTGCTGGCGCCCACCCGGTACCGCGCGCCGGTCGGTGCGGCCGAGGTGCTGGTCGCCGGCACCTTCGCCGCCCTGCTCGGCGTCGAACAGGTGGGTGTGGACGACGACTTCTTCGCCCTCGGCGGCAACTCGCTCATCGCCACCCAGCTCGCCGCCCGCCTGACCAAGGCCACCGCGGACCCGGTCCCGGTCCGCGCGGTCTTCGACGCACCGACCGTGCGGGCGCTCGCCACCCGGATCACCCTGTCGGACAAGGGTTCCGGTGACCACGGGCCGATCGCCGTCGATCCGCGCCCGGACATCGTCCCGCTGTCGATCGCCCAGCAGCGCATGTGGATGCTCAACCGCCTGGACACCGGCGGCGGCAGCTACAACATCGCGTTCGCGCTGCGGCTCACCGGCAATCTGCACATCGCCGCGTTGCGCGCCGCGATCGCCGATGTGATCGAGCGGCACGAAACCCTGCGTACCCGCTACCCCGAGCGGGACGGGAGGGCGATTCAATGCGTCGTACCCGCCGCCGTACCGGATCTCGCGGTCACCGACGTCGATGCCGCCGAGGTCGCCGCCATGGCGGAAAGCCTGGCGCACAGTCGTTTCGACGTCGCGGACGAGGTTCCCGTGCGCATCCGGCTGTTGCGGGTGCGCCGCGCGCCCGACGCCGATCGCGCCGAACAGACCCATGTCCTGCTGTTCGTCGTCCATCACATCGCGGCCGACGGCTGGTCCTTCGCCCCGCTGACCCGAGACCTCGCCGTCGCCTATCAGGCCCGCACCACGGGCGCCGCGCCGCAGTGGTCGCCGCTGCCGATCCAGTACGCCGATTACGCCCTGTGGCAGCAGCGCACCCTCGGCGCGGTCACCGATCCCGAATCGGAATCCGCTCGGCAGCTGGAATTCTGGCGCGCGCAACTGTCCGGCGCGCCGGAACTGTCCGCGCTGCCGACCGACCGCCCGCGCCCGGCGATCGCCTCCCAGCGCGGCGGCGCCCGCACCGCACGGCTGAATTCCGCACTGCATCAGCGCATCCACGACCTGGCGGCGGCACATCGGGTGACACCGTTCATGGTGCTGCACGCCGCCCTGTCGGTACTGCTGGCCCGCTTCGGCGGCAGCGACGACATCGTGATCGGCGCACCGGTCGCCGGCCGCGGTGATCAGGCGCTCGACGATCTGGTCGGCATGTTCGTCAACACGCTGGTACTGCGCACCCCGGTGCACGGTGAGGACAGCCTGGTCGAACATCTGGACCACGTGCGAGCCGTCGACCTCGCCGCCTTCGATCATGCCGCGGTGCCGTTCGAACAGCTCGTCGAAACCCTCAATCCGACTCGCTCCCGGGCACATTCGCCGCTGTACCAGGTGTCGTTGACACTGCAGAACCAGACCCGCGCGCAGCTGCGGCTCGAGGGGCTGGAGATCGCCGCGGTCGAGCCGGTGGCGGCGCCGATCCAGGTCGACCAGCACTGGACCGCGAACGAAACCTACGCCCCGGACGGCACGGCCGCGGGTATCGACCTGCACGTGCACTACGCCGCCGACCTCTTCGACCCGGAG
Organism: Nocardia kruczakiae NBRC 101016; assembly: GCF_001612965.1. Taxonomy (GTDB): domain Bacteria; phylum Actinomycetota; class Actinomycetes; order Mycobacteriales; family Mycobacteriaceae; genus Nocardia; species Nocardia kruczakiae. The sequence continues at coordinate 86,387 of NZ_BDBL01000040.1, forward strand.
ACCGTCGCGGCGCTGCTCGACGGATTCGAACGCATCGTGGCGGCGATGACGGCCGACGGCACCACCCGGGTCGCCGATGTGGAGCTGATGTCGCCGGCCGAACGCGACCTGCTGATCGGCGGGCACAATGCCACCGGTTACCCGATCGAACCGCGCACCCTGCCCGAACTTCTCGCCGCCCGGCCGCAGCGCCCGGCAGCGCAGGCGGTGACCTTCGAGGGCACCAGTCTGTCCTATCGGGAATTCGACCGCCGCGTGCACCGGCTGGCGCGCTACCTCATCGCCCGCGGTATCGGCCCGGAAACAACTGTGGCCGTGCGCATTCCGCGTTCGCTGGAGTTGGTCGTCGCCATTCACGCGATCGTCGCGGCCGGGGCGGCCTACGTGCCGCTGGATCCGGACCATCCCGTCGACCGCGTGCGCTATGTCCTCGACACCGCGCGGCCCGCCTGTGTGCTGACCACGACCGACGAGTCCGTCCTACCGGCCGGGGTGGACGTGGTGCGCCTGGACCGGCTGGACCTGTCGGGCTGTGCCGACGACGCGGTGACCGATGCCGACCGGGTGTCGCC
>NZ_BDBL01000041.1 GCF_001612965.1 Nocardia kruczakiae NBRC 101016
TGCGCCCGGCCCCCGCGATCCCGGCGCGCCGGGCGCGCCCTGCTCACCGCCCGGTCCGCCCTGGACCTCAGGGCGTTTCGGACCGCTCTGCCCGGCTGCGGGCGGCGTGGCGCGAAGCTTCTCGGTGGCCGCCGGATCGGGCTTCTGAATCGGCAGGATCGTCGTCGCGTCGTCGGACGGGTTCGATATCGCGGGAAAGTCTTGTGGCGCATCGGTTTCCGCGTCCGGCGCCGCAGCGTCCCGACCACTGTTCGCGCCGCCGGACTGCTGCGCCGGGCCGGACTTCGGGGTCTTCTCGCCATCCTTTCCGGACGAAACCCTGGGCAGTGCAACGGTTTTCGACTCGTCGGTACCGGTGCCGTTCTCGTTCGCGGCAGCGTTCGGCGCCTTCGAGCCCGGCGCGGCGGCACGTGCGGCATCGGCGGCGCTCTGACCGACTGCGGCACCTTCGGTGCCCCCGGCCTTCGCGGCGCCCGCAGCCTTCGCACCCGTCGCGGTGCGCTCGGCATCGGGGGCGGCGGCCGGTTCGTTCGTCGTCGCTGGGCCGTTCGTGGCGCCAGACCCGGCAGTGCCGGCTGCTGCGTCGGACTTGCCGGATTCCTCGGAGGTGGGGGCCTTGCCGGGCTCCCCGGGCTTGTTGCCGGATTCCGTGCGCCTGGGGATGGCGACCGTCTCGGCTTCGCCGGCCGCTGCACCGCCCGCCGCGGTGCCCGCCTTTCCGGCGGCGCCCTTCTCGGCACCGGCCGGCTCGGCGGGTTCGCCACCGTCGCTCGCCTTCGAGCCGGGAGCGCCGGCGGCCGGCTTGCCGGAACCGGCACTACCGGAACCGCCGGACTCCGCGCCGGGAGTGTCCGGACCGGGCTTGTCGCCCGCACCGGAATTCGGCTGGGCCGCCGCGTTTTTCGCCCCCGGTGCGCGAATGACCCGAGTTTGCGCCGACGGTGACGGCATGGGTGCGGTGGGCGCGGCGCCGGGCAGTTGATCCCGGGAGATGCGCTGGGTACGGTCCGGGGCGCCGGTGTGCGGTTCGCGGCCGGAAGCAGGCCCGCCCTGGGCGCCGAGCTTCGCCGGTCCGTCCGGACCCGCACCGGATGCAGCCTGACGCGTACGGTCGCCGGAGGCGCCCTGGTGCGGCTTCTGATCGTCGTTCGGGTCGGACACGCGCTACCCCTTGCTCACTATCGGCTGTCGGTCGTCGACTGTCGGTCTCAGACGGCCAGCCTAATGGGGTCGGGGCGCGTAGGAGGCGGCAGACGCGCAACCACATAAGTGCTCGCCCTCGCCGACCGGGGCTCGGCATCGGCCCGGCGCACCCGCTGCCCGGCGAGCCGCTGCGGTGGCGGTGCACAATGAAGCCCATGACCTCCTTCGGTGATCTGCTCGGACCGCAGCCGGTATTGCTTCCCGAAAACACGGAAGCCGAACAGGCGCTGCTGGACAATCAGGACCCGGTCCAGGTCGCCGCCGCGCATCCGACGGCCTCCGTGGCCTGGGCGCAGCTGGCCGAGGATGCGCTCGACCGCGCCGGCATCGTGGGTGCGCCCGAGGGCCAGGCCGAGGTGACCCTCGATGTGGTGGCGGCCTACGCCTTCGCCCGCACGGGCTACCACCGGGGCCTGGACCTGCTGCGCCGCAACGGGTGGAAGGGCTTCGGCCCGGTGCCGTGGAGCCACGAACCCAACCAGGGTTTCCTCCGTGCGGTCGGCGCACTCGCCCGGGCCGCCCAGGCCATCGGTGAGAGCGACGAATACGCCCGCTGCCTGGATTTGCTCGAGGATTGCGATCCCCGTGCCGCCGCCGAACTCGGTCTGGACTGAGACTGGCCGGCACGGAACGGTTCGCGACCGCCATCACCGTCGATGCGGTTCGCGACAGCGGTAGACAACGTATGCGCAATGGATGGGTGCGTCTGCGCCGATCCGCGCTTCCGATCTTCCAGTGTGCGGTGGGCGCGGCCCTGTCCTGGTTCGTCGCCCACCGGTTGGTGGGACATCCACAACCGTTCTTCGCGCCGATGGCCGCGGTCATCTCGATCGGCGTGTCGTTCGGTGCGCGTCTGCGCCGATCGGTGGAACTCGTCGGCGGTGTGGCCGTCGGGATCGGGATCGGCGACTTCTTCATCGGACAGGTCGGAACCGGTGCGTGGCAGATCGCACTCGTCGTCGGCGTGGCGATGGCGATCGCGGTATTTCTCGACAGAGGTGCGGTCATCCCGATGCAGGCCGCCAGTTCGGCGGTGCTGGTCGCCACGTTGATGCCGCCGCATACCGGCGGAGGGCTCAACCGCATGGTCGACGCGCTGGTCGGTGGGTTCGTCGGCGTCGTGGTGGTGGCCGCGATTCCGCTGCACCCGGTGCGCCGGGCCCGGCAGCAGGCCGCCGATATCCTCACCGTCCTGGGTGCGGCGCTGACCGAATGCGCCGACGGCCTCCACGAGCAGAATGCGGAGAAGGTGCGCGACGCACTGCATTCCGTGCGCGGTACGCAACCGCAGATCGACGGTCTGCGCAACGCGGTGGAGGGCGGGCGCGAGGTCAGCCGGATCTCGCCGCTGTACTGGAATTCCCGGCCGCGGCTGGAAGCGATCCGCGCGGCGGTCGACCCGCTCGACAATGCCGTGCGCAATACGCGAGTGTTGTTGCGCCGCGCCCTGACTTTGGTCCGCGACGACGAAATCCTCGATCCCCGAATGATCGCCGAGGTCGAAGAACTGGGGCAGGCGGTGGAAGTGGTGCGCCGCTACATGGTTGCCGAACCCGGCGAACAGCCCGATGCCGCCGAGGCGACGCGTGTCCTGCGGCGGGTCGCGAAGGGCGCGACCAAGGATCTGGTCGAGGGCGCCGGCCTGTCCTCTCACGTGGTCTTCGCCCAATTGCGTTCCATCGTGGTCGATCTGATGCAGGTCTGCGGTATCAAACGCCTGTCGGCGATCGCGCTGCTGCCGCCCACCGTGCAGAACCCCTATGTGGCGCCGCAGGATTGACGACACGGCGGTACCAGTAGTCGCCGAGCGGTCCGCGAGGCCGCCGGGTCCGGCTGCGCACGGCCATCGCGTTCGAATCGGGTAGTCGACTACTCGTGTCGCGGGGCGGCGTGGATCGTACGTTTGTCTCGACCGCGTCGACGAGGGGTGGCGCGGTCGGAAAACTTCGCGACGGATGCGACGTGCGGCCGTTTTGGTGTGCGGCCGACCGCGTAGGGGGCGGGCGCTCCGTCGCGAAGAGGGCCGCCCGGTTCCCGTTCGCCGGCGAATCGGACCGGAATCGGGCGCGCCCGCCGAAAACTCGCGTGTCAGCTCCAGAAGCGGGTCAGATAACTACCGATGGCCGCCCAGTCCGAGGGCACGCCCGACAGCTCGAACACCCAGTAGACGGCATCGAAGAACACCCGATTGAGCTCCGGCACCCACAGGATCGCGAGCAACAGCAGCAGCCCGAACGGCTTCACCTGATCCAGCGAACGCCGGGTCTGATAACTCAGCGACGGCTCCACGATCGCGTAGCCGTCGGTCCCCGGAATCGGCAGCAGATTCAGAATCGTCGCGGTGATCTGCAGAAACGCCAGGAAACTCAGGCCGAACCAGAAGGCGGCGTGGTCGTGGGTGGAGCCGGCGAACCGGACGATCACCAGCAGCACCACCGCGCACAACGCGTTGACCGCCGGACCCGCCGCGCTGATCGCGCGCTGGGTACGTGTCGAGAAGTTCTGCGTATTCAGATAGACCGCACCGCCGGGCAGCGCGAACCCGCCCAGCGCGATGAAGAAGATCGGCAGTGCGATCGACAGCAGCGGATGGCTGTATTTCACCGGATTCAGCGTCAGGTATCCGCGCATCTGCACTTCACGGTCCCCGGCTCGATACGCCGTGTACGCGTGGCCGAATTCGTGCAGGCACACGCTGAGAATCCAGCCCGCCACCACGAAGACGAACACGCCGGCCTTGGCCCGGGTGGACAGCGGATCGGCATCCCACGCCAGTGCCCCGCCCAGGGCGGTGACCACGACGATCAGCAAGAAGATCGGACTCGGGCCGGTCCCTCGGCGGTACTCCCGGGCGCCTACGTGGTTACGCAAGCTGCCGCCTCCGGGGCCGTCGTCCGTACCGCACTACTCGCCGAGCCGGGAAGGGATAGGTCATCGCACCAGCAGCCAGGGCTCGTGATGACGGTAGAAACTCGACCGCGGCACGGTGCGATCGGCGGCGATGCCGTCGCGGGTCACCGCGGCGCCCGGTGAACCCAGCTGTACGGCACGCCCGGCCACCCAGCGCTTCTTACCCCAGCCGCGCTGCACCGTCGCGCGCACGCCCGGCATCTCGAGTGTCGGCGAAACATGCAGTGCCGCAACCTTTCCGGTGAACAACCGGACTTCGTCGACGTAGGCCTCACCCTCGAGTTTGCCGCCGTCGCGGCCGGTGATCGTAGCCCGGCCGACCAGGACGGTACCGGTCTCGTCACGAATCAGGGGCGTCGGCTCGGGCCGGCCTTCCAGCGCGCGTTTGGCGGCGTGCGAGCCCGTCCCGGTCTGATAGGCGCGGGAACCGTAGGTGCGATCCACCGGCACGTAGCCGATCTCGACGGCCAGCCGTTCGGTGCGCAGCAGATGGGTGAGCACCGCGGCCAGACCGGCGTCCTCGCCCAGCACGATCAGTCGCGGCTGGTTGTCGGCGGCCAGCACCGGAAGCAGTTCGTCCAGTTCGGAGGTCTCGGGGATCGCCGTGGTCTGGGTAGTGGGCAGCGACGCGAGCGCGATGGGCACGGGAGCGCCGTTGCAGCGGAGAACATGAGTACTCAACTGCCGAACACCCTCCTCGGACCTGCCAACGCCATCGCCCTCGCTGCCTACCGGGCGCACCCCTGCCGGGACGCCTCCGCAGGCCACTGTAATCGGCTCGGGCGGTCGGCGCGCTCTCCGCTGCGCCGCGCGGGGGAGGAGGTGGCTGGTTGGGGCACGAATTGTGTCCACTAGACTGTCCCTCCGGCCACCGCCACATGGCGCGAGCGACGGGCCTCGGGAGCGCCGTCATCGGGCTCTGCAACGGCAGGTAGCTGCAGCGTCGCCGATGCTGCGTGTCGACACCGTAGGAGACTCCCATGCCGGCAATCGTGCTGATCGGCGCCCAGTGGGGCGACGAGGGTAAGGGCAAAGCTACCGATCTGCTCGGCGGCCGCGTCCAGTGGGTGGTCCGCTACCAGGGTGGCAACAACGCAGGTCACACGGTGGTTCTGCCGAACGGCGACAATTTCGCGCTGCATCTCATCCCGTCCGGCATTCTGACGCCGGGCGTCACCAACGTCATCGGCAACGGTGTCGTCATCGATCCGGGTGTGCTGCTCGACGAACTCGCCGGACTGGAACAGCGCTCGGTGGACACCACCCGGCTGCTGCTCTCGGCCGACGCGCACCTGATCATGCCGTACCACGTGGCCATCGATAAGGTCACCGAACGCTTTCTGGGCAACAAGAAGATCGGTACCACCGGACGCGGCATCGGCCCCTGCTATCAGGACAAGGTCGCCCGCGTGGGCGTGCGCGTCGCCGATGTGCTGGACGAGAAGATCCTCACCCAGAAGGTCGAAGCCGCACTGGAATTCAAGAACCAGGTGCTGGTGAAGATCTACAACCGGCGCGCACTCGACCCGCAGCAGGTGGTCGACGAGGTGCTGAATCAGGCCGAGGGCTTCAAACACCGCATCAGCGACACCCGGCTGCTGCTCAACCAGGCCCTGGAGAACGGCGAGACCGTTCTGCTGGAGGGCTCGCAGGGCACCCTGCTCGACGTCGACCACGGCACCTATCCCTATGTGACGTCGTCGAATCCCACCTCCGGCGGCGCCGCGGTGGGCGCGGGCGTGGGACCCAACAAGATCACCACGGTGCTCGGCATCCTGAAGGCCTACACCACGCGCGTCGGCTCCGGGCCGTTCCCGACCGAACTGTTCGATCAGTCCGGCGAATATCTCGCCAAGACCGGCGGCGAGGTCGGCGTGACCACCGGCCGCGCCCGCCGCACCGGCTGGTTCGACGCGGTGATCGCGCGCTACGCCACCCGGGTCAACGGCATCACCGACTACTTCCTCACCAAACTGGATGTGCTGTCGAGCCTGGACCGGGTGCCGATCTGCGTGGCCTACGAGATCGACGGCGAGCGGGTGGAGCAGATGCCCACCACGCAGACCGAATTCCACCACGCCAGGCCCATCTACGAGGAGATGCCGGGCTGGTGGGAGGACATCTCCGGGGCCCGCAGCTTCGAGGATCTGCCGGCCAACGCGCGCGCGTACGTCGAACGGCTGGAGGAGCTCTCCGGCGCCCGCGTGTCCTGCATCGGTGTCGGGCCCGGCCGCGACGAGACGATCGTCCGTCACGACATCCTGAAGTAGCGAAAACGTTCGGGCTCAGTAGCAGGTGAGCGGCGCCAACGGTTCGGTGGCGTGCGGGGTCAGCGACGCGTAGGTCGCCGCGATCGACTTCACCGCCACCCGCAGATCGGATTCGGTGTGGGTGAACGGGATTCGCAGAAAACGTTCGAACGCGCCCTGGACTCCGAAGCGCGGCCCGGCGGCGAGCAGCACACCGTGATTGGGCGCGGTGGCGGCGAGGGCGGTCGAGACGGGAGCCGGTAGCTGCACCCAGATCGACATACCGCCGCGGCCGGGACTCACCTGCCAGTCGGGCAGCTCCTCGGACAGGGCCTCGAGCAGGGCGGCGCGACGGCTGTGGAGCTGTTCGCGGCGTTGTTCGAGGATCACGTCCGCATGGTCGAGCAGATAGCCGGTGGCCAGCTGATCCATCACCGGCGTGCCGAGGTCCACCGTGGACCGGGTGCCGAGCAGTTTCGCGATGAGCGACTGGTTGGCCCGGATCCAGCCGACGCGCAGGCCGCCCCAGAACGACTTGGACGCCGATCCGATCGTCACGATTTCCGATCCGCGCGCGAAAGCGGCTGCCGGAGGGGGCGTTTCGCCGTCGAGCTGCTGATCGACCATGGACTCGTCGACGATCACCGTCATCCGGGTCTCGCGGGCGATCGCGGCCAGTTCGGCGCGGGCGTCGGCGCTCATCAGCAGGCCGGTCGGATTGTTGAAGTCCGGCACCAGGTAGGCGGTACTGGCGGCGGTTTGCCGTGCGGCACTGCGGATTCCGTCGAGGTCCCAGGCGGTCTCCGGTTGTTCGGGGCGCAGTGGCACGGGGACGGGCCGGGCGCCGACGTCGCGGATCGCCTCGATCGCATTGGGATAGGTCGGGTGGTCGATCAGGACGCGTTCGGCGGGTGCGGTGAGCACATTGAGCAACAGCCGAAGTCCGTGCTGCGCACCGAGAGTCACCAGAATCTGATCCGGTTCGGTGGGCAGGCCGCGTTCGGTGTAGCGGCGCGCGAGCATCTCACGCAGCGGCAGTACGCCCACCGGATCCATGCCGTGGGTGCCTAGGTAGATCGGAAGTCCCTGCAGTGCGGCGGAATACGCGTCGTTCATCTGCGGGGGCGCCGACATCGCGGCGTAGGTGAGGTCGATGGTGGGCTGCGCGGTCGGCGACATCACCGCCAGAATGCTGCGGGCCGGTTTGGTGCCGTCGTGTGCGACATCGGAGGGCAGGGCCACCGTGCTGCGCGAGCCCTGCCGGCTGATCAGATAGCCGTGCTCGCGCAGCAGCGCGTACGCGGAGGTGACCGTGGTGCGGCTGACACCCAGCGCCGTCGCCAGATCGCGTTCGCTCGGCAGGGCGATCCCCAGTGGGGCGCGGCCGTCGTGGATCAGCAGGCGAATACTCTCCGCGAGCGCCAGATATGCCGGGCGGGCGCCGCGGCGAGCGGCGCCGGATTCGTCGTGCCGCCAGCGGCCCAGGTCGCGGGTGAGGGTGGCCGCACTGATCACGCGTATCGCCATAGGGGCCAGTATCCGGGTAGTGGCTATTTGATTCAAGTCCAGATGCGGGCAGGCTGGACCACATGTTCTCGGGTATCGCCGCTCTGCCGGTCGTCGCGGTCGTTCTCCTGGCCGCCTATCGTTATGCCACCGGATCCGGGCGCCGGGTCGTCGCCCTGTTCGATCGGTATCGTCCCAACGCGCCGATGGCGGATTGGTCGCTGCGCGAGGTGGAGTGTCGCGATCCGGCCCGGGAACTCGCGGCCCTGCGGGGTCGGCAGACCTGTGTGGCACGGGACCGGTCGGCGAATCGACCGCCTGTGGTGCCCTGACCGTCGGAGCGGCATCAGTCCAGTCGAGTGATACTGGACTGCAATTGCCGGGGATGTCGGACCCTCGGTGCACACTGTGGGGTATGTCTGCGGGCAAGCTGTCCTCGGTCGCGGTGACCGAATTCGATACCGCCATCGGCCGATGTGCGATGGGGTGGACCGATGACGGTGTCGTGCGGTTCCAGCTGCCGGAGGTCGTCGTCCGCGGTCCCGAGCCCGCTCGGCCGTCGGCCTCCGAACAGGCCTCGGATGCCGGCGCCCGCACGGCCGGCATGTTGCGCCGAGGTGTGGACGCGATCGCCGCCGAGCGGGTTCGCGTCGTCGAACCGTCCGGCGGGATGGCCGAGGCGATCCGGGCCATTCGCGCGCATCTGACCGGGGAGCTCGACGATCTGCGGTGGATTCCGGTGGACTACCGCGCCCAGCCGGAATTCCATCGCGCGGTGTACGACATCACGCGCACCATCGGCCCCGGACACACCCTCACCTACGGCGAGGTCGCCGCCCGGGCCGGGGCGCCCGGCGCGGCCCAGGCCGTCGGACAAGCCCTGGGCCGCAATCCGATTCCGTTGATCGTGCCCTGCCACCGTGTGCTGGCGGCCGACCACGGGCTGCACGGCTTCTCCGCGCCGGGCGGCATCGTGACCAAGGCCAGGCTGCTCGAAATCGAACGCACCTCGGGATTCGGCGAACCGACCCTGTTCTAGACGCCGGGGCTATTGCGATGCCGGCAGCCGATCGAGGAAATCGGCGATGAGCGGGGCGATCTCGCGCAGATGCGTTTCCAGGGCGAAATGGCCGGTATCGAACAGGTGCAACTCGGCAGCGGGCAGATCGGCGAGGTACGCCTCGGCGCCGGGGGCCGGGAAGAAGGGGTCGTTCGCACCCCAGACGATGAGCGCCGGAGGCGTGGACGTGCGCAGCCAGGCCTGCCATTCGGGATAGCGGGCCACATTCGAGTGGTAGTCGTAGGCCAGCGACAGCTGCGCCCGGGTGCGGCCGGGCAGGTCGAGGTAACTCTGGTCCAGCATCCAGCTCTCCGGGGCGAGCCGGCTCGGATCCGCGACGCCCTGTTCGTATTGGCCGCGGGTGCCGTCCGGGCCGAGCAGTTGGCCGATGATGTCGTCGGCTCCTTCCTGCTCCGGCCGCAGCGCGATGAAATCCTTTGCCCCGGCGGACAATCCTGCTTCGTAGGCGTTCCCGTTCTGCACCACCAGGCCGGTGATCCACTCGGGATGACGAGTGGCGATGCGGTAACCGACGGGCGCGCCGAAATCGAAGACGTACATCGCGAATCGGGTCAGGTCGAGCTGCCGCACGAATGCCTCGGTGATATCGGCGAGGCGATCGAAGGTGTAGTCGAAATCCGCCGGCGCCACGGTATTCCCGAAGCCGGGATAGTCCGGGGCGATCAGGTGATAACGGCTGCCCAGCACGTCGATGAGGCGCCGGAACTGGTGCGAACCCGATGGGAAGCCGTGCAACAGCAGCAGCGCCGGAGGGTCCGCGCGAGTGGGCACGGATTCGCGGTAGAAAACCTCGACGCCCTCCACCTCGACGCGCCGGTGCCGCACTTCGGTCACTTCGATCATGGTGTCACATGCCTTATCTCCGTAGGGATGCATTAGTTGTAGTCGACTCGAACCTGCAGGCCGGGCGGCTGTCCGGGCTACCCGGCGACGCCACCGCGGCCGATCTGGCCGCGGTACACGCCGTCCGCGATCACACCGCGCGAATACTGGAAGCCCTTCTGGCCGAGCGGGTCCCGCCGGCGGCCGCGCTGGACGGTCTGACCGCCGCGCAAGCCGCCGCGCCGGCGATCCGCACGCTGGAATGGGGTGCGGGCGGGTTCACCGTGACCGTGCGGCGCCTCGGGGAGCCGGGTACGCACGTGGCCGCCGCGCTCGCCGACGCGGCGGTGGATCTGCTCGCCGACCCGTCCATCGCTCGCGTGCGGCAATGTGCCGCCGACGACTGCGTCCTGCTGTTTCTACCCGCCCATCCACGGCGGCAGTGGTGTTCTCCGGAACGCTGCGGCAACCGGGCCCGCGTCGCCCGTTATTACCAGCGGCACAGGGGCACCGACCGGTGACCGCGAACTACTTGTGGTCCGGGTTGGGGTTGATCGCGCCCTGGATGCCGTCGTTGGCTCGGTTGACGCCGTCGACCACCGCATCCGGGACGGCATCGGGCACCGGCGCGCTGAAACCGCCCACGCGCACTTCCCGCGGAGCCGGCGGTTCGCTCGGCTTCGACTCCGGCTTGGGCGCGGCGCGGGGCGCGGACTGCGGCGTGGGCACGTGTTGTGGTGAGGCGGAACGCAATTCCGCCGGCTCGTCGGAGGGCGCCGGGGCATCCGGGGTGGTGACACCGGGCTGAACCGGGCCGGTCGCGGCCGCCGTACCGGCGAATCCGAGGACCACCGCGAGCGGCACTGCCGCCATCGCGACCCGAATACCCGTCATCAGATACCGATTTCGACGGATCACGCCGAGCACCACCCTCGTCAGCAAGCCTGCCTGTGCGGCGACCATGGCCGCCGCGTGCATCGTAATCGACAACCACGCCGGGTGTGCAGTGCCGAATCCTGTGATCCGTGCCGTCTCACCACGATCGGACGCCCGCATGATGGTCAGCGCTGTTTGCCTCGGGGCGGCTCGCCGCGCATCAGATCGGCGAGTGCCTCGCGATCGGTGACATCGAGCTTCATACAGGCCCGATAGAGATGGCCCTCGACGGTCCGCACCGAGACGGTCAGCCGGTCCGCGATCTGCCGGTTGCTGAGCCCGGCCGCGACCAGGTTGGCGATTTCGCGTTCGCGCGCGGTGAGCGGAAGTGGTTGTGCCGATTGCCGAAGCGCCGGTGTGCTCGCGCCGCCGCAGGCCGCGGCCAGGCGGTTGGCCGCCGCGGCGGATTCGAGCAATCGGCGGCGATCGCCGTGCCGCTCGTGCACCGAGGCGGCCTGCGCGGCGGCGTCGGCGGCCGAGAGCAGGGCGCCCATCCGCTCGAATTCGGCTGCGGCCGCGTCCAATCCGGGCCCGTCCTGGGAGGCGACCGCCACGGCGTGGCGAGCCTGCACCTGCACCAGCGCGCCGTCGATCCGCGCGGCGATATCGGCGAGCCGCCCGGCCACGGTGCGGTCGCCGAAGCGGGCCGCGGTGTGCAGGGCCATGGCCTCGATCGCATGCTGATGGGAACGGGCCGCGGCGTCGGCGGCTCCGATGGCCAGCCGCACGGCCGGGGCGACGGTGCCTTCGGCGGCGGCCTGCCAGGCGCGCGCGATTTCGAGCTGCGGTTCGTAGACCGCGCTGTGCCGGCCACCGCGCAACCGCGCCTCGGCGATCGTCTCGGCGGCTTCCGCGGCGCGGCCCAGGGCCGAATAGGCCTCGGCCAGACGGATTCTCGCGGGGAACATCCACGCTGCGGCGCCCTCGGCGGTCAGCGCGGCGAGCGCCTGTTCGAGATTCTCGACGCCCTCCGGGAAGTGGCCCTGCGCCACGTCGACGGTGCCCTGCAGGATTTTCGACAGCCCCCAGGCCAGGTACTGTCCCGGCGCCGAATAGCCGAAATAGCCGGAGGCGCAGCGTCGTGCGGCCTCCAGTTCACCGGTGAAGGTGAGCGCCAGCACTTCCGCGTGCGCGGACATGAATCGCGTCGGCCCGTCGACCTGTTCCTCGACCTGATGGCCGCGCAGGGTGTATTCACGCGCGGCCGCGCCGCGACCCATCAGCGCCAGCGCCAGACCGCCGCCGAACGACGCCCACCACACCGCCCAGGCCGGTGCGTCCGGTGTGGACATCACCGCCTCGGCGTCGGTGAAGGCCTCCTCCAAGCGGTTCTCGTTCACCTCGCAGGCGGATGCCAAGCCCTGCAACGTCAACACGATCTTCGGATGTCGGACCCGGCTGCGAACGAGAGACAGCACCTCGTCGGCGCGATCGGCATCGCCCATGGCCCACAACAGATTCGAGACGCGGGTGCTGCCCCAGCGGGCCAGCTGCACCTCGTTCAACTGGTCCGGATCGAAACTGGCCAGCGTGCGTTCGGCCTCGATGCGATGTCCCTGCCACAGCAGTGCGCGGGCCAGCAGATCCGCGGACTCGACCCCGCCGCGACGCTCCACGGCCGCCCGCGCGAACCGCTCACCGAGCGGGATGTTCGCCAGCCCGATCGCGTCGGCCGCGGCCGCCTCGAACAATTCCAGATCCGCGGATTTGTCGCTGTCCAAAGCCAATTCGGCCAGCCGGATGCGATCGGAGGCGGATTTGATGGGCCGCTCCCGCAGCGACGAATACAACCGGCCCCGGAGCCGGCGCGCCGAGGCGATGCCGAGCCGCCGCCGGATCACCTCACCGAACAGCGGATGGTTGTAGCGCACCAGCAATTGGTGGCCGTTCTCGACGATCCTTATCACGCCGCGGGTTTCGGCCTGTTCGACCGCGTCCTCCCCAGCCAGTTCGGCCAGGACGTCGAGATCGATGGGCTCGCAGAAGGTGAGCAACTCCAGCACGCGCAGCACCGACTCCGGCAGCTGTTCGACGCGATCCTCCAGCAGCGCCGCCAGTTCCGAGGTCACCGCCGCCCGCCCGCGCAGCTGCCACACCCCGTTGACCTGTCGCAGGGTGCCCGCCTCCAGCGCACCCTCCACCAGATGCCGCAGGAACAGGGCGTTGCCGCCGGAGGACTCCCACATCAGATTGGCGGTGAACCCCTCCAGCTGTCCGCCGAGCATGGATTCGACCAGTTCGACGCTCTGCGGTTCGGAGAACGGCGCGAGGTCGATCCGCAGCAGATGCCCGTCCTTCCACAGCGAGGTCACCGCATCCGGCACCGGCACCCCGCTGCGCACCGTGCAGACGATCCGCGCGGCCTTGTCGATGGCCAACTGCAACAACAGCGTTGCCGAGAGCTGATCCAGCAGGTGAGCGTCGTCGACGCCGATGATGGTGTCGCCGTCGGCCAGCAGCGCCTCCCGGGCGGCGGCCATGAACGTGACGGGGTCGTGCGCGGTGTACACACCGACCATATGGGCGAACACTCCGAGCGGAATACTGCGCGCGGACTCGGTGCCCGCCACCCAGCGCACACTGCCGCCCACCGCGGCCGTCGCCTGCCGCGCCAGGGTCGTCTTACCCACGCCCGCGTCGCCGGTCAGGATCGCGCCGACGAATTCGGTGCCGGTCAACGCGGCGCGAATCGACCCCAATTCGCCACCACGCTCGATCATCGGCCAGTTGCGAGGCATGAAATTACTGTAATGCCTCGGCGAACATGCGCAGAATGAACGAACCGCGAACGGCCACAGCCCTATCCAGCGCAAACGCCGGCGCGCGGGCAACGCCCCGGTGGCGGTGCTCGCCACCGGGGCGCCGGTTCAGTTCGCCCACACCTCGTCGATGGCGGTGGCGGCCGACGGCGGCGGGGTGGGGGTGCCGGCCTGGGTGCGGGAGAAGCGCGGGGCCGGGGCGTGCTGGACCACGCCGTCGATCTCGACCAGCGATTCGCGGGCGGTGATGTGGCCGTTCTCGATGGCCTCGGTGAAGGTCAGCACCGGGGTGCAGCAGGCGTCGGTGCCGTCGAAGATCGCGGCCCATTCGTCGCGAGTCCTGGTCTTGAACTTCTCCGTGAACAGCTTGCGCAGCTGGTCCTGGCCGTTGGGGTCGATCTGCATCGGCAGGCCCTCGGGGTCGATCTCGAGGCCCTTCAGGAATTCGGCGTAGAACTGCGGTTCGATGCAGCCGACGGCCATGTACTTGCCGTCGGAGGTCTCGTAGGTGTCGTAGAAGGCCATGCCGGTGTCGAGCAGATTGGTGCCGCGTTCGTCGGACCACAGACCCATGCCGCGCATACCCCAGATCATGTGCGAGAGCGAGAGCGCGCCGTCGATCATCGCCGCGTCGATCACCTGGCCCTTGCCCGAGATGGACCGCTCCACCAGCGCGGAGAGCACACCCATCACCAGGAACATCGAACCGCCGCCGAAGTCGCCGACCATGTTCAGCGGCGGGACCGGGCGCTCACCCTTGCGGCCGATGGCATTGAGCACACCGGTCAGCGAGATGTAGTTGATGTCGTGGCCGGCGCGGTCGGCGAGCGGGCCGTACTGTCCCCACCCGGTCATCCGGCCGTAGATCAGGCGCGGGTTGCGCTCGAGGGTGACGTCGGGGCCCAGGCCCATCCGCTCGGTGACGCCGGGCCGGAAACCTTCCAGCAGCACGTCGGCCTTGTCGATCAGGCCCAGCACCTTCTCGATATCGGCCGGATCCTTGAGATTCGCCTCGACGATGGTGCGTCCCCGCCACTGCGGCCGTTCCATGAATCCCGGCAGCTGGCCGGGACGCTGCACGCGCACCACATCGGCGCCCAGATCGGCCAGCAGCAGTGCCGCGTGCGGGCCGGGGCCGATTCCGGCCAGCTCGAGAACCTTGATGCCCGCGAGTGGGCCCTGCCCGGTGGTGGTGGATGAAGTGCTCACGCCCTACCTCGGTTCGTCGTCGATCCTGCGACCGGCGGCGCGCGCCGGTGTTGACACTACGACAATAAGCGGTGGATGTGACGCACGGCATCCGGGTGCGGTGTAGGCGGCTATTCGATGATCCGCAGCGGCCGGGTCCGGTCCGGCGGCTGGTTGCGGTTCGGCGGTTGCGTGCGATTCGGCGGCTGGGGCAGTTCCGAGCGGCGCAGCCGCAGCGTCGGCGGTTCGGCGCGCGGAATCGGCAGCGTCGGCACCGGATCCTCGGCCGAGCGCACCTTCACCGGCAGCCGGTAGCAGGCACGGGCGTTGTCCTCGAGCACCCGGTACATATCGGCGCCGACGGCCCGGCCGATGATCTCGATATCGGCATCGCGGAACGGCCGCCCGGCCCGGTTGCCCGGCAGATCGGACCCGAACATCAACGCACCCGGATTCACCGCGTGCACCCGCCGCATCGCCGATTCCACATCCATCGACACCCGCCCGAATCCGGAGGCCTTCACCCGGGCCCCGCGATCCACCAGATTCAGCAGATAGGGCAGGCATTCGTCGGACATGCCCATATGGTCGATGCTCAGCGCCGGCAGTTTGGAGATGACCGGTTCCAGCGAGCCCAGCATGGATCCGTCGATGTAGAGCTCGACGTGCCATCCGGCGAGTTCGTAGGCGCGCACGGCCTGCATGGTCAACGTGACGATGTCGACCGCGGCGCGCTTGAGGTTGAACCGGATCGCGCGCACTCCGGCCCGGTCCAGCTCGATGATCTGCTCGTCGGTGACGTCCGAGGGCAGATTGATCACCCCGACCCAGTTCGGCCCGAGTTCGGCCAGCGCGGCGATCATGAACGTGGAGTCGGTGCCCTGAAAGGACGCACTCACCACCGCACCACCGTCGACATCGAAGTGCGCCATGCGCTTTCGATAGTCGCCGATGGTGTACGGCTCCGGCAGGTAGCCCTGATTCTCGACCAGCGGAAACCGCGGGTCGATGATGTGAACGTGTGAATCGAACACGTGATCAGCATGCCTCAGGTCGGTGACGAATGCGGATCCGGCGTGGTGTTCAGACCTTGTGCGGCTCGCTGGCGCGCAGCATGTCCTCGCGTTCGACGACCTTGACCCGCTCGCGGCCCTCGGGCTCGCCGAGCGAGCGCTCGTGGGCGTCGAGGCGGTACCAGCCGGCCCAGGTGGTGAACGGAATGCCCTTGTCCTCGAGGAACTTCGTCACGGCCTCGGGATCGGGTTCGGCGGCCGGGGTGAAGGAGGCGGCGTCGTCGAGCAGGCAGGCGATGGTCTCGTTGGCATCGCCCTTGGTGTGGCCGATCAGGCCGACCGGGCCGCGCTTGATCCAGCCGGTGACGTAGGTCTGCGGCAGGTAGCGGGCGGCGCCGTCGGCGCCCTCGTCGACGAGCACGCGCCCGGCCTCGTTGGGCACGGTGCCGGCCTGGTCGTCGAACGGCAGCTGCGGGATGTTCTGCGACAGGTAGCCGACGGCGCGGTACACCGCCTGGACGTCCCAATCCTTGTAGGTTCCGGTGCCCTTGACGTTGCCGGTGCCGTCCAGGGTGGTGCGCTCGGTGCGCAGGCCGACCACCTTGCCGTCCTCGCCGATCAGTTCGGCCGGGGATTCGAAGAAGTGCAGGAACAGCTTGTGCGGGCGGTCGCCGACATCGCGGATGGCCCACTGCTCGAGGGTGTTGCAGACCATGTCGACCTGCTTGGAGTGGCGGCGAGCGGCCTCGGACCCCTCGTCGTAGTCGATGTCCTCCGGATCGACGATGACCTCGATGGTCGGCGAGTGATCGAGTTCGCGCAGCTCCAGCGGGGTGAACTTGGCCTGCGCGGGACCGCGGCGGCCGAAGACGTGCACCTCGAGCGCCTTGTTGTTGCGCAGGCCCTCGTAGACGTTCGGCGGGATCTCGGTCGGCAGCAGTTCGTCACCGGTCTTGGCGAGTACGCGAGCCACGTCGAGCGCGACGTTGCCGACGCCCAGGACGGCGACCTTCTCCGCGTCCAGCGGCCAGGTGCGCGGTACGTCCGGGTGGCCGTCGTACCAGGAGACGAAGTCCGCGGCGCCATAGCTGCCGTCCAGGTCGATACCCGGCACGCCCAGGGCGCGGTCGGCGTTGGCGCCCGTGGAGAAGATCACCGCGTCGTAGAAGCGACGCAGGTCCTCGAGGTCGATGTCGCTGCCGTAGTCGATATTGCCGAGCAGGCGGACCTGCGGCTTGTCGAGCACCTTGTGCAGGGCGGTGATGATGCCCTTGATGCGCGGGTGGTCGGGGGCGACGCCGTAGCGAATGAGACCGAACGGGGCCGGCATGCGCTCGTAGAGGTCGATACTCGCCTCGACCTCGGACTTCATCAGCGCGTCGGCGGCGTAGATTCCGGCCGGTCCGGCACCGACGATCGCGATGCGCAGTGGGCGGTCGCCCGCGCCGCTCTTCGTTCCAGCGTGTTCGGTCATTTCTACGCGCACCTTTGGTCGAAAACTCTCGTCTTGTCAGCCGTCCTTCTTAGCTTAGGCTAAGTTGACGTGCGGGCCGGGCCCCTGCCCGACTGCTCCGCCGATGCTGCCTCGTTGCCGCGCGGAGCTCTCCCGATCCGTGCACCGGATGTGGCCGGAGTTCTGGTGATTCTATCGGTGGCACACACCGCCGCTATTCCCGGTATCCGCGCGAAAATGCGGGCGTGATCTTCGACACTTCGGCCTACCGGGGATGATCGCAGCATGAGTGACAGCGATCCGGCCGCCCGGAGCGACCCCCGGGGCGATGATCCGGCTACCTCGATCGATCAGCGCGACACCACGCGATCGGCGAAGCCGTTCCTGATCGCCGCGGCCATCGCCGTTCTCGCGGTGCTCGCCGTCGTGATCCTCGGCGTCACTCGCCCGGCTGAGAACAATCTCACAGATCCGGACCGGGTGGCCATCGCGGCGCGCAACTTCGCCACGGCGAGAAGCGATTCCGATGCCGACCGGCGCAAGACCACCGAATGCGCGGGCTTCGACGAGAAGAAGTCGCCGCTGGGCGCCGGCTCCGTGGGCAAGAAGGTGGAGATCGCCGGAGTCGACGCGGTGCACATCGACGGCGACCACGCGACGGCCTCGGTGACCAGCCGGATCGACGGGCACAACACCGCGGCGAACTGGAATTTCGGCCGGGAGAACGGCACCTGGCTGGTGTGCGGCAACCCCTGAGCCGTCGCCGTCGATGTTTGACAATCGGGCCTGTGACCAGGCATTCTCGGTTCAGGTCATGAGTACCAGCGACAAGCCCCGGCTCGCTGGTCGGCAACCCTCCTCCGCGGTGGGGTGCTCCGGGTGACGACCTGGCCGCGGTCCGACCGGACGCGGCAAGTGCGGATTCCGTAGGAGGTTCGACAAGTGAGTTACGCCGGTGACATCACGCCTGGGCAGGCGTGGGAGTTGTTGCGCGACAATCCGGATGCGGTGCTGGTGGATGTGCGCACCGAGGCCGAATGGCGATTCGTCGGAGTGCCCGACACCACCTCGATCGAGCGGCCGACCGCCCTCATCGAATGGGTCGACGGCACCGGCTCGCCCAATCCGGCGTTCGTGGAGCAGTTGAAACAGGTGCTGGCCGATCGCGCGGGTGACAGCGATGCCCCGGTGATCTTCCTGTGCCGGTCCGGGCAGCGTTCGATCGGTGCGGCCACGGCGGCGACGGCAGCCGGCTTCGCACCCTCCTACAACGTGCTCGAGGGTTTCGAGGGTCCGCTGGATGCCGAGGGGCATCGTGGTGGCGCCGGTTGGCGCGCACTCGGCCTGCCGTGGCGGCAGTCGTGAGCGGATCTGTTGTGCGGCAATTCTTTTCGTGGAGGCAGTCATGATCACCGGCGGTGCATTCGATCGGCCGCTGCCCGAGGGCGTGGGTCCGGCGACCCTGGGCGTGCGCGGCGGGCTGCGGCGCTCCGGTTTCGAGGAGACCTCCGAGGCGCTGTATCTGTCGTCCGGATTCGTCTACGAGAGTGCCGAGGCGGCCGAAGCGGCCTTCACCGGCGATATCGAGCATTTCGTCTATTCGCGCTACGGCAATCCGACGGTCGCGATGTTCGAGGAGCGGATGCGGCTGCTCGACGGCGCCGAGGCGTGCTTCGCCACCGCCAGCGGGATGTCCGCGGTGTTCACCGCGCTGGCCGCCCTGCTCGGGCAGGGCGATCGGCTCGTGGCCGCGCGCAGCCTGTTCGGTTCCTGTTTCGTGGTGTGCAACGAGATCCTGCCGCGCTGGGGCGTGGAAACCGTCTTCGTCGACGGTGAGGATCTCGACCAGTGGGAGCGGGCGCTCTCGGAGCCGACGGCCGCGGTGTTCTTCGAAACCCCGTCGAATCCGATGCAGACCCTCGTCGACGTGCGGCGGGTGAGCGAACTGGCCCATGCCGCCGGAGCGAAGGTCGTGCTGGACAACGTGTTCGCGACGCCGCTGTTGCAGCGCAGCCTCGACCTCGGCGCCGATGTGGTGGTCTATTCGGGCACCAAGCACATCGACGGACAGGGCCGGGTGCTCGGCGGTGCGATCCTCGGCACCGGCGACTACATCAACGGTCCGGTCAAGAATCTGATGCGCCACACCGGCCCGGCGCTGAGCCCGTTCAACGCCTGGACCCTGCTCAAGGGTCTGGAAACGATGCCGCTGCGGGTGCGGCAGTCGACGCAGTCCGCGCTGGCCGTCGCCGAGTTCCTGGAACGGCATCCGGGCGTGGCCTGGACGAAATACCCGTTCCTCACCTCGCATCCGCAGCACGAGCTGGCGACCTCGCAGATGTCCGGCGGCGGCACCGTGGTGACCTTCGAACTCGCCGCGGGCGCCGACGAGGGCAAGAAGCGCGCCTTCGAGGTGCTGAACCGGCTGCGCATCGTCGATATCTCCAACAACCTCGGCGACGCGAAGACCCTGATCACACATCCGGCGACCACCACGCATCGGGCGATGGGTCCCGAAGGCCGTGCGGCCGTCGGACTCACCGACGGGGTGCTGCGCATCTCGATCGGACTCGAGGATGTGGAGGATCTGCTCGGCGATCTGGAGCAGGCGCTGAGCTGACACCGAAACCATTGACAGTATGCTGTCAATTATGACAGCATACTGTCATGAGTAAAACGGTGCATCTGGCGGTCTACGACACGTTCTCGGATTGGGAGCCCAGCTACGTCACGGCCGGTATCAATCGCCCACTGATGCAGCGCGAACCGGGAACCTGGCGGATCCGCACGGTCGGTGCCACCCCCGAGCCGGTCACCTCGATGGGCGGGCTGCGCGTGCTTCCCGATCTGACTCTGGATCAGCTCTCGCCGGGCGACAGCGCGATGCTGGTCCTGCCCGGCGCCGATATCTGGGAGGACGGGCAACTCGCGCCGTTCGCCCAGGCGGCGGCGGACTTTCTGAAGGCCGGCGTGCCGGTGGCGGCGATCTGCGGCGCGACCTACGGACTGGCGAAACAGGGCCTGCTCGATGCTCGTCCGCACACCGGCAACGCCGCGGAAAACCTTGCCTCGACCGGATATTCGGGAGCGGGACACTATGTGGACGAACCGGCCGTGACCGACGGTGATCTGATCACCGCGAGTGGTATCGCGCCGATCGACTTCGCGCGCCATATCTTCGCGCGGCTGGATCTGTTCGAGCCGGCCGTCCTGGACGCGTGGTATCGGCTCTACGCGGACCGGGATCCGAGCGGGTTCTTCGCCCTGCAGGCCGCGACGGCCGAGCCGGCATGACTCGCGGTGATGCCGAACTGTTCTCCGCGGCCGCGATCACGACCTTCAAGCTGAACGGCCAGTTCCTCACGATCGCAGAGGAATTGGCGAAACCGGCGGAGATCACCGCAGCCTGGTGGCAGGTGCTGGGCGCGGTGCTGCACGAACCGCTGCCGGTCTCGGGAATCGCGCGCGAGATGGGCATCACCCGCCAGAGCGTGCAGCGCATCGCAGACCTGCTGGTGGACAAGGGGTTCGCGGAATACCGGCCCAACCCGGCACATCGCCGGGCGAAGCTGGTGGCGATCACCGATGCCGGCTACGCGGCGGTCCGCCGGATCACCCCGCACCATGCGGTGATGGCGAAAAAGCTTGCCGCGCAACTGGGTTCGGAACGGTTCGAGCAGATCGTGGCCGCGCTGGGCGACCTCTCGGCGGCGCTGGCCGCGATCGAATCGGCGGGCGCAGCCGAGGCGAGCGCCGACCAGACCTGAACGAAGCCGCCTGAACGAAGCCGGCCGACCCCGTTCAGACCGCGAACGGATTCTCGGTGCGGCCCACGAGATCGGCCACCGAATCGATCACCAGCGTCGGCCGGTACGGGAACTGTTCCATCGACGCCCGGGTGGAGATCCCCGAGGTCACCAGGACCGTGCGCATCCCCGCCTCGAGGCCGGCGATCACATCGGTGTCCATCCGGTCGCCGATCATCACCGCCGATTGCGAATGCGCGCCGATCTGCCGCAGTGCCGAGCGCATCATCAGCGGATTCGGCTTGCCGACGTAGTACGGGTCGCGCCCGGTGGCCCGGGTGATCAGCGCGGCGACCGAACCCGTCGCGGGCAGCACGCCCTCGCGCGAGGGCCCGGTCGGGTCGGGATTGGTGGCGATGAACCGGGCGCCGCGCTCGACCAGCCGGATCGCGGTGGTGATCGCCTCGAACGAATAGGTCCGCGTCTCGCCGAGGACGACGTAATCCGGATCGCTGTCGGTCAGCACGTAGCCGATCTCGTGCAGGGCGGTCGTCAGTCCCGATTCGCCCACCACGTACGCGGTGCCGCCGGGACGTTGCTCGTTCAGGAACGTGGCCGTGGCGGTCGCCGAGGTCCAGATCGAGGACGCCGGGATGTCCAGCCCGATCCGGCGCAGGCGGGCCTGGAGATCGCGCGGGGTGCGGATGGAGTTGTTGGTCAGGACCAGGTACGGAATCTCACGCTCGGTCAGCTCCGTCAGGAACGCATCGGCGCCGGGGATGAGGTGGTCCTCGTGCACCAGCACGCCGTCCATATCGGTCAGGTAGGACAGAATCGGTTCACTGTCGGCAGTCACGAGCCAATTGTGGGCTATTGCCGATAGTGATGTGACGTTCCGGTAGGTGCGTACGCGCGGCGGCCGGAGGATTCGCACTGGTTATGGTCGAATGCGACCGCAGCTTGCCGCGCTGTCGAATTTCGGGACAGGAATTTCGGGACACCCGTCCAGCGCTGCACTCGGTCGACGCGGTCGTCTCCCACCCGGGAGCCGGCCCAAGCACGCACGTGACGGCGAACAGGAGTGGCGCAGTGAGTGATCTCAAGCTGGGATACAAGGCGTCGGCAGAACAATTCGGACCACGCGAGCTCGTCGAGCTCGGCGTTCTGGTCGAAGAACACGGCCTCGACAGCGCGACCGTCAGCGATCACTTCCAGCCCTGGCGGCACGAGGGTGGTCATGCTCCGTTCTCGCTGGCCTGGATGACCGCGGTCGGTGAGCGGACCTCCCGCATCCAGCTCGGCACCTCGGTGCTGACGCCGACCTTCCGCTACAACCCCGCGGTGATCGCCCAGGCCTTCGCGACCCTCGGGGTGCTCTACCCCGATCGGATCATGCTGGGTGTGGGCACCGGGGAGGCGCTCAACGAGATCGCGACCGGTTACAAGGGGGAGTGGCCGGAGTTCAAGGAGCGCTTCGCGCGGCTGCGCGAATCGGTCGACCTCATGCGCGCGCTGTGGAGCGGTGACCGGGTCGATTTCGACGGTCAGTACTACACCACGGTCGGTGCGTCGATCTACGACGTGCCGCCGGCCGGGATCCCGGTCTACATCGCCGCGGGCGGACCGGTGGTGGCCCGGTACGCGGGCCGGGCCGGTGACGGTTTCATCTGCACCTCGGGCAAGGGGATGGACCTCTACACCGAGAAGTTGATGCCGGCCGTCACCGAGGGCGCGGAGAAGGTCGGGCGCACGCTCGGCGACATCGACCGGATGATCGAGATCAAGATCTCCTACGACACCGATCCCGAACTGGCGCTGGAGAATACGCGGTTCTGGGCGCCGTTGTCGCTGACCGCCGAGCAGAAGCATTCGATCACCGATCCGATCGAGATGGAGGCGGCCGCGGACGCGTTGCCGATCGAGCAGATCGCCAAGCGCTGGATCGTGGCCAGCGATCCGGACCAGGCCGTCGAGCAGATCAAGCCCTACGTCGACGCGGGGCTGAACCACCTCGTCTTCCACGCTCCCGGCCACGACCAGCGTCGCTTCCTGGACCTGTTCGCCCGCGACCTGGCACCGCGCCTGCGCGCCTTGTGAGCACGGGCGCCGGGTGGACGCACCGGCTACTCCCTCGGACGTCATGCTCGGCCCGTCGGGCATGACGTCCGCTCGTTCCGGTTTCGTTCGGCGCGCGAGACGCCCGCTGTGTGTCCGTTCCGCCCGGTCCGTCCGTCCTTCACAGGCCGGTCGGACTCGGTAGGGTGCACACGGCGAGGAGGAGTAATGCTGTATTCGGGGGAGTTGTTCGCGGGCTACCGGATCGAACGGGTACTCGGCGCCGGTGGAATGGGCGAGGTCTATGTCGCCCGGCACCCGCGGTTACCGCGATCGGACGCGGTGAAGGTGCTGCCGGCCCAGTATGCGGCCGATCCGGAATACCGGGCGCGGTTCGAGCGGGAGGCCGATCTGGCGGCGAGTCTGTCGCATCCGGCGATCGTGAAGGTGTACGACCGCGGCGAGTACGAGGGCCGGCTGTGGATCGCGATGGAACTGGTCGACGGCGTCGATCTGGCCCGGCGACTGGCCGCGACCGGGCCGTTCGGCATCGACGAGGTGATCCGGATCGCGGAAACCGTTGCGGGAGCGCTGGATCGCGCGAATGCGCAGGGTTTGGTGCACCGCGACGTGAAACCGGCGAACATCCTGCTGAGCCGTGACGGTGACGTGCTACTCACCGATTTCGGCATCGCCCGGCAGGCCGCGGGTGCCTCCGATCTGACCGGAACCGGGGTCATGATCGGCACCCTGAACTATGCGTCGCCGGAGCAACTGAGCGCGCTGCCGCTGGACGGGCGCAGCGACCAGTATTCGTTGGCCTGCACCATCTTTCACGTGCTCACCGGCGACGCGCCGTTCGCGGACGCCAATCCCGTCGTGGTCGTGACGCGGCATGCCACGGCCACGCCGCCGAGCGTGCGGACGGTGCGTCCGCACCTGCATCCGGACGTGGACGCGGTCCTCGCGCGGGCGATGGCGAAGCGACCGGAGGAACGGTTCGCCTCGTCGTCGGAGTTCGCGGCGGCGCTGGCTGCGGCCTTGCGGGCCGTCACCGCCGGCCCGCCGCAGGGCGATCCGCAAGCGGCGATCGCGACCGTGCTCGCCGGGCAGCCCGTTCCGTCGCCGGGCCGGCCGGAAGCGCAGGCCGAACCACCGACGGTGCTACGGCGAACCGGTGCGCCGTCGAGTGGAATCTGGTGGGGCGCAGGCGGCGCGGTCCTGATCGTGATCGCGATCGTCACGGTGTTCGTGGTGCGGTCGGCCGGCTCCGATGAGGTCGGTCCGACCGATGCCGCCCGGACGCTGGCCCGGATCTCGGTAACTCCGCAGAGCCCGGATCTGAGTGCCGCACCCACCGGGAAGCGGTGGTCGGCCGACGGGTGGGCGCTCCCGATCGGCGGCACGGACAAGGTGGTGTTCTACAACGGCACCAGGAAACTCGACATCCTCGACGTGGAGTCGGGTGCGCTGTTGCACAGCATCGGTGTGGGTTACCTCTCCTACGCCGAGTGCGTGTTCACGGCGTCGGGCCGCTACGCGGGCTGCCGTACCGAGTCCGGGGACAGCGTCGCCGGGACCCGGGACGTGAATTCGGATTCGTACGCGACGCTGCTCATCGATACGCAGACGGGTGTGATCTCCGGCCGTCTGCCGGCCGCCACCGAAATCGTCTCCGCAGGAGAAACGTTCGCCACATTCGAACCCGAGCGCAAAGGTGCCGCGACGGGTTCGGTCATCGCCGCGGATGTCACCGGCGCGGTGCTCTGGCAGGCCGACGACATCCGAGCGGGCCTGGTCCACGGTTCCGGTGTGCTGTCGCTGCAGAAGAATCCCGTATCCGGCGATCCGTTCTCGAAGGCCGGTTTCGAATTGCGCAACATCGAAACCGGCAAGGTCGTGTATCAGACGGCTCCGGATCACGTTCAGCCTCATACCGTGTGGGCCCCGGACTGGCTGGCGTACTCCGGCGGATTCGCGGTCGGGCAGGACTTCTTCGCTCTCGACGGAACGAAGCGCGCGAGCGCCGGTCCCGGCTGGCGGGTCGTCGCGAGCCAGCCGTATGCCACCCAGGGTGACGATCCGGCGCCGAACGGTAATGACAAGCGCTACGCCGAACCGGACACCGCCCCGGCGCTGCCGGTGATGACGAACCGCGGCATGCTCGCCGCCTTCGACCCCGCGACCGGAGCCATGCTCTGGTCCAGGGAACTGCCGAAGGAAGCGAGTTACGGCCACGGTGTGTCCGTCGCCGGCATCGGCAGCAAAATTCTGATTCGCTGGGATACCACCGCGACATCCGGCTCCGACTACCTCGAGAACAAATACAAGCTCGCCTACGCCTGGTTCGATGCGTACACGGCCGAAGGCGGTGTACTGCCGGACAATCAGGTCCCCTGGGCCACGGACGGAACGCGGGTGGTCACCGTCGCGCGTGGTGGTCAGGGCGGGATCACGGTCGTGGGCGCCGGAAAGAATCGGCAGCCGGTGTGGTCACTCGACTTCGGCACCAGCCCGATCCGGACCTTCGCCGGGCGGGTGTATTCGGCGCGCAACCGGATCGTGTGAAACCCTCACGCCCTGGTCAGGGCGAACAGGCGCAGATCACGCGTCGTCCGGCTGCGGTAGGCGGCATATGCCTCTGTCGTCTCCACGAACCGGTCGAAGATCCGTTGCTTACGCACCGGATCCTCGACCAGCTGTGCGCGCACCGGAATGCTCTGTCCCGCAAGGGTTATCGTCGCCTCGGGACGCGCCAGCAGATTGGCGGTCCAGGCGGGATGGCGGGCCTGACCGAAGTTGCTGCCGATCACATACAGCGTGTCGCCGTCGTGGACGTACAACAGCGGTGAGGTGCGCGGCTGCCCGGAGGTGCGGCCGATGGTGGTGAGCAGGACGATCGGCGCGCCGATCGGGCCGAGCACGGTGTAGCGAGCGCCGGTGCGCTGCAACACTTTCCGATCCAGCGGTGTGAGGGTGCGGACCACGAGCGAACCGAATTTCGTCGCGGCGAACGCGCTCGCGGTACGTCCGAGCAGACCGGTCCGCGAACCCCACTGCCGATCCGGAAACTGTGCCGTCATGGACAGTGATCCTAGGGCTCTCGCCGCAGACGCGGGGGCAAGCGGCGGTTACCGCCCAGCGGTCCGGACCGCGGCCACGAACTCGTATCCCTTGTGCCAGTCACCGTCACGCGGTGCGGTGAGCAGCTGGTCGACGCCCGCCTCGGCGTAGGCGTCGAACAGCTCCCGGGCTTCGCCGAGGTCGGCGGGCAATGGCGTGACGACGGAGACGGTGGGTGCGCTGCGCCCGAACGACGCGGCGAATTCGGTCAATTCCTTTGTGGCAGTGGCGACTTCCTCCGGAGCGAGGCCGATCGCCAGCCAGCCGTCGGCGAATTCGGCCGCCCGGCGCCGGGCGCGTGGTCCGTCGCCGGCCACCAGAATCGGCGGAACCGTCGCGCCGGGGGAGAGCGTGACCTCGGTGCCGTCCGGCAGCACGGCAGGGCGGCCGGCGATCAGATCGGGCAGCACACGCAGATTCTCGTCGGTGCGCCGGCCCCGGTCGGCGAACGGCAACCCGGCCGCGCGCCAGCCGATATCGCCGTGGGCGGGATTGCCCGTGCCGACGCCCAGCAGCAGCCGATTCCCGGAGACGTACTGCAGTGCGCTCACCTGTTTGGCCGCCCACGCGGCCGGACGCAGTGCGAGCAGCAGCACGCCGTAGCCGATGTGAATCCGTTCGGTCACCGCGGCCGCGGTCGCCAGCGCGACCGAACTCTCCAGAATCGGCGCGCTGGCGACGAGGTGGTCGGTCGACCACACCGAATCGAGGCCGACCTCCTCGGCGAACCGCGCCGCGGCGCCGACATCGCCGAGAATCGGCCGCTGGGGATCGGGGGTGGACGTGGGGAGGAAGGTGCCGAGTCGCATGATGATGAGATTATGCGCGGATTGTGAGCCGTTGAATGGCTGAGCAGCGCAGGGACATGTCCGAAACGCTCATGCCGACTCGGGCCGCTGTTACGAGGCCGGGGTTGCCGGGCGACGGCTGCTGCGCGTACAGGTGACCGCGGTGGCTACTCGGGTGTGATTTCGTCGGCAGCGGACGCGGGTGCGACCGCGGGCGCTCACCCGCTCACTAAGCTCGGGACCATGGCCGAACCCGCACCCTCCACCGTGTACATCGC
Organism: Nocardia kruczakiae NBRC 101016; assembly: GCF_001612965.1. GTDB lineage: Bacteria > Actinomycetota > Actinomycetes > Mycobacteriales > Mycobacteriaceae > Nocardia > Nocardia kruczakiae. Next base: position 27,111 of record NZ_BDBL01000041.1, read on the forward strand.
GTCACTGGAAGGTGACACCGGCAAATCCACCGTGGCGCTGGGCATGCTGCAGATGCTCTCGGCGACGACGCCGCGGGTGGGCGTCTTCCGGCCGATCACCCGGTCCAACCGCGGCCGTGACTACATTCTCGAGCTGCTGCTCGAACACTGCACCGCCGATATCGACTACGAGCAGGCGGTCGGGGTCACCTATGAGCAGGTGCACGCCGATCCCGATGCCGCGATCAGCGAGATCGTGATGCGGTTCCACGAGGTCGCCAAGGTCTGCGACGCCGTGGTGGTGGTGGGCAGCGACTACACCGATGTCGCAGGGCCGAGCGAACTGCGCTACAACGCCCGGATCGCGGTCAACCTCGGCGCGCCGGTGCTGCTGGTGCTGCGCGGGGCCGGGCGCAGCCCCGAGGACGTCGTGCAGGTCGCCCGGGTCTGCGAAGCGGAACTCGAACACGAGCACGCCCAGCTGATGGCGATCATCGTCAACCGCTGTGATCCCGAGCGGCTCGAAGACGTGCGGGACGCGATGGGTGTGCTGCCCTGTCCGTCGTGGACGATGCCGGAGGTGCCGTTGCTCACCGCGCCGACCATGAACGAACTGTGCGAGGCCATCGACGGCAGCGTCTATTCGGGCGATCCGGAGCTGCTGCAGCGCGAGGCGCTGAAGGTGATGGTCGGCGGGATGACCGCCGAGCACATACTCGAGCGGCTCAGCGACGGCGTCGCGGTGATCGTGCCGGGCGACCGTTCCGACGTCCTGCTGTCGCTGGTGAACGCGCACGAGGCGGAGGGATTTCCGTCGCTGTCGGGCATCATCATGAACGGTGGCCTGTTGCCGGATCCGGCGATCGCGCGCCTGATGGCGGGCCTCAAGCCGAAACTGCCCATCCTCACCACGCAACTGGGCACGTTCGACACCGCCAGCGCCGCCGCGCACACCCGCGGGCGGGTCTCGCTCAGCAGTATGCGCAAGGTCGACACCGCCTTGGCGCTGATGGAGCAGCGGGTGGACAGCCGGAAGCTGTTGAACCTCATCGAAGTTCCGGTGCCGTCGGTGGTCACGCCACAGATGTTCGAATATCAGCTGGTGGAACGGGCTCGTGCCGATCCGCGCCGGATCGTGTTGCCCGAGGGCGACGACGATCGCATCCTGCGGGCGGCCGGGCGCGTGCTGCAACGCAAGATCGCGGAGCTGACCATCCTCGGTGACGAGGCCACCGTGCGCGCTCGCGCGGCCGAACTCGGTGTCGACATCGATGCCGCCCAGGTGCTCGATCCGCGCACCAGCGAGTTGCGCGCGGAGTTCGCCGAGGAATTCGCGCGGCTGCGCGCGCACAAGGGGATGACGGTCGAGCGGGCCCGCGAATTCATGGCCGACATCTCGTATTTCGGCACCATGATGGTGTATCGGGGCATCGCCGACGGCATGGTCTCCGGCGCCGCGCACACCACCGCGCATACGATCCGGCCCTCGTTCGAGATCATCAAGACCGAACCCGGCGTCTCGACGGTGTCGAGTGTGTTCCTGATGTGCCTGGCCGACCGCGTGCTGGCCTACGGCGACTGCGCGGTGGTGCCGGACCCGACCTCCGAACAGCTATCCGATATCGCGATCTCCTCCGCCCGCACCGCGCAGCAGTTCGGGATCGAACCCCGGGTGGCGATGCTGTCGTACTCGACGGGCGAATCCGGCTCCGGCGCCGACGTCGACAAGGTCAGGGCCGCGACCGAACTGGTGCATCAGCGCGCGCCGCAGCTACCGGTGGAGGGCCCGATCCAGTACGACGCCGCGATCGAACCGACGGTCGCGAGCACCAAACTGCCGAATTCCGATGTCGCCGGGCGTGCGACCGTGTTCATCTTCCCGGACCTCAACACCGGTAACAACACCTACAAGGCGGTGCAGCGCAGTGCGGGCGCGGTCGCGATCGGGCCGGTGCTGCAGGGATTGCGCAAACCGGTCAACGATCTGTCGCGCGGAGCGCTGGTGGCCGACATCGTGAACACCGTGGCGATCACGGCGATCCAGGCGCAGAAGCAGGAGGAGGCACGGTGAGCGACAATCGCGCAGCGGCTCGCTGTGCCGACCGGGTGCGGGTGTCCCGCAAGACACTGGAGGGCTGATGCAGGTATTGGTGATCAATTCGGGGTCGTCGTCGATCAAATATCAACTGCTGGACCCGGTTTCGGCGAACGTGTCCGCCTCCGGGCTGGTGTCGCGCATCGGGGAACCGGTGTCCGAGGACGAGGTGACCGTCGAACATCACAGTGACGGAAAGAAATTCGAGCACACCGGGCCGATCGCCGATCACGCCGCGGGTCTGCGGGTGGTGTTCGACCTGTTCGCCCGCAGCGGTCACTCTCTGAGCGGCGAGGGGCTCTCGGCGGTCGGCCATCGGGTCGTGCACGGCGGCGAGATCTTCTACGAACCGACCCTGATCACCGATGCCGTGGTGGAATCCATCGACAAGCTCTCCACCCTGGCGCCACTGCACAATCCGGCCAACGTCACCGGCATCCGCTCCGCCCGTGATCTGCTGCCCGATATCCCGCAGGTCGCGGTGTTCGACACCGCTTTCTTCCACGGACTGCCCGACGCCGCGAAAACCTACGCCATCGACGCGACGATCGCCGCCGCGCACGGCGTCCGGCGCTACGGGTTCCACGGCACCTCGCACGAATACGTATCCGGGCGGGTCTCGGAACTGCTCGGCGGCGACCCGGCCACGCACAACCAGATCGTCCTGCATCTGGGTAACGGCGCCTCCGCGTCGGCGATTCGCGGCGGCCGGGCGATCGACACCAGCATGGGACTGACGCCGCTGGAGGGGTTGGTCATGGGCACCCGATCCGGCGATATCGACCCGGGCATTCCGCTGCATCTGGCGCGGACCGCGGGGCTGGATATCGACGGCATCGACGAACTGCTCAACCGCCGCTCCGGCATCAAGGGCCTGTCCGGGGTCAACGACTTCCGGCAGCTGTTCGACCTGATCGATTCCGGGGATGCCGCGGCGCGGTTGGCCTACGACGTCTACGTGCATCGGTTGCGCCATTACATCGGCGCCTATCTGGTGGAGTTGGGCCGGGTCGACGCGATCACCTTCACCGCCGGCGTGGGGGAGAACAACGCGCAGGTGCGCGCCGACGCGCTGGCCGGCCTGGAACGCTTCGGCATCGCGGTGGACCCCGTGCGCAACGCCGCGAAAGATCGTGCGGCGCGCCATATTTCGCTGCCGGGCGCGGAGGTCGCCGTGCTGGTGGTGCCGACCGACGAGGAATTGGCCATCGCCCGGGCGGCCGCAGCGCTGGTGGGCTGAACCGGGCTCAGAACCAGCTCTTGGCGCGGATCGCGTTCGCCAGATCCACCAGCGCGTACCGGTGCGTGCGGCCCGGAGCGGTGCGTGCCAGTGCGCGCAGCCCGGATTCGATCCCCCGGCGCAACCCGCGTTCGGTGAACGGCTGCCCGAGCAGGGTGCTGCCGGACGTCCGGGGACGGTGACCGGCCTGCAACCACGCGAGCGCGGTGCCCAGAACCAGGACCCGCAGCTGCGCGACCCGGCGTTCCGAGGCGGGCAGGGCCTGCAGCCGTGCCGCGGCGACGTGCAGGGTGGACTCCTCCAGCCGATCGGTGTCGACCTGTGCGTGTTGCGGTGTCTCGTCGTCCCCGGACTCCGAATCACCGGGCTCGGCGGGTTGTGCGGTGAGGAGTAGCAGCACCGCCGTCAGCCGCGCCTCGGTGTAGTGGCGGGAGGCGGAGGGAACCTCGTCCAGGGCCGCGACCGCGGCGGCGACCCGGCCGTCGGCGGCCAATTGCCGTGCGAGCCCGAAGGCGGCGCTGACCACGCCGCGGTCGGTCCGCCACACCGTGGCGTAGAACTTCTCGGCGCACTGCCGCCACTGCGCGGGATCGGGCGAATCCCACTGTTGCAGAACCAGTTCCGCGGTCGCGGCGATGGCGAGTTTGGGGGCGATCTCACCGGGCAGCGCGCACAGCACCGCGTCGAAACTGTCGTAGGCGCGTTCGTAGTCCTGCTCGCGCAGCGCGATCAGACCCTGGAACCAGTCGGTGCGCCAATCGTGTTCGCCCAGGTTGTCCAGCAGTTCGCGGGCCGCGGCCGGCTGGTCGAGATCGAGGTGGACGCGAACCTCGGCCAGGGTGGCCTCGGCGGCGAAACTGTCCGGCGCACCACCCGGCGCGGTCACGGCTCGCCGCCGCGCGGCCCGCACCGCGTCGAGCGCGTGTTCCGGTTCCGAGTGCGCGGTACCGGCCAGCAGCGCGGCCGACGGATCGGCCGGATCGATCAGCGGGACCGGCAGGGCGGCGGCGATATCGCGGGCGGTGAGGTGCTTGCCGCGGACCACCCCGTCGGCGTAGACATCGGTCTGGCCGATCAGCTCGTCGGTGCCGAAGCTGGTGCGCGGCGGACTGAACAGCGTCGACAGTTGCGGATGTTCGGTACCGGTCTCGGCGGCCAGGATCTCGCGCAGCACACCCGCGAGCTGGGTGGTCATCACCCGGGCCGAGGGGAACCGGCGATCCGGATCGGGATCGGTCGCGGTCAGCAGCAGCCGATGCAGGGATTCGTAGCGAGCCAGGACCGGTTCGGCATCCGGATGCGGAATGCCGTCGGTGTAGCGGCCGGCGACCATCGGGATGTTCACGGTCAGCACCGCCAGGGTGCGGCCGGCGGTGTAGAGGTCGGTAGCCGCGGTGGGACCGGTGGTGGCGATCTCGGGTGCTTGGAAACCCTTGGTGCCGTAGAGATTTCCATAGGAGTCGAACGGTGCCGTCGCACCCAGGTCGATCAGTTTCACCTGGTCCTCGGTGACCATGATGTTGTCGGGCTTGAGGTCGTTGTAGGCCAGTTCCAGCGCGTGCAGGTATTCCAGCGCGGGCAGGATCTCCAGGATGTAGGCGATCGCTTCCGGCACCGGCATCCGCTCCGGCCGCGGATGGGTGTCGAGCAGATCGCGCAGCGAACGACCGCCCACGTACTCCATGACGATGTAGCCGATCGGCGAGCCGCCGGGGCCGGGATGTTCGACGAAGTTGTGGATCTTGACGATGCTCGGATGGGCCAGTTCGGCCAGGTATCGGCTTTCGGACACGGCGACGGCCTGTGCCTCGGCATCCCCGCCGTGCAGCAGGCCCTTCAGTACCACCCACCGGTCGCTGACATTGCGGTCGATCGCGAGATAGATCCAGCCGAGCCCGCCGTGTGCGATGCAGCCCTGAATCTCGTACTGCCCGGCGACGCGATCGCCGGCCCGCAGGTACGGGCGGAAATCGTAGGGCGCGCCGCAGTTGTCGCAGCTGCCGACGGCCGTGGCGGCGTGCGCAGCCGTCGTGCGCCCGACCGGCCGGCCGCAGCGCCAGCAGTACCGCCGTCCCTCGGCCACCACCGGATCGGCGAGCACCGCCACCATCGGATCCAGTTGCGGCACAGTCGGAATCGGCACCAGGCCGGCGCCCAGGCGACGGACCGTGGGGCGGGAGCGGACCGTGCGTCCGCTGCGTCCGGTGGGGCGACTCGGTTCGCTCGGATACGATGAGGTGGCCGGACCGCCGGTGCCGGCCGTGGCCGCAGCGGTATCCGATGTGGTGAAAGGTGTTGCGGCCGTGGGCAGGTCGGCGCGCTGAGTCCCGTGGATGTGCCGCGTCCCATGAATCTGCCGAGGCCCGGGCGTTCTCCGGGTCTCCGGCGATTCCGGGGCGGGGCGGGCCTGTGGTGTCGTCGGACCCTCACCGGATTCCGGTGCGGGCGTGAGAGATGTCGGCGGGTACTCGGATTCGGGGAAGTCGTGGTGCTCGGACATGGATCAGTCCCGATAGGTCGGTTCCGGCGGTCCGGCCGCGGGACCCAGCGCGGGCGCCAGCCAATGCTGATAGAGCCGATCCCAGGTGCCGTCGGTGCGCAACCGCTGCAGGGTGGCGTTCACGAATCGGACCATATCGTCGTTGCCCTTCGGAACGCCGACGCCGTACGGCTCGTCACTGAGGGCGGGGCCCACCACCTCGGCGTAAGGGTCCTGCGCCGCCAGCCCGGCGAGCAGCGCGTCGTCGGTGCTGATCGCGTCGACCTGCCGCTGCTGCAATACCACCAGGCAGTCCGCCCAGGTCGGCACCGTCATGATCGCGGCCGTCGGCTGGATGTGCCGAATCCGGTCGAGCGAGGTGGTGCCGCCCACCGCGCAGACCCGCTTACCGGCCAGATCCGCCATCGAATTGATGCCGGATCCCTTCACCGCCAGGACGCGCTGATGCGACATCAGGTAGGTGGTGGAGAAATCGACGCGCTGGCGTCGGTCGCAGGTGATCGTCATGGTCTTCACCACGACGTCGACGCTGTGATCCTGCAGCGCCCGTTCACGATCCGCCGAACCGAGGATCCGGTATTCGATGCGGCGCGGATCGCCGAACAGATCGCGCGCGATCTCGGCGGCGACGTCGACGTCGAAGCCGGCGAGGGTGCCGCTGATCGGATCGCGGAAGCTGAACAGATTGCTGCCGGGGTCCAGTCCGACCAGCAATCGCCCGCGCGCGCGGACGGCGTCGAGGGCGGGCCCGTGATCGGCGCCGGGACGCAGGCTGGCGGTGGGATTCCCGCATTGCGGTTCGAGGCCGGGCTCGGGTGCCGACTGTGGTTGTGTCACAACGGCGTTGGCGGGCAGTGGCGGTTCGGTGTAAGTGCCGCCGCCGCCGGTGCGCGGGGTGCTCGGCGCACCGCCGCAGCCGCCGGCCAGCAGGGCCGATGCCGCCAATGCCGCTGCCGCGACCCGCCTCGCCCTCATCGATACTCCCTCAGACGCGGCCACAGCCCGGCCACCACGAACACCGCCGCCAGCGCGGCCAGGGTGAGTGCGCCCGGCGCCAGGAAATCCAGCGACCGCGCGGCATCGGATATCTCCCCGCGCAACGTATTCCGCGTTTCACCCATCCCGGCGGCGAGCGCGCTGTCGAGGGTGTCGACCGCCGCGCTGGCCTGCGCCGGATCCGCGCCGATCGCCACCACGGTGGCGGCCGGGAAATCGCCGCGGCCCAGCGCGTCGTTCATCCGCTGGTGGGCCGAACGCCAACGACCCAGTGCCGCATGGGCATTGCGCACATCGTCGGCACCCGGTGCGCCGCCCGGATAGTTGGTGAGCAGATCGTCGAGCCGCGCGGTGGCGGTGTCGTAGGTGTGGTCGTAGTCGCCGCTGGCATCGCGGCGCACCAATTTCAGCGTCTCCGCCGCCCGCGCCTGCTGGGCCAGGATGCGGCTCTCGGTCAGCTGGGCGCCCGGTACCGCGCCGTCGTCGCGTCCCGAGGTGGTCGCCACCGCCGAGAACGATCCGGCGATCACCGTCCAGGCCAGCAGGATCAGCAGAACGCCGGAGGCCACCAGCAGACCGGGGTTGAGCACCCGATGCCAGCGCCGGGCCAGATAGAACTGTGCCGCCACCAGTGCGGCGAGTGTCAGGATCGGCAGCACGATCGCCGCCCACGGCGGCCGCACGTGCTGGCGCTGGGTCGCCGCGATCGCCGCGGAGCGGTGCTCCTGCAATTCCTGCGCGGTCGGAAGCATGGTGGTCTGCATGAGATTCGACGCCTCGCTCTGATAGGCGGCGCCGACGGGATGGCCTTCGCGATTGTTGGCGCGCGCGGTCTCGATGAGCCCGGTGTAGACCGGTAGTTCGGTGGCCACACCGGTGCGCAGCCGGGTGTCGGCATCGGGGGTGACCGAGCCGGGCGTGCCGGCGTTGTCGGACTGGGCCACGAGTTCCGCCGCTGCCTCCCCGACCGCCTGGTCGTAGCGATCGCGCACCGGTTTCGGCTCCAGCCCCCCGGAGATGAAGGCGGTGCCGGCGGCGGCGTCGGCCACCGACAGCGAGGTGTAGAGATGCTGTGCGGAATTGGCGTCCGGTTCGGCCTCGTCCAGCAGATAGTCCAGGGCGTGCTGGCGGTGGCCCACCTCTCCGGAGGTGACGGCGCCGGCGATCAGGCACAGCCCGAGCAGTAACAGGCCCAGCGCGATCAGCCGCGCGGGGGACGAGCGCGCGAACGCGCGGACATCGGTCGCGTCGAGCCGGCTGCGCACGGCGGCAGCCGCGGCCCGCGGGGACAGCTCGTCGAGCTGCGAATGCCCGATTCGAGCCATGCCCACCTCCGTTCGTTCAGCGGGTTGCATTGTGCGGACTGAGCTTATTGTGGTCGTACCGGTACCGCCCGATATGTGTCGGTCACGACGGCGGTACCGGAGGCCGGCGGTCAGGACGCCGGCGCGGATCGGGACGAGGCGGAGCATGCGCGGTGACGGAGACGGCTTCTTGGAAAGCCCCGATGGGACGCGGCAGTGGGGCCTGTTCGGGGCCGCCGGACTGCTGCTGCGGGCGCCCCGGCAGGGCGGCGGCGCGTTGGTGCTGCTGCAACACCGGGCGCCGTGGAGCCATCAGGGCGGAACGTGGGCGCTGCCCGGTGGTGCACGCGACAGTCATGAGACCAGCGTGCACGCTGCGGTCCGTGAGGCGCAGGAAGAAGCCGGAATCGATCCGGAGGCGGTCCGGGTGCGCGGCAGCCGGGTGACGAGTACCGCGGACTCCGGCTGGACCTACACCACCGTGGTGGCCGATGTGTCGGAAACCTTGGCGACCACCGCGAATCGCGAAAGCGCGGAGTTGGCGTGGGTCCCCGAGGAGGAGGTCGACGCGCGGCCGCTGCATCCCGGATTCGCCGTCGCGTGGCCCGGGCTGCGGGCGGCCGCGGCCCGGCTCGAACTGGACGGACTCGCCGAGGCGGCCGCCATCGCGGCGGTGCTGCCGCGCACGATCGACCTCGCCGATCGGGGCTTCCTGTGGCTCGATACGCACGATGCCGCCGCGCCGACCGCCCGGATCGCGCAGCGCGAGAACGGATCCGGTGGGTACGCGCGGTCCGAGGAAACACTGGTGCTGACCCTGGACCAGGTACTGGACTGAACGCAATATGTGAATAGCCGTGTCCTCCCCATGTGAACGGCTGTGGATCAGTTCGCCGCGTTCTCCAGCAACCGCTGTTTGAGTTCGCGGGCGGCGGCCTGCGGGTCGCGCGCCGCGGTGATGGCACGCACCACGACCACCCGGTCGGCGCCGGCCGCGAGCACCTCCGGCAGGCGATCGCGGTCGATCCCGCCGATCGCGAACCACGGCCGGGTCGGATGCGACTCCGCGGTCGAGCGCACCAACTCGAGCCCCGCCGCGGTGCGGCCCGGTTTGGTCGGCGTATTCCACACCGGCCCGGTGCAGAAGTAGTCGATGTGCTCGTCGACGACCGCGAGCCCGGCCTGGTTGCGATTGTGGGTGGACCGGCCGATCACCACATCCGGCCCGACGATCCGGCGGGCGTACCAGGGCGGCAGATCGCCCTGGCCCAGATGCAGCACATCGGCGCCGGCGGCCAGCGCGATATCGGCGCGATCGTTGACCGCGACGAGCGCGCCGTGGCGGCGGGCCGCGGCCTTCAGTTCGGCCAGCGCGCCGAGTTCGGCGCCGGCCTCGAGCGGCCCGAACTTCGCCTCGCCGGCCGAACCCTTGTCGCGCAGCTGGATGATGTCGACACCACCGGAGAGCGCCGCTTCGGCGAATGCGGCCAGATCACCGGTATCGCGCCGGGCGTCGGTGCACAGGTAGAGCCGGGCCGAGGCCAGGCGTTCGCGCGGTGCCATCGGGCGTTGCGGTTGGGACGGTTGCACGGCTTCGACCGTAGCCGCGCTACCGTGGAGAGGCGAAACAAGAGGGCATTCCCGCAGCGATGGCGGCCGCGCGGGAACGCCGATTTCCCGGTGCCGGCCTGGCACGGCACGGTCCGTGCGAGTCCGGGACCCGAGCGAGGTGGAGTGATGCGAAGTCTGGCCGTCGTGGGTGGGGGTGTGATCGGTCTGGCGGTGGCCCGGCGGGCCGCCGAACAGGGCTGGTCGGTGACGATTCTCGATCCCGGTGTGGGCTCCGGCGCGTCCTGGGTCGCGGGCGGCATGCTCGCTCCTCTCTCGGAGGGCTGGCCCGGTGAGGACGACCTGCTCGAATTCGGCGCGGCATCGCTGCGGCGCTGGCCGGAATTCGGCGCCCGGCTGCGGGAGGCCACCGGGGTGGACGTCTTCGTGGCCCGGCAGACCCTCACCCTCGCACTGGACGCGGCCGATGCCGCCGACCTGCGCACGATCGCCGACTTCTGCGCCACCCACGGATACGCGATGCGCGTGCTCGACCGGGCCGGGGTCCGCGCGACCGAGGCCGGGCTCTCGCGCACCGTCCGGGCCGGTCTGCTGGCCGTGGACGAGCCCGCGGTGGACAATCGCCTGCTGCTCGCGGCCCTGCGCCGGGGATGTGAACAGGCCGGTGTGCACATCGATCCCACGCCCGTCACGGCTGTGGACGAACTCGGCCACGACCGGATCGTGCTGGCCGCGGGGTCGGCCAGCGCGCGGCTGTGGGAGCTGCCGGTACGCCCGGTCAAGGGCGAGATCCTGCGGTTGCGCCGGCGCCCGGGCACCCCGCCGCCGCCGTCCTCGGTGATCCGCGCGCGGGTGCACGGCCGGCCGGTCTATCTGGTCCCGCGCGCCGACGGCCTGGTGGTCGGCGCCACCCAGTACGAGGCCGGATTCGACACCACCGTGACCGTGGCCGGGGTCCGTGATCTGATCGCGGACGCGGAAGCGGTGTGGCCCGCCCTCGGCGAATACGAACTGGCTGAGGCCGCCGCGGGCGGACGTCCCGGCACCCCCGACAATCTGCCGCTGATCGGATGGCTCTCGGATCGGGTGATCGCCGCCACCGGGCACGGGCGCAACGGCATCCTCGGCGTACCGATCACCGTCGATGCGGTGGCGGCGCTGCTGGCAGACGACGTCCTCGCCGAGGCGAAGGCCGCCGACCCACACCGGTTCGCCACCGCCGAAACCGCTACTCCCGCATCATCATCAGGAGGTAACCAGTGACCGCGCAACCGAGTTCCGCGTCCCCATCGATTCCCGTCGGCGTCACGGTGAACGGCACCGAGCACGTCTTCGCGGAGCCGCTCACCGTCCGGGAACTGCTCGAGCGCCTGGAACTGCCGTGCCGCGGCGTGGCCCTGGCGGTGGACGGTTCACTGTTCCCGAAGTCGCGGTGGGACGAGCCGGTCGGCCGGGGCTGGGAGATCGAGGTCCTGACGGCGGTGCAGGGTGGCTGACATTCCGGGCACAGACTCGCGGCCGGTCGAGCCGCTGCGGATCGCCGATCGCGAATTCGGCTCCCGGCTGATCATGGGCACCGGCGGCGCGGAGAACCTGGCGGTGCTCGAGGAGGCGCTGGTCGCCTCCGGTACCGAATTGACCACGGTCGCCATGCGCCGTATCGACGCCGCGGGCGGAACGGGCGTGCTCGATCTGCTCAAACGCCTCGATATCGCCCCGCTGCCCAATACCGCCGGTTGCCGCACCGCGGCCGAGGCGGTCCTCACCGCACAGCTGGCGCGCGAGGCACTGGATACCGAGTGGGTGAAACTCGAGGTCATCGCCGACGAACGCACCCTGCTGCCGGATGCCATCGAATTGGTCGCGGCCGCAGAGCAATTGGTCGACGACGGCTTCGTGGTGCTGCCCTACACCACCGACGATCCGGTCCTCGCGCGCCGCTTGGAGGATGCCGGTTGTGCCGCGGTCATGCCGCTCGGTTCGCCGATCGGTACCGGGCTGGGCATCGGCAATCCGCACAATATAGAGATGATCGTCGAGGCCGCCGGGGTTCCGGTCGTGCTGGACGCGGGAATCGGCACGGCGAGCGACGCCGCGCTGGCGATGGAACTGGGCTGTTCGGCCGTCCTGCTGGCCACCGCCGTCACCCGGGCCCGGCATCCGGCCCGGATGGCGACGGCGATGGCCGCCGCGGTGCAGGCCGGTCACCTGGCCCGCCACGCCGGGCGCATCCCCAAGCGGTTCTGGGCCCAGGCTTCCTCCCCCGCGGTGTGAACACGGGGATGTCCCCAGGTCGCGGCTGGGTGAGCCCACCGGGACCCTAGGGGTCCCCTCATCCTCGAGGATGACCGGACTCGCGACCTGTGAGCGATGGTCGCGTGCCCTTTTCTCGGGGAGACTGGTGCCCATGATCGAATGCAGAGGTCTTACCAAGCGCTTCGGTGCGACCGTTGCCGTCGAGAACCTGTCGTTCACGGTCACACCCGGCAAGGTGACGGGGTTTTTGGGCCCGAACGGCGCCGGTAAGTCGACCACCATGCGGATGATCCTCGGCCTGGATCAGCCCACGGCCGGAACGGCGGTCATCCAGGGCAAGCGCTACCGCGAGCTGGATCACCCGTTGCGCGCGGTCGGTGCCCTGCTGGACGCCAAGTGGGTCCATCCCAACCGGTCGGCGCGCTCGCATCTGCGCTGGATGGCCGCCGCCAACGACATTCCGGCCGGCCGGGTGGAAGAGGTGCTGCGGTTGGTGGGCCTCACCGAGGTCGCCGACAAGAAGGCCGGCGGATTCTCGCTCGGCATGTCGCAGCGGCTCGGCCTGGCCGGGGCGCTGCTCGGCGATCCGCCAGTGCTGCTGTTCGACGAACCGGTCAATGGACTGGACCCCGAGGGCATTCTGTGGATCCGGCGGTTCATGCAGCGGCTGGCCGCCGAGGGGCGCACCGTGCTGGTGTCGAGCCATCTGCTGTCGGAAATGGCGCAGACCGCCGACCATCTGGTCGTGATCGGGCGCGGCAGGCTGATCGCCGACACCGACACCAAGGACTTCATCGCGAAATCGTCGGAATCGACCGTGCGGGTGCGTAGTCCGCAACTGGACGAGCTGCGCAGCCTGCTCACCTCGAACGGGATGACCGTGCGCGAGGACGGCAGCGCGGCCGACCGGGAAGGACCGGCCGACACCGCTCCCGCGCTGGTGGTGGTCGGGGAAACCAGCGACGCCATCGGCAAATTGGCGGGCGCGAACAGCATCACCCTGTATGAGCTTGCGCCGCAACAGGCTTCGCTCGAGGAGGCGTTCATGCGGATGACCGGAGGTGCGGTGCAGTACCACGGTGAGGGTGTCGAGCAGGCGATGGGAGGTGCGCTCTGATGGGTATCGTCGCCGCGGAGCGGATCAAACTCACCTCCACCCGGTCACCGTGGTGGTGTTCGGCGATCGTCGTGGCGCTGGGCCTGGGCCTGGCCGCCCTGATCGCGGGCGTCTCGCGGGCCAGCATGGGCCACGAGAACGAATCGACGCTGACCACGGCCGGCGCCATGGTCGGTGTCTCCGGGTTCGGCGTCATGGTTCTGATGATCATGGCCGCCCTCACCGTGACCAGTGAATATCGCTTCGGCATCATCCGGACCACCTTCCAGGCGACCCCGAACCGATCCCTGGTCCTCACCACCAAGGCCCTCCTGACCGGCGCCTACGCGGCGGTGCTGACCTTCGTGCTGGGTCTGCTGGCCTATCTCATCGCGAAACCGCTGGCCGGCGACGCCGGCCGGCAGATGAGCCTGAACTCCGACGCCGATTGGCGCGCGCTCTACGGACTGGCGATCTACGCCTTCCTGGCGGTGATCCTGTCGGTCGGCGTCGGCGCCCTGGTGCGGCAGTCGGCCGCGGCGATCTCGCTGATCGTGTTGTGGCCCTTGCTGATCGAGACGCTGCTCGGTAGTTTCGGTAGCTTCGGCCGCAGCGTGCAGCCGTTCCTGCCCTTCGCCAACATCAACCGGTTCCTCGGGGAGGGCACCTCCGCGGCGCACTGGCACTGGGGGCCGTGGGGCGGAATGGTCTACTTCATCGTCTTCGTGGCGGTCGTCTTCGGCGCCGCGCTGATCGTGGTCGACCGCCGCGACGCCTGATCCACAACCTGATACCTGCCCGTTCCCGGGCGCTCACCCTCGCGAAGCCCGGGAGCGGGAGGGCGGTCCTGTCGGGGGACTGCTATCCCGGTCACAGCCGCCACTGCCCGGCGAATGTGACGATCACCGGCCCGATGTGCAGCCGTTTCGTGCTGTGCATCGGGCCGGTGTGCTGTGTGCAAAGCCTTCGTTAACAGCCCCGCTGGACCTTCCGTGTGGAAGAGCCGGTGGGTAACATCGGCCGGGCAACCAACACGTTATCCATCGGCGGACCCAGCGCGGTGCCCGCTCCGTCCGATAGAGAGGTGGCAGGTGGCGATTATTGGCTACGCTCGGGATGTGAGCGAAAGACCTTCCGGCGACGGCGAAAACGCGTCCCGCGCGGCCCGTCCCGGAGATGCGCGAAACCGCACCGGCGGTTCGGGGTCGCGTCGCAACGGCACCGCCGGTAGGCGCGAATCCGGTGTCGATTCCGGGCTGGATCCGGATGTCGAGATCGTGATTCCGCTCACGCCGGCCGACGAGGCCGAATCTCGTCTGCGCTCGTTCGGCCGGCGCCGATCCGACCAGCTGTCCTCGCTGATGGCCGCGGCCAATCAGCGCGCCGACGTGATCGGCGTGATTCGCAAGGCGCGCGAGAGCCTGCCCGGCGATCCGGCATTCGGCGACCCGCTGTCGCTGTCCGGGCCCGGCGGTGCGCGGGCGGTGGCGCGCGCGGCCGACAAGATCGTGGGCGACAATCCCAGCGCGGCCAAGGAGCTCGGTCTGGGCGCGCTGCAGGTCTGGCAGGCCATGCTGGAGCGCGTCGGCCGGGGGAAGGGCAGTGCGGAGATCACGGTGGTGTTCACCGACCTCGTGGCGTTCTCGCGATGGTCGCTGTCGGCCGGTGACGAGGCGACGCTGGAGTTGTTGCGGCGGGTGGCGCGAGCCATCGAACCGCCGATCGTCGATCGGGGTGGTCAGGTCGTCAAGCGCATGGGCGACGGGGTGATGGCGGTTTTCGCCTCCCCGGACAGTGCGGTGCGTGCGGTGCTGACCGCGAAGAAGAATCTGGACCGGGTCGAGGTGGCGGGATATCGGCCGCGTATGCGGGCGGGTCTGCACACAGGGACGCCGCGCGAGATCGGCGGCGACTGGCTGGGCGTGGACGTCACCATCGCCGCCCGGGTGATGGAGGCCGGCGGCAACGGCAACACGATGATCTCGGAGACCACTCTCGAAGCGCTGGAACCGAGCACGCTGAAGGAACTCGAGGTCGCGGCCAAGCCCTATCGGCGCAGTATGTTCGCCGCCCCGCTCAACGGCGTTCCGGAGGGGATGCGCATCTTCCGCCTCGCCGGAGACTAGGCGCTGGGCGGTCTACCACCAGGTGACCACGCCGACGACCGCGAGGACCGCGCAGACGCCCAGCATCACCGACAGCGCCCGGGAGTTCTTCCACATGGTGAAGGCGCCGCCGACCAGAAATCCGGCCACGGCCAGCAGGAGTACGACGATCACGGAATTGGACACCCTGCCATCTTGCCCGGCGGCCCGAGACCACCGGACACCGGCCGGTTCCCCCGGTTCGCGATGGCGGCCGGGTGGGCCGGTGGACCGGTTCGCGGGTGCTCGATCGGCCTGTTCGGGCGGGTCGAGGCCCGGCGCGCCGCTTCTACCTGCGCCTTCGACAATTAACAAGCACGCAGGCTTGATTTTTTCTGCACCCGATGTGAACCTGGAACCCGACGCAGCACAGCCGCTGCGGCAGGCACGTCGCATGAGGAGGCGCCGCGCAGATGACGAGTCTCGGCGCCGACCCGGAGGTCCTCCGGATCGGCAACTGTTCCGGCTTCTACGGCGACCGGTTGAGCGCGATGCGCGAGATGCTCGAGGGCGGGCAACTCGACGTGCTCACCGGTGACTATCTCGCCGAACTGACCATGCTGATCCTCGGCCGCGACCGGATGAAGGATCCGGCCCTCGGCTATGCCAAGACCTTCGTCCGGCAACTCGAGGACTGCCTCGGCCTGGCGCTCGAACGCGGCGTGCGCATCGTCGCGAACGCGGGCGGACTCAATCCGGCCGGATTGGCGCAGCGGATCGCCGAGGTGGCCGAAAAGCTCGGCCTCACACCGAGGATCGCCTATGTCGAAGGAGACGACCTGCTCCCGCGCGCCCAGGAATTGGGCTTGGGCGCACCGCTGACGGCCAACGCCTACCTGGGTGCCTGGGGTATCGCCGAGGCGTTGAACGCCGGGGCCGATATCGTCGTCACCGGCCGGGTCACCGACGCCTCTGTGGTCGTCGGACCGGCGGCAGCCCACTTCGGCTGGGCCCGAGACGATTTCGACGCATTGGCGGGTGCGGTGGTCGCCGGGCACGTCATCGAATGCGGCACCCAGGCCACCGGCGGCAACTTCGCGTTCTTCACCGAGATCGAGAATCTCGACCGTCCCGGCTTCCCGATCGCCGAGGTCCGCCGCGACGGCAGCAGCGTCGTCACCAAACACGCGAACACCGGTGGCGCGGTCACCGTCGACACCGTCGAAGCGCAGCTGATGTACGAGATCCAGAGCGCGCGCTACGCCGGACCCGATGTCACCGCCCGCCTCGACAGCATCCGGCTCGCCGCCGACGGTGAAGACCGGGTGCTGATCAGCGGCGTGACCGGTGAGGCGCCGCCGCCGCAATTGAAGGTCTCGCTGAACACCCTGGGCGGCTTCCGCAACGAGATGACCTTCGTGCTGACCGGTCTCGACATCGAGGCCAAAGCCGCACTGGCACAGCGGCAATTGGAGAGCTGGCTGCCGGTGCGCCCGGCCGAACTGGACTGGTCGCTGTCGCGGCTGGACCGCCCCGACGCCGAGACCGAGGAGCAGGCCAGCGCCCTGCTCCGCTGCGTGGTCCGCGACCCCGATCCCAACAAGGTGGGACGCGCATTCTCCAGTGTCGCCGTCGAATTGGCGCTGGCCAGCTATCCCGGCTTCACCATGACCACGCCGCCCGGAAACGGTGCTCCGTACGGCGTCTACACCGCGGGCTATGTCGACGCGGCCGAGGTCGCGCACACCGCGGTACTTCCCGACGGAACGCGCGTGCCGATCGCCCCGCCCGCGCGGACTCGGGAGCTGGACGAGGTGGCCGAACCCGAGCTGCCGCAACCCGTGCCGGCGAGTGAAACACGCCGTGCCCCATTAGGTTCCATCGCTCTGGCCCGCAGCGGCGACAAGGGTGGAAACGCCAATATCGGGGTCTGGGTACGCACCGACGACCAGTGGCGCTGGCTGGTGCACACCCTCACCGTCGACACGTTGCGGGCGCTGCTGCCCGAGACCGCGAAGCTCACCGTCACCCGGCACGTGCTGCCGAACCTGCGGGCGGTCAACTTCATCGTCGAGGACCTGCTCGGCCTCGGCGTCGCCTACCAGGCCCGATTCGATCCGCAAGCAAAGGGACTCGGCGAATGGCTGCGGTCCCGCCACATCGACATACCCGTGGAGTTACTACCGTGAGCAGTGTCTGGGATACGCCCGAGCGGCGTGAATTACGCACGACCGTCCGAGGTTTCGCCGAGCGCGAGGTGCTGCCCTATCTGGACGAATGGGAGCGTGCCGGTGAGATTCCCCGTGAACTGCACAAGAAGGCCGGTGCGCTCGGGCTGCTCGGCATCCAGTTCCCGGAAGCGGTCGGCGGTGCGGGCGGAGACGGGATCGACGCCGCCATCGTGGCCGAGGAGATGCACTACGCCGGCTGCTCGGGCGGACTGTTCGCCTCCCTGTTCACCTGCGGTATCGCGGTGCCGCACATGGCCGCGTCGGGCAACTCGGAACTGATCGACCGCTGGGTGAAGCCCACCCTGGCGGGGGAGAAGATCGGCTCACTGGCCATCACCGAACCCGGTGGCGGCTCCGACGTCGGCCACCTCACCACGAGCGCCGTGCGCGACGGCGACGACTACGTGGTCAACGGCGCGAAGACCTTCATCACCTCCGGGGTGCGCGCCGACTACGTGGTGACCGCCGTGCGCACGGGTGGCCCCGGCGCCGCCGGTGTGTCGCTGCTGTTGGTGGAAAAGGACCGGCCGGGATTCACGGTCAGCCGCAAACTGGAGAAGATGGGCTGGCTGGCCTCCGATACCGCCGAACTGTCCTATGTCGATGTGCGGGTCCCGGTGTCGAATCTGGTGGGCGCCGAGAACTCCGGATTCGCCCAGATCGCACAGGCTTTCGTCAGCGAGCGGGTGGGGCTGGCGGTGCAGGCCTACGGGCATGCGCAGCGCTGCCTGGATCTGACCCTGCGGTGGTGCCGTGACCGCGAGACCTTCGGCCGCCCGCTGATCAGCCGGCAGGCCGTGCAGAACACGCTGTCGGAGATGGCTCGCCGCATCGACGTCGCCCGTGTGTACACCCGGCACGTGGCCGAACGCGCGGCGGACGGGGAAACCGATCTGATCGCCGAGGTGTGCTTCGCCAAGAACACCGCGGTGGAGACCGCGGAATGGGTTGCCCACCAGGCGGTTCAGTTGTTCGGCGGCCTGGGTTACATGCGCGAATCCGAGGTGGAGCGCCACTACCGCGATGTGCGCATCCTCGGCATCGGCGGCGGCACCAACGAAATCCTGACCAGCCTCGCGGCCAAGCGATTGGGGTACCAATCTTGAGCACTCTCCGTACAGCCATCGACCCGAATTCGGCGGACTACCGCACCGCCGCCGACGCCATGACCGAGAAACTGGCCGAGGTCGAGGCCGAATACGCCAAGAACATCGCGGGCGGCGGCCCGGACAAGATGGCGCGCCACCGCAAGCGCGGCAAGCTCACCGCGCGCGAGCGCATCGAACTGCTCATCGACGAGGATTCGCCGTTCCTGGAACTGGCACCGCTGGCCGCCTGGGGCAGCGAATTCCACGTGGGGGCCTCGGTGATCGCGGGCATCGGCATCGTCGAGGGCGTCGAATGCATGATCGTGGCCCCCGATCCGACCGTGCGCGGTGGCACGTCGAATCCGTGGACGCTGCGCAAGAACCTGCGCATGAACGACATCGCGCTGGAGAACCGGCTCCCGGTGATCGGCCTGGTGGAATCCGGCGGTGCCGACCTGCCGACGCAGAAGGAGGTGTTCGTCCCGGGCGGTCGCATGTTCCGCGACCTCACCAGACTCTCCGCGGCCGGAATTCCCACCATCGCACTGGTTTTCGGTAACTCCACCGCCGGTGGCGCCTACATTCCCGGCATGTCCGACTACACCGTCATGATCAAGGAGCGCTCCAAGGTGTTCCTCGGCGGTCCGCCGCTGGTCAAGATGGCGACGGGTGAGGAGTCCGACGACGAATCGCTCGGCGGCGCCGAGATGCACGCCCGCACATCGGGTCTGGCCGACTATCTCGCCGCAGACGAACAGGACGCCATCCGGATCGGCCGGTCCATCGTGCGGCGGCTGAACTGGCGCAAGACCGGACCCGCCCCGCGTCCGCGCGCCGAGGTGATCGAACCGCTCTACGATTCCGAGGAACTGCTCGGCATCGTGCCCACCGATCTGAAGATTCCGTTCGACCCGCGCGAGGTCATCGCCCGGGTGGTGGACGGCTCCGATTTCGACGAGTTCAAACCGCTCTACGGTTCCAGCCTGGTGACCGGCTGGGCGGAGCTGCACGGCTATCCGGTCGGCATTCTCGCCAACGCCCGCGGCGTGCTGTTCTCCGAGGAGGCGCAGAAGGCCGCGCAGTTCATCCAGCTGGCCAACCAGTCGAACACCCCACTGCTGTTCCTGCACAACACCACCGGTTACATGGTCGGTAAGGAGTACGAGCAGAAGGGCATCATCAAGCACGGCGCGATGATGATCAACGCGGTCTCCAATTCGAAGGTGCCGCACATCTCGCTGCTGATGGGCGCCTCTTACGGGGCCGGGCACTACGGCATGTGCGGGCGCGCCTACGATCCGCGTTTCGTCTTCGCCTGGCCCAGTGCCAAATCCGCGGTGATGGGCGGTGCGCAGCTGGCGGGCGTGATCTCGATCGTGGGCCGGGCCGCCGCCGAGGCGCGCGGCCAGGCGTTCGACGAGGAAGCAGACAAGGGCATGCGCGCGATGATCGAGGCCCAGATCGAGGCCGAATCGCTGCCCATGTTCATGTCGGGCCGGCTCTACGACGACGGTGTGATCGACCCCCGCGACACCCGCACGGTATTGGGAATGGCGTTGTCGGCCATCCACAATGCCCCGATCAAGGGCGCCGAGGGCTTCGGCGTCTTCCGGATGTGAGGTCTGAGATGACAGTAGGGCCGATCACGAACGTTCTGGTCGCCAACCGCGGGGAGATCGCCCGCCGCGTGTTCGCGACCTGCCGGCGCATGGGCATTGCCACGACCGCGGTGTATTCCGACGCGGATGCGCACGCACCGCATGTGGCCGAGGCCGATGCGGCGATCCGGCTGCCCGGCAACACTCCCGGCGAGACCTATCTGCGCGGCGATCTGATCATCGAGGCCGCCCACGCCGCGGGCGCCGACGCGATTCATCCGGGGTACGGATTCCTCTCCGAGAACGCGGAATTCGCTCGCCGGGTGATCGAGTCCGGCTTGGCGTGGGTGGGCCCGCCGGTCGCGGCCATCGAACAGATGGGTTCGAAGGTCGAATCCAAGAAGATGATGGACGCCGCGGGCGTCCCGGTGCTGGCCGAACTCGATCCGGCCGAGGTCACCGAGGACCTGCTGCCCGTGCTGATCAAGGCCTCCGCCGGTGGTGGCGGGCGCGGTATGCGGGTGGTGCGCTCGCTGGCGGAGCTGCCGGATCAGCTCGAGGCGGCCCGGCGCGAGGCGGAATCGGCCTTCGGCGATCCGACGGTGTTCTGTGAGCGCTACCTGGAAACCGGCCGCCACATCGAGGTGCAGGTGATGGCCGATACCCACGGCCGGGTCTGGGCGGTGGGCGAGCGTGAATGTTCGATTCAGCGCCGGCATCAGAAGGTGGTCGAGGAAGCGCCGTCGCCGCTGGTCGAGCGGATCGCCCCCATGCGGGCGCGGTTGTTCGAGGCGGCCCGGCTCGCCGCCGAGGCGATCGGCTACGAGGGCGCGGGCACGGTCGAATTCCTCGCCGACGAACAGGGCGATTTCTTCTTCCTGGAGATGAACACCCGCCTGCAGGTGGAACATCCGGTCACCGAATGCACCACCGGCCTCGATCTGGTCCGGCTGCAACTGCAGGTGGCGCAGGGCTACCGGCTGCCGCAGGAGCCGCCGCCGATGCGCGGGCACTCCATCGAGGTGCGGTTGTACGCGGAGGATCCGGCACACGACTGGCAGCCGCAGAGCGGCGCGGTGCATCGCATCGAATTCGCCTCGGGCACGGCCGAATTCACCGTCCTGACCGAGCCCGGTCTACGGCTCGACTCCGGTGTGGTGGACGGCTCGGCGGTCGGGGTGTTCTACGACCCGATGCTGGCCAAGGTCATCTCCTACGCCGACACCCGCGAGGAGGCGGCGCATCTGCTGGCGACGGCGTTGCAGCGGGCCCGCATCCACGGCCTGGTCACCAACCGCGATCTGCTGGTGCGGGTGCTGCGGCATCCGGCCTTTCTCGCCGGCGATACCGATACCGCGTTCTTCGCCACCCACGGCCTGGAAAATCTTGCCGCGCCGCTGGTTTCACCCGGCGACGAGGCACTGTCCATCGTCGCCGCGGCACTGGCGGACGCGGCCGCCAACCGAGCGCGAGCGCGCGTCGGCGCGGCGCTGCCCAGCGGCTGGCGCAATCTGCCCTCACAGGGGCAGAGCAAGTCCTACGAGAGCCGGGTGTCGGGAACGCACGAGGTGCGATACCGCCTCACCCGCTCCGGACTCGAGGTCGAGGGTCACGAGGGGCTCGAACTGATCGAGGCCACACCGGATGTCGTGGTTCTCGGTGTGCCCGGGGAGCGTGGCTCGGTGCGGCGGCGGTTCGAGGTCGCGCGCTACGGCGATCTGGTGGCGGTCGATTCGCCGCTCGGCCCGGTCGCGGTGCGCAGGCTTCCGCGTTTCTCGGACCCGGCCGACCAGGTCGCGGAGGGGTCGTTGCTGGCGCCGATGCCGGGTTCGGTGATCCGGCTGGGCGCCGAGGTCGGCGCCGCCGTCGAGAAGGGGCAGCCGATTCTCTGGCTCGAGGCCATGAAGATGGAGCACACCATCGCCGCCCCGGCGGCCGGAGTGCTGACCGAACTGAATGTGGTTGCGGGACAACAGGTCGACGTCGGCGCCGTACTGGCGGTCGTCCATGCCGAAGCCACCGCGGCACCGGCCGAAGCCACCGCCGAATAGCGGCCCACTACAGGAGAATGTCCATGAGTTTCATCGAAACCGACGAACAGAAGCAGCTGCGGGCGGCCGTCGCCAAGCTCGCCGCGAAGTACAACTACCGCGACTACGTCTCCGCGAAGGCGCGCCGCAACGAGCCGCTGGACGAATTGTGGGACGAGGCGGGCAAACTCGGCTTCCTCGGCGTGAACCTGCCGGAAGAGTACGGCGGCGGTGGCGCCGGAATCTACGAACTGGCGCTGGTGATGGAGGAACTGGCCGCCCAGGGCGCGGGCCTGCTGCTGATGGTGGTCTCGCCCGCGATCTGCGGCACCATCATCACCAAATACGGCACCGAGGAGCAGAAGCAATACTGGCTGACCCGGCTGGCCGACGGCTCGTCGAAGATGGTGTTCGGCATCACCGAACCCGACGCCGGCTCCAACTCGCACAACATCACGACCACCGCGCGCCGCGACGGTGGCGACTGGATCCTCAACGGCCGCAAGATCTTCATCTCCGGTGTGGATCAGGCCGAGGCGGTGCTGATCGTCTCGCGCACCGAGGATTCCAAGACCGGCAAGTTGAAGCCGGCGCTGTTCATCGTCCCGACCGATACTCCCGGCTTCGAGAAGAACCGCCAGGAGATGGACATCATCGAACCGGACAACCAGTTCACGCTGTTCCTCGACGATGTGCGCCTGCCCGGCAGCGCTCTGGTGGGCCAGGAGGACGCCGCGATCGCGCAGCTGTTCGCCGGCCTCAATCCCGAGCGCATCATGGGTGCGGCGATGGCGGTCGGCATGGGCCGCTACGCCATCGACCGGGCGGTCGAATACGCCCGGGAACGGCAGGTCTGGAAGACGCCGATCGCGGCGCACCAGGGCATCTCGCATCCGCTGGCCCAGGTGAAGATCGAACTCGAACTCGCCAAGCTGATGATGCAGAAGGCCGCCGTCCTCTACGATTCCGGCGACGACTTCGGTGCCGCGGAGGCCGCCAATATGGCGAAATACGCTGCGGCGGAGGCGAGTATCAAGGCCCTGGATCAGTCCATCCAGACCCACGGTGGTTCGGGCCTGACCGCGGACATCGGTCTGGCGGGCATGCTGGGCGCGGCGCGGATCGCGCGAGTGGCTCCGGTGAGCCGGGAAATGATCCTGAACTTCGTCTCCCAGCACTCGCTGGGGCTGCCGAAGTCGTACTGAGCGGCGACCGGCCGGGCCGCCTATGCGCGGCCCGGTCGGGGGACACCCACCCGAACCGGACGAGGAGGAATGCACACGTGAGCGATACCACCGAAACCACGGGCATCGAAACCACCGGCACCGAAACCACCGGCACCGAAACACCTTTCGTGCGGTACGACCTGCGCGACGGCTTCGCGGTGCTCACGCTGGATTCACCACACAATCGGAATGCGTTGTCCTCGAAGCTGGTTCGCGAACTGCTCGACGGACTGCGCAAGGCGGGCGCCGACGAACGGGCCCGCGGGGTGATCCTGACCCACACCGGCAACACGTTCTGCGCCGGCGCGGACCTCAAGGAAGCGCTCGACGCCGATCCGGCCGCGGCCGCCGACATCCGCACCCGGTGGATGATCGATGTGCTGCGCGGCATCGTGGAACTGCACAAACCGGTGCTCGCGCAGATCGACGGCAATGTGCGCGCGGGCGGCATGGGCATCGTCGGCGCCTGCGATATCGCGGTCGCCGGGCCGTCGAGCAGTTTCGCGCTCACCGAGGCGCGGTTGGGCCTGGCGCCGTTCATGATCTCTCTCACGCTGCTGCCGCGGCTGACCTCCCGGGCCGCCGCACGTTACTACCAGACCGGCGAAACCTTCGACGCGGCCGAGGCCGAGCGCATCGGGTTGATCACCGTCGCCGCCGACGACGCCGCCGCCGAGGTCGCCCGGCTGTGCGGCGAACTGCGCAAGGGGTCCCCGCAGGGCCTGGCCGAAAGTAAGCGGCTGGTGAACGCGTCCCTCGTCGCCGAATTCGATCGCACCGCCGATGAGCTGGCCAAACGCTCCGGCAGTTTCTTCGGCACGCCCGAGGTGATCGAGGGGATGACGGCCTTCTTCCAGCGCCGCCCACCCAGCTGGGCAGAATGAACCGATCATGACCGCATCGCACGAACCCAAGCAGGACCGCAGCCGGGCCACCCGTCAGCGATTGCTCGAGGCCACCATCGACTGTCTGGCCGATATGGGCTGGGCGGCGGCCACTGTCGCGGTGGTCGCCGAACGGGCCGGGGTCTCGCGCGGGGCGGCTCAGCATCATTTCCCCACCCGGGAGGATCTGATCACCGCCGCCCTCGAGTACATGTTCGACGCCCGGATGGCCCAGTCCAAGGCGGAGGCGGCGGCCGTGACCGGGGTGGCGCAGGGCGTCGGCCGCACCGAGGCGGTGGTGGCGCAGCTGGTCGAGTCCTATACGACTCCGCTGTTCAAGGCGGCGCTGCAGGTGTGGACACATGCCGCGGCGGATCCGGTGTTGCGCGAACGCATCGTGCCCCTCGAGGCGCACTTCGGCCGGGTCTCCCATCGCCTGGCCGTCGAGGCGCTCGGCGTCGACGACTCCGACCCGGTCGCCCATCACCTGGTGCAGGCCACCCTCGACATGGCCCGCGGCCTGGGGCTGGCCGACGTCCTGACCGACGACTCGGTGCGCCGCAAGCAGATCGTGCACCAGTGGGCGGTGACCCTGCATATGGGACTGCACACGCCGCACTGACATCACGCCCGCCGGTGGGAACAGCGCCGATTCGAAGGGCCCTGGGCTGCGCTAGCGTGATCCGGCACATTCATCACATATCGAGCGAGGGGAAATCGATCATGGATTCGGGTTCTGCGGCAGCTCTGGAAGGTATCCGGCAGGGATATCTCAACGGCGATCCGGTGGCGACCGCACTGTTCATCCCACTGTTCTTCATCGCCGGAATCTTCGGCCTCATCCAGGGGCGGCCTTTCTGAGACCGCGAATGTGAGCACCCGATTTGGTGCCGTCGCCCGGGACCGATAAGCTGACCGGGCTCCGGTTGCCGGAGCGCAGTTCTCGGCCCCGTCGTCTAGCGGCCTAGGACGCCGCCCTCTCAAGGCGGTAGCGCGGGTTCAAATCCCGTCGGGGCTACAACACACAATGCCCGCCCTCTTCAGGGCGGGCATTGTCGTTTCGGTCACCGCGTTTCCGCCGAGGCCGGCGCCGTCGCGATGTCCTCGACGCCGCTGCCGGCGACCGCGTTGCGAAAGACCCAGCGCAACCCCACGAATCGGGTCAGCGTCGCCACCAGATTCGCGACCACCAGCACCAGCAGTTCCACGTGCACGGACGCGTCCGGCGCCCACCGGTGCAGCGCGAACAGCGAACCACTGGTCAGCAGCCACGCGAAGGCGAAGATCAGCAAGCCCTGGAAGTGGTGGGAGACCGCGTTGCCCGAACCGCGCACGCCGAAGGTGAAGGCGCGGTTCGCCGCGGTGTTGGCGACCGCGGTGATCAGCAGGGCGGCGAAGTTCGCGGGTTGGGCGCCGACCACCGACTGCAACATCACGTACAGGAGCATGTACGCCAGCGTGGAGAGCACACCGATGATGCCGAAGCGCACCAGCTGGCCCACCATGCCCAGCGGCACCCCGTCCACCAGCGGTTCCCGCCCGATGGCGGCGCGCAGTTCGTTGATCGGCAGGGCGCCGGTGGCCAGGCCGCGGCCCACCCGCCACACGCCGAGCAGATCCTTGCGGGCGGTGTCGACGATGTCGACGCGGCTGTCCGGATCGTCGATCCAGTCCACCGGCACCTCGTGGATGCGCAGTCCGGCGCGTTCGGCGATCACCAGCAGTTCGGTGTCGAAGAACCATTCCCCGTCCTGGACCAACGGCAGGATCCGGCGGGCCACATCGGTGCGCATCGCTTTGAATCCGCACTGGGCGTCGGAGAACCGGGCCTGCAGCGAGGCCCGCAGGATCAGGTTGTAGCAGCGGGAGATGATCTCGCGTTTGGGGCCGCGCACCACGCGTGAGGATTTCGCCAGCCGGGTACCGATCGCCAGATCGGAATGTCCGGAGACCAGCGGGGCCACCAGCGGCAGCAGGGCGTTGAGATCGGTGGACAGGTCGACGTCCATATACGCGACGACCTGCGCGTCGGAGGCCTCCCACACCGCGCGCAGCGCGCGCCCGCGGCCCTTGCGGTCGAGGTGGACGACCTCGACCTCGGGCAGCTCCGCGGCGAGTTCGTGCGCCACGGCGAGGGTGGAATCGGTGGATGCGTTGTCCGCCACCGTGATTCGGGTCGAGAACGGAAAACCGTCACGCAGGAACGCGTGCAGCCGGCGGACGCATCCGGCGAGATCGCGCTCCTCGTTGTACACAGGGATCACGACCTCGAGCACCGCTGTGCGCGTCGAGTCGGGGGTGGTGGCCGCCTGGAACGCCATCGCTGTCTCGGTCATGATCCCAATTTCGGGTATCAGCCTTGGGTAGCGCTGCGCCCGACCTGTGAGCTTCCTGGGAGCGCCCGCCAGGTCAGCTTCCGTGCAAGCGCCACAGCGGCGACACCGGTCCGTGCCCGGCGCCGAGATCGTAGGACGCCTCCAGGCAGCGCGTGGTCCATTCCTTGGCGAAGGCCACCGCCTCGGGCACCGGGTAGCCGTGTGCCAGGGCGCAGGCGGAGGCGGCGGCCAGGGTGTCGCCGCCGCCGTGATCGTTGCCGGTCGTGATGCGGGGTGCGGTGAGTTCGTGGAAGCGGTCGCCGTCGAACAGCAGATCGGTGCTGAATTCGGAGGAGCGCAGGTGACCGCCCTTGACGACGGCCCAGCGCGGGCCGAGTGCGATCAGCGCCTCGGCGGCCTTGCGAGCGCTGCGGTCGTCGGTCACGGCGATGCCGGTGAGCAGCCGCACCTCGTCCAGATTCGGGGTCACCAGCGTGGCGCGCGGAATGAGAACCGAGCGCAGAGCGTCCAGGGCTTCCGCGTGCAGCAGCGGGTCGCCGTGCATCGAAGCCGCCACCGGGTCGACTACCAAGGGCACTGTGCCGTCGCGTCCGATACCGACCTCGTCGCAGACCCCGGCCACCGCCTCGATGATCGCGGTCGAGGCCAGCATGCCGGTCTTGGCCGCCGTGACCCCGATATCGCCGGTCACCACCCGCACCTGATCGGCGACGGTCTGCGGCGGAATCTCGTGAAAACCGCTGACCCCGACCGAGTTCTGCACGGTCACCGCGGCCACCGCCACGCAGGCATGGACGCCGAGCAGTGCCATGGTGCGCGAATCGGCCTGAATTCCGGCCCCACCCCCGGAGTCGGTTCCGGCGATCGTCAGCACCCGGACCGGCGTAGTACCCGGTTCCGGCAGCGGCAGCAGTTTCACGAGACAGACCCTACGACGCGCCGGCCCGCGACCGCAGCATGGTCATCCACGCGGACGTGCCGATCGCGCATTCCGCCGATGCGGGAGGCCGGGCGCGTACGGTCGAGCCAACAGGGTCATTCGAATCCTGCCGAACAAAGGACCCTCATGTCCGATAAATCTCCGCGCAGCACCATGTCCAAGAAGTCCGGCAAGTCGCTGAAGGAGAAGCGAGCGGAGAAGAAGGCCAAGGACGTCACCCCCTCGGGTGTCGAGACCACAGTCCAGGGGAAGAAGCAGCGATAGGGCGCCCCGGCTGAGCAGTCGGTGACTGCTCAGCCGCCGGGGATTCACCGGACCCGGGCGAAGAACGTCCGGATGTCGCCGACCAGCACCTCCGGCGCCTCGTGCGCGGCGTAGTGTCCGGCCGCATCGTTGGGTCCGCCGGTCACCGATCCCACGTCGTAGGAATTCCAGCTGACGATGTTCTGGTGGTCGCGCTCGGCGAACCGGCGGATCGAGCGGAAATCCCCGGCGAACATGGCGAGCGCGGTCGGGGTGGTGGTCGGCCCGGACGGACGCTCGGTGGCGTGGGCATTCTCGTAGTAGAACCGGATCGAGGAGGCCGCGGTGCCGGTGAGCCAGTACAGCGCGATATTGCCGATCACGAATTCCGGATCGAGACTTTCGCCGAAAAGCTGTGCGTTCCAGCCCAGCAGCCCGAGCGGAGAGTCGCTCAACGCGTAGGCCAGCGTCTGCGGCTGCTGGCTGCACAGAATGTTGAACGCCATCTTGTTGTCCTGGAACCACTGCAGGTGCGCGAGCGCCCCCAGATCCTCTTCGGACAGTCCGTCGAATTCGGCCGGGTCGCCGGAGGGGAAGGAGAACAACTGCGTCACGTGGACGCCCACCACGCGATCGCCGGCCAGCCGGCCGATCTCCGGGGAGATCATCGACCCACCGTCGTTGCCGATCGCGCCGAAGCGCTCGTAACCGAGCCGATCCATCAGCTCCACCCAGGCGCGCGCGGTGCGCTGGGTGCCCCAGCCGGTGCTGCGGGTCGGGCCGGAGAAGCCGAAGCCCGGCAGCGACGGCAGGACCACGTGGAAGGCCGGATGGTCGGGGGATTCCGGTTCGGTCAGCGCCTCGATCACGTCCAGGTACTCCAGCACCGATCCGGGCCAGCCGTGGGTGAGGATGACCGGCAACGCATCCGGCCGCGACGAGCGGACGTGCAGGAAGTGAATATCCTCGCCGTCGATCTCCGTGCGGAACTGCGGATGCGCATTCAGTCGCGCTTCCGTTGCGCGCCAATCGAAGTCGTTCAACCAGTATTTCGCCAGCGTGCGCACCCGATCGCCCGGAACACCGTAGGCGTCGCCGACGCCGGGCAGCTCGTCCGGCCACAGCGCCCGCCGCAGCCGATCGGCGAGGTCGTCGAGGCGGTCCTGCGGGATGTCGACGTGGAACGGGCGGATGGTCATGATCGTCTCCTTTTGGAACGGAATGTTTCGTTCTGTTGGAACCGTATCAGAACGGATCATTCCGTTTCAAGTGCTAGGCTGAAAACCATGCCGAAACCAACCGACGCCCCAGCTCGCCAGGCGCTTCCCGGTCGCAAGGCGCAGGCCGCGCGCAACGACGGGATCATCCTCGATGCCGCTCGCGCGGTTTTCCTCGCCGATGCGACCGCCCCGATCTCGGCCGTCGCAGAACGTGCCGGAGTGGGGATCAGCGCGCTGTACCGCCGCTATCCGAGTAAGGAGGCGTTGCTGCGCACCCTCTGCTATCAGGGGCTGTGCCGCTACAACGCCGAGGCCGAGGCCGCGCTGGAGTCGGTGGCCGACGCCGACGTGCTCGCCGAATTCCTGCGCCGGGTGGTCGACGCCGATGTGCATTCGCTGACCGTGCGACTGGCCGGCACCTTCACCCCGGACGAATCGTTCGCCCCTCAGGTGCGTCGTTCCGCGGAGCTGAACGAGGAAATACTGCGCCGGGCACAGGTTTCCGGCGCCGTCCGCGACGGGGTGACGATCGCCGATCTCAGCCTGGTTCTGGAGGCCTGCGCCGCGATCATCCTCCCCGACGCCACTCGAACCGCGCAGTTGCGCCACCGCATACTCGCTCTGCTGCTCGACGGACTGCGCACCCCCGGCGAACTCCCCGGCCCCGCACCGCAACCCGATGATTTCGTCGCCCGCTGGGCACCCCGGAAGTAGCGGCGACACCACGGCGGGTGCCGATAGAGGGCCTGCGTAGCCGCCGGGATCACCGGTCGGCCGAAGCGGGGCCGACCCAGGCGGTGAGTGCCGTGTTCAGTCCCTCGGTAGTGGAATCGCTTGCGGCCCAAGCGATATACCCATCCGGTCGGATGAGGGTGTAGGTGGGCGCCGGAACCGGGCCGAATCCGGGAATGATCCATTCGGTGGCCGGATCCGTTGCGCACACGATGTCCACCCGGTCCTTCCGCTCGCTGATATCGGGGATCTCGGCCGCATTGCGCACCAGCAGAATCGGACGTCCCGAACGCATCAGCTCGTGCACGCGGGTGGGCCCGTCGGCGGTTGCGATATCGGCATCCGGCACGCGCCGGCCGCACAGCGGATGCTGGTCCCCGCAGTCGTAGCGGATGTCCAGCGCGGTGATCATGAGCCCGAGGCGGTGGCGCACCTCGTCGATGTCGAAAAGGTCGGACATGCTGTCGCGCAACGCGTCCACGTGCGCACCGGGCCGTGACAGCGCCGTCTGAGCGCGCGTGTTCCGCAGTACGCGCGCCGCGATCGGATGGCGTTCGGATTCGTAGGTGTCCAGCAGTGCGTCGGAAGCGTTGCCGCGCAACACGGCCGCGATCTTCCAGCCCAGATTGACCGCATCCTGCAGCCCCAGATTCTGGCCCTGGCCACCGGCCGGGAAATGGATGTGCGCGGCGTCGCCCGCCAGGAACACCCGGCCCACGCGGTAGCGGTCGGCCTGCCGGGCGGCATCGCCGTAGTGGGTGACCCACCGCGGGCTGTGCATGCCGAAATCGGTGCCCGCGAGGTCGGTGAACGCGCTGCGGAATTCGTCGAAGGTCACTGCGCTGCCGCGCTCGCGCACCCGGTCGTGGCACTGGGCGATCAACCGGTACCACCCGGGCTCGAACTGGATCACCGAATAGTCGCCGGTCGCACCGCGGGCGCCGAAGAACAGCTCGGCGGGGGGAGCGGCGAGTTCGACGTCGGCGATCATGCCCGTCACCGTCGCGTCCGTGCCGTCGAAGCCGATGCCCGCGAGCTTGCGCACCGAACTGCGCCCGCCGTCGCAGCCGACCAGGTAGGCCGCGCGGATCCGGCGCGGACGGCTCCCGCCGACTTCGACCTCCACCCCGGAATCGTCCTGGCGGAATCCGGTGACGGGCGAATCCCAGTGCACGGGCGCGCCGGCCGCCGTCGCGTGGCGGTCCAATTCGCGTTCGATCACCGACTGCAACACCGCGAGGGTGTACGGGAAGCGGGTGTGGAAATCTCCGAAGTCGAGCGGGAGTCCGCCGAAGTGGCCGCGCGGCAGTGTGCGCCCCTGTCGCAGGAGGTCGTCGAGCAGGCCGCGCTGGTCGAGGATCTCCATGGTGCGCGCGTGGATACCTCCGGCGCGGGATTCACCGGTGCGCGCCGGCAGCGCGTCGAGTACCTCCACCGCGACGCCGGCCAGTCGCAATTCGTACGCCAGCATCAGCCCGGTAGGCCCGCCACCTGCGACGACTACATCCGTTGTGTGCACGACCCGCTCCTTAACGTTGTTAAATCCTTAACGCCGTTAAGGACACCAGAACATTGTTAAGCTGTCAAGCAATCGACTGGAGGTGCGATGAAACTCGACGCCAACGCCATCGGCGCGGCCGCGCTGGAGCTGCTGGACGAGACCGGGCTCGACGGCCTGACCATGCGCAAGGTGGCGTCGGCGCTCGATGTGCAGGCGCCGGCGCTCTACTGGCATGTCAAGAACAAGCAGGAATTGCTCGATGTGATGGCGCGCGCGGTCTTCGCCGCCGCGGTCGACCGCGTGGAGGGGCCGCGCCGGGGCGAAACCTGGCAGGATTGGATCGCCGAACTGGCGGGGCGCCTGCGCAGTTCGATGCTGCGGCACCGCGACGGCGGCCGACTGCTCGCCGGGACCTACGTCAGCGACGAATCCATGTGGCGCACCATGGAATTGACCCTACGCACGCTGGAGGACGCGGGGTTCTCCGCCGACGAGGCGGGGTGGGTCTTCCCGATCGTGCTGCATTACACGGTCGGATTCGTGATCGAGGAGCAGGCGCGCACCGGTGCGGATTACGGTGCCGACAACCCCTATGCGCAGATCGACCGAGCGGTCGACCCCGATCGGTACCCGCGCACGGCGAATCTGGTCACGAAGCTGTCCGCCATGGATCCGGACGACGAATTCGCCCACGGCGTCCGCGTGATCCTCACCGGCATCCGGACGCTCGCGAACATCGAGCGATGAGCTGACATCCGCGGACCGGCGGCGCATCTGCGGCGCCGACGCGCACCCTGGCGGCGGGCGGGCGTCGGCGCACGCAGCGCAACGGCAGCGCCGTTACGGCACAACAGCTTTCGCTGTCACGACACGACGGGCAGGTAGACCTTTCCACCGGCCTCGGCGAATTCGGCCGACTTCTCGGCCATACCGGCCTCGATGGCCTCCACGTCGGTGAGCCCCTGCTTCTCCGCGTACTCGCGCACATCGGCGGAGATACGCATCGAGCAGAACTTCGGGCCGCACATCGAGCAGAAGTGGGCCGTCTTGGCGGGTTCGGCGGGCAGCGTTTCGTCGTGGTACTCCCGCGCGGTGTCGGGATCCAGCGACAGCGCGAACTGGTCGTGCCAGCGGAATTCGAAGCGCGCCTTGGACAGTGCGTCGTCGCGTTCCTGCGCCCGCGGATGTCCCTTGGCGAGATCGGCCGAATGGGCGGCGATCTTGTAGGTGATGACGCCGGTCTTCACATCGTCGCGATTGGGCAGCCCCAGATGTTCCTTCGGGGTGACGTAGCAGAGCATCGCGGTGCCGGCCTGCGCGATGATCGCCGCGCCGATCGCCGAGGTGATGTGGTCGTAGGCCGGTGCGATATCGGTGGCGAGCGGGCCCAGCGTGTAGAACGGCGCCTCCTCGCACAGCTCCTCCTCGAGCCGCACGTTCTCCACGATCTTGTGCATCGGAACGTGGCCCGGGCCCTCGATCATCACCTGCACGCCATGCGATTTCGCGATCTTGGTCAGCTCGCCGAGCGTGCGCAGTTCGGCGAACTGCGCCTCGTCGTTGGCATCGGCGATCGAACCGGGCCGCAACCCGTCGCCGAGCGAGAAGGTGATGTCGTATTTCGCCAGGATCTCGCACAGTTCCGCGAAGTTGGTGTACAGGAACGATTCCTGGTGGTGGGCCAGACACCATGCCGCCATGATCGAACCGCCGCGCGAGACGATGCCGGTGACGCGCTTGGCGGTCAGCGGGACGTACCGCAGCAGCACCCCCGCATGCACGGTCATGTAGTCCACGCCCTGCTCGGCCTGCTCGATCACGGTGTCGCGATAGATTTCCCAGGTCAGCTGGGTCGGATCGCCGTTCACCTTCTCCAGTGCCTGATAGATCGGCACGGTGCCGACGGGTACCGGCGAATTCCGCAGGATCCATTCGCGGGTCTCGTGGATGTTCTTACCGGTGGACAGGTCCATGATGGTGTCGGCGCCCCAGCGGGTGGCCCACACCATCTTCTCCACCTCTTCGGCGATCGAGGAGGTGACCGCGGAATTGCCGATATTGGCATTGATCTTCACCGCGAACTTCTTGCCGATGATCATCGGCTCGCATTCGGGATGGTTGTGATTGGCGGGGATCACGGCCCGGCCGGCGGCCACCTCGTCGCGAACCAGTTCCGGCGAAACGCCTTCGCGCGCAGCGATATACCGCATCTCGGCGGTGATCGCCCCGGCCCTGGCCCAGGCCAGCTGCGTACGTGGTCCCGGCACGTCCGGCTGGGTCCAACCGGCGCGGAGCTTCGGTAGTCCGGCCTCCAGGTCGATCGTGGCCGAATCGTCGGTGTACGGGCCGGAGGTGTCGTAGACGTCGAAGTGTTCGCCGTTGGTCAGGTTGATCCGGCGGACCGGGATGCGCAACGTCGTCCCGTCGGCGTCGATCTGCTCGTAGTGCTTTGCGCTGCCCGCGATGGGGCCCGTGGTGACATGGTTCGACGACATGTGAGCTCAATCCTCCCTACGCCGGCATTACCCGGTCAGGTTCGTACGGTCGACGGCCCTGAACCGCCCGAATGGGCTAGCCGTCCTCTCAGCCCGCTGGTGCGAGCCCCCGTTGGCACGATGTGGTACCCGGCCGAGGGTACCGCGCGACCGTGGGGCGCGTCACTGCCCCTCGAATCGGGCGGGCAGGATCCGCCCGCGAACCTCACCCAGTTCGATCCGTCCGCCGGCCGGGCCCGGCGCGGTGGCGGTGATGACGACGGTGTCGCCGTCGGCGAGGAAGGTTCGCGGCGAACCGCCGACATCGACGGGTTCGGTCCCGTCGGCCGACAGTTCGATGAAGGATCCGCTCTGCCGCGGCAGCGGACCGGAGACGGTGCCCGAGGCGAACAGATCGCCCGGGCGGGTACCGGCGCCGTTGACGGTCAGGTGAGCCAGCATCTGCGCCGGGGACCAGTACATGGTCCGGTAGGGCGGCGCACTGACCTCCACCCCGTTCCAGCACACCCGCATGTCGATATCGAGGCCCCAATTCTGCTGTCCCCGAAGGTAATCCAGTGGTTCCGGATCCTGTCCGGGGAGCGGCACCCGTGCCGCCTCCAGGGCGGCGAGCGGCGTGATCCACGCGGCGGCGGAGGTGGCGAACGATTTGCCTAGGAAGGGACCGAGCGGCTGTCCCTCCCAGGCCTGGATGTCGCGGGCGGACCAGTCGTTCACCAGCGCGACGCCGAAGACGTGGTCGGCGAAGTCGTCGACCGGGACCGGTGTGCCGAGTTCGGATCCCACGCCGATCACGAAGCCGAGTTCGGCCTCGATATCCAGCCGCCGCGAGGGCGCGAAAGCCGGTGTCGCCGTGCCGGTTCGAATCTGCCCGCAGGGCCGTCGCACCGGCGTGCCCGAGACCACCACGCTGCCCGCGCGCCCGTGATAGCCGACCGGCAGATGACGCCAATTCGGTAGCAGCGCTTCGCCGTTCGGCCGCAGGAAGCCGCCCAGGCGGGTGGCGTGGTCGATACTGGCGTAGAAGTCCACGTAGTCGCCGATGGATATCGGCAACTTCAGTTGCACCGAATCCAGCGAATGAATCGCTTCCGCGGGCAGCGGACCGCGCGCGGCTTCCCGCAGTCGTTCGCGCACGCTGTGCCAATGCACCGGACCGCGAGCGAGAAAGTCGTTCACAGTCGGTCGCGCGAAGCGCGAATCATCCAGTAGCGCAGCGATATCCAGCACGTACGCGCCCAGCCGGACGCCGACGCGGAACGGCGCGCCGGGTGGTGCGAAGACTCCGTAGGGCAGGTGGTCCGGCCCGAAGGGGTCGTCGTCGTCCACCGGCGGCCGCACCCTCGCGGTCACGCCCGCTCCGAACTCGGCCCGCGCCCCGACCAGGTCCACGCATAGTCCGGATCCTCGCAGGCCAGGGCGCCCTCGCCGAGACCCAGCGGCCGGAAGGTGTCGACCATCACCGCCAGTTCGTCGAAGAATTCCACGCCGATACTGCGTTCGTAGGCGCCCGGCTGCGGACCGTGCGCATATCCGCCCGGATGCACCGAGACCGAACCCGGTCCGATACCGGAACCGCGGCGGGCTTCGTAGTTTCCGCCGCAGTAGAACAGGATCTCGTCGGAGTCGACATTGGAGTGGTAGTAGGGCACCGGAATCGACAGCGGGTGATAGTCGACCTTGCGGGGAACGAAATCGCAGATCACGAAGTTGGTGCCCGCGAAGGCCTGATGCACCGGAGGTGGCTGATGAATACGGCCGGTGATCGGTTCGAAATCGGCGATGTTGAACCGGTACGGGTACAGGCAGCCGTCCCAGCCCACCACGTCGAACGGGTGATCGGCGTACACCATTCGGGTGCCGAGTATTTCGGCGCCGGGCCGATGTTTCACCAGAACCTCGACCTCGGTCCCGGACTCCTGCAGCGGTTCGGCCGGACCGTGCAGATCCCGCTCGCAGTACGGCGCATTCTCCAGGAACTGGCCGAATGCGGACAGATAGCGCTTCGGTGCGGTGATATGTCCGGTCGCCTCGACGATATAGCCGCGCAGCGGTTCCGGTCCGTCCGGCCGCCAGCGATGCGTGGTCGCCCGCGGCAGCAGCACATGATCGCCGGCGCGCACCGGCAGCCGCCCGAAGACGGTGTCCACCACACCCGAACCGGCCTCGACGTAGACGAGTTCGTCACCGATCGCGTTGCGGTACAAGGGGGATTCGCGCAGCGCCGCCACATAGGAGATACGCACGTCGTCGTTGCCGAGGATCAGGCGGCGGCCGGTCACGACATCGGTCTGCGCGAATACGGACTCGGGGAACAGTTCGTGCAGCCGCAGGTGCCGGTGCCGCAGCGGATGGTTCGGCACGGTCCGCGAATTCGGCGGCCGCCACGCGGAGGAGTCGACGATCGCCGGCGGCAGGCCGCGGTGATACAGCAGTGACGAGTCCCCGGTGAAGCCTTCCTCGCCCATCAACTCCTCGTAGAGCAGCTGCCCCCGTTCGTCACGATGCTGGGTGTGCCGCTTCGGCGGTAGGGAACCCAGTTGCCGATAGAACGCCATACCGCTCTCCCGCCGGGTCGCTGGTCGAATGGACGCCGATTTCCATTTTAGCTAGCGCAATTGCCGGAGAGGGCGAAGTTTGATCGGCAGATCTACCAGTCGAGCGGCAATTCGGCGGCAGCGCTCACGCCGAGCGCAGCGCCCGGTAGACCGCCGCGCCCACGAAGGCGCCCAGGTCCTGCGGCGTCCACTTGTCGCCCTCGGTCACCAGTGTGCGCACCGCGCCCTCGCCGGCGGATACCCACAACTCCACCAGCGCGGGCAGTTTGCGCTCCGCGTCGACGGTTCCCCATGCCTCCAGGGTGGGCCGCAACCGGCGGGTGCACCGCTCGACCGCGAAGCTGCGCCCGCGCCCGAACGAACTCGCCACCGCCGGATCGGGGTTGCCGTGCAACAGTTTCCAGGTGTCGGGGCGTTTGGAGACGGTCTCGAGCAGGGCGCGGAAGCCCTCGACGAAGACCTCTTCGTCGGCCTCGACCCGGCGCGGTGGCAGGGCGTCCATGATGCCGGCCAGCAGCAGCCCCTCCTCGCGCTGGATCAGGGCGTTGATGAGTTCGACGCGGTCGGCGAAGCAGGCGTAGACCACCGGCCGGGTCACGGTCAGGCGTTCGGCCACGGCGGCGATGGTGACGGCCGCGATGCCCTCGTCCGCCGCGATGCGCAGCGCCGCGTCCAGAACCTGCGGGCGTCGGCGTTCGGGGCCGAGATGCTGGGCCCGTTGACGCGGTCGCACCGCGGATTCCGAAGCCATGGCGAACAAGATAGCAGTGGTAGAGGCCGATTATGCCGGTCGCATCGCGCCGCTGCCGGGCAGGTGGGCGGGCGGGACGCGGCCGATCGCGGATGTCGAATGCGAGCACATTCCGAGCAAATCGCCGCGACGCGGCGCACGATTGGGGAAAGTGAATCGCGGATGGACTGGTCCGCCCGCATAAGTTACCCCGAATTCTCTAGTCTCGGCCGGTTACGGTTGCGTAAGTGAACCCGGGTACGGCAACCTCCGACGGAGAACATCCCACGACGGCGAGGAGGCCCTGAGCGTGTCGCACTACAAGGCGAACATTCGGGATATCGAGTTCAACTTGTTCGAGGTGTTGGGGATCGGCGCGCTGCTGGAGACCGGCGCGTACGGCGATCTGGATACCGAAACCGCACGCGGAATGCTCACCGAGGTGCAGCGGTTGGCCGAGGGGCCGGTAGCCGAATCGTTCGTCGACGCCGATCGCAATCCGATCTCGTTCGATGCCGCCGAGCACGAGGTCGTGGTGCCCGACCCGCTGCGCAAGACGGTCGCGGCGGTCAACGAGGCCGGCTGGTCCGGGCTGGGCATGCCCGAGGAGATGGGCGGCGTCGACGCCCCGTCGCCGCTGATCTGGGCGACGCAGGAAATGCTCGTCGCGGCGAACAATTCGGCCAGCTTCTTCAACATGGGCCCGCTCATGCACCAGGTGCTCTATCGCGAGGGCACCGAGGAACAGCGCCGGTGGGCCGAGCACGCCTGGGAAAACCGCTGGGGCGGAACGATGGTGCTCACCGAACCCGATGCCGGATCCGATGTCGGCATGGGCCGCACCAAGGCCGTCCAGCAGCCTGACGGCACCTGGCACATCGAAGGCGTGAAGCGTTTCATCTCCGGCGGTGACGTCGGCGATACCGCCGACAACATCTTCCACCTCACCCTGGCGCGGCCCGAGGGCGCCGGCCCGGGTACCAAGGGCCTGTCGCTGTTCGTGGTGCCGAAGTACCTGTTCGACTCGCAGACAATGGAATTGGGCGAGCGCAACGGCGTGCTGGTGACCAATCTCGAACACAAGATGGGCATCAAGTCCTCGCCCACCTGTGAGCTGACCTACGGCGGCGACAAGCCCGCGATCGGTTATCTGGTCGGCGATGTGCACAACGGCATCGCGCAGATGTTCAAGGTCATCGAGAACGCGCGCATGATGGTCGGCGTGCTGTCGGCGGGAACGCTGTCCACCGGATACCTGAACGCACTGGAGTACGCGAAGACTCGCGTCCAGGGCGCCGACCTGACCCAGATGGCCGACAAGACCGCTCCGCGCGTCACCATCACCCACCACCCGGACGTCCGGCGCAGCCTGGCGCTGCAGAAGTCCTATGCGGAGGGCCTGCGGGCGCTGTACCTGTATTGCGCGGCGTACCAGAACGACGATGTGGCACAGGCGAATTTCGGCGCCGACCCCGACACCGCCGCGCGGGTCAACGACCTGCTGCTGCCGATCGTCAAGGGCGTCGGCTCGGAACGGGCGTACGAAACCCTCACCGAGTCGCTGCAGACCTTCGGTGGATCGGGATATCTGCAGGACTACCCGATCGAGCAGTACATCCGCGACGTGAAGATCGACTCGCTGTACGAGGGCACGACCGCGATCCAGGCGCAGGACTTCTTCTTCCGCAAGATCGTTCGCGACAAGGGCGTGGCGCTGGGACATGTCGCCGGGCTGATCCAGCAGTTCGCCGAGAGCGAGCCCGATACCCTGAAGGCGGAGAAGACCCTGCTGGGCGCCGCGCTCGCGGATGTGCAGGCGATGGCGACCGCGCTCACCGGTTATCTCGTGGCCGCGGCGCAGACGCCGGAGGAGATCTACAAGGTCGGCCTGGGTTCGGTGCGTTTCCTGCATGCCGTGGGCGATCTCGTCATCGGCTGGCGGCTGCTCGCGCAGGCCCAGATCGCGCAGGCCGCGCTGGCCGGGCAGCCGTCGGAGAAGGATCGGCTGTTCTACACCGGAAAGGTCGGTGTCGCATCGTGGTTCGCCAAGAACCAGCTGCCGCTGCTGAGTGGGGTGCGGGCCGTGGTGGAGAACCTCGACACCGACATCATGCAGATGGAGGAGGGCGCCTTCTAGGCTGAACAGCTCGCACCGCGCACACGGCCGGCCGGGAAATCCCGGCCGGCCGTGGCGTATTCGTGTCCGACTCGCCCGCGTGCGGTACCCGAATGCGGGTACAACTGTCGGCATGGTGTTCCCGATGGCCTTCGGCTGGATCCAGGCATTGCTGGCGGTGCTCTTCGTCGTCGCGATCGCGATGCTGGTCACGGCCGTCCTCCGCGCCCGGAAAGCGGGCTGGCGCAGGCATATCGGGCGCGGCGCGAGCGGTCTGGTGGTGCTGCTGGTGGCGGTCGTCCTGCTGTGGGCGGTGACGCTGCTGCAGACCTACCTCGGGCTGACCGGTGAGGTGAAGGCCGCGCACGTCGTCGCGAAAAGCGTTGCGGGCAGCGACCATACCCTCGATGTGGAGCTCACGCTCTACGGCGACGGCCATCACGACGAGACCCACCAGACCTATCGGATCGAGGGTGATCTGTGGGTGCTACAGGCCGATATCGTGGAATTGGAGCCGTGGGTCAACGCGCTCGGCTTCCATTCCGGCTACAAGGTGACCCGGCTCTACGGGCAGCGGCTCGACGGCAACGCGGTGAATCAGCACCAGACCATGCTCAACGGCGGCGACGGTGACTTCTTCACCGATATGCGCGATCACAGCTGGTACACCGAACCGTTCATCCGCTCGGCATACGGCAACGCGGTGATCGCGATGCCCGGCAGCTACGACGTCTACATCTCCCACGACGCCATCAAGACCCGGCAGAGCTGACCTCCGGCCCCGCCTGCTGCTCCGAGAATTCGACCACCACGGGTGCGTGATCGCTGGCGCCCTTCCCCTTTCGCTCCTCGCGATCGACCCCGGCGTCGACGGCGCGGGCGCTCAGCGCGGGGGAGGCGAGGACGAAATCGATGCGCATACCCTCCTTGCGCGGAAAGCGCAGCTGGGTGTAGTCCCAGTAGGTGTAGACACCCGGGCCGGGCGCGAACGGGCGCATCACATCCGTGAATCCCGCCGCCACGACGGCATCGAACGCGGCGCGCTCCGGCGCCGAGGTGTGCGTCTTGTGCGCGAAGAACTCCGGCGACCACACGTCGTCGTCGGTGGGGGCGATATTCCAGTCGCCGCACAGCGCGATCTGCGCCGACGGATCGGCCCGCAGCCACGCCTGCCCGGAATCACACAGGGCCGCAAGCCATTCCAGCTTGTAGGTGTAGTGCGGATCGCTCAGCGTGCGCCCGTTGGGCACGTACAGGCTCCACACCCGGACGCCGCCGCAGGTGGCGCCGATCGCCCGGGCCTCCACCACCGGCGCGCTCAGCAGCGAGGCCTCGGCGTCCTTGTCGAATCCGGGCTGGCCCGGGAAGGTGACCTCGACGTCGTCGATGCCCACCCGGGAGGCGATCGCCACCCCGTTCCACTGACTGAATCCGGTGTGCACGATCTCGTAGCCGGCCTCCTCGAACCGCTCGGCCGGGAACTGGTCGTCGCGGCATTTGGTTTCCTGGATGGCCAGCACATCGATATCGGCGCGGTCCAGCCACGACACGACCCGATCCACGCGAGATCGGATCGAATTCACATTCCAGGTGGCCAACCGCATGAGGCGAGATTAGTCGGCCGATTCACTCCCGCCGGTGGCGGCCCGCGTCGGGGTCCGGGGCGGCGTAGCGGTAGTTGTGATGGTCGACGAAGCCCATCTCCCGATACATCGCGAGGGCCGCGGCGTTGTTCGCCTCCACCTGGACGTAGGCGTGGGTGGCGCCGCGTTTGTAGCCCCAGTTGATCAGTTCGGCGCAGACGAGGGTGCCCAGGCCGTGCCGGCGGTGTGGTGCGGCGACCGCGAGACAGCTCAGCCCGATCCAGCGGCGGCCGTCGGGAGCGGTGGTGAGGGCACCGCGGCCGATCGCCAGCGGGGTCGGCAGGCCCAGCGCGGCGAAACCGAGTTCACCGTCGCGGACCGCCGTGAGCACGCCCGTGTCCGGCAGCGG
This sequence comes from Nocardia kruczakiae NBRC 101016, assembly GCF_001612965.1. Classification (GTDB taxonomy): domain Bacteria; phylum Actinomycetota; class Actinomycetes; order Mycobacteriales; family Mycobacteriaceae; genus Nocardia; species Nocardia kruczakiae. The sequence continues at coordinate 68,150 of NZ_BDBL01000041.1, forward strand.
CGCGGCCACGTCGACGGTGTCCTCGCCGCGGTGCCGGTGCAATTCCAGCCACGCCGGATGCGGGCCCTCGTCGATGCGGACCATCGACGGACCCTGCGGCAGGACGAATGTGGAGATATCGATGCCGAGCACCATCGTCTCGCCCCAGGTGAGCCAGCCCGGCGGCACCGGCGCCAGGCGATCGGGGAGCCGAAGTTGCAGCGGCAGGCCGTGTTCGGTGTACCACTCGCCGATGCGGTGCAGCGTTCGCATGTCGAGGGCGGCGTTGCGACCCGATTCGCCCAGCGGCACAGCGGAATTCGCGCGATGGGTGTACCCGTTGCCGATGCTGCACAGCCAGCCGTCGAACCAGGCCCGTTCGAGCCCGGGCCAGCCGTCGATAGCCGCCGCTTCCAGCGCCCGGATCTCACCGATCCGAATCGGCCGCGGGCCCAGTGCTTTCACCGCCACCACCCGATCGGTGGCGATGGTCACCACGGTACCGTCGGCGGTGCGGACCTGCACCGGATCCGGTGCCACGAGCTCGCCGATGACATCGGTGAACTGCTGTGGATAACCCTCGGGCAGGCGGTACCGCACCACCACCCGGCGCCCGATCGGGATATCGGGACGGTCAGTCGTCATGCCCGAACGGATCCGGTACGTCGCCCGGCACCCAGCTCAAACCCGGTGTGCCCCAGCCGTTGCGCTTGATCGCCTTCTTCGCGGCGCGGGCGTTGCGGCCGATCAGCACGTCCACATAGAGGAACCCGTCGAGGTGGCCGACCTCGTGCTGGAGCATACGGGCGAAGAACCCCTCGCCCTCGATCGTCACCGGCTCGCCGTGTTCGTCGGTGCCCGTGACCCGCGCCCAGTCCGCGCGGCCGGTGGGGAACTGCTCACCCGGAACGGAGAGGCAGCCCTCCTCGTCGTCGTCGGGATCGGGCATGGTTTCGGGGATCTCGGAGGTCTCCAGCACCGGATTGATCACCGCGCCGCGCCGCCGCCGTACCGAACCGTCGGGCTGCACGTCGGGGCAGTCGTAGACGAACAACCGCAGCGATTCACCGACCTGATTGGCGGCGAGCCCGACTCCGTTGGCGGCGTCGAGGGTTTCGTACATGTCCGCGATCAGGCCGGCGAGTTCGGCCGGCGACTGCGACACCTGCGCTGTCGGGTTGTGCAGAACCGGATCGCCGACGATGCGGATCGGGAGAATCGCCATGGTGGCACACTTTACGCGGCGCCGCGTGTGCGGCCCGACACGCCGTACGACGCCTCGGTGCAGGGGTGTGCCGCGTGGTTGAATGACGACGACTGTCGTCCGTTGTTGATTCGGCGAGGGAGCGATATGGACAGCGCAGCGGCCCGGAATCTATCCGCAAGCGAGGACAGCTCCGCGAGCGAAGAGATCGCGGCAGTGGTCGAAGGCGCCTCCGGCGCGGTGGTCGAGGCAGCCCCCGAGGCCGGCGTGGTCGACGGTCTCACCCGCCGCGAACTGGAAATCCTCGATTTCGAGCGCAAGTGGTGGAAGTACGCGGGCGCCAAGGAAGAAGCCATCCGGGACCTGTTCGCGATGTCGGCCACCCGCTACTACCAGGTCCTCAACGCCGTCGTCGACAAGCCCGAGGCGCTGGCCGCCGATCCGATGCTGGTGAAACGGCTGCGCCGGTTGCGGGCCAGCCGGCAGAAATCGCGGGCGGCGCGGCGGCTGGGCTTCCAGGTCTGACCGGCGGATGTCCGATGCGCGCGCTCGCTCATCCCTGCGACTAGGGTCGACATCGTGAGCAACCCGAATCCGCCCACAGGTGGACCGCCGCTGCGAGCACTCGCGATGGTGCTGATCGCGCTGGCCATCGTCTTCGCGGGCCTCGGCGCGATGTCGCTGTCGAATTCGACGTCCGATTCCGCCGCCGCGGAGACCTCGTCGGATACCGAGACGACGGCCGCCCCGGTCACGACCACCCGCGCCGCCGCCACGACGCCCGCGACGACGGCACCCACGACCACCGCGGCGCCGGCGACCACGCTCACGACCACCACCGCGGCAGCGACCAGCACCGCGGCCGGTGTGGACAAGACCGTCCCGGTCCGGGTGCTGAACAACAGCACCGTCGCCGGCCTGGCCTCCAAGACCGGGAGCCAGCTCACCGCGGCTGGCTTCGACGTCACCGAGACCGGTAACTACCCCGGCGGTGTGATCGCGAAAACAACTGTCTACTACGGAAATTCCCCGCACGAACGGGAGACTGCCCAGGCGATCGCGAATGAGCTGGGCGTATCGGCCGAGCCGCGTTTCGCCGGAATCGCGGACTCGCCGCCGGGCGTCATCGTCATCGTCACGGGTAACTAGAACCCAACCGAGCCCCACCAGTGCGGTGCACAACGGCTCTGGCATCATCTTGTCCGGTAAGGAATCTGTTCAACCAGCACTACTCGTAAACTCGGTACTCGTAAAGGAGTTCTCCGATGGCCCCCTCCGCAACCCGTCGCCCGTCCTGGCGGACCGTGACCCCGATGCTGGCGATCGCGGCTTTCGGCCTGGTCGCCTGCAGCAACAGCCAGGAGTCGAGCGACGTCAAGGGGACCACCCCCGCGGTGTGGACCGGTACCGCCGGTCCGGCGGAGAACTCCGGCACCGGCGCCGAGCAGAACCCGCCCTCCGGCGATTCGGTGTCGGTGCAGTTGAAGGATCCCTCGGGCGCGCAGGTCGGCACCGCCACCATCGCCAAGTCGGGCGACAAACTGCAGATCACCGTCGACGCGCACGGCCTGCAGCCGGGCTTCCACGGCCTGCACATCCACCAGAACGGCAAGTGCGAGCCGAACTCCACCGCGCCGTCCGGCGGCGCGCCGGGCAACTTCCTCTCGGCCGGTGGTCATCTCCAGGTGGGCGATGCGAACACCCACCCGGCCAGCGGCGATCTGACCTCGCTCGAGGTCGGCAAGGACGGCACCGCGAAGCTGGTGACCACCACCGACTCCGTGACGCTGGACCAGATCAAGGGCAAGGCGCTGATGATCCACGCCGGCGCCGACAACTTCGGCAACATCCCGAACCGCTACCTGCAGGCCAACGGTGGCGCGCCCGGGCCCGATGCCGAAACTCTGGCAACCGGCGACGCGGGCGGCCGGGTCGCCTGCGGCGTCATCGGGTAAGAGCGGATTCGTCATGGGTGGGGCTGGCTCTCGAACGGTTCCCTGGAACGGCTCGCCCCGCCCGACGCTGGGCGTCGAATGGGAGATCGCGCTCGTCGACAAACAGACGCGCAATCTCTCCAATACGGCCGCCGCGGTCTTCGACCAGGTCGGTGATCTGCGGGCGCCCAACGGTCCGCCGCACGTCACCAAGGAGTTGCTGAAGAACACGGTCGAACTCGTCAGCGGTGTCCACGACACCGTCGGCGAGGTGGTCGACGAGATGCACAGCACGATGGACACCGTGCGCGCGGCCGCCGACCGGGTCGGTGTGGACCTGTTCTGCGCGGGCACCCATCCGTTCGCCCAGTGGTCGACGCAACAGCTGACCCGCTCCGAGCATTACGACGAACTGATCAGCCGCACCCAGTGGTGGGGGCGCCAGATGCTGATCTGGGGCGTGCACGTGCACGTGGGAGTCTCGCACCCGGAGAAGGTCTTTCCGATTCTCAACACGCTGCTGCTCTCCTATCCGCATCTGCTGGCGCTGTCGGCGTCCTCACCGATGTGGGCCGGCATCGACACCGGGTACGCGAGCAATCGCGCCCTGATGTTCCAGCAGCTGCCGACCGCCGGATTGCCGTTCCAGTTCGAGAACTGGTCCCAGTTCGAGTCCTTCGTGCACGACCAGATGAAAACCGGTGTGTTCGAACAGCTCGGCGGCATGCACTGGGATATCCGCCCCGCGCCGAAGTGGGGGACCATCGAGGTCCGTGTGTGCGACGGAATCCCCAGTCGCTTCGAACTTTCCGCACTCGTCGCGCTGATCCACTGCCTGATCGTGGATCTGGATCGCCGGGTGGAGGCGGGCGAGACCATGCCCACCCTGCCGCCGTGGCATGTGCAGGAGAACAAGTGGCGCGCAGCACGTTACGGGCTGGACGCGATCATCATCACCGACTCCGACAGCAATGAGCGGCTGGTCACCGATGATCTGATGGATCTGCTGGACCGATTGCAGCCCACCGCGAAGCTGTTGCAGTGTGAGAACGAACTCTCACGAGTGCCCGATATCGTCGAGCGCGGGGCGTCCTATCAACGGCAGCGGCGAGTGGCGGCGGCCGCGCAGGGTGATCTGGTGGCAGTGGTGGACGCGCTGGTCAAGGAACTCGACAGCTGAGCCGGCGGGTTGTGGCCGACTCAGCGGGGCGGCGCGGCCGGGGTGATGGCGGTGCCGGCAGCAGCGGGGCGGCGATCAACTCCGTGAGATGGGTTCGGGTGGCGCGGAATTCGCCCCGGATCCAGGCGGCTACTGTCTCACGAGACGCCGACGGCCGCCGCGTCCGGGCACGCCTCCGCTGCCACGACCGGCGCCGCCGTGGAACGGTTCGAGCGGGTGGCCGGGTCGGTCTTCCTCGGCCTGTTCGGTATCGGGCTGTACGACCAGACCATGCTGCCCGCCGTTTCGGCCGCGATGGCTGGCACGTGATCATCGTGCTCGGATGCGGGATCATGCATCCGCAGGTGCGTGAGCTCATGCCGTATCCGTGGACGCGGCGGCAGGAACGCGAATTCCGCGAACCGTTCGAGCGCCGCTACTCGTGCCCGATCGGTAGGAATCGGGCGACCTGCTCGTCGGCGAGGAAGTCCAGCAGCAAACGGTTCACCAGCTCGGGCTTTTCCAGGGGCAGCGCGTGGGAAGTCCCGGGAACGACGGCCAGCTGGGCATCGGTGACGGTGCGGGCGAGCAGCGCACTGTGCTCGACCCGCACCCAGTCGCCGTCACCCTGCATGAACAGCGTCGGTGCGGTGATGCGGGCGATGTCGTCGAGCGAAATCTCGGGCTCGTCGCGCCACATCCGCATGATCTTGTCGTAGACGACCGGGAAGTGGTCCGGGCCGTCCGGCGACAGCGGCGCGTGCAACCCTTCGAACATGGCACGGGTGCCGGCGTCCTCGGCGAATCCGTCCAGTGCCGCCCGCGACGACGCCCACTCGCCGTCCAGCGACAGATACTGGCCGATCACAACGAGTTTGCCGACCAGCTCCGGCCGCGTGATGGCAACCAGCGCCGCCACCGCGCCGCCATCGCTCCATCCGATCAGATGGGCGCCACGCAACGCCAGGGCATCCAGCCAGGCGGCCGTATCCTCGGCCATCGCCGCATAGGTGATCGGCCCGGGCACATCGGCGGTCCTGCCGTGTCCGCGTCGCTCCGGGACGTACACCCGATAGTGCCGGGCCAGCTCGCCCACCTGCTGTCCCCACGACTCGGCCGTCCCCAGCCCGCCGTGCAACAACACCACCGGCGCACTGTCCCCGTGCACCTCGTAGTAGGTCCGCAACCCGCCCGCGTCGATGTATTCACCCATGCGTGCAGTCTGGCCCGAACGCACGGCTCGTGTCGCACACCTGCACAGTATGGGACGGAACTCACCGGTTCGTCCGTGCGTCAACGGTTTTCGGTTATCGGTGTTCGCCGGCGCGCTGGAATTCGCGCCAGGCCTTCTGGGTTTCGGTGAGCTTCGGTCGGGGCGTCCGGTTGCGGAAGAAGTTCACCACCATCGTCACCGGAACGATGAATGCGTGAAAGAAGATCAGGTACGAGCCGCCGTCGAAGAGGAAGGCTAGGTAGAAGGCGTAGCCCAGGAAGAGGCCACCGAAGATGCCGTTGAAGGATCGTGTCGCGTTGCTCTGACCCTGCTGCACCGACGCCATGGCGATCATGACGATCCCGCTGATCGCGAGCAGAGCGACATACCAAGTGAACATGGCTCGAACTGTGGCAGCGCGGCCCTGGTAATCGCTTACGGAAAAGTTGTCGCGGCCGCGCCCGCATGGCAATGGCGCAGATCACATCCGTCGCCGACGTTTCCGCTGTGCGAGGGGCGGCGTTCATCACCTGTTTACGATGATCGGGTGCTGCTCGATGATCCGCGTTCCGACTTCGGTGACGCTCGCCGTGGACGGTTCCGGAAGTGGTCGCCGCACATCGGGGTCCGCGTGCTGCTCATCGCGGTCCCGGCGCTGCTGATCGTGTTGCAGATCCTGGCAGCGCGCAACAACTTCGAGGGCCCGCTGCACAGCCTCTGGGAGGATTTCGCGGGGACGCCCAAATCGGTCTCCGTGCCGTGGGCCGGGCTGGCACTGGCGCTGGTCGGATTGTCGTGGCGGTGGCGCTTTCTCGCCGTGGGTGCGGCGGTGATCGTCGATGCCGTCTGCGCGACGATCCGCGTGCTGCTCGGCGGTCCGCTGACCGTCGGCAACGGCGCGGTCATCGCCCTCACCGCGGTGGCGCTGATCGCCTGGCTCGGCTGGGACGGTACGCGCAAACGCAACGCCCTGTGGGCGGCGGCCTTGGGAGCGCTGCTGATCATCGCCACCAAGGTCGGTGATGTGTGGCTGCATTTCACGGTGGTGGCCGGCCCGGACGTCCGCGACCGCTATCTGGTGCTGGCCGATCACGCCTTCGGTGAACCCGCCTGGGTGATGGGCCGGGTGATCGACGCCCTGGGCCCGGTGGTCTACGCCGTATTGCATTGGGTCTATATCGAACTGCCGGTGGCGGCGATGGTGGTGGCGGTCTGGCAGTTGCGCAAGGTGGTGGGCACCGGGACATGGCCCCGGCACTATCTGGTACGCACCTTCCTGGTGCTGGGACTGGTCGGTCCGGTGATCTACCTGATCTTCCCGGTGGTCGGGCCGATGTTCGCCTTCGGCCCGGACGGGCACGGCCTGCAGGTCGGCAACTACTGGCCACATCTGATTCCCCCCACCGACTACCACCCGAAGCCGATGCCGTTCGACCGGTACACCCCGCGCAACTGCATGCCCTCGATGCACACCGCCTGGGCGACGGCGGTCTTCCTGCACACCCGCCGCGACAACGACGGGACGCCGGCGCCCCGCTGGGTGCGCTGGCCCGGCACGTTCTGGCTGCTCGCGACGCTGGCGGCCACCCTCGGTTTCGGCTATCACTACGGCGCCGACCTGCTGGCCGGGGCCGTGCTGGCCCTGACCGTCGAATCGGTATTGCGCGCACCCGAGCGCGGCTGGGATCGGGCGCGCGCACTGCTGGTCGCCGCCGGCTTCACGCTGCTGATCGGGTTGCTGCTCGCCTACCGGTATCTGGCGGCGTGGATGGCCGAATATCCGCTGCCCGCCGGGATCATCGCGCTCGGGTTGTTCGCCGGATTCGTGGCGGCGTTCTCTCGCACCTGGTTCGCGCGCACGACAGCGGACGTGGCCGAACCGGTCGCGGCGTAGGGATTCGGCGGGGGGATTTCAGTCGTCGGGCAGGTCCTCGTCGCCCATTTCGTTGATCAGCAGCAGCCCGTCGCGGTGGCGTTGCTCCCGATAGGCCGTCCGGCCGACCAGGTGGGCGATGGCCGGTGCGGTGACGAGGGTGAACAGGCCGACGAGCACCAACATCCAGACATTGGGATGGCCACGCAACTGGATCGCCGAACCGATCAGCATCAGGATCAATCCGACGACCTGAGGTTTCGTCGCGGCATGCATCCGCGAGAGGGTGTCGGGAAAGCGCACGATCGCGACCGCGGCGGTGGCGGCGAGGAATGCTCCGAGCAGGATGGTCCCGTACGACAGCCAGATCAGCGCGGTGTGGAAGAGGCCGCTCATTTGTCGTCCCGCACCCGGAAACGGGTGACCGCGGCCGACCCCAGGAAGCCGACCAGTGACAGCGCGACGATGCCCGGCACCACCGTGGTGTCGTCGCTGTAGGCGGCCCACACCGCCAAACCCGCCGCGGCGATGCCGACCAGCGAATCGATGCCGACCACCCGGTCCAGCGTGCCGGGACCGGCCAGCACCCGGAAGGAGGTGAAAGCCGCGGCGGTCGCCAGGAGTACGCCCGCCACGATCGCGACAAAGGTCATGAATTCGCCTCCTGTGATTTGCCTTCGAAGGCCCTGATCAGCAGGCCTTCCAACCGGCGGGTGATGTAGTAGAACTTCTCGACCGAGTCGTCGCTGCCGACATCGAGCACGTGCACCCATGCCACCCCGGCCACCCGATCCAGCTCCAGCACCATCGTGCCGGGGATCAGATTGAGCACGTCGGCGCACAAAACCAGCACCAGATCCGAGTCGATCGCGAGCCGCACCCGCAGCACACCCGAGACCGGCGCACCGGCCGGACGCACCGCGAACCACGCGATCTGCAAGCTGGATTCGATCGCGTAGTAGGCGGTGAGCATGATCAATTCGAGCAGCGGCAGCACCCGCAGCCCGCCGTTCACCGGAACCCGCGGTAGCGGCAGCAGCACCATGATCAGAACGCCGACCACCAGCCCGGCGAGCAGATTCGCGACGCTGGCATTCCCCCACAGCGCGGTGTAGACGACGGCGAGCCAGATCAGCACGCCGATGCGGACCAGTCGTTCCCGCGTCATCGGTGACCTCCCGACTGCCACGTCTGCGGCGGCCCGAGCACGGTGTCCAGATATCGGTGCGGATCGTTGAGATCTTCGGCCGCGCGCTGGCAGATGCCCAGGATCGGCCCGGCGAACACCGTCAACGCGACCGCGACCACGATCAGCGCCGCCGTCGGAGCCACCATCAGGCGGGGCATGCGGCCGGGGTCGACGCGGTCGTCGAACAGCACATCGGTGGATTCGTCGATGAGCGCCGAGGGAGCGGCATCGGCCAGCTCACCCTCCGGGGCCTGTACGCGCGGCCGCCAGAACGCCTTGCTCCACACCCGCGCCATGACGTACAGCGTGAGCAGGCTGGTCACCACCGCACCGGCGATCAGCATCCAGGCCAGCACGCTCCCGTCGGCGGCACCCGCCTGCAACAGCCGCACCTTGCCGATATATCCGGAAAACGGCGGAATGCCACCGAGATTCAGCGCCGGAATGCCGAACAGCAGCGCCAGCGCCGGACTCGCGGCCAGCAAACCACCCAACCGGCTCAGCGACGCCGATCCGGCCTGCCGCTCGATCAGGCCCACCACCAGAAACAGCGTGGTCTGGACCAGAATGTGATGCACCACATAGAACACCGTGCCGGTGGTGCCGCCGACGGAATTCAGTCCCACTCCGAACATCAGATAGCCGATATGGCTGACCAGGGTGAACGACAGCAGGCGCTTGATATCGCTCTGTGCGATCGCGCCCAGGATGCCGATCACCATGGTGAGCAGGCCGCACACCAGCAGCACATTGTCGAAGGTGCCGGCCGGCAGCAGCAGCGAGTGCATCCGGATGATCGCGTACACACCGACTTTCGTCAGCAGACCCGCGAAGACGGCCGTCACGGGGGCCGGCGCGGTCGGATACGAATCCGGCAGCCAGTTCGACAGCGGGAACACCGCGGCCTTGATGCCGAAAGCCACCAGCAGCACCGCGCAGATCGCGCCGCGCACGCCCAGCGGCACCGTGCCCATCCGCACCGACATGTCGGCCAGATTCAGGGTGCCCGTCGCCGCGTACGCCACTGCGATGCCGGTGAGGAAGATCAGCGACGACACCATCGAGACCATCACATACGAGACCCCGGCCCGGACCCGGTCGGCGCTGGCGCCCAGCGTGAGCAGGACGAACGAGGCGGCCAGCAGCACCTCGAATCCGACGAACAGATTGAACAGGTCACCGGCCAGGAAGGCGAGCGAAACGCCCGCGCTCAGAATCAGATACGTCGGCTGGAAGATCGAGGTCGGCTGGCGTTCGGTGCCGTCGCTGATTCCCTGCCCGACCGCGAAGATCAACACCGCGAGCAGCACGATCGACGACACCAGCAGCATGCCGGCCGACAGCCGGTCGACCACCAGCGTGATGCCGATCGGTGTCTCCCAGCCGCCGACCTGCACCGCACCCATGCCGTCGCGGTCGGCCAAGTACAGCAGCACCCCGGAGATCGCGACCATCGTCGTCAGCGCCGCTACCGAAATCGCCTGCTGCACGCGCGCTTTACGACCCACGATCAGGGTCGCGGCCGCGGTGAGCAGCGGAATCAGCACCGGGAGTGGGCAGAGCGCGGGGAGCAGACCGGGAGACGGGCTCATCGCTCGGGGTCCTCGCCCTCGCGCTTCGCCGCGACCTTCACGTCCTCGGGGTCGTCCTCGACCTGTTCCGTGGTGGTCAGCGCGAAGGCCCGATAGGCCAGGGCGAGAACGAATGCCGCCAAACCCATGGTGATGACGATCGACGTGAGGATCATCGCCTGCGCGAGCGGATCCGCCGGATCGTGATGTCGCCGATCCGATTCACCGAGTATCGGCGGCCGCCCGTCCGCACCGCTCATGGTGAGGATCAGCAGGTTCACCGCATTGCCGAACAGGATCAATCCCAGCAGCATCTTCGACACCGCGCGTTCGAGCACCAGATACACCCCGCAGGCGACCATGATCCCGATCAGGGCCAGCATGGTGATGTTCGCGCTCATCGCATCCCTCCCTTCGTCGAAGACGTCGTGCCGTCCAGGAATTCGATATCGAGGCGCGCGCCCAGACTGCGCAGCACATCCAGCACCAGACCCACCACGATCAGATACACGCCCAGGTCGAACAGCATCGCGGTGACGAATTTGATGTGCCCGAGTACCGGCAGCGTGACCTCGATGATGGCCGAGGACAGCGGCGGCGCGCCCAGCAGCAGCGATCCGGTCGCGGTGCCCGCCGACAGCACCAGCCCGGCGCCCAGCACATGTCCGGCGTCGACCGGCAGCGCCTCGGCCAGTTCGTAGCGGCCGCCGGCCAGATACCGCAGCACCAGCGCCAATCCGGCGGTGAGACCGCCCGCGAAACCGCCGCCCGGGGCGTTGTGCCCGGCGAAGAAGAAATACGCCGACAGCACCATGATGGTCGGGAACAGCATCCGGGTGGTCATCGCCATCACCATCGATCGGTCCCGCGGCGCGACCAGCGGACTGGCTCGCAACCAGTAGGACCGCTCGGGATCGGGGGTGTAGCCGGGGGCCTCGGAGACGCGCGGCAGGGTGCCGAACCGGCGGCTGCGGAACATCAGCGAGGCGACACCGGTGGCCGCGACCACCAGTACCGAGATCTCACCGAGGGTGTCCCACGCCCGGATGTCGACCAGCAGAACGTTCACCGCGTTCTTACCGCCGCCGAAACCGTATGCCGCGGACGGAATTCGGTGCCAGATCGGTTCGGTGCTGCGGGCCGCGGTGGCGAACGCCGCCACGGTCACCACCGCCGCTCCGACCGCCGCGGACAGGATGGCGCGGCGCACCTTCAGCGTGGCGGTGCGGATGGGTTCGATCTCGGCGGAGAACTTCCGCAGCACCAGGACGAAGATCACCAAAGTCAATGTCTCGACCAGGAATTGGGTGAGGGCGAGATCCGGCGCACCGTGCAGGGCGAAGATCACACCGCAGCCGTAGCCGGTGACACCGACGAGCAGCACGCTGGCGAGCCGGTTGCGCATCACCGTGGCGCCCAGAGCCATTGCCGCCATCACCAACGCGATCACCAGCTGCAGTGACGAATCCCACGCCCGCACCGAGATACGCGAACGCGCGCCGATGAACAACACGGCCAACGGCAGGACCACGACCGTGGTCAGGATCAGGCCCTGATTCAGTGGCAGCGAACCACGCTGGGTGGCGCCGGTCATGCGCAGGGACAGTTGATCCATCGCGCGCAAGACGGCGTCGTAGACCCGGTCGGCATTGCCGAGGCGCGGATTCACCGATTCGCCGATCCGGTCACGGATCTCGAACAGCACCAGACCGCAGGCGATGGCGATCAGGGTGAGGGTGAGCGGGGTGCCCCAGCCGTGCCACAGCGCCAGATGTGTCTCCAGCGGTCCGAGGGTGCGGGCGTACGGCGCGAGCAGCCGGTCCATCCAGGGCGAGGCGAGACCGGCGGCCAGCGAGGCCGCGGCCAGTACGGCCGGCGGTGCGACGAACAGCGCACTCGGGCGATGCCAGGACCGCTCCGGCTCCGGCACGCCCTCGGTGGCGCGTTTCGTACCGAACGCACCCCAGACCATGCGCGCGCTGTAGCCGACGGTGAACATCGATCCGAGCACGATGCCGATCGCGACGGCGATCCGAACCGGCGCGCTCAGATTGCCCGCGTCCAGTTCGGCGGCGAAAGCGCTTTCCTTGCCGACGAAGCCGAACAGCGGCGGAATCGCGGCCATGCTCAGCGCGGCGACCGTCGCCACCGCGCACAGAACGGGTGCGCGCCGCCCGATGCCGGAGAGCCGGCGCAGATCGCGGGTGCCCGCACTGTGATCGATGATGCCGACCACCATGAACAGACAACCCTTGAACAGCGCATGCGCGACCAGCAGCGCCGCACCGGCCAGCGCCGCCTCCGGGGTTCCGGTGCCGACCAGGACCAGCAGGAATCCGAGCTGGCTCACCGTGCCGAAGGCGAGCACCAGTTTCAGGTCGTAGACCTGCAGTGATCGCAGACCGGCGAGCAGCATCGACAGGATGCCGAGCGTGAGCACGATCGGATGCCACACCGGCGCCTCGGACAGTCCGGGAGCCAGCCGGGCCACCAGGTAGATACCGGCCTTCACCATCGCGGCGGCGTGCAGATAGGCGCTCACCGGGGTGGGCGCGATCATCGCGCCGGGCAGCCAGAAGTGCAGCGGTACGATCGCCGATTTGCTCAGCGCGCCGATCAGGATCAGCACCACCGCGACATTGGTCGACCAGTCGTGCGGATCGGCCCGCGCCACCACATCGGACAGCAGATAGCTGTCACAGCGCTGTGCGAGCAGCACCAGGCCGACCAGCATCGCCAACCCGCCCGCCGCTGTGACCAGCAGTGCCTGCAGCGCCGCGCGGCGGCCGGTGCTCTGTTCGGCGTGATGGCCCACCAGCAGGAACGACAGCACCGTGGTGAGTTCCCAGAAGGTGAACAGCACCAGCATGTTGTCGCTGATCACCAGCCCGAACATGGCCCCGGCGAAGGCCACCAGATAGCCGGCGAAGATACCCAGGCGGGCTCGATCGTCGTCGTCGAAATACTCGGCGCAATAGGCCAGTACCAGCGCGCCCACGCCGAGGACCAGCACCGACATGATGGAGGCGAGGCTGTCCAGCCGCAGATCCCAATTCATGTGGATCTCCGGGGCCCAGGCGATCCGGACCTCGGCTTCGCTGTTCCAGTTCGCGATCACCCACACCAGGCCGGCCAGCGGCGCCAGCGCGATCGGATAGAAACCGCGCCTTCCCCATACGCGCACAGCGGGGGGCGCGAGCAGGGCGGCCGAAGCATGGGCTAGCAGGATGGCGAGCAAACGTCACTCCGTCGGTCGGCGGCGGGGTGGTGGCGCCCCGATCCTACTGCTGACTCCGGAGTTCAGTGGCCACGGCGGGACCCGGCGCGGCCCGGAACGCCACCTTCCAGAGACGATGGCTATATATCGGCTACCGATTCCGTGGTGGTCGGTTTGCGCCACGAGCGCAGCGTCGCGAGGCCGGCCGCGCAGACGACGGTGATTCCCAGCGCGGTCCAATAGGGCGCCGCCGAACTCATCGCCGGGGCCGGGCACAGATACCACTGGCCGGGATCGGAGACGCATTGCGGCCGGTCGAGATGATCGCGCAGGGCGGTGACCACCGACGGCACGAAGATGATCGCGACCCCGAGCACCCGGGTCGGGTTGTATCGCGGTGCGGCACTGCCGAAGCTGTAGCCGGCCACCGCCGCCAGCAGCCCGCTCAGCACCGCGGCCTGCACGCCACCATGGATCCGATGCCCGGACACCAGCGCGCAGTACAGCGCCATCGCCGCCAACGTCGACATGGCGAGCATCGGCATCGGGCGCCGGAATCCCGCGACCAGTCCCAGTGCGATCAACACCACCAGAGGGGCAACCGACCACATCGGCAGCCGGGCCGGGATCAGCGCTCCGCCGACCGCCGACAATGCGACTGCCAGCAAGATCAACACCCCGTCGCGCCGCGGCAGCAGAACCGCCGACACCACGGCCGCGGCCACCGTCAGTGCCGCGGCCAAGGCGATACCTCCCGTGCTGTCCACGTGACGGGCAAGCCATTCCGCGCTGAACAGCCGGCCGATCACGAAAATCAGTCCCGCGATGATCGGCGCCATCGGCAATTCGACCGAGCGGCGTTCCACCGTGTCCTGATGGCGATTGACGACCATGCCGACGATCACGAGGACGAGTGTGACCGCGATCAGCCAGAGCGGCGGCAGCGTGGTCGTCGACCAGCCGGGCGCGCTCATCACACCGCCCCGCACGGTGCCCGTCGAGGTCGAGCCGAGCTGGCCGAAGACCACCGCCGCGAGCGCGCCCAGAGTCCAGCCGAACACCTGGAACCAGCCGCGCAGCACCGCCACCGCGATACCGCCGAGCAGAATTCCGCCCGCGAGCGCTTCCAGATAATTCAATGTGGCCGGCGCGATGCTCTGATCACCGGTTTCGGCCAGCAGGTGGGCGAGGAACATGGTCACCACGCCGCACAGCGCCGTGCCCCAGGCGACCAGGGCGTGGTTGACGGTGGTGGCGAAGACCGCGACGATCAGCGCCACGATGGCGCCGACGGCGATCGCCCGCGGCTGGCTGGCGGCGAGCATATCCAGTTGCAGCACCGAGGTCTGCGAGGCCCAGCGAAAGCCGTTGGGGAGCATCAACGACAGGCCGGCGACCAGGGTGGCCAGGGCCGCCGTGATCATCTCCAGAACCGCGTGGTGCGTGCGCACCAGCCGAAAATACCTGCGAACCCGGTCGAACCGGGGCAGACCTGCCGGATCGGGCGCCGGTCGGCAGGCCGGCGCGCGACGGATCAGGTGGCCGCGCGCTTGTCGGCGTACTGCCGCAGCGATTCGACCTGACCAGGGTCGAGCGAGGGCCGCACACTGCCGCGTGCCGTCGCCACATCCGCGGCACCGATGGTGGCGGCGTCCACATCGCGGCGCATCGCGGCCATCGCGGCCTCGCGCAACAGTGCCGCGCAATCGGCCGCGGAATAGCCGTCCAGGTCGGCGGCCAAGGCGGCGAGATCCACGTCCTCGCCCAGCGGGACCGAACGACTCGCGGTGCGCAGGATGTCGGTCCGCGCTGCGGCATCCGGCGGCGGGACGAAGACCAATCGCTCCAGCCGTCCCGGCCGTAGCAGCGCGGGGTCGATCAACTCGGGCCGGTTGGTGGCGCCGACGACCACCACATCGCGCAGCGGCTCCACGCCGTCCAGCTCGGTGAGCAGCGCCGCGACCACGCGGTCGCCGACGCCGGAGTCGGTGCTCTGCCCGCGCCGCGGGGCGAGGGCGTCGATCTCGTCGAGGAAGATCAGCGAAGGGGCGGAGTCGCGGGCCCGCTGGAATAGTTCGCGCACCGCGCGTTCGGAGGAGCCGACCCATTTGTCCATCAATTCGGCGCCCTTCACCGCATGCACGCTGAGCTGCCCGGTTCCGGCCAGCGCGCGCACCAGGAAGGTCTTACCGCAGCCGGGCGGTCCGTACAGCAGCACTCCGCGCGGCGGGTCGATGCCCAGGCGCGCGAACGAATCCGGATGCCGCAGCGGCCACAGCACCGCCTCGGTGAGCGCCTGTTTGGTTTCGGTCATGTCGCCGACGTCGTCGAGACTCAGGCTGCCGATCGCGAGTTCCTCCGTACCCGACCGTGAGAGCGGCCGGATCACCTGCAGCGCGCCGACCAGATCCGCCTGGGTCAGCACGGGGTCGGTGTGATCGTGGCTGGCCCGCGAGGCCGCCCGCAACGCCGCCTCCCGGCACAGCGCCGCGAGGTCGGAGACGACGAAACCCGGTGTGCGAGAAGCGATCGCGTCGAGTTCGAGATCTTCGGTGGGTACCTTGCGCAGCAGTTGCTGGAGCAGTTCCGCCCGGACCGCCGCGGTCGGCAGCGTCAGCGCCACCTCACGATCGCAGAGATCCGGTGCGCGCAGCCGGCTGTCGACCGCGGCGGGCCGGGAGGTGGTGGCCAGGAAGGCTACGCCGGCGGTGGCCACCGCGGCGCGCAGCTGATCCAGAATGAGCGTCGCCACCGGCTCCGGCTGCTCCGGAAGCAGTGCGTCGATATCGGTGATCAACAGGACTCCGCCTGCGCCGGAACATATTTCCGAAACCGCGAGCCCGACCTCGCGCAACCGGGTGCCGCTCTCGGACGCGCCGACCGTAGGGCCGTCCAGTTCCACGATGCGCCGCGGTGTCGACACCGCCCGTGCCAGTGTCGCCTTACCGGCGCCCGCGGGGCCGGTGATGAGCACGCCCAGATGCGGCGGGGCCCCGAGGGTCCGCAGGAGTTCCGGTTCGTCGAGCGCCAGGCTCAGCCATTCCGACAGTTTCGCCGCCGGCGCGCGCACCCCCGCCAGATCCGCGACGGGCACGGCCGACGGGCGCTCGCGCACCAGCATCCGGCTGCCGGGACGATTCGGCGCCAGCGCGCCCCGAGGATCGTGCGAGGCGTCCGCCGCGGGCGCCGCCGCGCCCCACACCACCGCGCTGTTGGGCTGCACACTGACCGGCCCGCCGGCGGGATCGGTGGTGGTCACGGTCAGCAGTTCGGAGGTCCACGCGATCGCGAAGGTGCGCGAAAGGGCTTGTGTCGCAGCGGCGGAACTGGTTCCCGGACCCAGATCGCGGGGCAGCAGCGAGACCGCGTCACCCACGGTGACGACCTTGCCGAGCAGCGCCTGCCGCAATGTCGATTCCGCGATCGCGCCCATCGCCGCGGCCGAGCCGGTCACCGAGATGTGCCGGGCCCCGTACACCGTCACGGGGGCCACGACGACCGCGCTGTCCTCGCGCACCCCGGCATTGGACAGCGTCACATCGTCGAGCAGGGCGACTCCGGCGGGCGTCTCGTCCGGAGCGCGGCCGACCACCGCGGCCGTGCGCCGGGAACCGATCACGCTGATCCCGTCCCACTCCCGCAATCCGAGCGCCGCGAGAGCTTCCGAATGTAAGCGGACCACGCCCCGGCGGGCATCGGCGGCCGAGCGGTTGAGTCGGGCGGTCAGCGACAATTCAGGCACGCCTGCCATTCTGCCCGCGGCCCGGCGACCGCCGTAAGGATCGAGCTCGCCGGATCAGCGCCCGCCCGGCCGGCGCAGCCGCAACCTCGCCGACGACTCGCGAATGCCCGGCGGTCGCCGCAGCCGCAACCGGGCGCCCTCGCCGATCGGCGGAATCCGCCGGGCCGCACGCCGCTGCGCGCGGCGTTCGGCCGGTTTGTGATGCCAGGTCTCCGGCCGGGCCGCCACCCAGCGCTGCGAGCGCCACGCGAACGGAATGTGCGCGAGGTACAGGCCGACCAGCACCATCAGCAGGATCAGCGGATAGGTGATCAGCGCGGCCCCGGCCAGCGCGACCAGCACCAGCAGCAGTGCCGCCGCCTGCGGCGCCACCGACACCGACTTCATCGCCAGCGTCGGGATCGTGCTGACGGCGAGCAGGGCCGCGAAGACGGTCCACGCCGCCACCACCGGGAAGTTGTTCCACCATCCCTCGCCGAACTGGCTGTGCAGCGCGATCGGCAGTAGCGCGATCAACGCCGCCGCCGGCGCGGGGACGCCGGTGAAGTATTCGCGCTCCCAGTCGGGCCGGGTGTCGTCGTCCATGATCGTGTTGAACCGGGCCAGGCGCAGCACGAGGCTCACCGTGTAGATCAGCGCGATGATCCAGCCCGCGCTGTCCTGGCGCAGAAAGGTCACATACAGCACCAGGGCCGGGGCGACGCCGAAGGAGATGGCATCGGCCAGCGAATCCAGTTCGGCGCCGATCTTGGTGGTGGCCGACAGCATCCGGGCCAGCCGGCCGTCGAGGGTGTCGAGGACGGCGGCCGCGCCGATCATCGCCAGGGCGATGTCGAGCGAGCCGTCGAGTGCGAATTTCACCGCCGACAGTCCGGCACACAGCGCCAGGATCGTCACGATGCTCGGCAGCAGGCGGATCGTGCGGCGGCGGCGACCCGGTTCGGTCACGGTGTTCTCGATCATGGCAGCAGTTCGGCCAGCACCGTTTCCGCGCCGATCGTGCGCTGCCCGGGCTCGACCAGCAGCCGGGTGCCGACCGGGAAGTAGGTGTCGACCCGCGAGCCGAACCGGATCAGACCGTAGGTTTCGCCGATGCTCAACGCGTCGCCGACCTTGGCGTCGCAGACGATGCGGCGGGCCAGCAGTCCGGCGATCTGCACGACCGTCACCAGCTGACCCGAGGCGGTCTCCAGCACCATGCTGTTGCGCTCGTTCACCGAACTGGCCTCCGGCAGATCCGCCGAGCGGAACTGACCGCGCTGGTAGGCGATGGTGCGCACGGTGCCCGAGACCGGGGTGCGCTGCACGTGCACGTCGAGCACCGACAGGAAGATGCTCACCCGGGGCAGCGGGGTGTCGCCGAGATTCAGTTCGGCCGGCGGCACCGCGGTGTCGACGAGCGCGATCTCACCGTCGGCGGGGGCGACGACGATATTCGCCCGATTCGGCGGCACCCGGTGCGGGTGCCGGAAGAAGGCCGCCGAGGCCGCGGCCGCGGTGAGTCCGGTGCGGCGCAGCCAGCGCCGGCGCGCCGCCGACGGACC
>NZ_BDBL01000042.1 GCF_001612965.1 Nocardia kruczakiae NBRC 101016
AGACAAAATAGTCAAAATCTGCCGATGCGAGAGCGTGCTCGGCGCGGGGCCCGGGGCCGCCTGCGCCGCCGGCTCCCGGGTGGTCGAAGTGGTCATATTTCCAAGCCCTGTTTCGGTTCGGCCGTCGATGGTGGAGTTGATTCGGAGCGTATACAGAGGGCGTAGGGCGGTCGTTCATTTCCTCAGAACAAGGTCATCGGCTCGATCGGTGCCGGATCCGCGAGGGCCGGAAGCTCCGCGCCGGCGGACCGCACGTCATCGTAGAACCGCCGGGCCAGCAGTAACGAATCCGCATTGTCCGGAGTGTGAACGAAGACCGTCGGTGAGCGTCCCTCGCGCAACCACTCGACGACGAGATCGCGCCACGGCCGCCAGCCGGCGACGGTCGCCTCGATATCGTCGTTGCCGTGATACCGCACGATCGGATGGTCGGTCAATGCGCGTAGGCGGCGCGGCAGCCGCGGCTTCTTCGCGCTCGCCTCGTATTCGCCGGGGCTGCGCGGCGGCGCGGCGAACAGGGTGGTGGTGTCGAACGGAATCCATTCGGCGCCGACACGTTCCAGCACATACTCCAACCGGTCGGCGGCCTCGTGGTCGGTGAAGAAGGCGCGGTGGCGCACCTCGACCGCGCAGCGATACCGGCGCGGCAAGCGGTGCAGCAGTCCGGCGAGCACGCCGAGATCGTCCGGCCCGAACGAGGCCGGCAATTGCGCCCACAGCGCGTGAATGCGCGGACCGAGTGGTTCGACCGCGCGCAGGAATTCCGCCAATTCCGTTTCGGCACCGCGCATCCGGCGCTCGTGGGTGATGGTTCTGGGCAACTTCAGCACGAAGCGGAAGTCCTCGGGAGTCTGTTCCACCCACGACCGCACGGTGGCCGGATTCGGCGTCGCGTAGAAGGTGGTGTTGCCCTCCACCGCGGTGCAGTACCGGGCATATCCGCCCAGGCGCCGCCGCGAATCCGGCTGATACGCGCGCCACGCCTCGTGCGTCCACTGCGCGCATCCGACCGAGAGTGTCATGGTGTCGACGGTATCCGCCGGCGGTGACAACACCGCGCGGCGGATCAGCTCTGCGGTGCGCCGCCGCGGAAGAACAGGATCTGGTCGCCGTAGTCGGCCAGGGCACGCGCCTGCCCGGCCTGCCGGATACCGCTGGCGGGCAGGTTGGTCAGTTTGGCGAACATGCCTGAGTTGCCGAACGCGGCACGAACCTGGGTTTCGGACGCGTAGTCGGCGCCGTAGTCGGCGAGCATCGCGAAATCCAACGGCGCCAGCGGTTCGTCCAGCGGCTCCTGTCCGGCCGGTCGGCCCAGGGCGGCGAACTGCCGGGCGGCACCGTCGGCGTACCAGCACAATTCGTAGGTCAGATTCTCGATGGTGTTGACCGCGAGCACCGGCCACTGTCGCGAAAGCCGCAGCGCCAGAGGGTTTTTGCCGGTGGGTGCGAGTTCCCAGAACAGGCTCAGCACATGCACCCAGCTGCCCGCGCGCTGCAGCAGCACCACGTCGTCACCGAGGTTCGCAGCGGTGTTGAGGGCGGGATCGGGCATATGCCAATGGGTTTCGCCGACTCCGGCGAAGGCGCTGCTGTCCACCGGCTGCGCGCCGTCGGCGGCATAGGCCTCGATGACGGCCGCGCGTACCCGGGCCACCCCGTCGGCGGCGGCACAGCGCACACTCAACGCACCGTAGGAGGTGGCGATCTCCATCGGCTTGGACGGCGGATCCGCCAGCGCACCGGCGGCGAGGGGTTTGAGCCCGACCAGGCCGAGCTTCCAGTTGATCTCCTCGATCGTGGTCAGATCACCGGCGGTTTGGTACAGGATCTGCTGCTGGGTGAGATACCCGGCCCGCTCGAGCGTCGGACATTCCAACTTCACCAGGGCGGCATGGGTTTTGCTGGTGAACTCGAGTTCGTCGATCGAGGTCTCCCGCAGCCGGGTCGTCATCTCCGGCGTGGTCCACGCGGAATACCGTTCGCGATACGTCGCCAGCGCCTGTTTGCGCCCGCGGCCGATCATCAGCGTGCGCAGCAGCATGTTCAGGCTGGCCAGATAGCGCCCGGCCTGCTCGGGATTGGCGGCGAACAGGCCCGCGCGGATGCGCACCGCCTCGGCACTGGCCGCCACCGCCGACTCCGGATCCAGCCGGCACAGCCACACCCCGCATTTGGACAGACCGTCGGCGCACACTCCGGCCGCCATCGGATAGTTCTGCGCCACTTGGTGATACGCGTCGCAGGCCTGCCGGATGGTCGCGGTGGCCAGTTCACGATGGCCGATGGTGCGGGCGGCCTGTTCGAACAGTCGCAGCGCCTCGGTGACCTGCCCGGCGAACTGCGCGGTCACATGACCGGCGGTCAGCCAGTGCAGCCGGATCAGCACCGCCTCCTGGGCGGGTTCCAGCGCGGCGGGCGCGCGGTCGCGGTCGGCGCCCTCGGCCTTGGTGTCCAGGCAGGCCCTGGCCAGCTCGCAGAGCGACGTCGCCAGGCGGAGTTCGGCCTCGGCCGTTCGTTCCTGAGCGGCAGCCCTTCTGTGGTCGGCCACCTGCTGTTCGATCGCGCTCAGCGCACTCGCCATCCCAACTCCCGCATCACCTTCCGCATACGGTCGTCGACCGGCCGCATCGTGCCGTGCCGAGTCTGCCACATCCGGGGACCGCGCAGCAGCCGACGACATCCGCGAGCCGCGCCGCAGCGCGCCCGCAAACCGGGCCCACTCTCGGAAAAGAAGCGAATCGGTGTTAACTTATAGAAGAACCTCGAGTAACTTTGATCGATCGGAGTGGCTATGACCACGGCAGTCGTCGTCGATGTCGTCCGGACCCCGTCCGGTAAGGGAAAAACCGGCGGCGGCCTGTCCCGGGTCCACCCGGCCACCCTGCTGGCCGGAGTGCTGTCCGACCTGGTCGCACGCAACGACCTGGATCCGGCGCTGGTCGACGACGTGATCGCCGGCTGTGTGACCCAGAGCGGGGAACAGGCGTTCAACATCGCCCGCACGGCGGTGCTCGCGGCCGGATTCCCGGAGGCCGTTCCCGCCACCACCGTGGACCGCCAGTGCGGCTCCAGCCAGCAGGCCGCGCACTTCGCCGCGCAGGGCGTGATCGCCGGCGCCTACGACATCGCCATCGCCTGCGGCGTGGAGTCGATGTCGCGGGTCCCGATGTTCTCCAACGGCCAGGGTGCCGACGCCAACCGCGGCCCGATCGCTCATCGCTACCCCGAAGGCCTTGTCCAGCAGGGTATTTCGGCAGAGGTGATCGCTGCACGCTGGAAGTTCGACCGCGCCGCCCTGGACGAATTCGCGGCTCGGTCGCACCGGCTGGCCGCCGAAACCGCCGCGGCGGGCGGATTCGATCGCGAGATCGTCGCGGCCGGAACCTTGCAGGCCGACGAGACCATTCGTCCGACCACCACGGTCGAGGGCCTGGCCGGTCTGCGTCCCGCCTTCGCCGACGACCAGTATCTGGCCCGCTTCCCGGAGATCGAGTGGTCCATCACGCCGGGTAACTCCTCGCCGCTCACCGACGGCGCCTCCGCGGCCCTGATCATGAGCGAGGAGAAGGCCGCCGCCCTCGGCCTGCGCCCGCGCGCCCGCTTCCACTCCTTCGCCGTCACCGGCGACGACCCGCTGCTGATGCTGACCGCTGTCGTCCCCGCCACCGAGAAGGTGCTGGCCCGTGGCGGTCTGTCGATCGACGACATCGACGCCTACGAGGTGAACGAGGCCTTCGCGCCGGTTCCGCTGGTGTGGGCGCGCGAACTGAACGCCGACCCGGCCAAGCTGAACCCCCGCGGCGGCGCCATCGCGCTGGGGCATCCGCTCGGCGCCTCCGGCGTCCGTATCCTCGCGACGCTGGTCAACCACCTCGAACAGTCGGGCGGCCGCTACGGCCTGATGACGATGTGCGAGGCCGGTGGGCTCGCCAACGCCACCGTCATCGAACGGCTCTGAGGATCGAGCGGATCACGTGTGCCGGTCGGCGTCCCCGACGCCGACCGACGCACGCTACCCGCGGTGCCGGCAGCTGTCGGGCACGATATGCCCGGCGGTTACCAGCGCGTCGAACGCCGCCTGCTTGATACCACAGCCGTCGGTCGAACAATCGGTGTGCAACTGCATCACCTGGTGTGCACGTTCCACGGTCAACGGCCGGGTGGGCGCCGAATGTGCCATCACCACAATGAGATAATCGGTAGACAACTCCATGACATTGCCCCATATCCGGTTCTACATGTTGATGTAGCTACACGGTAACTCCATAGCGGGCCGTTGCCGACGGACAAGTACCGGACAATCCGGTGCCCAGAGGACATCTCAACGGGCACACGAGGATTGCCTCACCTAATCCGCTCGCCCGATCCGCCTCGGCTACTCGTCGGAGACATCCGGGAACGCCTGCTGCCGATGGCCGCCGCGCAGGGTTCCCGCCAGATACGCGGCCTTACAAGCACGTCGGGCGATCTTGCCGCTCGATGTGCGGGGAATCGACCCGGCCGGCACCAGGAGCAGTTCGCGCACCGTCACCCCGTGGCGTGCCGAAATCGCCGCCCGCACTACCTCCGCCACCGGACCCGCGTCGAGTTTGGCTGCGCCACTTCCCCGTTCCGCCACGATCACCAGATGTTCGCCCCCCGACCCGGAGGCGGCGAGGTCGGCGGGCAGTTCGTCACCGCGCACCGAGAAGGCGGCCACGAAACCCGGCCGCAGTGCGGTCGACGACTCCTGTGCCGACATCTCCAGATCCTGCGGATAGTGATTGCGTCCGTCGACGATCACCAGATCCTTCACGCGGCCGGTGATGTACAACTCGCCGTCGTGATACACGCCGTAGTCGCCGGTGCTCATCCAATTTGCTTGCGGCGCAGTGCCTTCGGCGTGACTGCCGGCAGCCTGCCGGGCGCGCAGCCGGTTGTGGAAGGTCGCCTCGGTCTCCTCGGGACGGCCCCAGTAGCCGATGCCCATATTCTCCCCGTGCAGCCAGATCTCCCCGACCCGGCCGTCCGGCAGTTCGGCGCCGTTGTCGTCCACGATCACCGCCCACTGCGAACGCGCCACATATCCGCAGGACACCTGTGCCACGGCATTTTCCGCATCCGGGTCGACCTCGACCAGCTGCCCGGCGTTGAGCCGGGTGCGGTCGGCGTGGACGACCCGCGCGGCGTCCTCGCGCCGGGTGGCCGACACGAACAGGGTGGCCTCCGCCATCCCGTAACACGGTTTGATCGCCGTCTTCGGCAATCCGTACGGCATGAAGGCGTCGTTGAATTTCGCCATCGACGACACCGACACCGGCTCACTGCCGTTGATCAGGCCGATCACATTCGACAGATCGAGGTGCTCCCCCGCCTTCGGCCGCCCCCGCGCGGCGGCGTGCTCGAAGGCGAAATTCGGTGCGGCGGCATAGGTTGCGGCGCCGTCGGAGGCGGCGGCCAGCTCCTTGATCCAGCGATAGGGCCGCCGGACGAACGCGCTCGGCGACATGATGGTGATGAACTTGCCGCCGATCGCCGGCAGGATCACACACAGCAGGCCCATATCGTGGAACAGCGGCAACCAGGTGACGCCGCGGGCGGTTTCGTCGATCCCGAGCGCGTCGATCATCTGCAGCAGATTGGTGCCGACCGAGCGGTGCGTGATCTCCACGCCGGCGGGCGTGCGGGTGGAGCCGGAGGTGTACTGCAGATACGCGACACTGTCGATGGTGATGTCCGGTTGGGTCCAGCCCGCGCCGACGCTGTCGGGTATCGCGTCGACCGCGATGATGCGCGGACGCTGCCCGGCCGGCATGCCGCGGAAGAATTCCCGCACCCCGCCCGCCGAGGAACTCGTGGTCAGAATCGCGGTCGGCCGGCAGTCGTCGAGCACGGCGTGCAACCGGTCGGTGTGGCCGGGTTCCTCCGGGTCGAACAGCGGCACAGCGATATTGCCCGCGTACACCGCCGCGAACATCGCCACGACGTAGTCCAGGCCCTGCGGCGCCAGCACGGCCACCCGGTCCCGCGGCCGGGTCACCTGCTGCAACCGGGCCGCCACCGCCCGCAACCGCGCACCGAACTGGCGCCAGGTGAGCTCGTGGTACTCACCGTCGCGCTCGCGCGAATAGTCGATGTAGCGGTAGGCCAGCTCGTCCCCGTTCGCCGCACTGTGCTTGTCGACGAAATCGATCAGGGTCGCATCGCCCAGGATGGCGATATTGCCGTCTTCGTCCAGATAGTCATCGAAGGTCTCGCCGATCATTCCCTCATCCTTTTCACGCACGTACGTCACGCACGAACAGTCACGCAGGAACGAAAGCCCGGAGCCCGCCCTCGGCGGGGCTCCGGCCGGGCAACTCAGTACCGGCCGAAGGCCAACGACACATTGTGGCCGCCGAATCCGAAGGAATTGTTGACCGCGTAGTCGATCCTCCCGGGCCGGGCCTCGCCCTTGACGATGTCCAGATCGACATCCGGATCCTGGTTGTCCAGGTTGAGCGTGGCCGGAACGAGGCTGTCGCGGATCGACAGCACCGTGAGCACCGATTCCAGCGCCCCGACGGCGCCGATGGAATGTCCCAGCGCCGATTTCGGCGCGTAGACCGAGGCGTGGCTACCGACCGCCGCGGCGATGGCACGGGCCTCCGCGGTATCACCGATCGGTGTCGCCGTGGCATGCGCGTTCACATGGGCCACATCGGTTTTCGACAATCCGGCGGTCTGCAGCGCGCGGGCGATGGCCCGCGCCGCGCCCTTACCGTCCGGATCCGGCGCCACCAGGTGGAAACCGTCGGAGGTGAGACCGGCGCCGAGCAGCCGGGCGTGCACCGTGGCGCCGCGGGCCCGGGCGTGTTCCTCGGATTCGAGCACCATCATCGCGCCGGCCTCACCGAAGACGAACCCGTCGCGATCGGTGTCGAACGGGCGCGAGGCGCGTTTCGGATCGTCGTTGCGCGTGCTCATCGCGCGCATCATGGTGAAGGCGGCGATCGCCACCGCCTGGATCGACCCTTCCACGCCGCCGGTGACCACCACATCGGCATCGCCCATCACGATCATCTTCCATGCGTTGGCGATGGCCTCCGACCCCGAGGAGCACGCCGAAACGGGGGTCGCGATACCGGCTTTGGCACCCAATTCCAGCCCGACCACCGCGGCCGCGCCGTTGGGCATGATCATCTGCACCGCCAGCGGGCTGACCCGGCGATATCCGCCGTTGGCCATCTTGTCCTTGACGTCGATGAGCGCTTCCGCACCGCCCAGCCCGGTGCCGATGGAGACGCCCAGCCGCTCCGGATCGACCTCGGGCGCACCGGCGTTGCGCCACACCTCGCGCCCCAGCACCAGCGCCATCTGCTCGACGTAGGACAACCGGCGGGCCTCCTCGCGGCTCAGCACGGTGGACGGAACGACCTGGAGGTGACCGCCGATGCGAACCGGAAGTTCGAACTGGTCGATGAAACCGTCGTCGAGTACGTCGATTCCGCTCTCGCCGTTCAACAGTCCCTTCCACGTGGAGTCGACATCACCGGCGATGGACGTGGTCGCGGCCAGGCTGGTGACGACGACGTCGCGGTAGCGCATACGGCTGGAAACCGTCATTCTCGGCTCACTTTCGACAGGCAACACTGCAGAACAGGGGCAACACTGCGGCGAATACAAGCTGGAGCGACAACGGTGGCGGTGGAGCGGCTACATTAGCGAGGCGAACACGACCGGCACAGCCCTGAGTGCCACCTGGCAACCCGGTCGTGACTGCACTGTACCGGTTTCTTCCCGCAGCGTCGCACGGCGATCCACAACGAGGAAGGGCAACACCGTGGTCAGGAATCTCACCCAACTCGAGTTGCTGCTGGAACTCGAGCCCGTGGCGGAGAGCAACGTGCATCGACATCTGTCGATGGCGAAGACGTGGCATCCGCACGACTACGTCCCGTGGGACACGGGACGCAATTTCGCCGCCCTCGGCGGAACCGATTGGGACCCCGCCCAGTCACGGCTGAGCGAGGTCGCTCGCGCCGCGATGGTCACGAATCTGCTCACCGAGGACAATCTGCCGTCCTACCATCGCGAGATCGCCGAGAACTTCTCCGCCGACGGCGCCTGGGGCACCTGGGTGGGCCGCTGGACGGCCGAGGAGAACCGGCACGGCATCGCAATTCGCGACTATCTGGTCGTCACCCGCGCGGTCGACCCCGTGGCCCTGGAGCGGGCCCGGATGGTCCACATGACCAACGGCTACGACGCGATGAAACTCGTGCGCGAGAGCGACCAGGCCGGCGTGATGGACCGGGCCGACACCGGATTCCTGCACTCGGTCGCCTACGTGACCTTCCAGGAACTGGCCACCCGGGTCTCCCACCGCAACACCGGCAAGGTCTGCGAGGATCCGGTCGCCGACCGCATGCTGGCGCGCATCTCGGCGGACGAGAACCTGCACATGATCTTCTACCGCAATATGTGCGCGGCGGCTTTGGATCTGGCGCCCGACCAGGCGCTGGAGGCGATTACCGATATCGTGTGCAATTTCCAGATGCCGGGCGCCGGAATGCCGGATTGGCGGCGCAACGGCGTGCTGATGGCAAAGCACGGAATCTACGATCTGCGCCAGCATCTGGACGACGTGGTGATGCCGGTGTTGCGCAAGTGGAATGTGTTCGATCGCAACGACTTCACCGCACGCGGCGACCGGGCGCGCAATACTCTCGGGGAATTCCTGGAGAAACTGCGAAACGATTGTGCGCGTTTCGAAGAACAGCGTGACCGGGCGCTGGCCCGGGAGGCCCGCAAACGGGACCTGGTCGGCTCCCGGCCGTGAGCGGCGGCGGCGCGCGGGTGTAAGCGACTGCATCCCCGAGCATTTCGATTGGGTTTCGAAAGCAACAGAGCGGCAGAACACATTGCCAGAAAATAGCCGCGGGTGCACACTGGGAGTTATGACCGCTTCACCCCGCGCTGCTCACTCCACGGACCGCGAAACCGTGGCGCTGATCGACGCATCCCATCCCGTCGTGCACGTCGAATTCCGGATCGGCGATCCGCACCGGCAAGCCAAGATGCGCGCGGTCATGGACCGGCTGCGCGTGGGAAACCGGTTCCGGAACCGCTGATTTCGCCTGCCGCCCCGATCGCTCGCTAGATCGCGATACCGACCAGATGGCCGACCGCGTAGGTCGTCGCCATCGCCAGCGCACCGCCCGCCAGCACGCGAATCGTCGCGCGCCGCACCGGCGCCTGCCCGAGCCGGGCGCCGACGGCGCCGGTCACGGCCAGGGCCACCAGAACCGCCGCCGCGGTGACCGGAACCCGGATCGCCGCGGGTACCAGCATGGCCAGCAGCGGCAGCAGGGCGCCGACGGTGAACGCGGTCGCCGACGACAGGGCGGCATGCCACGGGTTGGTCAGCTCGCTCGGGTCGATTCCCAATTCGGCCTCGGCGTGCGCGGCGAACGCGTCCTTGGCGGTCAACTCCTCGGCGACCTTCCACGCGGTGGCCGGCGTCAGACCCTTGCCCTCGTAGATGGCGGCCAGTTCGGCGAGTTCACCCACCGGGTCCTCGGCGAGTTCGCGCCGTTCCACGGCCAGCACCGCGCGCTCGCTGTCGCGCTGGGTGCTCACCGACACGTACTCCCCCAGCGCCATCGATACCGCGCCCGCGGCGAGTCCGGCGACGCCCGCGGTGACGATCGCCGTCGTCGACGTTGTGGCCGCGGCCACACCCACGACAACCCCTGCGACGGAGACGATTCCGTCGTTGGCACCCAGCACCCCGGCCCGCAGCCAATTCAGTCGCACCGACAAACCCGGGCCGTGAGTTTCCGGCCGGACCACACTCTCCATTACCGTCGTATCCGCTTGCACCGGACAAAAATAACTCGGCAGCCTTTTCTCCGCCAGCAAAGAAAGGCTGTCCGAATTTAGGTAAACCATTGCACAGGAAGGTATTCCATACCTTATTTCGAAAAGCGGGTACGCGCACTCGATCAATGTCGGCGGTACCGAATTCCGTTCGTCGCCAAGACTTTCGGTGCCGCCTTCTCGCGAGAGCCGGGCGAGCTGCGGCACTGTCCGATTCGCGTCGATCGACCCTGGCGCGCGGACGGTCCGGGACCGCCCGTGTCGCGCCACCCAGCGTTGGGAGGGCCGGATTGCGGGGTGATTGCGGCGCTCGGCGCTTACACTTTGCGAGACCAACTGGAAAGGGACTGGCGCAGAATGGACGCGGTCGTCACGGAAGTTGCGGTCGAAGGTAAGCGGCTCATCGACGAGGTGTGGCTGGGGCGGATCAGTCGCGAGCAGGCGGTACATCGGTTCGTGCAGGTGGGCGACGGGCTGGTCGAGTTCGACACGGCCGCCGACATCGTCGACGACGGACTGGCCTGGCTCGATTCCCACGCCTCCCGGCTCCGGCTACTGGCCTGGTGCTCGTGGCTGGAACTACCGGTCTTCGGCGGCCTGGCGGTCCTCGGCGTGCTGACCGAGGACTATCTGTCCACCGGATTCTCGCTGATCCTGCTGGCCGCCCTGCAGTTGGTGCACCGGCACATCGGTCCGCCCCGGCCGCCGATCCGGCGGCGGCAGCGCAGCATCTGAACGCCCGGACTTCCAGCGCCGATACGCCTCCGGCAGACACCGCGCGCACGGACGATATCCGGCGGCGACGGCGGTGGCCTCGTCGGCGAAGAACACCCGGTATGCGGCGTAATTGCCGCGACGCAGTGCGCGCAGTGCCGCCGGGCAGTCCAGCCGCCCGTAGATGCGCTGACGCCGATGGCCGCCGACGGTGCCCGCGATCGGGCTGCGGTACGGCACGGCGTCCGAGTCGAGCAGTAGGTAATCCCGCGCCGCAATCCCGGCCGCGCCGCATTCCTCACGCATCGTGGAAAACCAGGCCCAGAGTGTGGCGATGCCCGCTGCGCACCACGCTCACACCGTGGCGCATGGGCGCGGCCGACCAGCCGCGCGCCGACCGTACGGGGCGTTCCCGGGTGGTGAAGACCAGCCCGTGCCCCTGCGGCAGAGCGACTGCCGCGCCGCGGGATTGGGCGCGCGGGCGTTGTTCGACCATCAGGAATTCGCCGCCGGTGTAGTCCGAGCCGGCGGCATCGAGCCCGATCACCACCTGCAGCGGAAAGATCATGTCGCCGAAGAGGTCTCGGTGGAGCGCGTTCCAATCGCCGGGGCCGTAGCGCAGCAAGATCTGTGCCGAGCGAATCTGGCCGGCCCGGTGACACTGGGAGATCCAGTCGTCGAGGGCGTCCGGCCACGAACCGGGGCGGCCCAGTCGTTGCGCCCAGTTCCGCGCGATGGGCAGCAGTTTCGGATACAGCGCGGCACGTAACTCGGACACCGCCGCGGGCAGTTCGTGGGTGAAGTAGCGGTACTCGCCGGACCCGAAACGGTGGCGCGACATCTCGATGGTGGAGCGGAAGCGGTCGTCCTCGGTGTACAGCGCCGCGAGCGCACCGCACTCGTCGGCGCTCAGCAGGCATCCGCTGAGCGCGTATCCATGCTCATCGAGTTCGTCCGCTATCCGCGTCCAGTCCTGCGCATCCACCCGAGCGCCGAACGGCAGGCCCGGAACGGGCGGTGCGGGGCGACTTT
Source organism: Nocardia kruczakiae NBRC 101016 (assembly GCF_001612965.1). Classification (GTDB taxonomy): domain Bacteria; phylum Actinomycetota; class Actinomycetes; order Mycobacteriales; family Mycobacteriaceae; genus Nocardia; species Nocardia kruczakiae. The sequence goes on from NZ_BDBL01000042.1 coordinate 11,587, forward strand.
CACGCGGCATGTTCGAGCTCCAGCAGTTGCCGTTTGCGATCGATCCCGCCCGCATAGCCGGTCAGGCGGCCGTTCGCGCCGATCACCCGATGGCACGGCCGCACGATCAGAACCGGATTGGCGCCGATCGCGGACCCGACGGCCCGCACCGCCGCCCGCGGCGCACCGACCCGGGCGGCGATGTCGCCGTAGGTCACCGTGCGGCCGTACGGGATGTCGTCGAGCGCCTGCCACACCCGACGCCGGAATTCACTACCTTCGACCGCGTAGTCGAGTTCGAAACGGGTGCGCTGCCCGGCGAAGTAGTCGTCGAGCTGGTCGAGCACCGAGGCGAACGGTGCGTGATCCTCGATCCAATTCGGTTGCGCTGCACCACCTTTCCCGCCTGCGATGGACAGGGCGGTGAGCGCGACACCGGACGGGCGCGGCTCGCCGACGAGCATCAGCTCACCGAGCGGGCTCGCCGTCGTCGTGTAGACCGTCATTGCTGATCCTTTCGGTATTCGATCCGTACGAGCCCCAATCTGCCGGAGCCCCGGATCGAATACCGGCGGAAATCAGACATCGCGTCCCGGCCGCGCGGCGCGGGCGGATACCACGGGAATGAAACGGTTCGCGCGGGCGTCGGAGCGGATATGCGACTTCCCGATTCCGCGCGCGAATTCGTCGGCGCCGGCGCCAACGCGACCCTGGTCACCCTGAATGCCGACGGCAGCCCGCAGATCTCCGTCGTCTGGGTGGCGCTGCGGTCGACTCCCGAGGGCGACGAGCTGGTCAGCGCACACCTCGGCGACTATCTGAAGGTGCGCAACGTCCGCCGCGATCCGCGCGTGGCGTTGACCATCGTCTCGGATCAGCCGAGCGAGTTCATGCGCCCGTATCTGTCGGTCACCGGCACCGCGCGCATCGTCGAGGGCGGTGCGCCCGAACTGTTGAAGGAGTTGGCCGCCGTGCTGGCCGCACCGGGACTGAACTTCCCGCCCGCCGACGCCCCGCCGGGATTGCTGACCCGGGTACGGATCGACAAGATCGGCGGGGTCGGCCCCTGGGCGAGCTGAACGGACCGGTCCGGCGCCGCGCTCAGGCGTTCGACAGCACCGCTGTGCGCCGGACCGGCTGCAGTGTCTTGTCCAGATTCGTGCGCATGGTCGTGGCCGAATCCAGCAGGTAGTTCTGGCGCACCTTCCACGGATGCCGGTCGCCCTGGCGCGGGAAGTCGCCGATGGACCGCTGGATATAGCCCGAGGCGAGGTCGAGCAGCGGATGTTCGGTGAGCTCGGCCTGCGGCTGCGGCACCACGGCCTCGTATCCGCGCCGGTCCATATGGGCGATCACCTTGCACACGAGCCGTGAGGTCAGGTCGGCGCGCAGCGTCCACGACGCGTTCGTGTAGCCGATGCAGACCGCGAAGTTGGGGACGCCGGTGAGCATCGTCCCCTGCCAGACGAACCGCTCGGACAGGTTCACCGGCTCACCGTCGACCTCCAGCGCGATACCGCCGAAGGCGAGCAGTTTCAGTCCGGTTGCCGAGATGACGATGTCGGCGGGCAACACCCGGCCCGACTTCAGCCGGATCCCCTCGGGCACGAAGGCGTCGATGTGATCGGTGACCACCTCGGCCTTGCCCTTACGCATCGCCTTGAAGAAGTCGGCATCCGGCACCGCGCACAGCCGCTGATCCCACGGGTTGTACTCCGGGGTGAAGTGTTCGGCGACCAGCTTCTCGTCCTTGAGAATGCGAGTGGTCAGCCCGGTCAGCAGCTTGCGCGCGGCCTGCGGGCGACGCCGGCAGTACTGGTAGAAACCGACGTTGAACAGGATGTTCTTGGTGCGGATCACCCGGTGCGCCAAGCCCGCCGGCAGCAGTTCCCGAATCTTGTCGGCCTGCTTGTCCCGGCCGGGGACCGCGGAGATCCAGGTCGGTGAACGCTGCAGCATGGTCACCAGCTCGGCCTGTTCGGCCATCGCCGGAACCAGCGTCACGGCGGTGGCGCCGCTGCCGATGACCACGACCTTCTTGCCGGCGTAGTCGAGATCCTCGGGCCAGAACTGCGGATGCACCATGGTGCCGGAAAAGGTTTCCACGCCCGGGAATTCGGGGGCGTGCCCCTGGTCGTAGTCGTAGTAGCCGGAGCACGAATAGAGGAAGCGACAGCTCAGTGTGCGCTCCGCATCACCCTGCCGCAGGGTCAGCGTCCAGCGCGATTCGGCGCTGGACCATTGTGCCGCAACGACTTTGGTGCCGTAGCGAATATGCTTGTCGATCCCGTGGCGGCGTGCCGTCTCGGTGATGTAGCGCAGAATCGAGGGACCGTCGGCGATCGATTTGGCATCGCGCCACGGCTCGAACGGGTAGCCGAGGGTGAACATATCCGAATCGGAACGGATGCCCGGGTATCGGAACAGGTCCCAGGTGCCGCCCAGCGCCTCACGCGCCTCGAGAATCGCATAGGACTTTCCGGGCAATTCCGTCTGCACTCGGTAACCGGCGCCGATTCCGGACAGACCGGCGCCCACGATGACGACATCGACATATTCACCAGCTGCGGTCATGGTTCCAGTGTGCTGGTTCGTTCCCGGGCATTCTTGACTTTGCACGACAAGTATTTGATTCTGGACGACATGTCGGTGATCCGCTCGGCCGGTTTGCGCGGTTTCCGCGCGACCGTGGCCGAACTCGGGGGAAATGCGGAGGAATACGCGGCCGCCGCCGGCTACCCGATCGCCGCCCTCGATGCCGACGACCTGCTGGTCTCCGACGAGGCGATGGCGCTGGTACTGGAGATCGCCGCCGACCGGCTGCGATGTCCCGATCTGGGCCTGCGGATCGCCGCCCGGCAGGACCTCGGCATGCTGGGACCGCTCGCCCTGGCCATCCGCAGCTCCCCCACCCTGGCCGATGCACTGGAGTGCACCTCGCGCTACCTGTTCGTGCACGCGCGCTCGCTGAGCTTGACCATCGAACCGGATCCCTACGGCGACCGCGGTGTGACGGCCCTGCGCTACGGCGTCGAACCCGGATTTCCACAACCCGTCCAGGGCACCGACCTGGGCCTGGGATTCCTGCATCGCACACTGATCCGGCTGGTGGAAGGCCCGTACGGGTTGCGCTCGGTGGAGCTGCCGTACCGCCCGCCGGGTTCGCGCGCGACCTACGAGAACTTCTTCGGCGTCCCGGTGCGCTTCGAGCGACCGGCGGCGATGCTGCGGCTGCCGAGCAATCTCACGTCGCGCGCCATCGCGGGCGGCGATGCGAATCTGCGCCGGCTGGCGGTGGCGTTCCTGGCCGAACAGGCCGGCGACACCGGCGCCTCGACGGTGCCGGGGGTGCGGGCCGCCGTGCAGCAACTGCTGGGTACGACCGCCCCCCAGATCGATTCGGTGGCAAGGCTTCTGACGATCCATCCGCGCACGCTGCAGCGCCGCCTGGCGGCCGAGCACACGAGCTTCGCCGCCATCGTCGACGATGTGCGCCGCAGTGAGGCGCGGCGCTATCTGACCACGACGGATCTGCCGATGAGCCAGATCGCCTCACTGCTCGGCCTCGCCGAACAGGCCACCCTGACCCGCTGCGCGCGCCGCTGGTGGGACAGCACTCCCACCGCGATCCGGCGCGCCGCCCGAGCCTGAGCGGCCGTCGGCTCAGTGCGTGACGCTGGGGTCCCAGCGGCTGGCGGTGATGGTGAAGCCCTGGATCGAGGCGAGCGGAATCATCGCCTCGTAGTTGCGCTGATATCCGGTGCTCGTGATGCGCCAGCGGCCGTCGGATTCCCGGCGATAGGTGTCGCGGTAGTACGCGGCGCCGCGAATCATGATCCCGTGTTCGGGAACGATGACCGTATCCTCCAGGCACCAACTGCCGGAGGCGGAGTCCCCGTCCACCGCGATCTCGGGGTGACTGCACACGTGCGAGGTGATCATGGTGCCGGTCATCGCGCCGCTGAGATAGCCGACGATGGCGTCGCGGCCCTGGAACTGCAGCGGTCCACCGCCCGAGGGCGAGCCGTAGTCGGCCACCGCGTCCGCGGCGAGGGTATCGGCGAACTCGTCCCACTCCCGCAGATCCAGCGTCCGCAGATAGCGGTATTTCAACGCACGAATCTCTTCCAACGCAACCAGATCCATCGCGGTCACCTCCTGGTATCGGCCCCGCCAGCACAATAGAACAGGTTTCTGTTTCGGTCCGGGCTTTCCCGTTGACCGGGACGGCCCGGACCGATTCGGGCCGATCAGGCGTGGGTGCCGCCGTCGATGCGCACCTCGGTGCCGGTGATGAAGGCGCCGTCGTCGGAGGCGAGCATGGCCACCACACCGGCGACCGTGTCGGGCGAGGCGAAACCCTGGCCGAGCATCGGCATCAGCTTGGTGAACAGCGAGAAATCGGCGTCCTCGGGCAGTCCCGGACCGCGGCCGTCGGTCATATCGCTCGAGATCGAGCCGGGCGCCACGGCCACCGCGCGCAGGTTCTGCTTGGAGTACTCCGAGGCCAGCGCATGGGTCATGGACATGATGCCGCCCTTGGACGCGGCGTAGGCGGCCATGTACGGGTGCGCGAAGTAGGTGGAGGTGGAAGCGAAGTTCACGATGACGCCGCGACCGCTGTCCAGCAGCGCCGGCAGCGATTCGCGAATCATCAGGAAGGTGCCCGTGAGGTTGGTGGTGATGATGCGGTTCCAGTCGGCCAGCGGCATCTCGTGGGTGTGCGCCGAACGGAGAATGCCGGCGGCGTTGACCAGCGCGTCCAGCCCGCCCAGGGTTTCCACGGCCTTGGCGACCCCGGCCTGCACCGAGGACTCGTCGGAGATGTCGATCGTGACGGTGGTCAGCCGATCGGCGCTGCCCTTCTCGGCAGCCTGTTTCGCGGTTTCGGCCAGGCCCGCCTCGCTGACGTCGGCGGCCACCACGGTGCCACCCTCGGACAGGATGCGATGCACGGTGGCGCGGCCGATACCGGATCCGGCGCCGGTGATCAGAACTCGGCGATCTGCGAAACGCTCCATTGCGAAACTCTCCTCAACTGCGATTTTGACGTTCGATTGACACACTACGCCTGAGTGGCACGTTGTGCCAGAGTGACAAATCGCGCTTAGACTGTGCGGACAGGAGGTGACTCATGCCCGAGTCGAGAACCGGCCCGTCCGCCACCGCATCGCCGCGGCCGAACCTGGCCCAGCGACGCAAGTCGGCGACCCGGATGGAGATCGCCCACACCGCCGCCCGCCTGTTCGCCGAACGTGGCACCGCGGCGGTCACCGCCGAGCAGATCGCCGCCGCCTCCGGCGTCGGCCTGCGCACCTTCTATCGCTATTGCCGTACCAAAGAGGATGCCGTGGAACCGATGCTGTCGGCGGGTGCGTCTCGCTGGCTGGACATCCTCGGCGACGGACCGGACCGGTTGCCTACCATCGCGGAACTGGAAATCGCCGCGATCCGCGCCCTGACCGTGGTGGACCGCGACGAACTCGACATCACCCGCGGCCTGTTGCGCGCGATGGCCGACGATACGGCCCTGCGCGCGGTCTGGTTCCGGGTCAACCTCACCGGCGAGCACGCCCTGCTGGAGCTGCTGACGAAGCTGTCCCCGGACAGCGATCGACTGCGTCTGCGAGCGCTTGCCGCCGCGGCCGCCGGCGCGATCCGCATCGGACTGGAGCAATGGGCCGACGACGACGGCCCGGCGCAGGCGCGGGCCCATGTCGGCGCGATCGACGAAATACCTTCGACTACAACACATTCGGGCGGCCCCGCTCCTCTGGTGGTCAGATGTATGCGCGAACTCACCGCCGGCGTCTATGCGCAAGCCCCCGCGGATCCGACAGCGTCGGGCTGACCGTCGCCGCGGCGCCGGCCCGTGCGATCCGCCGCCGACGACGCGCGAGGCCGCGCCCAACTGCCGCATGATGAGTCCATGAACACCGGGAATTGGCATGTGCTGGTGGAGGAGCAGGTCGGCGCCTCGAAGGATTACCGGCAGTGGGAGTTGTCCTCGATCCACCCGGCGGGAGCGGATCGGTCCGATGCCGAACGGCTCGCCGAGGAGCTCTCGCGCACCTATCGCCCCCACCATCCGCTCAGCCCGCGCCGCCGCACGCGCTACCGCACCGCCGACGGCTGGGTGGTCGTGGTCGACGGCGCGATGAGCGACTTCCGCTTCCGGCTGACGATCGCCGAACGCGTACCGGACTGATCGCGCTCCTGGATCAGCTTTTCCCGGATTTCGCTCCGGACTTCTTCTCCGACTTGGCTTCCGCCTTGCCGTTCGCCTTCTTTCCCTTCGGCTTCTGGCCGTTCACGGAGGCGTCGAGTGAGCGTTCGGCTCCGGAGCCGGCCACCGCGGCGACGATCAGTCCGGACTCGTCGGCGTCGACGCGTACGGTGTCGCCCGGGTTGAGCTCGCCGCCGAGGACCAGCCGGGACACCTGGTTCTCCAGCTGCTTCTGTACCGTCCGGCGCAGTGGGCGGGCACCGAATTCGGGCTGATATCCGTTCTCGGACAGCCAATCCCGTGCCGCGTCGGTGACGTCGAGCTCGATGTCCTGAGCGCGCAGGCGGCGACGGGGGCCGTCGAGAACCAGATCGACGATGCGGCGCAACTGTTCCTGGTCGAGCCGGTGGAACACGATGGTCTCGTCGATGCGGTTGAGGAATTCCGGGCGGAAGTGCTGTTGCAGCCGCTCCATCAGTCGTGGGGTGATGGCGTCGAGCTCCGCCGAGGTGGCCTTCAGGATCAGATCCGAACCGATATTGCTGGTCATGATCACGATGGTGTTCTTGAAATCGACGGTGCGGCCCTTGGCATCGGTGACGCGCCCGTCGTCGAGCAACTGCAGCAGCACGTTGAACACGTCCGGATGGGCCTTCTCCACCTCGTCGAACAGGATCACCGAATACGGCTGGCGGCGAACCTTGTCGGTGAGCTGCGCGGCATCCTCGTAGCCCACATATCCGGGCGGTGCGCCGACCAGCCGGGACACCGTGTGCTTCTCCTGGAATTCGCTCATGTCGAATCGGATCAACCGGTCCTCGTCGCCGAATACCGCCTCCGCCAAAGCTTTCGCCAATTCGGTCTTACCGACACCGGTCGGGCCGAGGAACAGGAACGAGCCGATCGGGCGGTTCGGATCCTTCATCCCGGCCCGGGCGCGGCGCACCGCCTCGGCGACCGCCACGATCGCCTCGTCCTGCCCGATCACCCGCTTGTGCAGCACGTCCTCGAGTTGCAGCAGACGCTGGCGTTCCTCGACGGTCAACTCCGACACCGGAATTCCGGTCTGCCTGGACACCACCTCGGCGATGTCGTCGAGCGTGACCGTCGGCGCCTCGTCGGCGGTGATGTGGCCGATCCGCTCCTCGGCGGCGGTGATCTCGCCCTTGAGTTCGTCCGCGCGGGCGTAGTCCTCGCCCGCGACGGCGGCATCCTTCTCCCGTTCGAGGCGCGACAATTCCTCCTGTGCCGCACGCAGATCCGGGCCCGGCATGCGGGTGCGCAACCGGACCCGGGCACCGGCCTGGTCGACCAGATCGATCGCCTTGTCGGGCATGAACCGGTCGGTGATGTAGCGGTCCGAGAGCTCCGCGGCGGCGACCAACGCCTCGTCGTCGTAGTGCACCTGGTGGTGTTCCTCGTAGACGTCGCTGAGTCCGCGCAGGATTTCGATGGTGTCGGAGACCGACGGTTCGGGGACCAGCACCGGCTGGAAGCGGCGCTCCAGGGCGGCATCCTTTTCGATGTAGCGCCGGTATTCGTCGACGGTGGTGGCGCCGATGGCATGGAGTTCGCCGCGGGCCAGCGCCGGCTTGAGCAGATTGCCGGCGTCCATCGAACCCTCGCCGCCGGTGCCGGCGCCCACGATGGTGTGCAACTCGTCGATGAACAACACCAGTTCGCCGGAGTGCTCGCGGACCTCGTCGAGAATCTTGGTCAGCCGCTCCTCGAATTCGCCGCGATATTTGCTGCCCGCCACCAGCGAGCCCACATCGAGGGCCACCACCCGCCGATCGGCCAGCGTGCTGGGGACATCGCCGTTGACGATCCGCTGCGCCAGACCTTCGACGATCGCGGTCTTGCCGACGCCGGGATCGCCGATGAGCACCGGATTGTTCTTGCGCCGCCGGGACAGGATTTCCACGGTCTGCTCGATCTCCTCGGCGCGGCCGACGACCGGGTCGACCTTGCCCGCGCGGGCCTCGGCGGTCAGGTCCCGGCCGTATTCGTCGAGTGTCGGAGTGTCGGTGGGCTTCTTCTGTCCCTCCGCGACCGGCAGTTTCGCGCCCGAAAGGGACTGCACGGCAGGGCTTTCCGGGTTGTCGGCGATGCCGAGCAGAATATGTTCCGGGCCGATGTAGCTGGATCCCGCCTCGGCGGCGTTGCGTTGTGCGGTGCGCAGGGCCAGTTTGGCGCCGGGTCCGAGCACCACCTGCCCGCCCGCGGTCGCGGTGGCCTCTCCACTGCCGGCCGCACCACGCATCTGCGCGGCGACCTTGTCCGGATCCAGGCCCAGCTGGCCGATGATCCCGCGCGACGGCTCGACCTGAGTGGCGGCGTAGAGCAGATGTTCGGCGGTGACCTCCGGATTTCCCCAGTCCTGCGCGGCCGACCGGGCGATCGCGATCAGCTCCTTGGCGCTGTCGCTGAGCAGCCGTCCCAGATCGATGCGCTGCACCGGCGGCTGCGCGGCCATACCGGGGCCGAAGAAGCGGTTGAACAGGTCGTCGAAGGAATTGAACGAACTGGGCCAGGCAGCGGTCATGTCCACACCTCGTATCTCGGAATCTCGTCGTCGCAGCGGCGAGCGAACGGACAGCTACGGTCCGCATCGCCGCACTCACTCGCAGAACCACTCCGAAACGGTCGGGTCCCACCGTACCCTCGGCCCCCCTTTCCGTGGAGGTCGCCGATGCATCCGTTACTTTCCAGCGATCCACGTGGACGTTTCCGGCGATCCATCCGCCGCGAAGTGGGTATCGATGGGAGCATGGGCCCCGTCCCGAAGGTCACCACCGATCGCATACCGATGCCGGGCGGATTCGAACACGTTGATCTTGCCGCGGTGCCACACTCGAAGATGGTTGGGCTCGAGGAGGAACTGTGACCACAGCACCGTCTCGAGGCGCCGCCGAGATCGAAGCCGTAAGGCCTTATCCCCGGCGGATCGCCCCGAAGGGTTCCCAGATCTGGTCGATCGTCACGACGACCGATCCGAAGCTGCTCGGCATGATGTACATCGTCAGCTCGATGGCGTTCTTCCTCGTCGGCGGGCTGATGGCGCTGCTGATGCGGTCCGAGCTCGCCCGGCCAGGTCTGCAGTTCCTGTCGCCGGAACAGTTCAATCAGCTGTTCACCATGCACGGCACGCTGATGTTGCTGTTCTATGCCACGCCCATCGTGTTCGGCTTCGCCAACTGCATCCTGCCGTTGCAGATCGGCGCCCCCGATGTGGCGTTCCCGCGACTGAACGCGCTCAGCTACTGGCTCTATCTGTTCGGCGCCTCGATCGCCACCGCCGGATTCGTCACTCCCGGCGGCGCCGCGGACTTCGGATGGACCGCCTACACGCCGCTGTCGGATATCGTGCACTCCCCCGGCGTGGGCTGCGACATGTGGATTCTGGGTCTGGCCGTCTCCGGTCTGGGCACGATTCTCGGCGGGGTCAATATGCTCACCACCGTGGTCGTCCTGCGCGCACCGGGGATGACCCTGTTCCGGATGCCGCTGTTCACCTGGAACATCGTGGTCACCAGCGTGCTGGTCCTGCTGGCTTTCCCGATCCTCACCGCGGCGCTCATGGCGCTGGCCTACGACCGTCATCTCGGTGGACACATCTACGATCCGGCCACCGGCGGCAACCTGCTCTACCAGCACCTGTTCTGGTACTTCGGCCA
>NZ_BDBL01000043.1 GCF_001612965.1 Nocardia kruczakiae NBRC 101016
CTGCTGCCGTACTTCTCGTTCATGACCTTCATGATCGCCGTGCCGACCGGGGTGAAGTTCTTCAACTGGATCGGCACGATGTGGAAGGGGCAGCTGACGTTCGAAACGCCGATGCTGTGGGCGCTGGGATTCCTGGTCACCTTCCTGTTCGGCGGCCTGTCGGGTGTCATCCTCGCCAGCCCGCCGCTGGATTTCCACGTCACCGACACGTATTTCGTTGTGGCGCACTTCCATTACGTGTTGTTCGGGACGATCGTGTTCGCGACCTTCGGCGGGATCTACTTCTGGTTCCCGAAGATGACCGGCCGGCTGCTCGACGAGCGGCTCGGCAAGATCCACTTCTGGACCACCTTCCTGGGTTTCCACACCACCTTCCTGGTCCAGCACTGGCTGGGCAACGAAGGTATGCCGCGCCGCTACGCCGACTATCTGCCCTCCGACGGATTCACCACGCTCAATACCGTGTCCACCATCGGCTCGTTCATCCTCGGCTTCTCGATGATCACCTTCGTCTGGAATGTGTTCCGCAGCTACCGCTACGGCGAGGTGGTCACGGTGGACGACCCGTGGGGGTACGGCAATTCGCTGGAATGGGCAACGACCTGCCCGCCGCCGCGGCACAACTTCTACGAACTGCCCCGGATCCGTTCGGAACGACCGGCATTCGAGTTGCACTATCCGCATATGATCGATCGCCTGCGCGCCGAATCGCATATCGGCTGGGGCGCCCCGCATACGGACGTCCACGAGACCGCGGCGGCCGAACCGGAACGGACCTAGATCGTCGGAACTGCCGGTGGCGGTGAGGGTTCCACAGGGCCGAGCCTGCGATGGACCACATGCTGCTGCACGAAGGTCCAGGTGTTGCCGGCCGCGAAGTAGACCAGAATGCCGATCGGCATCACCAGTCCGGCGACCAGTGTGCCGAGCGGGAACAGCCACAGCGTCATCGCGTTGATCAGCCGCATCTGCGCAGTGGTCTCGAGCTGGCGGGCGATCGACGCCCGCGCGGTGCAGTGGGTCGCGACGGCCGCGATCAGCACCAGCGGGATCGCCACCACGGCCACCGACGCGACCGAATCGGTGGAGGTGAGTGTCGCCGACAGCGGCGCGCCGAACAGATCGGCGTGCACGAACGACCGCACCTGTTCCGGTGCGAACACGTAATTCGCGGTGTCGGCGTTCTGTGCCGCCGTCATCGCGGTGGAACTGCCGAGGAACGGCACATGCGAGACCGCGGTGCGGTCGAAGGAATGCAGCACATGCAGCAGTCCCACGAACATCAGCAATTGCGCGAGCACCGGCAGACAGCCGCTGAGCACGTTGAAGTTGTGCTGCTGCTGCAGTTTCCGGGTTTCGACGGCGAGCCGCTCGCGGTCGTCACCGCATTCGGCGCGCAGCTGCCGCATCTTCGGTTGCAGCACCGCCATGGTGCGTGAGAAGCGGACCTGAGCCAGGTACGGCCGATACAGGACGGCGCGCAGGGTCACCACCAGCATGACGATCGCCAGGGCCCAGGACAGGCCGCTCGCGGCGCCGAACGGAACGGCGAATCCGGTGTGCCAGAGCCAGAGAACGGCGGCGACCGGGTAGTACACGAAATCGAGCATGGGATATCACCTCACTTCGAGGCACCCGTGAAGGTACGGGCGAGTGAACAGGGTCGGCCGAGCAGCCGCGCGTTCACTGCGGCCGGTGAGAGCACCGGCATGGTGACGCGCGATCAGCTCCGGTGACCCGGTGCCCTGGGCCGCACCCGGCCCGCCGTATCCGGATTGCTCTGTCGGAGAAAGGAACCCCGTCGCCGCTGCTGCGCGGAACCGGGAGGTCCACTGTGGACCGCGACCGGCACCGGCCGCATTCGGCCGGAACAGGCGGCGACCACCGCCAAGGCGAGAATCGCCGCGGCTCCGACCGCCAGCAGCGAATTCGGTTCGCCCGCAGGCACAACCGTGACGGCGACGATGGACAGCACGACGGCGCACAACATCAGCGCCGTCGAACGGATCCGCATCGCCATGCCGATCAGAGTACCGAACGTCCCCGCACGCCGAGCTCAGCCGACGACCTCATGTCCGATACGGGACCGCGGACCGACCCACGCAAAACGCCCACAGCGAACCAAGCGCTTGCTAGTGTCGGTGGGATGATCTCGACGATCGTCTGGGGTACGGGCAATGTCGGCCGTGCCGCGATCCGGGCCGTGCACGCGCATCCCGACCTGGAATTGACCGGGGTGCTGGTGCACGATCCGGCCAAGGTCGGGCGCGATGCGGGCCGGCTGGCCGGTCTCGACCACGACCTCGGCGTCACGGCCTCGGCCGATGTCGACGCCCTGCTGGCGCGCCATCCCCGGGCGGTCGTGTACGCCGCGTCCGGCGATATCCGGCCCGACGACGCACTGCGCGATATCGTCACCGCCATCCGCGCCGGCGCGGTGGTCGTCACGCCCGCGCTCTACGCGCTCTACGATCCGCGCAACGCCCCCGCCGAGGTGCGCGAGCCGGTGCGGGCGGCGATCGCGGCGGGCGGCGGTTCGCTGTTCGTCTCCGGTATCGACCCCGGGTGGGGTAACGACGTGCTGCCGTTGCTGGTGAGCGGGCTGGGGCACCGGGTGGACACGATCCGCTGCCAGGAGATCTTCGACTATTCCACCTACGACCAGCCGGATTCGGTGCGTTACCTGGTCGGGATGGGCCAGCCGATGGACTACGAACCGCCGATGACCGCGCCCGGCGTCCCGACCATGGTGTGGGGCGGGCAGATTCGGCTGATGGCACGCGCCCTGGGCGCCGAACTCGACGGTATCCGCGAGACGCTGGACCGCCGCGCCCTCGACACCACGGTGACCACCGCGGCGATGGGTGACTTCGAGGCGGGCACCCAGGGCGCGGTGCGGTTCGAGGTGCAGGGCATGGTCGGCGGCCGGCCGCGCATCGTGATCGAACACGTCACCCGCATCCATCCCGGCTGCGCACCGGACTGGCCGCGCCCGCCCGACGGTGCGGGCGCGCATCGCATCATCGTGGAGGGCGATCCGCGCATCGAGGTGACCGTCGAGGCCGAGACCGAGGGCGGTAACCGCGCCGCCGGCGGAAATGCCACTGCCGTCGGCAGATTGGTCAACGCCATCGACTGGCTGGCCGCGGCCGAGCCCGGTCTCTACGACGCCCTCGACGTTCCCTTGCGCCCCGCCGTCGGCAGATTCGCGAGCGCCCCATCCGAAAGGACACCGCAATGAACATCGATATCCCCGAGGGGAAGGATCCGATCGGCTACGTCTGGGGTGAGATGGTGCCGGGCATCGGACCCGCCGCCTCGAAGTTGTCGCTGGCGGTCTACTCGCACAGCACCCTCGGACTGCGGGAATTCGAGGCGGCGCGGTTGCGGATCGCCCAGATCAACGGCTGCCTGTTCTGTCAGGACTGGCGCACCGAACGCGACGGACAGAAGGTGGAGATCGGGTTCGACCAGGCCGTCACCGAATGGCGAACCACCGATTCCTTCGACGACCGGACCCGGCTGGCCGCCGAATACGCCGAACGCTACGCACTCGATCACCACAACCTCGACGACGAGTTCTGGACCCGGATGCGGGCGCACTACAGTCAGGCCGAAATCGTCGAGTTGAGTATGTGCATCGGCTCGTGGCTGGCGTTCGGCCGGCTCAACCGCGTGCTCGGACTCGACACCGTGTGCGTCCTGCCCGGCCACTGACCGCTGCTACTGCTCCGCAGGCGCGTCACTGCTTGGGCAGGGCCCCGGCCATCCCGCCGACGTCGGTCACCTTCCAGCCGCTGCCCGGATCGATGTCGACCGTGTAGGTGACGGTGGTCTGCGCCCCCTGGGGCGTCTGCGCGCTGGTGGAGTTGACGTCGAGGAACACGTCGACCTTGTAGACGCCGTTCTCGTTGCTCATCACCTTGGCGGCGATCGGGGTCGCCGACGAGGTCCACTTCAGCGGGACCAGGATCTCCTGCAGCTTCGGCGCGGTGGCGTCGAACTTCTGCGCCAGTTGCGACGAGGTGCCGGCCTTCAGTTTGCCGATCCACGCGCCGACGTTCTGGTAGTCGATATTCGAGGCGCCGACCGCGTAATCCGTGGCGACCTGTTCGGCATGCTGCTGCGCCGCCGCCCGGTCGTCGCGGTCGTGCAGATCGCCGCGCGCCGACAGCCACAGCGATCCGAAGACCGCGGCCAACGCGATCAAGGCCACTGCGGCCGCCGCCGTGACCACGGTGGAGAGCCGGATCGACAGTGTGCGAGGCGATTTCGCGGGTTTCGCCCCGGTCTCGGCGGCGGTGGACTCGGCGGTGGTGGACTCTGTGGTGGTGGGCACGGAGGACTCGGCCTCCGCGTCGACTGCCCGCTTCGGTTCGGTACCAGTGTCGTTCGACACGGTGTCCTCCTTCTCGGTGGTACTACTTGACATTGATCCGCACCCGCACGGTTCCGTCGGTGCCCACATCGTCGAGGGCCTGCGTGATCAGACTGGAGATGTCGATGCGCGGCGCGGCATTCGTGGTCGCCTCCGCGAGCGGCGCGAGCGCCGGCCCCAGCGACTTCAACTCCGGGCCGAGTTCCGCGAGCCGGTCGGTCAGCTTCGCCAGGAACGGCGCCAGACCGTTGCCCTCGGTGTAGCTTCCGGCGGGACGCGCGTCCACCATCCGGCCCACCGCCGCGACCAGAACGTTCAGGGCGTGGGTGAACCGCACGAACGCCGGCGCGGCCGTACTGGTGGCCGGACCGGCCCACTCGATGTCGGCCGCCGCGGCCTGAAAGCTGTTGAGCAGATCCGCGATTCGCGGGCTGCGGCTCATGATCGCGGCGGCCAGCAGATCTCCGGATCGCGTCAGATTCGGAATCGCGGCATCGGTGCCGTTCAGCGCGGAGCTCGCGGTGGCGACCAGCGAGCCCACCACCTCGGGATCGAGCTGGTTCATGGTCTTGGTGACCAGCCGCGCGACGTCCGGAATGGACAGCGGCATGCGCACATTCGACGTTTCCAGGCGCTGGCCGTCGTGCAGGTACGGCCCGTTGCCCGAGACGGGCCGGAATTCGACATACGGTTCGCCGAGGGCCGACAGATGTTCGATGGTCACCGTGCTGTCGGCCGGCACGCGTTTGTCCGCCGCCAGCCGCATCCCGACCTCGACACCCGCGGCGGTATGCCGCACGGCGGTCACGCGGCCGACCTCGAGTCCGGTGAGCAGCACCGGCGATCCCACGCCCAGACCACCGGAATCGGTCAGCACCATGGTGGTTCGGTGGTAGTCGGCGAACGGATCGGCGCGGACGACGCCGAAGGTCAGATAGCTCGCTCCCAGCACGGTGATCGCGACGATGCCGCCCAGCGAGGTCAGCACACCCCATCTCATCGCACCACTCCGATCATCCGCAGGGTCGCCAGGATGCGGTCGGTCTGCTGATCGGGCGGCACGTTCGCGGACGCATCCGAGCGCACACCGACGATGTTCACCTTCGGCCCGCGTTCGACGAACGGAATCACCTTGTCGCGCAACAGTTCCACGACGGCCTGCAGATTCGACGGACGGCTCAGGTCCACCGGGCCGGCCGAGAGCAGCAGCGGCGCGAACGCCCGGGCCGCCCCGTCGGCATCACGCAGCACCGGCCCGAGCCAGGTCAGCGACGCACCCACCGGCCCCAGCCCACCGAAGATCTTCGTCACGCCCACGATGGAGTCGGTGATGCCGTTCATCTGATCGACCGAGGTACGGCCGAGGATGTCGTCGAGCTCCGGCTGAATATCGTGCAGCACTTGCGCATTCGTGCCCAGACCGTTGAGCAGCGCGTCGACGCTGTCCAGGTTGTCGGCCAGATCCGTGGCATCGGTGGCCATGGTGTGCGAGATCCGGGCGGTCTGCGCCGGATCCTGCGGCAGCGTGCGATTGAACTGCTCGATGACGTCCTGCAGCTGGGTGACCGCACCGCCCTGGGTGAACGCGGCGACCAGAGCCATCGTATCCTCTAGTTGCACAGGCGGTTTCGTCTGTGCCATCGGGATCGTGGATCCGTCGTGCAGCAGCGTGCCGAAACCCTTCGGCGGTGTGGTCAGCGCGACGTGGATATCGCCGAGCACCGTGTTCTGCCGTAGCTCCGCGACGGTGGTCGCGGGAAGGCGCACCGACTTCGAGATGTCGGCGTCGACCACGACGTAGCCGCCGTGTCCGCCCGCGGCGCCGGGTTTCACGACGGTCACCCCGGAGACCGTGCCGACCTGCGCTCCGTTGGCCATGATCTTGGCGCGCGCGGGCAGGTTCAGCACATTCGAGAACTCGATGCGCACGTGGTAGGTCGGACCGGACACCGTGGTTCCCGGCACCGGTACCGACGACGGGTCGAACGCGCATCCGGCGGCCGACAGCGCGGCCGCCACGACGATCGCCGAGCCGAGCGTGAATCGCCGAAATCTCATCGCGCACCTGCCAATCCGAATATCAGGGCCGCCATGTCCACCTTCGCCAGACCGTCGGCCGCGGTGCAGCGTCCGGGGGCGAGGGCGTCGACCGCCGCGCACACCTGGTCGGCGTGGTCCTGCGGAATCGCCACCTTCGGCGGGGCATAACCGATGCCGGAGTCGCCGACCGTGTGCACGACCTGGGCCAGAACCGGTGTCAGCGAGATCATCTGGGCCAGTGAGCCCACGTTCGCGCGCAGGAATTTCACCAGCGGGACCGTGTCGTCGAGGGCGCGCATGATCGGATCGCCGAACAGGGTGGTGATGTCGTTGAGCATCGGCAGCACCTGACCGAGGCCGTCGAACAGCGCCGCGCCGGGCTGCAGCAGATCCTCGGTGGCCTGGTCCAGGACCGGGCCCAGGCGGGTGAGCATCGTCTTCAGCTCACCCCAGTGCGCCTCCACATCCTTGGACACCGAGGCGAACGCATCGAAAATGCCTGCCAGATGGGCGATATCGGCGTCCGGCGCGGAGAGTGCGGCGCCGAGCTTCTGCACCAGCGCGTTGATTTGCGGCCCCGTGCCCGCCGTGGCGTTGTCCAGCGAGGTGAGTCCGCGGGCGAGCGCATCGTGGTGCGCGGCGTCGGGGCCCTGGATCTGCGACGACAGCTGGGCCAGCGCGTTCAGGGTGTCGCTGATGCTCTTGGGGGTCAGAGTCTTGGTGAGGCAGTGGGCGGGATCCCAGCGCGCGGTGTCCTTGCCGCCGGACACCACCGCGAGTTCGCGGGAGGCCACGATGCTGTCCGACAGGGTCGTGGCACCGGCGTCGGCGAGGACCGGATGACCGGTGTCGACATCGAATTCGACCTTGACCGCGTTACCTTGCACGGCAACGGATTTCACCGTACCGACGGTGATGCCGCGCATGGTGACCTGGTTGCCGGGGTAGAGCCCGACGCTGTCGGGCATGATCGCGCAGTAGGCCGTGGTCGCCTTCAGTGGCTGGAACGCGACGAGATAGCCCACCACCGCGACCGCGACGACGGCCACCGTCCCGGCGATCGACATGAAGGCCCGCGAACCGAGCAGCTTGTGCAGCATCAGCAGTCCTTCCCCGGCACCGGAATACACCGGTGGGCGGCCGGTGCGCCGACCGTCTGCGCCGACTGATCGACGGTCACCGCGTCGTCCACACCGCTGAGTTGCGCGAACTTCTGCTGCAGGCTCTGCACCGTGCCGATCACCGGCTCGAGTTCGCCACCGAGCTTTTCCAACTGCGGCAGCGCGTCACTCAACTGCTGGAGTTTCGGTTTCAGTGCCGAATCGTAGGTGGGCGCCAGCGCCGCGACCCGCTCGATCACCGCGCGCAGCAACCGCACGCCCTCGCGCAGTTCGGCGCGCTTGTCGACCAGCAACGTCTCCATCTGGTCGACGTTGACCATCAAGCGGCCGAGATCGTGTTTTGCCCCGTCGTACATGGTGACGTATTCGTCGGCCACCGCGATCGCGTCGGTGACCTGGGTGCGCTGCCGGTTGAGCGCGTCGACGTAGGTGCCGAGCGTGTTCAGGGTGGTGCGCAGCGCATCCGGTGCGGACTCGATCGAGGTGTCCATGGCCGCGAGATTGCGGCGCAGCGTGTCGCCGTCGATCTGCCGCAACGGTTGCGCCGCGTCCTGGAAGGTCTGCACGAGACTGTAGGGAAGCCGCACGCGATCCATCGGAATCGCCTTGTCGCCCAGCGGTTCATCGCCCGCGGGAAACAGCGCGACGTAGTTGCCGCCGACGATGGTCAGCATCCGGATGTCCAACGTGGACCGGTCGCCGACGAAGACGTCCGAATCGACGGTGAACCGCATCCGCACCCGATCCGGATGCAGCTCGAGCGATTCCACCTTGCCGACCGGGATACCGGCGACGCGAATATCGTCGCCGACCTTCACCGACTGCGCTTCGGACAGTTCGGCGCTGTAGGTCTTCTTGCCGAACGGCACCACATACAGGATGCCGGCGGCCGCCACGCAGACCACGACCAGCGCGACGCCGACGATACCGAGCCGGATTTCCCGGCGGCGGGTGGTGGCCGCGTCCGCGACGCGCCGATTCAGCCGTTGCATATCGCCACCTGCTGTCCCGCGACGAGCACCTGCACCACCTGCGGTAGTTCGGCATTTCCCTTGGAGCACTGCGGTTTCCAGCCCGCCACCGGCTTCGGTGTGGCCGCGTCCAGTCCGCCGAGCAGGGCCGGCAACTTGCCGAAGACGTCCACGGCCTCTTTCGGGTCGGGGAACAGCCGCCGGATGAGCGCGTCGACATCGGTGCCGGACTGCAGGCCGAGGGCGTCGAACAGGCTGTCCAACGGTCCCAGCACCGACGGCGCGGCCATCGCGAACTGCGCCAGCCCGCCGATATTGGTCTGCAGGGCCTCGAAGATGTCGGTCAGCCGGGCCAGCAGCGGCACCAGGTAGTGCACCCGCCCGCCGACGCGCTGCGACAGATCGGACATGTTGTGGATGAGGGCGCCGATAACCTGCTGGCGGTTGTCCACGTAGGAGGCGAGCCGGCCGATCGCGGCCAGCACCGGTTCGACGTTGGTGCCGTCGCCCTCTATCAGCGCGACCATGCTGGCGCTGAACTGGTTGATCGCCTCCGGGGAAATGGTGGCCAGCACCGGTTTCAGGCCGTTGAACATGCTCGTGACATCGAACGACGGCACGGTGTGGTCGACGCCGATGGTGCGGCCGGCCGGCAGCCGCGTTCCCGGCTTCGGCTGCTGCTGCAGATCGATATAGCGCTGACCGGTGAGATTCTGATAGCGGATCGCGAGCTTCGAATTGTCGAAGATCGGCGCATCGGTCTTCAGCGACAACCGGACTCGCGCCAGTGCCCCGTCGAGCGAGATGTCCTCGACCTTGCCGACCTGCACCCCGAACTGGCGCACGTCGTCGCCCACCTTGAGCCCGTTGGCATCGGTGAACAGCGCCTGATGCGTGTCGGTGTCGCCGGCGACGGGCCGCTTGATCGCGGTGAACACCACCGACAGCACGACGATCATCACCACCGCGAACAGACCCAGCCGCCAGGCGGCGGCGCCGACCTTCATCGGATTCCTCCCAGCAGTGGTGCCAGCACCGGCACGCCGCGCACGTCGACTTCCGTGTCGAGCACCGGGCCGTCCGGGGTGTCGTGCAGTCCGGCGCGCAGGCGGCGCACGAGTTCGGTGAGATCGGCGCCGGATTGCTGCGGATGCGGAACCAGCTGCGCCAGGACCGCGAGCATCGGCGCCAGAGTGTCTGTGGCGCCGGACAATTCGGAACCGGCACGCGTGCCGAGGCCGGCCAGCGCGGGCAGCACGGAACCGGTCAGCGCCGTGGTTCCGGCGTCGTAGGAGCCCCGATGATCCTGCAACCGTGGAATATTGCGCAGCAGATCGAGCACCTGGATGGTCGCGCCCGCGAAGCGCCCGCCGCCGTCGAAGGCCGGGCCGAGCCGTCCGACCAGTTCGGAACTGGGCATCGTCTGGTTGTCGGTGATGGTCTGCGCTACCGAGATCAACGCCTGGGCCAGCGGCGTGAAACCACGCACATCGTTGGAGACCTGGGCGATCACCGTGGCCATCTGCGGAGTCAGCAGAGCGTTGCCGGTCTGCGACAGCCCGCGCAGCAGACCCCCCATGGTCGCGTCGTAGACCGCGTCGGCGCGCTGTCCGGTCAGGTCGATCGTCGACCCGCCGCGCAACGGGGCGCCGCCGGAACCGGGCCGCAGTTCGATCTCACTGATACCGAACAGGTTCGCCGGCGCGTAGTCCACCCGGAGGCTGTCGTCGATGCCGTGCAGCTGAGATCGGTCCAGCCGCAGACTGATTCGCTGGGTGCCCCCGTCGGCGGGCACGATCGCCGCGACCTCGCCGACTTGCACACCGTCCACCCGCACCGGTGTGCCGGCCAGCACGCCGTCACCGATCTGCTCGGTGTGCAGGGCGATGTGCAGACTGTCGTCGGAGCGCAGGCCGCGATAGGCCAGCGAGGCGATCGCGACGGCGGCCACGACCGCGATCGCGACCCCGCCGACCAGCAGCGAGCGCCGCTTGTCCACCGCCACTCCGGGCATTCCGTAATTCGGCACCTGTACTACCCCGTGAAGTCGATCGACGCGTTGAAACCCCACAGCATCAGCGTCAGCACCATGTCGATGGCCACGATCGCGACCGACGACGCACGCACCGCGCGGCCGGACGCGATGCCGACACCCTCGGGCCCACCGGTGGCGAAGAAGCCGTAATAGCTGTGGATGAGGATCACGACGGTCGCGAAGATCGCCACCTTGATCACCGCGGCGATCACGTCGAATCCGGAAACGAACTGGAAGAAGTAGTGGTCGTAGACACCGGCGGACTGGCCGTGGACCAGTGTGATGAGCCCGCGGCAGGCCAGATACGACAGGATCAGCCCGATCAGGAAGGTCGGCACGATCGAGATGGCCCCGGCGATCACCCGGGTGGTCACCACGAACGGGACCGACCGCAGGCCCAGCGCCTCGATCGCGTCGATCTCCTCCGAGATGCGCATCGAGCCGATCTCGGCGGTCATGCGGCAGCCGGCCTGGGCGGCGAATCCGATGGCGGCCACGATCGGGGCCAGCTCGCGGGTGGTGGCGTAGGCCGAGACGATGCCCGACACCGGGCCCATGCCCAGGATGTTCAGCATGGTGAAGGATTCGACGGCCACCGAGGCGCCCATCACCAGGCCCAGCACGATCATCATCGGCACCGTGCCGCCGCCGACGATCACCGACCCGCGCCCCCAGGTCATATCGGAGATGATGCGCAGCGTCTCGTCCCGATACCGCCTGAGCGTCAAGGGAATCGACGACAGCACCTGCCAGATGAAGGCCAGGACGAAACCCAGTCCCTCGACGCGCGCCAGGAGCAGACCGCGGCGGCGATAGAAGCGCACGAAGTGGCTGAGCCCCTTGGGCATATAGGTCGAAATCGCCACCTCAGACCAGCCTCGTCGGCAGGAACATCTCGACCACCTGGGTCACGCCGAGATTGACGATCGCGATCGACACCACCGACAGCACCACGGCCGCGTTCACGGCGTCGGCCACCCCGCGCGGGCCGCCCTTGGCCTCCAGTCCGCGCTGACAGGCGATGATCACCACCAGGAATCCGAACAGCACCGCCTTGAGCAGCGACACCCACACGTCGGCGACGGTGGTGAAGGATCCGAAAGTGGCCCAATAACTTCCGGGGGTGACGTTCTGCCCGCCGACGGCCACGGCATAGCCGGCGACGATGCCGACGAAGATGATGAGGATGTTCAGCAGCGGCGCGACGAGGATCATCGCCACCAGCCGCGGGATCACCAGCCGGTGGATCGGCGAGATGCCCATCGTATTGAGCGCGTCGATTTCCTCGCGGATAGTGCGGGCGCCCAGATCGGCGGCGATCGCGGCCGCGCCCGCGCCGCCGAGCAGGAAGCCGGTGGCCAGCGGCGCGCCCTGTTTGATCACCCCGAGCCCACCGGTCGCGCCGAGCAGCGAATCCGCGCCCAGGGTGTGGATGAGGTTGCCGACCTGCACCGAGACGATCACGCCGAACGGGATGGCGATCAGGATCGCGGGGATCGCGGTCACCGTCACCAGCCGCCACGCCTGCAGAATCGCTTCCCGCCACTGGAATTCGCGCCGGACGATGTCGGTGGTCGTGCCGGTCACCGATTCCCGGGCGATATCCACTGCCCTGCCGAAGGTTCGCAGTGCGGACACGACGGTGTCCGAGAAATTCTTGCGAACGATACGAACAGCGGACGCGCCCGAGGAGGCCCGGGTCACCGGCGCCATGGGCGGCGGGCCGGGTCCGGGCGGTGTGGCTCGAATTTCACAATCGTCTCTCCGTGATCGGCAACACTGCCAACACGAAGCTATCGGTTACAACTAGTTACAGTAAAGCTGGTCACGGTGTGAGGGTGACCGCTCCGAGACCTGCGTGAAGGGCAGCGATAAATCCAGCTCACATGCATGTTTTTCTAAGTGAACGCGCGTTCTGCAACGTGTTATCAGCACGGATCTGCTATCGCTATGATCCACGTCACGTGTGACCGGCCACAACGATTCGCCCTCGAGGACTTGCCGTGAGGAAGACGAATCCGGCCGGCAACACCAGGTGAACACCGCTTTGCAAGGGAGTGGCGCGGCCCGGGACAACTGTCAGCACACCCGCGCCGACGGTCAACGCCGGTCCCGGAGATCTCACCCGATTCGGTCCAGGAGTTCACCCGGAATCGGACGCGACGCCGCCGGTTACTGTATTGATTCGACGGCGCACGGGCACGCCACACAGAGGGGAGCCGATGACTGCCGCATTGATTCCGGGCGAGCTGACCCACGACGGCCGGCCGCGCAGCTTTCACCTGCGGCCACCCCGGGAACCGGGCAGTCCGCTGATCGTGGCGTTGCACGGGAATATGGGGCCGGATACCGCGGGCGGCGGCCTGCTCATGGACGACTGGACCCGATTCGCCGATCACGCCGAGGACTGGGGCGTCGGTGTCGTCTATCCCGACGGTTGCTACGGCAGTTGGGCCGACGGGCGCGGCGTCACCGCCGCGGAGGAGAACGGGGTCGATGATGTGGGATTCCTGCGCAGTCTGATCGACTGGTGCGCGCAGATGCACGGGACCGCGGCCGATCGGACGCTGGTGGCCGGAATATCCAACGGCGCCTTCATGTCTCATCGGCTCGCGCTCGAATGCAGCGAACGGGTCGCCGTGTTCGCCGCGGTGGCCGGGACGCTGCCCGCCGACCTGACCGCGGCGCGCCCGACCCATGCGGTGTCGGCGATGCTGATCAACGGCGATGCCGATCCCCTGGTCCCGCTCGCGGGCGGACACTCCCGCCACCGCGGGCCGAACGGTGAAGCGCGCGGGCGGATTCTCGGCGCCGCCGCGACCGCCGACCACTGGGCGAGGCTCGACCGGTGCACCGGCGACCGAACCACCGTCACGACCGCCGGCTCGCGCCGCGTCACCGCCGCACACGGCATCGCCGATACCGCCGTCACGGCATGGACGGTGTTCGGCGGGGGCCACACCTGGCCGGGTGTCGCCGTGCCGGAGGAATTGGCCGGCACTCCCGGCGCGGCATCCACCCTGGAATTCGACGCCACGGTAGAAATCCATCACTTCGCCCGCCCGCTCCTGCGACCGGCGGCGCGGCGGCTACTTCCACCCCGGTCGGAGAAGGAGAACCGATGAGTATTCTCGGCAAGCTGCTCGCCCATCGCCGCGCCGGTGAATCGGGACTGGCGTGGAATCAGCCGAACCTGCTCGGCGACACCGTCTTTCGACTCACGAGTCCGGACTTCGAGCCGGAAGCCGCGCTCGACATCCGGCATGCCTCCCGCCGGATCGGTGGCGCCGACGAGTCTCCCGCCTTGAGCTGGAGCGGCGCGCCCGGCACCTCGGCGGGCTATCTGCTGGTGGTCGAGGATCCCGATGCTCCGATGCGGAAGCCGTTCGTACATTGCGTCGCGCTCCTCGATCCTGCGGTGCGGAGCCTGTCCCGCAACGCGTTACGCGCCGATACCGACGAAGCGGGTGTGCGGGTACTGCGGTCCGGATTCGGCCGCGGATACCTGGGCCCCGCCCCGATCAAGGGGCACGGACCGCACCGGTACGTCTTCGAGCTGTTCGCCCTGGGCGCACCCCTCACCACGGCCGCGGGCAAACCCGTCGAGAGTGCGAAACCCCGTGAGGTGCTGGCGGCCGCACAGGCGGTGGGCCGGGCGCGGATCGACGGATTCTACGAACGCTCCTGAGGCTCAGAAGCTCAGCGGCTCAGGGCATGCCGTTCGGCCGATAGCTGCGCAGCGCCTGCCGCAGGACCGTCAGGCGCTGTTCGCGAAAGTCCGTCCGGCCCTGTTCGACAGCGTCCAGCACGTCGAGCGCGGGATCGGCACACGCCCAGAAGCGCAGCTTGTTCTCGACGACGGGCCCGAGATCCCGTGCGCGACACCGCTGGATCTCGCGCACGAACTCGTGCCCCGCCTCCGGGTACAGGTAGCAGAGGTCGTAGTCGGGATCACCGATCTCCACATCGCCGAAGTCGATCAGTCCGCTGATCCTGCCGTCGCTGATCAACAGATGATCCAGGCTCATATCGGCATGGATGAGCGTCGGTTCGAAGTCGAAGTTGGCGTCGTCGTCGAGATATCGCTGCCACGCCCCGGACAGCTCCGCGGCCTCGGCCGTGTCCAGCAACGGAAGCACCTCGGTACGAACGGACTTCAGATCCGCGGCGAAATCACCCCGCAGATCGGTGACCTCGACACCGAAGTCCCGGGCGCGGTCCACCGGAAACGAGTGGATCCGTTCGATCAATTCCGCGATCGTGTGTGCCGTATCGGCGCACAGCAGTCCCCGCTCGGCCCAGTCCGCTTCGTCGAGCGATTCGCCCGGCACGAGCGGATACACGCAGAACTCCCCCGGCCCCAACGGATTCGGCGCGGTGAACAGGAACCGCGGAATCGGCACCGGCAGCAGCGGGGCCAACTCAGGAAGCAGCCCGGCCTCGCGGGCGATCCCTTCCGCTCCGTGCGGATCCTGCGGCAGGCGCAGCACATAGGCATCCCCCGCCGAATCCAGCTGAAGCGCAACGCTGTCCAAACCCGCGCCCAGCAGCCGCAGTGAACCGTCCGCCAACTCCGGCCGGGGTGAGTCCGCGAGAGCGCCGCGCACCCGGGCCTGCCAATCGGGAGGAAGTTCCACGCTCGCGCGCATATCCATGTCCGCATCGTAGAACCGGTGTCCAGCGGTTATCGCCGCCCGGCGATCCGCGCGGCCGGGCGGGCGGGGTGGCGGCGGTCTAAGATCGGCGGCGTGCCGGAATCCGGGAGCTCAGTACCCGCCTCGGTCCAGGTGTGGCGGGCGCTGCAGCGGGTGTACGTCGACCTGCGCCCGGAACTGGATGCCGCACTGCGCCGGGGCCACGGCATGCCCGCCAGCTGGTACGACATGCTCGCAGAACTCGCGGGCACCACCCGTCTGCGGATGAGCGACCTCGGCGAGACCATGGTGCTCAGCCGCACCCGGGTGAGCCGGCTGGTCACCGAATTGGAGGGGCGCGGCCTGGTCACCCGCGAAACCAATCCCGCGGACGGCCGATCGGCCTATGTCGCCATCACCGCGGCCGGGCGGCAGCGGTTGCACGAGGCCACCCCGCATCACCATGCGGTCGTCGATCAGCATTTCGCCGGTCTGGCGGCCGACGAACTCGGCGCCCTCGCCACCGCCCTGCACAAGGTGATCACCGACGACCGGCCTTGACCCGCTCGCGCACAATGGACCGATGTCCGCTCTCTCGACGGTCCTCGATCCGCTTCGGCACACCGCCGGCTATGCCCGCTACTTCCTGAACAAGAGCGCACGCGACCGCGAGGACGCGCAGGCGTTGCGCGAGCTCGAGGCCCGGCCGCTCACGCTGCCGGCCGGTCTGGAGATCGAATGGCTGGGCACCGCCGGATACCGGATGACCTACGAGGGCGTGACGCTGCTCGTCGATCCGTTCCTCACCCGGGTGCCACTGTCGACGGTGGTACGCCGCCGCACCGCACTTCCCGATCCCGCATCGATCGATCGCTTCCTGCCGTCCCTCGATCAAGTGGCGGGAATCGTTGTCGGACACGGTCATTGGGATCACGCCTTGGACGCGCCCGAGCTCGCGCGCCGCTTCGGCTGCGCGGTCTACGGCTCACGATCGGTGCGCAATCTCATGGATCTGCACGGGCTCGGCGAGCGCGGTGTGGAGGTGGAACCCTACCGCCGCTACGAACTCGGACCGTTCACGGTGACCTTCGTGCCGAGCGTGCATTCGAAGATCCCCTTCGGCACCCGGATCCCGTCCCCCGGCGACACCAGTTGCGAATCCCTGGCCGCGCTGGCGCCGATGGCCTACGGCTGCGGACAGACCTGGGGCATCCACATCGCGGTCGCCGGTGTCGAGATCTATCACCAGGGCAGCGCCGACCTCGTCGACGAGGCGATCCGGCATCGCGACGTCGACATCTTCCTCGCCGGGGTGGCCGGACGGTCGGTGACACCGGACTACTGGCGCCGGATCCTGACCCGGCTGCGTCCCGCCACCGTGGTGCCCATGCACTACGACGATTTCCTCCGGCCCCTCGACGCGCCGATGGGCTTCACCGTCGATATCGCCCTGGCCTCGGTGCCCGACGAGATCGGCGCCGTGAGTCGCGCGATCGACGTGGTCGCCCTGCCGGTGCTCAGTCCTCGCTCCCCCGGCGGCCGATGAGCAGATGAGCCGGAATGGGCTGCCGATCGATCCGCCGGTGTTCGACCGCCAGCCCGGCTCGTTCCAGCGCCTCCGATACGTCGTCGACCGGCCGCAACCGGAACCCGTGCGCGGTGAACGGCATCCTCGTCATCGCCGCCGGATCCCCGATACCGACCACCACCCGGCCGCCCGGGCGCAGCACGCGCGCCAGCTCCACGCAGGCCCGGTCCAGATCATCGACGAAATAGACGGTATTCACCGTGATCACCGCGTCCAGGCTCGCCGAGGCGAGCGGCAACTCGGTGAGTCCGCCCTCGACGATCCGCAGCCGGCCGGTGCCGATGTCCCGGGCGAAGCGAGCACGGGCCCGGGCCGACATATCCGGAGAGATCTCCACACCGTGCACGGTCCCGGCCTCGCCGACCTCGCGCAGCAGGATCGACAGTCCCACACCGCCGCCGAAACCGACATCGGCCGCGGCCTGTCCCGCGCGCACTTCGGCCGCGTCGACCGCGGCGTCGATGGCGAAGCGGTTGGCCCGGTTCAGCATCCGCGCGACCACCTTGCCCAGGACCCCGTGTGGATTGCCCAGCTGCGCGGCGACCGTGGACATAGCGCGCGTGACAAGGGAATTCATGCCACGCATGCTACCGATCCGGAGTACGCCGCACCGGCGCGCGCGGCTCGCCTGCGGCGCGGATCCACCGCCCGGCCCGGTCGGCGGCCTACTCTGCATCCGTGGCCGACTCCGACAATGTGCGCGACACCGGGAGCTGGAAACATCCGCACGAACCGCACGGCGGAGGTTTCGCGTCCCGGCTGAACTGGTTGCGCGCCGGGGTGCTGGGCGCCAACGACGGCATCGTGTCGACTGCGGGCCTGGTGGTGGGCGTCGCCTCGGCCACCGCGGCCACCACACCCATCCTCACCGCGGGTGTGGCCGGGCTGGTCGCGGGTGCGCTGTCGATGGCGGTCGGCGAATACGTCTCGGTGAGCACGCAGCGCGACAGCGAACGTGCCCTGCTGTCGCTGGAGAAGCGGGAGCTCGCCGAAGACCCCGATTACGAACTCGCCGAGTTGACCCAGATCTATCGACACAAGGGGCTCACGGAGGCGACCGCGCGGCAGGTCGCGCGGGAATTGACCGCCCACGATGCCTTCGCCGCGCACGCCGAGGCGGAATTGGGCCTGGACCCGAACGAGCTGACCAACCCGTGGCAGGCCGCGTTCTCCTCCGCGGTGTCGTTCACCTGCGGCGCTCTGCTGCCGCTGCTCGCGATTCTGCTGCCGCCACCGACCTGGCGCATCCCGGTGACCTTCGCCGCGGTGCTGGTGGCGCTGGCCGCGACCGGGTCGGTGAGCGCGCGCCTGGGCGGTGGCAATCCGCGCCGGGCCGTGCTGCGGGTGGTGATCGGTGGCGCGCTGGCCATGGCGGTGACCTACGGTATCGGCCGGATTCCCGGGGTTTCCACCGGCTAGTCGCGAATTCAGTTGTCGCGCACGATGATTCCCGCCGCTCGCGCGAAGGCGGGCGCCATCTCCATCAGCTGGGGTGTGGTGATGATCGTGCCCTTCAGCGTTCCGATATCGGCGACGAGGTCCAGCGCCGCCGCACCCCGCAGATCGACATCTGTGAAGGTGGCGCCGTGCAGGGCGACGCCTTCGAGCCGCGATCCGGGGAAATCGACCTTCCGGAGTGTGGCGGCGGAGAAGTCGGTATCGCGGAAGACGCATTCGGCGAAGGTCACGTTCTGCAGTGTGGCCGCACGGAAGTTCACCGATTCGAATTTGCAGCCCTCGAAACGGATGCGGCGCAGCTGCGCGTCGACGGCGATCACCCCGGACCACGCCGAGTCGACGAATTCGGCATCCAGCCAACGGGTTTCGCAGGCATCGATCCCGATCCACCGCACCCCGCGCAGCCAGACGTCGTCGAACCGGCAGTGGTTCAGACTGCCGCCGCCGAGCACCACACCGGTCAGCGCCGACTCACTGAACCAGGAGCCGCCGGCCGACACCTCGTCGACGGAGGTGGCGTCGAGGTGAACCCGCTCGTACTCGGTATCGGGGGCGAGCGGTTCCAGCAGCGGCGTCAGATTCCGGGCATAGGGCAGGTCGGCGAGGTCGCGAGGCATTCCTGCACCCTAGACATGCGCACCGACAGGTCCACGCCGGCTCAGTTCACGAACTCGTGGTCGGTGCGCACCCTCCCGTCGGGATCGAAGGTCAGCACCTCGAGTCCGGAGCCGGCGACCGTGCCGTCCGCACGCGAGCGCATCACCCAGGTCAGCGCCACGGCGGCGCCGGCATGCCGCACCGGCTCGCCCTCGGCCTCGAAGAAGTGCTCACCATCGGCGACGAACATCTCGTACGCCCGGGTGACGCGGGCGAACATCGCGTCGTAGCCGCGGACCTCGATCGCCGGGGCGGACACCCCGTACTGGCGGGCGGTACCGCGGATGCCCTCGGGCGGGTTGACCAGGATCTGATAGCCGTCCTCTGCCCAGACCTCGCGGATCAGCTCGCGGCGCCGGTCGGCATCGGGCTCGTTCCACTGGCCGATCCAACGGTCGAGCAGATTCTTCAGTTCGATATCGGTGGGTTCGTAGCTCATGCCGCCGAGTCTGTCGGCCGGCGCGCACTCACGCGATTCCCCGCAGGGTATGGCGGAGCGCCGCTCCGAAGCCGACGATGATCCCATGACGACAGTCGCGCAACCGGGCCCCTTCGCGCAGGAACTGCGACGCTGGCGGGGGCTGCGGCGGTGGAGCCAGCTCGATCTGGCCATCCGCGCCGACACCACGCAACGCCATCTCAGTTATCTCGAACAGGGCCGTTCCCGGCCGGGTCGCGCCATCGTGCTGCGGCTGGCCGAGTCGCTGGAACTGTCGCTGCGCGAACGCAATGCGCTGCTGGCGACGGCGGGCTACACCCCCGCCTACGACGAATCCGGTGTCGACGCACCGCAGTTGGCTCCCGTACGCGAGGCCCTGCGCACGATCCTGTCCGGGCATATGCCCTATCCGGCGCTGATCGCCGACCGCTACGGAAACCTGATCGAGGCGAACGCCGCATTCGACGTCTTCACCGACGGCTGTGCGCCCGAACTGCTCACCGCGCCGATCAATGTGCGCCGCTTGGCATTACATCCGGACGGTCTGGCGCCGCGAGTGGTCAACTTCGCCGAATGGGGCCGGCATGTCACCGAATCCATGCGGACACGCAACCGCACATCACCGGACCCGCGCGCCGAGGAACTGGTCGCCGAATTCGAGAGCTATCTCCCGGAGACCGACCCCGGACCCGGCTACCTCGGCTTCGCGGTGCCGCTGCGACTGCGCAGCGAGGCCGGTGAATTGCGATTGATCACCACGCTCACCTCGTTCGCCACCGCCACCGACGTCTCGCTGGCGGAACTGCACCTCGAGGCCTTCCTGCCCGCCGACGAGTCCACCGCCGAAGTGCTCCGGCAGCGCGCCGGATGATCCGGCGCCGACGATCGGCGGGCTTCGGAAGTTAGTGCACCGGTTCGAAATCCACGCGGCCGTCTTCGGTCACCGCATAGATGCCAGAGGCCAGGTCCAGCGCGACCACGGTCCGCGCCGCGGCCTCGGCGATATGGATGCGCGGCGGATCGGGCCGGTCCGCGTTCTCGGGATAGTAGGTTCCGGGACCGTAGAACTGGCCGTAGCGCAGGACGACGCCGCGGACGCCGAGCACCGCATCCTCCAGGAACTGCTTGGCGGCCTGCCCCTCCCCGGTCATCTCCCACGCCACGCTCTGGGCGAGAAAACGTTTCGCGCCGGCCGCCTGTGCGGCGGCGAGCAGGTTGGCGGTGCCCTCGCGGCGCATCCGCGAATTCGCCGCCCGGCCGGCGGGCAGATCGGCGGGATCGTCGGGCAGGTCGGTGAGCTGATGCATCACCAGATCGGGCGCGAAATCGCGCACCGCCTGTTCCAGCGCCGCCGCGTCGTAGACATCGCAGACGACGGGCCGGGCGCCGAACTCGGTCAGCATCGCCGCCTTCGACTCCGAGCGCGTGAGCCCGGCGACCTCGAAGCCGGCCGAGACCAGCAGGGGTGTCAGTCTGGCGCCCAGTACTCCGGTAGCGCCCGCCACAAAGATCCGCACGACGGATCACGATAACCGCCCGGCGCCGGTCGGCCGGTTCGACACTCTTGACCGCCCCGGGACGGCGCCGGCACGCCACCTCCCGGGGCGCTCGTCGTATACACCCCACGCCCCATCACGCAACGGAGACTCTTGCCGCAGCGATACTCGTAGACGTATATTCGTAGACGAGTAAGGAGGTGCGGGCGATGCCCACGAAGCGAAAAGTCGCCAATCTGCTGGCCCTGGCGGTCCTGGCGACGCTGATCGAACGTCCCATGCACCGCTACGAGATCGCGGCCCAGATGCGCGAACGCGGCAAGGACCGCGATATGGACATCAAATGGGGGTCGCTCTACACCGTCGTGCAGAACCTCGAGAAGCACGGATTCGTCGAGGTCATCGGCAGCGAGCGCGACGGCGCCCGGCCCGAGCGGACGATCTACCGGCTCACCGACGCCGGCCGCGCCGAGGCCGAGGACTGGATCCGCGAACTGATCTCGACCCCGGAACCCGAACCCCATCGGTTCGTGGCGGGCCTGTCCGTGGTGGCCCTGCTGCCGCCGGACGAGGTGATCCCGCTGCTCGACGAACGCACCCGACTGCTCGCCGCGGAGATCGCCGTGCGGCGCCGCGAAATCGAGGAGCAGACGCGATTTCTGCCCCGGCTCTTCCTGGTCGAGGCCGAATTCGGCGTGGCGATGCTCGAGGCCGAGGCGGCGTGGGTCGCCGGACTGCGCACCGAACTCGCCTCCGGCACCTTCCCCGACATCGATTTCTGGCGGCGCGCCCACTCGGAGCAGATTCCGCCCGCCGAGATCGCCGCGATGGTGGAAGGAGGGACGTTCCGACAGCCGACCGCTGACTGAAGTCCAGGACGAAAACCGCGATACGAACCGGGCCCGGCGAAGTGCGGCAACACCGCGCCGAGCCCGATCCACCTACCTCTCGAACCGCATTCACGCAGGCGAACCCAGCCCGAGTATGGCAACTTCAGGATAACTGGGCAGCGCGTGCGCGGATCGGATCGGGTTCATCCACTCGAGGAGAATTCCCATGTCCGCAGTCACATCCGCCCTCGTCATCGGGGGCGGCGTCGCCGGCCCCGTCGCCGCCACCGCCCTGCGCGCGGCCGGGATCGAGGCCACCGTCTACGAGGCCTATCCGGGACCGGCCTACAACATCGGCAGCGCCCTGGGGTTCGCCCCCAACGGCCTGGCCGCGCTGGACGTCATCGGCGCCGGCGATGCCGTGCGCGCGGTCGCACTGCCGATCCGTCACATGGTGATGTCGTTGGGGCACAAGGACATCGAGCTGCCCACCGCCGCCGGCCTGGAACCGCTGCACGCGATCGATCGCAGCGATCTGCACCAGGTGCTACACGATCATGCCGTCGATGCCGGTGTGGCCGTCGAATATTCCAAGCGCCTGGTCGGCGTGGAGGAACATCGCGACGGCGTGACCGCTCGGTTCGCCGACGGATCCACCGCCACCGCCGACATCATCGTGGGCGCCGACGGCATCAAATCGCGGGTGCGCACGCTCATCGATCCGAACGCCCCGGGGGCCGACTACACCGGCATGCTCGGATTCGGCGCCTACACCGAATGCTCGGCTCCGGTCCCCCCGGAGACCATGGTGTTCGCCTACGGCCGCAACGCCTACTATCTGTACTGGTCCATGCCCGACGGCCGGATCGCCTGGGGCGCGAATCTGCCGCAGAAGCAATATCTTTCGCTGACCGAGGCTCGGGAGGTTCCGGCCGAACAGTGGTTGCGGACGCTGCGCGAGATCTACGCCGAGGACACCCCCGGCGCCGACCTGGTACGCAATACGCCGCCGGTAGAGCTGGTCGTCACCGGCGGCCTGCACATCATGCCGCCGGTGCCGCACTGGTATCGCGATCGTATGGTCCTGGTCGGCGACGCGGTGCACGCGCCGTCCAACAGCACCGGCCAGGGAGCGTCACTGGCCATCGAGAGCGCGATACAGCTCGCTCGGTGTCTGCGCGATTTCGATTCGCCGGCAACGGCTTTCGCCGCCTACGAGCGGATCCGCCGTCCCCGGGTGGAGAAGGTCGCGGCCCGCGGTGCCAAGATCAACCAGTCGAAGACCGTCGGCCCGGTGATGCGCCGGATGATGCCGCTGGTCATGCCGCTGGCGACCAAACTCTTCAAGATGGAAGAGGTCATGGCGCGCGAGCAGAGCTACACCATCGACTGGGACGCGCCGGTCGACGAGCGCGCCGAACTCGCCGCCGCGTGATCGAATCGGTTCGGGAGCGAGGGTAATTCGCCGCAGCGCTGCGGTCGGCGGTGATCACACCGTCAGCCGCAGCGCCTCCGGTCGTTCCACTTCCTCCAGCAGTTTCGCCGCGATGTTGTCCAGCGCCCGGTCGAAGAGGGCGCGATCGTCCGGGTCGGCGCAGTCCCAATCGTCGAGATAGCGGCACAGCCACTTGCGCCACGCGGCGAGAATGCGGTCGTACTCCGCCTGGCCGCTCGCGGTCAATTCCAGTCGGTCGCCGTCCACTTCGATGTAGCCGGATCGAATGGCCTTGTCGTACACCGGTTCCAGCACCTCCGGCGGCATCCAGTGCGCACGGGCCACCGCTGCCAGATCTGCCGATCCGCGGGCGCGCTGCAACATCTTCACCTGCCCGATGGCCCAGGCCTGATCCCGGCCGAGCGGGCTGTCGGCGGCCGCCAGGATCCGGGGATCGGGCAGCTCGTCGTCCCGCAACTTGCGTAGCACGTTCGCGAGCGAATGTTCCAGGCGGACAGTACGATCCGGAGAATCGGGCACCGAGAAGCCGCCGCCCACATCGGCCGCCTCCGCACGGACGCTGTCGCGCAACGGCACCTGTTTGAGAAACCATGCCACGACGAAGCCGACCACCGCCACCGGCACCACCCAGCGGAAGACGTAATCGATGGTGTCGGCATAGGCGTCGATGATCGGAATCGCCTGCGCGTACGGAAGCTGGTGCAGCAGTTGCGGGCTCTGCGCCACCGCGGGCGGCACCCCTGGCACCTCGGTGAGCGCCTGACGCAGATTCGGTTCCAGCTGATTGCTGTAGAGCGTGCCGAAGATCGCGGTGCCGAAGGTCGACCCGACGGTCCGGAAGAAGGTGACACCCGAGGTGGCGGTGCCCAGGTCCTGATACGGGACGGTGTTCTGCACGACGATCGTCAGCACCTGCATCGCCAGGCCGATGCCCAGACCCAGGATCAGCATGTACAGCGATTGCAGCCAGAAGCCCGTGGTCCGGCCCATGGTCGACATCAGATACAGCCCCAGCGCCATGACCGCGGTACCGGCGACCGGGAAATACTTGTAGTAGCCGGTCCGGCCGACCACCTGCCCGGAGATGATCGAGGTGGTGAACAGGCCGACCACCAACGGCAACGTGCGCAGTCCGGACGCGGTGGCCGAAACACCGTTGACGTACTGCAGATAGGCCGGCAGATAGGTCATCGCGCCGAGCATCGCGAAGCCCACGATGAAGCTGAGGATCGAACAGACGGTGAAGACGTTGCTGCGGAACAGATGCATCGGCAGCATCGGCTCGGCCGCGCGCGTCTCGACGACGACGAACGCGGCCAGCAGCACCACCGCGGCCGCGAACAGTCCGATGATCGTCGCCGAACCCCACGGATATTCCTGACCACCCCATTCCAGTCCCAGGATCAGACAGCTGACACCGATCGCGACCAGCGCGATGCCGGCATAGTCGACCACCGGCCGCACCGCCGCGCGGATCGACGGAATCGCCCGCGCCGCAACGACGATCATCAGAATCGCCAGCGGCACGTTCACGTAGAAGCACCAGCGCCAGCTGGCATGGTCGGTGAACAGCCCGCCCAGCGTGGGGCCGACCACGGTGGTGATGCCGAAGACCGCGCCCAGCGCACCCTGATATTTGCCCCGGTCACGCAGCGGGATCACATCGGCGATCAGCGCCATCGAGGTCACCATCAACCCGCCCGCGCCGACGCCCTGGATACCGCGCGCGACGATCAGCAGCGTCATGCCGTGAGCGAGTCCCGCCACCATCGAGCCGATGATGAAGATCAGGCCACTGAGCTGGAAGATCAGTTTGCGGCCGAACAGGTCGCCGAATTTGCCGGCCAGCGCGGTGGCGACCGCCTCGGCCAGCAGATATGCCGTCACCACCCAGGCCATGTGCCCGGCGCCGCCCAGATCGGCGACGATGGTGGGCAACGCGGTCGACACGATGGTCTGATCCAGCGCGGCCATCAACATCCCCAGCACCACGGTGATGAAGACGACGTTGGCGCGGGTATGACTCACGGGTGCGGGCGATTCGGCGACTGCGGCAACACCGGACATTAGCTCAGTATGTGCCCTGAGCCCGATTCGGTCGGCGCAACACGGCAATACGCCAGCTCGCTCGCCGACACCGCAAATCTACGGCACTCAAATCGGGTGCACCGAGACCACGATCGATACCCTGAGGACACTGTGACAGAACCCTACCGCCGGAACTTACTCTGGAGTAAGGTCGGGCGGTGAGGATGCGACGAGGCTCCTTTCCCCAACGGTAAACAGTGAGGTCTCACCATGGCGTGGAATCCCAGCGAGATCCCGGCGCAGCACGGACGCACGTTCGTGATCACCGGGGCCAACGGCGGTATCGGCAAGCACACCACCCGGGCCCTGGCCGCCAAGGGGGCGACCGTCATCATGGCCTGCCGCAATACCTCGACCGCCCAGCAGATCGCCGACGGTATCGACGGGGACGTCCGGGTATCGGCGCTGGATCTGGCCGACCTCGCATCGATTCGCGAATTCGCCGAGCGCACCGGGGAATTCGATGTGCTGATCAACAACGCGGGCCTGATGAACATCCCCTTCTCGCGCACCGCGGACGGATTCGAAACCCAGTGGGGGGTCAACCATCTCGGGCACTTCGCGCTGACCGGACTGCTGCTGGACCGCATCGGCGACCGGGTGATCAGCCTCGCCAGCATCGCGCATCGGCAGACCCCGAAGCTGTGGATCGACGATCTCAACTACGAGAACCGCCGCTACCAGCGCAACCTCGCCTACGCCCAGTCGAAGTTGTCGAATCTGATGTTCGCCCGGGAACTGCAGCGACGCCTGGCCGAATCGGGATCCGCCACCCGGTCCTACGCCGTACACCCCGGCGTCTCGCCCACCGATCTGTTCACCCGCACCGAGACCCCGCTCGACAAGGTCGCCAAACCCTTCATCGCCCTGGCCGGGCACTCACCGCGCAAGGCCGCCGAGTCGAGCCTCTTCGCGGCCACCGTGCCGGACGCCGATCCGAACATCTACTGGGGGCCGACGCTGCTGTTCGGTTCCCGCGGTCCGGTCCGGCCCTCACCGTCGAGCTCGCTGTCGAAGAACACCGATCTGCAGCGGCGGCTGTGGGAGGAATCCGAACGGCTGACCGGCGTCACCTACAAATTCTGACCAGCGGAGATCGCCGGGCACCTCACACTACGGGCCGTGTAGTAGACCGGGTACCGTGGTAGGCGTGTCCGCACCACATCGTCGCCCGGCTCTGATCATCTTGGTGGTCGTGGCCGCGCTGGCCTGCCTGGGGCTGGGCTGGTGGCAGTGGGGACGGTTCGAATCCTCGTCCGGAACCGCGCAGAACCTCGGCTACGCGCTGCAATGGCCGCTGTTCGCCGGATTCGTGGTCTTCGCCTACTTCCGGTTCGTGCGGCTCGAGCGCGATACCGCCGCCCAGCACACCGAGGCGCCGGAGACCACCGAGCCATCGAGCCCGGCCGAATCCGCGACCCCGGCTCGGCGGAGGGTCAAACGAGCCGCTCCGCGCGAGATCCCGGCCGGGATCCTGCCGGAACGGCCGACCGCCGCACGCGACGATGACCCGGTGCTGGCCGAATACAACAAGTATCTTGCCGATCTGCACGCACAGGATGTGCGCGAGCGGATGCACGCCGTGGGGCTCGACGGCCCCGACACCGAGAGGAGAGCCGGTTGAGCGCCGACCACCCCACCACACCGGCACCGGCCGCCACACCGGCCCCCGCGGCCCGCGACACCGGCCGCATCCGCTCGGCGCTGACCCGCTACCGCGTACTCGCCTACATCACCGGTGTCTGGCTGCTGCTGTTGTGCGCGGAGATGGTGTACAAGTACCTGCTGCTCGATGACAGCAGCAAGGCGCCGCACTGGCTGTTCTACGTCGGCCAGATCCACGGCATCTTCTACATGCTGTACCTGGTGTTCACCATCGACCTGGGCATCAAGACGCGCTGGAAGCCGCTCACGCTGGTGATCACCGCCCTGGCCGGCACCATCCCGTTCCTGTCCTTCGTCTGCGAGCACTACCGCACCCGGCAGGTCCGCGCCGAATTCTCGAGCTGAGGCTGAGCCGCCTCTCCGGGTCTTCAGGCCAGACTCGGGTGCGGAGAGACGCGCGTTGGCGGCCGGCGGTCAGTCCGGTAGCCAGTCAGCCCGTACCCGGTGAGTTACCCATGTGCTCGCGTAATCAGCGGTTACCGAGATCTGTTCGATGGATTCCCGCGCACCCGGTCAAGGGTGCGCGGGAGTCATTTTCAGGACTTCGCCAGGTTCGCCAGTGCGGGGAGCAGGGCGCGCAGGGCCCGGCCGCGGTGGGAGGCGGCGTCCTTGTCCGCCGGGGTGAGCTGGGCCGCCGAGACCGTTCCGCCGTCCGGGACGAACAGCGGGTCGTAGCCGAAACCGCCGTCGCCGACCGGCTTTCGCGCGATCGTGCCCGGCCATTCACCGATCGTAACGACCTCGCGGCCGTCGGCGACCAGGGCGCAGGCCGAGACGAAGCGGGCGCCGCGGCGGTCGTCGGGGACATCTCCCAGCTGGGCGAGCAGCAGGTCGTTGTTCGCCGCGTCGTCACCGTGGCGGCCCGACCAACGCGCGGACAGCACACCGGGCATACCGTTGAGCGCGTCGACGGCGAGGCCGGAATCGTCTGCCACACAAGGCAATCCGGTGGCCGCCGCGCCGTCGCGCGCCTTGGCGAGAGCGTTCTCCTCGAACGTCGCGCCCGTTTCGGGTGCCTCCGGGAACGGCGGCACCTCGTCCAGGCCGACGATCTCGAGACCCGCGACTCCCGCCTCGTCGAGGATGCGGCGCAATTCGCCGAGCTTCTTGGCGTTGCGGCTGGCCACCAGTACCCGGCGCGCCATTACTTTTTCTTCTCGCCCGGCTCGGGCAGCTGCCCCGGATACGGCAGCGCGAGCGCCTGCTTCTGCACCTCGAACAGCTGCTCGCAGCCGGCCAGCGCGGAATCCAGCAGCTTGTCCAGGGTGGAGCGCGGGAAGGTGGCGCCCTCGCCGGTGCCTTGGATCTCGACCAGGGTGCCGGTGTCGGTCGCGACCACGTTCATATCGACCTCGGCGCGCGAATCCTCCTCGTACGGCAGGTCCAGGCGCACCCGCCCGTCGACCACGCCGACGCTGACCGCGGCGATCATGCACGAGATCGGCTGCGGGTCGGCCAGGCGGCCGGCGGCGCCCAGATAGGTGATCGCGTCCGACAGCGCCACATAGGCGCCGGTGATCGCGGCGGTGCGGGTGCCGCCGTCGGCCTGCAGGACGTCGCAGTCGAGGGCGATGGTGTTCTCGCCGATCGCGGCCAGGTCGATGCATGCGCGCAGGGACCGGCCGACCAGACGGCTGATCTCCTGGGTGCGCCCGCCGACCCTGCCCTTCACCGACTCGCGCCCGCTGCGGGTGTGGGTGGCGGCCGGTAGCATCGCGTATTCGGCTGTGAGCCAGCCCAATCCGGAATCACGCCGCCACGGGGGCACCCCCTCGGTGACGCTCGCGGTGCACATCACCCGCGTCTGACCGAATTCGACCAGTACCGAACCCGCCGGATGCGTGGTGAATCCCCGGGTGATCCTTACCTCGCGGAGTTCGTCGTCCGCTCTGCCATCGGCTCGTCTAGACACAACGCCAGCCTAAGGGATGGGTACGACGCCCCTCCCTCGGCGGGGCGACCGACATCTCCACCCGGCGGGGCAGGTGCTCAGATTTCGATGACCTCACCCGGCGAGACCGCGTGCACGGGTCCGCTGAACTGCTCCTTGGCCTCCGCGATGACGTCCTCGCGCGAGGTCCACGGCGGAATGTGGGTGAGCAGCAGTTCGCCGACACCCGCACGGGCGGCGATCATTCCGGCCTCGGTACCCGAAAGGTGAATGCCCGGTGGGCGATTGGCCGGATCGTGGGTCCACGAAGCCTCCGAGAGCAGCACGTCGGCGCCCTCCGCGAGTTCGAACACCGCGGGGCACAAGGCGGTATCACCCGTGTAGACCAACGTCCGGCCGGCGGCGGTGGTGATGCGCAGGCCGTAGGACTCCGGCGGGTGGTACATCCGGCGGGCGACCACCGTGTGGCCCGGGCCGAAACGCACCTCGGCGCCCTCCTGCCAGGGGCGCATATCGATCACGTCGGACCAGTCGTCGCATTCGCCGCCGATCTCGGCCGAGGCGTTGCCGATCCGCAGCGCCGAATCCGAGGGACCCTGCACGATGGCCTTCCCGGTCGGCGGGTTCGGGTGATACCGCCGCCACACCAGCAGTCCGGGCAGGTCCAGGCAGTGATCGGCGTGCAGAT
Source organism: Nocardia kruczakiae NBRC 101016 (assembly GCF_001612965.1). Lineage (GTDB taxonomy): Bacteria > Actinomycetota > Actinomycetes > Mycobacteriales > Mycobacteriaceae > Nocardia > Nocardia kruczakiae. The sequence goes on from NZ_BDBL01000043.1 coordinate 29,436, forward strand.
GGGTGAGGAAGATGTCGACCTCGCCGGGGTCCAGGTAGCGCTGCAACGCGCCCAGCACACCGGGACCGAAATCGATCACGGTGGGGGTCATATCCGGACCGGTCAGCAGATAGCCCGACGCAGGGGAATCCGGGCCGGACACACTGCCCGAACACCCGAGGACGGTGAGTCGCATTCCCCCATGCTGCCACGCTGCATTCTCACTCAACTGGGGATCCCCCAAATCGCCGGCCGAGTTCCGCAGTCACCCCGACGATGCGAGGCGGCCGGCACTCTCCCCGCGACGATGACGACGTTCATTCGATGAGAGTACCCAGCCGGCCAGCAGTCCACCCAACGCACCGAAAAGATGCCCTTGCCAAGAGATTCCGGTCTGGCCGGGCAGCACACCCCACAGAATCGAGCCGTACAACAGACCCACGACGACACCCACCAGGATCTGCCACAGGTTGCGGGTGAACAGGCCGCGCGAGATCAGATAGGTGAGCCAGCCGAACACCAGCACCGAGGCGCCGATGTGCACCGAACCACTCGCCCCGGTGAGCCAGGTGCCGACCCCGGCCACGACCCAGACGATCGCGGTGGCGGCCAGTCCGCGACCGATCCCGGTGAGCAGCGTCAGCAGTCCCAGCACGATCACCGGCAGGGTGTTGCCGATCAGATGCGCCCAGTTCGCGTGCAGTACGGGGGCGAAGACGATGCCCTCCAGACCCTCGGCCGTCCGGGGCCTCACCCCCGCACCGTCGAGGTCGTGATGCGAGACGGTGTCGACGCCCTCGACCGCGTACAACAACGCCACGAACGTGAGAGTCATCGCAATTGCCCGCTGCCACAACAACTTCAGAGCGGCGGTACGTCCGGGCTCCGACGCCGGCGCTGCGGGGGCGGGCCGGGGCGAGGGAAACTGCGAACCGGACGGTACGGAACCGGCGGGCGTTCCCGCGGACTTCTGCAGTTCGGCCCGCAGCGCGGCAATCCGATCCGGGTCGAACGACGGACCCATCTGCTCGGCCACCGCCATCACCTCCTCGCGAGACCGGCCGTCCGGTCGCTCGCCCTCAACGGTACCGCTGCGGCGAGGACCGGCGGTGCGGCCGCGAGGCGACGGTCCACCGAACTACTAGGCCCAGAGCTGACCTTCGAGACGTTCCTCGGCTTCCTCCAGCGTGCCGTCGTACGCGCCGGTCGACAGGTATTTCCAGCCGCCGTCGGCCACCACGAACGCGATATCGGCCCGCTTACCCGCGCGCAACGCCTTGTTGCCCACGCCGAGGGCGGCGTGCAGGATCGCGCCGGTGGAGATGCCGGCGAAGATGCCCTCCTCCAGCACCAGCTCCCGCGTGCGCCGCACCGCGTCGTACGGCCCGACCGAGAACCGCGAGGTCAGCACCGATTCGTCGTAGAGCTCCGGGATGAAGCCCTCGTCGATGTTGCGCAGCCCGTAGACCAGTTCGCCGTAGCGCGGCTCGGCGGCCACGATATCGATCTCCGCGACGTTCTCCCGCAGGTAGCGGCCGGTTCCCATCAGGGTCCCGGTGGTGCCCAGCCCGGCGACGAAGTGGGTGATCTCCGGCAGATCCGCCAGGATCTCCGGGCCGGTGCCCTGATAGTGCGCATCGGCATTGGCCGGATTCCCGTACTGGTACAGCATCACCCAGTCGGGATGTTCGGCGGCGATCTGCTTGGCCTTCGCGACGGCCTGGTTGGAGCCACCGGCGGCCGGAGAGTCGATGATCTCGGCACCGAACATGGTCAGCAACTGCCGCCGCTCGACCGAGGTGTTCTCCGGCATCACACAGACCAGGCGATACCCCTTGAGCTTGGCGGCCATGGCCAGCGAGATGCCGGTGTTGCCACTGGTCGGCTCCAGGATCGTGCAGCCCGGCCGCAGCGTGCCGTCGGCCTCGGCCTGCTCGATCATGCGCAAGGCCGGACGGTCCTTGATCGACCCGGTCGGGTTGCGGTCCTCCAGCTTGGCCCACAACCGGACGTGGTCGTCACCGTCCCATCGGGGCGACAGCGTCTTCAGACCCACCAGCGGAGTATTGCCGAGGGTCTCGATCAGCGATTCGTAGCGTGCCACGGAAATCAGCGGCCGAGCGCGCCGCCGGCGACGGCAGGCAGGATGGTGACCGAGCCGTTGGCCGGAACCTCGGCCTCCAGCCCACCGGCGAAGCGCACGTCCTCGTCGTCGACGTAGATGTTGACGTAGCGGTTGAGCTTGCCGTCGGACAGCAGGCGCTGCTCGAGTCCGGGATAGTTGGCCTCGAGGTCCCCGATCACCTCGGCGAGGGTGGAACCGGTCGCCTGGACCCGCTTCTCACCTCCGGTGAGGGTGCGCATGATGGTCGGGATGGACACGGTTACCGACATGGGTGCTCCTGTTTCTTCTGGTCGCCTGGTTCGCGGACGCGTCGGGCTCAGGCCCGGGGGTACTCGGTCACGATCTTGACCGGTTCCTCGGTGACCACACCGTCGAGGATCCGGTAGCTGCGCAGTTCGTGCTGCTGCGGGTCACGGGTGGACACCAGCACGTAGTGGGCGTTCGGCTCGGAGGCGTACGAGATGTCCGTCCGGCTGGGATAGGCCTCGGTGGCGGTGTGCGAGTGGTAGATCACCACCGGCTCCTCGTCCCGGTCGTCCATCTCCCGCCAGACCCGCAACTGTTCGCCGGAGTCGAACCGGTAGAAGGTGGGCGAGCGCTCGGCATTGATCATGGCCACGAATCGCTCCGGTCGGTCGGAGCCTTCGGCGCCGGCGATCACACCGCAGGCCTCGTCGGGATGATCGGCGCGGGCGTGCGCCACCATCGCATCCACGAGATCGGCCCTGATCACCAGCACAGTTCGAATCCTTCCGCTCACGCCCGCGACGCGCCCGGCCCGCGCGGGTCGTATCGCTGCCGTCAACGGCCGAGGATATTCGGCTATTCCCACCCACCGCACGGGCGGGCCTGATATAGCGCATCACACGGCGTGGAATGCCTCGATCCGGACAGGCCGGGGCTCAGCCGAACAACTCGCGGTAGGCCGGGATGCCGGCCACCGGGTTCGCCCGCAGGATCGCGTCCACGATCGCCCGCTCCACACACACCGCGGCCGCGGTGCACAGTTCGTCGAGCAGCAGCAGATCCGCCGGAAACGCGGGTGGCAGTGGAATATTCGATTCCGCGGTGATCGTACCGGTGGCCAGCGCGAACAACGTGTCGCCGTCGAGCGGGGAATGGGCGGGCCGGATCGCGCGAGCCAGCCCGTCGTGCGCGGTGACCGCGAGCCGGCGACATCCCGCCGGATCCAGCGCGGCATCGGTGGCCACGACACCGATGGTGGTGTTGAGCACCGTCCCCTTCACCGGCAGCGCATTGGCGCGGGCCAGGGCTTCGGCGGTGGCGGGTGCCAGACCGAAATGCTCCGGTCCGTCGGTACCCGCGCCCCAGGGCAGGCCGGTACGCGGATCGAACACCGAACCCACCGGATTGGCGACCACCAGCGCCCCGACGGTGTGGCCGGCGGCCGGGCCTGCGGTGAAATGCACACTGGCCGTGCCGATTCCGCCCTTGATGGAACCGGCTCGCGCCCCGGTGCCGGCACCCACACTGCCGCGTTCGAACGTCTCGCTCGCCGATTGCGTTGCGCGATAACCGAATTCCGCGGTCGGCCGGATATCCCACGCCCCCACCGGGAGATCGAAGATCACCGCACCGGGAACGATCGGCACCACCCGCGAGGGATCGGCCGGATCCATCGGAATGCCCTCGCCGTCCTCCTCCAGCCGGCGCATCACCCCGTCGGCGGCCGCCAGCCCGTAGGCGCTGCCGCCGGTGAGCAGCACCGCGTTCACCTGCCGCACCGTCTGGCCGGGATCGAGCAGATCGGTCTCACGGGTGCCCGGTCCCCCGCCCCGCACGTCGACCGACGCGGTGGCTCCGCCCGGCACCCGCACCACGGTGCAGCCGGTCGCGGCGCCGGAGCCGAGCGTCGCGTCCGGATCGAGTTCGTGGTGGTGACCGACGAGTACACCCGCCACGTCCGTGATCGAATCCCGAGGTCCGGGCACCGAAGTCACATGTCCTCCTGCAGACGTGGGCATCCGCGAAGCGCGGGCGGAGTCAGGGCGCGAGGGCGTGCAGCAGCGAATCCTGCATCCAGGTGAGCCAGTGGTAGACGTCCAGGTGCGGGGCGCGCGGATCGTCGGGATCGAGCTGGTCGGGCGTGTCGGCGTCGATGCCCAGTGCGGTGCCCAGCGCCAGCCGCACGTCGTTGAGGGCGTTCAGCCAGGCGTCGGCCTGTTCGGGAGTGAGCACGATCTTGCCGCCGCGCTCGGGCAGGGTTTCCAGGACCACCGTGCCCGCGGCCACCTTCGCGTCGATGATCTCGGGTTCGTGCAGACTGCGCAGGGCGCTGTTGAGATCGGCGCGGTCGGCGTCCGGAGAACCGGGTTCCTTGCGATGGAAGTCGGGCAGCAGCCGCGCCAGCCGCGGATCGTCCGGGGGAACGCTGTTGCCGGTGCGAAGTCCGGTCAGCTCCGCGAGATCGTCCTCGGGGGTGGATCGAGCCCGATCGGTGAGCAGTCCGGTTACCGCCCCCACCAGCGAACGCAGGACGTCCGCCTCCCGGGGGTCCATCTCCGACCGCAGCTTGAGCCCGCTCAGCGAGTTCTTCCTGCTCCACTTGCGCACGGGGCTACCGTAGCCGTCGCGGTCACTGGTCACGTTGCATGGTCGCCCAGAGCCCGGCGGCGTGCAGACGCTGGACGTCGTGCTCCATCCTGTCCCGGGATCCCGACGACACCACCGCCTTGCCCTCGTTGTGTACCTGCAGCATCAGCTCGGTTGCTTTGGCTTTGCTGTAACCGAACAGCTTTTGGAAGATGTAAGTGACGTAGTGCATCAGGTTCACCGGGTCGTCCCAGACCACCGTGACCCACGGCCGGTCCTCGGCCTCCAGGATCTCGGTGACCTCGACGGTCTCCGGTGTGGCCTGAGCCGCCGACAACCGTCCGGCCACGACGCCTACACGGGTGTCTCGCCCCGCCCACGGCCCTTCCCGCCACGCCGTGTCCCGCGGGCCCGTCGCTGGCGCCGCTGCCTGGTTCGCGCCGGCCGGACCGGCGGCGATCCGGACGGCGTCTCTCATGCACAGACCCATACCCTCAGAGTACGACGCGGCTCCGGATAAACAACACCCGCGCCGAGCACCTCCGGAGGGCCTTGCGCGACGCCGCGCGCACCGCGGCGCCCGCCGCCCGTCCGGTATGTCTACAGTGGCCGCGTGGACACTTCGGCCGCCGCCGCGAGCACCGCCCTGCTGACCGACCAGTACGAGCTGACCATGCTCGCGGCCGCCCTGGCCGACGGTTCGGCACAGCGGCACTGCACCTTCGAGGTATTCGCTCGCCGGTTGCCACACGGTCGCCGATACGGCGTCGTCGCGGGTACCGACCGGTTGCTCACCGCGTTGCGGGACTTCCGCTTCGGCGATGCCGAACTCGCTGTCGCGGCGCGATTCCTGGGCGCGCGCACGCTGGAGTGGCTGCGCGATTTCCGCTTCACCGGCGACATCGACGGCTATCTGGAAGGTGATCTCTACTTCCCCGGCTCCCCCATCCTGTCGGTGCGCGGCAGTTTCGCCGAGTGCGTGGTGCTGGAAACGCTGATTCTGTCGATCCTCAACCACGACAGCGCGATCGCCGCCGCGGCGGCGCGGATGGTCAGCGTGGCCGGGGGCCGCCGGATGATCGAGATGGGTTCGCGCCGCACCCACGAACTGGCCGCTCCCGCCTGCGCCCGCGCCGCGTATCTCGCCGGGTTCGACGCCACCTCGAATCTGGAGGCGGTGCGGCGCTACGGCATTCCCGGCGCGGGCACCAGCGCGCACGCCTTCACGCTGCTGCACAGCGGCCCGGACGGGCAGCACGAGGCGGCGGCCTTCCGCAGTCAGGTCGACGCGCTCGGCATCGGCACCACACTGCTGGTGGACACCTTCGACATCACCGCCGGGGTGGCCCGGGCCATCGAGGTCGCCGGGCCCGAATTGGGGGGTGTGCGTATCGATTCCGGCGACCTGGGCGTGCTGGCGCGGCAGGTGCGCGACCAGCTCGACGCACTCGGCGCGAAGAAAACCCGCATCGTGGTGTCCGGCGATCTGGACGAGTACGCGATCGCCGCACTGCGCGCCGAACCTGTCGACGTATACGGCGTGGGCACCTCCCTGGTCACGGGGTCGGGCGCGCCGACCGCCGGAATGGTCTACAAACTGGTGGAGGTCGAGGGCGTACCGGTGGCCAAGCGCAGTAGCCACAAACAGTCGCGGGGCGGCACCAAGCGCGCGGTGCGACTGTCCCGCGATACCGGCACCATCGTCGAGGAGATCGTGTATCCGGCCACCGCGCAACGCCCCACCGGCAACGGTTACGACGTGCGGGATCTGCTGGTTCCGCTGATTCGCAAGGGTGAGCCGGCGGCCGACGCGCCGGATCTGGCGCACAGCCGGGATCTGGTCGCCCGCGGTCTGATCAGTTTGCCCTGGGAGGGCTTGAAACTCTCCGCGGGCGAACCGGCCGTTCCGACCACGTTCCTACAATGAACGTGGGGCAACCGGCGAAACGAGGTGCGGGAGATGGGTAGAGCGCTCATCGTCGTCGATGTGCAGAACGATTTCTGCGAGGGCGGCTCGCTGGCCGTCGCCGGCGGCGCCGCGGTGGCCCGGCAGATCAGCGACTACCTGGCCGCACACCGCGGCGACTATGCCGCGATTGCCGCCACCCGGGACTTCCACATCGATCCGGGTGCCCATTTCTCCGATCATCCCGATTACGTGGACAGTTGGCCGCCACACTGCCGCGCCGGCACGCCGGGTGCGGATTTCCATCCGAATCTCGACACCTCCACTCTCGACGCGGTGTTCTCCAAGGGCGCCTACAGCGCCGCCTATTCCGGATTCGAGGGGTCGACCGATGATGCGGTCGAACTCGCGACATGGTTGCGCGACAAGGGAGTCGACGCCGTGGACATCTGCGGTATCGCCACCGACCACTGCGTCCGCGCCACCGCCGCCGATGCCCGCGCGGCGGGTCTGACCACCCGGGTACTGCTGAACCTCACCGCGGCGGTGTCACCGGAGACGACCGCCACCGCACTGGACGGTCTGCGTGCCGCCGGCGTGGAGTTGGCGGGCAGCCTGCCCACGAACCCATGACCGTGAGATCGGGCTAGGACTCCGCGGCCAGGAATTCCACGAGCGCGGAGGCTACCGGCCCGGGGTTCTCGACCTGCGGGTAGTGCCCCGTCGCGGGCGCCGCGTCCAATACCTCGAACCGGGCCTGCGGCAGCCGTTCCCGCAGCCGCGGCAGCAGGTGCCCGCCGCTGATCGGATCGGCCGGACCCCACACGAAAAGTACCGGCCCGGAATAACTTTCGAGCGCCTGCTGCCAGCGTGACGCGTTGGCCCGGCGCTCGGCGTGGTAGCGATTGAGCGCCCATTGCACGCGCTTACCGCCGCCGTCGGTCATCGCCAGCCACATCTGGTGCAGATCGGCGTCGGAGACCGGGCGCCCGAGGATGCGGCGCAACGTCATCCGGAAGGTCGTCTCCGACATGAGCGGATTCAGTATCTTGCCGATCGGGGTGGTCATCAGATGCTGAATCGGCAAGGGCCGGTACAGGTCCGGGTACAGGCCGCCGTTGAGCCAGGCCATCCGCCGCACCCGAGCACTGTCGCGGGCCAGCAACTCCTGCGCCACGCTGACCCCGTAGTCGTGGGCCACGAGTGCGGTCTCGGTGATGCCGAGCCGCTGCCAGAGCTGTTCGACCAGCGTGGCCTGTTCGGTCATCCGATAGTCGTGCCCGCGTGGCTTGTCGCTGGCGCCGAAGCCGAGGAAATCCAGAGTCGTTACCCGGCAGCCGGATTCGGTGAGGGCGGGCAGGATCGAGACCCAATCGTGCGAGGACGTCGGATATCCGTGCAGCAGCGTCACCGGCCGCCCGTCGATCGGGCCGTCCTGCCGGTGGAAGATCCGGTGGCCACTCAGCTCGAGGTGCGATCCCCCGGCGATCCAGGTGCGGTAATCCGGCTCCACGCGCGTCTCCTTCCCCGTACCGCACCCCCTGATGCGGATTACCGCCAACCCTACTGACCGTCCCGGACGCCGCCACCGGATCCGGCGTCCCCGCGACGCACCCTGTGGACAACCGCCGGCCTGTGCACAACTCCGCTCGGACGGGCGCGGGCAACCACAGGCGACCGCCGCCGGTCGTCCCGGTTGTCGGCAGGGGGCGCTAGTCTTCCTGGGTGCCCGAACTCCCGCCCGTACCGACTTTGCTGGCGACCGCCGTGGAAGCGCTCGGCGGTACGGCGCGTACCGGCCAGCAGACCATGTCGGCCGCGGTCGCGCACTCCATCGACACCAAGGAACACCTGGCCGTCCAGGCCGGAACCGGCACCGGTAAGTCGCTGGCCTATCTGGTGCCGAGTCTGCGGCACGCGGTGCAGAGCGGGCGGACGGTCGTGGTGTCCACCGCCACCATCGCGCTGCAGCGGCAGTTGGTCGACCGCGATCTGCCGCGACTGGCGCAGGCGCTGGAGAAACCGCTGGGCCGGCGCGCCCGGTTCGCGATCCTCAAGGGCCGCAACAACTATCTGTGCCTGCACAAGATCAACAGCGCGATCCCGGACGAACCGCCGGAGACCGAACTGTTCGACGCCTTCGCGATCTCCCGGCTCGGACGCGAGGTGCAGCGCCTCAACGACTGGGCCTCCGACACCGAGACCGGCGACCGCGACGAACTGGTCCCCGGCGTCAGCGACCGGGCCTGGCGTCAGGTCAGCGTCTCGGCGCGAGAATGCCTGGGCAAATCGCGCTGCCCGTTCGGCACCGACTGCTTCGCCGAACGCGCCCGCGCGGAATCCGGGCAGGCCGATGTGGTGGTCACCAACCATGCGCTGCTGGCCATCGATGCCATCAGCGGAATCCAGGTGCTGCCCGAACACGATGTGGTCGTCATCGACGAGGCGCACGAACTGGTGGACCGGGTCACCGGGGTGGCGACCGCGGAACTGTCCACCGCGACCATCACGGCGGCGGCCAAGCGCTGCACCAAACTCGTCGACGAGGCCGACCTCGACCGGCTCGAGGGTGCGGCGGAGGCATGGCACGAACTGCTCGAGGATCTGCCGCCGGGCCGCTGGGACGAACTGCCCGCCGGCGGCGATCAGGTGCTGGCTCTGCTGCGCGATGCCGCCTGGACCGTCCGCACCGCCCTCGCGCCTCCCGGTTCCGGTGCGCCACAGGGCGATCCGGAGGCCGCCGCCGCCCGCAACATGGCGGTGGCCGCGGTCGAGGAGGTGCACGATACCGCCGTACGCGCGCTGACGGCGTTCGAAGAACCCGATCCGGCGGCCCGCCGCGATGTGCTGTGGCTGGCCGTGGACGAGGTGCGCGGCGTCGCCCGGCGCACGCTGCACATGGCACCGCTCTCGGTGGGCGGGTTGCTGCGCAGCCGGTTGTTCGGCACCGCGACGGTCGTTCTCACCTCGGCCACGCTGCAGGTCGGCGGTTCCTTCGACGGGCTGGCCGTCACGTGGGGGCTGCCCCCGCAGACGCCCGATCGCGCCGGGACCGACGTCCCCGGCGCCGAGCGCGCGGATCAGGGCAGCCGCCGGATCGACCCGGCGATGGCGAACGGAGCCGAAGCTCCCGCCGACACCTCGGCCATGCGCTGGAACTCCCTGGATGTGGGCTCGCCGTTCGATCACGCGAAATCCGGCATCCTCTATGTCGCCAAACATCTTCCGGCTCCCGGCCGCGACGGCCTGGCCCCGGCCTATCTGGACGAGATCGAGCGGCTGATCGAGGCGGCCGGTGGGCGCACCCTGGGTTTGTTCTCCTCGATGCGCGCCGCCAAGGCCGCCAGCGAAATCCTGCGCGAACGCCTGGACACGCCGATCCTGTGCCAGGGCGAGGACGCCACCGGCACCTTGGTCCGGCGCTTCGCCGAAGATCCGGCGACCTCGTTGTTCGGCACGCTCTCGCTGTGGCAGGGCGTGGACGTTCCCGGACCGTCGCTGAGCCTGGTCATTCTCGACCGCATTCCCTTCCCCCGGCCCGACGATCCGCTGCTCGTCGCCCGGCAGCAGGCCGTGCAGGCGCGCGGCGGCAACGGCTTCCTGACCATCGCGGCCAACCACGCCGCCCTGCTGCTGGCCCAGGGCACCGGGCGGCTGCTGCGCAGCGTGCACGACCGCGGCGTGGTGGCGATTCTGGATCCGCGGCTGGTGACCGCCCGCTACGGCGGATATCTGCGCACCTCTCTCCCCCCGTACTGGGAGACCTCCGACCCCGAGGTCGTCGCCAAGGCGCTGCGGCGATTGACCGCCACGGCCCCCGATCCGGCCGTGGCCGCCGAGAACTGAACCGAACCGTTATGTGACACCTGCCACATTGGCTGTGAAACTACTTCTATTCGGAAGTAAGTTGGCGGGCGATACTTCCGGTGCACCCCAATTCCCACATCGGAGTATCCGAGGTCCCCGCGTCGCGAACCCTGCACGCGACGTGGGGACACTCATATCGCCCGGCCGGCGAACCTACTTCACCAGCAAAGTGATCACCGCGGCCACCACACCGATCACGACCGCGCCGACTCCCCACACGATGCCGTGCCGCTGCCACGGCCGCCCGTGATCGACCGAGAAGCGGCCCGGGCCGGTGAAGCCCAGCGCCACCGCGACCGTCGCGAACAACAGCGCGGACTCGTATCCCTCTAGCCCGTGCGGCCAGGTCACATGCATCGCGTTGATCATGGTACCGAGCACGATCGCGGCGGCCAGGGGCGTCACCAGCCCGAGGAACAGCAGACCGCCGCCGACCGCCTCGCACAATCCGGCGAGCGTGGCGAAGAATTTTCCGGGGTCGTAATCCATGTGCTGGAATCCGGCCGCGGTCGCGGACAGGCCGGGGCCGTTGAACCAGCCGAAGAGCTTCTGAGTGCCGTGCACGAACAGCAGGCCGCCGAAGACCAGCCGCAACAGCAGGAGGCCGATATCGGCGGCGGCCGGATCGGCCACGGTCCGGAATTCCAGCGGGCGGGCGGCGGTCCGGGGCTCGGTATTGGCGGTCATGATCGTCGGATTCCTCATCTCGTTAGTTGACGAAAGCAAAACGGACCGCGGTCCGATTGATAACACGGTCACCAACCGAACCCGGTTCACGACTTATTCCGTACGGCGTGTTCCGTGGCGCTGGTTCGGTAGGGCCTCGTTCGGTAAGACGAGGAATGCGCGCCGAACTCATCGGCGCAGGGCTTCGCGGAACGCCGCCGGGCGGCCGATCGGCGAGGAACCTAGTCGGCGAGGAAGAAGAAGTACGCGAGGAATACCGCCATCAGCACCCACATCACCGGGTGCACCTCACGCCCGCGCCGCCGCGCGACCATGACGACGGGATAGAAGGTCAGCCCCATCGCGATCCCGTTGGCGATCGAATAGGTCAGCGGCATCATGATCACGGTGATGAACGCCGGAATCGCGTATTCGAGCTTGCCCCAATCGATGTCGCCGAGCGCCCGCGACATCAGCACGCCCACCACGATCAGCGCCGGCGCCGTCACCGCGGGGACATCGGCGACCACCGCGAAGATCGGGAAGAAGAACATCGCGGCCAGGAACCAGCCGGCGGTCGAGACGGCGGTGAGCCCGGTGCGCCCGCCCGCGCTGACGCCGGCGGTGGATTCGACATAGGCGGTGGTGGTCGAGGTTCCGATGATCGCGCCCGCGGCGGTGCCGATCGAATCGGCGGCCAGCGCCTGCGCGGCGCGCGGCAGTTTCCCGTCGGGCCCGAGCAGCCCGGCTTGGTTGGCGATGCCGATCAGCGTGCCCGAGGCGTCGAAGAAGTCGACGAACAGCATGGTCAGCACGACGATCGCCATCTGGCCGGTGAAGGCGTGCGGCAGATTCACGATGGCCTGGCCGAAGGTCTGATCCAGCCCGTGCGGCAGCGCCACCACCTGATGCGGCAGATGCACGAGCCCGCTGACGATGCCGACAACCGTCGTGGAGACGATGCCGTACAGCACGGCGCCGTGCCAGCCGAGCACCAGGAAGACGACCGTCACCAGCAGTCCGAACAGCGCGAGCAGTGTGGTCCCCTTGGTGAAGTCACCCAGGTGGACGAAGGTCGCCGCATCGGAGACCACGATCCCGGCGTTCTTGAGACCGAGGAAGGCGACGAACATGCCGATCCCCGCGCCGACGGCCAGCTTCAGTTGCAGCGGAATCGCGTCGATGATCTTCTCGCGGATCTTGGTCACCGCGAGGATGAAGAAGATGATGCCCGACAGCAGCGTGCCCGACAGTGCCACCTGCCAGTCGATCCCCATCCCCAGCACGACCGAATAGGCGAAGAAGGCGTTCAACCCCATCCCGGGCGCGAGCGCGATCGGATAGCGTGCCCACACTCCCATCACCAGCGTGCCCACCACCGCGGCCACCGCGGTCGCGGTGAATACCGCCTGGGTCGGGATGCCGCGCGATCCGAGCTGACCGTGGTCGCCGAGAACCGCCGGGTTGACCGCGAGCACATAGGACATCGCCAGGAAGGTGACGGTTCCCGCCATGAGCTCGCGCTTCATGGTCGAGCCGAGCCGGGCGATTCCGAAGTAGGAATCGAGGCGTCCCTTGGACCGCGACAGGACGTCGACACTGCTCATCTGCTGCTCTCCACCCTCGCCCCGGACCGATCCGACTGTGCCGAGGGCACCGTATCCGTCTCCGCCCGTTCCATGCCATTCAGATCGGCGAACATGTGGCAAATCACGCTCGCCGATATTCCCGCTGACCAGACGGTCTACGGCCGCGCCGCGGCGACCAGACCGAGTTCCGCCGGGCCCGACAGCAGCGGGTGTCTGGGCAGCACGCGGACGGTGTAGCCGACGGCGCCGGAATGCGGTACCGGCGTGGTGACCGCGTACTGCTCGGTGCCGGCGTCCGTCGAGAGGTGGTCCATGTCGACGACCTCCGTATCGGTCAGCTCGTCGTCGGAACCGACCCGGCCCAGAACCGCCTGCACCACCACGTCGCCGGTGGACAGACCGGCCAGATCGATGCGGGCCCGCAACGACAGTTCCGCGCCGATCACCGGAATATCGGGCAGGCCGGAGCTGTCGACCTGAAGGACCTTCACCTGCGACCACACCCCCTCGAGGCGGCGGCGGTATTCGGCCAGTGCCCGCGCCCCGGCGAAGTCGCCGGCCGCGACCGCGGCGTAGGAACCGGCGGCCGGGAGGTAGTAGCCGATGGTGTAGTCGCGGACCATGCGCGAGGCGAGCACCTTCGGACCGAGGGTGCGCAGCGTATGGCGCACCATTTCCATCCAGCGCACCGGCAGGCCGGATTCGTCGCGCTCGTAGAACCGCGGGAGCACCGAGCGCTGCAGCATCTCGTACAGCGCGGCGGCCTCCAGATCGTCGCGCCGATGTTCGTCGCGGACGCCGTCAGCGGTCGGGATGGCCCAGCCGTTGTCACCGTCGTACATCTCGTCCCACCAGCCGTCGCGGATGGAGAGATTGAGCCCGCCGTTGAGTGCGGCCTTCATCCCGGAGGTCCCGCAGGCCTCCAGCGGACGCAGCGGATTGTTCAACCACACATCGCAACCCCAGTACAGGTACCGGGCCATCGACATGTCGTAATCGGGCAGGAACACGATGCGGTGCCGCACCGCGGGATCGTCGGCGAACCGCACCACCTGCTGGATCAGCGCCTTCCCCCCGTCGTCGGCGGGATGGCTCTTACCGGCGACCACCAGTTGCAGCGGTCGCTCCGGATCGAGCAGCAGCGCGCGCAGCCGGTCCGGATCGCGCAGCATCAGTGTCAGCCGCTTGTAGGTGGGCACCCGCCGGGCGAAGCCGACGGTCAGCACACCGGGATCGAAAACCTCGTCCACCCAACCCAATTCGGCCGGCGCCGCGCCGCGTTCGAGCCACGATTCCCGCAGCCGGCGACGGACCTCGGCGACCAGTTCCGCACGCAGCGTCGCCCGCGTCTCCCACAGCTCGTGCGGATCCACGGCCCGCAGCTGTTCCCAGCCGCGCGCCTCGGCGACGAGTTCGGGTCCCTCCGTGGTTACGCGCGCTGCCTCCTCCGGGCCCGTCGCTCGCGCCGCGGTGTCGATCCATTCGCGAGCCGCCCAGGTCTGGGCGTGCACACCGTTGGTCACCGAACCGATCGGCACCTCGGCCGCGTCGAATCCGGGCCACAGCGGCGCGAACATGTCCCGGCTGACCTCACCGTGCAATCGCGAAACACCGTTGGCGCGCTGGGCGAGTCGTAATCCGAGGTGGGCCATGTTGAACACCGAAGGATCGGCCTCACGTCCCAGCGCCAGGATCCGATCCACCGAAATCCCCGGCAGCAGTGGCGATTCCCGTTCCCCGTGGGCACCGCCGAAGTAACGGCGGACCAATCCGGCGGCGAACCGATCGATGCCCGCGGGCACCGGAGTATGCGTGGTGAAGACGGTCGCGGCCCGGACCGCGGCCAGCGCGGAGTCGAAATCCATTCCGCCCGACATATATTCGCGAATCCGCTCGATCCCGAGAAATCCCGCGTGGCCCTCGTTCATATGCCACACATCCGGATCCGGGAGGCCGCGAGCCCGGGTGTAGGCGCGGACCGCGCGCACACCGCCGATTCCGGCCAGAATCTCCTGTTTGATGCGGTGATCCTGGTCGCCGCCGTAGAGCCGGTCGGTCACCGCGCGCAGTTCCGGATCGTTGTCGGCGATATCGGAATCGAGCAGCAGCAACGGAATTCGTCCCACCTGCGCGATCCACACCCGGGCGCGCAGGACCCGGCCCTCGGGCATGGGCACGTGGACGAGCACCGGCGCGCCCTCCTCGGCCAGTAGCCGCAGCGGCAGGCCTTGCGGATCGAGGTCGGGATAGCGTTCGGCCTGCCAGCCGTCGGCGGTGAGCGACTGCCGGAAATAGCCGGACCGATACAGCAGGCCGACGCCGATCAGCGGCAACCCCAGATCCGAGGCCGCCTTGAGATGGTCCCCGGCCAGAATCCCCAGCCCGCCCGAATAATTCGGCAGCACCTCGGTCACACCGAATTCCATGGAGAAATAGGCGATACCGCGCGGCGCCGGGCTTTCCGGCTCCGCGGCGATATGTTCGCCGAACCAGCGGGGTCTGGTCAGATAGTCCCGCAGGTCGGCCTCCGCGGCGTCGACGGCCGCCTGATAATCGGGGTCGGCGGCCCACTCGTCGAGCCGGTCGGCGTCCACCTCGCCGAGCATCCGCACCGGATCGCGCCCGACCCGCACCCACAACTCGGGATCCAGCTGCGCGAACACATCCTGAGTGGGCCCGTGCCACGACCACCGCAGATTGGCGGCCAGCTCACCGAGGGCGGCCAGCCGCTGCGGCAGATGGGCACGGACGGTGAAACGACGCAATGCCTTCACCGGGTAGACCCTACACGGCAGCACCGGCCCGTCCTCCGCACGCCGAGGCCGAGCCAGTGCGCTGACCTGCTGCGAAAGGTCTTATCCCCGCAGCGTCCGATCGAGCAGGGCCAGCAGCTCGCGCCGGTGCCGCTCGTCGGCTTCGCGGTCGTAGTCCGCCGTGTCGGTCTGGGTGTAACCGTGGTGTGCGCCGGGGTAGACCTCGGTGCGGTAGCGCACTCCGGCCGCGGCGAGAGCCTTGTCGAACGTCTCGATCTGTTCCGGCGTCAGCGAGCGGTCCTGGTCGGCATGGCCGAAATACATCTCGGCCGTGGCGTTCTCGACGGCCAGATGCGGGCTGTCGGGACCCTCGACCACCAAGCCGCCGGTGTGGAATCCGGCCGCGGCCGCGATCCGGTCACCGAACGCGCCGGCCGTGTACACCGCCAACCGGCCACCCATGCAGTAGCCGGCGGTGGCGACCGGACCGTGGGCCGTGTGCTCGAACGCGGTGAGCCAGTCCAGGTAGGCGCCGGCATCGCGGACCACGAGATCCGGGGTCAGCTCCCGCAGCATCGGGACGATCGTGGCGAACAGGTCCGGACGCTGCTGGGGGTCGATGAAATCCGGCAGCTCGAGCAGTGGCGCCCGGCCGTGCCGGTAGAAGACGTTGGGGACCAGCACGGTGTATCCGGCCGCGGCGAAATCGTCGGCCAGCGCGCGCAGACTCGGACGCAGTCCGAACGCATCCATGTACAGCAGCACACCGGGATATCTCCCACCCGCCGCGGGATAGGTGACGTACCCGTCGGCGACACCGTCGGGCGTCGCGATCTCCACGGTCTGCCCCTGCACTGCTGTCATGCGAGATTCCCTTTCTCTCGGCTCTCCCGGCGAATTCGTTCGTGCCGGCCGTTCGCCCCGCACCGGCGTCCACCAGAAACGGAACCAACGCCCCGGAAAGTTTGCCACGGCCCTCTCCGGCCCGCAATCGCGCAGGCCCACGTCGCGCGTGTTCGTGGTCGCCCCCGAACTACCGGTACGGTTGGTGCCGTGACCGGTCGCATCGCCATCGATGACACCGCCCCGGCCGTCGCGGGCGGATATCCGGCCAAGGCCGTCGTCGGCGAGGTGGTCCCGGTGCGGGCCGTGGTGTGGCGCGAGGGGCACGACGCGGTGGCGGCCACCCTGGCCGTGCGCGGACCGGGCGGCGGCCGCACCCAGCGGATCCGGATGGCGCCCGAGTTCGAACCCGATGTCTTCAATGCGGTGTTCACCCCGAATACACCGGGGCTGTGGACCTTTCGCGTGGAAGGCTGGGGCGATCCGATCACCGGTTGGCGCGCCGCGGTCGAGGCGAAACTCGCCGTCGGCCAGAGCGCGGCGGATCTGGCCAACGACCTCGAGATCGGCGCCCGGCTGTTCGAACGGGCCGCCCAAGCGGTCCCGAAACGCCAGTGGGAGAAACTACGCGCCGCCGCGGCCGCGCTGCGCAGCGATGCGCAACTGCCGGCGCGGGTGGCACCCGCCTTCAGCGCCGAGGTGGCCGAGATCCTGCGCGAGACGCCACTGCGCGACCTGGTGACCCGCGGTCCGGCCCACACCCTGCTGGTCGAGCGGCGGCGCGCGCTGGTCGGTTCGTGGTACGAATTCTTCCCCCGCTCCACCGGCGGCTGGGACGCCGACGGCAATCCGGTGCACGGCACCTTCGCCACCGCGACGAAGGAACTGCCACGCATCGCGGCCATGGGTTTCGACGTCGTCTACCTGCCGCCGATCCACCCGATCGGCACGGTGAATCGCAAGGGCCCCAACAACTCTCTGACGTGCGGGCCCGACGATTTCGGCTCCCCATGGGCGATCGGATCGGCCGAAGGCGGCCACGACGCCGTCCACCCGCTGCTGGGAACCGAGGCCGACTTCGCCGAATTCGTCCGTGCCGCAGGCGAACTCGGTCTCGAGGTGGCACTTGACCTGGCGCTGCAGTGCGCGCCCGATCATCCGTGGGTACGCAGTCATCCGGAATGGTTCACCACGCTGCCCGACGGCACCATCGCGTTCGCGGAGAATCCGCCGAAGAAATATCAGGACATCTACCCGCTGGATTTCGACAACGATCCGGACGGGCTGTATGCCGCCGTCCTGGGCGTCGTG
Organism: Nocardia kruczakiae NBRC 101016; assembly: GCF_001612965.1. Classification (GTDB taxonomy): domain Bacteria; phylum Actinomycetota; class Actinomycetes; order Mycobacteriales; family Mycobacteriaceae; genus Nocardia; species Nocardia kruczakiae. Next base: position 47,028 of record NZ_BDBL01000043.1, read on the forward strand.
CGGCACTGGATCGCTGTGGGCGTCAAGATTTTCCGGGTCGACAATCCGCACACCAAACCGGCCGACTTCTGGGAATGGCTGATCGCGCAGGTGCGCCGGACCGATCCCGATGTGATCTTCCTGTCCGAGGCATTCACCCGCCCGGCCCGCCTCTACGGCCTGGCCCGGCGCGGATTCTCCCAGTCCTACACGTATTTCACCTGGCGCACCGAGGCCTACGAACTGGCCGAATTCGGTCGCGAACTGGCCGCCAAGGCCGATGAGGCCCGGCCCAATCTGTTCGTCAACACCCCCGACATCCTGCACGAGAGCCTGCAGCACGGCGGTCCGGGCATGTTCGCCGTGCGCGCCGTGCTCGCGGCCACGCTGGGGCCGAGCTGGGGAATGTATTCCGGTTTCGAACTTTTCGAACATCAGGCCGTGCAGCCCGGCAGCGAGGAATATCTCGATTCGGAGAAATACCAACTGCGTCCGCGCCGATTCGCCGAGGCCGCGGCACGCGGAGAATCGCTGGAACCGTTCATCACCCGGCTGAACGAGATCCGCCGAGCCCATCCCGCGCTACAACAGTTGCGCTGCATCGCCTTTCACCACGTCGACAACGAGGCGCTGCTGGCGTACTCGAAGGTCGATCCGGGCTCCGGGGATGCGGTGCTGGTGGTGGTCAACCTGAACCCGTTCGGCGCCGAGGACGGGATGATCTCGCTCGACATGCCGGCCATCGGGCGGGAATGGCACGACCATCCGACGGTCCACGACGAGATCAGCGGCGAGGAATATCACTGGGCGCAAACCAATTACGTGCGGCTGGATCCCGTGCGCGCCCCCGCCCACATCCTCGCGCTCCCGGCGGTTTCCGCGGCCGCGCGCACCGAATTGGCCTACCGCAGGACATTCCGGTGACCGCAGGCCGGACCACCGCCCGGCGGCCACGCCGATGAATCGGCGCGATCTGATGCTGCTGGCCGCCGGTACCCACACCGACCCGCACACGGTCCTCGGCGCGCATCCACATCCGGACGGAACGGTGATCAGAACCCTTCGGCCCCACGCCGATTCGGTGTCGGCCCGCATCGGCGGCGTCGATCATCCGCTGCACCACATCGGCCACGGCGTCTTCGAGGGCGTGGTCGGGTTCCCGGATCTGTGGGACTACCGCCTGATCGTGGCGTATCCGGGCAGCCGGACCGTACTCACCGCCGACGGATACCGCTTCCTGCCGACCGTCGGCGAACTCGATCTGCACCTGCTCGGCGAGGGACGGCATCGACGGCTCTGGGAGGTACTCGGCGCCCATCCGCGCCGCTACACCACCCTCGACGGCGAGGTCACCGGCACGTCGTTCGCGGTCTGGGCGCCGAATGCGCGCGGTGTCACCGTCTTCGGCGATTTCGACAGCTGGGGTGGAACGAGTACGCCGATGCGCCGGCTCGGATCGTCCGGGGTGTGGGAGGTGTTCGTTCCCGGCGTCGCGGCCGGCACGCGATACAAATATCGCGTTCACGGCGCCGACGGACGGACCGTCGACCACGCCGACCCTCTGGCCTTCGCCGCCGAAACCCCGCCCGCGACGGCCTCGGTCGTCGCCGCCACCACCTACCGGTGGTCGGATCAGGACTGGTGCGCCGCCCGCGCCCGGCGCGACCCCACGCGCGAGCCGATGAGCATCTACGAGGTTCATCTCGGCTCGTGGCGGCCCGGACTCGACTATCGCAGCGCCGCCGAACAGCTCGCGGAATACGTTCGGGCCCAGGGATTCACGCACGTCGAACTGCTGCCCGTCGCGGAACACCCCTTCGGCGGTTCCTGGGGGTACCAGGTCACCTCCTATTACGCGCCGACCGCCCGCTTCGGCTCCCCCGACGATTTCCGCGCGTTCGTCGACCACCTGCATGCCCACGGCATCGGTGTCGTCCTCGACTGGGTGCCCGGCCACTTCCCGCGCGACGAATGGGCCCTGGCCCGCTTCGACGGCAACGCCCTCTACGAACATCCCGATCCCCGCCGCGGCGAGCAATTGGAGTGGGGCACCTACATTTTCGACTACGGCCGCAACGAGGTGCGCAACTTCCTGGTCGCGAACGCGCGGTTCTGGCTCGAGGAATTCCATATCGACGGGCTGCGCGTCGACGCCGTCGCCTCGATGCTGTACCTCGACTATTCACGTCCGCCCGGCGGCTGGGAGCCGAATGTGCACGGCGGACGGGAGAATCTGGAGGCCGTCGCCTTCCTGCGCGAACTGAACGCCGCCGTCCACGCCGATCATCCCGGCGTGGTGACCATCGCCGAGGAATCCACCACCTGGCCGGGGGTCACCCGGTCCACGGAGGTCGGCGGGCTGGGCTTCACCCTGAAGTGGAATATGGGCTGGATGCACGACACGCTCGGCTACCTCGGGCGCGATCAGGTGCATCGCAGCTGGCACCACAACGAGATCACGTTCTCGGCGGTCTACGCGTGGAGTGAGAACTATCTGCTGCCGATCAGCCACGACGAGGTGGTGCACGGCAAGGGCACGCTGTGGACCCGCATGCCCGGCGACGACTACGCCAAAGCCTGCGGCGTCCGCGCGGTCCTGGCCTACATGTGGGCACATCCGGGCAAACAACTGCTGTTCATGGGCCAGGAATTCGGCCAGTTCCGCGAGTGGTCACACGACCGCGGGCTGGACTGGGACGAACTCGCCAACCCGCTGCACGACGGTATCCGCGCCCTCGTCGCCGATCTCAACGCCGTCTACCGCGCCCACCCGGCGCTGTGGACGCAGGACACCGCGCCCGGCGGTTACGCCTGGATCGAGGCCGACGACCACGTGCACAACGTGCTCGCCTTCCTGCGCTACGGCACCGACGGCTCGGTCGTGGCCTGCGTCTTCAATTTCTCCGGCCTCGAACACCGCGACTACCGCATCGGCCTGCCGGCTCCCGGCACCTGGCACGAAATCCTCAACACCGATGCCACCTCCTACGGCGGCAGCGGCACCGGCAATCTCGGCGCGGTATCGGCGTCGGCCTGTCCCGCGCACGGCCGGCCGTACTCGGCGGAGGTCACCATCGCGCCCAACAGCGCCGTCTGGCTGACACCTGATCACCACCGCAGCATCGGCAACGGCCGCAACGGATGACGCAGCGCCCACCGCGCCGCGCTCTCGGCCAGGAAGCGATGAAATCCGTGGTACGGCAGCGCGGCGACGACGGCACGTACCTCGGCCCGGGGCAGACCGCCACGCACGAGGCCGCCGCTGACGTCGATACGGTCCGCGATCCGGAAGCTCTCGGCGATCGGATCATCCACCGCGCGTACCCGGTGGTGGTCGAGCACCATCCGCAGGACCGCCTCCTGGTCGGAGATTGCGAACTCGGCCGCGTACTCCTCGGCCAGCGCGGCGGAGGGCGCGAGATAGTCGAAAGTCCCGGCGGTCCAGATGCCGAGGTCGTGCACCGCCCACGCGAGCACCGCCGCATCGGGCAGCGGGGTATCGAGCAGCGCCCGGTGGTAATTGAGGCAGCGCAGCACGTGATTGCGGTATGTCGTCAGATCGTCACCCAGGTCGTCGCGGTGACGATCGAGGACCGCGGTGACGATCGGATGCTCGGTTCGCACGGTCATCCGGGCTCAGAACTTCCACGGCGCCGGCAGGTCCGGGACCACGCACCCATAGGTGTGCTCGATCGACACCGCAGTGCCGCGAACCGTACCGTGCGCACGCAACTCCACCGGGTAGTACCGGAAGCAGCGAACTCCGGAATCCGAATCGGGTAGCGCCAGTTCGGCATCGGCCAGATACGCGCAGGCCGAGGAGGCGTCGGGATGTGAGCCGCCGATCGGATCGCAGGTCAAGGTGACGGTGCGAGGCGAACGGTCGGGTTCGGTGCGGGTGAAGATCAGTTGGGTGGCCGCATCGTGGGCCGCGGCGCTGCTCGCCGGCATCAGCACTGCCGCAGCGCATGCGGCACCGATCAGTCCACGCGTCGTTGTCTTCACACCGGCCTCCCGTCCCCACGCCGACGGCGGATTCCGCCGGCGCCTGCGCCGATTATCGGTCGTGGCTCAGTACAGTGCCGTCGCCAGCTTGCGCCGGGCCGCGACCACCACCGGATCGGCGGTGTCGAACAGCTCGAACAGTTCGACCAGCCGGGTGCGCACGCGGTTGCGGTCGTCGCCCGCGGTCCGCTTGATCAACCCGATCAGCCGATCGAAGGCGGCCTCGGGCTGCTGGTTGAACAGTTCGGCATCGGCGGCGGTGAAGGCGGCGTCGATATCGCCCGGATCAGCGTCGGCCACCGCGATCGCGTCGGCCGGCAGCTCGCGGGCGCGACCGAAGAATCGCACCTGCCGCAGCGCCGCCTTGGCCTCCTCGTTGCCCGGTTCGGCGGCCAGAATCGCCTCGTACGCGGCCTCGGCCCCGGCGATGTCACCGCGATCGAGTGCCTCTTCGGCGGCCACGAACCGCGGATCCTCCGGCGCGGGCGCCTCACCTTGATCGTCACCGGCGCCGGGGAGTTTGCCCCGCACCGCGTCGACGACCGCGGCAAGCCACTGCTTGACCTGTTCCTCGGGCTGCGAGCCCTGGAAATCGGCCAGCGGCTGCCCGGCGGCCACCGCGATCACGGTCGGAATGCCCTGCACTCCGAAGGCCTGGGCGATCCGCATATTCGGCTCGGCCTCGATGGTGGCCAGTTCCCAGCTGCCCCCGGCGCTGCCGACCAGCCGCTCGAACAGCTTGACCAGTTCGACACTTCCCGGGCTGCGCTGCGAATACAGGACGACGACAACCGGCACCTCGAGCGATCGCCGCAGCACCTTGGTCTCGAAATCGGCCTCGGTGACAGCGTGATCGCCCGGAACATCCGTGGCGGCCGGCTGTTTCAGAGCGGACAGATCCACCGCTCCGGCCATGGCAGCGGCAGCGGCGGGCGAGGGACGACGTGCAGCAGGTCGAGTCACGACATCCAGTTTGTCACGACGCGGCGGGCGCCGGGGTCGCGGCCGGGCTCAGCTCTCCCAATTGTCCGGTCCGAATCGCCCAGCGCTCGAACCACACCGAGGTGAACGGCACTACCGTCGACACCAGACCCAGCAGGATCGTCTTGCCGGGCCATTCGTATTCGCGCCAGGCCAGCAGCAGGCTCACCGCGTACAGCAGGAAGATGATGCCGTGCAGCATGCCGAACACCATCACCGGCCAGGTGATGGGTTCGGGCAGCCGCTTGAGCACCGAACCGAGCAGCAACAGCGCCCACGACGGCGCTTCCAGCAGTCCGAACAGACGCACCCGCTTGGCGACGGTGCTCACGTCGAAGAATTCGCCCATGGCCACCATTGTGCCCAACGACTACGCAGCGTCGTAGTAGGTGTGGGTCATGCCACAGCGAGATTCGGCCTCAGACGCGGACGATGAGGGCGTCGCCTTGTCCGCCGCCACCACACAGCGCGGCCGCACCGACACCGCCACCACGGCGCTTCAGCTCCAGCGCCAGATGCAGCACGATCCGCGCGCCCGACATCCCCAGCGGGTGACCGATCGCGATCGCACCACCATTGACGTTCACCTTCTCCGGATCGATACCCAGCTTGCGGGTCGAGGCGATCCCGACCGCCGCGAACGCCTCGTTGATCTCCACCAGATCCAGATCCGCCGGCGAAATACCTTCCTTCGCGCACGCTTTCGCGATCGCGTTCGCCGGCTGGTCCTGCAGCGTGGAATCCGGACCGGCCACCACACCCGCGGCCCCGATCTCCGCGATCCAGCTCAACCCCAGCTCCTGAGCCTTCGCCTTGCTCATCACCACCACCGCCGCCGCACCGTCGGAAATCTGCGACGCCGAACCCGCGGTGATCGTGCCGTCCTTGGCGAAGGCCGGACGCAACTTGCCCAGCGACTCCACCGTCGTATCCGCGCGCACGCCCTCGTCCTCGCTCACCACGATCGGATCGCCCTTGCGCTGCGGCACCGACACCGGCACCACCTCATCGGTGAACACACCGTTCTTCCACGCCGCGGCGGCCTTCTGATGCGAGGCGGCGGCGAAGGCGTCCTGCTCGGCGCGGCCGATCCCGTCACCGGCATTGCGCGACTCGGTCAACGCGCCCATCGCCTGGTCGGTGAAGATGTCGTGCAACCCGTCGTAGGCCATGTGGTCACGCAACGTGACATCGCCGTACTTGAAGCCCTCACGCGACTTCTCCAGCATGTGCGGGGCCCGGCTCATCGACTCCTGACCACCGGCCACCACGATCTCGTACTCACCGGCGCGAATCAGCTGATCCGCCAACGCGATCGCGTTGATACCCGACAAACACACCTTGTTCACCGTCAACGCCGGCACATCCATCGGGATACCACCCGCGACCGCGGCCTGACGCGCCGGAATCTGACCCGCGCCCGCGGTCAGCACCTGACCCATGATCACGTAGTCGACCTGCTCCGGCGCGACCCCACCACGCTCGAGCGCCGCCTTGATGGCGAAACCACCCAGATCCGACCCGGAAAACCCGGACAACCCACCGAGCAGCCGACCGACCGGGGTACGGGCGCCGGAGACGATGACAGAGGTGGTGGCCACGATGAACCTCGCTTCTCGCATTCGGGGACGCAGCGGCGAGCCGCTGACATATTCGGTGGCGAGCCGCTCACATACTCGGTGGCGATCCGCTCACGTACACGTGGCGGGCCGCCCTCGTAGTCGACGACGGACCGCGCTCGTACTCAACGGTAACCCTTCCCGTCCCGGCAGCTCCAGGTAGGTGCGCGCTACCTTCGTAGAGTGAGCACTACCGATACGTCCGCTTTCATTCCCGCCGATTACGTCATCGCCGTCGACCACGTCGGCATCGCCGTGCCCGATCTCGATACCGCCGTGGCGTGGTATTCGGACAATCTCGGCATGGTCGAAACCCACCGTGAGGTCAACGAGGCCCAGGGCGTGCACGAGGCGATGCTGTCACTGCCCGGTTCCGGCGACGACGCCACTGCCCTGCAGTTGCTGGCGCCGCTGAACGAGGAATCCACCATCGCCAAGTTCATCGACCGCAACGGCCCGGGATTGCAGCAACTGGCCTACCGCGTGACCGATATCGACGCGGTAGCTACCTTCCTGCGAGGCCGCGGCATCCGTTTGCTGTACGACGCTCCGCGCGCCGGAACGGCCCACTCGCGCATCAATTTCATCCACCCCAAGGATGCTGGCGGTGTGCTCGTCGAATTGGTCGAACCGGCCGCGAATCCTACTCACTAGTACCGCAATCGGGCCACGGAAACAGTTCATAACGACATTCGCAGTCGACTCACCATGGTGGGTCGACAGGCTGTAGTTTGTGGGGCATGTCGTCCACTGAGCCCGATCGCAATCGCTTCGTCGCGTTGCCTTTCACGGTAGTACGTAAAGGCTACGACCGTGACGAAGTACGCAATTACTTCGACCGTTTCGATGCCGAGCTGAGGGTCACCGCAACAGATCGCGATGCCGCCGCCGCTCAGGCCCGTAACCTGGCCGCCCAGCTGGAGGACGCCCGCGACGAGATCGATGAACTTCGCAAGGAAGTCGATCGCCTGTCGGTTCCGCCCACCACCGCGGAAGGCATGAGCGACCGAATCTCCCGGATGCTGCGATTGGCATCCGACGAGGCGTCCGAGGTCCGCGCGCAGGCGCAGGCGGAGGCCGCCGAGATGATCTCCATCGCGGAGCAGCAGGCCACCGAGATGCGTGGCAAGTACGAATCCCTGCTGGCCGAGACCAAGGAGAAGCGCGAGGCGCTCGAGGTCGAATTCGAGCAGACGCTGTCGAACGCGCGCGCCGAATCGGCCAAGATCGTCGAGGCCGCCCAGGCCGATGCCACCCGCATCACCAAGGAGGCCGAGGCCAAGCGCAAGGCCGCCCAGCAGGACTTCGAGGCCACGATGGCCGAGAAGCGGACCAAGCTGACCAAGGCCATGGAGGAGCTGGAGGCATCCAGCCGCTCCGACGCCGCCCAGCGCATCAAGGAGGCCACCGACGAGGCCAACCGCCTGGTCACCTCCGCCACCCAGTCCGCCGATCGCAAGATCGCGCACGCCAAGGAACTGGCAGAGGAAATGCGCGTCCTGCGCGGCCGGGTGCTGGCCCAGCTGTTGGGTATTCGCGGCCAGCTCGATTCGGTCCCGGCCATGCTGGCCGCGGTCAACCGCGAGAGCGAACTGCTCGACGGTGCACCGGAGCAGCGTTCGCTGTCCGGTAAGCAGTCCGGAGCCGGCCGGCAGAAGGCCATCCCCGAGGTCAAGGCGGAAGACGAAGAGTCCGTCGACGAAGAGCGCGAAAGCGCCGAAGTCTCGAGCTGACAACACGCGCCACCCCCTCAGGGCGACAACATTCACCACCCGTTTCGAGGCCGCTCCCGCACCGCGGGGGCGGCCTTCTCTCTACCCCCGGCGGGTTACGACCAGCGCCGCGTGATCGTGCGGGTGTGCCGCCCGCGCCAGCAGCCGGAATGCCAATGCCGGCGGTCGTTTTCGCCGCCCTCGGCCGGCCACGCCACGATATGCGCTGTACCGGGCGGGATCTCGTGATCGCAGCCGGGGCACCGATAGGTCTTCACCGCACGCGAACCCGGAATCGTGCGCACCACAAAGGTTTCCGCGCCGCCGGGCCCGTCCTCGGTGCGCCCGAAGACGTCACCGATCGGTCGCGGATTCCGATGGAGCCGCGACGATTTCGGACGAGGTTTCCGGCGTGGCACGAGCGCCCTCAGAACAACCGGAATTCGGTGCTGTCGGTGCCGCGCAGAGCATCGTAATCGAGTGTGACGCAGCGGATCCCGCGATCGGTGGCCAGGGTCCGCGCCTGCGGTTTGATCTGTTGTGCGGCGAAGACACCGGTCACCGGCGCCAGCAGCGGATCGCGGTTGAGCAGTTCCAGATAGCGGGTGAGCTGCTCCACCCCGTCGATCTCGCCGCGGCGTTTGATCTCCACCGCCACGGTGGCGCCGCCGGCATCACGGCACAGGATGTCCACGGGGCCGATGGCCGTCATGTATTCGCGCCGGATCAGCGTATAGCCGTCGCCCAGGGTGCCGATGTGCTCGGCGAGCAGCTCCTGCAGATGCGCTTCCACGCCGTCTTTCACGAGCCCGGGATCCACGCCCAGCTCGTGCGCGGAGTCGTGTTCGATGTCCTCGACGGTGATCCGCAGCTCCTCACCGGCTTTGTTGGTCACCACCCACAGCTGAGAGCCGTCGGGCATCGTCTCGACATCGGTCTCACGCTCCTCCAACCAGCAGGGCGGGCTCATCCAGTTCAGCGGTTTGTAGGAACCGCCGTCGGAATGCACCAGCACCGAACCGTCCGCTTTCATCATCAGCAGCCGACGGGCCATCGGGAGATGTGCGGTGAGCCGACCCACGTAATCGACCTGGCAACGAGCAATCACAAGGCGCACCGGTCGAGTTTAGGCCCTCGCCGAGACCGCTTGCGCGCGGGGCGATCAGCCGACGAGGAGGATGTACCCGAGGACGGCCGCGACGACGAGCAGCCCCATCTCGAACCGATTGAGCCGGTGCGCGTGCACATGACCGCTGCGCAGCAGCAACCACCCGGTCAGCAGGCCGATCGTCAGGGCGATCAGATGCCCGACATTGGTGAAGGTATGGCCCATGATGACGCCCGCGACGGCGACCGCGCCCAGCGAGATCGCCCACGTGGGTCGCCACTTGGCGGGCAGGACCACGATCAGCGATCCGATGACCGCCATCGCGCCGTAGCTGACCCCGACGTCCTCGGCGAGGGAAATACTCGTCGGCAGCCATTTCACGCTCACCGCCACCCACAGGCCGCCGGCGACGACGAGTGTGGCGCCGATATGCCCGGCGATGAAGATGCGCAGCAGTGACAGCGCCCCGAAGCGCCATTCCGCCAGAATGAGCAGACAGACCAGCAACGGGATGAGCAGAGCACCGGCGGTGCCGTCGCCGATCACGAACGCGCTCGAGAAGAGGGTGCCGAATCGCCCGGCCAGCAGGTTGTGCAGATTGGTGCTCGCATGCTGGATGACGCGGGTCTGCTGCGTATCGCTGAGCACGGACACCAGAACCGTCACCGCGATGAGCAGGGCGCCGTAGCTGTAGGTCATCGGCAGCTTGAACCGATCCCGCAGCGTGAGGGAACGGCCGGCCTGCACGGGGCCGGACTCCAGTGCTGACTGTGTGGCCGGCTCCTGGAGTAGAACCATTCGGATCACCTTCCGCTACCAGACCGGTACCGCGTGCACCGGGTCGACACCTTCCATGATCCCGATCGATCTCCCGAATGGTGTCAGGCTTACTTAGGAAAGTCCTGTGAACCGGGGAATACCCACCCGGATCGGTCCCAAAAT
>NZ_BDBL01000044.1 GCF_001612965.1 Nocardia kruczakiae NBRC 101016
TGATCGGGGCCGCCCCGGACCCCGACCGCGGCACTGAGCTGGGCGTGCAGCGCGGCCAGGCCGGAGCGGTCCAGCAGCGCGGCGTCGCCGTTGCCGCGGCCCGCGACGGCCAGCCGCGCCGAGACCGGGAGGATCTCGGGCTCGGCGCCGAGTGCCCGGGCGAGCATGGCGGTATCGCGATCCAGTACCGAGCGCCAGTCGGGATGAGCGTGAACTCCGTTCATGGCGAACAGGATTCGTGTTCCCGCCGCCTGCAAGCGTGCCACCGGGTCGAGCAGTGCGGCGCCGACCGCGGCGCCCGGATCCACCAGCACCAGCGCCACCGCCGGACCGCTGCCGGGGCCGAAATCGGTGGCGGCGAGCAGGGTTGCCGGGTCGGTGACCGGATCGGTGAGTGCCACGCGCGGTTCGAAGCGGGACAGCTCGGTGCGCAGCAGCGTGGTGTTGGCGTCGTCCGGCCCGATGACGGTCACCGGAACCGACTGTGCCACACCAGGTTCCGAACCCGCCGCGGTAGATCCGCGCGGCGCGGGGCCCGATTCGGCCGGAACCGTGCGCAGCAGCGCGCCGCCCTGCGGATTCCACCGCTCGACGACGGCCAGCACCTCGGGATCCACGCCGGCGATAACGCCCGCCCGCCGGCCGTTCAGCTCGACCGGCGCACCGGGTACCTCACAGTCCGGCACTGCTCATCCGCTCCCACATCCGCATATATCCGTTGTGCAACCTGATCGCGGCGCGGCGGGCGGCGGCCGGCATATCGCTGGCGGCCACCGCGCGCCAGCGCTGGGCGCGGACCAGCGCGTCGTCGGCGTCCGCCGGCGTCGCGGACGGATATCCGGCCGCGAGATGGCGGACCTCCGGGCGGGCCAGACCGGCCTGCTGCGCGGTCCACAACGCCTCGTCACCGGCCAGATAATCCTCGATCAGATCGCGGGCCCGCCCGCCGTCACCCTGCGGGATCGCGCGGGCTGCGATGCGAGCCAGATCGTCGAGCAGATCGCCGCCGCGCAGGGCCGCGATCTGCTCGTAGCGCTGATGCAGGCGCGCGTGCACCGGATCGATCCCGCTCACGGCATGCAGCAACTGCAGCAACTGCTGCGGTCCCAGCTCCGGTTCGTAGCGCAGCGCGACCAGCGCGCAGCTCACCCCGTGCAGGCCCCAGCGCTCCAGCAGCGCCCGGCGTTCGGCCACATCTGGGCCGGCCGAGCGGTCGACGAACAGTTCCGGGGAGAGCGTGAGCTCGGCGCCACCACCGGCCGCATGGCGGCGCAGCGTGCGCAGATCGTCGTCGCTCGGTGTGCCCGCACGGGTGCGGACCGCGAGTTCGGCGACCATCGGGGCCACCGGCACACCCAGCCCGTGCGCCGCCTGATCGGCGGCCACCACCGCATCGCCCCAGCGCGAGCCCACGGCATCGGCCTTGTTGAGTACGACCATCGTGGTGTCGGGCCGCAAGGATTCGAGAACGCGGCGATCGGCGGCCTGCAGCGAACCCGCGAGCACATAGACGACGAGATCGGCGTCGAGCACCGGATCCGGCACGCCCGGCTGATCCACCGGCGCGGTCTCCTCGGCCGACATCAGGGCCAGCGCCCGCAACAGCGTCGATTTTCCGGCACCGGCCCGGCCGGTGACCTGAATCCGCAGCGGCCGCCGGAAGGCCACGGCCGCACTCGCCAGCTGGTCGGCGATTCCCGGTGCGGACCCGGCGCCGATCCGCACCGTGGCGATGAGTTGCTCGAGTTCCGGTGTGGGCCCGCCGTGGTCGTTCACGAAGCCCGGCGAAGCGCTGGTTGCTGTGGCTCTCGACACGGGTGATACCCCCTTCCGGCGGCAAATTCTGTCAGAAGACGCGCCGGTTGTCGGCATCGACCGCGGATTCACCGGCACGTTCGATCGCCGTTGTGCCACACGGAGATGTGTCATCGATCACACGAAACGGCTTGTCCGAGCCCGTGACCGGCGACGATGGCGCGCGACACGACGAACACCACCGCTGAGCGGTACTGACGGCGGAATTGGGAATGTTTCCGGCAAAACGGTGGTTGTTCTTGTGTCACAGCATAATTCGACAGTGTCGGACTAACGGGTCACGGATTCGATCACCTACGCTGAATCCGCCGGCGGCACCGCCGGTGCGCGGCCTCGGCGGTGTGGACCCCGGGCGACCGTGCGCCTGTGCGCCGGTCCCGTGGATCCGAAGGAGGTTGCGATGAGCGTCAAGGTGGACGTCATCGGTGACGACGGCACCACCGTCGCGACGAAGAACGATCGGCCGCTGCCGCCGTCGCAGGACCCCTTCTATCGCGCACCCGCCGGCATTGCCACGCACGCACCCGGAACCGTCCTGCGCAGCCGTCCCGTGCAGATCGCGCTCCTGGGCCTGATTCCGCAGCGCGTGACCGCATGGCAACTGCTGTACCGCAGCAACGACCTGCACGGTCGTGCGGAGGTCGCGGTGACCACCGTGTTGTTGCCCGCCGATGCCGAACCCGGCGAACGCCGCCCGCTGCTGGCCTTCGAATCGGCGATCGACGCCGTCAGCGAGCGATGCGCCCCCTCCTATGCCCTGCGCCGCGGGGCCGTCGTCCCGGGCTCGATCACCCAGCTCGAACTGCTGCTCGTCGCCAACGCGCTGCGGCGCGGCTGGGCGGTGAGCATCGCCGATCACGAGGGACCGGACGGCCGTTTCGGCGCGCCCCGCGAACCCGGCTACCGCTCCCTCGACGGCATTCGCGCCGCCATGCACTTCCGCCCGCTGGGGCTCGGTATCGACACGCCGGTCGTGGTGTGGGGCTACTCCGGCGGCGGGATGGCCGGATCATGGCTGGTCGAGATGGCTCCCACCTATGCGCCCGAGCTGACCATCGCCGGTGCGGTGCTCGGCGCGCCGGTCGGTGACCCGGGTGAGGTGTTCATCCGGCTGAACGGCGGCCGCTACGCCGGCTTCCCGGCGATCGTGATCTCGGCGCTGCGCCAGGTGTATCCGGCGCTGGGCGAGGTTCTCGACGGCCGCATCAGCACCGCCGGGGAACGACTGCTCGAGCGCGCCGCCCAGCTGCCGCCGATCGTGGCGCTGGCCCGGCTGGCCGGCCAGGACGTGAGCAAATACCTCGACCGGCCACTGGAGGAGGTACTGAGCACCCCCGCGATGTGCGACATGTTCGACGATATGCGCCTCGGACAGCACACCCCGCACTGTCCGATCCTGGTGATCCAGCCGCTGCACGATCGCATCATCGACGTGTCGTGTATCGATGCGCAGGTCGAGCGCTATCGCGCGGGCGGCGCCGCCGTCGGCTACCTGCGCGACCGGCTGAGCGACCACTTCACGCTCTTACCGCTGGCCACGCCCCTGAGTCTGGCCTGGCTGGCCGACCGCATCGCCGGCCTCCCGGTCACCGACGCCGACACCGAGACGCGGACCGTCTGGTCGGTCGTGGCGTCCCCGTCGCGCTGGCGCGGTCTGGTCGAGCTGGCCGGTACCGCGGGCCGGATGCTGCTGGGCCTGCCGCTGGGCAAGCAGAGCGAACCGCAACTACCCGACGAGCAGCCGCTCGCCGCCTGACGCCCGGCTCCGCACCCCTCGGCAACCCAGCCTGACCCGGGATTTCCCTCCTCGACGCGGTCGATTGCGGCCCTGATCATCGAATACTGGACAATGGAGCCGTGAACGACGCCGCGAACGACACCGCTGGTAGCGACGGGGCCGGAGGCGGCAGCTTGCGTAACCATGAAGGCCCTGGCCCCGGCCGTGAGTCCTCCCGCCTCTACCCACGGGTAACGAGCTTCCGCTCGCGTCGTGGCGCGCTGACCGCGACCCAGCAGCAATCCTGGGAGCGGATGTGGCCGCGCATCGGGCGCGAGGTGAGCGACGAACCGCTCGACGCCGCCGCCTGGTTCGGCCGGACCGCGCCCCTGATCATCGAGATCGGCTGTGGCACGGGGACCGCGACCGCGGCGATGGCCCAGGCCGAGCCGCAGTTCGACCTGATCGGCATCGAGGTGTACAAACCCGGCCTGGCCCAGCTGGTGCAGCGGATCGAGCGGGAGGGCATCGAGAACATCCGGCTGCTGCGCGGCGATGCCGTCGACGTCCTCGAGCACATGATTGCCAAGGATTCGCTAGCGGGTGTGCGAGTCTTCTTCCCGGACCCCTGGCCGAAGGCGCGCCACCACAAGCGCCGGCTGCTGCAGCCCGCGACGATGACCCTGATCGCCAGCCGCCTGCAGCGCGGCGGAATTCTGCACGTAGCCACCGACCATGCCGGCTACGCCGAACACATCGCCGAGGTGGGCGCGGGAGAACCGCAGCTCGTAGGCCTGAACGAGGCCACCGGCGGCGATGCGGAACACCCCGGAACCGATACGGTGATCGGTCTCGAACGCCCGGTGACGAAGTTCGAGAGCAAGGCGCATCGAGCCGGAAGCGCCATCACCGAGTTCATTTGGGGGAAGATCTAGATATGAGTCTCAGGGAGATGGCCCAGCCGGCCGACGAGGTTGCCGGAACAGTGCGCGGCGACGAATCGGACGTCGTCGCCGGTGCGGCGACCCCCGCGACGCCGGTCGCCGAACCCACCGGGGTGCGACGGGTGCTGCTGGTGTGGGACGCGCCGAATCTGGATATGGGCCTGGGCGCCATCCTCGGCGGCCGTCCCACCGCGGCCTACCGGCCGCGCTTCGACGCACTCGGCCGCTGGCTGCTGGCCCGCACCGCCGAGCTCTCGGCCGGCAGCACGCAGCGCATCGAACCCGAGGCCACGGTCTTCACCAATATCGCCCCCGGGACCGCCGATGTGGTGCGTCCGTGGGTCGAGGCGCTGCGCAACGTCGGCTACGCCGTCTTCGCGAAACCGAAGATCGATGAGGATTCCGACGTCGACAGCGACATGCTGGCACATATCCAGTTACGCCGTAGCGGAGCCGGTCTCGCGGGGATCATGGTGGCCTCCGCGGACGGTCAGGCCTTCCGCGAACCGCTCGAGGAGGTCGCGGCGACCGGGGTTCCGGTCCAGGTGCTCGGATTTCGCGAGCACGCGAGTTGGGCTGTCACGTCCGATATCCTCGATTTCGTCGACCTCGAGGACATCCCGGGCGTGTTCCGTGAACCGCTGCCCCGGGTCAGCCTCGACTCGCTGCCCGACGAGGGAGCCTGGCTGCAGCCCTTCCGGCCGCTGTCCGCACTGCTCACCTCCCGCCCCGCTCAAGGAGTCGCTTAGTGTTCACCCGCTGGGGCGAGCTGGTCCACAAGTTCCGCTACACCGTGCTGGGTGTAGCGGTGGCCGCACTTCTCGCCCTGGGGGCGTACGGATTCGGTCTGGAAAACCACCTGAGCTCCAGCGGCTGGTTCGACCCCGGAGCGGAGTCTTCGCAGGCCGCGGTGCTCAAGGACGAGGTCTACGGCCGCGATCACATGTCCGATGTGATCGCGCTCTACACCGCGCCCGACGGTAAGACCATCGACGACCCGGAGTTCGGGCGCAAGATCACCGACAATCTCAACAGTCTGCCCCGGGAACATCCGGACCAGATCAGCAAGGTCAACGTCGCGTACTGGAAGACCGAGACCGGCGATTGGAGCGCCTCGGCCACCGGTAGCAAGGACAAGAAGTACGCGTTCGCGTCGGTCGCCATCAAGGGCGACGACGACACGACCACGATGAACAACTATCGCGCGGTCAAGGACGCCTTCTATATCCCGGGCGTCGATGTCCAGCTCGCGGGCATGCAGCCGGTCGCCGGCACGCTGAACGACACCATCGCCTCGGACCAGAAGCGCATGGAGATGCTGGCCATCCCGGCCGTCGCGGTCCTGCTGTTCTTCATCTTCGGCGGTATCGTCGCCGCGGCTCTGCCGCTGATCATCGGCGGGCTCACCGTCCTCGGCGCCAACGGCATCGTCATGGCGATCACCCACGTCACCGAGGTGAACTCGTTCGTCGGGGCCGTGGTGTCGATGATCGGCCTGGGTCTGGCGATCGACTACGGACTCTTCATAGTCAGCCGGTTCCGCGAGGAACTGGCCGAGGGATACACCACCCGCCAGGCCGTGCGCCGATCGGTGATGACCGCCGGACGCACGGTCACCTTCTCGGCGACCATGATCATCGCCGCCAGCGCCGGCATGCTGCTGTTCCCGCAGGGCTTCCTGAAATCGGTGGCCTACGGGACCATCGCGACCGTGCTGTTGGCCGCGCTGGCCTCGCTCACCATCCTGCCCGCGCTGCTGTCCATTCTCGGACCGCGCGTGGACGCGCTGGGATTCAAGCGGTTCCGCAAGACCAAGACCGCCGAAGAGGTGGAGAACGGTTTCTGGGGCCGCACCACGCAGTGGGTGATGAAGCATCCGCTGAAGGTGGCGGTGCCGCTGTGCATCATCCTGCTGCTGCTGATCATTCCGGTGAAGAACCTGAAGTTCGGCGGCATCAGCGAAACCTATCTGCCGCCGGACAATCCGACCCGCATGGCGCAGGAGAAGTTCGACGAGATCTTCCCGCTGCGCCAGACCGACCCGATCCAGCTGGTCATCACCACCCAGAACACCAGCGAGATCAAGGCCATCCTCGACGAGGCCAGCGGCGCCCCCGGGCTCACCGATCCGTTCGGCACCCCGGGCATCCCGCCGAACGGCTCCGATGTCTGGGTGTCCGAGGCGACCATGGCGCCGGACGCCGACGTCGAGGACACGATCGCCTACCTGCGCTCGATCCACGTCCCCGACGATGTGGATCTGATGGTCGGCGGACAGCCGGTGCTGATGCAGGACAGTATCGATTCACTGCTGGATCGCATGCCGCTGATGATCGTGCTGGTCGTCTTCGTGACGACGCTGCTGATGTTCTTGACCTTCGGATCGCTGGTGCTGCCGATCAAGGCGGCGTTGATGAGCGCCCTGGGACTCGGGTCCACGCTCGGCATCCTGACCTGGATCTTCGTCGACGGCCACGGCGCCGGACTGCTCAATTTCACCCCGCAACCGATCATGTCGCCGGTGCTGGTGCTGATCATGGCGGTGATCTACGGCCTGTCCACCGACTACGAGGTCTTCCTGCTCTCCCGCATGGTGGAAACGCGCGCCCAGGGCGCGAGCACCACCGAGTCGGTGCGCAGCGGAACCGCGCAGACCGGTCGCATCATCACCGCGGCGGCACTGATCCTGCTCGTGGTCGTCGGTGCGTTCGCCTTCTCCGATCTGGTGATGATGCAGTACATCGCCTACGGCATGATGGCCGCGCTGTTCATCGACGCCACCGTCCTGCGCATGCTGCTCGTTCCCGCGACCATGAAACTGCTGGGCGACGACTGCTGGTGGGCCCCGGCCTGGATGAAGCGCATCCAGCAGCGCATCGGCCTGGGCGAACCCATCCTCGACGACGAGCGTCCCGGCACCGGCGAGGTCGTCGACCTGGTCAAGACCACACCGGTGACCGATCCGGTGACCATGCAGCTGCCGCAACTGCCCGACGGGACGCCGAAGGGTCCGCGCAAGCCGCGGCGGTTGAAATTCCTGCGTGTCGATCCGGAGGCGCCGACCGAGCAGCTGGATCGCATCGATCTCACCGCGGCCGGCACCTCCACGCGGGCGACTCGTGCCAAGAGCGCCGCGTCGCCGCGGGCCGAGAGCCCCACACAGTCACGAGCCAAGGGCATCGACCGGCCTCGCGCCGGGAGTTCCGAACCGACCCGGGCCGAGGGCTCCGAGCCGTCGGCGTCGCGGAGTGGGGGGCCCACGGCGCGGACCGGCGAGCCGGCGAAACAGCGGGCAGCGGAATCCGTTGCGTCCTCGGACGCCGGGGCCCAGAAGTCCGACTCGTCCGCATCGGAGCAGCCGGGCAAGGCCGAGAAGCCTGGGAGGACCGAGAAGCCGGGGAAGGCCGAGAAGTCCGCGAAGCGCAAGCGTTTCGGCTTCCGCCGGTCGGACTCCGGCGCAGATGCGCCGTCGGCCGATTCGGGCAATGCCTCGCCCGACGACCACGCCGACGACGCCTCCGATGGCACCGCGAATCAGGCACCGCCTGCCGCCTCGGGCTCCGGCGACGCCGCTGCGGCACACCCGCCGACGGGTCCGGAGGGTGGTCGCTCGTCAACCTCGCCGCAAACGCCGGGCATCCGCTCCTCGCGCGTGCTGCCCCCGCCGGCCCGCCCGCAGCCGCCGCGCGCCTCCGGCGGTTCCGGTGTCCTCGGTGGTTCCGGTGTCATCAACGAATCCGGTGTCATCGGCGCCGGTCCCTCCGCCGGGGACGAGGCAGGCCGTGGCCCGGGAACGTCCGAACCGGCCTCGATGCCGAGGCGTCCCGCGGCGGATCGTGACGGCACTCCCGAATCCCACGTGCCGCAAGCACCTTCGGCACCGCCCTCGGTGTCGCTGCCCGGTTCGGATACCGCGCCGAACCGTGGCGTGGTGCGGCCGCCGCAGGTCGTGCGCCCCGGTATGCCGCCTCGGACCGTGCCCGCCCCGGACACCGCCCCCGATGCCACCGATTCGGTGCCGCCGACGGCACCGGTCGGCACCACGCCGCGGGTCCTGCCGCCGAAACCGTCGAAGGTTCCGCCGCATCCGTCGGTCCGCGCCCAGCTCTATCGTCCGGACGCCCCGCCGTACCACCCGGGACAGCCGCCTGCCCAGGGCCCCGGGCAGACACCGGACGCCGGACGCCCCCAGCAGGGCCCCGACCGGACGCAGCGTGTCGCCCCCGAAGGACGCCCTCCCGCCGTGCAGCCGCCGCGCCGGATCCCGCCCGATGGCATGCGCCATTCATCTACGCGGACAACGGAATCCGGGCCCGGCAGTGTGCCCCCCGGTATGTCCCGGGAGCCGAAGGACGCGGAGGCGACCCAGGAGCTGCACGAACCCGCGAATCAGGGAAACCTGCCACCGGCCGGCGGCCCCAACGCTCCCGCTCCGGGCCCCCGAGGAGACCTCGGCTCGGCGATGTCGCACGGTCCGCGGCAGACCACGTCCGACCCCGGGGAACCCGCGGCGTCGACGGCGCCGGAGGCTGAGAGCCCCACGCCCGCAGCCGAATCCGATGCCTCCGGAAATCCGGCCGACCACCCCGCCGGGCCAGGTGGGGACAACCGCAACAACATCGAACAGTGGATGGCGGACCTCCGCTCCTCCCGCCGCCGCCCCGAGCCGGAACCGGCCGATCCCGACGACGAGGGTAAGCACCGCACCAGCGGCCGCACGGTGAGCGTCAACGAACTGCTGCGCCGCCAGAACCGGGACTGATCCCCTCGCGCGGGCCGGAGTTCCCGTACCGGCCCGCGCCCGGGCTCACGGCTCTACCATGCCCTCATGCTGAACACCGCGCGGATCGAGGCACGGGTACCCACACAGGATCTGGAACGAGCACGGCGTTGGTACGCCGAAAAACTCGGGCTGCACCCTGTGGAGGAACGGCCGGGTGGACTGCGCTACGAGGGGGCGGCAGGAGTGTTCTGCCTGTTCGCATCGGCCGGAGCGGCCGACGGTTCCTTCACCCAGTTGGCGTTCTACGTCGACGATATCGAGGCCACCGTAGCCGCCCTGCGGGAGCGCGGCGTCGTGTTCGAGGAGTATCCGGGCACGGTCGGCGGGATCATGGAGATCGAGGGGAACTACCCGAGTAAGGGACGTGCGGAACGGGGTGCGTGGTTTCGCGACAGCGAGGGCAACATGATCGGACTCGGCGAGGTCGTCGAGTAGCGATCAGAATCCCGACATCAGCTTCTTCCACTGCACGCCGAACGGATGTTTCGCGGTGATCGAACTGAACCGGCTGCGCCCGTGCACGATGATGTGCAGGGGTCCGATCGGCGGGCCGGTCCGCACCTTGTTGTTGGCGCTGGAGCCGATCAGCTCCACGCCGTTGAGGTCGACGGTCGCCTCACCTGGCAGGATCATGGTCAGCGAGCTGCAGAAATCGTCGACCCGGATCTCCACCACCTGGGTCGACATCACGGCCTGGGTGAAATCCAGGGTGACGCCGGAGAGGTAGCTGTTGACGTACAGCGACGGCGGCACCTGCCACGGCCCCTTGCGGGTGACGCCGGACAGCCGCGGCCGAATAGCGGTTTCCGCGTCGGTGCGTCCACTGGGGGCACCCCACCGCCATGTCGGAGCCGGACCGGCCGAGGCGGTCGGCTGGGCGGGATTCGGTTGTCCCGCAAGGCGAATCCCGGGCAGGTCGATCAGGACGGCATTGAGTTCGCCGCGCGTCCTGGCGGCCAGCGCGGTATCCATGCGCTCGCTGAACTCGCCCAGCGACAGCATGCCCAGCCCGACCGCGCGCTGCAGCAGGGTTCCGACATGTTCGCGTTCGGTATCCGATACTCGCAGGTCACGGTCACCCACGGCGCCCCCGGTTCCCGCGGACCCCGGGGCGGAAACGGTCTCACCACCCATGTCCACGAGGCTACCGACGCCGCGGCCCGAGCACATCAGGGCAATCCCTGATCCGGCCCCTATTCGAGGCCCTGTTCGATGGCGTATCGGGTGAGTTCGACCCCACCAGCCGCAACACCTCCGTCTCGCGGTCGGTGAGCACCGGGCTCTCGACGCTCGTGCCGGCTCCCGCCCCGGCGATGCGACGGAATTCGCCGAGCACCACACCGGCCAGTCCGGGTGTGAACACGGCCTGGCCGGCGGCCGTCGCCCGCACCGCGTCGATCAGTTCGGCCGCCGAGGCGCTCTTGACCAGATAGCCGGTGGCCCCGGCCTTGATGGCCTCCAGCACGTCGCCACGTTCGTCCGAGGCCGAGAGCACCAGCACCCGGCTGTGCGGTGAGACACGCAGCACCTCGGCGGTGGCCTGGGCGCCGCTGCCGTCGGGCAGTTGCATATCCATCAGCACGACGTCCGGACGGACCGCGGCGGACCGCCGCGCCGCCGTGCCCACACCGTCGGCCGTCGCCACCACCCGGAAACCGGCCTCGGTGAGATCGCGGGACACGCCGTCGCGCCACATCGGGTGGTCGTCGACCACCATCACCGAAACATCGTGTGCTGCCGCGTCTTCCGCTGCGCTCATCGCTGCTCCCCGTCGCGTGGAATCCGGAATTCCCATTCGGTGCCGTCGGTGGTGTCGAGCAGTTCCGCGGTGCCGCCCAGCACTTCGATCCGCCCGACGATGGAATGCGAGACGCCCATCCGTCCTTCGGCGACCGCGGCAGGCAGGCGGCCGTCCGCGATCCCCGGCCCGTCGTCACGCACGCTGACCACCACCGCGTCCCCCATATCCTCCAGCAGCACAAAGGCTTTCGCCTCGGCTCCGGCGTGCAGCGCGGTATTCGACAGTGCGGCACCGACGGCGGCGGTGATCTCGCGAGCGGTCCATCCGCGCGGTCGAGTCGGCGGGCGGCGCGGCGCCCGCGGACTCAGCCTTCGTCCGCATCACCGCCGCCCGCATCGGACCGCGATTCGGCCGGTCGATACCGATCCGGATCGGGCCGGTCGGGATCGGCGTGGAACATCGGCTCCCCCGGTTCGCCGGTATTGAGGTCCTGATACAGCTCTTCCGGGCTGCCGACCAGCAGCGAGCGGATCGCGGTATTCATCACCGCGACGAACGGCACCGCCAGCAGACCGCCCGCGATACCGGCCAGCACCACGCCTGCCGTGATCGCCAGCACCACCGCCAGCGGATGGATGCGCACCGCCCGGCCCAGCAACAACGGTTGCAGCACATGGCCTTCCAGCTGCATCACCGCCACCGTGATGCCGAGCACGATCAGCGCGGTGACGAAACCTTTCGTCATCAAGGCCAAGAACACCGCGATGAAACCCGCGAGCAGGGAGCCGACGATCGGGACGAAGGCGCCGATGAACACCAGCGATGCCAGCGGAAGAGCCAGCGGCACACTCAGAATCGCCAGCCCGGCGCCGATGCCGATGGCGTCGACGGCCGCCACCACGACGGTGGCGCGCACGAATCCGATCAGCGTGCCGAAGCCGAGCCGCCCAGCCGTGCGCACCCGTTCGCGTTGCGGGGTGGGCACGATCCGGGTCACGAAATTCCAGATCTGATCGCCGCCGTAGAGGAAGAAGATCAGGATGAACAGCGTCAGGAAGGCGCCGGTGAGGAATTCGCCGATCGCGGCGGCGGTGGTCAGCGCGCCGCTGGTCAGCGAATCCTGATTGGCCTCCAGCGTTTTGATGATCGTATTGCCGCCGTTGCGGATCTGATCGTTGCTCAGATGCAGCGGCCCGTTGATCAGCCAGTCCTGCACGGTATGGATGCTGGTCTTGAATTCATCGGTCAGCTGCGGCACACCGGTGATGAACTGCTCGATGACGAAGGTGAAGATCCCCGCCAGCAAGCCCAGCGATCCGACCAGCGCCACGAATACGCCGATCCCGCGCGGCATTCCGAGGCGTTGCAGCAGATCCACCAGCGGCGAGAGCAGCGCCGCCGCGAGCAGGGCGATCGCGACCGGAATGACGACCGTGGTCAGCTTGTGCGCCAGATAGGCGACCGCCAGCACCGCCACCAGGATGATCAACAGTCGCCAGCACCATTCGGCGCCCTGGCGCACCAGTGGATGCACCGAGTCGGCGGCGGTGCGTTCGCGCCCGCGACCGGATGCGGTACGGCCCGTAGCCGCCGATGCGACGCCCGCCGGGGCAGGCTCGGCCGGATTCCCGGAGGTCTTGCTGTCCCCACTCACGCCGCGAGCCTATCGGCCGGCGACGCAACCGGCACGTGTCCGCTCCGCCCGAATCCGGTGACCTACGCCGCGCCCCGCTAGATTGGTCAACGTGTCAGCGCCTCTGGAAGCGGTCAAACAGACCATGCGAACGCGCTGGCCGCTGTACCTCGCATCCATGCTGGCGGCCAATGCCTTCGGTGCGGTCCTGGTCTACGCGTTCATCCAGTACGGGCTGCCCGCGCCCGAAGGCACACCGAACGGATTGCGGCGCGCCGGTCTGCTGCTTCCGGCGCTGGTCTTCGCGATCGGCGGATTCCTGAGCGTCACCGCCTCGGCGTTGATGCTGCGCCCGGTGATGCGCTGGCAGATGCGCGGCGGGCCGCCCAGTCGCCAGGAACAGATGGCGGCCCTGCACGCGCCGCTGCGGCAGTCCATCCTGCACCTGCTGTTGTGGCTGGTGGGCGGTGCGGTGCTGGCCGCGCGGATCATCGTGGAAACGCCCGAGCTCGCGGGTGCGGTGATCGTCACCGAATGTATGGCCGCCACGATCGTGTTCGGCTTCACCTACATGCTGGGTGAGCGGATTCTGCGGCCGGTCGCCGCGCACGCGCTGACCACCGGCACCTTCGATCACACCCTCACCCCCGGTGTCGGCACCCGCATGGCGATGACGTGGGGTATGGGTACGTTCGCGCCGACCATCGCGATCGTGCTGCTGTGCGTCACCCAGATCACCTCGCAGGTGCATTTCTCGGCGCAGTCGCTGGCCATCTCGATTCTGCTGCTGTGTGGCGTGGTGATCATGCAGGCGCTGGCGCTGTCGATGCTCACCGGGGCGAGCATCTCCGATCCGGTGCGTCAGCTCTCCCGGGCGATCAACCGGGTTCAGGCCGGTGCGCGCGATGTGCAGGTCGAGGTCTTCGACGGCAGTGAGATCGGCCTGCTGCAGGTCGGTTTCAACCGCATGATGGAAGAGGCCGCGCAGCGCCGCGAACTGCAGGAACTGTTCGGCCAGCACGTCGGCGAGGAAGTGGCCCGCCGAGCGCTGGAGTACGGCACCGAACTGGGTGGTGAAACCCGGTTCGTGGCGGTGCTGTTCGTCGATATGGTCGGCTCCACCGCCACCGCCGCCGAGCATCCGCCCACCGAGGTGGTCAGCCTGCTCAACGAATTCTTCCGGGTGGTGGTCGACGTGGTCGACCGGCACAACGGCCTGATCAACAAGTTCGTCGGCGACGCGGCGCTGGCGATCTTCGGTGCGCCCCTGGACCGTCCGGACGCGCCGACCGCCGCGCTGGCCGCGGCCCGCGATCTGCGCGAGGCGCTGCGTGAGGTGCAGGGCCTGGATATCGGCATCGGGGTCTCGGCCGGCCTCGCCGTCGCCGGCAATATCGGCGCCGCGAATCGCTTCGAGTACACGGTGATCGGCGATCCGGTGAACGAGGCCTCCCGGCTCACCGAATTGGCGAAGGAACATCCGGGCCGCGTCCTGGCCTCGGGCAGCGCCCTGTACTTCGCCGACGACGACGAACAGAAGCAGTGGATCTCCGGCGACGAGGTGCAGTTGCGCGGTCGCCGCCGCAAGACCAGGCTCGCGTGGCCGAAGGCCCTGGGCTGACCGGCTCCGGCTACCCCTTCCCGGAACCCGCCAGTTCCTCCACGATCCGCTCCAGTCCCGACTCCGCCCGGCCGTCGGCGATCATCCGATCGATCAGGTTCTTGATCGGCGCGACGATATCGAGCGCCACCCCGGCATCGCGGCTCGCGCGCACGATCGCGTCGAAGGCGGGTTTGTGGAATCGCGCCGGTTGCGCCTCGTCGGTGTAGTCGCCGCTCTCGATCACCGCGGCATAGGCCGGAATCAAGCCCGCCATCGCGGTGACGTATGCGGCCGCGCGCGGCGCGAACTCCGTAGCGGTGACTCCGGCCGAGCGGACCATGGCGGTGCCGTGGAAGAAGCCGGTGAACATGGCGTACATCCCGGCCAGCAGGGCGAAATCGAGTAGTGCGGCGGTACCGGCATCGTCGCCGAAATACTCTGCGGTGGCGAGCTTTTCGAGGTCGGACCGGAGTCGTTCGAAGACCGCGGCGGACCCGCTGTAGAGGATCGACGCGCCGGGTCCGCCGATCATCGGCGGCACCGCCATGATGCCGCCGTCCAGGAAGTCGATGCCGTGGGCCGCCGCCCACCGGCCGAGCTCGCGTGAATCGTCCGGAGCGGTGCTGGTGAGGTTGATCAGCGCCTTGCCGCGCAACCGATCCACCACCGGGTCGAGGACCTGGTGCACCGAGGGATGGTCGCTGAGCACGGTCAGCACGACCTCGGCGGCATCGATCGCGGCGGCGGCATCGGCACTGCTCACGGCACCGAGCGCGACGAGTTCGGTGTCCTTGCCGGGTGTGCGATTCCAGACGGTGGTGGGATTGCCGCTCCGGGTCAGGACGGCGGCCACGGCCCGGCCCATCGGGCCGAGGCCCAGCACGGCAACGGCGGTGTGTTCGTTCGCGGTCATCGAGATACTCCTCTTGCTCGGGTGGATGCTGGGCGCGCCGTCATCCACCCTGGTCACCGCGAGTTGTCGGGACAAGTACCTACTATTCGGTGCGGTACCCACCAACAGGTAGGTGAACAGGTAGCGAGGGTGGATGGGCGCGAAAAGATTCGGTCCGTACTTCTGCGGGATCGACGCCGCGATGGATGTCGTCAGCGGTAAATGGAAAGGGCTGATCCTCTGGGAACTCGAGAACTACGGCGTCCGGCGCTTCGGTGAACTGCGGCGCGGCCTGCCGGGAGTTTCGGAGAAGATGCTGATCCAGCAGCTGCGCGAACTCGAGGAGGACGGTCTGATCGACCGGCAGGCCCACCCCGAGGTGCCGCCGCGGGTCGAGTACCGCCTCACCGACCTGGGCCGATCGCTGAACACCGCACTCGAACCGCTCGGCGCGTGGGGCCGTGCGCGGATCGACCGCATCGGCGCCGCGCGCGTACAGCCGCCGGACACCCCGTCCCGCGCCGTCACGGCCGGTTGACCCGGGACCACGCGTCCGCTGCCGCCTTCGGGCCCGACCACACTAGGCTGGGCGTCGTGACGGCCCACGCTGAACCCGGCGGCGAACCGGCGCGGCCCGCGCGGCGCAGGTTCCGCTGGTTGAAATGGGGCCTCGGCGTTGCCCTGTCGGCGTTGCTGATCGCCGAGGGCGTATACCTGTGGCCGCGTCTGCACGATTCCTGGCGCAACCTCACGGAGATCCACTGGGGCTGGGTCGCGCTGTGCATCTGGATGCAGGCGTTGTCGATGAGCGGATTCGGCCGCATCCAGAAGCGCCTGCTGCGCGCCGGCGGGGTCGACGTCTCACAACGCGCCTCGGTCTCGGTCGTCTACGGAGCCACCGCGATGTCGGTGTCGCTGCCGGCCGGCCAGGTGTTCTCCACCGCCTTCACCTACCGCCAGACCCGCCGCTGGGGTGCGAGCGCGATCGTCGCGTCCTGGCAGCTGCTGATGTCGGGTGTGGTCGCGACCAGCGGAATGCTGCTGCTCGGTGTCGGCGGCGCGCTGCTGGTCGGCAATCGCATCGGCCCGGGGAAGCTGGCCCTCATGCTGGGCACGGTGGCGCTGCTGGTGTGGGCGGGCAAATACGTCTCCGGTAATCCCGGTGCGCTGCGGGCGCTGGTGCGCCGCGGGGTGCGGCTGGTCAACCGGATCCGGCGCCATCCGGCCGATTCCGGCCTGGCGCACGTCGACGATGTGCTGCGCCAGCTGGAATCGGTGGACCTGAACCGGCGCGACGTCGCGTGGGTCGCGTTCTGGGCGGTCGTGCATCGGCTCGGCGATGTGGCCTGCCTCGGTGCGGCCTGCTACGCCGTCGGCGCCGATCCTCGCTGGGCGGGCCTGCTCATAGCGTTCAGCGTCGGCAAGGCGGTCGGCACGATTCCGTTCGCACCCGGTGGCATCGTCTACGTCGACGCCACCCTGATCTACAGCCTCACCGCCGCCGCGGGACTGCCGGCCG
The DNA here is from genome assembly GCF_001612965.1 of Nocardia kruczakiae NBRC 101016. Taxonomy (GTDB): domain Bacteria; phylum Actinomycetota; class Actinomycetes; order Mycobacteriales; family Mycobacteriaceae; genus Nocardia; species Nocardia kruczakiae. Next base: position 16,648 of record NZ_BDBL01000044.1, read on the forward strand.
CACAGGCGGTGGCCGCCGCCTTCGTTTACCGCATGGTGAGTTTCATTCTCGTCGCGATCATCGGCTGGATCGTCTTCGCCTTCCGCTTCCGCAATCCGCAGCTCGGTGATGCGCAGTTCGAGGAGGAGTTCGAGCAGCGCTCGGCCCTGCTCGCCGAACCCCGCCGCGCCGACGGCGGCGACAAGCGACCCGACGGCGAGCCGCAGGCCTGAGCGGTCCCGGACTCCGGCTGCCGCACCGCTGTCACTACCCTGGCGACCGTGAGGAAATGGCTGCCGCTGCTGATCGATGTCGTGCTGGTGATCGTGTTCTGCGCGATCGGCCGCCGCAGCCACGACGAGGCGGTGGCGGCGGGTCTGCTGCGCACGGTCTGGCCGTTCGGCACCGGCCTGCTGATCGGCTGGGTGATTGCCCTGACGATTGCCGGCCGCGGGCGACTGTCCGCCGCACTCGCGCGTTTCGACGGATCGGCGGTGTGGCCGACCGGCGTGGCGGTGTGGTTGTCGACGCTGATCGGCGGCATGGTGCTGCGCGTGCTCAGCGGTCAGGGCACCGCGGTCAGTTTCGTCATCGTCGCGGCGACGGTCCTCGCGGTCTTCCTGCTGGGCTGGCGCGCGGGGTGGGCCCTCGCCGCCCGGCGCATTCGCGTCACCGGCGCATCCGTGAACTGACCCGCGCGGACCGCTTCTCGACGGCTACTTCTTGTCGTCCGGCGTGGCCAGCGACTGCAGCATGCGCGCCGCCATCCGGGAGGTGGCGTCGCCGCTGTCGACATCGTCGATGTGAATCGCGAAGGCCAGGTCACCGGCATTGGCGATCAGCCACCCGTCCGAACCGGCGTTCGCCGTGAAGGCCGTGACCCCGGCGTAGCGAGCGACCGTCACCTCCTGCGGACTGGCGGTCGCGTCGCGCAGCATGCCGCGCAGTTTGTCGACCACATCACCCGGCAGCGGTTCCAGCTTGGCCTCGGTGGTGCCGGGCCGGCCGATCTCGATCATCGGCGGCGCCACCGATCCGTGCGCGATCGTGGCGGCGGCGATCGCCATTCCGAACGGGCTCGCCAGAATCGGATCGTTGGCGCCCTGTTTGACCTGCTCGACGCCGCGACCACCGATCGGCAGCCGGCCCGTGGTCTCGTCCAGTCCGGGAACCTTGAATCCGATACCGACGCCCAGCATGGCCGCCGCCTCGGCCGCATCCTGCACCGAAACGTCCTGCGGCGCCTTCTTCTTCTGGATCGAGGCGACCGCCTTGAACAGGTCCATCGCGCCACCGACCGGATAGGTCGCGGTGAAGGCGGGCGCGCCCTGAGCACTGGCGTAGTTGTTCTGGGCGGCCGCGACGACCGCTCCGGTGGAGGGCTGGATCGCCACGATCGATGCGGCGGTACCCACACTCACCACGGCGTCCTCGGCCGCGCGCTGCAGCTTCTGGTCCATCGTGGAGGCGATGTCCGGTCCGGGCGGTCCCTGATATCCGGCGAGCTGGGTGACCATCTTGCCGTCGGGTTCGAACAGCTGCACACCCCAGCCGGCGTGCTGATCCCGGTTCTCCTGCCACACCTTCTGCAGCGCCTCGGTCATCGGCGACCACACCCGCCGGTCGGCGACGATCAGCCTCGGCTGCTTCTCCATCACCACGCCGGGAATCGAGGCCATCCGGGGCTCGAGAATCGCGAAATCGTCCTCGCGCAGGCTCACGGCGGTGATGGGCTTACCCTGTGAGCCGGCCAGCTGCTGCATCAGCGAGGCACCGGTGATCAGCGGCGCGACCGGCGCGATGGCATCGGCCAGGGCGTTGGTGGTACCGACGAGATCACCCGTCTTGGTGGGGTCCACCTTGATGACGTTGATGGTCTGCTGGGTCAGCAACGGCTGGCCGTCGTTGTCGTTGACCTTGGGCGGCGGCGTCGCCTCGGTGCGGACCAGTTTCACCGAGCGCTTGGAGTCCAGCTGCGGCATGACGACGGTGGGGTCCCAGGAAATCCGCCAGCCGATAGCCAGCTTGCGGATATTGCCCTGCAGGTCGTAACTCCAGTCCTTACCCGGGCCGAAATTCCAGGCGGCTTTGAGGTTGAACATCGCCGAATCGCCGTCGAGGCTGATGAACTGAACCAGCTTGTAATCGGGCTTACCGGGCTGGAGTCCGTCGAACATGGACTTCAGGGTGCTCTCGGCACCGGAGGGGTACGAGGTCAGTGCGGCGGCGCCGGCGGCATCGCGATCATCCATTAGCTGGGTGAAATGCTCGACGACCCCTTCAGGTCCGCTCGGCGTGCTGTGAAAATCGCACGACCCCATCACGATCGCTACGGCAGCAATTGCGGCCAATGCCACTGCGCCCCGAACGCGAAAGCGGCGGGATCCCCACACATCCATGTCGCCCACTCTTCACTCTTGTCACTCCAGCAACAAGACCAACGGTACCCGAAGGAGTTGCCCGCGGTCCCACCTAGGCACCGACCGCATCTTCCATGCTCAGCGACCACAATAGTGCCCGATCTCCGACATCCGTTGCAGCCGGTCGGCGAAATCCGCGGACGTGTTCGGACCATTCCCTTTTCCTCCGACAGCGAAACCCGACGGGGCACCTTGCGGCGTAATCTTGTAATCACAGTTACAACGAAACTCCCGCAGTGAGGAAAGATCATGAGACACGGACACGGACGGGGATTCGGCCGGCCGGGCGGCTGGCAACAGGCGGATCTTCCCGACGCCGCCGACGCTCCGGACTGGTTCGCCGGAAGGTTGCCGAGCGAGTGGTTCAGCGGTCCGGCGACCATCGAGATCGACCGCGACGAGATCGTGGTGATCGGCGAACTGGCGCTGCCGGCCCCCGAATCCGGCGACGACGACGCAGCCGGCTCCGAACCGTCGGCCGCGACGGTGGACGGGCTGATCGCGCGCTTCCGCGAATCGACGCGACCGGCCCGCATGCAGATCGCCCAGGAGGCCCAGGCACGCTACGGCCGCAATGTGGCGTGGGGCGTATCGGTCAACGGGGAACGCACCCTGTTCACCCATCTCTCGGTTCCGGTGATGACGCGGCTGCGCCAGCCCGAACGCAAGGTGCTCGACACGCTCGTCGACGCCGGGGTCGCACGCTCCCGCGCCGACGCTCTCGCGTGGACGGTGAAATTGGCCGGTAAGCACGCCGAGGAGTGGTTGGCGGAACTGCGGACGGCGATGCGCAAGGTGGACGACCTGCGAGCCGAGGGGCCGCGCGGCCTGTGACCGGGCTAGGGTACCGGTCATGGCACCGATTCTCGTGCTCAACGGCCCGAATCTGAATATGCTCGGCACCCGCCAGCCCGAGGTCTACGGCTCGGACACCCTCGACGACGTGGTCGAGCTGTGCCGGAAGACCGCCGCGCGCTTCGATCGCGAGATCACCGCCTATCAGTCCAATTCCGAAGGCGCGCTGATCGATCGGATTCATGCGGCCCGCGGGGTGGAAGCCGGGATCGTGATCAATCCCGGCGGCCTGACCCACACCTCGGTGGCCCTGCGCGACGCCCTGGTGATTCCCGAGGTGCCGATCGTGGAGGTGCACATCTCGAATGTGCACGCGCGCGAGGAATTCCGGCACCACTCCTACATCTCGCCGATCGCCACCGCGGTGATCGCCGGAATGGGGATCCGGGGATACGCGGCGGCGATCGAATTCCTCTGCACCCGTTGAGCGTTCGCTCAGAACCCGTCGCGCAATAGCCGGTACATCGGCACTCCGGCGCCGGCCACCTTCTCCCACAGCTCGCGCACGGCATGCGAGAGCGTGGCGTCCACCCCCACCTCCTCGCTGGTCTCGACGACGTGGGTCGCGCCCGCCACCATCATGCGGGCGGCGGCCTCGTCACCCCAGCCGCCGGACTTCGCGGCGGCGGCGTATTCGGCCATGAAGAAGGGGAACGCCTCGGCGGAACGCTGCGCGAACGGCAGGAAGCGGTCGACGTCGTGGCCGGCGCGCTCGATCACGGCCAACGCCTGGTTGTAGCCGATCAGCCAGGGATGGAACAGCGTGAGCAGGGCCTGGTAGAACAGCTGCGCCAGCCCGTCGTCGGCGCCGAGGTACTCGGGTGCGCTGAGCGGGCGCAGCAGGTCGGCATGTGCGTCGAAGACCTCGCGCGGACCGCTGTAGAAGATGTAGGACGCCGGATGGGTGATGTTGTCGCCGGCCGACATGAACCCGCCGGACAGGAACCGCGCCCCGTGCGAGCGCACCCATTCGGCGCCCGCGCGGGTGCGCTCCGGGGAGTCGGAGGACAGGTTCACGATCACCCTGTCCCGCAACCGTTCCGGAGCCCGGCCGAGGACGTCGTACATGGCGGCGTAGTGGGTCAGGCTCAGCACGATCACCTCGTTGCGATCCAGTGCGTCGGCCACCGACTCGGCGCGGCGAGCGCCCAGTTCCGCCATCGCCTCGGCCTTGTCGGCGCTGCGATTCCAGACCGTCACCTCGGTGCCGGCGGCCAGTAGTGCGCGCACGATCGCCCGGCCCATCGGGCCCAGCCCGATCACCGTGACGGAGGAACGTTCGGACATGGTGTACTCCTTGCTGTTTCGAAGCTGTTTCGAAGTTCTTCCGATCGGCGCCGGATTCGATCGTCACCGGGATCCGGGTGCGGGGCAATAACGCACGTCGACGTGCGGTTGCTTACCTCGGGGTTCGGAAAAAGCTCAGGAGGGCGAGATGGCGGACGAATGTGACACAGAACACTCGGTATGCGGGATGTCGGTGGTCATCGACGTGGTCGGCGGCAAGTGGAAACTCCACCTGATGTGGGTACTGGGCGAGGGCCCGCAGCGCTTCGGACGCATCCGCGCCCTGCTGCCCGGGGTGAGCGAGAAGGTGCTCACCGAGAATCTCCGCCATCTGGAATCCCACGGTGTGGTCCGCCGCGAGGTGTTTCCCGAAATCCCGCCCCGAGTGGAATATTCGCTCACTCCCGCGGGCGTCGAACTGGCCGCGGCCCTGCGCCCGCTCGAACAGTGGGGTGAACGGCGCCGCGACGGACTGTTCGACCCCGTCTCGGCGTGAGGGCGGGTCAGCCGTTGCGGGGGCGTGCCCTGGGCTGTAACCCGATTTCGGCGCAGGTTCTCAGGCGTGTGCGGGTCGTGTCCCGAGCTCTCGGACTCGGCGCGCGAGGACGCGGGCGTGGTTGACGAACCCGTCGTGATTCATGGGTTGGATGGTGTAGCCGGCAGGGTCCTGGTGGACGTAGTAGCGGCCGTCCCCCTGGAAGTCCATCCACACGAAGCCCTGGACGCCGTCGGTGCGATTGTCGAGGAATCTACCTGGGTAACAGAGGACTTCGCCCCAACCGCTGCGCGGGCGGGCCAGAAATGTGTTCAATCGTTCCCGGAGCGTGGGTCGGCGCTGCCAACCGAGGGACTCGGGCTCGAGGTCGAGATCGGACTTCAGGCCGCTCACTTCGTGGCGGCCCGGCGGAAGTTCGGGGAGCATGCGTGCGAGTAGGCCCAAGGCCTGGACGTGGGTGCACAGACTGACCGAGACATCGCCGCTCGCACCGGGTTCCGGGTCTGGATCCTGGATGGCGACCGCTGCGCTGGAAGGTCCGAAACCGGCGTAGCCGCGCAGTTGCACCTCGGGGTCGTCAGGGTCGGCGCCGAGGCGGCCGTGGACATGCAACCGGACCTGCGGTTCGGTGAGGGTGCCGATGAGGCGGGCGAAGTCGTCGTCCACGCGCGGGCGCAGGCTGTCGATGGCTTCGCGGCGCTGACGATTCAGATCCGCTTCATCGGTAGCACGCAACGCATTCCAGGTCGGGTACGGCAGGCGGTCGCGCTCCATCGCGAACAATGCCGCCTCGTACTGGGCACTGGTCAACTGCCAGTGGATCACCGATATTCTCCCGGCGCTCGGCCGCGATCGGGCGGATTCGCCGATCGGGCTGCGGGTGGTTGCTGCTGCGACGACTCATCCCCGATGGCACCGTAGGCGGGCAATACCCTCCGCCCGTCCTCGATCCACTCCTCGAGGTGCTGCCCGCGCAGATACTCCGCGGACCGGCGGTCCTTGTCCTCCTCGGATTTGCCCTTGCCGCCCGCGCCGGGTGACATGCCCGGCGTACCGGCGGCGCCCGGCTGACCCGGAGCACGCAATCCCCCCAAAGAGGCAGCCGCCGGTAATGCAACGGGGCCACCGGGTATCGATGATCCGAGTCCCGGACGCGCAGTACCACCGCCCGAACCGGACAGGCCGCCCAGTCCGGAACCGTGGGAACCACCACCCGATCCGGAACCGTGAAGACCGCCGCCCAGTCCGGAACCGGAAGTCCCACCCCCCAGCCCACCGCTCGGATCGAAACCTGCGGCAGTGGTGGAGGCGGCGTTCGGCACGCTTGAACTTGTTGTGCTGGAGGGGTTCTGCCCGTTACTCGGAGTTGCGGAACTCGGCTGTGTCCCCTGCGATTGGTTCCCATCGGTCCCGGTGTTCGGATCGGAGCCCGGATTCACCTCGCCGGGTCTCGGGTTCTGGTCGCCGCCACCGGAATTCGATGGACCAGGCACCGGCGAAACCGGCCCCGGGCCTGCCGGACCAACCGGGCCGCCCGGAGCAGCGGCCGGATAGACCGTGGGCAGCACCGGCACCGCCTGATCCCCACCACGAATGCCGGGTGAGTACACATTCCGCAGCACCTGCAGAGCCGCCTGCCGTGCTTCCTCTTTCTGGGAGTCCTTATCTTGCTGCTCCGCGAGGATCGGAAGTTGCGGTCCCGTCGGCGCGGCCGCCGGCCCCAACGTCGGCGATCCCGGAGGCAGAATCGGCCCGGTCCCACTGGGCACCATCGCCTGCAACAACGGGGCCAGCATCCGGAAAGTCTCGTCGCTGCCACGCTGGGCGAAGGCGATTTTCATCGCCACCATCGACGCCGACCTACCGATATCGGCGACTGAGTCGAGAACGCGCCCGAACGTCTGGGCCGCCTTCTGACCGGCGGCTCCCTCCCATCCGTTGGCAATCGCATCCTGCACGACCTTCTTGCGAGCCGTATCCGCACCGTCGGCCAGACCCGACCCGATATTGCTCCATGCCTCCGAAACGGCATGCACGACATCGGGTTTGATCTGAAAGGTCAGATCGCGGATCTGCTCCAACGTCAGATTCTCGAAGTTGTCCCCACCGGCAATGGACTGCGGATCGACATCAACACGGAGCTGATCAGCCAGTACATTGATCTGCTGTTGCAACGCGAGCTGATCGGCATCCCATGCCTGCGTATTCGAACCCGACACCATCCCCGCATAGAAGCTGTTGCTCATGGCATCGAGCCGGCGCAGGAACTCGCCACTACCTTGGTCCAGATAGCTCGAGGGTTCCGGAGGGGGAGTCACGGTTGTGTCCTTCGGATGCCTTCCACCCCGACACGCCACCCGATTGTCGATCCCATGACTGGCCCCCTCCTGCTCTCCGCTGCACGGGGCGCCGTGAAACCCCCTGCGCCGGAGACTTTATCGCAGGTGTTCGCGCCACGGCCAGCAGATCCGGGCGTAGGTGCATTCCGGTTCGACCGTGATCACCTCTGCGATTCGAAGCAGCGTCCTCGGCACGACGGCGTCGTCGAAGTGAGCAACGCTCGGAACGACAACCGCATCGGCGCGATGCGCCTCGGCAATATCCCGGAGGCGCACGCCGAGGTCATCAGCCCCACTCGTGAAGGTGACAATCGCAGGCAAGTGGTACCCGAGTCGCTGTGCGAGAGCTCGGATCCGGTTCTCATCCGCCGGCTGTCGAGCGCCGGAAACATCGTGCCGCAGGAACCCGATCGCATCGATACTCATAGCGCCTCGTCCAGATTGCGAGGCGGGAAAATGCCTCCGGCTCTCTGCGGCCCGACAATCGCATGCAGCCTGGTCAGCACCCGCTCACGGTCCACCTCTGCCTCGGTCCGGGCCGACCACTGGGAACCGCGTTCTCGGCAGTAACTTTCGACCGCCAAACGTCGTTGGAGTGCGGCGACGGTCAACCCGTCCGCGCGTGGCGGCAACCAGCAGCCGAAGCCGATGAGGATGCCGCAGACGATGATCATCAGCGCTGTCGTCATCACGAACATGGTCAGTCCACCTCATCCCGCGCGGACAGGGCTGCTCCGGCGGCGAGGCGCGCCCGGCAGTCCGGAAGGCAGTCGCGGTGGGTATTCCACAGGCGGCGAGCGCAATCGCGTTCCAGCTGAGTGGGTTCCCAGGTGCAATCGTTCAAAGGAACCGGTTGCAGCGCCACCGGTTCCAGTGCACCGGCTCGCCACAGCCGAGGCGGCATCATGGTCAATAGATCGAAACCGGCGGTGCCGATATCGGTTCGATGGTCCACATGAGTCATTTCGGCCACGATGATCGCGGCCGCCTCCATGCCGGCGGCAATATCGAGGGTGTAGCCGACCGGATCACGGGTGCCCTGCGACGGGCGAATGGCGAAAGTCCATTCATAGCCGAGACGCTCTGCGTAGCACTGGATATCGAGTGCGTGCGCTGCGGTGTCGGTGCGGGACAGTTCCGTCCGCACCAACCCGACGGCCTTCGGCCGGATTTTCGACTGCACAGCAACGGCCTGGCTCACCGGCATGTCAGCCGACGATTCGATCATGTCTGTCATCCCGCCTCCATCGCTCTTGCCGTCGACACGGATCGCGGCGACGTATCAGTATTCGCAGTGACTCTCTGCCACAACGTATTTGCGTACCCTGCGCGGGTACCGACTCCGAGGGGCACCAACCGCGGGCCGATCATGGAATCACCCACAATCGCTCACAGGGCAGGCGTGCGCAGTTCTCATCCGGCGCAGTGAATTCGACTGCCGCGCAACCGCCGTACCGTTGCCAGTGGTCCGCGAACCGCCGCGCCGCCGACTCGCACGCCACGAATGTCAGCGGATGCCGACTCGACGAGGTGAGATAGACGGACACCGTGACATCAGGTTCGGCCGGAAGGGGCGAGGCCGACCGATTCGCGGCACCCTCCGGCGAGCTCATCGTGAACCGCCGTCGTTGCTGCCGGCGAAGGCTGGGCGGTCATCGACAACGCGCGTGCCAGACCACGGGCAACGTTCACCGACCCGAACGTGGTGTACGGCGATCCTTCCGTCCACCAGCGGAACAAGGCCGGAGCACAACCACGACGGGCAAGCCACCCCGACCAACCGCTGCGCGTCGGGTGTGAAGCTGCCGATTCCACACTGGGACAAGAGAATCCAAGGGGTGTCAATGCTGGACACTTTGCTACCACCTCCTCACAAGTGGCCGCCGAAAGCGGACCGACGACCGGCGCCTTTCGGGTGGTGTCGGCCGATGACGGCCATGGGATACGACAGGCATGACGGACCTCACCGATCGTGCGGCTGTGCGCGGAACAGATTGGGACAGAACAGATCAGGGATCGGTCAGACACACGGACTTCTTCAGCTGCGGGCAACCTGGCGCTTCACGGTCACTCGATCGCGTGCGGAGCCGCGATCCGACTGTTGAACTGCTACAGCACAGCACCCCAACCGGAGGATTGAAATACCGTGTTGAATGTTCAAACGAGTTGACTCAATTTCCCACGAACAGATTCAGAACTGCGGCATACTCTGCTCAGGTTCGCGAATGATCTCGCTCAATCGGGGGAGGGGAAGTCGCATGTCAGGAAGCCAATCCGCCACGTTGCTCCGCCGTCAGCTCGGGAGGTTCCTTCGCGAGCGTCGCCTAGAGGCCGGGCTGACCATCGCGCAAGCCGCGCATGAGGTTCAGCTCAGCACAGCGGCATTACAGCGGATGGAGACTGGGCGACCTCAGAAGCTTCGCAAACAGGATGTCCGCGAACTGTGCGAGCTATACGACGTGGACAGCGATGAGACCGGTAGGGCCATCGGCCTTGCCGCGAAGGCCGCAGACAACCCGGACATCACGGCGCTCGGTGGCATGTTCAGCAACGCTTTCAACATGTACGTCGGAATGGAAGCAGCGGCGCGAAGCCTGATCTCGTACCAAGCCGTGGTGCCAGGGCTGCTCCAAACCGCCGACTACGCGCGGGCTCTCATCAGCTCGTATCCCGGCTACGTACAGGAAGAAGTCGACCGCCGAGTCGCAGTGCGTTTGAGGCGGCAAAAGATTCTGACCAGGAAGGCGAATCCTGTCCGACTGGAGGTTCTGCTGAGTGTATCTGCCCTACGCCAGGTCGTCGGTACCCATCGTGTGATGAGCGGACAGCTACGAGAACTGGCAGAGGCCGGCAAGCGGCCGAATGTCACGATCCGCGTCCATCCGTACCACGGCGGATTTCCCTGGGGGATCGTGCCGAGCCAGTTCGTCATCATCGAATTCGGAACGAACGCCGATGGCCAGCCCGTGGAGCCGCCCGTGGTCTACCTCGACGGAGGTATGAGCAGCGATATCTACCTCGAAAATGAAGACGACGTGCGGAAGTACCATGAACTGGTCGAGGTCATCCGGCAGACCGCGCTGGACGAGACGAGCACGCGAAACCTGCTACGGCAGGTGGCAAGGGAGCACGACGGTGAGTGTTGATTTATCCGGCCCGCAATGGCGCAAGAGCAGCTACAGCGAATCCAATTCTCAGTGCGTAGAGGTCGCGTGGCTCACCAGCGGTGCTGTCGGCGTTCGTGATTCGAAAGATCCCACCGGACCGGCGCTCGTCTTCGCGCCCGACGAATGGGACGCGTTCAACGCTGGTTTGCAGGCAGGACGGTTCTAACACCCGTAACTCACCTTTGGACGGCACTCACCACGGGTGCTGTTTATGAGTACCGAGGTTGGATCCCGGAACCCGCCCAGGCCATTGGCTGGCCGCTTGCAGCACTTGGCGAGCCCGAACGCCGAGCATCAGGGCTCACCTCACTTGGGGCGGCGGAGAAGTGAACCATCCAGACTGAACGGAGAAGTGCTTGCCGCCGCTCCGCGATGCACTATCGTTTACCATCCCAAGGGCGGGGGGTCGCAGGGGCCGCCCTAGGACGGGAGATCCGATGCGGCGAGCGATGACCCTCGGGGCGGCAGTTTTTCTCACCACAGGAGTGCTAGCCGCCTGCTCTTCCGGAAACTCTGGTACGGCAACCCCGGCCGCGTCTGCTACCCCGGCGCCGACAACAACTACCACGGCGCAAGCAACGGCGTGGCACCCCTGTTCCATACCGGATTCCGATATCGCTGGTGTCGGGTTGAACCCGTCGACGAAACAGGAAGACGGACCCGGCAAAGTCAAGTTCCCAGGATGGGATATCTGTTCCTGGCTAGCCGAGAAGCCCAACTGGTATGTACTCAACGTTTATTCCACCAGGGATCACAGCTACGACGAGGTTGTACACAACACAACGTTGTACAAGAACCCCGAACCAGTGACCGTGGAAGGTCGGCCCGGTACCCGGTTGTTCAGTGCCACTGAGGATCATGATTGCACGATCGCGCTCGACTCCAAGCCGCCCGTGCAGTTCCAGATCTCGGCCAAGCCCAGTGCTCGTGAGCCCGGCGATGCCTGTGCCGAGGTCACCCGGATCACCACAGCACTCGTCAAGAACATTCCTTAGCTAGGCAGGCCAACATGTCCGAACTAAGCACTATTCAGCAGCTCGATGCGGAAGTAGATGGCGGAAACCTGAGGTTGAAGGTTCACCGAGATAAGCTCGATGAGGCCATCAAAGGACTTCAGGACCTCATCGACAGCATCGACATGCTGTGGCCGAACGTGCAAGCGGTCGAGCACGTCACCGGGTTCGGCGGGTTCCAAATGGGGCTCGATCTCGCTGCCAAGTTCACCACCAAGGGCAGCGGCGAGAACGGGATCAGACAGCGAGTCAACGAGGTTCAGAAAGAGCTGCAAGCAGCTCAAGAGCTGATCCTCAAAGCTGCTCGAGCCTACGCCGAGACCGATGCCGCATACGCCGATGTACTGAGCCGAACCGAAATCTAGTTCTCTCGCATCGCCGTACGGCCGGCCCACCGGCCGTGGCTCGCGTCGGTTGTCGACGAACTACAGAGGCCCAGCCCATGCGGCCAGGTGGTGAACAGATCAACGACGGAGTGCTCAACTCCGGGACCGCCGTGTGTGTTCTTGACGGCGACCGAGCGCCCGGCCGGTGCGATATCCTCACTCCGACACTGGTTTTCGAATGGGCGGGGAGTGGCCTGTGCTGAAGGCGGATACCGATCAACTCGACAAGCTCGCCAAGACACTGACCACGATCGGTGGCGAGATCGACGACATCGAGGTCAACGGTAAAGCCAACGAGGTGATCATCGCGATGCCCGGATCATCGGTGCCTGCGGCTTGCGTACAGACCGGCAGCCATGTGGAAGGTGCGATGCTGCGAGTCGGGGAGCGGATGAAGGACCTGGCCGTCAGAATCACCGGCTGCACCAAGAATCTGCAGATGACCGACGAGCAGTTCGCGCAGAAGATGCACGAGCTCGACTTCCACAAGTAGGGGGCACCGATGCCGTCGCGTTCGGAGCTGGACCGGTGGAATCTACAGACCCTCAAAGAATGGGCTGCGGAAATCCATACCGGCAACGAGAAGCTGCTCGAGGAGATCGACAAGGCACGCAAGTACTTCAATGACGTCGGCTACAACTGGACAGGTACAGCCTTCTACGCCGCGTACGATCGTATCGGTCAGGATCATGACGAGGCGCGCAAGGTGTATGCCGATATCGCCGACTTCCTGGACAAGTTCGGCCCGGCCGTCGACAGTGTCTCATCGCACCGAGATGTTCTGCGCTCCAAGGTCTCCGAGGCCGAACAAGCGCAGGTGACTGTCGCTGACAATTGGGCATGCTCGGGCACCAACCATGCCGATGTACAAGTACATCAGGATGCCATCGACACCGCGTACCGAGAGCTCACGCAGACCGAGGCCGAGCTCGAGCGGTTGCTGACCGACCGAAGCGAGCTGATCCGCGCTGCGGGTGATCTGTTCGGTTCCTCGATCGAGGTCGACGAAGCACCCACGGCGGGAACGCGCCTGGGGTCCGAGGACGGCAAGCGGCTCGCCGATGCGGCTCGAAGCGGCGACACTGCCGCGATCGATGCCGTGGCCGCAGATATGCCGCAGTTCCACCTCACGCCGCAAGACCTGCAGGACTTGGCCGACGGAAAACAGGTGACCGATATCCCGGCCGACGTACAGGACTACTACCGCAGCTTCTTTCAAGCCTCCGGCAAGGACGGGTTGTTCGCACTGTCGGATCGCCTCACCGAGGGCGAGAAGATGGCTCAGATGGCAGGCAGTACGACCAGCCCTGCGTCGGTTCAGCGCGACAACCTCGCCAACGCCATCATGATGATGTCGAACGAGAACGTCGGCAGCACCGGGCCGGACGGCAAATTCCGCGGCGGTGGGATAGGAGAATTGCCCGGCTACATGCAGCATCTTGTATCCGACCGGCTGGAGTCCAATCCTCCGAAAACCGCCATCGAGATGAAGAACCGTCTCGGGGATCAGACAAAGTTCGCGCAACTACTGGGCGAAGCGAATCCCGGTTTCATCCCAGGCAAGGGACTCGCAGGGCAGATGGCCACCACCGCCGCCAGCATGGCCGGTTACGTGGACGGCCATACGCCGAACGTCAACGATATGGTCGACCGCTTCAGGCATGTCGGTGCCACGGGGATCGCCGACAGCTTCTTCGATGAGGACAAGCCCAAGATCGACGCGGCCGCCAAGTCGTATCTCGACCTTGCCACGCGCAACCACGAAGCGGATTTCAGCCTACTCACCAGCCCCACCGACCAGGTCCGCACGCCCGGCGACATGTACGCAGATCCGAAGACCTTCCGCGACGAGATCTTCAACCACGACTGGGGCGACAAGGGCAAGGTCGCATCTCAGCTCTACAGCTGGGCCGGCGACCACGCGCACGAGCAGACTCCGGATGGAGACCTGTCCCGCAAGACACTGGCAGAACTACCCAAGGTGTTCGCCCCGACCAGTCACGACCCCAACCATCCCAACCAGTTGGCAACCTCCGGCGGCCACACTGCGTTTCAGAACAACGCTGACCTGTTCAAAAAGAACCCCGAACTCGCCACCGGCCTGTCGAAGGTGCTCGCGCCCAACCTCGATGCACTATCCGACCCCGATCAGGGCCAAACCAAAACGTGGCCCTTCCCAGACGCGAACGACCACACCTACCCCCGGCCTCCGACCGACGACGTGCGCCTCGGCCGTGACGACGGCGATCGACTCCTGTTCCTCGCCAACCAATCCGAAGACGGCCGGAACCTCCTGGAGACCAGCCGCGCGCTGCGAGAATCGGCAATCTACGACCAGGCGATGCGCGAGGGTGGAAACAACGTCGGTGAATGGCTTGCCAACAATGAGGATTACAGCCACATGCAATCGCTGAACGATCGAATGACTGTTCAGCACTACAACGCCCTGTTCTATCAGGACAACATGAATGCCGAGCACACCGCCCAGCATCTGCAAGAGGTTTACGAGAGCAAACAAAAAGCGGCAGACGTCGCCAAGAGCATCGTCAGTGACGCGATCCCCTTCAGCAATGCGGTAAAACCGGCAACCAGTCTGCTTCCCAACGCCCTTGGAAACCCTGCAGACAAATACCTCAACAGCTTGCCCGACAAATGGATGGACTCCGCGATATCCGCATGGAACCACAAGCCCGATCCGGTTCACGTCCAGGATCCGAGCATCAGTCAAATATCATCAGAAATAAATCGCGAGACGAACAATCGACTCTTGGATGCAGCTTACCGAAACGGACAGCTCCCACCGAATCTACTGAATGGAAACGGCACAGGGCCTGTTCATTTGGAGGACAACAGCTCGCCCGCCATGCAAAATGCGATCACCAATTATATGCATGGAAGACAGCTTGGAAGCTACATATCTGAAGCTCAGCAATCCGGCGATATAGCGATATTGAGAGACTTGAAGGACGATAGAGCCAAGCTTCAGAACTTCCTCAACTCCGGGTCCGAGACAGTGGACCCGAAGAAATGACGGATCCCTATCACGCGCGACAGCGCCGAGTGAAGCGCATATCGACAGTAGGACTCAGCGCCATTGCGGCAGTAGTCGTTGTCATCGGCGCCGTGTGGGGGGTGCGGGCTGTGACCGCCACACCGCCCATGTCGCTCGAAGAACAAGGAATAGCAAAGGGAAACATCGATCCGGCCGGGCCACCCACTTGGTTCAACCCGTGCCTTCCGCCAGGAAGCCCGGTTCTGAAGAGAATGGAGATGACACTGATCGGCCCATTCACGTCTTCATCCATTCGGCCGGGTTGTGAATATATTCGGCCAGATAAGTCGCACGTCAGCCTCGATATTACACGCTTAACAGCCAAGGGGATTCGGGATGGAGTGAACGATACCGTTCGGAATGGTAACATCGACGGTAGGCATATTTTCACAATGCCTCCTCCCGACGGAGTGGGCTGCCGAGTATTTATCGAGGTGAAAGGCGGCGGCATCGTTGTCGACAGCACCGACTACTCCCATCCCTCGAAAGACCTCTGCCCCGGTGGCTTTGCCCTCGCACAGGAAATTGTTCGAACACTTCCACCGGGTAGCTGACACATGAGCTTCCAGAATTCTCGAAGAGCCAGTCACATCAGGTAGTCGCGCGCTATACGCGTGCCGAGTTCTTCGAGGAGGCGGGCGGCCTCGGCGATGGATCGCTCCGGATCGGGTTCGAGGTCGCTCAGCGGATAGCAGCGGGCGAAGCCGGCGGCGCGCAGTCGCTCCGGAGTCAGGGTGCAGCGGCCGGCGACGGCGACGACCGGTACGTCCGCGGCGCCGGCGGCGGCCGCGACTCCGGCGGGCGCCTTCCCGCGCAACGTCTGCTCGTCCATCGCACCCTCGCCGGTCACTACCAAGTCCGCGTCCCGGACCCGGCCGGCGAAATCGATCAACTCGAGAATCACCTCGATCCCGGACCGCTGCCGCGCACCGAGCACCGCCATGGCCCCGAATCCGGTTCCACCGGCGGCGCCCGCGCCGGGATGCCCGGCCAGGGCGGCGCGGCGCTCATGCGCATCCCCCGTCCCGAACGGGTGGCCGCTCGTGTCGACCAGGTGCGCCCACTGCGCCAGGATCGCTTCGAGTTCGGCGCACTGCCGCGGCGACGCACCCTTCTGTGGCGCGAAAACCGCTGCGGCACCGTCCGGTCCGAGCAGCGGGTTGTCGACGTCACCGGCGATGACGAAGACCGTGTCCCGAACGGCCGGATGCAGATCGGAGTAGTCGAGGCGTCGCGCGCGAGCGAGAGCCGCTGCGCCCGAACCGATTTCGGTGCCGTTCTCGTCCAGGATGCGCAGCCCCAGTGCTTGCAGCATGCCAGCGCCACCGTCGGTGGACGCACTACCGCCCAATCCGAGGACGACCTCGCGGAGGCCGTGGTCCAGAGCGTGGCGGATCGGCACGCCGAGCCCGTACGTGCTCGCACCCATCGGATCCGTTCGGCCGCCGGGTAATTCGACCAGCCCGACCGCTGCGGCCAACTCGACGACAGCCGTATCGCCCCGCACCGCGTAGCTTGCCGAATGCGGCGCACCGGTCGGCCCGACGGTGTCGACCCGAACCCGCTCCCACCCCGCGGCCACGAATGCGTCGACGGTGCCGTCGCCACCGTCGGCAACCGGTACCTGCCGGACCTCCGCATCCGGCACCTCGCGCGCGATGCCGGCCGCGAGCGCGGCCGCCACCTCCGGCGCCGCCAGCGATCCCTTGAACTTGTCCGGCGCCATCACCACTCGCCACGGCTTTCCACGCACCATCGCCACCCCAATCCGTCGGCAAGCAGTCGAACACGCTCACGGTACTGCGCGTGCCCCGAGCATGCCGTGAACCCGATCCGCCGCAGCCGCTTGCCGCTTCGGCATCCCGCGCGACAGTCGCGGGGCGGCCGGACTCACGGCATCGGCGCCTGATCCACGTGATCGATCCCGACCTCGCCGGTGCGCAGATATCGCACCACGGCATCGTCGAGCGGAGCGTTACCGCGGCCGAAGGTCCCGTGGTCGCCACCGTCGACGGTGATCAGATGCCCGCGCAGGGCCGCCGCCATCGCGGGACCGCCCGGATAGGCGGTCACCGCGTCGTTGCGACTCTGCAATACCAGCGGGGCCGTGGTCAGGCCGCGATCGGCGATCGGCACCGGTGTGGTCACGGGATCCCAATCGGCGCAGGCCAATCCGCTGCGTACCAGATCGGCACGGGCGTCGAGGGCGTTGCCGCCGGAGGCGACGATGGCGGCCGCCGAACCGATGGCGTCCACCCGGGCCGGCACCGCGTTCTCGTTGCAGGTGATCGCGGCGAACACCGCCTGGCCGGTCGGGTCGGTGGTCGCCGCACCCGCGATCGCGCGCATCCGCCGCAGGTCACCGGGCTGGGTATTCGCCTCGGCCATCGCCTGCGCCAGGCTCGGCCAGAAACCGCGGGTGTAGGCGGCCACGGTGGTCGCCGACACCAACGGCACCTGGGCCGACATACCGCCGGAGGCCAACGCGCGCACCAGGTTCCGCGCCTTGCCCAGCTCCTCGGCGCCGGCGTTCACACCCTCGCGCGCCAGGGCCGGCAGTGGTGCGGGCAGCTCGCGCGGCAGGTCGGCCGCCGATACCGGGGGCGGAGTCAGGTTGGCGTACCAGCCGCCGCCCTGTGCCGACACCAGCCGCACCCAGGTCTCGTACACCCGCAGCGCGGAATCGCCGAGGTGGTAGACGTTGTCGTGCTGGGCGATCCAGCCGAACAGATCGTCGAGCCGCTTTTTTCCCGCGAGCTGCTGCTGTGCGAACTGTTCGGTCCACACCCACTGCGGGCCGACGTTGGAGTCCAGCACCATCCGGTCGACACGCTGCGGGAACAGCGAGGCGTAGACCGCGCCCAGATAGGTCCCGTAGGAGACGCCGAGGAAGTCGATGCGGTCCACTCCCAGCGCCGCGCGCACCGCGTCCATATCGCGGGCCGTGGTCTCGGTGGTGATGGTCCGCAGATAGCCGGGCTGGGCGGTGTCACACGCCTTCCGGAGCGGTTCGCGCTCGTGGTCGGCGTCCTGCGCGATCTCGGCCCCGCAGGTCAGCGGCGTCGACCAGCGCAGCCCGCGCGGCTGCACGGCCACCAGGTCGTAGTGCTCGACCAGATCCTTCGGCAGCTGGGACATCCGGGCACCCCAGTAGTCGAGGGCGTCCGCACCCGGCCCGCCCGGATTGGCGAAGAGGGTCCCGTACCGCTGCCCGCTCGCGCGAATCCGGCTGACGGTCACATCGATCCGCGCGCCGTCCGGTGCGGCGTAATCCATCGGCACCGAGATCGACGCGCAACGGGCCGGGGTCCGCTCGCCGACGGACCCGGCCGGGCACGTGCCGAAACCCGGTTCGGCATGCGCGGTCGCCGGCACCAGCGCGGCGAGCACCACCGTCAGCACCGCAACGGTCGCCGATCGCGCCGCCACCGGTAGTCCCCGTCGTCCCATCCGCGCCGTCTCCCCGTCCGGCCGGTCGACGGCCGTCGTCGCATCGAGCATCCGACCACTCGAGCCCCTGCATTGTCGCCAGCCGCGCCGGGTGCGACAACTCGAACCACGCCCGACACGGGGAAGGACGCAGGCGGAGCCGCACGCCCACGGTGATCGGCACGTTCTAGGCTCAGCGGATGACGCAGGGTGCGCAGCAGAACACCGAGATTCGAGACAATCCACAGTTCGATCGATTCGAACTGTGGGTCGACGGACAGCATGCCGGGGTGGCCGCCTATCAGGACACCGCCTCCGAGCGCGCCTTCGTGCACACCGAGATCTACCCGCAGTTCGAGGGCCAGGGTTACGGCCGCCTGCTGGTGCAGGGTGCGCTCGACCGGACCGTGGAACAGGGCTTCGGCATTCTGCCGCTGTGCCCGATGGTCCATCACTTCGTCGAATCCCGGCCGCGATATCTGGCGATGGTGCCGCAATGGGCGCGCGAACGATTCGGCCTGCCGCAGTAGCCGGCGGGCTCGTCGAGCCGCCCGCTCGGGAATCCAACCGCGAATCACGCGCCACTAAACACAGCGCGCGCCCCGCGACGGTGCGATGATGACTACCGTGGCACGCGCAGAGGAACACGGCGACCGCCCGAGACGCGAATCCCGGTACGAGGAACAGGTGGTGCGGCCCGGCACCTTGCTGGTCTCGGCAACGGAGCTGGTCGAGCCCACTTTCCGGCGCACCGTGATCTACATCGTCGAACACAACGATGCGGGCAGTCTCGGTGTCGTCCTGAACCGCCCGAGCGAAACCGCGGTGCAGGATGTGCTGCCACGCTGGGCCGATCTCGCGGCCGGGCCCCGCACCCTGTATGTGGGCGGGCCGGTGAAGCGCGATTCGGCATTGTGTCTGACCACGGTCCGCGTCGGTGCCTCGATCGAGGGCATCCGCGGGCTGCGCCGCGTGGACGGTCGCGTGGCGCTGCTCGATCTGGACTCCGACCCCGATTCGATCGCACCGTTGGTCGAGGGCATCCGCATCTTCGCCGGCTACGCCGGGTGGACCTTCGGCCAGCTGGAGGGTGAACTGGAACGCGGGGACTGGATCGTGTTGTCGGCGTTGCCGTCGGATCCGCTGGCGCGACGCACCGATCTGTGGGCGCACGTATTGCGCCGGCAGCCGCTGCCGCTGTCGCTACTGGCGACACACCCCATCGAACTAGAACGCAATTGATTACGTATCCACGGAGTGTGGTCCCCCAACGCTCGCCTCGACCGAGGCGGCGGATACGCCCGGTCGGCGCCGATGTCTGACTCCGCGATCCCCCCCGTCGACGCGGCGCCCTCGCGGGCGCAATTGTTGCGGGTGCTCTACGACGAGCATGCACCGACGCTGTGGCGATTCACCTACAGCCTGGTCGGCGATGCCGGGCGTGCCGAGGACATCGTCCAGGAGACGCTGTTGCGGGCATGGCAGCGGCCGCAGGTCCTCGACCAGTCGACGGCCTCGGCGCGGGCGTGGCTGTTCACCGTGGCCCGGCATCTCGCGGTCGACGAATTCCGCAGTGCGCGCCATCGTCGCGAGTACGGCACCGACACACCGCCCGAACAGACGGCTCCGGATGAGGCGGAACGCGCAGTGGACAGTTGGGTGATCACCGACGCGCTGGCACGGCTGAGCTCCGATCACCGGGAGGTGATCGTGCGGGCCTACTATCGCGGATTGTCGACCCAGCAGATAGCGAACGAATTGGCGATACCCGAGGGCACCGTCAAATCCCGGATGCACTACGGGATGCGAGCGTTGCGTTCGGCCCTACAGGAGATGGGGGTGACGAAATGACGGCCGACACCGCGTCACACGACGACTACGCGACCTGGGACGCGCCGTATCTGCTCGGCGCCCTCGACCGCGACCAGCGGCTCGAATACGAGGAGCACCTGTCCGGCTGCGACGAGTGCCGGCTCGCCGTCGCGGACCTGTCGGGCCTGCCGGGACTGCTCAGCCACGTACCCGATGACGTCGCCCTCTCGCTGCTCGACGACGAGTCCGCCGCCGACCATGCCGGCAGTTTCGGCGACGCCGGCTTCGACGCCCTGCTGAACCGGGTGCGCGCGAGCGAGGCGACCACCGACGGCGCCGGGATGCTGCCCTTCGAATCACATCCTGACACCGGCCGAGCCGCCGAATCCACAGGAGCCGAGCCGGACCGGACCGCGGGCACGCCGGCGGTTCGCGAAACGCCCTCGGAAACCGGCCGCACCGAGCCGGGGGAAGCCCCCGCCTCCCTGGCCGACGCGCGCGAGCGCAAGCGCAGCCGTAGCGGTCCGTGGCTCGCCCTGGCCGGTGCGGTCGCCGCCGCCGCGGCCGCGGTCGCCATCACCATCCCGATAACCGTCGCGCACACCGAGCACAACAATCCGCCCACCGCCGAGCAGGTGGTGACGGAGCGGCAGATGGATCAGGTGATCCCGTCTCCGATCACCGCGAATTTCACTCTGACGCAGCTGCGTTCCGGCACGCGGGTGAACATGTCGTGCAACTACGCCCCCTCGGATACGGATTACACCTGGGACGGCGCCCTGTGGGTGGTGCACACCGACGGCACACAGTCGATGGTGGCGCAGTGGACGGCACATCCCGGGCAGACGGTGACCGCGGACGGTATGACATCGGCCCCACCGGACCAGATCCGATCGGTCGAAATCCGTTCGACCACAACGAATCAGGTGTTCCTGCGCGGAACGGTGTGAGCGACCGCCGAGTCCGTCGGCTCGGCCTCACAGCAGGGCGAGGGTGGTGCACAGGGCGGCGACGGCGAGGGCCTGCAGGCCGACCCGGAAGCCCAGGATGCTCTCCCACTTGGTCTGCAGCGCACGGGCGTCGGCGGGGATGACTCCGGTCATGGCCGCCCGGGTCTGCGCGGTGTTGATCGGCTTGGCGATCCGCGCGTAGAGGCCGAGCCAGGACAGCAGCGCCAGCAACGCGATCCCGGCCGCCACCGCTGCGCCGGTGGCTCCCGCGACGGCCGCGACGACGACGGCGAGGACGGTGCTGATCACACCGCCGGCACCGGCGAACGGCATCCGCCGGTCGCCGTAATAGTGCCCCCAACCGGCCGAGACGGTCATCGTCGCGTCGTCCAGTTTGGCGTAGACGGGCCGGAAGATGAGGGCGGCGGCGACATCGGTGCCGTAGACGATGGCGTTGCCGAGAACGGCCAGCACGGTGAGCACCTGGGCGGATGTGGTCAGCATGGGAAGACTCCTAGTCGTCATCTAGCGTTGCTAGCTTATGCAGCAACAGTATATGGAGATGACTAGCTTGTCTAGCGATGCTAGAAAATTTACCGTCCCGCCCCTACCGGATACACGGCGCACCGGTCCCCGGCGGCCTGCACGGACGGCGGGCGTAGGCGCGGCACCGGCTCGGCGCGGCCGTCGAAGGCGTGCAATACCGCGGCATCGGCGCGCGGATCACCGACCGCGATCCGCGCACTGCCGTCGGGATAACCCTTGGCCGCGATCCCCGCGCCCGCCAGCGTCGCGTGCACCCCGGGCCCCGGCAGGTAGAGAAAGTTGCCGCGGCTGCACGGCACGGCGAAACCCCTGCGCCGCAGCGCAGTTCGCAGCGACTCGCGTTCGGCGGTGATATCGGCGATGCGTTCGGCGAGCTCGGCCGGTGCGGCATAGCAGGCGCGCACGGCGGCCACGGCGTAGTCGGGCATTCCGAACGGAAGTTGCAGCCGCCGCACCCGGGCGATCAGCTCCGGCGCACCGAAGGCATACCCGATGCGCAGCCCGGCGAGTCCGTAGGCCTTCGAAAAGGTGCGCAACACCAGGAGATTGGGATAGTGGGCGATGAGTTCGAGGGGGTCGACGGTCTCGGCATCGGCCAGAAATTCCACATAGGCCTCATCCAGGATCACCGGAACATGTCGCGGCACGCCGAACAGGAAGGCCTTCAATTCCGCGGCGGGCACGACGGTTCCGGTCGGGTTGTGCGGGCGGCAGATCGCGATCAGAGCCGTGCGGTCGTCGACCGCGCGGGCCATCGCCGCCGGCCGCTGCCGCCCGCTCGAATCCAGCGGCACCGCAACGACGTCCAGTCCCGCCATGGCGGCCATGATCGGATAGCCGTCGAAGGTCGGCGTCGCGAACACCATGCGCCGGCCCGGCCCCGCGACCGCCTGCATGATCTGCAGCGCCACCCCCGTCGCACCCGCCCCGACCACCACCTGATCCGCATCGACGCCGAGATGCGCGGCGATCATCGCGGGCAGGCGCCGGGGCAGGAATTCCGGATACCGGTTGGCGCCGCGCATCACCTCGTTCACCACCGCCAGCACCGAAGGCAATGGCGGAAAAGGGTTTTCGCTCAGTGCCAGATCGAATTCCATCACGCCGCACCCCAGCGCACCGCGGCCGCGGCCGCGAAATCCCCGGCATGGGCGAAGGCCGCCAGCAGCACCACCGAACCGTTGCGCAACCGGCCGGCCCGGTTCTCGATATCGAGGGTCACGGGAATGCCCGCGGCGAACAGATTTCCGCACCGATCGAAGGAATCGGGATGGCGTTCGGCGGGCAGTTCCAGCGCATCGTGCCAGTTCCGCAGGAACAGCCGATTCGGCTGGTTGGTCACGAAGGTGTCGATATCGCGGCCCTTGACCCCGATGCGGTCGCATACCGCGAGGGCGAGTTCGGGGACCAGCCGGTTGCCGCGCGCGAAGACCTTCGTCACCTTCGATTCGGTGAAGCTCACGCAGCCCTGGCCCTCGCCGGGCTCCCAATATTTGCGTTCGGAACCGGTGGAGAAATCCATATCCCCGGCGAATTCCGGAAAGGTGCGGCATTCCACGTCGAGGATCGGCGCACTATTGTCCTTGACCAGCAATCCCACTCCGCAGCCGTCACCCGGCACCGGCGCCTGCGCGAGTTTGCGAATCTCGGTCTGCGTGAAGACCGGTCCGGCGGTGTTCTGCGTCGTCGCGATCAACGCGGTGCGGGCGTCGGTCGTCTGCAGAATCATCCGGGCCAGCATCATCATGTGGATGAAAGCCGCACAACCGCCGTTGTGCACATCGAAGACCCATTTCGGGTTCATCCCCAGCCGCCGTGCCACCTCCGGCCCGGCGCCCATGACGGGATTGTCGGGCAGCTGGGTGTGGGTCAGCAGCACGTCGATATCGGCGAGCGTGCCGGCGCCGTGCCGTTCGATCAACGGCGCGACCGCGCGTTCGACCATATCCACGGCCGTTTCGTCGCGGCCCTTGTGATGGCGGCCGTGCGGCGCGCGGAACATGACGTTCTTCGCCATTCGTTCCGAACGCGAGAACTGCGTGAAGTATTCGGTACCTACCGGTTCACCCGGCAGATAGGAGGCCACATCGACCAGACTGACCGGTGCCAGCCGCAGGGCGGGATCGGTGAAATCCATTTCGGCGTTTCCTCACTTCATCCATTCGGGGGTGATCGGAAGCCCGTGCGCGGCACGGTATTCGGCGATCGCTTTCAGGTTGTCCAGCTCCAGCCGGTGTCCGGCGGAGAACATCTCCCAGAAATCGCCGACCCAGACCTTGCGGCCCTCCGGTGCCTTGTCGGGATAGGGATTCGCGTCGTAGAACGGGTGGCGGCAATTGGTCCACAGCACCACCGAACCGGGCTTGTTCAACACCACCTGGGCGTCGACGACGCGCATCAGGTAGATCATCCACAGGTGTTCACCCTGGTCCCACGCACAGTGGTAATCCACGGTCATCGCATCCGGGTTGGCCTCGGTGCGAGTGAAGATCCGGGTGTCCTTACCCAGCCGGTCGTAGGATTCCCACAGACCCGGGGTGGCGGTTTCGGTGAAGCCGCGCAGGCTGTAGGTCCATTCCTCCAAACTCTGGGTGTGCGAGAGGTATTCGTACAGTTCGCGCGGCGGCGCGGCGATGTAGTCCTGCACCGGGCAGAACTGCCCGAATACCTGGTCGTGGGGATAGACCGAGCGCAGCATATCCATGATGATCGGAGTGGTCGTCTCGCGATCGGAATTCTCGATACGCAACAATCCGGGCATGACCCGATGCGGATGGCCGGGGATATCGCTGAGCGCGGGCGCGGTGCTGATGGTCACGGATTCCTCCTCGATGCGGACAGGAAGGGGATGAACGGCGGTATCTCGTCCGGATCGCAGTCGACCGAAACGAACGAGGGCCCTGGCGTTTCCAGGCAGTACGACAGCACTGTCGCGAGTTCGGCCGGCGTCGCCGGCGAGAAGGCGGGCAGATCCGGGAACATCGCCGCCATACCGGCTCCCAGATGCGCCTTGTGGAATCTGTTGAAGCTGTAGCGATCTCCGTAGAACAGTTGCTCACGGGTCACGCACATGCCATGCGCGGAATTGTCGAGGACGACGAAGGTCACCGGCAGCCGATATTGGATCGCGGTGTGAATTTCCATGCCGTGCATGTAGAAAGCGCCGTCTCCGGCCACGACAACGGTGCGGCGCTCGGTGCCGTCGGCGCGGTGGCGGCGGGCGAAACAGGACCCGATGGCGGCGCCGAAGGCGTAACCCATGCCGCCCATGCCGAGTGCGACGACGAAGCGGCCGTCGCGCGGCGGACGCAGGTGATGGACCACCGAGGCGCCGGTATTGCCCGCGTCGGCGAAGACGTCGGTATCGGAATGCACTGTGCCGTTGAGTGTTTCGACGATATCGCGGTACCGGAGCCCCGGCCCGTCCGCCGGTGGCACCGGTAGTGGATCCGGCGCCCGCCGCGGCTCCGTCCGGTGCACCCGGCCCGCGCCCGTCTGCAGCTGCGAGGTCAGTTCGCGGAGGGTGACGGCCAGATCGGTACTGGTCGCGTGGACCGTGGGGAGGTAGGGCGGCTCGCCGCCGACCGACGCCGTCGACGCGCCGAGTACCGATTCCAGACCGGCTCGCGCGGTGACCGGCATCCGGGTGCCAACCAGCAGGCACAGCGCGCAGCCGCGCAGGGCATCGGCCAGTTCCGTATGGCCCATACTTCCGGCGACACCGAGGAAGCCGTGTTCGGTGCAGTCGTACACATCCTTGGCATCCGGTGCGACGCCGACCCCGGCGTCGAGAACCGCCGCCAGATCACGCAGTTCGTCGCGGGCATCGTCGCGGGCGACCTGCGCGCCCGCGATGATCACGACCTTGCCGACCGCCCGGGCCGCCCGCAGCCCCTCCAGGAGCCGTTCGATCCCGGCGTCGTCTCGCCCGTGCATCGGACGCGGCGCGACGAACGGACCGGCGTCGAGTTCGGCCTGCTGCACATCCTTCGGCAGGAGCAGGACCGCCGGACCGCCCGCCCGGGCGGCCGCGACGGCGCGGGACAGATGCGCCGGTAACGAGGCGGGTGCTTCCACTCGCGCGCAGTACAGGGAGATCGTGTCGAAGAGCTCGGCGGCGTCGAAGGTTCCGGCTCGTCCGCTGGAATCCTGAAAGGCGCCTCTGCCTTCCAGATCGGTCGGCGCCTGGCCCACGAGCGCGAGGACCGGGATCCGCGACGCATGCGATTCCGCCAGTCCGGCAACGAGATTCATCGCGCCGCCTCCGGAGGTCGCGCAGACCACGCCGAAACCCGCGGTGGCGCGGGCATAGCCGTCTGCCATGGTGGCGGCGGCGAATTCGTGTTTGGCCACCACCGCGGTGATCCGGTCCGCGGCGTCGTAGGCCGCGTCGTAGAGATCCTCGATATTGGCGCCGTCGACCCCGAAGATATGTCGCACGCCCATGTCCGATACGGCCCGCACCAGATAGTCGACCACTCGTGTCGGCATCGCCGCTCCTTCCCGTGGGGCGGTTCGAAGCCGGCCGCACGTGCCGGACCGAACGCACTCAGCCGGGATACGAAGCACGCCCCCGACCGGTTCACCGCCGCCGCATGCGATCCCGGCGGGACGCTCTTGCGTGTATGTATACATCTACGTATAGTCGAGCCGTGCCGAACAAGACCGTGTACGTCTCCGATGACGATCTCCCCCTGTTCCAGCGCGCACAGGACCTGGTAGGCGGCAATCTGTCGGGTGCGATCGTGACGGCGCTGCGCCGGTACATCGAACTCGAGGAGGGGCGGCTGCAGGGGTTCGACGAAATCGTCCTGCGGGTCGGCCACAACGGCGCCCGGCAGGTGCGGTTCTCGGGCGCACTGCTCACCGAGTCGAGCGATATGAGCGACGCACGTTTCGAGCGGATCCGCGTATTCCGCACGCGCAAGGGCAAATACGTGCTGCACCGGCAGCGTTCCGAATGGACCGAATACCCCACCGATACGAACTGGCTGAAGGATCTGACCAATTGGCGGCGCATGCTCGGCGTCACCGATCCGGACTGGGGCGAGTTCACCATGGACATCTACGAGTCGCCGGCCGACCTGAAAGGCAGGGTTCCCGACAAGCTGTACGACCGTATCAGCGATCTGACCGAGCATCCGCAGATCGAGGATCTCGACATCTGATCGACCACATAGAGCCGAAATAAGTTCGGCCACACAATAATTCGATATCGACCCACCTTGTCCGCCGGAAACCCGCGGACACGGCTCGGTCGACACATGCATTCATCGCTATCTGTATATGAAAGGACGGCCATGAGTTCACCGGCCATCTCGGTCACCGGCCTGCGCAAATCGTTCGCCGACCATGTGGTGCTCGACGGAATCGACCTCACCGTGCCCGAGGGCAGAATCTTCGCGCTGCTCGGACCCAACGGCGCGGGTAAGACCACCACCGTCCACATCCTCGCCACCCTGACCCGGCCGGACGACGGCAGTCTGCGCGTCGGTGGCCACGATCCGGTCGCCGAACCCGATGCCGTCCGCACCACGATCGGCGTGACCGGCCAGTTCTCGGCGGTCGACGAACTGCTCACCGGACGCG
Source organism: Nocardia kruczakiae NBRC 101016 (assembly GCF_001612965.1). Lineage (GTDB taxonomy): Bacteria > Actinomycetota > Actinomycetes > Mycobacteriales > Mycobacteriaceae > Nocardia > Nocardia kruczakiae. The sequence goes on from NZ_BDBL01000044.1 coordinate 43,968, forward strand.
AGAACCTGCTGCTGATGGCGGATCTGCACCATCTGCCCCGCGGCGAGGGCCGGCGCATCGCCGAGGACCTGCTGGCCCGCTTCGACCTGCGCGACGCCGCCGACAAGGTCGCCGGAAGCTACTCCGGCGGTATGACGCGCCGGCTCGACCTGGCGATGACGCTAATCGGCGAGCCGCGCATCATCTTCCTCGACGAACCCACGGTGGGCCTGGACCCGCGCAGCCGGCGCGGAATGTGGGACATCATCCGCGAACTGGTCGCCGACGGCGTCACCATCTTCCTCACCACCCAGTACCTGGAGGAGGCCGACCAACTCGCGCACCGGATCGCGGTACTCGACCACGGCCGGATCGTCGCCGAGGGCACACCCGAACAACTGAAACGCCTCGTGCCGGGCGGGCATATCCGCCTGACCTTCGGCGACGACGAACAACTGCGCAGCGCCGCCGGACTACTCGGCGGAACGACCACGGACTCGACGCTGGCGGTGCCCAGCGACGGCGGCGTCGCATCCCTGCGCGACGTCCTGGACCGGCTCGGCCGCGCCCACCTCGAGCCCGAGAGCCTCTCGGTGCACACCCCCGATCTCGACGACGTCTTCCTCACCCTCACCGGCCACACCGCACCCGAGAAGGAAACCGCACGATGACCACGCACACCCTCGCTGATTCCCGCACCATGTTGCGCCGGAACCTGGTGCACGCCAAGCGTTATCCCGGCATGACGATCAGCATGTTCATCATGCCGCTGGTGATGCTGCTGATGTTCAACTACATCTTCGGCGGCGCACTGGAGAAAGCCACCGGTGGCAGCTACATCGACTATCTGGTTCCCGGCATGATGCTCATCATCCCGGCCTATCTGGTCGTCGGCGTCGCGGTGGCCATCGCCTCGGATATGACCAAGGGCATCGTGAACCGGTTCCGGACCATGCCCATGGCACATTCCTCGATCCTCACCGGACAGGTCGCCGGGACCGTGATCCAGGGCGTGCTCGGCGTCGGGCTGATGGTCGCGGTCGCGGTGCTGATCGGCTTCCGGCCCGATGCCACGATCGTGGAGTGGCTGGCCGCCTTCGGGCTCATCATCCTGGTGATCTTCGGATTGTCTTGGCTCGGAGTGGGTTTCGGCCTCGCCGCCAAAACGCCCGAGGGCGCGAGCAACACCCCCACTCCGCTTATCTTCCTCCCCTTCCTCGGCAGCGGCCTGGCACCCACCGACACGATGCCCGCCGGTGTCCGCCAGTTCGCGCAGTACCAGCCCTTCACCCCCTTGACCGAAACCCTGCGCGGACTGCTCATGGGTACGGCCATCGGGGGTAACGGCATCGCGGCGGTGGCCTGGTGCCTCGGTTTCGCGGTGGTCGGCTACCTGTGGTCGCGCTCGCTGTTCCGCCGTAAGACCAACTGAGAGGAACGAGGAGTGCCACCGACGCCCCGCCGACCCGGACAGCGGGTCCGTAGGCTCTCTCCTCATGCCGGTTCTGCGCTCGATCCTGCTGTTCGTGCTGGCCGCCGTCGCCGAGATCGGCGGGGCATGGTTGGTGTGGCAGGGAGTGCGGGAACAGCGCGGGTGGGCTTGGATGGGGGCCGGGGTGATCGCGCTGGGGCTGTACGGATTCGTGGCGACGCTGCAACCGGACGCTCATTTCGGCCGGATCCTGGCCGCCTACGGCGGTGTGTTCGTCGCGGGGTCGCTGCTGTGGGCCGTCGCGTTCGACGGATTCCGGCCGGACCGGTGGGATGTGGCGGGTGCGGCGATCTGCCTGGTGGGCGTCGCCGTGATCATGTACGCGCCGCGCGGCTGATCGGTACGCGGCGCGTCGGAATCTGTTTCCGGCATCATCGGGATATGCCCGTTCCCGGACGCTTCCAGCCCAATCCGCCACCGGCCGTGGGTACCCGCAGCCGGGTGTTGCTGCGGTTCCGGTGTGCGGGGCGGCAGTTCCTGCTCCGGCAGACGATCGTCGAACCGGGCGGTGACAGTGGCTGGCACTATCACGACGGCACCCTGTTCGTCCTGGTCACCGGCAGCACCGTGGACCACCCCGGCACCGACTGCGTACCGGTCACCTACCGCCCGGGCCGCGTATTCCGCGAACCCGCCGGCGCTGCCCACGCGCACACCGCGCGCAACCGCACCCGAAAACCTTTGCGACTCACAGTGTTCTATGTTCTCCCGGCCGGCAGCCCCCTGTCCCGCCCGGTCGCCGCACCGGAATGCGACAGCACCCACACCTGAGGCAGGCGTGCGACCGCGACCGGGCCGGTAGGCGCCACCGGCGTTCGCGGACCGACCGCTCGCCCGGACAGCGCGCGGGAGCCGGTCAGCTGAGCAGCTGGTTCAACACCCCGGGGAATTCGGTGAGGTCGCGCAGGACGACATCGGCGCCGGCGGCCCGCAGTTCGGCCGCATCGCACGGACCGCTGGTCACCCCGACCGCGTAGGCCGCCGCGGTGCGGGCGCCGCGCATATCGCCGATATGGTCGCCCACGTACACGCTCGCCTCGTGGTCGCGTAGCGCCTCGGCCTTCTGCTCGGCCCACAGGTCGCCGATCACCGCGTCGGCCGGGATGTCGAGGTCGGTCAGGTGCAGTTTCGCGTTCGGTTCGTATTTGCCGGTGACCACGATCACGCGCCCGCCCAGCGCCCGGACCGCCGCGGTCGCCGCGCGGGCGCCGGGCAGTTCCACCGTGCCGGTGATCGCGTACTCCGGATACATCTCCCGATACAGATCGGCGACGGCCGGGACGCGGTCGGCGGGGAACCAATTGGCCAGCTCGTATTCCAGCGGCGGGCCGAGGCGGGTGACGACCAGATCGCTGTCGATCGGCGTGCCGGTGCGCCGCGACAATTCCCGATAGCAGGCACGGATGCCGGGACGGGAGTCGATCAGCGTCATATCGAGGTCGAAGCCGACGGTGAGCGGTGCCGTCATACCGGACGGCGGGCGGATCACTTGGCGGGCTGGCAGGCGTCGCGCAGTGAGCACGCGCCGCAGGAGCTACCGCAGCCGCCGACCTCGGCAGGGGCGAGGCCCGCGATGGCCTCGTTCGCCGCGTTCACGCCGGCGCCCAGGGTGAACAGCGCCACGACCAGCGCCACCGCGGCGGCGGCCAAGCCCACCCATACGGTCGCGACCAGCGCGATCGCACCGGCGGCGGCGAGCAGCAGACCCGCACCGACCGAGGTCGGCCCGGCGACGCGGTTGGCCACGCGATACGCCTCTTCGGTGCGCAGGGCCTCTTCGGTGTGGACACCGAAGAACCGATTGGGCGGCAGGGTGCCGGTCAGCCCGAGCACGCCCGTGACCACGGCCACGGCCGCAAGCAGAAACAGGAGGAGCGCGACCACGAACACCCGGAATACGGTACTCCGGTATCAAAACGTGGCGCCCGCGGGGCTCGCCGCCGCCACGAACGCCCCGCTCACCCCTTTTTGGGTGCTGACGTGCGCAGGCTCTACCCTGAGTGACGACGTTGTCCACAGACGTTCACCAGGGGAACTCGGCGACAAGAAGGCAGGACCGTGCAGGACACTCGTGCAACCGATACAGCCGGCGCATCGACCGGCCGGGGCGACGGGCCCGAAAGCAGCCTGCCCACGCTTCCCGGAACCGAGGTGCCCGCGCACCGCTACAACGCCGAACTGGCCGGCGCCCTGGAGAGCAAGTGGCAGCGGGTGTGGGCGGAGCGCGGCACCTTCCACGCGCCGAATCCGGTCGGCCCGCTGGCCGGCGAGACCCCGGCCGACAAGCTGTTCATCCAGGACATGTTCCCGTATCCGTCGGGTGCCGGCCTGCACGTCGGCCACCCGCTGGGCTATATCGCCACCGACGTGTTCGCGCGCTACCACCGCATGCACGGTCGCAATGTGCTGCACGCGCTGGGCTACGACGCCTTCGGCCTGCCCGCCGAGCAGTACGCGGTGCAGACCGGCGCGCATCCGCGGGTGACCACCGAATCCAATATCGCCACCATGCAGCGCCAGCTGGACCGGCTGGGCCTGGGTCACGACCGGCGCCGCTCGTTCGCCACCACCGACCCCGAGTTCTACAAGTGGACGCAGTGGATCTTCCTGCGCATCTACAACGCCTGGTACGACACCTCGGCGAACAAGGCCCGCCCGATCGCGGATCTGGTGGCCGCATTCGCCGCCGGCGAGCGGCCCACCCCCGACGGTCGCGCGTGGGCCGAGTTGTCCCCCGCCGAACAGGGCGAGATCCTGGACTCGTATCGCCTGGTCTACCAATCGGATTCGATGGTCAACTGGTGCCCGGGACTGGGCACCGTACTGGCCAACGAAGAAGTCACCGCCGACGGTCGCAGTGAGCGCGGCAACTTCCCGGTGTTCCGGAAACGCCTGCGGCAGTGGATGATGCGCATCACCGCCTACTCCGACCGCCTGGTCGACGACCTGGACCTGCTGGACTGGCCGGACAACGTGAAGGCCATGCAGCGCAACTGGATCGGGCGTTCGCGCGGCGCCGAGGTCTCCTTCGGGGCGAACGGTGAGAGCATCGAGGTCTTCACGACCCGGCCCGACACCCTGTTCGGGGCGAGCTATGTGGTGCTGGCCCCGGAGCACGAGCTGGTGGACCGGCTGGCCGCCGCGCAGTGGCCCGCGGATGTCGACACCCGGTGGACCTTCGACGCGCCCTCCCCCGCCGAAGCCGTTGCGGCCTATCGCAAGTCGATCGCCGCCAAGTCCGATCTGGAGCGGCAGGAGAACAAGGAGAAGACCGGCGTCTTCCTGGGCGCCTACGCCACCAACCCGGTCAACGGCGCGCAGCTGCCGATCTTCATCGCCGACTATGTGCTGTCGGGCTACGGCACCGGCGCGATCATGGCGGTGCCCGGCCACGATCAGCGCGACTGGGAGTTCGCGCGGGCGTTCGGCCTGCCGATCGTGGAAGTGATTGCCGGAGGCGACATCTCGGAGTCGGCGTACTCGGGCGACGGCCTGCTGGTGAACTCCGACTACCTGAACGGCCTGGACGTCGAGACCGCCAAGGCCACCGTCGTCGAACGCCTGGAGCGCGACGGCCACGGCAAGGGCACCATCCAGTACAAGCTGCGCGACTGGCTGTTCGCCCGCCAGCGCTACTGGGGCGAGCCGTTCCCGATCGTCTACGACGAGCAGGGCGCCGCTCACCCGCTGCCGGAATCGATGCTGCCGGTGGAACTTCCGGAGGTGCGCGACTTCGCGCCGGTCACCTTCGATCCCGACGACGCCGATTCCGAACCGTCGCCGCCGCTGGCCAAGGCCACCGATTGGGTGACCGTCGAACTGGATCTGGGCGACGGGCCGAAGACCTACCGCCGCGACACCAACGTGATGCCGCAGTGGGCCGGTAGCTCCTGGTACCAGCTGCGCTACACCGACCCGACCAACTCGGAGGCGTTCTGCGCGCCGGAGAACGAGCGCTACTGGCTGGGCCCGCGCCCGGCCGAACACGGTGCGAACGATCCCGGTGGCGTGGATCTGTACGTCGGCGGCGTGGAACACGCGGTGCTGCATCTGCTGTACGCGCGGTTCTGGCAGAAGGTGCTGTTCGACCTGGGCGAGGTGTCGGGTCCGGAACCGTACCGGCGGCTGTTCAACCAGGGCTACATCCAGGCCTTCGCCTACACCGACGAGCGCGGAACCTACATTCCGGCGGCCGAGGTGGTGGAGCGGGACGGCACGTTCTTCTGGACGAACACCTCCGGTGTGGAGATCGAGGTCTTCCAGGAGTACGGCAAGATCGGCAAATCGCTGAAGAACGCCATCTCCCCCGACGAGATGTGCGATCTGTACGGCGCGGACACCTTCCGGCTGTACGAGATGTCGATGGGCCCGCTGGACACCTCGCGCCCCTGGGCGACCAAGGACGTCGTCGGCGCGCACCGCTTCCTGCAGCGGGTGTGGCGCCTGGTGGTCGACGAGGAGTCCGGGGCCGCGCGCGTCACCGACGCCGAGCCGGCCGATGCCACACTTCGCCTGCTGCACAAGACGATCGACGGTGTCGACGCCGACTACGCCGCCCTGCGCGACAACACCGCCGGCGCGAAGCTGATCGAGCTGACCAACCATCTGACCAAGCAGTACCCGCAGGGCGCCCCGCGCACCGTGGTGGAACCGCTGGTGCTGATGCTGGCCCCGATGGCCCCGCATATCGCCGAGGAACTGTGGGAACGCCTGGGACACGGCACGGCGCTGGCGCACGGCCCCTTCCCGATCGCGGACCCCGCACTGCTGGTGGAGGATTCGGTCGAATATCCGATCCAGGTCAACGGCAAGGTCCGCAGCCGGGTCAGCGTACCGGCGGATGCCGATGCGAAGACGGTGGAGACGGCGGCGCTCGCCGACGAGAAGCTGCTGGAATTCCTGGCCGGCAAGACCCCGCGCAAGGTCATCGTCGTGCCCGGCAAGCTGGTGAACGTCGTCGCGTGAGCCGTTTCGGCGCGGTCGGCTACAGCACCGACCGCGCCGATTCAGCGGGCGATCGGACGCAGCACGATCTCGGTCGGGTGCGCGTCGCGAGGCGTTTCGACGGCATTGCGGACGGCACGGGCGACGGTCGCCGCGGTGAGAAATTCGTCCGGGTTGTAATCCCGTTTCTCGGAGGCGACGATCGCGCGCTGCATTTCGGTGTCGATGCGCCCCGGGTGGACGGAGGTGACGCGCAGGCGCGGTTCCTCCAACCGCAGCGCGTCACCGAAGGCGCGCAGCCCGAACTTGCTCGCGGCGTAGACACCCCAGCCCGGATTGGCGCGCAGGCCGGCGCCCGAATTGATCAGCACCACATGGCCGTTCGCGGCGCGCAGCGCGGGCAGCAGCAGCCGGGTCAGCTCGGCGACGGCAATCAAATTGGCTTCCAAGGTGTTTCGCCACTGCTCGACCGACGATTCGGCGATCGATCCCAGCTCGGCGACACCCGCGTTGTGCACCAGTACGTCCAGGCGGTCGATCGACGCCGTGGCGGCGGGCAGTGCGGCGTCATCGGTCAGATCGACCGGCCACGGTTCGGCATCGGGAAGTTCCGTCCGGATCGCCGCCAGTGATTCCGCCGAGCGCGCGCCCAGCAGCAGCCGGTGCGTTCCCGCCAGCTCCCGCGCGATCGCGGCCCCCAGGCCCCGGCTGGCGCCGGTGATCAGGGCGGTCGGTACATCCTGTGCGGCAGTGGATTCCGAAGGTGCGGCCATGTGCTCACCGTAGACCCCCGGCCGCACCGGCCGTGGTGGTGCCGGGGAGGGACGTCCCGGACAATTGCACCGCCGCGAGCGGACATCTGTCGTCCAGCGGTGGCGAGCCCCGGCCGATGGGTGTAATCCGGATTCGAACAATCGGCTCACCGCGGCGGGCGGGGACGAACACCGCGCATGACGAAGAACGAGGCGATGAGGGTGGACACTGCCGAACAGGTGACCGGGCCGGACCATGCCCCAGCCGCGGCCGGTGTGCGGCACGCGACGCCGGGGCGGCGCGCATATCTGAAGGTGACGTCGCAGAATAGGGAAATGAACGGTCCCGGCTTCACCCCCACCCAACTGGCTGCCCGGGCCTCCTACCTGCTCCGCGGCAACGATCTGGGGACCATGACCAGCGCGGCCCCGAAGCTCTATCCCCATATGTGGAGCTGGGACGCCGCCTTCGTCGCGGTCGGCCTGGCGCCGCTGAGCGTGGAGCGCGCCGTGGTCGAACTCGACACCCTGCTGTCGGCGCAGTGGCGCAACGGAATGATCCCGCACATCGTGTTCGCCAACGGGGTGGACGGCTATTTCCCGGGACCGAGCCGGTGGGAGTGTCGCCGGCTGGCCACGAACGCCCCCGCCGGCCCCGATACCTCGGGCATCACCCAGCCGCCGGTGCACGCGATCGCGGTTCAGCGCATCCTCGACCATTCCCGGCGCCACGGCCGCACCACCCGGGCGGTCGCCGCGGAATTCCTGGATCGGCGCTGGGTCGATCTGATGCGCTGGCATCGCTGGCTGGCCCATGCCCGCGACCCCAAACAGCACGGCCGGATCACCCTGTATCACGGCTGGGAATCCGGAATGGACAATTCACCGCGGTGGGATCGTGCCTACGCCAACGTGGTGGTCGGCGATCTGCCGCCGTATCGGCGGGCCGATATCGACGTGGTCGACCCGGCGCAGCGTCCCTCCGATCGCGAATACGACCGCTACCTGTGGCTTGTGGAACAAATGCGGCGTTGTGGATACGACGATTTTCAACTCGCCTCGACGATGAGCTTCGCTGTGGAGGATGTCTTCGTCACCGCCGTCTTCGCGCTGGCCTGTGAGGTGCTGGCGGGAATCGGGGAGGACTACCGCATGCCGCACGCCGACGTGCGCGAGCTCTACGAGTGGGCCGACTATTTCCGCGCCGGCGTGATCGCCACCGCCGACCCCCGCTCCGGCGCCGCGCGCGACTTCGACCTGCGCGCCGACGAGTGGATCGGCACCGAGACGCTGGCCATGTTCGCACCGCTGCTGTGCGGGGGGCTGCCGCGCGCCACCGAGCGCAGCCTGCTGCGCCTGTTCGAAGGTCCGCGCTTCTGCGGACACCCCGATCTGCGCTACGCGCTGCCGCCCTCGACCTCGCCGGTGTCGAAGGATTTCCGCCCGCGCGAATACTGGCGCGGACCGGTCTGGCCGGTGATGAGCTGGCTGTTCTCCTGGGTCTTCGCCCGCCGCGGCTGGGCCGAACGGTCCTTCATGCTGCGTGCGGAAGGTTTGCGGCAGGCGGGTGACGGCAGCTTCGCGGAATACTACGACCCGTTCACCGGCGACCCGCTGGGGAGCATGCAGCAGTCCTGGACGGCGGCCGCGGTCCTCGACTGGCTCGGATGAGTCACACGTAAACACTGGTCACAAGTGCCTCGGCTGCCTACTCTCGTAGCCATGCATCGACGCACCGTGGCTCGTCCGAAAGTCCGTCGCTTCACCGCAGCCCTGCCGCTGCTCGCCGTTGCCGGCATATTCTCGGCAACCGGTATCGCCTCCGCGGGACCCACCGGGCCGGATGTGTCGTCCTGGCAGCACATCGACGGCCGTCTGATCGATTGGTTCGCGGTCCGCGCCTCCGGGCACAACTTCGCCATGGTGAAGGCCACCGAGGGGCTGAACTACGTCAATCCCTATTTCGTCCCCGACAGCCTGCTCATGCGCGCGGCCGGGGTGGCGCGCGGCACCTATCACTACGCCCATCCGGATCTGCCGCCGGAACCGCAGGCCGCCCTCTACGCCGCGGTCGTCCTCGGCCAGAACGGCCCGCTGGACCTGCCGCCGGTCCTCGACATGGAGAATTCCGGCGGATTGCCCCCGGCGGAGCTGATCGACTGGACCCATCGCTATCTGACCACGGTGCAAGCGTTGACCGGCCGCGTGCCGATCATCTACACCTACCCGCGGTTCTGGCAGACGGCGATGGCCGATTCCGATCAGTTCCACCAATATCCACTGTGGATCGCCGATTACCGCGGTAACGCTCAGCCCGAGGTGCCCGGCGGCTGGCCGGCGTGGACCTTCTGGCAGACCACCGATTCCGGCAGTGTGCCCGGTATCGCGGGCAATACCGACCTGAACGTCTACAGCGGAGCGCAGGGCAATTTCGCGCAGTTCGCCAATATGCCGTTCAGCGGCAGCAGTTCGGGCAGTTAGAGGATCTGGGACAGAAACTGTTGCAGGCGTGGGGTTTCCGGATCGTCGAAGAGGCGGTCCGGAGACCCCGACTCCACCACCTTGCCCTGGTCCATGAACACCACGCTGTCGGAAACCGAACGGGCGAAACCCATTTCGTGGGTCACCACGATCATCGTCATACCGCCGGAAGCCAGATCCGCCATCAGCGCGAGCACACCCTTGACCAACTCCGGGTCCAGGGCCGAGGTCGCCTCGTCGAACAGCATCAATTCCGGTTTCATCGCCAGCGCGCGGGCGATGGCGACGCGCTGCTGCTGACCACCGGACAGATTCGCCGGGCGGGTATCGGCGCGCGCCGCCAATCCGACCGCCTCGAGTTGTTCCAATGCCAGCGCCCGCGCCGCTTCCTTGCTCAGGCCGCGCAATTTCCGTGGTCCCAGAGCCACGTTCTCCGCCACCGTCTTGTGCGGGAACAAATTGAAATGCTGAAAGACCATCCCGATGCGCTGGCGCAGCCGGTCCGGATTCTCGCCCAGCACCGACACCCCGTCGATCAGCACATCGCCGGAATCGGGTTCGTGCAGGCGGTTCAACACCCGCAGCAGGGTGGATTTTCCCGAACCGGACGGGCCGATGACCGTGGTGGTGTGACCGGCCTCGACGTGGATGTCGACGCCGCGCAGCACCTGGTTGTTGCCGAGGGTCAGATGCAGATCCACCCCGGTCAGGGAGGAACTCGTGCCCACGCCGGCGCTCTTCCGGTCGCTCACGCCTTTCGGATTCCGGTCGCTCACGCCTTTCGGATTCCGGTCGCTCACGCCTTTCGGATTCTGGTCGCTCACGCTCCGCGTCCTTCCGTGATGACTGCCTGGTCGATTTCGTCGGCGGCGGCTTCGGCGCGGCCGGTGCGCAATCGGCGGTCGATGTAGTTCACCAGGTGGGTGAGCGGGATGGTGAGCAGCAGATAGACCAGGCCCGCCGCGACCAGCGGCGACAGATTTCCGGTCTGGGAATTCAGGTCGCGGCCGACGGCGAACAGTTCGCGCTGGGAGGCGAGCAGGCCGAGGAAGTAGATCAGCGAGGAATCCTTGATCAGCGCGATGAACTGGTTCATCAGCGCCGGCAGCACCCGCCGCACGCCCTGCGGAATCACCACCAGCGTCATGGACTGCCGATAGCCGAATCCGATCGCGCGCGCGGCCTCCAGCTGCCCCGGCTCCACCGATTGGATACCCGAGCGAAAGATCTCGCCGATATAGGCCGAGGCCAGCAGCGCCAGCGCGACCGCACCCAGCCAGTACGGATTGTTCCCGGTGATCCCCTTGACTATCGGGCCGATACCCAGGCCGATCAACAGGATGATCACCACGGCCGGCAAACCGCGGAAGATGTCGGTGTAGACCCGCGCGGGCCACCGCAACCAGCGGGTGCGCGAAATACCGGCCACCGCGAGCAGAATGCCGATCAGCGTGCCCAGCACCCCCGAAACCAGCGCCAGAATCAGCGTATTCGGCAGACCCGTCTTGAACAGGTCGGGAAATGCCTTGCGGTACAACGACCAATCGAAGAACGTATCCTTCAATTGCGCCAGCGTCGATTTCGGCGCGTTCTGCTGATCGCTGTGCTGATGTTCGGCGGCGATCTTCTCGAAATCCGGAAGTTGCGGCACAGGCGCAGATTTGGAGCCCGGTTTCCAGCCCGGCGGCAGCGGGCGCGGCACCCAGTCGGAGTAGAGCTTGGCGTAGGTTCCGTCCGCGATCACCGCGTCGAGGCCGGAATTGAGGGCGTCGATCAGCGGCTGATTGTTCTTGCGGACCGCCCAGGCGGTGAAATTGTCCAGGCTGAAGGTGTTCTGCACGATCGAGGTGGGATCACCCGGTTTGATCGCACCGGTGGCCTGCTGGGAGGGCGCGACCCAGGCATCGATCTGCCCGGTCTTCAGATTCGCGTAGGCGGTGTTGTAGTCGGGGAATTTCACCGCGTCCAGATGCAAGGTGCCGCTGACGTATTCGTCCTGCACGGTGCCCTGCACCACGCCGATCCGCACGCCCGGTTTCAGATCCGAGAACCCCTTGATCGCACTGCCGTTGGGCACGACGAGCGAGAAGTAACCGAAGTCGTACCCATTGGTGAAACCGACCTGCTGCCGCCGCGCATCGGTGGTGGTGATGCTCGACGACCCCACGTCGAACCGGCCCGTGGCGACCAGCGAGAGCAGCGAGGCGAATTCGGTGCCGGAGAACTGCACCCGTAGTCCGAGTTTCGCGCCGATCGCCTTCAGCAGTTCGTTGTCGAATCCGGTGAAGGCCCCCGACGGATTCACGCAGATACTCGGCGGCGCGTCCGACAGCGTGCCCACGCTGAGCACACCGGCCTGGGACAAGCCGAGCTTGGTGATATCGATCGAACTCAGCGGCGCGGTGGTCGCGGTGGTGTAGCGATCGGTGCCGGCCGTCGCGCCGCTGGCCAGTTTCGTCGGCGCGGGGGAGGCGGCCGACGGTCCGGGCGGTGCGCACAGGTTCGAGGCCTGCGACGAGCTGCCGCCATCGGAACTGCAGGCGACGGCGAACAGCAGCATCATCGCCGCCATCAGCGCGATCAGCGCACGCGGGCGCGAGACGGGCAAACGGGCCATAGCCGAGAACCCTAGCCCGGCCGGTAGCACACCGAGGGCGGCGACGCGGGTCCACGGGCCGCCGCCCCTGCCACATCGCCCGCCGGAAATCGAATCCCGGTGATTCGATCCGGCGGTGTTCGATCCGGCGGTGTTCGATCAGGCGATACCGGCCACCGACTCCGGATTGAAGTTGTCCCGCCAGGCGACGGCCTGCTCGACCACGCTCAGGTCGTAGTCGGGTCCACCCGCGCCCACGGTGAACAGCGTCGCCCCGGCGCCCACCAGCCGCTCGGCCTGTTCGGCCCCGGGCCACGACACCGACCGCTCGATCCGGTTCGCGTCGGTGCCGACCTCGGCGCAGTGTTCGGCCAGAATCTTCGATTTGCGTTCCAGCGCTTCGATATCGGCGAAGCTGTGCCAGATGTCGGCGTATTCGGCCACCAGTCGCAACGTCTTTCGCTCACCACCGCCGCCGATCAGAATCGGAATGTGGCGCGTCGGTTGCGGATTCAGCTTCGGCAGCCGGGCGTCGATGCGCGCGAGGTATTCCTTCAGCAACGCCAGACGTGTTCCGGGCGTGCCGAATTCGTAGCCGTATTGATCATAGTCCTTCTGGAACCAGCCGGCGCCGATGCCGAGGATCAGCCGGCCGCCGGAGATGTGGTCGACGGTGCGTGCCATATCGGCGAGCAGATCGGGATTGCGATATCCGCCGCCGGTCACCAGTGCGCCGAGTTCGACTCGTTCGGTCTGCTCGGCGATCGCACCGAGCATGGTCCAGCATTCGAAATGCGCGCCGTCGGGATCGCCGGTGAGCGGATAGAAGTGATCCCAGTTGAACACGATGTCGACGCCCGCATCCTCGGCCCGGCGCACCGCATCCCGGATCAACCCGTAATCGGGAGCATGTTGCGGCTGTAGCTGAACTCCGATGCGAACCGGTCGAGTCATCCGATGCTCCTTCGTCTCGTGAGCTGCTCTCGCGGCCGGTCAGCGGCCCTTGACGAGGCTACTCGCCCGCTGCACCCCGTGCGGGTCGCTGGGTTACTGTGGGGCGCGCACCGACCCCTCTACTCGGATCGTCCGGCACGTTCCTGCCGGTGAAGGGATTGATTCACCATGGCCACGGTCACCTTCGACCACGCCACCCGGCTCTACCCGGGTGGTACCAAACCCGCTGTCGACAAGCTGAATCTCGAGATCGCCGACGGCGAATTCCTGGTACTGGTCGGACCGTCCGGATGCGGCAAATCCACCTCGCTGCGCATGCTGGCCGGACTCGAGGAGGTCGACGACGGCCGCATCCTGATCGGCGACCGGGACGTCACCGACGCCGAACCCAAACAGCGCGATATCGCGATGGTGTTCCAGAACTACGCGCTCTACCCGCATATGACGGTCGCGGAGAACATGGGCTTCGCGCTGAAGATGGCCAAGGTCGGTAAGGCCGAACGCAACCAGCGCGTGCTGGAGGCGGCGAAACTGCTCGACCTGCAGGACTTCCTGGACCGCAAACCCAAGGCGCTGTCCGGCGGTCAGCGCCAGCGTGTCGCGATGGGCCGCGCGATCGTGCGGCAGCCGCAGGTGTTCCTGATGGACGAACCGCTGTCGAACCTGGACGCGAAACTGCGCGTGCAGACCCGCACGCAGATCGCCCAGTTGCAGCGCAGGCTCGGCACCACCACCGTCTACGTCACCCACGACCAGGTCGAGGCGATGACCATGGGCGACCGGGTGGCGGTGCTCAAGGACGGACTGTTGCAGCAGTGCGCCTCGCCGCGGGATCTGTATCGGGATCCGGCGAATCTGTTCGTCGCGGGCTTCATGGGTTCACCGGCGATGAACCTGTTCACGCTGCCGGTGTCGGACGGTTCGGTCACCCTCGGCGGACATTCGATCGCGCTGCCGCGCGCGGTGGCCGATGCCGCGGGCGAGACCGTGGTGGTCGGTATCCGCCCGGAGCACTTCGATCTGGCCGGTGGTTCCGAGGGCATCGCCATGGAGATCGACGTGGTCGAGGAGCTGGGCTCCGACGCCTATATCTACGGCCGCACCCTGGGCGAGGCGGGCGGAGATCAGACCATCGTCGCCCGCGCGGACTGGCGCAATCCGCCGCAGAAGGGCGACAAGCTGACACTCACCACCGATGCGGAGCACACTTACTTCTTCGACCCGGCCGACGGTCGGCGACTGACCTAGTCATCGAAACCGACTGCCCCCGAATGCTTTTCGATATTCGGGGGCAGTTCGTGTTGTGGTGGGCACTCGCCGGTCCGCGAGCGCGGCCCGTTCAGCCGCGTGGCCGGCGCCAGTCCTGGTTCACCCGGATCCGGATGTCCTCCAGTCCGATTTCGTCGCCTCCGGTGCCGCGCAACTCCACCCGCACCGGTTCGCCGGTGGTGTCCTCGACCCGCTCGAGCGGCGGCACCCCACCCTGCAGATACTTGTCCCCCCACTGCCACAGCGCGAAGATCGCCGGGAGCAGATCCCGGCCCATCTCGGTGAGCACGTACTCGTTGCGGGTGCGCTTACCCTCTTCGCGATACGGCTGTTTGCGCAGCAGCCCGGCGTCGGTGAGTTTGCGCAGCGCGGCGGCCGCGGCGGCGTCGGTGATACCCACCCGCGCCGCGAAACCGTCGAAGCGGGTCGTCCCGTAGATGGATTCGCGCAGAATCAGCATCGCCGAGCGGGCGCCGACGATGTCGAGAGCCTTCACGATGGAACAGCCGTCCGGCTTCCACGAATTCAGGTCACGCAGGGGTCCTTCCAGTTTCACGGGCATGACCACGATCATACCAACTCTGACTTGTCATAACTAATGTCAGCTCCTACCCTGACTTTAGAGCGACTAAGTCAGATTGTCGCAACGGCGCGATACCGGAGGAATCGCCATGAGAGACGCAGTGATCGTCGAGGCCGTACGCACCCCGATCGGGAAGGGCAAAGCCACCGGAGCGCTGCACGACCAGCATCCTGTCGACCTGTTCGCCCACAGCCTGCGCGAGGTCGTGCGGCGCAGCGGGATCGATCCGGTGCTGATCGACGATGTCATCGGCGGCGTGGTCACTCAGATCGGCGAGCAGTCGGTCAACATCACCCGCCGTGCCGCGCTCGCGGCCGGCTATCCGGAGTCCGTTCCGGCCACCACGGTCGACCGGCAGTGCGGCAGCAGCCAGCAGGCCATCCATTTCGCCGCGCAGGGCGTACTGGCCGGGGCCTACGACATCGTCGTCGCCGGCGGTCTGGAGTCGATGAGCCGGGTGCCGATGGGGTCGAGCGTGGCCGGCGCGACCGACATCAACGGCGTGGCCTTCGCCGAACGGTATCCGGACGAGCTGGTACCGCAGGGAATCAGCGCGGAACTGATCGCGGCGCGCTGGAACATCTCGCGCACCGCCATGGACGAGTTCGCCCTCGCCAGTCACGAGAAGGCGGCCGCCGCGACGAAGAACGGATCCTTCGAGGCACAACTCGCGCCGCTGGCCGGGTTGAGCACCGACGAGGGCATCCGGGTCGGCAGCACCCTGGAGACCCTGGCCGGGCTGCGGCCGGCCTACTACAGCGAGGCCTATGCCGCCCGGTTCCCCGAGATCGGCTGGAACGTGACCGCCGCCAACGCGAGTCAGATCAACGACGGCAGCGCCGCGGTACTGATCATGACCAGCGAGAAGGCCGCGCAACTGGGCCTGCGGCCGCTGGCCCGGCTGCACAGTTTCGCGGTCGCGGGCGACGATCCGCTGCTGATGCTCACCGCGGTGATCCCGGCGACCCGAAAGGTGTTGCAGCGCTCCGGACTGTCGTTGAACGATATCGATCTGTTCGAGGTGAACGAGGCCTTCGCCTCGGTGGTCCTGGCCTGGGCCGCCGATACCGGTGCCGATCTGTCCCGGGTGAACGTCAACGGCGGCGCGATCGCGCTGGGGCACCCGCTCGGCGCCTCCGGTGCGCGGCTGGCCACCACGCTGGTCCACGCGCTGCACGAACGCGGCGCCCGCTTCGGACTGCAAACCATGTGCGAGGCAGGCGGTTTGGCGAACGCGACCATCTACGAGCGGCTGTGATCGTCAGACCGACACCACGACCAGCGCCACCGCGAAACCGCGCAGCCACGCCTCGGCGAGCAGCGGCAGAGTGAGCAGCGCATAACGCCAGGCCGGGCGGCGCTTCCGCACTGCCCGCAGGGTCCACCGCCCGGCCGGCGGCAGCGCACCCACCAGGGACAGGAAACCGCGGCGTAGGCGGGACATCCGAGCCGCGGTGGCTAGGCTGGCTCGGGTGAGCGATCTGGATTCGGCGTCGGCGCTGGTGTACGCGATTCCGCTGCGGACTCGCTTCCGCGGCATCACCGTCCGCGAAGGGATGCTGCTCGAAGGCCCGCGCGGGTGGGGCGAGTTCTGCCCGTTCGTCGAATACGACGATCGGGAGGCCACGAACTGGCTGGCCACCACCGTCGAGCAGATCGAGAACGGGTGGCCGGAACCGGTCCGGGACCGCATTCCGGTCAATTGCACCGTCCCCGCGGTCGGACCCGAGCGCGCGTATTCCATCGTCGCCGAATCCGGTTGCCGCACCGCGAAAGTCAAGATCGCCGATCATCCGGATTCGCTCGCCGAGGATATCGAGCGGGTGGCGGCCGTGCGCGATGCGCTGGGCCGCGACGGCGCCGTCCGGGTCGATGCCAACGCGGCCTGGGACGTCGATACGGCGGTTGCGAACCTGCGGCAGATCGACCGTGCCGCACAGGGTTTGGAGTACGCCGAGCAACCGTGCCGGACGATCGAGGAGCTGGCGGCGGTGCGACGGCGGGTCGACATTCCCATCGCCGCGGACGAGTCCATCAGGCGCGCCGAGGATCCGATGCGGGTCGCGGTGGCGGGAGCGGCCGATATCGCCGTACTGAAATGCACGCCGCTCGGCGGGGTGCGGCGGGCGCTGCGGGTGGCGCAGGCGGCGGGGCTGCCGTGCGTGATCTCCTCGGCGCTGGAGACGAGCGTCGGACTGTCGTCTCAGCTCGCGCTGGCCGGTGCGCTGCCGGAACTCGACCACGCCTGCGGGCTGGGAACCGTCGATCTGTTCGCCGGCGATGTGGTCGCGGATTCGCTGCGCCCGGTCGACGGATATCTGAGCGTTCCGCGCACCCCGCCGGCCCCGGATCCCGCTCTGCTGGAACGCTTCCGCCACCCCGATCCGGAGCGCGCGGCGTGGTGGCGGAGCCGGTTGGAGCGGGTGCGGCGGCTCCTGGACTGATCGCGGCGGCTCGAGCCTCGGCAGGGCCGGGAAGAGGGTTTTCCCACCCGCCGGTCTGTGATTAGCTGATCGTGTGCCATCGGCAGTTCTCACGTGCTCGAACACACGATAGGAGTTCCGCAATGCCCACTCGTGATTCTGCGTGGCCGCAGGGTACGCCCTGCTGGGTCGACTGTTCGGTCGATGATCCGCAGGCCGCCCGCGACTTCTACTCCGGTTTGCTGGGCTGGGAGATCATGGACAGCCCGCCCGAGGCCGGAGGATATCTGATGGCGATGCTGGGCGGTAAACCGGCAGCCGGAATCGGGCCCAAGATGGGCGAGGCGCCGATGCCCTCGGTGTGGACCACCTACCTCGCCGCCGACGACGTCGACGCGGTCGCCGAGGCCATCGGCGCGGCCGGGGGGACCGTCTTCGTCGCGCCGTTCGACGTCATGGACGTGGGCCGCATGTGCGTGGCCTCCGATCCCACCGGCGGGATCTTCGGCGTCTGGCAGGCCAAGGCCCACACCGGCGCCGGTATCTACAACGAACCCGGCTCCTACTGCTGGAACGAACTGCACACCGGCGACTACGCCACCGCCCAGGAGTTCTACCGCCGCGTCTTCGGCTGGACCTTCGACGAAATCGGCGACGGTGAGAACTTCGTCTATTCGACCTTCTCCCCGCCCGGGGCGGACGTCGCCGGCGGCGTGATGGACGCCGGCAACGCACCCGGTGACAACCCGCCCTACTGGCTCACCTGGTTCCAGGTCGCCGGGACGGACGACAAACTCTCGCGCGCAACCGAACTCGGCGCCACGGTACTGATGGGGCCGGACGACACCCCGTTCGGCCGCTCGGCGGTCGTCCAGGCTCCCCAGGGCGAGATATTCGGCCTCATCGACCCGACGGTGCGGGCGGAGGCACCCGGGCAGTAGGGCTGGACACGCCCCGGGTCGTCCGAAACGGCCCGGGGCACCGGCGTGCGCGTCCCGGGGCCGGATCCGCGGCCCCCGCCCGGCGCGAATGCCTGTTTCTGCGCCGATGCGCCTGCGGCCGAATCCGTTTCAGCCCACGCGGGCGCCGCAATCGTGCAGGGTGGCGCGCAGGAGGAGGGCGGCTTCGGGGCCGACGACCCCGTCGACCAGCTCGAGGTAGCGGGTGCAGAATTCGGGGCCGTGCGGGGCGAGGTCGTCGCCGGGCGGCTCCAGGTGGTGGGCGAGTTCGTGCAGGATGACCAATTCGCGCAGGGCCCAAGCGGTTCCGCCGGTATGCAACGGGACGGCCAGCACGGCGCGGCCGGCCTCGTAATGTGCCGCCGCGGTTCCCGCGCGGGCCCGTACGGCCAGCGTCGTGCCCGCTCGAACCCATTGCGCGCGTACCCAATTCAGGGCCAGCACCCGGTCCACATAACTCTGGACCGACTCGACCGAAGCGAACTTCCGCTCGATCGGCAGCGTGAGCTGAGAACCGTGCAAGTCGACCGTGCGAGCCCCGAACTCGTCGGCTCGATCGAACATCCGTCGCACCAGGCCCTCGGCGTCGTAGACCCGGCTGCGCTGCGAATCCCGCTGCGTCACAGCGCTTTCCCGCAACATTTGAGCAATTGCCGCGCCGCTCGGGTACGGCTCATGCCCCGGGAGCTTCCAGAGTGCCGCGCGCCGAAGGCAGTTCGGGCGACAGGCCCAGGCGCGCGGTGCGCCCGGCTCGGTCGCCCGCCCGGCGCGCGGCCGGTGAGTACTCAGTGGATTCCTGCGGCCCGCGCCAGGTACCACGGGCTTCGGAGGTGCGGGAGTAGAAATCGGTCAGTTCGAGGTCCTTGTTGCGCAGTGCCAGGGCGGTCCCCGCGGATTCGGCGGCGGTCGTATCCGCGCCCACCGCCTCGGCCTCCACATCCGCCTTCACCTGTGCGAGCCGGCGGCCTATCCGGTCGGCGAACGCCATCTGGAAATTCAGCCGCGCCGTCACGGCTGCGACCGGGGCCTGAATGCGACGCTGCACCTTGCGACCCCAGCGCGTCTCCACCACGATCTTCTCCACCGTCGCCGATTTGTAGGCGCCGGATTTGATGTAGTGGTCGGACGCGCGCACCATCTGCACCAGCAGGCTCGTGTACAGCGCCTCGCACGTCGCGATATCGGTATCGAAGCCGTAGGCATAGACCTGCGTGGATGTGCGGGTCACATCGCAGCGCACGTCGTTGGCCGCCGCGATCGCCACGAACAGCTGCACATACGTGCGCAGCCCCTTCTTTCCCGCCTCGCCGATCGCGACGACCTTCTGCATCGGCGTCGGGCGGCGTTCGCGACCGGCGATATGGGCGCGCGCCACCGCGAGGTCGATCGACGAACGGGTCGCCAGGCGCTGGGCGGCCGCCATGAAGGCCTCGGCCTCGTGCTCGTTGTCGGTCGACTCGGCCTGACGCAACAGCCCACCGATCCGGGTGAGCAACTTGTCCTGAGGCATCTGGGTCGACATCGAGCGCCAGGATACGAGAACCCACCGACATCGCCGCACGATCGGGCGCGTGCGGACGCCGAATCCCATCCGGCGGTAGCACCCGCTCGGAGGCGGCAGCTTGCGTAACCACGGAGGG
>NZ_BDBL01000045.1 GCF_001612965.1 Nocardia kruczakiae NBRC 101016
GGCGGGGGCGGACGCCGAATCCCATACAGCAGCCGAACAATGTATCTTGCCTTGTGCAACCGGCGCAGTGTGCGGGCGCTCACGCCTGACAGCTGTGTTCGTTACGACCCTGGAGTATCGATGGCTTTGAACAAGGCGTCCTCGAACAAGGCGCGCAAGGTTCGCGCGCGCGCCGCGTCACGACGCTCGTCCCTCGTGTCCCGCGCCGCACTGGCCACCGCCTCGGTGGCGCTGCTGACCGCCGGGTTGACGAGCGCCTGTTCGAGCGGTGACGGCAGCAACCCGACCGGCCAGAACCTGGGCGGTCGCGGCCCGATCACCTATGTCGAGGGTAAGGACACCACCGAGACGGGTGCGGTCAAGCAGCTCATCGACCGGTGGAACGCCGCCCATCCGAACGAGCAGGTGACGTTCAAGGAGCAGTCGAACGACGCCTCCCAGCAGTACGACGATCTGGCTCAGCACATGCGGGCCAAGCAGTCCGACTACGACGTGATGGCGCTGGACGTGCCGTGGACCGCGGAATTCGCGGCCAAGGGCTGGATCCAGCCGCTGAAGGACTCCTTCGCCCTCGACACCTCCACGCTGCTCTCGCCGACCGTCGCCAGTGCGACCTATCAGGGCACTCTCTACGCCGCGCCGCGCAACACCAACGGCGGCCTGCTGTACTACCGCAAGGATCTGGTCCCGAACCCGCCGAAGACCTGGCCGGAGCTGCTGGCCGACTGCAATATCGCGCGTGATCACGGAATCGGTTGCTACGCAGGGCAGTTCGCACCCTACGAAGGTCTGACCGTGAACGCGGCCGAGGTGATCAACGCCTACGGCGGCTCGTTCGTCGGCCCGGACGGCAAGACCGCGACCGTGAACTCCCCGCAGTCGCGCGCCGGCCTGCAGGTGCTCACCGACGCCTACAAGAACGGCGACATCCCCAAGGAGGCCATCTCCTACAAGGAGCCGGAGAGCCAGAACGCCTTCGCCTCGGGCAAGCTGCTGTTCCTGCGCACCTGGCCGAACTTCTACGGTGTGGCCCAGGCCGACTCCTCCGCCGTGAAGGGCAACTTCGGCGTCTCCCCGCTGCCCGGTAAGGACGGCATCGGCGCCTCCACGCTCGGTGGTTACAACGCCGCCATCAGCGCCTACTCCAAGCACAAGGCCACCGCGCTGGACTTCCTGCGCTTCCTGATCAGCGAGGACGCCCAGCGGATCGTCGCCGAGGGCGCGTTCCCGTCGGTGCGGTCGTCGATGTACGACGATCCGGCGCTGATCGCGAAGTTCCCGTACCTGCCCGCGTTGAAGGATTCGATCGCCAGCGCCGTGCCGCGTCCGGTCACCCCCTTCTACCCGGCGGTGTCGAAGGCCATCCAGGACAACGCATATGCTGCCTTGACCGGTAAGAAATCAGTCGATGACGCGATCATCGGCATGCAGAAGGGCATCGAAGCCGCCGGCTCCTGACCCTGTCCGCAGTCTGCCCCGTAGGAGAGTTGAACGTGTCGAGTCCTTCGGGTGCGACCGACCTCGCGCCACCCGACGATCAGCCGGTGAGCCCGAAACCGAAGCGCGACAACAACTCCCGCGGCTTACGGCTCCCGCGGGGGTCGGGCCGCGCGTGGTTGTTCGTCGCACCGGTGCTGGTGGCGCTCGCGGTCGTCATCGGCTATCCGGTGGTGCGCGCGGTATGGATGTCGTTCCAGAAGGACGCCGGACTCGACCCCGCCACCGGCATGTTCGTCGAGGGCGGCAGCGCCGGGTTCGGCAACTACACGCACTGGCTGCTGCAGCAGTGCACCCTGCCCGGCGGTGGCACCGAGCCCTGCCCCACCGGCAACCTGGGTTCGCAGTTCTGGGCGGCCATCGGCATCACGCTGCTGTTCACGGTGATCACGGTGACGCTGGAGGCGACCATCGGCCTCGGCATGGCGACCGTGATGGGCAAGACCTTCCGCGGGCGGGCGCTGCTGCGTGCGGCGGTGCTGATCCCGTGGGCGATCCCGACCGCGGTGACGGCCCGGTTGTGGGAGTTCATGTTCCAGTACAACGGCGTGGTCAACCGGGTACTGCACACGCACATCCTGTGGCAGACCGATCCGTGGTGGTCGCGATTCGCGGTGATCATCGCCGACGTCTGGAAGACCACCCCGTTCATGGCCCTGCTGATCCTCGCCGGACTGCAGGTGATTCCGAACGACGTGTACGAGGCGGCCAAGGTCGACGGGGCCTCGGCCTGGCAGCGCTTCACCCACATCACGCTGCCGCTGCTGAAGCCGGCGCTGCTGGTCGCGGTGCTGTTCCGGACCATGGACGCGCTGCGCCTCTACGACCTGCCGGCCATCATGATGCAGGGCAACCCGGCGACCCGGACCATCTCGATCCTCGTGGTCGATCAGGTGCGGCAGGGCTCCAACAGTGCGGCCGCGCTGTCGGTGCTCACCTTCCTGATGATCTTCGCGGTGGCGTTCGTGCTGGTGAAGATACTGGGCGCCAATGCGGTGGCGACGCAGGAAGAACAGCGGAAGGCACACTGATGACCACTGCTACCTCCGGCCGTAAACCGTGGCGGTCCGCACGGGTGTATGTCGGTGCGCTGATCGTGCTGATCTGGGGTCTGGCCCCGTTCTACTGGATGGCGGTGACCGCCTTCCGCGATCCGGACTACACCTTCGACAACACCCCGTGGCCCACCCACGTGACCTTCGAGAACTTCCGCAACGCGTTCGACACCAGCCGCGGTAACGACTTCGGGCGGGCACTGACCAACAGCGTCGTCATCGGCGCGGCCACCACTGCGATCGCACTGCTGATCGGCATGATGGCGGCTTACGCACTGGCGCGCATGGCTTTTCGCGGTAAGACGCTGGTGGCCGGATTGATCCTGAGCGCCTCGATGTTCCCGGTGGTCGTCCTGGTGACGCCGCTGTTCCAGCTGTTCACCAACATCGGCTGGATCGGGCACTACCAGGCGATGATCATCCCCAACATCTCGTTCGTGCTGCCGATGACGGTCTACGTCCTCGCCTCGTTCTTCGCCGAACTGCCGTGGGAGCTCGAGGAAGCGGCCCGCATCGACGGCGCCACCCGGTTCCAGGCCTTCCGGCTGGTGATGCTGCCGCTGGCCGCGCCCGCGGTGTTCACCACGGCGATCCTGGCGTTCATCGCCGCGGTGAACGAGTACCTGCTGGCCAGTCTGCTCTCGGTGGACCGGACCGAGCCGGTGACCGTCGCGATCGCGCGGTTCTCCGGTAACGATCCGCTGGTGCAGCCCTATGCGGCGATCATGGCGGCGGGCATCATCGTCACCGTGCCGCTGGTGATCATGGTGCTGCTGTTCCAGCGCCGCATCATCTCCGGCCTCACCGCGGGCGGCGTCAAGAGCTAGCGGAACGTCGGGCTCCTCCGCCTCTCCGTGCCCGGGAAGTTACCCATGTGCTCCCGAAATCAGGCGGCCGGCGCCGAAATCGAGGTGTATTTCGATATCGGCGGGTGAGCCGGTGTAGTGGAGGGTTCGCAGGCCGAGCTGTGCCGCCGCTTCGCAGTTGTCGGGTCGGTCGTCGATGAACAGCACCCGGCCCGGATCACCGACTCCGGTGGCGGCCAGGGCATTTCGGTAGGTGTCGGGATGCGGTTTGTTCATGCCGAGACGGGCCGAGTAGAGGGCATCGGTCATCAGCCCACGCCAGTCGGAGGAATCGAGCGCATCGCCGACCGGATGGGGCGCGTTGGACAGCAGCACCATCGGCAGATCCGCCTGCCGGACCTGCCGCAGGAGGGTGAGGACGCGGTGGTCGGTCCGCGTCCACAGGGCGGTGTCGACCTCGCGCAACCGGGTGAGCAATTCGGGTTCGGGCCGGCGGCCGAGTACCGCGGTCCAGAAGTCCGTGTCGTCGAATTCGCCGGAATCGTAGGGTTCGCGGGCGCTCCAGAACGTGGTCTGGAAGTGGGTGAGGTCGTCGGCGCGCCATCCGGCGAGTTCGGCGAGGCCGCTCCACATGGGTGTCGTGGGCTGCAGACCGATGACACCGTTGTAGTCGAAGATGACCGCGTCGATGTCGGCGGGCGGGTGGGATTCAAGGCTTACCACTGGTTCTCCAATGCTCGATGAGACAGCGCGGCCACGCCCGCGGCGAGCAGGGCGGGCAGCACGAGGGCGACAGGAAGGGTCGTGACGGTGGCCACGGCACCGATGAGGGCCGGTCCCGCGAGTAGTCCGAGATATCCGGCGACGGCCACGGCGGCGACGGCGCGCGGACCTCCCGTCCCGGCCGTGCTGAACAGCGAAGGAATCGTGACGGCCAGGCCGAGACCGAAGACGGCCCAGCCCACCAGCGCGAACGGCACATCGTTCACCGCCACACCGGTGAGAAGTCCGGCCGAGGCCGCAATCGCACCCGTCCGAACGACTTTCGGCGCCCCGAAGCGGGTGGTGAGCCGATCGCCGACGAGGCGGCCGCCCGCCATCGCGGCGCTGTACGCGGCGTAGGCGGCGGCGCCGATCGCGGCCGAGGCGTGCAGCCCGGTCAGGTGCACCGCCGACCAATCGGCGGCCGCGCCCTCGCCGAGCAGACATGCGGCGGCCAGTGCGCCCAGCAACCAGATCCGAGACCGGGACAGTCCCGGCGCACGCTCACGCACCACCGCCGCCGTGTCCGCAACCGGCGAGCCGATGCAGCGCGTGGCGGGCGCCGCCGCGATCGTCGCGAGGACGACCGCGGCCGCGGTGACACCGAAGACGTAGGTGTGCGAAATATGAGCGGCCACAACGGCTATGACCGCCCCACCCAGTGCGCCGAGGCTGTAGGCCGCGTGCAGGCCCGACATGATCGGCCGGCCGTAGGCGTTCTGGCAGCGCACCGCGGCGGAGTTCGCCGCGACGTCCAAGACACCGTGCGCGGCACCGAAGCACAGCGCGGCGGCGGCGAGCGCGAGCGGCATTCGGCAGCTGCCGACCAACGCGAGGCCGAGGGCCAGACCGATTCCGCCGGCGGTCAGCAGCGGGGGCAATCGCGCGGGACGGGCGAGGCGACCACCCACCTGGAGTCCGGCGACCATACCGATCGCCGCGGCGAGCAGGACCCCGGCCAGCCCGGCCGTGCCGAGTCCGGCGGCTTCCTGGACGGCGGGGATGCGGGTTCCCCAGACAGCCATCACCACGCCGAGGCCGGCGAAGTAGCCCGTCAGCAGGCCACGACTGCGCACGACGTCGTGGGGGATTTCGAGGACGCGATTCGGAGGCATCGCGAGGGTGCGTGTCATGACGGCTCCATCGACACCACCACCGATTTCGGGGTCGACGACGACCCGCGCGATCGGCGGTGGACGAATATGACGATTCCCGCCTCTTGCCGGACGGCAGAGGCACACGGAAGGCAGGAAGAAAGACGTTCGGCGAGTGAGAGGTCGAATGCGATGCGCGACGTTGCACGGGAGCAAAACGGAAGCTACCAGGCAGTTCGACGAGCTACCATCCGGAACGACCGCTGGTGCCCCACTTCACACAATGCACGCCGAAGGTCTAATTCATCCGTTTCCGAATCGGCAACCCGGCCGTCGGCGCGGCGTCGAGTGCCCGTTGCGTCTCGCTCCTGTCGCGCGTCGGCCCGGACCGCCGTGAGTCCGGTTGCCGGCACTGTTGTTCCGCTCACACCGAGGTGCCGTCGGCCGGTCGTGCCCGGTTTCCGAGTGAGACTGCGATTTACTGGGTATTAGCTGTTCTGGTCGACCATCGACCGGCGTCGTAGGCTGGTCGGGATCGTTGTTTCTCGCTGGTTCGCCGACGCTCCGGGAGGAGATGATCGTGAGCTCGACCCGCAAACCGCGGCGCGGCCGCCCGGAAACGGCGCCTTATGCCTCGATTGCCGGGTGGAAGCAGCTCGACGGCGCGTCCCGGCCGAACAGCGGTCGTCCCCGCCGCCGCGAGAGACCGGCCGGCGCCGGCGAACGCCCGCCGCGCACTCGCGGGCAGCGAATTCGGCGCCTGCTGCTGGCGCTGTTCCTGATCTTCGTCGCGATTCCGTCGTTGCTGCTGGTGCTGGCGTACTGGAGTGCCGAGATACCCGATCCGAATGCGGTGCAGACCAATCAGATCGCCACCGTCACCGCCGCCGACGGAACGACGGTCCTCGCGAAAATCGTTCCCCCCGAAGGGAATCGCACGCCGGTGCCGCTGTCGGAGGTGCCGCGGACCATGCGCGACGCCATGCTCTCGGCCGAGGATCGCGACTTCTACCGCAATCCCGGATTCTCGGCGCCGGCCTTCCTGCGGGCCGCGCGCGACAATCTGCTCGGCCGCGACGACGCGGGCGGTGGGTCCACCATCACCCAGCAGTACGTCAAGAACGCCTTCCTCAGCTCGGAGCGCACCCTGTCGCGCAAGATGCGGGAGCTGGTGATCTCGGCGAAGATGGCGCGGCAGTGGAGCAAGGACGACATCCTCGCCGCGTACCTCAACACCATCTACTACGGCCGAGACGCCTACGGGATCGCGGCGGCCGCACGCGCCTACTTCGACAAACCGGTCTCGCAGCTGACCCTCGCGGAGGGCGCGGTGCTGGCGGCGGTGGTGCGCACGCCGTCGATCCTGGACCCCGAGACGCACCTCGACCAGCTGAAGGCCCGCTGGAACTATGTGCTCGACGGCATGGTCGGGATGGGCGTGCTGCCGCTCGGCGAACGCGACAAGGTGCAATTCCCGACGATCGCGCCGCCCCCGAAACCCGACGACGATGCCGCCCGCGGCCCCGCCGGGCTGATCCGCACCCAGGTGTTGAAGGAGTTGCGCGCCGCGGGAATCGGCGATCAGGAGATCAATACCGGTGCGCTGCAGATCACGACGACCATCGACGCCAAGGCACAGCAGGCTGCGCTGGACGCGGTGCACCGCACCCTCGACGGCCAGCCGCCACAGCTGCGCAGTGCGGTGGTGTCGATCGACCCGCGGTCGGGCGCGATCCGGTCCTACTACGGCGGTGAGGACGGTGTCGGCTACGACTTCGCGCAGGCCCCCTTGCAGACCGGGTCCTCGTTCAAGACCTTCGCCATGCTGGCGGCGCTGCAGCAGGGCTTCACGCTGACGTCCCAGCTGGACAGTTCGCCGGTCGTGGTGAACGGGGTGCGGGTGACCAACGTGGAGGGCGAATCCTGCGGGACGTGCAGTCTCGCCGAGGCCTACAAGCGTTCCCTGAACACCAGTTTCATCCGGCTCACCCAGGCCATCGGGCCGCGGTCGGTGGCCGATGCCGCCCATCAGGCCGGTATTCCGCTGCAGATCCCGGGCGTGCCGGGCACTTCGCTGTCGGAGCCGGATGGGCAGCCGGCGCCCACGATCGTCCTCGGCGTGTATTCGGTGCGGCCCGTCGACATGGCTTCGGCCTATGCCACCATCGCGGCGTCGGGCAGCTATCACCAGCCGTATTTCGTGCAGCGGGTGGTGGCCGGGGACGGCCGGGTACTGCTGGATCGCGGGGCGCCCGGCGCGGGGCAGCTGCCGCCGCCGCAGCAACGCTTCCCGCGCGGGATCACCGATACGACCACCAAGGCGATGCAGCCCATTCCTGGATATTCGAACGGCCACAATCTGGCCGGGCGGCCGTCGGCGGCCAAGACCGGGACCACGCAGCTCGGTGACACCGGCGAGAACAAGGACGCCTGGATGATCGGGTTCACCCCCTCGCTGTCCACCGCGGTGTGGGTGGGCACCGATCAACCCCAGCCGATCCGTACGTCGGGCGGCGGCCTGATCTACGGCTCCGGGCTGCCGTCCGACATCTGGAAGCGCACCATGGACGGCGCGCTCGCCGGAACGCCGGTCGAGCAGTTCGCGAATCCCGATCCGAGCGCGGCGGCCGGGCCGTTCGCGGCGCCCCCGCCGCCGAATTCGGCCGGGCCGTTCGCGGAGCCGGAGCCGCAGGCCGCGCCGCCGCAGCCGACCGGGAACGCACCGTTCGACATCCTGCAACCGCCGTCGCAGCCGGAGCAGCAGCCCCCGCCGGTGATCGTCATTCCGCCCGCGCCGCCACCACCGCCACCACCCCCGCCGCCGCGGCAGGTGGAGATCTTTCCGGGACTGACGGTCCCGGTTCCCGGATGACGGCCGGATCCGGCACGCTGTGATGAAACGAATTGGAGTAATCCGGCCATCACCCAGCACACGCCGATAGGGTGGAACGGGGTGGAACACGAGACATTAGGGGCGACACGGGTGGATTTCGAAGTGGTTGAGCGCCACGAAACACTGGTGGCGGGCACGGTGCTGCGCAGCCCGGCGCTGGCGGTCGAGGGACCGCGCCGGCAGAAGGTGGAAGAGGCGTGGAAGCGAACTCTGGCGCGCCGGTTACCCGGCCCGCCGGCGACCGCCTATGTCGACCACGCGCCCGAGATCGGTTCCTATCTCACCCATATCGTCGGATATCAGTGCGAAAGCCTCGACGATCTGCAGCCGGGTGATGTGCTGGCTCGCATCCCCGCGGCGAAGTTCGCGCGCTTCCTGCGCACCGGTGACAATCTGGGCGACACCATCGTCTCGATCTGGCGCGCGGTCTGGGACCTGGAAGCGGCCGGCGCGCTGGTGCGGGCCTATACCGGCGACTTCGAGCACTATCCGGAGGCTCGCACGGTCGAGGTGTTCGTCGCCCTGCAGAGCGATCCGCTCACCGATGCGCTGAACAACGGTGTGGCACAGGCCGATTCCGGCGAGAACAGGTAGGGACTCGTGGACTTCGAAATCGTCACCCTGGAACCGAGCCTCGTCGGCGGGCTCACCGTTCCGCTGGCCGGGCGCGAGGTGACCGCCCGGGATCTGGATCTGGTGAACTTCACCTGGGACCGCTACCTGTCGCGCGAGAAGAACGTCCCCCGCGTGGCGGCTTACATCGGCCAGGACGACCACGCGGTCGCGGTCCTCGGCTACGAACTCGGCGGACTCGACGACCTCGAGACCGGCGATGTGATCACCCGCATCCCCGCGGGCCGCTACGCCAAATTCGTCGTCTCCGACAAGCCGTACGACCTGCTCCGCACCGCCTGGGCCAAGGTCGCCAAGGCCGAAAGCGCCGGCACCATCACCCGCTCCCACACCGCGGAGATCGAACGCTACACCGGCCCCACCTCGGTCGAGGTGTACGTGTCACTCGACTGACCGCCGGACGAAAAGCAACGAATCAGGCTGGGCCCCCGCGATTTCCGCGGGGGCCCAGCCTGATTTCGAAGCCAGCGAGGCCAGACTACTCAGCGCCGATGATGAAGGCTTCCAGCTGGGTGCGGGCGACGTCGTCGGCGAGCTGCTTCGGCGGGGACTTCATCAGGTAGGCCGAGGCCGGGATAACGGGTCCGCCGATGCCGCGGTCCTTGGCGATCTTGGCGGCGCGCACGGCGTCGATGATGATGCCGGCCGAGTTCGGCGAGTCCCACACCTCGAGCTTGTACTCCAGGTTCAGCGGCACGTCACCGAAGGCGCGGCCCTCGAGGCGCACGTAGGCCCACTTGCGGTCGTCGAGCCAGCCGACGTGGTCGGACGGGCCGATGTGCACGTCGTTGGCGCCCAGTTCCTTCTTCAGGTTGCTGGTGACGGCCTGGGTCTTGGAGATCTTCTTCGACTCCAGGCGCTCGCGCTCGAGCATGTTCTTGAAGTCCATGTTGCCGCCGACGTTGAGCTGCATGGTGCGGTCCAGCTGCACGCCGCGGTCCTCGAACAGCTTGGCCATCACGCGGTGGGTGATGGTCGCGCCGACCTGGGACTTGATGTCGTCACCGACGATCGGCACGCCGGCGTCGACGAACTTCTGCGCCCAGGCCGGGTCGGAGGCGATGAAGACGGGCAGCGCGTTCACGAATGCGACGTTGGCGTCGATGGCACACTGCGCGTAGAACTTGTCGGCATCTTCCGAACCGACGGGGAGGTACGAAACCAGCACGTCGACCTGGGCATCCTTCAGCGCCTGCACCACGTCGACCGGTTCGGCCTCGGAGAGCTCGATGGTCTCGGCGTAGTACTTGCCGATGCCGTCGAGGGTCGGACCCCGCTGGACGGTGACGCCGGTCGGCGGCACGTCGGAGATCTTGATGGTGTTGTTCTCGCTGGCGAAGATCGCATCGGACAGGTCGAATCCGACCTTCTTCGCGTCGACGTCGAATGCGGCGACGAACTTCACATCGCGCACGTGGTACTGGCCGAACTTGACGTGCATGAGGCCGGGAACGGTGGCGTTCTCGTCCGCGTCCTTGTAGTACTGCACGCCCTGGACCAGCGAGGAGGCGCAGTTGCCCACGCCCACGATGGCCACGCGAATCTCAGCAGCCGGGTTGACATCACTCATGGCCGACATTTCCCTCTTTCTGTGGTGCCGCCTTCATTGATTGCTCCGCTGCAATCAACTCGTTGAGCCAGCGCACTTCGCGCTCGCTTGATTCGAGACCGAGTTGATGGAGCTGGCGGGTGTAGCGATCCAGTGTTCCGCTGGCGCGTTTGATCGCCTCCCGCAGTCCTTCTCGGCGCTCCTCGACCTGCCGTCGTCTGCCCTCGAGGATCCGCATCCGCGCCTCGGCGGGGGTGCGGCTGAAGAAGGCGAGATGAACGCCGAAGCCGTCATCGGTGTAGTTCTGCGGTCCGGTGTCGGCGAGCAGTTCACCGAACCGCTCCCGACCCGATTCGGTCAGTTGGTAGACCCGGCGGGCCCGGCGGGTGACCGCGCCGGCCGGACTCTCCTCGGCGATGAGACCGTCGGTCTGCATGCGCCGCAGCGTCGGGTACAGCGACCCGTAGGAGAAGGCCCGGAACGGCCCCAACAGGCCCGTCAACCGTTTGCGCAGCTCGTAGCCGTGCATGGGTGACTCCAGGAGCAGCCCGAGAATCGCGAGTTCGAGCACGGGCTTCACCTCCTGACTGTATTGAACAGACCTAACCGATGGATGCGATTACAAACTATATCGGACCGATATAGTGAGCGGGAAGGAACGTGTGGCTTCTCTCGGTGGCATGCCGTGCCCCCGCCGACGCAAGTACTCTGGGACCCGTGCGAATTCAGCGGCAGGTGGTCGACTATGCGCTCCGGCGCCGGTCGCTGCTGGCCGATGTCTATGCGGGCCGTGTGGACGTCGCCGAGGTATGTGATGCGAATCCGTACCTGCTGCGTGCGGCGAAATTCCACGGGCGGGGGAGCGATGTCACATGTCCGATCTGCCGGAAAGAGCAGCTCACGCTCGTATCGTGGGTCTACGGCGACGGACTGGGACCGATCGCGGGTTCGGCCCGAACCCCCGAGGAACTGGTGCGGCTGGCCGAGACTCGGGAAGAGTTCTCGGTGCACGTGGTCGAGGTGTGCCGGACCTGTAGTTGGAATCATCTGGTGCAGTCGTATGTGCTGGGACACACCCCCGCACCGCGGCGCCGTCGTGGTGGCGGCGCTCGTCGGACTGCCGCCGAATGACGGGCACACTCGACTGATATGTGGAGCGGCTCCCATACCGGCCGGCGACGGTCGTGCACGCCCGCACAGAGCTATCCGGACCGTATCGAGTTATGGAGATCCAGGCTGTGACTTCGCCTTACGACGATGGACCGAACGGCGGTCGGCCCCCGCGCGGCCCGCGATCCGGACCCGGTGGTCAGCCGCCGCGTCCGGCAGGCGGCAACCCGCCCGGCGCCCGGC
>NZ_BDBL01000046.1 GCF_001612965.1 Nocardia kruczakiae NBRC 101016
TGCCATGGCCCGGGCCGCCACCGCCGCGGCGTGCGGGAATTCGGGGATCATCCTGTCGCAGGTGCTGCGCGGGCTGGCCGAAGCGGCCGATCGCGACGACCTCACCGCGGCCACACTGCGCACCGCGTTGCGCCGGGCGGCGGTCCTGGTCCGGGAATCGCTGAGCGAACCGGTCGAGGGCACCATGCTCACCGTGCTGGAAGCGGCCGCGGACCGCGCGGAGGACTGTGCGGAACAGACGGTCGCCGCGGTGGCCGTCGCCGCCGCCGACGGGGCGGTGAAGGCGCTGGGGGAGACACCGTCACAACTGGTCGTGCTGCGCGCGGCCGGTGTGGTCGATGCCGGGGCGCGCGGGCTGCTGGTACTGCTGGACGCCCTGGTGGAAGTGTGCACCGGGAGCGCACCCGCGCGTCCGGTCTACCGGGTGACGGCGTCGGATGCCGCGCGGTCGGCCGCTGGCACGGTACGTCGCGGTTCCCTGGCGGCGGATTCGCCGGACGTGCGGGTGAACGCTACTGCGGTGCATGCGAATTCGTCGTCGGAACGGCCGGAGAATGCCCCGTTGGACGGGATAGCGGGCGACGGCCCGGGTACGAGTCGCGCTGTAGCGCCGGGGAACTCCGATTACGCGCACATCGTCAGTGCGCGGTCGGTTTCGACAGATACCGCGCTGCCGGTGATTTCGCCGCAGCGCGCGTCCGGCACGGAGGCCGTGCGGCGCGCCGGGAAGGAGTCCGGTCGGCGCGATCGGGCGAGGGTTCCCCAGTACGAGGTCATGTACCGCATCGTCGAGACCGATCCGGCGCGCATCGACCGGTTGCGTGATGGCCTTGCCGCGCTGGGGGATTCGGTGGTCGTGGTGGGCGACGGCGAGGGCAGCTGGTCGGCGCACGTGCATTGCGCCGACGCCGGCGCCGCAGTGGAGGCGGGTCTGGCCGCCGGCGCTCTGAGCAACATCCGGATCGAGGGTCTGTTCGGCACTTCCGTTGCCGCGCAAGGACAGTCCGATCGAGGCATTCTCGCGATCGCCACCGGCGCGGGGGCGGTGCGGTTGTTCGAGGACTCCGGTGCGGTCGTGCTCACCGGCGCGGTGACCGCCGATCGACTGCTCGCCGCCATTCGCGCGATGCCGCAGCGGGAAGTGCTGGTGCTGCCCAACGGGGCGTTGCCGGCGCCGGAGCTGGTGGCGATCGGCATGGCCGCCCGGGACGGGTGGCGTGAGGTGATGATGCTGCCCAGCGGCTCCATGGTGCAGGGGCTGGCCGCGCTCGCCCTGCACGACAGCGGCAGCCTGGCCGTCGACGACGCGCTGACGATGTCGCAGTCTGCCGCCAGTACCCGGTGGGGCGCGGTCCGCGTCGCCGCCGAACGCGCGCTGACCATCGTCGGCACGTGCGAGCAGGGCGATGGACTCGGCCTGGTGGGCCACGATGTGGTCGTCATCGATCCGGACCTGCGCCGAGCCGCCCGGACGCTGCTCGATCGCATGCTCGGCCTGGGCGGGGAACTGGTGACGCTGCTGCTCGGCGCGCAGGCGCCCGCCGGGTTGGCGGACGAGCTCACCGCACACATCACCACGGAATTTCCCGGCGTGGAGGTCGTCACCTACGACGGCGGTCAGGCCGTGGATCTGGTCCAGATCGGGGTGGAGTAGATGGCGACACTGAGCGACCGGCTCGATCACGTGCTGGGGGTGAAGGCGGCCGAACCGCTGGCCGACGCCTTCGATATGCATATCGTCGAGGATCTGTTGCGGCACTATCCGCTGCGTTATGCCACCCAGGGCCAGCCGCTCACCGAGGAGGCACCCGAGGAGGGCGCCCACATCACGGTGGTGGGCCGGGTGAGCAAGACCGAATTGCGACCGATGCGCCAGCGTCGCGGCAAGCTGCTCAAGGTGGAACTCGACACCGGCTCCGCGAAACCGGTGGAGATCACCTTCTTCAACGGCGACAAGGTGAATTACCTTGTCAAACAGGGTGTTCGGGCCATGATGTCGGGCACTGTGCACTGGTGGCGCCCGGACCGCTGGAATCTGTCGCATCCGTCGTATCTGATCCTGCCCGAAACCGCCGAATCGGTGGACAGCCTCACCTCCGTGCGCGGCGGCGGCGCCCTCCGCGGTCTGGCGGAGAGTGCGAAAGGCGCTGGGGGAGTCGACATCTCGTTCTTCGAACGGGAATACATCCCGGTGTATCCGGCGACGGCGAAGGTGCAGAGCTGGGACATCCTGGCGTGTGTGCGGCAGGTGCTCGACCAGCTCGACCCGATCGACGATCCGCTGCCGCCGGACCTCCGCGAAGACCACGAACTGCTTCCCGTCTCGGATGCGCTGCGGCTGATCCACCTGCCCGAACGCAAATCCGATATCGACCAGGCCCGGCAGCGGCTGCGCTTCGACGAGGCCCTGGCGTTGCAGCTGGTTCTGGCTCAGCGCCGTCACGACGCCGCCGGGCGCACCGCGCGGCCGTGCGCGCCGCGCTCCGACGGGATCGCCGCCGAATTCGAACAGCGCCTGCCGTTCGAGCTGACCGCCGGCCAGAACAAGGTGATCGCCGAGATCTCCGGAGATTTGTCGCGTCCGCACCCGATGCACCGGCTGCTGCAGGGTGAGGTCGGTTCCGGTAAAACCATCGTCGCCCTGCACGCGATGCTGCAGGTGGTCGACTCCGGACTGCAGTGTGCGCTGCTGGCGCCGACGGAAGTCCTTGCCGCCCAGCACTATCGGTCGCTGCGGTCCATGCTCGGCGATCTCGGCGCGGCGGGCGAACTGGGCGCCGCCGACCATGCCACCAAGGTGGTGCTGCTGACCGGTTCGATGTCGGCGAGTGCGAAGAAGGCGGCACTGCTGGACGTGGTGACCGGGACGGCCGGCATCGTGATCGGCACGCACGCGCTGATCCAGGACGCGGTCGAATTCTTCGATCTGGGCATGGTGATCGTCGACGAACAGCACCGCTTCGGGGTGGAGCAGCGAGACGCGTTGCGCGCCAAGGCGAAAGCGGGCATCACCCCGCATCTGCTGGTGATGACCGCGACGCCGATTCCACGCACCATCGCGATGACCACCCTCGGCGATCTGGAAACCTCCACCCTGACCGAACTGCCCCGCGGCCGCTCACCCATCACCACCCGGGTGGTGCCGGCTCGGATGAAACCGGCATGGGTCGAGCGTGCCTGGGAGCGGATCCGGGAGGAAGTGTCGGCGGGCCGGCAGGCCTACGTGGTGTGCTCGCGCATCGGCGACGAGGAGGACGACGGCGCACCGAAGAAGGGCACCAAAACGAAAGGGCGCAAGCAGGCCGCCGACGACACGGGCGAGGCGCCGACCACCCACGCCGCCCTCGACGTCTTCGAGACGCTGCGCACAGGTCCGCTCGCGGAGCTGCGTCTCGGCCTGTTGCACGGCCGACTGCCGACCGACGACAAGGATCGCGTCATGCGCTCGTTCAACGACGGCGATATCGATGTGCTGGTCTGCACCACGGTCGTCGAGGTCGGCGTCGACGTGCCCAACGCGACCGTCATGGTCATCGTGGATGCCGACCGGTTCGGCGTCAGCCAGCTGCATCAGCTGCGCGGCCGGGTGGGCCGCGGCAAGCATCCCGGACTGTGCCTGCTCATCACCGAAACCTCGCCGATGGGTACGGCCATGGCACGGCTGGAGGCGGTGGCCGGCACGCTGGACGGTTTCGAACTGTCGGTGCTCGATCTGCGGCAGCGCCGGGAGGGCGATGTGCTGGGTTCGGCGCAGTCGGGTACCGCGCGCAGCCTGAAACTGCTCTCCTTGCTCGACGATCTCGACGTCATCACCACCGCCCAAGTGCTCGCACGGGAGGTCGTCGACGCCGATCCGGGGCTGACCGACCATCCGGGATTGGCGAATATGATGCATGCCGCCGTCGACTCCGAGCGGCTGGAATATCTGGCGAAGTCCTGATCAGCGGATCGCGGGCGGATACGGCAAATCGACGCTGGAATTCTCGGTGACCGCCAGCGGGCGGCCGATCTGCGGGAACGCGCGCTGCGGGCAGGCGGGCCGCTCGCACACCTTGCAGCCGGCGCCGATGGGCACCGCGGCGGCCGGCTCGTCGAGTTGCAGGCCTTGCGAATACACCAGCCGATCGGCGTATTCGATATCGCAGCCCAGACCGACCGCGAATTCCTTGGTGGCGGTGCCGAATCCGTGCGGACTGGGATAGGTCGTGCGCGCGATCCACAGATAGCGGCGGCCGTCCGGCATGGCCGCGACCTGCGTGAGGATCCGCCCGGGATGTGAGAACGCCTCGTGCACCACCCACAGCGGGCAGCTGCCACCCACCCGGGAGAAGTGAAATGCGGTGGCGGACTGACGTTTCGAGATATTGCCCGCGCGGTCGGTGCGGACGAAGAAGAACGGCACTCCGCGCTGTCCCTGCCGCTGCAGGGTGCTCAGCCGGTGGCAGACCGTCTCGAAGCCGACCTCGAAACGCAGCGAGAGCAGGTCGATGTCGTAGGACAGTTCCTCGGCCGACCGCAGGAACTTCCCGTACGGCAGTACCACCGCGCCCGCGAAATAGTTGGCCAGGCCGACCCGGGCCAGGGCCCGCGATTCACCGACCAGCGATGGGGTGGCGTCGAGGACCTCGTCGAGCAGATCGCCGTGCAGCAGGAAGGCGAGGGTGGTGGCGATCTGGAATGCCCGCTGACCGGGGCGCAGCCGGCGCGCGAGGATGAGGGTGCGGGTCTCGGGGTCGTAGCGCCGTTTCGGAACGGCGGGATCGGCGCCGTCGCCGCGGACCAGAACGGTGACCCCGGCTCGCTCCTCGGCCACACGGGCCAGTTGGCGATCGATCGATCCGATGGTCAGACCGCATTCGTCGAACAGTCGTTCGGCGGCCAGATCCAGCTGGGGGATGTGGTTGTGGTGGTCGTAGAAGAAGTCGCGCACATCCTCGTAGGGCATCGGGACGCCGGGCGCCCCGGCGGGAGCGGCGACCTTCGACGACAACAGATCGAGCTGATCGGTGGTGGCGCGCAGACGGCGATGCATCGCGACGATCGTCTTGGCGACCTCCGGCAGCCGGGTGGCGAGATCTTCGACCTCCGCGGCCGGCGGGGCGGTACCGCCGGCCGCCTCCACCAGCACTTCGTGCAGGTCCGACACCAGACGTGCGTCGGAGTCGGCGGCGAAGAATTGCACATCCAGATCGAAGGTCGAATTGAGTTTCAGGAGAACGGGAATCGTCAGGGGTCGCTGGTCACGTTCGAGCTGATTGAGATAGCTGGGCGAAAGCTCCAACGACTTGGCCAGGGCGGCCTGGGTCATCCGTCGTTCTTCGCGCAACCGCCGTAACCGGGCACCCGCATACATCTTGCGCACGCCGCAGATGCTACCTTCACATCTTCGCAATCATTGCAATTTCGCTACTCGGCGCGTACAAAAATCTGCTGTTGCAAGGAGTTTTGATCAACTTCGGTCATGCGTAGCGTGCGAAGTATGCGGCCGGATCCGGTGGGTGCACGATAGCGGAAGTGCTGCTCGGAGGTGGTGAACCACCGGGTGGAAAAGGTTGCCGGAAAGGCTGCTGGCGCCCGCCGGAGCCCACATTTCCGGCAGCCTGTCCGGCCGGCGACCCGCGTCCGGGCGAGTCGCCGACCGTGCGGCATCAGCGCACCAGGGCGGCCGCCTCGACCATATTGCGCAGCGACGCCTCCACCTCGGCGCGGCCGCGGGTCTTGAGCCCGCAGTCCGGATTCACCCACAACCGCTCCGCCGGAACGGCTTTCATCGCTTCGCGCAGCGAGTTCTCGATCTCGCTCACACTCGGCACCCGCGGTGAGTGGATGTCGTAGACGCCGGGCCCGATGCCGAGCGCGTATCCGGCGGTGGTGAGATCGTCGAGGATCTCCATATGCGAGCGCGCCGCCTCCACCGACGTGACATCGGCATCCAGGGCCGCGATGGCGCCGATGATCTCGCCGAATTCGGAGTAGCACAGATGGGTGTGGATCTGGGTGTCCTCGCGAACCCCGGCGGTGGCCAGGCGGAACGCGCCCACGGCCCAGTCCAGGTACTGCTGCTGATCAGCGCGGCGCAGCGGCAGCAGCTCCCGCAGCGCGGGTTCGTCGACCTGCACGATCCGGATGCCGGCGGCCTCCAGATCCACCGTCTCGTCGCGAATGGCCAGCGCCACCTGCCGCGCGGTGTCGGCGAGCGGCTGATCGTCGCGCACGAACGACCAGGCCAGAATCGTGACCGGGCCGGTCAGCATCCCCTTGACCGGCTTGCCGGTCAGCGACTGGGCGTAGGTGATCCACTCGACCGTCATCGGCGCGGTGCGCACGACGTCGCCGTAGAGGATCGGCGGGCGCACGCAGCGGGTGCCGTAGGACTGCACCCAGCCGTTGTCGGTGGCGGCGAATCCGTCGAGCTGTTCGGCGAAGTACTGAACCATGTCGTTGCGCTCGGGTTCGCCGTGCACGAGCACGTCGAGCCCTAGATTCTCCTGTAGCGCAATCACATCCGCGATCTCGGCGCGCATCCGCTCGCGATACTGCGCGTCGTCGATCGTGCCGGCGCGCAGGTCCGCGCGGGCGGTGCGGATCGCGGTGGTCTGCGGATAGGAGCCGATCGTGGTCGTGGGCAGCAGCGGCAGGCGCAGCTGCGCGCGCTGCAGCTCGCGGCGGCGCTGCGCCGGCGCCCGCCGCGCCTGATCCTCACCGAGACCGGCGAGACGGGCCCGCACCGCCTCGTTGTGCAGACGCGGATCGGAGCGGCGGCTCTCGATCGCGGCGCGGGATGCGGCGAGCTCCGCGGCCACCGCGTCGGTACCCGCACCGACCGCGCGCGCCAGGACCCGCACCTCGTCGATCTTCTCGGCGCCGAAAGCCAGCCACGCCCGCAGCACCGGATCCAGGCCGGGCTCCGCGTCCAGCGAATACGGAACATGCAGCAGTGAACTCGAGGTCGACACCGCCAGCGCGCCGACCGAACCCAGCAGGGTAGCCAGCTCACTCAGCGCCGCTTCCAGGTCCGTGCGCCAGATGTTGCGGCCGTCCACCACGCCGGCCACCACCAGTTTGTCCGCCAGGGCGGGCGCCGCGGCGACCTCGGAAACGGTTGTGCCGGAACGGAAGTCGAGTGCCACACCCTCGACCGGCGTGGCGGCCAGCGCGCCCAGCGCCGGACCCGGGGAGCCGAAGTAGGTGGCCACCAGGATGTTCGGCCGCCGGTCCCCGTCGCTCAACGCGGCGTAGGTGGTGCGGACGGCGCCGAGTTCCGCCTCGGAGAGGTCGCGCACCAGGGCGGGTTCGTCGATCTGGACCCAGGCGGCGCCCGCGTCGGCCAGCCGGGCCAGCAGGTCCCGGTACAGCGGGATCAGCTCGGCCAGCCGATCCCTCGGCGCGACGCCGTCGACACCCTTGGACAGGGCCAGGAAGGTCAGCGGGCCGATCACCACCGGCCGGGCGGCGATGCCCAGCTCACGCGCCTCGCGCAGCTCGCCGAGCAGTGCCGACGGATCGAGCGCGAACCAGGTGTCCGGGCCGATTTCCGGCACCAGATAGTGGTAGTTGGTGTCGAACCATTTCGTCATCTCCAGCGGTTCGATGCCCTCGGCGCCGCGCGCGGCGGCGAAATAGCGGTCCAGCGGATCGTCGATGCCGGCGACTCGTGCTGGCAGCGCGCCCAACATGACCGCGGTATCGAGCATCTGGTCGTAGAACGAGAAGGTGCCCACCGGTACCGCGTCGAGGCCGGCGTCGCGCGCCGCGGTCCAGCCCTGGGCGCGCAGCTGCCGGGCGACGGCCTGCAATTCGGCGGCGTCGATCCGTCCGGCCCAATACTTTTCGACGGCGCGTTTGAGTTCGCGCCGCGGCCCGATGCGTGGCAGGCCCAGAACCGTTGCGGTGAAACGAGTATGCGTTGTGACAGTCACGGTGTTCTCCAGAAGTGGAAGCCACAGGTCACCGCCGCACGGCGGACGAAGCCCCGAAAAACACTGCCGCACCGGGGGTTCCGGTGTGCCACGGGTCCGCCCGCCCGATCCACGAGGCGGTGGCCGCCGGATACGGCGTATCCGGCACAACCGGCAGGTCTTCGGACTCACAGGCATCGGTCGTGCGGACCGGTCCGGAGATGGGGCCCCGGATGTCGCCTACTGGCCGTCGCTTCCCGGAAAGGATCCAGTGCTCATGACGGCGGTCGTTCCTGTTCACCGCTGCGGGACAGTCCCGGATTCCCACCGGGTTCCCTCTCGCCGGCCCGCGAGGACCGGTTTCGACGCTGCGCGCGACGCTCGGGGCTCCAACTCGTCGACGGCAGCGAACCAGCTGCGTTCCCGAGCGTAATCCACCGCGAGCGGCAGGGGAAACACCGCCCGCCCGGCCGCATATGTTTCCGCTGGAAGAACACAACTTCGCAGACTCGCCGATCCGGTTTGTGAGGATGGCTGCGAAGCCGTATTCACTGTCCGGCCCCGCTCACCGGGCAGGTACCTTTATCGAATGTTCTCCAAAGTGCTGGTCGCCAACCGCGGGGAAATCGCCATCCGTGCCTTCCGTGCCGCCTACGAACTCGGCATCGGCACCGTGGCGGTTTTCCCCTACGAAGATCGCAACTCGGTGCATCGCCTCAAGGCCGACGAGTCGTATCAAATCGGTGTCCCCGGGCATCCCGTGCGCGCCTACCTCTCGATTCCGGAGATCATCAGCGCCGCCAAGTCCGCCGGCGCCGACGCGGTCTACCCCGGCTACGGCTTCCTGTCGGAGAATCCGGACCTCGCCGCGGCGTGCGCGGAGGAGGGCATCACCTTCATCGGTCCCTCGGCCGAGGTGCTCGAACTGACCGGTAACAAGGCGCGCGCCATCGCTGCGGCGAAGGCCGCCGGGCTTCCGGTGCTGAACTCCAGCGCGCCCTCGGCCGATGTCGAGGAGCTGCTGCGCGCCGCGGAGCAGATGGAGTTCCCCGTGTTCGTGAAGGCGGTCGCCGGTGGTGGTGGCCGGGGTATGCGCCGGGTGGCGGACCGGGTGCAGCTGCGCGAGGCGATCGAGGCGGCCATGCGCGAGGCAGAGTCGGCGTTCGGGGACGCGACGGTGTTCCTCGAGCAGGCGGTGATCAACCCGCGTCATATCGAGGTGCAGATCCTGGCCGATCAGCACGGCAACGTCATGCATCTGTTCGAGCGCGACTGTTCGCTGCAGCGGCGGCACCAGAAGGTGATCGAGCTCGCGCCCGCGCCGAATCTGGATCCCGCACTGCGGATGCGCATTTGCGCGGACGCGGTGGCCTTCGCGCGGCAGATCGGGTACTCGTGCGCCGGCACCGTGGAGTTCCTGCTCGACGAGCGCGGCCGGCATGTGTTCATCGAGATGAACCCGCGCATCCAGGTCGAGCACACGGTGACCGAGGAGATCACCGACGTCGACCTCGTGCAGTCGCAGCTGCGCATCGCGGCCGGCGAGTCGCTGGCGGATCTGGGACTGAGCCAGGACAGCGTGTCGATTCACGGTGCCGCGCTGCAGTGCCGGATCACGACCGAGGATCCGGCCAACGGTTTCCGTCCCGACACCGGACGCATCACCGCCTACCGCTCGCCCGGCGGCGGTGGTATCCGCCTCGACGGCGGTGCGAACCTGGGCGCCGAGGTCGGCGCGCACTTCGACTCCATGCTGGTGAAGCTGACCTGCCGCGGCCGCGACTTCGGTGCGGCGGTGGCGCGGGCCCGGCGCGCGGTGGCGGAGTTCCGCATCCGCGGCGTGGCCACGAACATCCCGTTCCTGCAGGCGGTGCTCGACGATCCGGACTTCCGGGCCGGGCGGATCACCACCTCGTTCATCGATGAGCGCCCGGAGCTGCTGACCCAGCGCGGGTCGGCCGACCGCGGCACCCGCATCCTGCGCTATCTGGCCGACGTGACGGTGAACAAGCCCCACGGTGACCGGCCGACGGCGGTATATCCGCACGACAAGCTGCCGGCGATCGATCTGAGTGCGCCGCCGCCGGACGGTACCCGTCAGCGACTGCTCGAGCTGGGTCCCGAGGGTTTCGCGCGCTGGCTGCGCGAGCGCGACGCCGTCGGCGTCACCGACACCACGTTCCGCGACGCCCATCAGTCGCTGCTCGCGACCCGGGTCCGGACGCGTGGACTGCTGACGGTGGCCGGACACGTGGCCCGCATGACGCCGGAACTGCTGTCGGTCGAGTGCTGGGGTGGCGCGACCTACGATGTGGCGCTGCGGTTCCTGTACGAGGATCCGTGGGAGCGGCTGGCCGCGCTGCGGGAGGCGATTCCGAACATCTGCCTGCAGATGCTGCTGCGCGGGCGCAACACCGTCGGCTACACGCCGTATCCGGAGCAGGTGACGCGGGCGTTCGTGCGGGAGGCCACCGATACCGGCATCGACATCTTCCGGATCTTCGACGCACTCAACAATGTGGATCAGATGCGGCCGGCGATCGATGCGGTGCGCGAGACCGGGACCGCGCTGGCCGAGGTCGCGATGTCCTATACCGGCGATCTGTCGAATCCGAACGAGAACCTCTACACCCTCGACTACTACCTGAAGCTCGCCGAGCAGATCGTGGAGGCCGGCGCGCACGTGCTGGCGATCAAGGACATGGCCGGACTGCTGCGGGCGCCGGCCGCGCACACGCTGGTGACGGCGCTGCGCAGCAACTTCGATCTGCCGGTGCACGTACACACCCACGACACTCCGGGTGGTCAGTTGGCCACCTATCTGGCGGCCTGGCAGGCCGGCGCCGACGCCGTGGACGGGGCGAGCGCCCCGATGGCCGGCACCACCAGCCAGCCCGCACTGTCGGCGATCGTCGCCGCGGCCGCGCATTCGCCCTACGACACCGGGCTGAACCTCGACGCCGTCTGCGATCTCGAGCCGTACTGGGAGGCGTTGCGCAAGGTGTACGCGCCCTTCGAATCCGGATTGCCGGGGCCGACGGGCCGGGTGTACCACCACGAGATTCCGGGCGGGCAGCTGTCGAATCTGCGGCAGCAGGCCATCGCACTCGGGCTGGGCGACCGGTTCGAGGAGGTCGAGGCGAAATACGCGGCCGCCGACCGGCTGCTGGGCCGCCTGGTCAAGGTCACCCCGTCCTCGAAGGTCGTCGGTGATCTCGCCCTGTCCCTGGTCGGATCCGGTGTGGACGTGGAGGATTTCGCCACCGACCCGGCGCGCTACGACATCCCGGACTCGGTCATCGGTTTCCTGCGCGGCGAACTCGGCACCCCGGCCGGTGGCTGGCCCGAACCCTTCCGCAGCCGCGCTCTCGAGGGCCGCGGCCCGGCGAAGCCGGAAGTGCCGTTGACCGCGGAAGACGCCGCGGCGCTGGACGGTTCGTCGCAGCAGCGGCGAGAGACGTTGAACCGGTTGCTGTTTCCCGCTCCGACTGCGGAATTCCTGGCGCACCGGGAGAAATACGGCGATACCACCGGCCTGTCGGCGAATCAGTTCTTCTACGGTCTGCGCCACGGCGAGGAACACCGCGTCGAACTGGAGAAGGGCGTCACCCTGCTGATCGGTCTGGAGGCGATCTCCGAACCGGACGAGCGGGGTATGCGCACGGTCATGTGCATCCTCAACGGGCAGCTGCGTCCGGTACAGGTGCGCGACCGCTCGATCGCCAGCGAGGTCCCGGTGGCGGAGAAGGCCGACAAGAACAACGCCGGCCACATCGCCGCCCCCTTCGCCGGTGTCGTCACGCTGACCGTCGGCGAAGGTGACACGGTCGCCGCCGGTGACACGGTCGGCACGATCGAGGCCATGAAGATGGAAGCCGCCATCACCGCACCCCGCGCCGGTGTCGTCGCCCGCGTGGCCATCGGCACGGTGCAGCAGGTGGAAGGTGGCGATCTGCTGGTGGAACTGCGCATGAACGAGACCGCGGCCGAATGAGGTTGCCGGTCAGCCAGGTTCGGGCGCGTAGCGAGAGGCGGCCGTGATCGGTCACGGACCGGCTCGCGCGGACCGTATGCCGGTGGACCGGTCGACCCCGCGCCCTGGGCGTGCCGTGGCGGAGGGATTGCGGTGACCCGGATCGTCGCGGGCACGGCTGGTGGTCGGCGGCTGCGGGTTCCGCCCGCGGGCACCAGGCCCACCTCGGACCGGGTGCGGGAAGCGCTGTTCAACGCGCTTTCCGCGCGCCTGGATTTCGACGGCATCCGGGTGCTCGACCTCTATGCCGGTTCCGGGGCCCTCGGTCTGGAGGCGCTGTCGCGCGGGGCGACCCGTGCGCTGCTGGTCGAATCGGATCGCAAAGCGGCTGCGGTGATTCGCGGAAATATCGCGGATCTCGATGTGCCCGGCGCCGAATTACGCATGGGCACAGTCGCTTCCGTGCTGGCGACAGCACCGGCAGAGCCGTACGACCTGGTGCTGTCCGACCCGCCCTACGCCGTGGACGATGCCGCTGTCGAGGCCGACCTGCGGGCACTGGCGGCCAACGGGTGGCTGTACGAGGATGCGCTGATCGTCGTCGAGCGGTCGGCGCGATCGCCCGAAACCGCTTGGCCCGCAGGTTATTCAGTGTTGAAGTCGCGCCGATACGGCGAAACCCGCGTCGACCTGGCGGAATACCACGGGTAATCTCCGGCCGGATGCTCGCTCGGCGGTCGTGCCGTCGGGAAAGCCTGCCGCGGCGGTGGCTTCCGCCGCCGCGGCGACAACTCAGCCGCGGCGTTCGGCGATGCGAGCCAGCAGGCGTTTGTGAACCTCCGGCGGCAACATGCCGGTGACGTCGCCGCCGAAGGTCGCGACCTCCTTGACCAGGGAACTGGACAGGAAGCTCAGCGCCGGGTTGGTGGCCAGGAAGTAGGTGTCCACGCCCGAGAGGTGCTTGTTCATCTGCGCCATCTGCATCTCGTACCCGAGATCGGTGGCATCGCGCAGACCCTTGACCATGGCGGTGATGCCCTGTTCGCGAGCGAAATCGACCAGCAGCCCGTACCAGGATTCGATCCGCACGTTCGGCAGATCGGCGGTCGCCTCGCGCAACATCTCGATCCGCTCGTCGACGCTGAACATGCCCTGCTTGCTCTTGTTGATCATCACGGTCACGACCACCTCGTCGAACTGCGCGGCCGCGCGCGAGATGACGTCGATATGCCCGTTGGTCACCGGATCGAAGGACCCGGGGCACAGTGCTCCAGCCATGCAGCGACGCTAACAGGTCGGGGCGGGCCGAGCCGATCGT
This sequence comes from Nocardia kruczakiae NBRC 101016, assembly GCF_001612965.1. Taxonomy (GTDB): domain Bacteria; phylum Actinomycetota; class Actinomycetes; order Mycobacteriales; family Mycobacteriaceae; genus Nocardia; species Nocardia kruczakiae. The sequence continues at coordinate 13,190 of NZ_BDBL01000046.1, forward strand.
GGTCGTCACAGCGCACGCAACCGCAGCGGCGTCGCGGGCGGAAGGGGAGCGGGGCGGATGTCACCGCGGGGCCGTTGCTCGCGCGCCCGGCTCAGCGCGGCGTGCACGCGCTCCGCGGCGACTCCGGTGCTCAACTCGCGCCAGCTGGTACGGATCGACCGAAATCCGTAGCGGCGCAACACCACATCCGGTGCTGGGAGGGACGGGCAGCCGTGTATCCGGGCTCTTCTCGTCCGGTGTCCGTCGACCTCGAGCACCACTCCGGTCCGGCCCAGATACAGATCCGCCGTCCCCAGCACCCTCCCGTCGTCGGCATGGATCACTCCGCCCGCGGCCGCCGGCGGGAATCCGAGCTGCCGCAGCAGCACCCGGACCCGGGAGTGGTCGACTCCGGCGCTGCGCGGATCGAGGAAACCGATCACGTGCCGGGCAGCGTCGACACCGCGCCGGCCACGAGCGCGGGCCAGTTCGCGCGCCAATGCCGCTGCGCTGATGCCGAATTCGCGGGCGAGGGCGTCGCCGACGACGACCGCGGATTCGAACGGAAGCGTGCGCGCCAGATCGACGACGGTGCGGGCCGGACCGGTGACCAGCAGCCCGTCCCGTTCGGCGACGACGGGGACCGGTGCGCAGTGCACCGTCACATTCGGCTTGATGCGCCCGCCGTGGCGTCGATTGCGCGTCACGTGCACCCGGTCCAGCAGCGCCGGGGACATCGGCGCACCCAGCAGCACGGCCGCCGATTGATGGCTCACCACGGCGTCGGCCGCCATCTCCGGCAGCAGCGCCGCCACCGCCAGCCGGTGCCGCGCCACGGCGTCCAGTTCGGCGAGTGCCGAGGCCTCCGCGTACGCCCCGCGCCGCACCCGCCGCCAGCGTCCGATCGCACACCGTCGCCGGATCTCGTCGTCGCTGACCCCGACCGACACCACGTCACGCCGCCGATGCAGCCCACCCGCACGGCCCGGCCACCCTGGGCCGCACAGGATTTCGGCACACCCGCTGTCGTGGGTCATTGCGGGTCCTGGTGCGGGCGGGTGCGGCGCGGGCGGGGCAGGAGCGGACACGGGATCGGTACCCGAGGGCGCGGGGACGCGGCCGAGCGCAGACCTGCGCGCCAGAGAGTGGATCTTGCCGGGCAGTGATTCCCCGAACGGTGGTGCATTGCCGAACCTCCCACGATGAGAACTCGCAACGACGTTTGCTGAGTTAGGACGTGGGGTATAGAGGCTCGGTTCCTTGCTCAAATGACCAGGTTGCAGCCGCACCCCGTGCATGAGCACGACGGGCGATCAGAAGACCCAGAGCCGCAGGGTGAGGAAGCGCAGCGCACCGACTCCGGCGGTGATGCCGATGACGGCGATCGCCTCGGTGACGTCGTCGAGCCCGGGTGCCGCGATATCGAGGACCGCCAGCGCCCCCGAGGTGATGGCGAGTCCGGCCAGCGCCAGTCCACCGCCCTCGAGTTGGGCGGCGAGCCAGCCGACCCGGTCGGCGGCGTGGAAGGTGAGGCGGCGGTGCAGTTCGTTGGCGAGTGCCGTGCTGACGATGGATCCGGTCAGGTTGGCGAGCTGCGGCCCGCCGCTGTAGCAGGCCAGAAACAGCAGGAAGTAGCCGATATTGCTGAAACCGCCGACCAATGCGAAGCGGACGAGTTGCGGCAGCCAGTGGTCGCCGCGCAGATAGTTGGCGAAGCGCGAGGCGAGGCGGCGGAGGCGAGGCGGGGACTGCTGCGGTTCCGGCGTCTCGGCCAGCAGTTCGCTGTGCACGATGGATACACCCGGATCGGGCTGTGGGTTCACCCACATACCCGGAGGTGCCGGATAAAGGACAACCATTGTCGTTCCGATCGCACAGTGCCGGACGCCGTTGGCGACGGGTTCCGGCTGGTCTACCGCTCGGTAGAAAAGATAGCACCAAGCGGAGAGATTTCCTCCACTTGATTTGTGTGGGATAGGAAACACCGCCCGACACACCGATGGTGATCTGGGCAGACACGCGGGATGCGGGCACACTGGGGCCGAGAGCAGTAGTTCGGCACGAGAGTGGGGTCAGCAGGATGTATCGCGTATTCGAGGCACTCGACGAACTGGTCGCGATCGTCGAAGAGGCGCGGGGTATCCCGCCGACCCGCAATTGCATCGTGCCCCGCGGTGAGGTGCTGGAACTGCTCGACGATGTGCGTGAGGCGCTGCCCGGCGAACTCGACGACGCCCAGGACGTGCTCGACCACCGCGACAAGATCGTCTCCGACGCCCGCAATTCCGCCGAGGCGACGGTGACCGGCGCCAACGACCAGGCCGAACAGACCGTGGCCGGCGCCCGCGAGGAGGCCGACCGGCTGCTGGCCGACGCCAAGGCGCACGCCGACCGGATGGTCGCCGAGGCCCGCGCGCACGCCGATCATCTGGTCGCGACCGCGCAGGCCGAAGCCGACCGCATCGTGACCGACGGCAAGGCCGAATACGAGGCGCTCACCGGCCGCGCCCGCACCGAATCGGAGCGGATGATCGCGGCGGGTCAGGCCTCCTACGACCGATCGGTGGCCGAGGGGCAGGCCGAACAGGAACGCCTGGTGTCGCAGACCGAGGTGGTGCGTGCCGCGCACGGCGAATCCGCGCGGTTGATCGACGCCGCGCAGACCGAGGCGGACCGGCTGCGCGAGGAATGCGACCACTACGTCGATTCCCAGCTCGCCGATTTCGAGGAGACTCTGCACTCGACCCTGCGGACGGTCGGCCGCGGTCGTCAGCAATTGCGTTCGGGGACCGGCATTCCGGACTACGCCGCCGACTTCCGGCGCTGATCCGCTCGCGCTCGTTCCGGGATTTGGGGGGATCGGCGCAGTTCGCGTACTGTGGAGTGGTTGCCCAAACCCCCTCGAAACGTGAGTGAGTGCCCGATGTCCGCCCAGTCCGGTCCCGGTTCGCGTCGTCGTCAGACCGACGCGGATTTCGTGCTGGACACCCGCAGCCTGGGGCGTGCCCCGGGCTCGATCCGGCAGGTTCATCGGGTCGTCACCGCCGCCGAGAAGATCGGCTTGGACCTGATCGCGATCCCGGCCGGTGCCGAGGTCGATCTCGATCTGACCCTGCAGGCGGTCTCGGAGGGCGTGCTGGTCACCGGTTCGGTGTCGGCGCCGATCGAGGGGGAGTGCTCGCGCTGCCTGGAGTCGTTCACCGACGATCTGGAACTCGAGATCACCGAACTGTTCGCCTATCCGAACAGCGCGACCGAGCAGACCACCGAGGAAGACGAGATCTACCGGATCGTCGACGACATGATCGACATCGAGCCGGTGGTCACCGACGCCGTCGGCCTGGAATTGCCGCTGCAACCGCTGTGCGAACCCGATTGCGCCGGGCTGTGCCCGGAATGCGGTGTCCGGATGGCGATTGCGGGTCCGGATCACACGCATGAGATACTGGACCCTCGCTGGGCGGGGCTTGCGAAATTCGCGAGCGAAACCCCCGGCACCGGCGTCTCCGACGCCCCATCAGACGTAGACCGATCTCTTGCCGACCACCATGGTTCGGCAAGTTCGACGACAGAGGAGAAGTAGTCGTGGCCGTTCCGAAGCGCCGGATGTCTCGTGCCAACACCCACTCGCGGCGCAGCCAGTGGAAGGCCACCGCGCCGACCCTGATCACCTGCCCGAACCGGGCGTGCGGTCAGAAGACCCTCCCGCACATCGCGTGCCCCAACTGCGGCACCTACAAGGGCCGCCAGGTCACCTCGGCCATCTGATCCGCCGATCGGGTAGCCGCGAAGTGACCGCCGGTAAGGACGAAGCGGCCGCACCCGCAGCGGGCGATGCCGCTGACCACGCCAGCCTTCTGGAAGCGCTCGGCGTGGAGCTGCGTCCGGATCTGCTCCGGCTGGCGCTCACCCACCGTTCGTACGCCTACGAGAACGGTGGTCTGCCGACCAACGAACGCCTGGAGTTCCTGGGCGACTCGGTGCTCGGCCTGAGCATCACCGAGCGCCTGTACCTCGAGCATCCGGAGAAATCCGAGGGTGAGCTCGCCAAACTGCGTGCCAGTGTGGTGAATATGCACGCCCTGGCCGAGGTCGCGCGCGGCCTGGGTGAGGGCGGCCTCGGCCGTCATCTGCTGCTTGGTAAGGGCGAGGAGCTCACCGGCGGCCGGGACAAGGCGAGCATCCTCGCCGACGGGATGGAATCGCTGCTGGGCGCGGTCCATCTGCAACACGGCATCGAGGTGGCGCGCGGAGTCGTGCTGCGGCTGTTCGCCGAACTGCTCGAACGCGGTCCCCGGATGGGTGCCGGCCTGGACTGGAAGACCAGCCTGCAGGAGCTCACCGCGGAACGCGGTATCGGCGTGCCCAGCTACGAGATCACCTCGACCGGTCCCGACCACGACAAGGAATTCACCGCCACCGCGGTGATCGGCGGCACGGCCTACGGGCAGGGCGTCGGCCGGTCGAAGAAGGAAGCCGAGCAGAAGGCCGCCGGCGCCGCCTGGCAGGCGCTCACCGCGGACGGTTCCGCCGAAGCCGGGGACTGATGCCCGAACTGCCCGAGGTCGAGGTGGTACGGCGTGGACTCGACGAACACGTCGTCGGTCACGTCGTGGAATCGGTCCTGGTCAAACATCCGCGGTCGGTGCGCCGCCACGAACTCGGCGGCGACGATCTCGCCGCCCGGATGGCGGGCCTGCGGATCGAAGCGGCCCGCCGCCGCGGCAAATTCCTCTGGCTGACCTTCGACGATCCCGATGCCGCACTCGTCGTCCACCTCGGTATGAGCGGGCAGATGCTGGTGCAGTCCGCGCAGGCGCCGCTGGAGAAGCATGCGCATATCGTCGCCGGACTCGACAACGGCACACAGCTGCGCTTCATCGATCAGCGCACCTTCGGTGGCTGGGCACTGAACCGGCTCGTCACGCTCGACGGTGAGGAGCTGCCGGAATCGGTCGCCCACATCGCGCGCGATCCACTCGATCCCCGTTTCGACACCGAGGCCGTGGTCGCGCGCATGCGGACCAAATCCTCCGAGATCAAGCGCGTGCTGCTGGATCAGACGGTGGTCTCGGGCATCGGCAACATCTACGCCGACGAGGCATTGTGGCGGGCCCGCATCCACGGCGAACGCCCGGCCGCGGCGCTCACCCGGCCCGCGCTGCGGCGGCTGCTGAGCGAGGTGCAGGTGGTGATGGGCGCGGCCCTCGACGCGGGCGGCACCTCCTTCGACGCGCTGTATGTCAACGTCAACGGCAATTCCGGATACTTCGAGCGGTCGCTGGCCGCCTACGGTCGCGAGGACGAGCCGTGCCGTCGCTGCGGCGCCCCGATCCGCCGCGAGAAGTTCATGAACCGCTCCTCCTACTCCTGTCCGCGATGCCAGCCGAAGCCCCGGCGATAGTGGCGAGCACGCGCTAGATTTGCGGTGTGTCCGATGACGCCACTTCGCATGAAGGGAGAACGGATGCGCAAGCTCACCTACTTCGTGGCCTCGACCATCGACGGGTATATCGCCACCCCGGACGGATCGGTCGATTTCTTCCCGGTCGGCGGTGACCACGGCCCGGCCATCACCGCCCAGTATCCGGAGACGCTGCCGACCAAGATCCGGGAATCGCTCGGGATCGACAGTCCGGGCGAAAGCTTCGACACCGTGCTGATGGGCCGCAAAACCCACGATTTCGGCGTGCGGACCGGCACGTCGAGCCCGTATTCACATCTGCGGCAGTTCGTCGTGTCGACCACCCTGCCCGGGGATCCGGCCCGGGACGTCGAGCTGATCTCCTCCGACCCGCTGGGACGCGTGCGCGGACTCAAACAGGAGCCGGGGTCGGGCATCTGGTTGTGCGGCGGCGGCGAACTGGCCCAGGCGCTGCTGCCGGAGATCGACCAGATCTTCCTGAAGCTGTATCCGATCGTGCTGGGACACGGCCGCCCGCTGTTCGGCGCGGGACCGCGGCTGCCGGAGCCGGCACTGTTCCGGGTCCTCACGGGCCGTGTGTTCGAGGACGGGGTGGCGTTCGTCAAGTACAGCCGGATCCGCTAGTGGCCGATCACGTTCCGGATCCGGTGGCCGCGCTGCGCGAGATCGCGTTCTGGATGGAACGCGATCGCGCCCAGACCCATCGGGTCAAGGCCTACCGGCGCGCGGCCGATGTCGTGGCCGAGCTGTCGGACGCCGATTTCGATCGGTACCGCGAATCCGGTGCCTGGCAGGAACTTTCGGGTATCGGACCCAAGACCGCCGCGGTGATCGAGCAGGCCGTGTCCGGCGCCGTACCGCAGCGGCTGGCCGAATTGCGTTCCGCCGCACAGCCGATCGCACCCGCGGGCGCCGAGGTTCGGGCACTGCTGCGGGGCGATCTGCACACCCACTCCGACTGGTCCGACGGTGGCAGCCCGATCGAGGAGATGATGCGCACCGCGCAGGCGCTGGGCCACGAATACTGTGCGCTGACCGATCATTCGCCGCGGTTGAAGGTCGCCAACGGCCTGTCCGCGGAGCGGCTGCGCCGCCAGTTGGACGTGGTCGCCGAACTCAACGAGCGGCTGGCGCCGTTTCGGATCCTCACCGGCATCGAGGTCGACATCCTCGACGACGGCACCCTCGACCAGGAGGCCGATCTGCTCGCTCGCCTGGATGTCGTTGTGGCCAGCGTGCATTCGAACCTGCGTGCCGACTCCGACACCATGACCGAACGCATGGTGTACGCGGTGGCGAATCCGAACGTCGACGTGCTCGGCCACTGCACGGGACGGTTGGTCGCCGGTAATCGTGGCATCCGGCCGGAATCGTCGTTCGACGCCGAACTCGTCTTCGAGGCCTGCCGCCGCTACGGGACGGCCGTGGAAATCAACAGCCGCCCCGAACGTCTCGATCCGCCGAGCCGGTTGCTGCGCCTGGCCGTGGAGATGGGCTGCCATTTCAGCATCGATACCGACGCGCACGCCCCGGGCCAGCTGGATTGGCAGGGCTACGGCTGCGAACGTGCCGCGGCGAACGGGGTCCCGGCCGACCGCATCATCAACAGCCTTCCGCTGAGCGAACTCCTGGCGTTCACCGGGCGGTGACACCGCGCGGCCGACCGGGCCCGCTCAGAGGATCGCGAACGCGACGACCATGCCGATCGCCAGATGCGCGGCGGCCACCAGCAGCGACTGAACCTGGTACGTGGCCGATTTCAGCAGATCGCCGATATGCAGGCCGACCAGCCATTCCAGCAGCCGGATGGAGACCACCTGCGCGATGATGCCCACCAGCCCGTAGATCCCGGTCGCGATGAGGCCCTCGACGAGCCGGCCGCCGGAGGAATAGATCGCCAGCACCACGATCAACGCCATACTCACCATGCCGGCGGACGCGATGACGACCGCGTTCGGATTACCGGCGGCGACCATCTTGCGCAGCGGTCCGGGCGTGGAGCTGTCGATGGCCTGGAAGCCGATCAGCATCAGGGCCAGACCCAGCACCGCGTACAGCGCGATCGCGCCGACGCCGTGGCCGACGGAGCTCCAATACCCTGATTCGAGCGCGAGGGTGGACGACACAGGTTCCTCCGGTGATGTTGATCGAGTCGCTGAATGCTACTTGGTCGGAATGCGATGCGGAACGAAGGTGGCGCCGTCGTCGGTGATCAGGCCGGGTGATTCGCGGATGCCGAGACCGGCCGAGGTGTCGCCGACGATCCAGGCGCCGAGCACCGGGCGCAGGCCGTCGAAATCCGGGAGCGGATCGAGGAGTTGGTAGACGAACCCCTCCTCGCCGTACACGCCGCCGGTAGAGGTTTCCATCCCGGCGCCGACGATGGTCATATTGGCGCCCTCACGGCCCAGCTTCGGTTTGCGGATGTACTCGGTGAGCTCGTGCGGATCGTCGAGGTAGGCCGGCAGCAGATTCGGATGCCCGGGATACATCTCCCACAGCACCGCCAGCAGCGCCTTGTTGGAAAGCAGTGTCTTCCACAGGGGTTCGACCCAGGCGGTCTCGGGGACGGAGTTCACCACCCGCTTGCCGAAATCGTCGTCGAGGGCCCATTCCCACGGGTACAGCTTGAAGATCGAACCGATCGGCGCCTCGGCCAGATCGACGAAACGCTCCAGTTCGGTGTCGAAGCCGATCTCCTCGATCGGCAGCGCGATGGTGTCGAATCCGGCCTCGGCGGCGGTCTCCTGCATATACGCGGTGGTCACGTTGTCCTCGCCGGAAGCGTCGGCCGAGGACCAGGTGAAGTGCAGCTGGTTGGTGGGCAGCTGGTCGAGCAACTCGCCCCAGCGCTCGACGAGACGTTCGTGCAGCGAATTCCACTGGTCGTCGTCGGGGTAGACGTCGGTGAGCCAGTGCCACTGCACGATGGCCGCTTCCAGCAGCGAGGTCGGCGTATCGGCGTTATACTCCAGCAGTTTCGCCGGTCCGCGGCCGTCGTAGCGCAGATCGAAACGTCCGTAGACGTACGGGTCGCTGCGCTGCCACGACTTCTTGATCGGCTCCCAGCTCCATTCGGGCAGGCCGAAATCGGCGAAGCGCTCGGTGAGCACGATCTGCTCGACCGCGTGCAGGCACATCGAATGCAGCACCTCGACCTGGGCCTCGAGCGCGAGGATTTCGTCGAGATCGAACTCGTAGTGCACCGATTCGTCCCAGTACGGGCGCGACTGTCCGTTCGCGTCGCGGCCGGGCGAGCCGAATACCAGCCCTTGATCGGCGATGATCTTCTGCCAGCCGGTACGTTGCCGGTTGCGCATCCGACGCATCTAGGAGCCTCCACTGGTGGAACCGGATTTACTGCCGAGACCGCCTCGTACGACGGTCCCGCTCTTGGTGCTGACGGTGGCCTTCTTCGGCGCGACCGTGCTGCCGCCGACGGGCGCGCGCCCGACGGTGTTGTTGCCGCCGTAGTAGTAGCGGTACTGGTGGCCGTTGTAGAGGAAGATGCCGGGCCCGAGCCCGCCACCGCCGTAATAGCCGCCGGTACTCGCGTAGGACTGGGCGCGCACGCAGTCGTCGTCGGGGACGACCTGCTGCTGCCCGTTGTCGTCGGTGATGCAGTAGGCGGTCACATTCGCCGGCCGGTGTGCGGCCTGGTATGCGAGATAGCCGGTGCCGACCACCGCGGCGATGCCGGCGACCGCCACGCCGCCGATGAGCAGCCGTTTGCGGTTGCGCCGCTTGGTTTCCGCGGCCTCGGCCGCGGCCCGTTCGGCCTCTTCGGCGCGTTTGCGGGCCTTGTCGCGCGCTCGCGCCTCGGCCACCGTCGGCGGCCGGGGCTGGGTGACGCCGGCCTCCTGCCGCTGCATGCTGCCGCGCATGCGACGGGTTTTGCCGGATTCGCCTGCGTCGCCGGAATTTTCACCCTCGGGATCGGCCGGCCCACCGGCGTCGGCGCTGAAAGCGTTGTCCGACAGCGGATTCGGCGCACCGGGCGTGGCCAGGCCGGGAATCGTCGAGGCCGGGTCGGGGAAGCCGGGCAGGATGGGCGTGCCGGGGAGAGTCGGCGCGGTCCGCGGATTCGGGAGGGTGGGGTCCGGTTCGCCCAGGCGTCTCGTCGGTTCCGCCTCGGATGCGCCGGTTTCGCGCTCGCCTTCGGGCTGCGCGCCGAAACGCACCGTCGGATCCGAGGCGCCGATTCCCTTCGGCTTTCCGGACTCCGGGCCGCCGGTGCTGTCGTCCCCCGCGGGCGGGGTATCGCGGGGGTCGTGCGAATCCCGATCCCCGGGCCCGCCCGGCTCATGTGTTGCCAACGATCGACTCCTGTATCCCCGCCGCTACCGTTCCTCGAAGCCTGTGATTCCGCCGAGGGCGGCGCCCCAGTTTTCCACAACCAGATCGACTCGACCAGGAGTGTCACCCGACCGCAACAATGCCAGCAAACGCTCGCATGCCGGTCGCGGACCCTCGGCCACCACGTGCACGCGCCCGTCCCGGGTGTTGCGGGCGTGGCCCACCACACCGAGTTCCAGCGCCCGCGCGCGCGTCCACCAGCGGAACCCGACGCCCTGCACGTAGCCGTGCACCCAGGCGCTGAGCCGGACGGGGTCGGAGCTCACGACTCGATCTTGTCGATCTGGAACGTCAGGTTCACCGTGGTGCCCGCCTTCAGCGTCCGTCCCACGGTGCACACCTTGTCGATGGCGCGCTGCACGGTGACCAGCAATCGCTGGCGACCGGCCTCGTCGAGTTCGGACAGGTCCAGCTCGACGACCTCCTTCAGCTCCGGATACACCTCGTTCTCGCGGTCGGCGTCGCCGGAGACGCGGATCGTGGTGTCGTAGTTCTCGCCCAGCCGGTTGGACAGCGGGAAGTCCGAACTCATGCCGGTGCAGGCGGCCAGCGCGATCTTCAGCAGCTCACCGGGGGTGAAGACACCCTCGACGCCGTCGGAGCCGATGAGCACCTCGGCCCCGCGCGAACTGCGCCCGGTGTAGCGGCGGGTGCCGGTCCGTTCCACCCACAATTCGGTCACCGGCTTCGGTGCCTTGGTCTGCGGTGCGGCCGCGACGGTCGCGGGCTGCGCCGAGGCGGTGGGTGCGGCGGAGTTGGCGGTCTGTTCGGACATACGTCGATCCTGCCATCGGGCCCGGAGCGGGCGCATCGCACACCGGCTTTCACCACGACGTGAGAGGATGGTTGTGTCCGATATCACCGGTTTGGTCCGGCTCGGGCGCGGTCGGGTCAGGCCTGGAAGCGGTACCCCATGCCGGCCTCGGTCAGCAGATGTTTCGGCTGGGACGGATCGTCTTCGAGCTTGCGCCGCAGCTGCGCCAGATATACCCGCAGATAGTGGGTTTCGGTCGCGTACGTCGGCCCCCACACCTCGCGCAGCAGTTCGCGCCGCCCGACCAGCTTGCCCTGATTGCGCACCAGCATCTCCAGCACACCCCATTCGGTCGGGGTGAGGTGCACGTCGCGGCCGCCGCGGACGACCTTCTTCGCCGCGAGATCGACGGTGAAGGAGGAGGTTTCGACAATCGGCGCGGACTCCTCGGCCGCCGAGGCGGACCGCCGCACCGCCGCCCGCAGGCGGGCCAGCAACTCGTCCATGCCGAACGGCTTGGTGACGTAGTCGTCGGCTCCGGTGTCGAGAGCCTCCACCTTGTCCGAGGAATCGGTGCGGGCCGAGAGCACGATGACCGGCATCGAACTCCAGCCGCGGATGCCGGCCAGCACCTCGACTCCGTCGATATCGGGCAGGCCCAGATCCAGTACGACCACGTCGGGATGCTTCTCCGCCGCCGCCCGCAGGGCCGCCGCGCCCGTGGCCGCGGTGATCACCTCGTAGCCGCGCACCGACAAGTTGATCCGCAGCGCGCGCAGGATCTGCGGTTCGTCGTCGACCACCAGCACCCGGACGGCGGCCGGCGGTCGTTCGGCCGATGTCACGACACCTCCTGTGTTTCGCCGGCCGGCAGCTCGATCACCATGGTCAGACCCCCTCCCGGCGTCGGCTCGGCGTGGACGGTGCCGCCCATCGCCTCGACGAATCCGCGGACCACCGACAGGCCCAGGCCCACGCCGGTCGAATTGTCGCGGTCGCCCAATCGTTGGAACGGTTCGAACATCTGGTCCTCGAGTCCGGTCGCAACGCCCGGACCGTAATCGACCACTGTGATGGATACCCGGTCGCCGTCGCGTTCGGCGCCAACCCGCACCGGTGTGCCGGGGACCGCCGTCGCGGCCGGCGCCGAGTAGCGCAGCGCGTTGTCGATCAGATTGGCCAGCACCCGTTCCAGCAGGCCGCTGTCGGCGTAGACCGAGACCTCGCCGACCTCGACCTTGACCCGGTCCATCGCCGCCTGGCGGACACCGCGGGTCCCCATCCCGACACCGACGACCGCGCGGTTGACCACCTCCTCCAGGTACACCTGTTTGAGGTTGGGCTCCACCGCTCCGGCCGCGAGCCGCGAGGAGTCGAGCAGATTGCCGACGAGCGCGGTGAGCTGATCGGTGGATTCTTCGATGGTTTCCAGCAATTCGGCGGTATCGGCGGGGGAGAACTGCACGTCCTCACTGCGCAGACTCGACACCGCCGCCTTCGCCGCGGCCAGCGGCGTGCGCAAATCGTGGCTGACCGCCGACAGCAGCGCGCGGCGCAGCCGGTCGGTCGCCATCACGCCCGCGGCGGCCTGAGCCTGGTCGGCGAGTTCGCGCTGGCGCACGAGCCCGGCCGCCTGCCCGGCCACCGCCGCGAGCACCCGCCGGTCACCGGGTGTCAGCGCGCGCCCGCTGAGCAGCAGCCAGTGTTCCTCGTCGCCGGCGCCGATCGCGGTATCGGCGGTTCCGGGTGTGCGCGCCGGATCGTGACCGACGCAGGCGATCACCTCGGCATCGCTGACGAAACTCACCGCCCGCTGCCGGTAGATCTCGCGGGCGCGCTCGAGCAGATCGGGCAGGTCGGCGCCGTGCAGGATCGCCCCGGCGAACAGGGTCAGCAACTCGGCCTCGCGGGAGGCGGTGCGTGCTTCACGGGTGCGATTGGCGGAGATGTCGACCAGCACCGCCACCGCCACCGCGACCCCCGCCATCACGACGATGGTGAGGAAATTGTTGGGTTCGGCGATGGTGAGACTGTGGCGCGGGGTGGTGAAGAACCAGTTCAGCAGCAGCCCGCCCAGCACCGCCGACAACGCGGCCGGTGCGACACCGCCGAGCAGCGCCACCGCGATCACGCCGATGAAATACATCGCGCTCTCACCGGCCAGATCCAGGCGCGAATCCAGCCACAGATAGCAGACCAGGGTGATCAGGGTGGGTACCGCCAGGGCGGCCAGCCATGACACCGTCGACCGCTGCCGCCGTAGCAGGGCCGACCAGCGCAGCCCCCGTTGCGCCTCCTCGTGGGTGACCATGTGGACGTCGATACTGCCCGAGCGCTGCACCACGGTGGCGCCGATGCCCTGGTCGAGGATGCGCGCCCAGCGCGAGCGCCGGGAGGTGCCCACCACCAGCTGGGTGGCGTTGACTTGCCGGGCGAAATCCAGCAGGGCATTGGGGACGTTCTCGCCGGTCACCGTGTGCAGGCTGGAACCGAGCCCGGCGGCCAGCTCCCGCAGTCGATGCAGCCGTTGCGCCGACACTCCGGCGAGTCCGTCCCCCCGCACGACGTGCACGACGAGCAGCTCGGCACTGGATTTGGTGGCGATGCGGCTCGCGCGCCGCACGATCGTCTCCGATTCCGCGCCACCCGTCACCGCGACGACCACACGTTCGCGCGCCTCCCAGGTCGCGGTGATCTTGTGGTCGGCCCGGTATCTGGCCAGCGCGGCGTCGACCTGATCGGCCAGCCACAACAGGGCCAGTTCGCGCAACGCGGTGAGATTGCCGGGCCGGAAGTAGTTGCGCAGCGCCGCGTCGACCTTGTCGGCGGTGTAGACGTTGCCGTGAGAAAGCCTGCGCCGCAACGCCTCCGGCGTGATGTCGACCAGTTCGACCTGATCGGCGCCGCGCACCACCCAATCCGGCACGGTTTCGCGTTGCACCACCCCGGTGATCTGTTCGACGACGTCGTTGAGGCTGTCCAGGTGCTGAACGTTGACCGTGGAGATGACGTCGATACCGGCGTCGAGTAGTTCGTGGACGTCCTGCCAGCGCTTCTCGTTCTTCGATCCCGGCACGTTCGTATGTGCGAGTTCGTCCACCAGGGCCACGGCCGGCGCCCGCCGCAGCACCGCGTCGACATCCAGTTCGGGCAGGGTCGTGCCGCGGTAGGTGCGCATCGCCGGCGGTATCCGCTCGATGCCCTCGAGCAGTTCCGCGGTCTTGCCGCGGCCGTGGGTCTCCACCACCGCGGCGACCACGTCGCGGTCACGGCCTATTCGCCGGTGCGCCTCGCCGAGCATCGCGTAGGTCTTCCCCACGCCGGGCGCGGCCCCGAGATAGATGCGTAGTCGTCCGCGCTTCACAGGTCCATCATCGCGCGATTCGGACGACGTGGACGGCGCGAAACCCGGACGACCCGGGTGGTGCGCGCCCCGGCCACGCGCAGACCCAGCGCGCAGCTGACGAAGGCGATGATCACCATCGCCGCGACCGCGAAATCCGGCACTGTCTTCTCCTCACGACCCGGTGATTGCCGCTGTGCCGGTCGACCGGACCGGACAACACACTGTGCACCGCCGAGCGGGCCCGATCGCCGATCTTTACGACACCTTGACGGGGTCGCGGCCGACCTTGACGCCGCGGCAGCGGGCCCGCGGCGGCCTGTAAGCACCCCGTCAATGCCGTCGCCGCGACCGCTAAGAAGCCGTCAACGCCGTCGAAATCGGTCGTGTCGCGCGCTTGACTCACTGCGGCGCATTCGCTTCCGGATGCCGTCGACAGAGAGGTTTGCACTATGTCCGTCGCGGTGTTCACCGTCGTGACCGTGGCGATCTTCGCCCTGCTCGGCCTGCTCCAACGGGGGGTGGAACGGCTGTGATCGCGAACATCGTCGGTCTGATCCTGGCCCTCGGCGTCGCCGTCTACATGGTCGCGGCGCTGCTGTTCCCGGAAAGGTTCTAGGTGAGCACGACCACTGCCGGGGTCGTCTTCGTGGCGACCCTGATCATCGCGCTCGCGGCGGTCCACATCCCGCTCGGCGACTATATGTACCGGGTGTACGCCGGCACGAAACACTCACGGGCCGAACGCATCGTCTATCGCGCCATCGGGGTCCAGCCCGGGGTGGAGCAGACCTGGGGCGTCTACACCCGCAGCGTGCTGGCCTTCTCCGCGATGAGCGTGCTGGCGCTGTTCTTCCTGCAGCTGATCCAGGGCCACCTGCCACTGCATCTGCACGAGCCCGGAACCGAGATGACCGCGGCGCTGGCGTGGAATACCGCGATCAGCTTCGTCACCAACACCAACTGGCAGAACTACGCCGGGGAGTCGACCCAGGGACATCTGGTCCAGATGGCGGGCCTGGCCGTGCAGAACTTCGTCTCGGCCGCGGTCGGGATGGCGGTCGCGGTCGCGCTGGTGCGCGGGTTCGCCCGCCGCCACACCGGTGACCTCGGCAACTTCTGGGTCGACCTGGTGCGCGGCACGCTGCGGATCCTGCTGCCGATCGCGTGCGTGTTCGCGATCGTGCTGATCGCCGGCGGCGCGATCCAGAACTTCCACCTGCACGATCAGGTCGCGCAGACGATCACCGGTGCGCCACAGACGATTCCGGGCGGCCCGGTCGCCTCGCAGGAGAGCATCAAATTGCTGGGCACCAACGGCGGCGGCTTCTTCAATGTGAACTCCGCGCACCCGTTCGAGAATCCGACGGCCTGGACCAACTGGGTCGAGATCTTCCTGATCCTGCTGATCGCCTTCTCGCTGCCGCGAACCTTCGGCCGCCTGGTGGGCAGCACGAAGCAGGGGTATGCGATCGCGTCGGTGATGACCGTACTCGCGCTGATCAGCGTGACACTGACCAACTTCCTGCAGCTGCGCCACCACGGCACCGTGCCGACGGCAGCCGGCGCCGCGCTCGAGGGTGTCGAAACACGGTTCGGCGTCGCGGATTCCGCGACGTTCGCGGCGTCGAGCACGCTGACCTCCACCGGCGCCGTCGACTCCGCCCACGATTCCTACACCAGCTTCGGCGGCATGATGACGATGGTGAACATGCAGCTGGGCGAGGTCGCGCCCGGCGGTGTCGGATCGGGCCTGTACGGCATGCTGATCCTGGCCGTGATCACCGTTTTCGTCGCCGGGCTGATGGTCGGGCGCACACCCGAATATCTCGGCAAGAAGATCACCCCGCGCGAAATCAAGTTCGCCGCATCGTATTTCCTGGTCAGTCCGCTGATCGTGCTGGTCGGCACCGCGCTGGCGATGGCGTTGCCGGGCGAGCGCGCGGCGATGGCGAATACGGGGCCGCACGGCCTGTCGGAGGTGCTGTACGCCTTCTCCTCGGCCGCCAACAACAACGGCTCGGCCTTCGCCGGGCTCGGCGGAAACACCGTGTGGTGGAACACCGCCCTCGGGCTGGCGATGGTGTTCGGCCGGTTCGTTCCGATCGTTCTCGTGCTCGCGCTGGCCGGATCGCTGGCGCGCCAAGGGCATACGCCGGAATCGATCGGCACATTGCCGACGCACCGGCCTCAGTTCGTCGGCATGGTCGCCGGCGTGACGCTGATCCTGGTCGCCCTCACCTTCCTGCCCATGCTGGCGCTCGGGCCGCTCGCCGAAGGAATTCACTGAAATGACCGCTCCGACAACCAATTCCGCGGGCGTCCCGCGCGCTGCCGAAGCGTCCCCGCGCCGCGGCAGCCGTAGCATGTTCGATCCGGCGATACTGGCCCGGTCGCTGCCCGAGGCCCTGCGCAAACTGGATCCGCGCACACTGTGGCGCAATCCGGTGATGTTGATCGTGGAGCTCGGCGCGCTCTGGTCCACGGTCCTCGCCGTCGCCCATCCCACGGTCTTCGCGTGGGCGATCGTGATCTGGCTGTGGCTGACGGTGATCTTCGCCAATCTGGCCGAGGCCGTCGCCGAGGGCCGCGGCAAGGCGCAGGCCGATACGTTGCGAAAAGCCAAGACCGACACCGTCGCCCGGCGATTGGTGAACTGGCATCCGGGCGCCGAAGCGCCGCTCGAGGAAACCGTTGCCGCACCCGGACTGCGGCGCGGCGACTTCGTGGTGGTCGAGGCCGGGCAGGTGGTTCCGGGCGACGGCGACGTCGTGGAGGGCATCGCCTCGGTCGACGAATCGGCGATCACCGGTGAATCCGCGCCGGTGATCCGCGAATCCGGCGGCGACCGGTCCGCGGTCACCGGCGGCACCACCGTGCTCTCGGACCGCATCGTCGTCGAGATCACCCAGGAGCCGGGCGGCAGTTTCATCGACAAGATGATCGCCCTGGTGGAGGGCGCCAGCCGGCAGAAGACACCCAACGAGATCGCGCTGAACATCCTGCTGGCCGCGTTGACGATCATCTTCGTGTTCGCGGTCGTGACATTGCAGCCGCCCGCGATCTTCGCCAAGGTGAACACTCCGGGAGTCGGCGACAGCGCGGCGCTCGATGCGCACGGGGTCACCGGCATCGTCATGGTGTCGCTGCTGGTCTGCCTCATCCCGACCACGATCGGCGCACTGTTGTCGGCGATCGGCATCGCGGGAATGGACCGGCTCGTCCAGCGCAATGTGCTGGCGATGTCGGGTCGCGCGGTGGAGGCCGCCGGCGATGTGAACACGCTGCTGCTCGACAAGACCGGCACGATCACCCTCGGCAACCGGCAGGCCACCGGCTTCGTCGCCATGCCGGGTGTCACCGAGGACGAGATGGCCGACGCCGCACAGCTTTCCAGCCTCGCCGACGAAACGCCCGAGGGCCGTTCGATCGTGGTGTTCGCGAAATCCGCGTACGGCAAACGCGAGCGCACTCCGGGTGAACTGGCGGGCGCGACCTGGGTGGAGTTCAGTGCCCAGACCCGGATGTCGGGTGTGGACCTGCGCGACGGGCATCGGTTGCGTAAGGGCGCGGCGAGTGCGCTCACCGAATGGGTACGGGCCCACGGTGGTTCGGTGCCGGAGGAGGTCGGGCGGACCGTGGACGGTATCTCTGCCTCCGGTGGTACACCGCTGGCGGTCGGCGAACTGCTCGACGGGCAGGCCCGCCTGCTGGGGGTGGTCCATCTGAAGGATGTGGTGAAACAGGGCATGCGGGAACGCTTCGACGAGATGCGCCGCATGGGAATTCGCACGGTCATGATCACGGGTGACAATCCGCTGACCGCCTCGGCGATCGCGAACGAGGCCGGGGTCGACGACTTCCTGGCCGAGGCCACCCCCGAGGACAAGCTGGCGCTGATCAAGAGCGAACAGGCCGGCGGGCGCCTGGTCGCCATGACCGGCGACGGCACCAACGACGCGCCGGCGCTGGCACAGGCCGACGTCGGCGTCGCCATGAACACCGGAACGTCGGCGGCCAAGGAGGCCGGCAACATGGTCGATCTGGATTCGGATCCGACCAAGTTGATCGAGATCGTCGAGATCGGCAAACAGTTGCTGATCACCCGGGGCGCGCTCACGACCTTCTCGATTGCCAACGACGTAGCCAAGTACTTCGCGATCATTCCGGCGCTGTTCGTGGCGTTGTTCCCCGGCTTGGACGTGCTCAACGTGATGCGGTTGCACAGTCCGCAGTCGGCGATCCTGTCCGCGGTGATCTTCAACGCGATCGTCATCGTGGCGCTGATCCCGCTGGCGCTGCGCGGTGTCGGCTATCGCCCGTCGAGTGCCTCGAAACTGTTGAGCCGCAACCTTGCCATCTACGGAGCGGGCGGCATCGTCGCTCCTTTCATCGGCATCAAACTCATCGACCTTGTCGTCCGATTCCTGCCTGGGATGTCCTGATATGCCTTCGTTCTCGATGCGATACACCACCTGGTTCCGCCAGCATCTGGCCGCGGTGCGGGCACTGCTCGTGCTGACGGTGATCACCGGAATCGCCTACCCGCTGGCGGTTTTCGCGCTCGCCCAGCTGCCGGGACTGCACGACCGGGCCGAGGGCTCGCTGATCCACCGCGACGGAAAGCTGGTGGGCAGCAGCCTGATCGGCCAGGCGTTCACCGACGGCAAGGGCGCGGCGCTGCCGCAGTACTTCCAGACCCGGCCGTCGAATTCCGCGCCCGCCGACGGCAGCCGCCCCGACGGTTACGACCCGGCCAACACAAGCTTCGGCAACAAAGGCCCCGAGGACGTCGTCGACACCCTGGCGGCCGATCCGTCGCAGTCGACGACCGGTTTGCTGACCACGGTCTGCACGCGCAGCAAACAGGTCGGCGAGCGCGAGGGCGTCTCCGGGGCGCGACCCTTCTGCACGCCCGGCGGGGTCGGCGCGGTGCTGGCGGTCTTCGGCCCCCGCGACGGCCACGGGCAGGTCCCCGCGCCCACGAAGGTCGTCAGCCTGAACGAGGCGTGCCCGGCGGTGCCGTTCCAGGACGCCTACCGCGGGGTCCGGGTGGACTGCGCCCAGCCCGGGACGGACTATTCGGCCGGGCTGATCGTTCCCGTCCGCGGTGACGCGCCGGCCGACACCCCGGTGCCCTCCGACGCGGTCACCGCATCCGGTTCCGGACTGGATCCGCATATCTCACCGCGGTACGCGCAGATCCAGAGCGCGCGGGTGGCGGCCGCGCGAGGTATCACGGCCGGGCAGGTCGCCGCCGTGGTGGCAGCACACACCGCCGGGCGCGACCTGGGCTTCCTGGGAGAACCCCGGGTCGACGTCCTCGGTGTGAATCTCGAGCTGGACCAGCGCTACCCGATGCGGCGCTGAACCTCGGCGCCGTGGAGACGACGTGCCGTGGCGATCGGTGCCGGTGGCGATCAGGAGTGCAGCGCGCTGCCGGCCACCCACTGATCCCACGGCACGATCCAGTCGCCGTTGTTCCAGGACGGCAGCGGCGGGCCGCTGGTGTTGCGGACCTCGACCACATCACCCGGAACAGCGAAGTTGTAGAACCAGCGAGCGTTCTCGAGGTTCAGGTTCAGACAACCGTGCGAGGTGTCGGTATTGCCCTGCGCCCAGACTGTGGAGTCGAGCTGGTGCAGGTAGATCCCGTCGCCACTGATCTGCGTGGCCCAGCCGATCGCCTCCTTGTAACCCAGGCGCGAGTTCACCGGCAGGCCGTAGCTCGAGGAGTCCATGATCACCGGATTGCCCTTGCCCATCACGGTGTAGATGCCCGCGGGGGTGTTGAAGTAGATCGTCTTACCGCCGACCTGCTCGCTGCCGCCGCGGCCCATCGAGGTGGGCATGGTGCGGATCAGTTTGCCGTTCTCGAACACCTGCACTTCGTGGGTGTTGTCGTCGGCGATGGAGACGTGCGAGTCGCCGATCGTGAAGCTGGTCTTCGAGTCCTCCTGGCCGAACAGGCCGGGGCCCAGCTGCGCGCCGAAGATGTTCGCCGCGACGGTGACCTTGGTGCCGGGTTGCCAGTACTGCTGCGGCCGCCAGTGCGCGTTCTTGTCGTCGAGCCAGTACCACGAACCCTGGACCTGCGGTTCCGTCGTCACCGACAGACGCTTCTCGGCCGCCGCGCGATCGCCGACCGCCTCGTCGAAGTGGGCGACGATCACGGTGCCCACGCCGTAGGTTCCGCCCTCGGCCAGCGGCTGCCCGCCGGTGGTGGTCAGGTACGCCTTGACCTGGTTGCTGGGAGTGAGCGTGGTGAACGACGAGGTCATCGGACCGCTGGGTCCGGTGACGGTGATGCCCTGCGCGGTCATGGTGTAGTGGTGGCCGTAGCCGAGCGGAACCTTCGGCTTCCACGCGGTTCGCTCCGGATTGAGCGTGCCGTCGACCTGTTTGCCTTCTTCATTGGTCAACGTCACATCCGTGAGGATGCCGTCGGTTGCGCTCACCTCGATCGTGCCGAGCGGATCGACGTCGGCACTACCCGTGGCCGGGACCATCGCAATGGCCGGCGCGGCGGGCCCCGGGGTGCCGCGCGTCGGATTCGACGCCGGCTCCGGGGATGACGAGCACGCGGCCATCAGCGTCGTCACCAGGGCGATAACCCCGAGCGCAACACTGAATCGGCAGCGGCGAGTGGACATGGTGTCTCCTGCGTTCGACGTGCGCCTGAGCAAGCCCTCGCAGCGCACCAATCGCCTTACTGTCTCGGTACGTAGTTTACGGGGCTTTTCCAGGTGCTTGCACCTCGGTGGTGTTGCCCCGTGTTTACGCATCGTGGTCTCGGGTACTCCAGTTACTGTTGTGTGCCCAGCGGGCGCTCAGGAACCGATCGGCCGACGCCCGGCGTCGTGTGGTCCGCCACCGATGTCTGTTAGGGATGTGTGGTTATGAGAGAACGGTGCGAGACCAAGGCTGCGCGGCCGCTCGCACTGCTGACGAACGGACGGGTCGGGGAACCACGCTCTGATGACGCGCAGCTGGACGAGGTGTGACGATGAGTGCAAATTTGATGATCGTAGAGGATGACGACCGGGTTCGCAGTGCGCTGCGACTGGCCATGGAGGACGAGGGCTACGACGTCGCCGAGGCCGAGGAGGCCGAGGATGCGCTCGAACATCTGCGTGACAACGGCGCACCGGATGTGATGATCGTGGATCTGATGCTGGGGGAGATGGACGGATTCACCTGTATACGTGAGATTCGTCGCGATCACGACGTGCCGATCATCGTGGTCAGCGCGCGGGACGACACCCACGACGTGGTGGCCGCGCTGGAGGCCGGCGCCGACGACTTCGTCACCAAGCCGTTCGAGATCAAGGAGATCACCGCCCGGATGCGGGCCCTGCGCCGCCGGGCCCAGCAGACCGTGGAGCCGCCGGCCCCGCAGGAGATCGTGCTCGACGCCTATCCCGAAGCGCCGCTGGTGCTTTCGGCCGACGGCGGTACCGTCCATCGGGGCGACGAGGAGTTGCACCTCACCCTCACCGAATTCCGGCTGCTGTGCGAATTGGCCGAGACCCCCGGTCGGGTGCTGTCGCGCAGCGTCCTGCTCGAAAGGGTCTGGGACCGTGGGTTCTTCGGTGACGAGCGGATCGTGGACGTGCACGTCCGGCGGCTGCGGACCAAGATCGAGCGCGACCCGTCGGAGCCGGCGATCGTGGTAACCGTGCGCGGGCTCGGCTACCGCCTCGATGTGCAGCGCTAGATTTCCGCGCCTGCCCCGCCGCCAGGTTCTGCGCGGTCGAGTGATCGTCGCGTTCACCGTTACGGGGCTGGTCTCGGCACTGCTGGCGGTGCTGATCGCGAAGCTCGACGGTGGCGGCTGGCGCACCGCGCTGGCCTGCGCACTCGGCGGCACCGTGATCGGCGCGATCTTCGGAATCTGGTTGTCGCATCGTTTGCTGGAACCGTTGCGCCAGGTCACGGGCACCGCGGCCAAGATCGCCTCCGGTGAGCTCGGCACCCGGCTGCCCGATACCGACGATCCCGATCTGGCCCCGACCGTGGACGCGTTCAACACCATGGTCGACTCGCTGCAGAACCGCATCGACCGCGAACGCCGGCTGGTGGGTGATGTGAGTCACGAACTGCGCACGCCGCTGACCACCCTCACCACCAGTGTCGGGGTGATGTCGCGCTATGAGGATCAACTTCCGGAGCGGTCGCGGCGGGCGCTGGAACTGGTGCGCGCCGAACTCGACCATCTGCGCAGGTTGCTCGATGATCTGCTGGCGCTGGCCCGGGCCGAGGCGCGGATGCACGGCGCCGACGCCGAACCGTTGTCGGTGCGCGAACTGCTCACCCACACCCTCGCGGAAATGCGTTATTCACCGGAACTGCTGACCGTCGCCGACGACGGAATCGTGACCGGGCGAAAGCTCGAACTCGAGCGAGCGCTGGTGAATTTGCTCGAGAATGCGCAGCGGCACGGCGGTGGAGTGATCGCGGTGGGGGTCGCACGTGCCGGGGACGAAATGGTGATCACGGTCGACGACGCCGGTCCGGGAGTGGCGCCACAGGATCGCCAACGCATCTTCGAAAGATTCGTGACGGTGCGCCGCGGGAAACGTTCGGGCACCGGCATCGGATTGGCATTGGTGGCCGAAACCGTTGCCGCCCACGGGGGCCGCGTGAAATGTGACGACCGTCCCGGCGGAGGTGCTCGATTCATGGTGTGGTTGCCCACCGTGACGAAATTCACCGATCATACTTCTGTAACACAACCGTAAAGTAGTCGCACGATAGACCTCAACGTTCGCGGGCAATTCTGAAGAGGTGATGCAGACCCGAACGCGGAGTATGTCGTTCAGTTCTCCGGCAACCGACGAGCCGAACGGCCGTCGGCACGTTTCCTCCCAGACGCTGATTCGTCGGCCGCGGGTGGACGACGGAGCGCGGATGTGGCGAATCGCAGTGGATTCCCAAGTGCTCGACGCCAATTCGAGTTACGCGTATCTGCTGTGGAGCCGTGACTTCGCCTCGACCACCGTCGTGGCCGAAATCGACTCGGAGATAGCAGGATTCGTCACCGGATATCTGCGCCCGGAATCGCCGGACACGCTGTTCATCTGGCAGGTAGCCGTCGATCACGCCTTCCGCGGCCGCGGAGTGGGCGTTGCAATGCTGGATCGGCTCGTCGAAGACGTCGCCGACCAAGGTGTTTCGAAGTTGGAGACAACCGTTTCGCCGGACAACGAAGCCTCGCTGGCAATGTTCGCGTCACTGGCCCGGCGCCGTGACGCGGAAATGACGCGAGAAACGTTGTTCGAGCCAGAAGATTTTCCGGACGGGCACGAATCGGAGGACCTGTACCGGATCGCGCCACTGCAGGGTGACGCAAAACGATAGGAAGGATCATCGATGACCACCGCTGAGATGACCGTTTTCGAATCGCTCGAATCGAATGTCCGTGGATATTGCCGTTCGTGGCCCACGCTCTTCGACACCGCCTCCGGCGCCTGGCTGCGCGACGGTAGCGGACGTGATTACCTCGATTTCTTCGCGGGCGCGGGAGCGCTCAACTACGGGCACAACAACCCCCTTCTCAAAGAAGCATTGATCGATTACATCGCCCGTGACGGAATTACCCACGGACTCGACATGTCGACCGTCGCGAAGCGTGAATTGCTGGAGACGATCAACAACGTTCTGCTGGATCCGCGCGGCCTCGATTACAAGGTGCAGTTCCCCGGTCCCACCGGTGCGAACGCGGTGGAATCGGCGCTGAAACTGGCCCGCAAGGTGACCGGCCGCACGTCGATTCTGAATTTCACCAACGCATTTCACGGCATGACCCTCGGCGCGCTGTCGGTGACCGGAAACGCGACCAAGCGCGCGGGCGCCGGAGTACCGTTGAACCACGTGAATCCGATGCCCTACGACGGGTATCTGGACGGCACCGACGATCTGGCGTGGATGGAGCGGGTCCTCGATGACAATTCCTCCGGTGTGGACAAGCCCGCGGCGGTGATCGTGGAAACCGTGCAGGGCGAGGGCGGCGTGAACGTCGCTCGGGCGCAGTGGCTGCGGCACCTGTCGGAGCTGTGTGCCGCGCGCGGAATTCTGCTCATCGTCGACGACGTGCAGATGGGCTGCGGCCGGACCGGCCCGTTCTTCTCCTTCGAGATCGCCGGCATCACCCCCGACATCGTCACCCTGTCGAAGTCGATCGGCGGTTACGGCATGCCGCTGGCGCTGGTGCTGATGAAGCGCGAGCTGGACCAGTGGGCGCCCGGTGAGCACAACGGCACCTTCCGCGGGAACAACCCGGCGTTCGTGACCGCCCGCGTGGCGCTCGAGCACTACTGGACCGATGACCGGCTGGAGGTGTCCACCGCCGCCAAGGGCGAGAAGATCCGAAAGTCGTTCGAGGCCCTCTCGGAGAACTTCGAGGGTGTCTCGACCCGCGGACGCGGGCTGGTGCAGGGACTGGTGTTCGACGACGCCTCGGAGGCGGGCAAGGTCAGCAGCATCGCCTTCGAGGAGGGCCTGCTGGTGGAGACCTCCGGCGCCGAAGACCAGGTGGTCAAGCTGCTGCCGCCGCTGACCATTACCGACGACGAACTCGACCACGGCCTGGCCATCCTGGACCGGGCGGTCGACATGGCCCGAGGAGGCAACTGACCATGATCGTGCGTACCACTGCCGAGATCACCGGAACCGACCGCGACGTCGCGGCCGAGGACTGGCGCAGCAAGCGGATCATCCTCGGCGGCGACGGGGTGGGTTTCTCCTTCCACGAGACGACGATTCAGCCGAACACCGTGCACGAGTTCCACTATCAGAACCACGTCGAAGCGGTGTGGCTGGTGGAGGGCGAGGGCACGCTCACGGACCTGACCAACGACGTCACCTACGACCTGGCGCCGGGAACGATGTACCTGCTCAACGGGCACGAGCGGCATCGGGTCGAGACCCGCACCCTGATGCGGATGCTGTGTGTGTTCAACCCTCCGGTCACGGGCAAGGAAGTTCACGACGAGAACGGCGTCTATCCGCTGGTGGCCGTAGGCGAGTAGTGATGTAGTTAGGAGGACGACGCCGCGATGACGTTGGCGGAGAGTCGAATCGACCGCTACCGGACCAGAACCGCCGTAGCGGTACCGCCGGTGGAGCGCACCGACCCCACGGTGTGGGGCACGGTCACCTCACCGGAGCTGCAGAATTTCGATGCCGATGGGTACGCGATCATCGACGAGTTGCTGACCCCGATGGAGGTGGCCGATATCGCCACCGACATCGATCGGCTGGCCGCCGATCCGGTGTTGCGTGCCGACGAGCGGGTGATCATCGAGAAGAAGTCGAACAGCGTTCGTTCGATCTTCGAGGTGCACAAGATCAGCGCCGTGGTGGCGGAGCTGGTGCGGGACGAGCGGATCGTCGGGATGGCCCGCCAGATTCTCGGTTCCGACGTCTACATCCATCAGAGCCGGGTGAACTACATGCCCGGTTTCGAGGGTGCCGGGTTCTATTGGCATTCGGATTTCGAGACCTGGCACGCCGAGGACGGGATGCCCTCACCGCGTGCGGTGAGCCTGTCGATCGCGCTGACCGACAACTATCCGTTCAACGGCAGCCTGATGTTGTTGCCGGGCTCGCACCGGCAGTTCATGCCGTGCCAGGGCGAGACTCCCGACGAGCACTACCGGGAATCGTTGCGAGAGCAGCGGATCGGCGTGCCCGCGCAGGAGGATCTGGCCCAGCTGGCCGACAAGTACGGCATCGCGCAGTTCACCGGCGCACGCGGTTCGGCGCTGCTGTTCGATTCCAACATCATGCACGGCTCGTCGAACAACATCACGCCGTTCGCGCGCTCGAACGTCTTCCTGGTGTTCAACAGCGTGGAGAACACTCTCGAAGAACCGTATTCGGCCCAGCATCAGAGGCCGACCTATATCGCCTCGCGCGATTTCACCCCCCTCCGCTGAGCGGGGGGGTGACCCGATCACGTCGGGACCGATGATCGCGCGGGTTCGCTCCCGACGGTGGCGGGGCGAGCCCGGCATCCCCGGCGCGTTTTCGGCCGGAATCCGATTCGGATTCCGGCCGAAAACATGTCCGGGGCGTCGGCGGTATGGGACCGCGCCCCGGCGATCGCGCGCCGCTCAGCCCCGCGTCAGCGCGGCGTAGCGGGCGATGTGCTGGTCCGCGGAACCGTATTCGGTGCGAATCGCGGTGAGCCGCTTGAAGAAATGCCCGATCGCGAGTTCCTCGGTCATGCCCATCGCGCCGTGCAGTTGCACCGCGTGCTGGCCGATGAAGCCGGCGGCGCGGGCGACGGTGGCCTTGGCCGCCGCGGCGGCCCGGGCGCGGACCTTCGGTTCGGCGTCGAGTTTCAGCGTCACCAGGTAGGTGGCGGCCACCGCCTGTTCGAGCTCCAGGTGCATATCGACCATGCGGTGCTGCAGTACCTGGAAACTGGCGATCGGCACGCCGAACTGGCGGCGCTGCTTGCTGTATTCGACGGTGTCGGCCAGTACCCGCCGCATTCCGCCCACGGCCTCGGCGCAGATGGCGGCGATCGCCTCGTCGATGGCTCGTTCGACCGACTCGTCGGCCGCACCCTCGGTACCGAGCAGTGCGTCGGCGGGGACCCGGACGCCGTCGAGGACCAGATCGGCCGCGCGGCGTTCGTCGATCGTGCGGTAGGGGTGCTGCGTGAGACCGGCCGCGTCGGCCGGCACCACGAACAGTGACAGACCGGCCGCGTCGGGGGTGCGGGCGGTCACCAGCAGATGGGTGGCCAGCGGTGCGGTGGTCACCACCGCCTTGGTGCCGTCGAGGACCCAGTCGGCGCCGTCGCGGCGGGCGGTCGTCGCCACGCGTGCGAGGTCGTAGCCGGAGTCGGCTTCCAGGGCGGCGAAGGCGGTGATCACCGAGCCGTCGACGATGCCGCGCAACAGTTCCTCGGCCCGCGCGCCGCCGGCGCGGCGCAGCAGTCCGCCGCCCAGGACGGCGGTGTCGACATAGGGTTCGACGACCAGGGCGCCGCCGAGCGCCTCGGCGATGATCATGGTCTCGATCGCGCCGCCGTCGAATCCGCCGACACTCTCGGGCAGGCTCGCCCCCAGAATGCCGACCTCCTCGGCGAAGCCGCGCCAGATCTCCGGCTGATGGCCGGCGCCGACCCGCGCCGCGGCCCGGCTTTTCTCCAGATCGTAACGGGCGGCGAGAAATTCGGTGACCGTGTCACGGAGCAGTTGCTGTTCGGCAGTGAATTCGAAGTCCATCTCTCACAGTCCCAGGGTTGCCTTGGCGATGATGTTGCGCTGAATCTCGTTGCTGCCCGCGTAGATCGAGCCCGCGCGGTCGTTGAAGTACCGCAGCGGCGCGACGGCCTGCCACGGTTCGCCGCTGAGATATCCGTCGGCGGGCGCGACGAAGTCGGCGACCGGACCACCCGGCATGGCGGCGTGCGGCTGATAGGCGCGCCCGCGCGGACCGGCGGCCTCGAAGGCCAATTCGGTGAGCCGCTGGCTCAATTCGGTGCCCAGAATCTTGATCGTGGACGCGGCCGGACCCGGATCCTTCCCGCGCGAAATGGCCGACATGGTGCGGTATTCCAGGATCTCGAGGACGTCGGCCCGGATCCGGGCGTCGGCCAGTTTCGCCGCGAAGGCGGGTTCGTCGAGCAGGCTGGCGCCCGCGAAACCGGGCTGTCCGGCCGCGTGCTGGGCCAGCGATTCGGCCAGCACCTGCAGCGCCGGGCCGTAGGCCGAGCCGCCGCGCTCGAAGTTCAGCAGATGTTTGGCGACCGTCCAGCCCTCGTCGATGCGGCCGATGATGTTGGTCTTCGACACCCGGACACCGTCGAAGAACACCTGGTTCTGCACCTGCTCACCGGAGGTCATGACCAGCGGGCGGATCTCGATGCCGGGGGTGTCCATCGGGATCAGCACGAAGGTGATGCCCTGCTGTTTGCGTTCCAGTTTCGAGGTGCGGACCAGGGCGAAGATCCAGTTGGCCTCGGTGGCGTGGGTGGTCCAGATCTTGGAACCGGTGCACACCAGATCGTCGCCGTCGGAGACCGCGGCCATGGTCAGCGAGGCCAGATCGGAGCCCGCCTCGGGTTCGGAATAGCCCTGGCAGAAGAACACCTCGCCGGTGAGGATGCGCGGCAGGAAGTAGTCCTTCTGCTCCGGGGTGCCGAAGGCGATGATCGCGTGCGCGACCATCCGGATGCCCATCGGCGAGAGTGCGGGCGCGCCGGCGAGGGTGGATTCACGATCGAAGATGTAGTGCTGCGTCATGCTCCAGTCACAGCCGCCGTGGGCGACCGGCCAGGCCGGCGCCGCCCAGCCACGGGCGTGCAGGATGTGCTGCCACTGCATGCTGGCCTCGTGATCCGGGTACACGCTGGTGGCGAGCTGACCGGCGCGACGTAGTTCCGGGGTCAAATTCTCGTCCAGGAAGCGCCGCACCTCGTCGCGAAACGCCAGATCGGTGGGCGACCAGTCCAGATTCACGAAGAACTCCTTGTGCGATAAACGGGCCTCTACCTTCTCATTTACTCCGGGTCGAGCGCAAATGGTCGTTAACTTATTGAGGTAGCGAGCGGTGTGCCGAGACGATCCGCCGCAGGCTGGGCCAAGCCCGTGTGTGTCCGAAACACGCGCGGGGACTTGCGTTTCGGAGCCTTGTGTGAGGAAAGATGGACCCTCATGTACGCATCTCGAGTGCTTCGTGTGTTCGTCCGGGCGGTACCGGCCGTGCTGGTCGCGTTGCTCGCCGCCGCCACATTCGCGGTCGCCGGCGGCGTCGCCTCGGCAGCTCCGATGCCGCTGCCGTCGATCGACAGCGGTGGTGTCACGAGACTGGCGATCGCGCCCGGCCAGAACTCCGTCACCGGCCAGGGATCCGTGGTGGCGAACAAGATCGCCAATTACTCCATCGGATCGGTCGGGGGGCAGAAGCTGATCTTCGACATCACCTCGAACAACGGCCAGGCCCGCGTGACCGTGGCACCGCTGATCGGAGGTCCGGTCGCGTCCGACGTCCCGCACGCCGAGATCGTGGCCGACGGCCTCGACTACCAGATCTACGTCAGCTCCGCCGACGGCTCGCCCAGCGACTTCACGCTGACCGTCACCGCCGCCTGATTCCGGGCCCGATTCGGCGGATGCCGGGCGAACACGTTCGCCCGGCATCCGACCGGCAACGCCCCCCGACCGGGTAGCCTGACCGACTGTGCACCTCAAGAGTCTGACGCTGAAGGGATTCAAATCCTTCGCGTCCGCGACGACGCTGCGGCTCGAGCCCGGCATCACCTGTGTGGTGGGGCCGAACGGGTCCGGCAAATCGAACGTCGTCGACGCACTGACCTGGGTGATGGGGGAGCAGGGCGCCAAGGCGCTGCGGGGCGGGAAGATGCAGGACGTCATCTTCGCCGGTACCGCCGGACGCGCGCCGCTGGGCCGCGCCGAAGTCACGCTGACCATCGACAATTCCGACGGCGCGCTGCCCATCGACTACGCCGAGGTCTCGATCACCCGCCGGATGTTCCGCGACGGCGCCGGTGAGTACGAGATCAACGGCAACTCCTGCCGGCTGATGGATGTCCAGGAACTGCTGTCCGACTCCGGTATCGGCCGGGAAATGCACGTCATCGTCGGCCAGGGCCAGCTCTCGGCGATTCTGGAATCGCGACCCGAGGACCGCCGCGCCTTCATCGAAGAGGCCGCGGGCGTGCTCAAGCACCGCAAGCGCAAAGAGAAGGCGGTGCGCAAACTCGATGCGATGCAGGCCAATCTGGCTCGTCTGACCGATCTCACCACCGAACTGCGCCGCCAGCTCAAACCGCTGGGCCGCCAGGCCGAGGTGGCGCGGCGCGCGGCCACCGTCCAATCCGAACTGCGCGATGCCCGGCTGCGATTGGCCGCCGACGATCTGGTGGCGCGCCGGCGTGAACTGGAAAGCCAGCAGAGCAAGGAAGCCTTCGCCCGCGAACAGCAGATCAACGTGCAGGCCGAATTGGATGCCGCCAATGCCGCACTGGCGCAGCAGGAATTCCAGCTCTCCAGGCTCACGCCCGGCGCCGAGGCGGCCGCACAGACCTGGTTCCAGCTGTCGGCACTGGTGGAACGGGTCAACGCGACCATCCGGATCGCCCGTGACCGCGCCCGCAACCTCACCATCGAACAGCCCACCGGCACCGGCCGCGACCCCGAACAACTCGAGGCCGAGGCGGACCGGGTGCAGGCCGAGGAGGCCGAACTGCTCGAGGCGGTCGAGGTGGCTACGGCGACCCTGGAGGCCGCCCGCGATCAACTGCTCGACCGAGAACAGGCCGCCAAGGCCGCCGAACAGGCCCACCTGGCCGCGGTGCGGGCCATCGCCGATCGGCGCGAGGGCCTGGCCCGCCTGGCCGGGCAGGTCGATACCCTGCGCCACCGCGCCCAATCGGCCGACGGCGATATCGCCCGGCTGTCGGAGGCGCTGGCCGCCGCCCGGCAGCGCGGTGATGCCGCCGAGGCCGAATTCGAGTCCGTGCAAACCGAATTGAGCGAACTCGACGCCGGTGAGGAAGGCCTCGACGCCGCCTACGAACACGCCGCCCAGGCGCTGGAACTGGCCGATGCGCGGGTGACCGAACTGCGTGAAGGCGACCGCGAGGCCGGGAAGAAGGTCGCCTCGCTGACCGCCCGCATCGAAGCGCTGACCATGGGATTGGCCCGTAAGGACGGCGGCGCCTGGCTGCTGGACAACCGCGCCGACGGATTACAGGGCCGGCTCTCGGGAATGGTGCGGGTACACAGCGGATTCGAGGCCGCCGTGGCCGCCGCGCTCGGGCCATTGGCCGACGCCATCGCCGCGGATGCGCACCCCACCGCGCAGGCGGCGGTGCGGGCGCTCAAGGACGCCGACGGTGGCCGCGCAGCCGTCGTCTACGGCGGTGCCGCGCAGCCCCGCGGCGAGATCGGTGACCTGCCCGCGGGAGTGCGCCCGCTCGTGGAGGTGATCGATTGTCCGGACCCGCTGCGCGGTGCGGTCGCGGCGCTGACCGCCGGCACCGTGGTCGTCGACGATCTGGCGCAGTCGGCCGAAATCCTTTCCAGCCGACCGGAACTGCGGGTGGTGACCCGCGACGGCGATCTGAGCGGTTCGGGCTGGGTGCTCGGCGGTTCGGACCGGGCGCCGAGCCAGATCGAGGTGCAGGCCGATATCGATGCCGCCGCCGCCGAACTGGTGTCGTGGCAGCGGCAGGCCGAGGAGGTCGAGGCCGCGCTGTCGGGTGCGCTCGCCGAGCAGAACGATCGCAAACAGGCCGTCGACCAGGCGTTGCTGGCATTGCACGAATCCGATCAGGCGCTGGTCGCGATCTACGACCGGCTAGGCCGCCTCGGTGCGACAGCGCGCAGCGCGCACTCCGAATACGAGCGGCTGCTGGCCCAGCGCGCCGAGGCCGAATCCGCGCGCGACGAGAACCTGACGGCCCTGGCCGAACTCGAGAGCCGGCTGCGTCATGCCGAATCCGAGCAGTCCGATCTGGATTCCGATGCCGACGCGGGCACCGACACCGCTGGACAGGAGCGCGAAGAGGCCGCCGCGGCGCTGGCCGAGGCCCGCGCCATGGAGGTGGAGGCCCGGCTGTCGGTGCGCACCGCCGAGGAGCGCGCGGAATCGGTCCGGGGCAAAGCGGATTCGCTGCGCCGCGCGGCGCGCGCCGAACGCGAGACCCGCGCCCGCGCCGAACGGGCCCAGGCCGCCCGCCGTCGTGCCGCCGAGCTGGCGGCGGTGGTCGCCGAATCGGCCGAGCGGATCGCCGCCGAACTGGAAACCGTGGTGGGGGAGGCGGCCGCGCGGCGCGACGAACTGGTCCGCCGGCGTACCGAATGCGCCGGCCAGGTGGATCAGATCAAGGAGCGGGTGCGCGCGCTGAGCACGCAACTCACCCAGCTGACCGACGCCGTGCATCGCGACGAGGTCGCGCGGGCCCAATCCGCGCTGCGCATCGAGCAATTGGAAACCACCATCGCCGAGCAGTTCGGCATCGCGCTCGACGAACTCGTGGCCGAATACGGTCCGCACGTGCCGATGCCGCCGACCGCGCTGGAGATGCAGGAGTATGAGCAGGCCCGCGAGCGCGGCGACCAAGTGAGCCCACCGCAGGAAATGCCCTACGACCGCGCCACCCAGGAGCGCCGCGTCAAACGCGCGGAGAAGGATCTCGCCACCCTCGGCAAGGTCAATCCCCTGGCGTTGGAGGAATTCGCGGCCCTGGAGGAGCGCTACACCTTCCTGTCCACCCAACTCGAGGACGTCAAGAAGGCCCGCCAGGATCTCCTCGATGTGGTGGCCGAGGTCGACGCCCGCATTCTGCAGGTGTTCACCGAGGCCTACGAGGACGTGGAACGCGAATTCGTGCAGGTGTTCGGCCGCCTGTTCCCCGGCGGCGAGGGACGGCTGCTGCTGACCGACCCCAGCGATATGCTCACCACCGGTATCGAGGTGGAGGCGCGGCCGCCGGGTAAGAAGGTGAAGCGGCTGTCGCTGCTGTCCGGTGGCGAGAAATCCCTTGCCGCCGTGGCGTTTCTGGTGTCGATCTTCCGGGCCCGTCCCTCCCCGTTCTACGTGATGGACGAGGTCGAGGCGGCCCTGGACGACACCAACCTGCGCCGACTGATCGGGCTTTTCGAGCAGTTGCGGGAGAAGTCGCAGCTGATCGTCATCACCCACCAGAAGCCGACCATGGAGATCGCCGACGCGCTGTACGGCGTCAGCATGCGCGGCGACGGCATCACCCAGGTCATCTCGCAGCGACTGCGCGGGGAGAATCTGGTGGGCGCGACGACCTAGTTGCCCGCCGCGAACCGGGACTTCAGAACCGCGGCGCCGGTGGTGGCCAGCCAGGTTTCCAGGCTCTGCAGGCCCGGGTGGATCCGGCGAATCTGCTCGATATCGGCGTGCCAGCCGTGGCCTTGATGGCTCAGACGCCACGTGTTGCCGATCTGTGCACCCAGTTCGTCGGCCTCCGCCTCGGTGATCTCGCGGTACCGCACCGGATATCCGGTCGCGCGGGAGATCAGCTCCACCGCGGCGGCGGGGGTCACGGCATCGCCGGCGAGTTCGAGCGTCTGCCCGGAGAACCGTTCGGGATCGGCGAAGGCCAGCGCGGCCACCGCGGCGATATCGTCCACCGCGATCATCTGCGCCGGGCGATCGGCCGGAAACAGGTGGACGTTCACCCCAGCGACGAAGCCGTCGAGCGGCAGCCCCTGCGCCAGATAGTTCTCCATGAACCGGACCGGGCGCAGCACGGTGTAGCGCATGCCGCTGTCGGCCAGCGCCTGCTCGATCTGCCGCTTTCCGGCGCTGCCCCAAGGGATTTCGTTGTCGAACGAGGCCACGCCGGTGAAGACGATGTGGTCGGTTCCGGCGTTGCGGGCAGCGTCGATCACGGCGGCGCCGCGGGCCGCCTCCAGATCGACATCCCAGCCGTCGGGCCCGAAGGCCGCGGGTGGCACGAGGAAGACGCCTCGTGTTCCGGCTACCGCCGCGGTCAGGGTGGACGGGGCGTCGAAGTCGCCGACGGCCACTTCCGCGCCGAGGGCGGCGAGTTCGCGTGCCGCCTCGGCGGCGGGATCACGGACCAGGATGCGGACCGGGAACTTGTGGGCGAGCAGCGCGCGGGCCGTGGCACCGCCCTGCTGGCCGGTCGCGCCGGTGACGAGAACGAGGTTGTTCTGAACGGTCATTTCGGAGGAGCCCTTTCGATAGAATCGGGTCGGTCGACCCGTATTCGCACGATAGGAGCAGCGTTGTCGTCTCCGCTATCCGCCGACGCGGGGTTTCGTTACGGCGTGCGCGCACCGGCACCCGCAGCGCCGGGCACCCGAATCGACGCGCGCCGCAACCGGGCTCGTGTGCTCGCCGCCGCCCAGCGGGCCTTCGCCGAATCCGGAACGTCGGTGTCGCTGGCCGAGATCGCCCGCCGCGCCGGTGTGGGGGCCGGCACCGTGCATCGCCATTTCCCGACCAAGACGGACCTGCTCGAGGCCGTGCTGCAGCAACGGATGGACCAGCTCACCGCGCGGGCGTTGATGCTGCGCGACGATCCGGACCCCGCCGCGGCCTTCCTGGGATTCTGCGCGGAGGTCGTCACGCGCACGCCCGGGAACAAGGCGATGTGCGATCTGCTCGACGCCGACGACGGCTGGCCGCGGATGCTGCTCCGGGATGCGGGCGAGCGATTTCACCTCGCCCTCGGGCAGCTGCTGGAAGCGGCGCGGCGCGCGGGCGGGGTACGTGCCGACCTGAGCCTGGCCGATGTGCTGGCGATCTTCACCGGTTGCGTTGCCATGCAGCGTGTTTCGAATGCCCGCGACGAACTGTCCCGCCCCGCCGCCATGCTGCTGGCGGCGATGCGCGCCGACCCGGCCGTAACGAAACCGGCGAACTTTTCCCATGGCCGTAACGAAACGACGGTGGCCGACGGGAATCGTGACGGCGGCAGTTGCCCGATCTGCGGGGCGGACGTAGCGCATGCGGAGACCGGACGGCCCGCCCGGTACTGCTCGTCCGCGTGCCGGCAGAAGGCCCACCGGCTGCGCCGTGCCGCGAGTGCGGCGGGAAGGAAGCCGGTCATCACCGAGTGACCCACGGCGCCACGAGGATTCGGCCGGTGATCGAAGGTGGACCGGCCGCTACGTATCGGTATCCGGAATCTCGCGTGCAGTGCGCCGGGCCGGCGACAGGGTGACGGTGCCGGCCGGCAGGTCGACGATCGGGTCGTCACCGGCGAGACGGTCGTCGACCTTCGCGATCGCCACCCATTCCTTGCGCTCGTGAATGTGTTTGCGCGGCGATCAGCGCGATACCGGCCGTAGCCCGTCGAACACGATGGTGAGCACTCGGTCCACCGCCGCCGGATAGGACTCCCCGGGCTGGGCGTAGACCTGCACGGTCATCAGGAGACCGACCTCGGTGAGACCGACATCGGTGCGCGCTGGTCGCGGGGCCGGGTCGCTGTCGTGGGAGATGCCGCCTCATGCCTGTCGCTGTTCGGCGACGGATCGAGCCTGGCCATCGCGGGCGCACACACCCTGGCCGAGGAACTCGCGCGGGCGCCGCACGACCCGGCTACGGCGTTGGGACGCTACGAGCGGCGGCATCGCGATCGGATCGGCGCCTCGCATCGAGGGGTTCGATTCGCCTCGGCGTTGATGGTGCCCGGGACGCGTCCGGCTATCGGGCTGCGCAATACCGCGGTTCGCCTGTTCGCCGCCGCGTGACGCTCGCCCGCAGACCGTTCGTGAGGAGTCTGGTTCGCCGGAAGCTCGAGCCTGCGGCGGCACGATCGCCGATTCGGTCCGCGACTACAACAGGTCGCTCACGTCGTCGGGCACGTCGACGGCGTATTTGCGCAGGGTTTCCATCGGCACGACCTCGAGTGCGTTCTCGTGGGTCGCGGCCAGGACGACCGGCGCGGCCACTCCGTCCTCGTGGGCGTGCAGCCACCGCACCGCGACCACACACCAGCGGTCGCCGGGTTGCAGGCCGGGGAAATTGTTCTCCGGGCGTGGGGTCAGCAGATCGTTGCCGATCGATTTCTGATGCTCCAGGAACTCCTGGGTCACAACAGTGCAGACGGTGTGGCTACCCAGATCCTCGGGGCCGGTGCTGCAGCAGCCGTCCCGGTAGAAGCCGGTGAGAGGATCGGTGCCACACTCCTCCAGCGGTCCCCCAAGCACATTTCGATCGGTCACGAGCCGATCCTATTGTCTCTGTGTCGGATTCGCCGCGCCTTGGGCGGTTGGTATCGGGACGGTTGCCGGTGATGCGTGGCCGGACGGCTTATCGTCCGACGTCGTCGGCGTGTCGGACGTACTCGGACAGTTGCGCGGATAGTGACGAATCGCCCGTACCGTCGCGGGCGCGACACCCGCCTGCCGCCACGCAGGCGCGTTCGCGGGTTCTGACAGGATGGGAACCGTGACTGCGCAAGCCTGGATTCTGATCGCCGCGATCGTCGCTGTACTACTGGTGGCGTTCGTTGCCGGATTCGTCCTGTACAAGCGCCGCCGAGTGAGCATCACCCCGGCGGAGGAACCGGACAAGCAGCTGACCGACCGATCGGGCGGGTACACCGCAGCCGGTGGCTTCAACTTCAGTCAGGGCGGTGCGGGCTCCGGCACGCTGACCCCACCGCGCCCCGAACCGGTCCCGATCGAACGCACCGACGACGAGGGTCAGCCGCATGTCGGCGACGATGCCGCGATCCCGCGCGACTCGGTGCGCCGGACCATCACCGACGTGCGGTTGCCGGAACCGGAAACCCTCGCCGACCGCCCGGCGGACGGGGCGACCGCGACCGCGCCCACCGTCGAACCGGAAACGACGGAAACCCCCGGCGACGGTGTGGCCGCGCCGGAAGCCCCGGCCGAAGCTCCCGCCGCGCCGCCCTCGACCGACGGCGCCACCGCGGTCACGCCCGCCCCCGTCGAGACACCCGAATCCGCGCCGGTTGATTCGGCTCCGACCGCGGCGCCGAGCGCCCCGACCGCGCCTACTCCGACGGCACCGACTCCGACAGCGCCCACCCCCACCGCACCGGCGCCCCAGCCCACCGCGGTGGAGGAGATCGAACCCACCGCCGGTCGCCTGACCCGCCTGCGCGGGCGGCTCTCGCGGTCGCAGAACGCGGTCGGCAAGAGCCTGCTCGGCCTGCTCGGCGGCGGTGACCTCGACGAGGACTCGTGGGAAGAGATCGAAGACACCCTGGTCATGGCCGACCTCGGCACCTCGGTCACGACGACCGTGGTCGAGCGGCTGCGCGAGGAACTGGCCGCGCGCAGCGTGCGCACCGCCGAACAGGCGCGGCAGGTGCTGCGGGATGTGCTGATCGAGGCCCTGCGCCCGGACCTGGATCGTGCGATCCGGGCGCTGCCGCATGCCGACCATCCGTCGATCCTGCTGGTCGTCGGCGTGAACGGCACCGGTAAGACCACTACGACCGGCAAATTGGCGCGCGTCCTGGTCGCCGACGGCCGGCGCGTGCTGCTCGGCGCCGCCGACACCTTCCGCGCCGCCGCCGCCGACCAGCTGCAGACCTGGGGTGAGCGGGTCGGCGCCGATACGGTCCGCGGCCGCGAGGGCGCCGATCCGGCATCGGTGGCCTTCGACGCGGTCAGCACCGGCATCGAAGAGGGTGTCGACGCGGTCCTGGTCGACACCGCCGGTCGCCTGCACACCAAGACGGGCCTGATGGACGAGCTGGGCAAGGTCAAGCGCGTGGTGGAGAAGAAGGCCGCCGTCGACGAGGTCCTGCTGGTGCTCGACGCGACCGTCGGGCAGAACGGCCTCACCCAGGCCCGGGTCTTCGCGGAGGTCGTCGACATCACCGGCGTGGTACTCACCAAACTCGACGGCACCGCCAAGGGCGGCATCGTCTTCCAGGTGCAGCACGAGCTCGGCGTGCCGGTGAAACTGGTCGGCCTCGGCGAGGGCGCCGACGATTTGGCCCCCTTCGAACCGTCCGCCTTCGTCGACGCCCTCCTCGGATAGCGGCGAGCAGCGAAAACGGCAGTTCCTCCTCATTTCGACACGATCCTCACAGTGCGCCGACATGCGCTGTGTGCGCGCTGAAACCTGGTAGCAACACGGCGAGCGGATCCGTTCACGCATGCGAAACATCGCGGCGGCACGGATGAAACACCAGATCGCGACCCTTCTGTGCAGGCTCGTTTGCCGCAGTTTCGGCCGGGCCCGAGATGAGGAGGAACAAGGTGGCGTATCCCTTGCTCGGTGTGCCCGACACCGGCGACACCGCGTGGATGCTGGCGAGCTCCGCGCTCGTTTTGTTGATGACCCCGGGGCTGGCGTTCTTCTACGGCGGTATGGTCCGCTCGAAGAACGTGCTCAACATGATCATGATGAGCATCAGCGCGATGGGCATCGTCGGCGTGCTGTGGGCGCTCTACGGCTTTTCCGAGGCATTCGGTGACAACAAACTCGGCCTGATCGGCAACCCCGCCCAGTTCTTCGGGCTCAAGGGCCTGATCGGCGCCAATGCCGTCAAGGCCAGCCCGGCCGACCCGTCGACCGGCGCGTCGGCGGTGGATCAGGTGAACATCCCGCTGGCCGGCACCATCCCGATGACGGTGTTCGTGGCGTTCCAGCTGATGTTCGCCATCATCACCGTGGCTCTGATCTCGGGTGCGGTCGCCGACCGCATGAAGTTCCGCGCATGGGTGGTCTTCGCGATCGCGTGGTCGACCATCGTCTACTTCCCGGTCGCGCACTGGGTGTTCGACTTCGACGTCAAGGACGCCGCGGGCAACATCGTCCACCACGGCGGCTGGATCGCCAACAAGCTGCAGGCCATCGACTTCGCCGGTGGTACCGCGGTGCATATCAACGCCGGTGCCGCGGGCCTGGCGCTGTGCCTGGTGCTCGGCAAGCGCAAGGGCTGGCCGAAGACGCCGATGCGCCCGCACAACCTGCCCTTCGTCATGCTCGGCGCCGGTCTGCTGTGGTTCGGCTGGTTCGGCTTCAACGCCGGTTCCGCGGTGAGCTCCAACGGCCTGGCCGGTTCCACCTTCCTGACCACCACCTTCGCCACCTGCGCCGCGATGATCGGCTGGCTGGTCGTGGAGAAGTTCCGCGACGGCAAGCCCACCAGCCTCGGCGCCGCCTCGGGCATCGTCGCGGGCCTGGTCGCGATCACGCCGTCCTGCTCGTCGGTGAACGTGCTGGGCGCGCTGGTGATCGGCGCGGTGGCCGGTGTGCTGTGCGCGCTGGCGGTCGGCCTGAAGTTCAAGCTCGGTTTCGACGACTCGCTCGACGTGGTCGGCGTACACCTGGTCGGCGGTGTGGTCGGTACGCTGCTGATCGGTCTGTTCCTCACCCCGGAATCGGGTGCGGGCGCCGGCGGTGCGAAGGGATTGTTCTACGGCGGCGGTTTCGATCAGCTCGGCAAGCAGGCCGTCGGTGCCTTCACCGTGCTGGCGTTCTCCTTCGTCGTCTCGCTGATTCTGGGTCTGATCATCAAGTACACGATCGGCATTCGTGCTTCCGAGGAAGACGAGTTCAAGGGTATGGACGAGTCGGAGCACGCGGAGACGTCATACGATTTCGCTGCTGTGGGTGGCACGGCACGTACCGCCGTCAAGGAGGCATGACGCAATGAAACTGATCACTGCAATCGTCAAACCGTTCACACTCGAGGACGTCAAGTCCGGGCTCGAGCAGGCCGGTGTGCTGGGAATGACGGTCAGCGAAGTCCAGGGGTACGGCCGCCAGAAGGGGCACACCGAGGTTTACCGCGGCGCGGAGTACTCGGTCGATTTCGTGCCGAAGGTACGGGTCGAGGTCGTCGTGGACGACGCCTCGGTCGAAAAGGTCGTCGAGGTGATCGTCGAGGCCGCGCGCACCGGCAAGATCGGTGACGGCAAGGTCTGGGTGACCCCGGTCGAATCGGTGATCCGGGTCCGAACCGGTGAACGCGGTGCCGACGCACTATAGGAGATGAAGGATTCGGGCAGCCCCGCTCCTGGCACCGGCCGGGGACGGGGCTGCCCGCATGAACGGGTGGTGGTTGCGGGTATGAGTGCAGACGAATTGTCCCAGGGCGCCAAGGAACTGGTGGCCGCCCGAGATCAACTGCTCGACGGTGGTGATACCCGGCGCCCGCGGCTGAGCGCCGAGGCGCTGCGGCAGGCGCTGGTCGACCTGCACGAGCTGTGGTTGACCACCAAGGGCGCGGAGCTGGGCATCACCGCCGACAGCGGGCTGGCCGTGGTGGCGGTCGGGGGACTGGGCCGGCGCGAGATGTTGCCGTATTCCGATCTGGATCTGGTGTTGCTGCACGACGACGTCGATCCCGCGCGGGTCGCCGAGGTGGCCGACCGGCTCTGGTATCCGCTGTGGGACGCCCACATCAAACTGGATCACAGCGTGCGGACCGTGCCGCAGGCGCTGCGGGTGGCCGCCGACGACCTCACCGCCGCGCTCGGCATGCTCGATGCCCGCCACATCGTCGGCGACGCGGAGCTGAGCAATCTGCTCATCGGTGGCGTGCGCCGCGAATGGCGTACCGGAATCCGTTCCCGCTTCGGGGAATTGGTGGAACAGGCGCAGGCGCGGTGGAAGCGCAACGGCGAGATCGCGCATCGGGCCGAACCCGACCTCAAGAGCGGTCGCGGTGGGCTGCGCGATATCCAGCTGCTCGACGCGCTGGCCGTCGCCCAGCTGACCGACGCCATGCCCGGCCTGGGCCCCGACGTTCCCGGCGGCGGTCTCGAGGCCGCCCACCGCCGGCTGCTCGACGTGCGGACCGAACTGCATCGGGTGGCCGGGCGTTCCCGCGATCAGTTGCGCGCCCAGGACGCGGACGAGATCGGCGCCGCGTTGCGCATCGGCGATCGATTCGATCTGGCGCGCACGCTCAGCGATGCGGCCCGCACGGTCGTCTACTCGGTCGACGTCGGCCTGCGCACCGCCGGCAACGCGCTGCCGCGCCGCGGTCTGGCCCGGCTACGGCGCCTGCCCATTCGCCGGCCGCTCGACGAGGGCGTGGTCGAACACGCCGGCGAGGTGGTGCTGGCCCGCGACGCACGACCGCAGCGCGATCCCGGGCTGATCCTGCGGGTCGCCGCCGCCTCGGCGCGCACCGGTCTGCCGATGTCGGCGACCACCCTCAACCGCCTGTCCGAAGACGCTCCCGAACTGCGCGAGCCGTGGCCGCGCGAGGCGCTCAACGATCTGCTGGTACTGCTCGGCGCCGGCCGCAATACCATCGACGCGGTGGAGGCCCTGGATCGAACGGGCTTGTGGGGCAGGCTCTTTCCGGAATGGGGAGCGGTGCGCGACCTGCCGCCCCGCGATGCCGTGCACACCTGGACCGTCGACCGCCACCTGGTCGAGACCGTCGCCTACGCCGGTGCGCTGAGCACGCGCGTCGCCCGGCCGGATCTGCTGCTGCTCGGAGCGTTGCTGCACGATATCGGCAAGGGCCGCACCGAGGATCACAGCGTGGTGGGTGCCGAACTGGCCGACCGGATCGGTCATCGGCTGGGTCTGTGGCCCGACGATGTACGCAGCCTGGCGACGATCGTGCGGCATCACCTGTTGCTGCCCGAAACGGCGACCCGGCGCGATCTCGACGATCCGGCGACCGCCGCCCGTGTGGTCGACGCCTTGGGCGGTGACCGGCAGCTGCTGGAGCTGCTGCACACCCTCGCCGAGGCCGATTCACTGGCGACCGGTCCGGGTGTGTGGGGGGAGTGGAAGGCGTCCCTGATCGGGGAGCTGGTGCGCCGCGGCCACGCCGCGATGGCGGGAGAGCCCGCACCGCAACGGGTTTCGCCCGCGCCGACGGTGGTCGACGCGGCCGTCATGGACAAGGTCGCGGCCGGTGGCGTGCATGTGGAATTGGCGCCCGGCGACGGGCGCTACATCCACGTCGTCACGGTCGTGGCTCCCGATACTCCGGGTCTGCTCTCGGAGGCGGCCGGGGTGCTCGCCCTGCATTCCCTGCGGGTGCTCTCCGCGACCTTGACGGCTTCCGGAGACACCGCGATCGACACCTTCGTGGTGACACCGACTTTCGGCAATCCGCCCGACGCCGGCCTGCTGCGCCAGGAGCTGATCCGCGCGATCAACGGCGATCTGAAGCTGGCCTCCGTGCTGGCGGACAAGGAGCGCGAGGCGGCGGCTCGGACCAGCCGGTACGCGCAGGCTCAGCCGAAGGTGATCTGGACCGAGGTCGACCGGCCCGGCGAGGTGGTGCTCGAACTGCGCGCCGAGGATCGCATCGGCCTGCTCAGCCGGTTGGCCGCGGCGCTGGCCGCCCAGGGTGCGGATGTGCGGTGGGCGAAAGCGGACACGATGGGCTCGGTGGTGGTCGACTCGTTCGGCCTCGGTCTGGGTGAGGACGACACTCCGCAGCGGCGCCGTGCCATCGAGGCGGCGCTGCTGGGGGTCGTCCCGCATCAGGAGCCGAAGAAACCGAGCGAAACGGACACCGGCGCCGGCGCCGGTTAGGTTTACCAACCTCCCGCCGGTTATCGGGCCAACCTGGTCGTTTGGTCCGTAATGAGGTAACCAGATCGTTGCGGCAACCTCTGCTGGATGTGATGTCTGCCACTCTACGATCTGGGTAGATCGTGAAGTTGATCGTGATCGCTAGCTGTTCGAGCTGTTGCTGTACCTGTCCGGCGAGTTGGGTGCGTTGAGGGGAGCAGGTCGATGGCAAACGAAGTCGTGTCCTCATCCATGATCACCAGCGATTCGACCCACCACATCGCCCGCTGTGTCGGCGGCGACCACTGGGTGGTCTCCTGGCTTCCGGGCCGGACGTTGACCGGCGGGCAGGCGGTAGCGGCCATGAAGCTGGCCGGTGCGCTCGTCGACGGCACGCCGGGTGACTCCGACTGGGCGTCCCTGGACGCCATGGCACTGCCACTGGGGCTGACCGGCCGCGAGGCGGTCTATCTGGTGGCCTACGAACAGCACGACTTCAGCCGGGCCCCGCGGCCGCGGCACAGCGCGCTGTCCTGACCGCAGTCCCGGTGACGGTCCTGCCGCCGGGTCGGCGGCAGGCCTTGGACTAGGGCGAATCCACCGATCGCGGAGTTGCCCGTACCCTGGTAACCCGAGTGACGTCCCTCGACGAGACCAGGAGCGCGATCGGTGTTCGAATCCCTTTCCGACCGGTTGACCGGTGCCCTGAAGGATCTGCGTGGCAAGGGGCGTCTGTCACCGGCCGATATCGACGCGACCGCGCGCGAGATCCGGCTGGCCCTGCTCGAGGCCGACGTGGCGCTGCCGGTCGTGCGGCAGTTCATCGCCCGCGTCAAGGAACGCGCCAAGGGCGCGGAGGTATCGGCCGCGCTGAACCCCGCGCAGCAGGTCGTGAAGATCGTCAACGAGGAATTGATCGGCATCCTCGGTGGCGAGACCCGGCGCCTGCAGTTCGCGAAGAACCCGCCCACGGTCGTCATGCTCGCAGGTCTGCAAGGTGCCGGTAAGACCACGCTCGCGGGCAAGCTCGCGAAATGGCTGAAGGGCCAGGGGCATACCCCCTTGCTGGTGGCCTGTGACCTGCAGCGGCCGGGCGCCGTCACCCAGTTGCAGGTGGTCGGCGAACGGGCCGGGGTCCCGGTGTTCGCCCCGCATCCGGGGACGTCGATCGGCGGCGGCGACAACGCCCTCGGCGTCACGGCCGCCGACCCGATCCGCGTCGCCGAGGCAGGCATCGAGGAAGCCAAGCAGAAGCACTACGACATCGTCATCGTCGACACCGCGGGCCGCCTCGGTATCGACGAGGAGTTGATGCGCCAGGCCGCCGGCATCCGCGACGCGGTGCGCCCGGACGAGACGCTGTTCGTCCTCGACGCCATGATCGGCCAGGACGCCGTCAGCACCGCCGAGGCCTTCCGCGACGGCGTCGGCTTCACCGGTGTCGTGCTGACCAAACTCGACGGCGACGCCCGCGGTGGCGCCGCGCTGTCGGTCCGCGAGGTCACCGGCGTCCCGATCCTGTTCGCCTCCACCGGTGAGAAGCTCGAGGACTTCGACGTCTTCCACCCCGACCGCATGTCGAGCCGCATCCTCGGCATGGGCGATCTGTTGACCCTGATCGAACAGGCCGAACAGGTCTACGACCAGCAGCAGGCCGAGGAGGCCGCCCGCAAGATCGGCTCCGGCGAACTCACCCTCGAGGACTTCCTCGACCAGATGCTGGCCATCCGCAAGATGGGCCCGATCGGCAACCTGCTCGGCATGCTGCCGGGCGCCGGCCAGATGAAGGATGTGCTGGCCCAGGTCGACGACAAACAACTCGACCGGGTGCAGGCCATCATCCGCGGTATGACGCCCGCCGAGCGGGCCAATCCGAAGATCATCAACGCCTCCCGCCGCCTGCGCATCGCCAACGGCTCCGGCGTCACCGTCACCGATGTGAACCAGCTGGTCGACCGCTTCTTCGAAGCCCGCAA
The DNA here is from genome assembly GCF_001612965.1 of Nocardia kruczakiae NBRC 101016. GTDB lineage: Bacteria > Actinomycetota > Actinomycetes > Mycobacteriales > Mycobacteriaceae > Nocardia > Nocardia kruczakiae. Next base: position 56,995 of record NZ_BDBL01000046.1, read on the forward strand.
GATGATGGCCGCGATGGGCCGGCAGATGGGTCTGCCGGGCGCGCGCCGCAACGCCAAGGGCAAGAAGGGGAAGAAGGGCAAGAAGGGCGGACGCGGACCGACGCCGCCGAAGGGGATGCGCGGAGGATTCCCGGGGATGCCGGGTCTGCCGGGCGGAATGCCGGGGATGCCCGCCGCGGGGATGCCGGATCTGTCGAATATGCCCGCGGGGCTGGACGAATTGCCGCCGGGTCTGGAGGGATTCGACCTGAGCAAACTGAAGTTCCCCAAGAACTGAGTTGTGTAGCGAGCGATGCGGACGGCGCCTGGTGGTGCCGTCCGCATCGTTGTCCGGGGACTCGTCGACCACGCATCTCGCACGCACTCCGTCGCGATCGCAGCGGTAGTTTGGGGAGCGGCGGTGAGGCCGGAGCGGGCGACATGGTCAGGAGGCGGTATGCGGATGCATCTGCGCGGGGTGGTTCTTCCCGATGACGAGGTGCGGGACCTGTGGGTTCGCGACGGGGTGATCTCGTACGAGCCGGTGCCCGATGCCGAAACCCTATGTGACACAGGCTGGCTCGTGCCCGGCCTCGTCGACGCCCACTGCCACGTCGGCATTCGCTACGGCGGTGGGCACGAGGATCGCGAGGGCGCGATCGCCCAGGCCGAGGTGGAACGCGATGCCGGGGCGCTACTGCTGCGCGATGCCGGATCGCCGATCGACACCCGCTTCATCGACGACCACCACGAACTGCCGAAGATCATCCGGGCCGGCCGCCACATCGCTCGGCCCAAGCGGTATATCCGCGAATTGGGCATCGAACTGGACGACGAACGCGACCTGCCCGAGATCGTCGCCGAACAGGCGCGCTTCGGCGACGGCTGGGTCAAGATCGTCGGCGACTGGATCGATCGGTCCGCCGGTGATCTGCGGCCGCTGTGGAGCGACGCGATCCTGAAGGAGGCCATCGACGCCGCGCACCGGGAGGGCGCCCGCGTCACCGCGCACGTCTTCGGCGAGGATGCGCTGCCCGGCCTGATCAACGCCGGCATCGACTGCCTCGAGCACGGCACCGGACTCACCGACGACACCATCGAGATGATGGCCGAACACGGCACCGCCCTGGTGCCCACCCTGGTCAATATCGACACCTTCCCCGATATCGCCGACAGCGCCGGCAAATTCCCGGTCTACGCTGCCCATATGCGCGATCTGCACCGCCGGGTCCGCGGCACCGTCGCCGACGCCCATGCCGCGGGGGTGCCGATCTATACCGGCACCGACGCCGGCGGTTCGATCAAGCACGGCCGTATCGCCGACGAGATCGACGCGCTGGCCGGGGCCGGGTTGTCGCGGCACGAGGCGCTGGCGGCGGCGTCGTGGCGGGCGCGTGAGTGGCTCGGCCGGCCGGGCATCGAGGACGGGGCACCGGCCGATTTCGTCGTCTACCGCACCGATCCGCGGTCGAGCCGCGATGCGCTCGACGCCCCGGCATACGTCGTCCTCCGCGGGCGGGTGTATCCGGGCCGCGATCCGGTCACCGGACACCGGTAGGGGTGTCGGCGCGCCGAACGGTTCGGCAACGGCGCTGGTCACCGATCTCCACATGCTCGGCGAACGGCCCGCTCGATTCCGGGGCGATTTCTCCGGGTGCGGGCGTATCTGGCACAATGAACGACCGTCCTCATCGACAAGCGCGATCCGCTCGCGGTGCCGTGTTCGAGGACAGTGTCAGCCCGTCTCCGGTTACGTACCGCGCGGCGGTCACACACTCAACGCAAAACCGGGCCCACACCCCGTGCGGGCTGCTGAATTGCGCCGTGACCACTCAGGCTGCCCCCGGGCGGCCGCCATCGAAAGGCATCGATACAGCCATGGCTGTCAAGATCAAGCTGACCCGTCTGGGCAAGATCCGCAACCCCCAGTACCGCATCGTCATCGCCGATGCGCGCACCCGCCGCGACGGCCGCGCCATCGAGAACGTCGGCAAGTACCACCCGAAGGAAGAGCCCTCGCTGATCGAGGTCGACTCCGAGCGCGTGCAGTACTGGCTGGGCGTCGGCGCGCAGCCGACCGAGCCGGTCAAGCGTCTGCTGGAGATCACCGGCGACTGGCAGAAGTTCAAGGGCCTGCCGGGCGCCGAGGGCACCCTGAAGGTCAAGGCCGCCAAGCCGAGCAAGCTGGACCTGTTCAACGCCGCCCTGGCCGCCGCCGACAGCGAGCCGGTCGCCGAGGCCGTCACCCCCAAGAAGAAGAAGTCCAAGGCCGCCGAGGGCGAGGCCGAGGCCGCGACCGAGGCTGCTGAGTAACGTGAGCGAGCGCAGCGAGCGAACCAACAGCACAGCTGCCACCGCAGTCATGCCGGAACCGAGCGCCAGCGAGGTGGAGGCATGAGTGCGGTCGTCGCCGATGCCGTCGAGCACCTGGTGCGTGGCATCGTCGCCAATCCGGACGACGTGCGCGTCGATCTGATCACCAGCCGGCGGGGACGCACCGTCGAGGTCCACGTCCACCCGGACGATCTGGGCAAGGTGATCGGCCGCGGCGGTCGTACCGCGACCGCGCTGCGCACCCTGGTCGCCGGTATCGGTGGCCGGGGTATCCGGGTCGACGTGGTCGACACCGATCAGTAGATGGAACTGGTAGTCGGGCGGGTCGCCAAATCGCACGGTGTGCGCGGCGAACTCGTGGTCGAGGTACGTACCGACGAACCCGAACTCCGCTTCGCTCCCGGCGCCCGCCTGCGTGGCCGGGCGCCGAGAAGTGAGGCGGTGGACATATTCACGGTGGAGTCGGCCCGAGAGCATTCGGGCCGGCTTCTCGTCCGTCTCGAGGGTGTCGGCGATCGCACCGCCGCGGATGCGTTGCGCGGCACCCTGTTTCTCGTCGACACCGATGATCTTCCGCCGTCGGAGGATCCCGACGAGTTCTACGATCACGAACTCGAAGGACTGAGCGTGCGGCTCGCGGACGGGACCGAGATCGGCACCGTGAACGAGGTATTGCATTCGGCCGCGGGCGAATTGCTGTCCATCCGAGCCGGTGCGGGTGCCGGTGGGCGCGCCGGTCGTGAAATTCTGGTGCCCTTCGTGACCGCGATCGTGCCGACCGTGTCGCTCGCCGAGGGCCTGATCGTGATCGACCCACCCGAAGGCCTGCTGGACGAGGAGTAGTGATGGCGACCGGAGCCGACGAACCCGCGCAGCGCTCGTCAGCTCTGCGCATCGACGTCGTCACCATCTTCCCCGAATATCTCGAGCCGCTGCGAACGGCGTTGCTGGGCAAGGCGATCGAGAAGGGCATAGTTCGACTCGACGTGCACAATCTGCGGCGCTGGACCCACGATGTGCACCAGTCGGTCGACGACGCGCCCTACGGGGGCGGCCCGGGCATGGTCATGAAACCCGTCGTCTGGGGTGATGCGCTCGACGAGGTGTGCCCGGACGAGGCATTGCTCGTCGTCCCGACGCCGGCCGGTGTGCCGTTCACCCAGGAGACGGCCCAGCGCTGGTCTGCCGAATCGCATCTGGTCTTCGCCTGCGGCCGCTACGAGGGTATCGATCAGCGCGTCTTCGACGATGCCGCCCGCCGGGTCCGGGTGGAAGAGGTCAGCATCGGCGACTACGTCCTGATCGGCGGGGAGGCCGCCGTGCTGGTGATGACCGAGGCGGTGGTGCGCCTGATCCCCGGGGTCCTGGGCAATCAGGCCTCCCACCAACAGGATTCGTTCTCCGACGGCCTGCTCGAAGGCCCCAGCTACACCCGGCCGGTGAGCTGGCGCGGACTCGATGTGCCCGAAATTCTGCTGTCGGGTAATCACGCGCGCATCGAGGCGTGGCGGCATGAACAATCGGTGCTGCGGACCAGGCAACGGCGCCCGGATCTGTTGCCGCCGGAGTAACCGAACACTCTGCGCGACAGGACTTCACCGCGCCGCGATCCGGCACCCGCGCCGCTGTCGTATCGCGTGCCGAACGTCGCCGACGCGCCAGTGACAGGGTGCGGATGTGTGGTCGCCCGGAATATCGGGTTCGATCGCGGTCACGAGATCGGCGAGGCTGTGGCCAGCCACTTTTCGGCCGTTTCCGTTCCCGGCACGCCGACGCCGGGTGCGGCTGTGTGAGCACCGGCCGCTCCACCTGGTCTGCTGTCGGCGGCCGACGGTAGTGTCAGCCAGCGTGACGACAGCCTCCGAACCCGTCAGCACCGAAGCAACCACCGGCACGGAAGCCTCCGTGGGCACCGCTCCGGCCGACGCCCCCGCCACCGGTAAGGTCCGCCTGGCCAGTGTCGGCAGGCGGATCGCCGAGGAGCTCTCGGTCCGTGACGAACAGGTCCGCGCCGCCGTAGAGCTGCTCGACGGCGGGTCGACCGTGCCGTTCATCGCCCGCTACCGCAAGGAGGTGACGGGCGGGCTCGACGACGCGCAGCTGCGGCAACTGGAGGAGCGGCTGCACTACCTGCGCGAACTCGACGAGCGCCGGAACTCGATCCTGGAATCCATTCGCGGGCAGGGCAAATTGGATGCCGCGCTGGAACAGCAGATCATGCTCGCGGAGACCAAGGCCCGCCTCGAGGACATCTACCTCCCCTACAAGCCCAAGCGGCGCACCAAGGCGCAGATCGCCCGCGAAGCCGGGCACGAACCGGTCGCGGACGCCCTCATCGGCGACCCCGCCACCGATCCGGCCGGCTACACCGCCGAACAGCTCGACGGCGCCCGCGCGATTCTGGTGGAGCGATTCGCCGAAGACGCCGACCTCGTCGGTGAACTGCGCGAATTGATGTGGGAGCGCGGACAGGTCACCTCGCGGGTCCGGACCGGTAAGGAAGAGGCCGGGGCCAAATTCGCCGACTACTTCGAATTCAGCGAGCCCTTCGCCAAACTGCCCTCGCACCGCATCCTCGCGCTGCTGCGCGGCGAGAAGGAAGATGTGCTGAGCCTGTCGCTCGAACCCGACACCGAGGAACCGGAACCGGGGCAGCGCACCATCTACGAGGGCCGCATCGCGCACAAGTTCGGCATCGCCGACCAGGGGCGCCCGGCCGACACCTGGCTGCTGGACACGGTGCGCTGGGCGTGGCGGACCAAACTGCAGGTCAGCCTCGGCATCGATATCCGGATGCGGTTGCGGCAGTCCGCGGAGAAGGACGCCGTCGACATCTTCGCCGCCAACCTGCGTGACCTGCTGCTCGCCGCACCGGCCGGCACCCGCACGACCATGGGCCTGGATCCGGGCTACCGCACCGGCGTGAAGGTGGCCGTGGTGGATGGCACCGGCAAGGTGGTGGCCACCGAGACGATCTACCCGCACAAGCCGCAGGGCCAGACCGAGAAGTCGCTGGCCGTCCTCGGTGCGCTGGTGGCGCGGTTCGACGTGGAGCTCATCGCGATCGGCAACGGCACCGCTTCCCGGGAAACCGACGCCCTTGCCGCGGAACTGATTTCGCGGATCGGTGCGACGCCCGGCGCGCGGAAGCCGACCAAGATCGTGGTGTCGGAAGCGGGCGCGTCGGTGTATTCCGCCTCGGCGTACGCCTCGCAGGAGTTGCCGGAACTGGACGTCTCGTTGCGCGGCGCGGTCTCGATCGCGCGCCGGCTGCAGGATCCGCTGGCCGAGCTGGTGAAGATCGAGCCGAAGTCCATCGGCGTCGGCCAGTACCAGCACGACGTCTCCGAGACGCTGCTGGCCCGGTCGCTGGGTGCGGTGGTCGAGGATGCGGTGAACGCGGTCGGTGTCGACGTCAACACCGCCTCGGTGCCGCTGTTGTCCCGCGTCTCCGGTATCGCGTCCTCGGTCGCGGAATCGATTGTGGCGCATCGCGATCAGAACGGACCGTTCCGCAGTCGCACCGCGCTGCTGGGAGTTCCGCGGCTGGGCCCCAAGGCGTTCGAACAGTGCGCGGGCTTCCTGCGCATCCGCGGCGGCGACGATCCGCTGGACTCCTCGGCCGTGCACCCCGAGGCCTATCCGGTGGTGCGCCGGATGCTGGAGGCGACCGGACGCGACGTACCCGGCCTGATCGGCAACACCTCCGCCCTGCGGGCACTGCGGCCGAGCGAATTCACCGACGAGAAATTCGGTGTGCCGACCGTCACCGACATCATCGCCGAACTCGAGAAGCCGGGCCGTGACCCGCGCCCGGAGTTCAAGACCGCCGAATTCGCCGCCGGTGTGGAGAAGGTCGCCGACCTCGAACCCGGCATGGTGCTCGAAGGTGTGGTGACGAACGTGGCCGCCTTCGGCGCCTTCGTCGATGTGGGAGTCCATCAGGACGGGCTCGTCCACGTCTCGGCGATGTCGCATTCGTTCGTCCGCGATCCCCGCGAGATCGTGAAGTCCGGTGACGTGGTGAAGGTGAAGGTGCTGGAGGTCGACGTCGCCCGCCAGCGCATCGGCCTGAGCCTGCGCCTGGACGACGAGCCCGGTGCCGGCAAGCCCGAGAAGGGCGGCGCGGGCCAGCGCGGCGGGCAGAACCGCGGTGGCCAGCCGCGTGGCGGCCAGGCCAATCAGGGCCGTGGCGGCCAGGATCGTGGCGGTCAGGATCGCGGCGGACAGAACCGTGGCGGCGGCCAGAACAAGGGGCAGGGCCGAAATCAGCAGCGCCGCAGCGCGCCCGAGCCGTCGGGTGCGATGGCGGATGCGCTGCGCCGCGCCGGTTTCGGGCGGTAAGGCCTCGGCGGCCGTCGCATGCGGGTTTGTCCCGACCGCGGCGGCCGGGTACGGGACAATGGAGTCGCGGGTTCGATCTCGGTGATCGGCCCCGCGGGGCATCACTACCCCGACCCCGGTTCCGAGTGAGGGGACGACGGCTGTGCGGCGCTGGTTCGACGACGCGATTCTCGCGGAGGGACGCCTGCCGTTGCTGTGCTTCCTGCTCGGCTTCATCGTCGGATTCCTGCTGATCCGGCTCAGTGTGCGGATGATTCGCAAGCAGGTGCGCTGGTGGCCCGGCAACCTGCGCGCCGGCAACGTGCACATCCACCACATGGTGTTCGGGGTGGTGCTGGTGCTGACGTCGGGGTTGGGCATGGTCGCGACCTACAACAGCGGGGTCGGCACCATCTCCGCGCTCGCCTCGACGTTCGGTGTCGGCGCGGCCCTGGTGCTCGACGAATTCGCGCTGATCTATTACCTGCGCGACGTGTACTGGGAGGAGCAGGGGCGCACGTCGGTCGATGCGGTGTTCGTCGCGGTGGCGGTGACGGGATTGCTGTTGCTCGGCTTCCATCCGCTGTGGTTGCTCGACGTCAACGACATCCGGCACGACGGCAGCGTCGCGGGGCGCAGCTTCCTCGGCGTCTTCGCGCTGGTGAATCTGGTGCTGGCCGCGATCGTCATCGCCAAGGGCAAGATCTGGACCGGATTGTTCGGCATGTTCTTCCTGCCGTTGCTGGTCGTGGGCGCCCTGCGGCTGAGCCGGCCGGGCGCGCCGTGGGCGCGCTGGCGCTACGGCGAACGCCGCCGCCTGATGTACCGCGCGGTCGTGCGCGAACGCCGGTACCGGCGCCCGGTGATCCGGGCCAAGATCTTCGTCCAGGATCTGGTCGCCGGTAAGCCCGATGTCGCCCACGTCCGCAGCGCCGCCGAGGAAGAGTTGGCGCGGACCGTGGTCCCCGCTCCGCCCGCCCATCTGCGAACCAGGGCCATGCGGGCCTCGATGCACGAGGGGCCGCCCCGGACGAACTCGGCCGACACGTCGCCACCTGCGGATACGTCGCGACCGGCCGATGCGGACGGCCTGACCGCGGCCCACCCCCGGCATTCCGGACAATGACGCCCGGGCCGTGCGGACTGCGGGGGCGATTTTTCGTGCAGCGGCCTGATCTGGCACAATGCTCAGGTTGCTCTGGGCGAATTCGGCCCGGCGCACCGCCCATTATCCGGAGCACGAACCGGCCGAGCAGTTGCCGCCAGGTTCCTCTGTTCACGCGAACTTCCAAAGGACGGAAATGAACACCCTCGACTTCGTCGACGAAAAGTCGCTGCGCACCGATATCCCGGACTTCCGCCCGGGTGACACGGTGAACGTGCACGTGAAGGTTATCGAAGGTAACAAGGAGCGCATCCAGGTCTTCAAGGGTGCGGTCATCCGCCGCCAGGGCGGCGGCATCCGCGAGACCTTCACCGTGCGCAAGGTGTCGTTCGGCGTGGGTGTCGAGCGCACCTTCCCGGTACACAGCCCCAACATCGACCACATCGATGTGGTGACCCGCGGTGACGTCCGCCGGGCCAAGCTGTACTACCTGCGCGATCTGCGCGGCAAGGCCGCCAAGATCAAGGAGAAGCGCTGAACATCAGGGCTCTGCCCGTTCACGTCTGCCCCCGGTCCTCGCGACCGGGGGTTTTCCTTTTTCCGGCCGGGATGTGCCCGAGATGCCCGCCTTCCCGGCGCGCGGGGTGCGCCGGGGCGACGACGAACATGGCTGCGGGATAACCTGTTCGGCGTGGCAGACGAAAGCGAGTCGGTGGCGGTGCCCGGAGCCGATGACAACCGTGCCGGTGGCGAACGCAAGGGCGAGTCCGCATCGCGCAGCCGGCGGGGCAGGCGCAAGCGCAAGCAGCGACCCTTCTGGCAGGAACTGCCGATCCTGATCGTCATCGCCGCCGTGATCGCGGCGCTGGTGGTGAATTTCATCGGCCGGCCCTATGTGATCCCGTCACAGTCGATGGAACCGACCCTGCACGGCTGCGCCGGCTGCACGGGCGACCGGATCTACGTCGAGAAGCTGAGCTACGACTTCGGCGATCCCAAGCCCGGCGACGTCGTGGTCTTCGTCGGCCCGAGCGGCTCCTGGAACAAGTCCTACCACTCCAACCGCTCCAGCAATGTCGCCGTACGCGGCGTGCAGAACTTCTTCTCGTTCTTCGGCCTGGTGCCGCCGGACGAGAACGACCTGGTCAAGCGCGTGATCGCGACCGGCGGTCAAACCGTGCAGTGCTGCGATGCGCAGGGCCGGGTGATGGTCGACGGCAAACCGCTCGACGAGCCCTACGCGCACTACATCTACCCCTATCAGCCGGGGCTGGCCTATGCGACCAAGGTGGCCGGCGGGCTGTCGATCGACCCGCGGGGTCGCGAATTCGGGCCGGTCAAGGTGCCCGACGGCAATCTGTGGGTGATGGGTGACAACCGCAACGAATCCGCGGATTCGCGCGCCCATGTCGACGACGAGTACTCCGGCACCGTCCCGATCGACGCTGTGCGCGGTAAAGCGGTGTTCAAGATCTGGCCGCCGAACCGGATAGGCCCGGTCAAGTCGCAGAATCCGCAGACGAACTGAGGCGCGCGGCGCGAGATAATCGAGTCACGGGATAGTCGAACGGTAGGTGCAGTGGCGGAGACATCGCGACGCACGACGCGCAATGGTAAGGGCGGCAAGATCATCCGGCCGGTGGTTCGCACAGGAGATTGGCCGCCGCGAGTGGTGATGCGGCGGGCCGGTGGCCTGCGCACGCTGGAAGCGGCGCTGATCCGCAGCGGTCTCGGTCCCGTCGCGGGTGTCGACGAGGCCGGTCGGGGATGCTGCGCCGGCCCGCTCGTGGTCGCGGCCTGCCTGCTCGCGCCCAAGGCCTACGATTCCCTTGCGGGACTGGATGATTCGAAGAAGCTGACCGAGGCCGTGCGCGAGCAGCTGTATCCGGTGATCGTGCGCCGGGCGCTGGCCTGGAAGGTCGTGGTGATCCCCGCCTGGGAGATCGACGCGATCGGCATCCACGTCGCCAATATCGAGGGCATGCGCCGGGCCGTGGCGGGTCTGGAGGTGCGGCCCGGGTACGTACTCACCGACGGCTTCCGGGTGCCGGGTATCAGCGTTCCGTCGCTGCCGGTGATCGGCGGTGACGCGGCGGCGGCGTGTATCGCCGCGGCCAGCATTCTGGCCAAGGTCACCCGCGACCGGATCATGGTCGAGATGGACCGTGACCTGCCCGGATACGGTTTCGCCGCGCACAAGGGCTACAACACGCCCGAACATCTGGCGGCGCTGGAGCGGCTGGGGCCCAGCGACGAACACCGCCGGTCGTGGCGCAATGTGCGGGGCACCGAGGCCGGGGAGACCGGGCGGGTGGCTGCCGATCCGGCCCATGCGGGATGATGTGACCTACAGCGTTCGTGGCGATAGAGGAGGATATTCCACCCGATGAGCAAGCGGAGCGAGGCATGAGCGCCGAGGACCTCGAGAAGTACGAAACCGAGATGGAACTCTCGCTGTATCGCGAGTACAAGGACATCGTCGGTCAATTCTCGTACGTCGTCGAGACCGAACGCCGCTTCTATCTGGCCAATTCAGTCGAATTGCGCCCGCAGAACGCCGACGGTGAAGTGTATTTCGAAGTGCGGATGTCGGATGCGTGGGTCTGGGACATGTATCGGCCCGCCCGCTTCGTCAAACACGTCCGCGTGATCACGTTCAAGGATGTGAACATCGAGGAACTGGAGAAGCCGGACCTGCGCCTGCCCGAATAGCGCGCAGGCCGCGAGAACCGTCCCACCTGGGGTGATCGGTCGACGGCACCACCGTTGATCCCCAGCCCCGGGTTCATCCACAGACTTTCTGTTTCCGCAGGTGAGGCCCGCAGTCCGCGATCACGCCGACGGCATCCTGAGCGGGTGGCACACAATCTGGCGCTCGGCGCCCACGGAGAAGAACTGGCCGCGCAGTTCCTGCAGGGGGCCGGGATGCGGATCGTCGAACGAAACTGGCGGTGTCGCTACGGCGAACTGGACCTCATCGTCCGGGAGTCCGACACCACCGCCTTCGTCGAGGTCAAGACGCGTTCCGGGCTGGGGTTCGGCACACCGGCCGAGTCGGTGACCTTCGCCAAACAGCAGCGCATCCGGCGGCTGGCGCTACTGTGGCTGGCCGAACAGAGCGGACCGTGGCGGCGGGTCCGCTTCGATGTGGTGTCGGTCCTGCTGCTGCCGGGCCGGGACCCGCAGATCGAGCACGTCCGGGCGGCCTTCTGATGGCGCTGGGACGCGCGCATTCGGTGGCTGTGACCGGGGTGGACGGGCAACTCGTGGAGATCGAGGCCGATATCGGGCAGGGGTTGCCGTCGGTCCATCTGGTCGGGCGCCCGGACACCACATTGCAGGAATCGCGGGACCGGGTCCGGGCCGCGGTGGCGAACTCGGGAGAGAAGTGGCCCGACGGGCGTGTGATTCTCGCCCTGTCGCCCGCGACGCTGCCGAAAGTCGGCAGCGTGTACGACCTGGCATTGGCCGCGGCCGTACTGCACGCCGGTGATTCGGTGCCCGGCGCGAAGCTCGCCGGTACGGTCCTGCTCGGCGAACTGGCCCTCGACGGCCGGGTGCGGCGGGTGCGCGGCATTCTCCCCGCCGTCCTGGCGGCGCGGACCGCCGGCCGCCGGACCGTCGTGGTGCCCGAGTCGGTGCTCGGTGAGGCCGGACTCGTGGACGGCATCACCGTGCTCGGTGCGCCGACACTGCGGGCGCTCATCGACTGGCTGCGCGGTGACGGCGAACTGTCGGCGCCGGACGGCAACTACACCGCCCCTCGGCGAAGTATCGGCGATCTCAACGAGGTGGTCGGGCAGGACGAGGCGCGCTGGGCGTTGGAGGTGGCCGCGGCCGGCGGCCATCATCTGTTGTTGACCGGGCCGCCCGGCATCGGCAAAACGATGTTGGCGCAACGACTTCCGGGGCTGCTTCCGGCGCTGACGGAATCGGAGTCGCTGGAAGTCACCGCCATCCATTCGGTGGCCGGGACGTTGTCCGACGATCATCCGCTCATCACGACGGCGCCGTTCGTGGCTCCGCACCATTCGACATCGGTGTCGGCGATGGTCGGCGGCGGTTCCGGATCCGCGCGTCCGGGGGCCGTCAGCCGGGCCCACCGCGGTGTCCTCTTCCTCGACGAATGTGCCGAGATCGGCACCAAGGTGCTGGAGGCGTTGCGCACTCCGCTGGAGGAGGGCGAGGTTCGCATCGCCCGCCGCGACGGCGTGGCCCGATATCCGGCACGCTTCCAGCTCATCCTGGCGGCGAACCCCTGCCCGTGTGCTCCCGCCCGCGACGTCGACTGCATCTGTGCGCCGCTGGCCCGCCGCAGATATCTGGGCAAACTGTCGGGGCCGCTGATGGATCGCATCGACATCTGGGTCCAGATGCACGCGCACGCCGCCGGAACGTTCACCCCGTCCGACGCCGAATCCAGTGTCGTCGTGCGGGAACGGGTCGAGCTGGCGCGGCAGGTCGCGGCGCGCCGCTGGTCCGAGTACGGGTGGACCGTCAACGCCGAGGTGCCGGGCCATGTCCTGCGCCAGCGCTTCCGCTTGCCGGCCGATGCGCTGGCACCGGTGGAGAACGCACTGCGGCAGGGCCGGATGTCCGCACGCGGTGCGGACCGGGCGATCCGAGTCGCCTGGACCGTCTGCGACCTACGCGGAGGAGAGGTGCCGTCGGCGCAGGATGTCTTGCAGGCGTTGAACTTTCGGCAACGCGGCGTGTCCTGAGTAGATTTCGCCGGGCTTCGGCGCCCATCCTCGGGGCGTGGGCGTGGGCGTGGGCGTGGGCGTGGGCGTGGGCGTGGGCGTGGGCGTGGGCGTGGGCGTGGGTGCCGTGGGGCGCGTGAGGCGCGGGGCATGAGGCGTCGTGGGGCGCGGGAGGTGTGAGGCGTGAGGCGTCTTGGGGCACGTGAGGTGTGAGGCGTGGGGACGGGGTGACCGAATGCGTAGTAAGGGAGGGAACAGATGATTCGCAGATCGATGGGCCGCGCGGGAATGGGGATCGCCGAACGCGTTCGGAGTCGGGATCGAGCGGACCGGCACGGTCTTTTTCGCAGGGAGGGGGATGACATGACCGCGACGCCGGGCTGTCGATTTCCGCGCCACCACCAGCACGTGTGCCGCGTCGCCGGCGAGACGGAGGTGTCGCGGTGACCGGTCACGGTGTCGGCGTGGACGGCGACTCGGGTGGCGTCACATCGCTGGTGACCGTCGACGCGGACGAACAGCGGCTGGCGTGGGTCTATCTGTCTCGCGTGGTGGAGGGGCCGTGTCCGGCGTTGTCGGCGCTGATCGCGCGCGTCGGCGTGGTGGAGGCGGCGCGTGCGGTGCGTGAATGCGATCTGCCCGAATCGCTGCGTGGTCCGACCGAACGCCGGCGCGACGTCGACCGTGCCGAACGCGATCTCGAGCTGATGGCGCGCATCGGTGGACGAGTGATCACTCCCGACGACCAGGAGTGGCCGCAGTGGCGCCTGCTGGGCCTGACCCAGCTCGACCCGGCCCGCGACGCCGACGCCGCGGTGCCGCTGGTGCTGTGGGCCCGCGGCCCGTTGTCGTTGCAGCAGTACACCGAACAGGCCCTCGCCGTGGTGGGCGCTCGCTGCTCCTCCGGATACGGCGAACAGGTCACCGCCGAACTCGCGGGTGAACTGGCCGCACACGGTTGGACGATCGTGTCCGGAGCCGCATTCGGCATCGACGGGATGGCCCATCGCGCGGCCCTGGCCGTCGGCGGCCCCACCATCGCTGTGCTGGCGTGCGGTGTCGACCGCCCCTATCCCGCTCAGCACGAACGCCTGCTGGCCGAGATCGCCGAAACGGGTGTGGTGGTGAGCGAATACCCGCCCGGCGCCGCCGCTCTCAAACACCGGTTCCTGGCGCGGAACCGTTTGATCGCGGCCCTGTCCGACGGAGTGCTGGTGGTCGAGGCGGGTATGCGCAGCGGTGCGCGCAATACCGCGAAATGGGCTCGGCGCCTGGGCCGTCCGGCCCTCGCGGTGCCGGGGCCGATCACCGCCGCGGCGTCCGTCGGCTGCCACCGCATGATCCGCGACCGGGAAGCGATCCTCGTCACTCGCGTCGACGAGATCCACGACGAGGTCGGGCCCCTGCGACTGTCGTTGCCCACGGGTACCGGAGTCGGGCCGGATCTCGCCGGCGACCAGGCGACCGTCTTCGCCGAACTGCCGGTGGCCGGTTCGCGCCTGCCGAAACAGATCGCCGACGAGTGCGGTTTCACCATCCACGCGGTGCGCGCCGCATTGGTCGCCCTCGAGGTCGCCGGGCTGGTCGGGTCGGACAGTTCGGGCTGGTTCCGCACCGTGCGAAAGGGGGCGTAACAGGTTCTGCGGGTGTGCTGTCGGCGCGGGGGCTTGCGTGCGGGGCGGCCGCCGGTGAACGTGAAGAAATGGACGGATTACCGGGCGATCTCGCGGATCTGCTCGAGCAGTACGAACGGCACCTGCTACTCGGACGCAACCGGTCCGCGCACACGGTGCGGGCCTATCTCGGGGATGCGCGATCGCTGCTGGAACATCTGTGTGCCCGCTCGCCCGACGCCGCGGTGGGAGAAATCGATCTGCCGCTGTTGCGTTCGTGGCTGGCCGAACAGTCGGCCGGTGGCGCCGCCCGAACCACCATGGCGCGGCGTGCCTCGGCCGCACGGACGTTCACCGCCTGGCTGACGCATACCGGCCGCCTCACGGCCGATCCCGGCCCCCGGCTGGGCTCGGCCCGCGCGCACCGGGTCCTGCCCGCCGTCCTGGCCAAGGACCAGGCCGACGCCGCCATGAACGCCGCGGAATCCGGTGCGGCGCAGCGCGACCCGATGGCCCTGCGGGATCGGCTCGTCGTGGAGATGCTGTACGCCACCGGTGTCCGGGTCAGCGAGCTGTGTGGACTCGACATCGACGACGTCGACCGGGGCAGGAGGCTGGTCCGGGTCTTGGGCAAGGGCAACAAGGAGCGCTCGGTACCGTTCGGCCTGCCCGCCGACCGGGCACTGGAGAATTGGCTGAACTTCGGCCGCCCGCACCTGGCCACTGCCGAATCCGGGCGCGCGCTGCTGCTCGGCCGGCGCGGCCGCCGACTGAACCAGCGCCAAGCCAGAACTGTTGTGCACGAGGTTGTTTCGGCGGTACCCGGGGCGCCGGACCTGGGCCCGCACGGCTTGCGTCACACCGCCGCCACCCATCTGCTGGAAGGGGGAGCCGACCTGCGCGTTGTCCAGGAACTGCTCGGCCACGCCAGTATGGCGACCACCCAGCTCTACACCCACGTCTCGATCGAACGCCTGAAACGTGTGCACGACCAGGCCCACCCCCGCGCCTGAGCAGCGGCCGCGGCCGCGGCCGCGGATTCTGGGCCACACTCGAAGGTGCCGATCCGGGTGGCATGAAGGACCGGCCCGCGCTGCACATGGTGCGCAGCGCCGAACGCCACGGAGGCCTGCGACCGGGTGCGCATATCGTCGAATCATCCAGCGGCACTCTGGGATGGGGGCCCGCGCTGGGCGTGGATGCGGTGCGACGGACGCCCGCAGGTCGCGACAATGGTGCGGTTGGGCTGCTGAGCGTGAAACACGTTGGTGTGCCCGACGGTTCGAATACTCGGCACGGGGAGTTGGCGCGATGTCGGGGTGCTGTCCGGCGTCGGGCGCGCTATGACCCGTGCTCGGCGGACGGGGAAGCCGGGCCGAGGTGCGTGTGGCACAGCAAGATCGTGCATCCGGCGTTCGTGAGTCCGCCGCCTGACACCCCGGACGATGCGTGGGCGTACGACATCTGGGCCGACCTACGGAGCGAGACGGTCTGGGACGGGTTCGTCGCCGCCTATGGGCCGATCATGTCGTCGCCTACGGCCTCGCGTCGGCTAGGGGCGGATGGCGTCGATATAGCGGCCGGCGATGAAGTGCTGGATCGCGCGGACGACGGGGCCGCCGAGTTTCGTGTACCAGGTGGCGGGACGGGAGAAGGCGGCCACCACGCCGTAGACGGTCTCGTCGGCGGGGTCGTACTCCACCGCGAAGAGTTCCTCGCCGATTTCCGGGTGCCCCGGCAGGGTGCCGTAGGCGAAGCCGCGGCGGGTCGGTTCGTCGACCACGTAGATGATTCGGCAGGGTGCCGTGATGCCGAGACCGGCGAAGCCCAGCCGCACCGTCAGGGCTGTTCCCGGTTCGGCGACCGGGGTATCGGCGTGCTGGAAGATGCCGGTGCCACGCTGCATGCGGTAGGCCAGGATCTGATCGCCGGCGGATTCGAACAGCGCTCGCCCGCTGCCGATGCGGCGGCGCAGGCGGAAGTGGTGATAGCCGGGCGGGAATTCTCCGGCGGTCGCCCCGACTTCCGGATAGGTGAACGGCTCGGCGGCCGCGGAATTCGCCATACCCCATCCTCGCTCGCGGCGGGAGTGACGCACCAGGGATACCGGAGCGACGTAGCACACTAGAAGTTATCGTCGATATACTCCGAGCTATCGGAGATAAGTCGTGCTACGCTGCCTTAGGTAACCCTAATATCGGAGGTATCGCACTGTGGCTCGTACCCGCACCAAACTGTCCTTCGAGGTCAGGCGCACCCGACGACTGACCGACCACCTGATCCGGGTGTACCTGGGCGGTCCCGGGTTCGCCGGATTCCAGCCCAACGGATTCACCGACGCCTACGTCAAACTGCTGTTCCCCGGCCCCGACGGCGAGACGATGCGCACCTACACCGTGAGCGCCGTCGATGCCGAGGCCGAAGAGATCGCCATCGACTTCGTCTACCACGGTGACGAGGGGGTCGCGGGGCCGTGGGCCGCAGCGGCTCGGCCGGGCGACTCCATCGAACTCTTCGGGCCGGGCGGCGCGTATTCCCCCAAACCCGAGGCGGATTGGCATCTGCTCGCCGGCGACGAGGCCGCCCTGCCCGCCATCGCCGCCGCATGTGCCGCCATGCCGTCCGATGCCGTCGGCCGGGTGTTCATCGAAATCGCCGGTCCCGCCGACGAATTGGATGTCCCGCGCCCCGCGGCGGTCGAACTCGAGTGGGTCCATCGCGGAGATCGCGCCCCGGGCGAAGCGCTCGCCGCCGCCGTCCGTGCCGAGCCCTGGCGCGAGGGCCGCGTGCACGTCTTCATCCATG
This sequence comes from Nocardia kruczakiae NBRC 101016, assembly GCF_001612965.1. Lineage (GTDB taxonomy): Bacteria > Actinomycetota > Actinomycetes > Mycobacteriales > Mycobacteriaceae > Nocardia > Nocardia kruczakiae. Next base: position 73,854 of record NZ_BDBL01000046.1, read on the forward strand.
GTGAGGCCGACAGAATCATGCACGATCTGCGGCGCTATATCCGCACCGAACGCGGGGTGCCCGCCGATTGGGCCTCGATCTCCGGATACTGGCGGCGCGGGCGCACCGAGGAGGGCTTCCGGCAGTGGAAGCGTGAACTGTCCGACCAGGAATCCGGCGCCGCCGAGGCCGTTCGCTAGACCGGCGCGGGCCGCCGGGGTCCGGTGAGTGTCCGAGGGCCCCGCGGGTCGCACCGGCAGCAGGCGCACGGGGGCGTGTCGCACGAGGACCAGCGGGTCGAGGTAGTCGCGGCCGCGGCGCAGACCCCAATGCAGGCAGACGCCGGGGCAGCCCGCATGTCCGGATTGCAGCGTCCCCAGCGCCGAACCGCGCTCGACTCGGCGGCCGACCGGCACATTCGCTCGCACCGGCTCGTAGGTCGTGCGCAGTCCGCCCGGATGGTCCACCGAGACGACCGGTTTACCGCCTACCTCACCGGCGAACACCACGATTCCGGCGCCGGCGGCGAGTACCGACTGTCCGGCGGCGCCCGCGAGATCGACTCCGCGATGGCCCGGGAGCCAATTCTGCGGCGGTTTGTCGAACCCGCGCACGACGGCGGGACGCGGCTGCAGCGGCCAGCCGAATCCGGTCGCGGGCGTGGCGTTCGCCGTGGTGGCGCCGCAGTTCACGGCCACCATCGCCGCCCCCAGGAGAAGTGCCGACATCCAGCGCATGCGTCCCACCCTCGCCGGAACCGAGGGACATGGAAAGATCGGTTTCGGCGTGTGTGGACAACTCGGAAGCATGTGAACAGGGCGTGTTCCTGGCAGGACGTTGTGTCGGTTCCCGGGTCCGCTGGGCTCGCCCCGTGGAAGGGCAGGTCGATGATCGTGTGTCGTGATGTCGCCGACTCGATCGCGGCCGCATCGTTCGCCGGGACGATGCGACCGGTGGAAAGGCAAGTGGCCGTTCCTGATTCGGCCCCCGCCCCTTGCTCGCCCGGAGCCCGTAGCCGGTCCGGCTCATGAGTGCCGAAACGCCCGAGCCCGCCGAATCCGCACCACCGGACCCGAGCGGCCGCGGTGCCGGCCCGTCCGCCGCGCGTGATGTCGAGCCGTCGCCTGCACCCGCGGCCGAGTCGTCGCCCGC